>CAWDUQ010000001.1:0-1374601 GCA_963805495.1 uncultured Acidobacteriota bacterium | reverse complement strand
GCAGATGCGCATCAACGTCGGGATCCGGCGGCGCCTCGTGCCGCTGCTCGGCAACGATCGCCGGAAGATCGAGCTCATGATGGCCCTCCTCATGTCGCTGCCGGGCACCCCGGTCCTCTACTACGGCGACGAAATCGGAATGGGCGACAACATCTACCTGGGAGACCGCAACGGCGTTCGCACGCCCATGCAGTGGAGCGGGGACCGCAACGCCGGCTTTTCCCTGGGGCGCCCGCCCAGCGGCTCTATCTCCCGATCGTGACGGACCCGGAATATCACTACGAGGCGATCAACGTGGAGGTCGAGCAGAACAACCCGAGCTCGCCGCTGTGGTGGACCAAGCGTGTCATCGCCCTGCGCAAGCGCTTCCAGGCCTTCGGCCGCGGGACGCTGACGTTCCTCCAGGCCGACAACCGGAAAGTCCTGGCCTTCATCCGCGCCCACGCCAACGAAACCATCCTGGTCGTGGCAAACCTGTCCCGCTTCACGCAGTACGCGGAGCTCGACCTGTCCGCATTCGCCGGGATGGTTCCCGTCGAGCTCTTCGGGCGCAACGAGTTTCCCGCGATCGGCGCACCGCTCTACCCCCTGACCATGGGACCGCACAACGTGTTCTGGTTCGAGCTGCAGAACCAGCGCGGGCCCGAGGCCGCGAGATCCGGAGCGCCGGTCACCGTCGAGCTGACGGCCGCCGGGTCCTGGAACACCGTCCTCCGGCCGGGCGGGCGGGCCGAGCTGGAAGGGGCTCTTCCAGATTACCTCCGCCGCAGGCGCTGGTTCGGCGGCAAGGCCCGCAAGATCAAGGCCGCGCGGATCGTCGAGTCCGTTCCCCTCGACGGCGAGGGCGGCCGGATGGACGCTCGTCCGCGTCGAATACGTGGAAGGCGATCCCGAAACCTATCTCCTGCCTCTCTCTTTCGCCTCGGGACCCAAGGCCGACGGATCCCCGGAGACGCCGCAAACGGTGGTCGCCGCAGGCACGGCGGAAGCGAGGGAATCCTCTTCGACGGGGTCCACGACCCCGCCTTCGCCGAGGCCCTGCTTTCGGGAATCGAGCGGCGCCGGCGCTGGAAGGGAGACCGCGGCGAATATCTCGCTTCCCGCACTCCCGCGTTTCGCGGGATCCATCCCGAGGGCGGCCCGCTGGCCCACTCCGTGCTCCGGGCCGAGCAGACCAACAGCTCGCTGTCTACTCCGACCGCTTCATCGCCAAGCTCATTCGACATCCCGAGGAGGGGACGAATCCGGACCTCGAAGTCGGACGGTTCCTGACCGAGAAGGCGGGGTTTCCGCACGTGCCGCCGGTGGCCGGAGCCATCGAGTTCCGCCGCGAGAAGGCGGAACCGATGACGCTCGCCATCCTCCAGGGCTTCGTCCCCAATCATGGCGACACCTGGCGCTACACGCTCGATTCGCTCAGCCGCTACTTCGAGCGGATGCTCGGAAAGCGGCAGGAAATGCCGGTCGCCCCCCTCCCTTCGGAGACCGCCCTGCAGCTGGCCGCGGAGCCCCCTCCGCCCCACGTCACCGAGCTGATCGGCAGCTACATGCAATCGGCGCAGCTGCTCGGGGTCCGCACGGCCGAGCTTCACCTGGCGCTGGCATCGCACGGCGACGAGCCCGACTTTGCCTCCGAGCCATTTTCGACGCTCTATCAGCGCTCGATCTACCAGTCGATTCGCAGCCTCGCCGGGTACAACCTGCAGCTGCTGCGCAAGGGACTCCATCGGCTCGCCCCGGGTGCCCGGGAGCAGGCGCAGCGGATCCTGGACCGGGAACCGGACATCGCCTCCCGCCTGGCAGGCCTGCTCTCGAGCAAGATCGACGCCCTGCGCATCCGGATCCACGGGGACTATCACCTCGGGCAGGTCCTCTTCACCGGGAAGGACTTCGTCATCATCGACTTCGAGGGCGAGCCGGCCCGCTCGCTCTCGGCGCGGCGGCTCAAGCGATCGGCCCTCGTCGACGTCGCGGGAATGCTGCGCTCCCTCGACTATGCCGCGAGCGCCGTCCTGCTCGGGCATGCCGAGGCCGGTCCCATCCGCCCCGAGGATCGCGAGGCCCGCTCCCCTGGGCGAGCTTCTGGACCCGCTGGGTCAGCGCCGTCTTCCTGCGGTCGTACCTGGAGACGGTGGCCGACGCCCAGCTCCTGCCGCGGGACCGCGGAGCGATCGCGACCCTCCTCGACACGTATCTGCTGGAAAAGGCGCTCTACGAAATCGGATACGAGCTGCAAAACCGGCCGGAATGGATCCAGGTTCCGCTCGACGGGATCGAACGGATTCTCGAGCCGGCCCGGACATCGCCGAAAGGGGGTGAAGAGTGAACGAAGAGAAAGTGAAAAGCCCGAAGGCGCCACCGAAGGCCCCGCCGGCCGCCCGCGCCGCCGTCCGGCGCAGAGCGCCAGGACGCCCGCGCCCGCGCCCGTCGACGCCGCTGCCGGAACGGCCGCAGGAGCCAGCCTGCTGACCGACCAGGACCTGTACCTCTTCAACGAGGGCAGCCATCTGCGCCTCTACGAGAAGCTGGGCGCGCATCCCGAAACCGTGGACGGCGTCGCGGGCACTGCCTTCGCGGTCTGGGCCCCCAACGCGAGCGCGTCGCCGTGATGGGCGACTTCAACGGCTGGAGCAAGGATGCCGCGGCGCTGTCGCCCCGCGCCAACTCCGGCATCTGGGAAGGCTTCGTTCCCGGCGTCGGCCGCGGCGAGGCCTACAAGTACTACATCGTCTCGCGCACGGGCGACTATGCCGCCGACAAGACCGATCCTTTCGCCTTCCGGGCCGAGCCGGCGCCGCGGACCGCCTCGATCGTGTGGGACCTCGACTACGACTGGGAGGACGCCGAGTGGATGGAGAGCCGGGCCGCCCGCAACGCGCTCGGGGCGCCGATCTCGGTGTACGAGGTGCACCTGGGATCCTGGCGGCGCGTCCCCGACGAAGGCGACCGCTTTCTGACCTACCGGGAGGCCGCGCCGCTGCTGGCCGACTACGTCCGTCGGATGGGCTTCACCCACGTCGAGTTGCTGCCGGTCATGGAGCATCCCTTCTACGGCTCCTGGGGCTACCAGACCACCGGCTACTTCGCCCCGACCTCCCGCTATGGCACGCCCCAGGACCTGATGTACCTGATCGACGCCCTGCACCAGAGCGGCATCGGCGTGATCCTCGACTGGGTCCCCTCGCACTTCCCCTCCGACGAGCACGGCCTGGGCTACTTCGACGGCACCCATCTCTTCGAGCACGCGGACCCGCGGCAGGGATTCCATCCGGACTGGGAGAGCTGCATCTTCAACTACGGCCGCAACGAGGTGCGCAGCTTCCTGCTCTCCTCCGCGATCTTCTGGCTCGACCGCTACCACGCCGACGGGCTGCGGGTGGACGCGGTGGCCTCGATGCTCTACCTCGACTACTCGCGCGAGCCCGGCGAGTGGATCCCCAACAAGTTCGGCGGCCGCGAGAACCTGGAGGCGATCGCCTTCCTGCGGCGCCTGAACGAAGAGGTCTATGCGGCGTTTCCCGACGTCCAGACGGTGGCCGAGGAGTCCACCGCCTGGCCCATGGTGTCGCGCCCCACCTACGTCGGCGGCCTCGGCTTCGGGATGAAGTGGGACATGGGGTGGATGCACGACACGCTCCGCTACATGGCGACCGACCCCATCTACCGCCGGTGGGAGCACCGCAACCTCACCTTCCGGACCATGTACGCCTTCACGGAGAACTTCGTGCTGCCGCTGTCGCACGACGAGGTCGTTCACGGCAAGGGATCCCTGCTCGGGAAGATGCCCGGGGACGACTGGCAGAAGTTCGCCAACCTGCGGCTGCTGCTCGCCTACCAGACGGCGCAGCCGGGCAAGAAGCTCCTCTTCATGGGGGGCGAGTTCGGCCAGGGGCGCGAGTGGTCGCACGACCGGAGCCTGGACTGGCACCTGCTGGAGCTCGCGCCCCACCGCGGCGTGCAGCGCTGGGTCGAGGATCTGAACCGCTTCTACCGCGAAGAGAAAGCCATGCACGAGCGGGACACCGATCCCGCGGGCTTCGAGTGGATCGACGCCAACGACGCCGACCACAGCGTGGCGAGCTTCCTCCGGCACGGCCGCGACCCCGCCGACGTCGTCCTCGCGATCTTCAACTTCACTCCCGTGCCCCGCCACAACTACCGTGTCGGGGTCCCGACCGCGGGATTCTGGAGGGAGGTCCTGAACGGCGACGCCCGGGAATTCGGCGGCAGCGGCCAGGGCAATCTCGGCGGCGTCGAGGCGGCGCCGATCCAGTCGCATGGCCGGGCCCACTCGCTCAACCTGACGCTGCCGCCTCTGGCGGCGATCTTCCTGCGCCCGGACCCTGGCGAGGAATCCGCCGCGGAGATTGCGCCGGAATGAGGGACGCTTCGCTCGGCGCCACCTGGAGGCCGGGCGGCGATTGCGGCTTCCTGGTGTGGGCGCCGCGGGCGAAACGGGTGCAGGTGGAGCTCGAGGGCGATTCGGCGAGACGCCTCGACCTCGAGCCCGGCGAACGCGGCTACCACTACGGTGAGTCCGCGGCCGCGCCGGGCCAGCTCTACACTCTCCGCCTCGACGGCGGACCGCCGCGTCCCGATCCGGCCTCCCGGTTCCAGCCGCAGGGAGTGCACGGGCCTTCCGCCGTGGTCGATCCGGCCTTTGCGTGGACGGACGCCGGCTGGCAGGGCCCGCCCCTGGAGCGCTGCGTTCTCTACGAGCTGCACGTCGGCACCTTCACGCGCGAGGGGACCTTCGACGCGGTGATCCCGCATCTGCCGCGCCTGGCCGACCTGGGAGTGACCGCGGTGGAGCTGATGCCGGTCGCGCAGTTTCCCGGCTCGCGCAACTGGGGCTACGACGGCGTCGGGCTCTTTGCCGTCCAGAACTCCTACGGCGGGCCCGAGGGGCTCAAGCGCCTCGTCGACGCCTGTCACGCCCGGGGGCTCGCCGCGGTGCTCGACGTCGTCTACAACCACCTCGGCCCGGAGGGGAACTACCTGCCGGAGTTCGGTCCCTACTTCACGGACCGCTACCGCACGCCCTGGGGAGACGCGCTCAACTTCGACGGGTACGACAGCGACGAGGTCCGGCGCTTCTTCCTCGAGAACGCGCGCCGCTGGATCGACGAGTACCACTTCGACGCCCTGCGTGTCGACGCGGTGCACGCCATCCGCGACCACTCCGCCCGGCCCTTCCTCGCCGAGTTGACCGAAGCGATTCATGCCGAAGCCGAGCGCCTGCGCCGGCCCGTGTACGTCGTGGCCGAGAGCGACCTGAACGACGCGCGCCTCGTCCGGCGCCGGGCCGAGGGCGGATTCGCGATGGACGCGCAGTGGAGCGACGACTTCCACCATTCCCTGCACGTTCTGCTGACCGGCGAGCGCAACGGCTACTACCAGGACTTCGCCGCCATGGAAGACCTCTCCGCGGCTTTCGAGCAGGCGTTCGTCTACAGGGGCCGGTACTCCGCGTTCCGCCGGCGCCGCCACGGCAACGCGACGGACGCGTGCCGGGAGCGCGTTTCGTCGTCTCCGCGCAGAACCACGACCAGATCGGCAACCGGATGAAGGGCGAGCGCCTTTCGACGCTGACGGATTTCGGGAGCCAGAAGGTGGCCGCAGCGGCGGTGCTGCTGTCGCCCTACCTGCCGCTCCTGTTCATGGGGGAGGAATACGGCGAGACGGCGCCCTTCCTCTACTTCGTCAGCCACGGCGATCCGCAACTGGTCGAAGCGGTCCGGCGTGGCCGCCAGGAGGAATTCGCCGCCTTCGGCTGGAAGGGGGCGCCGCCCGATCCCCAGGCGGAGTCGACGTTCGCCGCTTCGAAGATCCACCCGGGACTGGCCGCCGACGGCCGCCACGGGGCCCTCCAGGATTTCACGCGAGAGCTGCTTCGGCTGCGCCGCGAGGTCCCCGCGCTGGCGAACCTCGACCGCGGCGGCGTCCAGACGCATGCGTTCGACCGGCAGCGCGCGCTCGCCGTCGTCCGCCGGCACGCCGATTCCGCGGCTCTCCTTCTCCTGGCCTTCGGGCCGGGCGCCACCTCGATCCGTCCCGCCGTCGGGGGCCGCTGGCGCAAGCTGCTCGATTCCGGCGAGATCCGCTGGGCGGGTTCCGGCCGCGTGGCCGCGCCCCGGCTGGAGGGCGCCGGAACGAGCGAATCGATCGACCTGCCGGGGCCCGCCGCCCTGCTCTACGTGGCCGAGCCCTGAGCTCCGACGCGCGCATGGAACGCTACGTCTGCATTCACGGACACTTCTACCAGCCGCCGCGGGAGAACCCGTGGCTGGAAGCGGTGGAGCTCCAGGACTCCGCCTATCCGTACCACGACTGGAATGAGCGGATCACGGCCGAGTGCTACGCGCCCAACGGAGCCTCGCGGATCCTGGACGACCGGGATCGGATCACGCGGATCGTGAACAACTATTCGCGGATCAGCTTCAATTTCGGCCCGACGCTGCTCTCCTGGCTCGAGGAGAAGAGCCCCTCCGTGTACTCCGCGATCCAGGCCGCGGACTGGGAAAGCCGGCAGCGGTTCTCCGGGCACGGATCCGCGATCGCGCAGGTCTACAACCACATGATCATGCCGCTGGCCAACGCCCGCGACAAGCAGACACAGGTGCTCTGGGGAATCCGCGACTTCGAGCACCGCTTCGGCCGCTTCCCGGAAGGGATGTGGCTGGCCGAGACCGCAGCCGACATTCCCACCCTCGACGCCCTCGCCTCCCGGGGGATCCGCTACACGATTCTCGCGCCGTCGCAGGCCTCGCGATTCAAGCGCGCGGAGGGACGCTGGCGGGACGTCTCGGGAGGGCGGATCGATCCCACCCGCGGCTATCGCGTGCGACTTCCTTCGTCGCGCTCCATCGACGTCTTCTTCTACGACGGTCCGATCTCCCGCGCGGTGGCGTTCGAAGGATTGCTCGGAAACGGCGGGCGATTCGCCGAGCGCCTGCTCTCCGGCTTCGACGAGGGCCGGGAATGGCCGCAGATGCTCCACATCGCCACCGACGGCGAGACCTACGGCCACCACCACCGCCGGGGAGAAATGGCCCTGTCCTATGCCCTCCACACGATCGAGACCGGGGGCCAGGCCCATCTGACCAACTACGGCGAGTACCTGGAACGCCATCCGCCCACGGCGGAGGCCGAGATTTTCCCGAACAGCTCCTGGAGCTGCGTGCACGGCGTGGAACGCTGGAAGAGCGACTGCGGGTGCAACTCCGGCGGCCACCCGGGCTGGCGCCAGGGCTGGCGCGCCCCGCTGCGCGAGGCGCTCGACGGCCTGCGCGACGCGGTCGCCGGACCCTTCGAGCAGAAGGCGAGGGCGCTGCTGGCGGATCCGTGGGCCGCACGCGACGACTACATCGCCGTCATCCTCGACCGCTCCACCGAGAATCTCGATCGCTTCTTCGCGCGGCACGCCACCCACGCGCTGTCGGAGCCGGAGCGCGTGGACGCCCTGAAGCTGCTGGAGCTCCAGCGGCATGCGCTCCTGATGTACACCAGCTGCGGCTGGTTCTTCGACGAGATCTCCGGGATCGAAACCGTCCAGGTGCTGCAGTACGCGGGGCGTGTCCTCCAGCTGTCCGGCGAGCTCTTCGGCGATGGCCACGAGGCGACGTTCCTGGCCGCCCTGGAGAAGGCGCCGAGCAATCTGCCCGAGGTGGGCCACGGCCGCGCGGTCTACGAGAGCTACGTGCGGCCCGCCATGATCGACCTGTCGAAGGTCGGGGCGCACTACGCGGTCAGCTCCCTCTTCGAGCGCGACGAGGCGCGGTCCTCGATTTCCGGCTTCGAGGTCGGCCGCGAGGACTTCCGTTACTTCGACGCCGGCCGGGCCCGGCTCGGCGTGGGGCGCGCCCGGATCTCTTCCCGCATCACGCGCGAGACGTCGCTCTTGACCTTCGGCGTGCTCCACTTCTCCGGGCACAACGTCAACGGCGGCGTCCGACCCTACGGCGGCGAAGTGCCCTACGAGGAGCTCGTCCGGACGGTGACGGACAGCTTCTCCCGCGGGGACCTGCCCGAGGTCATCCGGCAGCTCGACGCCGGCTTCGGAAAGGACATCTTCTCGCTGAAACAGCTCTTCCGCGACGAGCAGCGGCGCATCCTCGACATGATCCTGGCCACGACGCTGGAGGACACGGAGGCGGTGCTGCGCCAGAGCTACTCGCGAAACCTGCCGCTGATGCGCTTCCTCGACGATCTCGCGACCCCGCTTCCGGGCGTCCTCCATGCCATCGCGGAGTTCGTCATCAACTCCGAGATGGCGCGAGCGGCGCAGGCCGAGGATCTCGACCGGGCGCGCATCGGCCAGCTGCTCGAGGACGCGGCTCGCGAAAAGGTGACGCTCGACGCCCCGACGCTGGAATTCGCGTTCCGCCGCCGCCTGGAGGCGTTCGCACGGCGCCTGGCGACGGAACCCGAGGATCCGTCGGCGCTGGCGGAGCTCGAGGCCGCCGTGGAGTTCCTGGACCGCCTCCCGTTTCGCCTGCGCCTCTGGGACGTTCAGAACATCGTCTACGAGCTCGTCCGCCTCGTCTTTCCCGGCGCGCTCGAACGCGCTCGCCGCGGGGACGAAGGCGCCCGGGCCTGGGTCGAGCGCTTTTCGCGCGTCGCGGAGCTGCTCGAGGTGACGGTCCCGTCGGACGGCGGATGAGCGTCGAGCCCGAGCGCGTCCCGGGAGCCACGTACCGCATCCAGTTCCGGCGCGACTTCGGATTTGCCCGTGCGGCGGACCTGGTGCCCTATCTCGCGGCCCTCGGAGTCACCGATCTCTATGCGTCCCCCCTCTTCCGGGCCCGGCCCGAGAGCACGCACGGATACGACGTCGTCGACCCGAGAACGCTCGATCCGCGACTGGGTGCCGCGGGAGACTTCGATTCCATGTGGCGTGCGCTCTCCGCCCGCGGCATGGGCCTGCTGTTGGACATCGTGCCCAACCACATGGCCGCCACCGCCGCCAATCCCTGGTTCCGGGACGTCCTCGAGAAAGGCGGGCGCTCCCCGTTCGCCGGCTTCTTCGACGTCGACTGGAGCGAGGACGAACGCACGCTGCTGCCGATCCTGGGAGAGCCTCTGTCGGAGGCGATCGCAGCCGGGCGCCTCTCTCTCGAGGTCGCCGACTCGGGTCTCGTCGTGCGCTACTACGACCGGGTCATTCCGCTCGATCCCGCCACCTATGGCGACCTTCTCCTCCACCGCAGCGACCGGCTGGAGGAGGCCCTGGACGCGGAGGACCCGCTGCGCCGGGAGTTTCGCCTCCTTCTCGACCGGGTCGGGGCGCTGCCGCCGTATTCCGAACGCCCCGCCGACGGCGCCGAGCCCACGGGCGGGCGGCGCGAGGCGGTCAAGCGGCGCCTGATCGATCTGTACCGTTCCCGCGCGACCCTGCGCGAGTTCGTCGACGAGAACATCATGGAGTTCAACGACACGGCCAGGGATCCGGCCCTCCTGGCCGGCCTGCTCGAGCAGCAGGCCTACCGCCTCGCCTTCTGGCGGGAGGCCGCCCGACTCCTGAACTACCGCCGGTTCTTCAACATCTCCGACCTGATCGGCGTTCGGGTCGAGGATCCCGACGTTTTCGAGGCCACCCACGCCCTTACGCTGCGGCTCGCGGGCGAAGGAAAAGTCGCCGGCCTGCGCGTCGATCACATCGACGGCCTGCTCGATCCCGGTGAGTATCTGGCGCGCCTGCAGAGCCGCCTCGCCGCGTCCGCAGGCCGGCCCGGGCCCTTCTTCGTCGTCGTGGAAAAGATCCTGGAAGGGCCGGAACCGCTGCCTCCCGAGTGGCCCGTCTGCGGCACCACGGGCTACGACTTCCTGTGCGACGTCCAGGGGCTCTTTCTCGATCCCGCGGGCCTGGAATCCCTTCGCCGGGACTTCGCCCGCCGGACCGGGGACGCGCGCCGGATCCACGAGGCCGCTTTCGAGGAGAAACGCCGCATCATTCGGATGCGTCTCGCGCCGGAGGCGCGCTCGCTGGCCCGGGAGCTCGAGCCGATTGCGCGGGAAGCGACCGAGGCCGGGGAGCTCGACCCGAGCGAGCTCGAGGGCGCCCTCGTGGAAGTGACGGCGGGACTACCGGTGTATCGGACCTACGTTTGCGACCTCGAAGTCCAGCCGCGCGACCGGGACGCCATCGACTCCGCGCTCACCGCCGCCCGCCGAAGCGGGGCGGCATCCTCAGCCGCCGTCGATGTGCTGGAGCGGATCCTCCGACTCGAGTTTCCCGACGCGCTTCCGGCCGAACGGCGCCGGGCCTGGCTGGCCTTCCTCCTGCGCTGGCAGCAGTTCACCGGACCGGCGATGGCCAAGGGCGTGGAGGACACGGCTTTCTACCGTCTCAACTCCCTGTTGGCGGTCAACGAGGTCGGAAGCGACGGCGAGGCGGTGTCGGTCGATCGGTTCCACGCCCGGATGGAGGAGCGCCAGCGAATCTGGCCCCACGCCTTGAACGCCACGTCCACGCACGACACCAAGCGCAGCGAGGATGTTCGCGCCCGCCTCACCGCCCTGACGGAAATGGCCCCGGAGTGGGAGCGGCACCTCGACCACTGGATGGAATGGAACGCGCCCCACCGCGGCCGCATGCGGGAGCAGGCCGTCCCGGATGCGTCGGAGGAAATCCTCCTCTACCAGACGCTTCTCGGGGCGTGGCCGTTTTCCGACGACCAGGTGGCCGAGTTCCGGAAGCGCCTGCGTGGCGTCATCGTCAAGAGCCTGCGAGAGGGCAAGCTCCATTCGAACTGGAACGATCCGGACGCGGCGTACGAGGCGGCCGTGCTCGACTTCGCCGACCGGATCCTGGAAGACTCGCCGGAGAACCGGTTCCTCGCGGATTTCCACCAGTTTCGCGGACCCGTCGCGGCGGCGGGCGCCGTTCGCTCCCTGGCGCAGACTCTGCTGAAGATCACGGCTCCCGGCGTCCCCGACTTCTACCAGGGGACGGAGGCATGGGACCTCTCGCTCGTGGATCCCGACAATCGCCGGCCCGTAGATTTCGGCCGGCGGGCGGCCGCCCTCGCCGAGCTCGACGCTCGCCCGGCGCACGACCTTGCCGCCCTGCTGGAGGACCTTCGCCGACACTGGACCGACGGGCGGATCAAGATCTTCCTCACCTCCCGCGCGCTCCGGGTCCGCGCCTCCCTCCCGAAGCTCTTCGCCCGCGGCCGGTACGTGCCGGTCGGTGCCCGGGGACCGGACGCCTCGCGCGTCGTCGCCTTCGCTCGCAACCGGGGCGACGATTGGATCCTTGTCGCGGCTCCCCTGCGCTCGGCCTCGCTGCCGTCGGACGGGTCTTCGCTCGGAGGCCTGTCGCTCGGCGACGCGTCGCTCGCCCTCCCTCCGGGCGCGCCCCGGACCTGGACGGACGCGTTCACGGGGGAAACCCGATCGGCCGAGGACGGCAGCTTTTCGACCGACTCCCTCCTCCGAAAATTTCCGGTGAGCCTGTTGGTTTCGGCCCCGCCGGCCGCGCGTCCGAACCGCCGGAAGGCCGCCGGCTCTTAGCGCGGACCGGGGGCGGAAGAGGGAAACGTCACCTTCAGCGAAGGCGGTGTCGAGTCGGCGGCGCCTCCGCTGCGCTGTTCCATCGCGATTCCCGAGACTCCGAGCGTCCAACGCCGGGTCGTGCCGTCGGTCCCGCCTTCGGCCAGGCGGAGGACGTCACCGTGCCCCGTTCCCCGGAGAATCCAAAGCGAGCTCGCCGGGTTGCGTTCGAGCACCCCTTCCTCGAACACCGAACGGGACGTGTTCCACGTGTGCAACTGCAGGCTCTCGTATCCGTCCTCGAGCCGCAGGAACGACAGCACTGCGCAGCCATCCAGAACCGAATAGCCGGTCAGGACGGCCCTTTGCCGCTTCGGGGTCGCGTCTTCTCCACGCCGCTCGGCCCAGCCTTCCCGCCTGCCGACGAGCGGGTCGAACCGGCGAAACGACGGCTGGCGGCATCGGTCCCCGTCGTGCCCGGTTGGCGCAGCCCCGCCCGCCTCCGGCAGCGCCGGTTCTTTTCCCGTGCGCGTGAAGTGCATGATCCAGTTGCTGGACCAGGTCTTGCCGCCGTCCTTCGAATAGCCGTCATCCCAGCGAAGCCGGTCGGGGGCAACGTCGCTGAACGTGTACCGAATCAGGAGATCAGTTCCGTCGGCCTCGTGCTGTGTGGCGAAGAACTCGAAGCGGCCGTGATCGAAGCTTCCCTCGAAACGGGCGCTGTCGGACCGCTCGGCCCGCGGCCAGTTGAGCCACAGGACCCACTTTCCGAGCCCGACGTCGAAATACCTCAGCGAAAACCCCACGATCGGCGGCCCGTCCCAGAGCTCCATGACGGCCTTGCCCCCCAACACCGGATAGATCCGAGCCGTCGCCCGGACCTTCTCCGGCCAGGAGCCGTCCTCCTGCCGAATCCGAAGGCTGACGTCCCACGTGCCAGTCCAGAAATCGAACTGCCGGGCCTCCGGGGGGAGCGCGGCGCCGGCCGGCGCGGACGTGCTGGCCCCGCGATCCGAGGGCGGAGGCTCCACCGGATGTTGCGCAGCGGCGTGCCCGACCGACGGGACGAGGACCAGCAGAACGAGCAGTCGGACGAACGGGTACACGCGGGGACCTCCTGGTCGCCGGCCGGAGCCGCGCGACCGCCGCCCCTCCCGGCTTCAAGATCGTACTGCCGACCCGGGCTGCCGGCCAGAGAATCCGCCCTTCGGCGTTGAAGGTCCGCCGGGCCTGTGATACTCCTGCGGCAAATCCGAGTTTCTTCGTCGCACTCGCGACCCGAAGAATGACGCGATGATTTTCCAAGATCGCACCTCAAGATCGGTTTGGGATCGGTACACCCCTCACCCGTCGGGGCGAGACAAGGAGGACGAAGGACATGAGTGACACCATTTTTCGGCGAAGGATCCAGAGGCTCGGCATCGCCCTCGCCGTCCTGGGGCTCGCACTCGCCGGAACGGCGCGCGCCGACGAGACCTGCCAGTCGCCGTACATGGCGAAGATCACGGGGCAGGAGGATTTCGTCTACGTCTGGACTCTCGGCAAGCCCGGAGTCGGAGACGGGTCGGACAAGCTCGTCACGATCGACGTGCGTCCCGGCTCGAAGACCCGCGGGAAGGCCATCCACTCGGAGTCGGTCGGCGGCCGCAACGAGGCGCACCACGGCGGACTGACGGACGACCGGAACTACTTCTGGGGCGGCGGGCTCGACACGAGCAAGATTTTCATCTTCGACATCCACACGGACCCGGCCAGGCCGCGCCTGACCAAAACGATCACCGATTTCACCGCGAAATCCGGTGGTGCGGTCGGACCGCACGGTCACTACGCGCTGCCGGGGCGCATGCTCGTCGCCGCGCTCTCCAACGACAAGGATCACGGCGGACGCACGGCGCTCGTCGAGTACAGCAACAAGGGCGACTACATCGCCACCCACTGGGTCCCGACGTCCGCGAAGCCCGAGGGAGCAAGCGTCGAGAAGGTCGCCGACGGCTTCGGCTACGACGTTCGCGCCCTTCCGCGCCGCAACGTGATGCTGTCGTCGTCCTTCACGGGCTGGTCCAACTACATGATGGATTTCGGCAAGATGCTGGCGGACAAGGAGGCCATGAAGCAGTTCGGCCAGACCGTGACCGTCTGGGACCTCCACGCACGCAAGCCGAAGCAGGTCCTCGAAATTCCGGGCGCGCCCCTCGAGATCCGCTTCGCCCTCCAGCCCGAGCACGACTACGCCTTCACGGCGGCGGCCCTGACCTCGAAGCTGTGGCTGATCCACCCGGACGAGAAGGGCGGTTGGCAGGCGACGGCGGTCGCGGACATCGGAGATCCGGCGAAGATCCCGCTGCCCGTCGACCTGAGCATCGGCATCGACGACAAGACGATGTGGATCACGACCTTCATGGACGCCAAGGCCCGCCTCTTCGACATCAGCGACCCCTACCACCCGCGCCAGGTGTACGAAGAGACGATCGGACCGCAGGTCAACATGGTTTCGCAGAGCTGGGACGGCAAGCGCGTGTACTTCACGTCCTCGTTGCTCGCCAACTGGGACAAGAAGGGCGAAGCGGACCAGCAGTTCCTGAAGGCGTACACGTGGAACGGGCAGAAGCTCGTCCCGGATTTCTCGGTGGACTTCTACGCCGAGGAACTGGGACGGCCGCACATCATGCGCTTCGGGGCCTATGCGCTCTACGACAAGAGCCCGAAGCCGGCGGCCGCAAGCGGCACGTATTGAGTTGAGGCGTCCGGACCCCGACACCGGGACCGGCGAGGGCGCGCGAATCGCTCTCCGGCGCGCGAACGCCCTCGCCGCGTTCCTTCTGCTGGCGGTCCAATGCTCGAAGGCGCCTCCGGGGAAGCCGGCCGCGGCTGAGGGCCAGGCGGCGCCGGCGGCGCCGCCGCCGGGTCTGGAGTACGTCCCTCCGGAGCCCGGCACATATCGCCTGCCGCCGATCGGCCCCGCGTCCGACGGGACGGTCCTCGACGAGGAGAACCGCCGCCGGCAGCTCCACGAGTTCATGGGTGACCGCTACGTGCTCCTGAGCTTCGTTTACACACGGTGCTCGCTGCCACGCGGGTGCCCCCTGGCCACCGGGGTTCTCCAGATGGTCCGTGGGGAAATGGGAAAGGACCCGGAGCTCGCCCGAGCCCTGCGACTGGTGACCATCAGCTTCGATCCCGAGCGCGACACGCCCGCCGTCATGGAGAAATATGCCGGAAGCCTCGGAGCGCACGCCGGCCCGGCCGGCGACTGGGTGTTTCTCACGACTCCCTCGGCCGCCCAGCTGGACCCGATCCTGGAAGGCTACGGGCAGTCCATCGTTCCGGAGCGCGACGCGACCGGCCGGTGGACGGGAGATTTCTCGCACGTGCTGAAGGCCTTCCTGATCGACCGCGAGGGACGCGTGCGGCAGATCTACAGCTCCTCGTACCTGCATCCGGTGATCGTGATCAACGATGTGCGGACCCTTCTCATGGAGGACGCCGGCGGTTGAGAGCCGACGCTCGGACGCCGTCACCCCTCCGGCCGCGGCCGGGCGCCGCCGGGATCGTCTGCGCGGCGGCGCTCCTCCTCTCCGCCTCCGCCGGTCTCTCACCCGCCCCGGGGCACGCCCCGGGGCCCGCCCCGGCCTCCGCCGATCGTGACCGCCGGGCGCTCGCCCGCGTCCTCCAGCCTCCCCTGGGCCTTCCCGCCGTTCCCGTTCCGGACACGAATCCGCCGACCGTGGAGAAGATCCGGCTCGGGCGCCGGCTCTTCCTCGACCGCCGCCTCTCGCGCAGCGGCACCATGTCCTGCGCCATGTGCCACGTTCCCGAGCAGGGATTCACCGCCAACGAGCTCCAGACCGCCGTCGGTCACGCCGGCCGGAGCCTGCTCCGCAACGCTCCCGGACTCTTCAACGCCGCCTACGCCGCTCCCTTCTTCCTCGACGGCCGCGAGCCCTCGCTCGACCTCCAGCCCTTCGACGTGTTTCTCAACTCCGAGGAGATGGCTTCTCCGTCGCTCGGCGCGATGGTCGCCCGGGTGCGATCGCTCGGAGACTACGATGCCGGCTTCGAGGCGGCCTTCGCCGGCCCGGCCACGGTCGAACGGATCGGACAGGCGCTGGCCACCTACGTGCGCAGCCTCGTCTCCGGCAACTCGCCGTTCGACCGCTTCTCCTACGGGGGCTCGCCGGACGCCCTCGGCGACGCGGCCCGGCGCGGACTGGCGCTGTTCTCGGGAGACGCCGGCTGCTCCGGATGCCATCGCATCGGCGACCGGAACGCCCTGTTCACGGACCACCAGTTCCACGACACGGGCATCGGCTGGCGCAGCGCGCGGGACCGGCGCCGGCGCGACCCGGTCCGCATCGAGCTCTCGCCGGGTGTGTTCACGGATGTGGAACGGTCCGTGCTCGACAGCGTCGGCGACCCGAGGCCGGACGACCTCGGGCGCTCCGACGTCACGGAGATGCCCTCGGACGCCTGGAAGTTCAAGACGCCGATCCTCCGAAACGTCGCCCTCACGGCGCCCTACATGCACGATGGCTCGCTCGCGACGCTCGCCGA
This sequence comes from uncultured Acidobacteriota bacterium, assembly GCA_963805495.1. GTDB lineage: Bacteria > Acidobacteriota > Thermoanaerobaculia > UBA5066 > Gp7-AA6 > DAHUXD01. Next base: position 1,358,557 of record CAWDUQ010000001.1, on the reverse strand, counting down.
GGTCGTGGAGTACTACGACGCGGGCGGCCGCGCGCACGCCGGCCTCGACCCGAAGCTCCAGCCCCTCGGCCTCGACGAACGCCAGATTCTGGATCTCGTGGCCTTCCTCGAGAGCCTGACCGGCGACAACGTCGCCGAGCTCGTTGCCGACGTGCGGAGCGAGGGTGTCGGGAATCCCGGCTCGAAGCCTTGAGCGGGTTCCGGGCGCCTCGACGCGCCGTGTCAAGATCGACCCGGTGGGCCGACTCCTAGCCGCATCGACGCTCGTGCTGGAGCTCGCGGCGGCGGGCTGTGCGCCGCGCGACCGCCCGGCCGGCGGCCCGGCGCGGCTCGCGATGGTCGTCGCGGCGAGCGAGCGGGACGCATGGGCGCCCGTGGCGCGCAGCTTCGAGGACGCGCATCCGGGCGTGCGGGTCGACCTCGTCGAGGGGCCCAACGCCACGGATCTCCGGGAGAATCTCTACACGGCCGCGCTGCTGGCCGGCGACGACACGTTCGATCTGGTCTCGATGGACGTCACATGGACGCCGAAGTTCGCCGCGGCCGGCTGGCTCGCGCCGCTCGACGACGCCTTTCCCAAGGCGGAGACCCGCGGCCTGCTCCCCGAGGATCTGGCCGCCGGGCGCTACGGCGGCCGCCTCTATCGGATCCCTGTCCGGACGGACGAGGGCCTTCTCTACTACCGCCGCGACCTGCTGGAGCGGGCGGGGCTCGCGCCCCCGGACACCTTCGAGGATCTCCTCCGCATCGCCCGCCGTCTGCAGGCCCCGCCCGATCTCTGGGGCTACGTCTGGCAGGGAGCCCAGTACGAAGGCCTCGTGTGCAACTACCTCGAGGTCCTGCACGGCGAGGGCGGGTTCTGGATCGACCCGGCGACGCTCGAGGTCGGGCTCGATCGTCCTGCGGCGCGCGCCGCGCTGAACTTTCTCCGAACGTGCCGGATGGGGCCGGACCCGATCAGTCCCCCGGGCGTGACCACCTACAAGGAGGAGGAAAGCCGCCGTCTCTTTCAGGACGGCCGCGCGATCTTCCTCCGGAGCTGGCCATATGCCTGGCGGCTCGCGCAGGCCCCGGCTTCCCGGATCGCCGGCCGAATCGGAGTGCGGTCCATGGTCCACGCGCCCGGACGGGACGGCGGCGGCACGCTCGGGGGCTGGGGCCTCGCCGTCTCGCGATTCAGCCGGCGGCCCGACCTCGCCGTCGAATTCATCCGACACGCAGTCGCGCCGGCGAGCCAGCGGGAGCTGTGCCGCCGGAGCGGCTACGCGCCCGCCCTGATCGCTGCCTATCGCGACCCGGTGCTGCTCGAGGCCGATCCCTTCCTCGAAACCCTCCTCGGGCTGCACCGCGGCGCGATCCTTCGCCCGACGGTGCCTCGCTACGCGCAGGCCTCCGACATCCTCCAGCGACACCTGAGCGCGGCGCTCTCGGGTCTGGAGTCGCCGGCCGGGGCCCTCGCCGCCGCGCAGCGCGAAACCCGGCTCCTCCTCGGGCCATCCCGCCCCGCCTCGATCGCCGCGGTCGCGAGGCCCGCGTCGTGAGCGCCGAACAGACCCGCGGCCGCGCCATCTTCCTCGTTCCGGCCGGGCTGCTGCTCGCGGCGGTCGTCGCGGTCCCGATTCTGCGCGTCGTCGAACTTTCCTTCGAACGCGTGGACGCCGCGGGGCGGGACGCCGGGCGCTTCGCCGGCCTCTCTCACTATGCCCGCCTGTGGGCCGACAGCCGCTGGTGGGCCGCCCTGCGGAACACGACTCTCTTCGCGGGCGCCTCGACGGTCCTCGACACGGCCCTCGGGACGGCGATCGCCCTCGTCCTTCACCGCCGCTTCCGGGGACGGGGGGCGCTTCGCGCCGCCGTGATGCTGCCCTGGGCGCTGCCGACTTCGATCATGGCGCTCGCCTGGGTGTGGATCTTCAACGACTCCTTCGGCGTCGCGAACGATCTCCTGCAGCGACTCGGACTGATCGCGCAGCCCGTCGCGTGGCTCGGACAGCCGCGGACGGCCATGGCCTCCATGATCCTCGCGGACGTCTGGAAGACGACTCCGTTCGTCGCACTGATCGTGCTGGCCGGCCTTCAGGGAATCCCGGAGGACATCCTCGAGGCCGCCCGTCTCGACGGCCTCGGCGCCCGGGCGCGGCTCTATCGGATCGTCCTGCCGCTGCTCGCCCCGTCGATTCTGGTGGCCGCCCTCTTCCGGGCGGTGCAGGCCTACGGGGCGTTCGACGTCGTGTACGTCATGACCGGCGGCGGGCCCGGCGGAGCGACCGAGACCGTGTCCCTCTACGCCTTTCAGAACGGCTTCCGGTACCTCGACTTCGGCTACGGCTCGGCGATCGCGACGCAAGCCACGGTGTTCGCCGCCCTGCTCGCCTGGATCGTCATCCGTCTGGCGGATCCCGACGCCCGAAGGCGGGAAGCGCGATGAAGCGCGCCGGGTTCGCCCTGGCCGCCGCGGTCGTTCTCGTGTGGAGCCTCGCGCCGGCGGCCTGGCAGCTTTCGACCGCGCTCAAGCCGGACTCGGAGATCACGGCGACGCCGACCGTCTACGTCCCGCGCCCGCCGACGCTGACCCACTTCGCCGCCCTCGCGAAACGCAAGCCGCTCGGCCGGTACCTCCTCAACAGCTTCGAGGCGAGCGCCGCTTCGACGCTGCTCGCGGTCGGCGTGGGCCTGCCGGCCGCGAGCGCGCTCGCGCGCATGGCGCGGCGGAGGCGGCGTCGCGTCCTCTTCGGTCTCCTGCTGATGGCGACCTTTCCGCCGATCCTGCTGCTCTTCCCGCTCTACGAGGCGGCCCGGGCCCTCGGCGCGCTCAACCATCCCCTCGCCCTGGCCGTGCCTTACGCCGCCTTCGCCCTGCCGCTCGCGATCTGGATCCTGGAGAGCGCGTATCGCCAGATCCCGTCCGAGATCGACGAGGCGGCGGCGCTCGACGGGCTCTCTCCCCTCCAGCGCCTCGTCCGGATCGAGCTGCCGCTGGCCCTTCCCTCCGTCGTGACCGCGGCGATCCTCGTCTTCATCGCCTGCTGGAACGAGTTCCTCCTCGCCCTCACCTTTCTGACGCGCGACGAGAGCAAGACGATCACCGCCGGCCTGGCGAGCGTGGGCGGAGCCTCGATCTACGAGATCCCCTGGGGTCAGCTCTCGGCGGCCGTCGTCGTCGCAACGGCGCCGCTCGTCGTCCTCGTGCTCTTCTTCGAGCGCCGGATCGCGAGCGGGCTGACGCGCGGAGCCGTCAAGGGATGACGGGCCACGGGAAGGCCCCGGGAGTCGGCGCGGGCGAGCTCGTCGCGGAGGGACTCCGCAAGGTCTTCCCGGGAGGCGAGAAGGCCCTGGACGGCGTCTCGTTCACGGCTCGACCCGGGCGCGTCCTGACGCTGCTCGGGCCGTCCGGCTGCGGCAAGTCCACGCTCCTGCGCATCGTCGCCGGGCTCGAGACGCCGACCGAGGGGCACCTGACGCTCGACGGCCGACCGCTCGACGGCGTGCCGCCGGGCCAGCGCGACGTCGGCTTCGTTTTCCAGAGCTACGCCCTCTATCCCCACCTGACCGTCGCGCGCAATCTCTCGCTCGGGCTGGAGGCGCGCGGCCTGCCGCGGGGAGAGATCGACGCGCGGATCGGCGAAACGGCGCGGATGCTGGGAATCGCGGAGCTCCTCGGGCGGCGCCCCGGGCAGCTCTCCGGCGGCCAGCAGCAGCGCGTGGCACTCGGCCGCGCTCTCGCCCGCCGCCCGCGCCTCTACCTCATGGACGAGCCGCTCTCGAATCTCGACGCGCTGCTGCGCGAAGGGATGCGCGCCGAGCTCAAGAGCCTCTTCCGCCGGCTCGAGGCCACGGTGCTCTACGTGACGCACGACCAGGCGGAGGCGATGAGCCTGTCGGACGAGATCCTGCTTCTGCGCGAGGGCCGCGCGCTGCAGCGTGCCGCCCCGCTCGAGATCTACGAACGGCCGGCCGACCTCTTCACGGCGACCTTCGTCGGCAGCCCCCGCTTGACGGTCTGGCGGGGACGCGCCGAGGGCGCCGTCTTCGTCGGCCGCGCGCAGCGGGTCCCTCTGCCCCGGGGCCTCGCGGCCGCCCGGGCGCTCGACCTCGGTGTTCGCCCCGAGCACGTCGCCGTCTCCGAAGAGCCACGTCCCGGCGCCTGGCCGGCGAAGCTCGAGGTCGTCGAGCCTCTCGGCGACCGGGCGCTGCTGACGCTTCGGGTCGGAGAGGAAACCATCCGGGCCCTGGCGCCGAACCGGGACGCGTGGCCGGAGTCGCTCTTCGTGTCCATCGATCCGACGCGCCTGCTCTGGTTCGACGGCGACACCGGGCGTCGCCTCGAGGCCGGAGCGGCCGGAGGCCCGTGAGCCGGCAAGCTCGAGTCCGGCGGACCGGCGGCGTACCGGGAAGGCGTGCGCTACTCTTCCCAACCGGAGGGCAGCGGCCGCCGTGATCGACATCGGTATTCGGGCCGAGGACAAGAATGCCTGGGAACGGCGCACGCCGCTCTCGCCGGCCCACGTGGCCGAGCTCGTTCGGGAGCAGGGCCGGTCGGTCGCCGTCCAGTCTTCGCCGCTGCGCATCTATCCCGACGAGGAGTACGCGGCGAGCGGCGCGGCCATCGTTCCGGACCTGGCCGACTGCCGCGTGATTCTCGGCGTCAAGGAGGTCCCGCCGGAGCGCCTGCGGGCGCAGACGACGTACACGATCTTTCCGCACGTCATCAAGGGGCAGCCGGAGAACATGCCGGCGCTGCGGCGGTTTCTCGAGCTCGGCTGCACGCTGATCGACTACGAGTCGATCGTGGACCGATTCGGCCGAAGGCTCATCTTCTTCGGGCGCCACGCCGGTTTCGCGGGCATGGTGGACGCGCTCTGGGCCCTGGGACGCCGCCTCGAGGTCGAGGGCATCGAGAGCGCGTTTGCCGCCGTGCAGCCGGCCCATCGCTACCGCAGCGTGGAGGCCGCAGCCGAGCACCTGGCGGCCACCGTCGGTCGCCGGATCCGCGACCGCGGCGTGCGCCCCGAGCTTCACCCCCTGGTCGTGGGGTTCACGGGAGGGGGCAACGTCGCCGCCGGCGCCCAGGAGATCTTCCACCGGCTCCCGGTCGTGGAGGTCTCGCCGGAAGAGTTGCCCGGGCTGTTCCTCAACAAGGGCCTGTCCCGGCACGCCGTTTACAAGGTCGTCTTCCGTCGGGACCACCGCGCCGCGTTCGAGCAGCACCTTCCGTACCTCACGGTGCTGGTCAATGGCATTTACTGGATGCCCGGACAGCCGCGGCTGGTCACCCGCGAGGCGCTCGCGCAGCTCTTCGGCTCCCGGGCGCGGCCGCGTCTCCGGGTCCTCGCCGACATCTCCTGCGACATCGACGGTTCCATCGCCGCCACGGTGCGATCCACGACCCCGGACGAGCCCGTCTACACGTACGACCCGGCGAGCGGCCGGACGCGCACGGGCTTCGACGGACCGGGTCCCGTCGTTCTCGCCGTCGACAATCTCCCGGCCGAGTTCCCTCTCGATGCGTCCGAGCACTTCGGGGACTCCCTCTTTCCGTTCCTCGCCGGTCTCGTGACGGCCGACACCCGCGTCGACTTCGAACACCTGACGCTGCCGGCGGCGCTCCTCGGTGCGGTCGTCACCCACGGGGGAGAGCTCGCGCCGGCCTTCCGGTATCTCGCCACGAGCATCGACGGGGCCCGCGTTTGAGGCGAATCCTCATCCTGGGCGCCGGCCTCGTCGTCAAGCCCCTCGTCGACGATTTGCTCGAGCTGCCGGAAGTGGAGCTGCGGCTCCTGACGCTCAACATCGGGAGGGCCCACGCACTGATCGCCGGAAGGCCGCGCGCCACCGCCGTGGAAGCCGACGCGTCGGCAGAAGCGGACCTGCGCGCCGAAATCTCCCAGGCGAAAGTCGTCGTCAGCCTGCTTCCGGCCGACCGGCACGCCGGCATTGCCCGGGTCTGCCTCGAGCAGGGCGTACCGCTGGTGACCACGTCCTACGTGTCGGACGCCATGCAGGCACTGGACGCGCGTGCGCGCGAGCGGGGGGTCCTGCTCCTGAACGAAATCGGCCTGGACCCGGGAATCGACCACATGACCGCCATCACCCTGATCCGAAGCATCCAGGCCGAGGGCGGCCGCGTCGTTTCCTTTTCCTCGTGCTGCGGCGCGATCCCCGCGCCTGACTCCAACGACAATCCCTGGGGCTACAAGTTTGCGTGGAGCCCGCGCGGCGTGGTGCTCGCGGCCCGTAACCCGGTGCGGTACCTGGAACAGGGCGCAGTGATCGAGCGCCCGTTCCCGGACCTCTTCGACGATCCCCGGTCGATCGAGATTCCCGGCGTCGGGCGGCTGGAGGCCTATCCGAACCGGAATTGCCTTCGCTATCTCGACGCCTACGGCGTGCCGGGCGTCCGGGACTTCTTCCGCGGCACCCTGAGGTATCCGGGGTGGTGCCAGACGTGGCACGCTCTCTTCGATCTCGGACTGCTCGGCCTCGAGCCGGAAGACGTCTCGAACCTGACGTACGCGGAGTTCCTCGACCGCCACCTCCCGCCCGGCTCCGGGAGCCTCTCCGAGCGGCTGGCGCAGCGGCTCGGCGTTGCGCAGGGACACCCGGTCCTCGCGCGGCTCGAGTGGCTCGGACTGCTCTCGGGCCGACCGGTCCCGGACGGTCGCGACGCTCCGCTCGACGTGCTCACCCGAATTCTTCAGGAACGGCTGCGCTATGCCCCGGGCGAACACGACCTCGTTGCCCTGGAGCACCGCTGCCTCGCGGTCTACGGCAACGGCTCGGCCCGGCAGATCAGCGTCCGGCTCGTCGTGCGGGGCGAGGCCGGCGACGACTCCGCGCTCGCGCGCACGGTCAGCCTCCCGGCCGCCGTGGCCTGCCGCCTTCTGCTCGAGGGGAGGATCCCGATTCCAGGCGTCCAGATCCCCCTGGACCCTCGCATCACGGTTCCGGTGCTCGAGGCCCTCCGGGAGCGCGGAATCGTCGCCGATCAAACAGTCGAGGAAGTCCCCTGGCCTGCCTCGACGCCCCGGGCGACCGGGTGAGCTATGTTTCCCTGAACCGTCCGAATCCGATCCGCAGGAGGAATTCATGACCAAGCCCGGCAGCCTGCTCGAGACCGTGAACCGCAACTTCGACGCGGCCGCCGCGTTCGGAGAGTATCCGCCGGGCCTGCTCGAGCAGATGAAGACGTGCAACAGCGTCTACCGCTTCCAGTTTCCGGTCCGCCGGTTGGGCGGCGGCGTCGAAGTCATCGAAGCCTGGAGGGCCGAGCACAGCCACCACAAGCTCCCGGTGAAGGGCGGGATCCGGTATTCGTTGGAAGTCGACGCCGACGAAGTCCAGGCCCTGGCGGCCCTGATGACGTACAAGTGCGCCATCGCCGATGTCCCCTTCGGGGGTGCCAAGGGCGCCATCCGTGTCGATCCGCGCAAGACCAACGTGGAGCAGCTCGAGCGGATCACCCGGCGGTACGCGGCCGAACTGATCAAGAAGAATTTCCTCGGGCCGGGCGTCGACGTGCCGGCACCCGATTACGGCAGCGGCGCCCGGGAAATGGCCTGGATCGCGGACACCTACGGACAGTTCCACCCCGGCGAAGTCGACGCCCTGGGCTGCGTGACCGGAAAGCCCGTCAGCCAGGGAGGAATCCGGGGCCGCACCGAGGCGACCGGCCGCGGGGTCTTCTACGGGATCCGGGAGGCCATGGCCGACACCGAGCTCGTTCGCCGACACGGCATGACTCCAGGCCTGGCCGGCAAGCGCGTGGTCGTTCAGGGTCTCGGCAACGTCGGCTACCACGCGGCCCGGTTCCTTCAGGAAGGCGGCGCGGTGCTCGTGGGTCTGGCCGAATACGAGGGCGCCATCGCGGCACCCGACGGGCTCGATCTCGAGGCGGTCGTCCGCCACCGGAATGAGTCCGGGCGACTCACGGGCTTCCCGGGATCGACGGACCTGCCCTCGAGCGCGGCGGCGCTCGAGCTCGACTGCGACGTGCTCGTCCCGGCCGCGCTCGAAAACGTCCTGACGCCGGACAACGCGCCCCGGGTGCGGGCCCGGTGCGTCGCGGAAGCCGCCAACGGCCCCACGACCACCGACGCGGAAGAGATCCTGCGGTCCCGCGGGGTTCTCGTGATCCCCGACATGTACCTGAACGCGGGCGGCGTGACGGTCTCCTACTTCGAATGGCTGAAAAACCTTTCCCACGTCCGGTTCGGGCGCATGGCGAAGCGATTCGAGGAGCTGAGCGCACGGGAGATGGTGGGCGCGATCGAAAAGACGTCGGGCAAGTCTCTGTCCGAGGGCGAGCGCAAACGCCTCGTCCGCGGGCCGAACGAGGAAGACCTCGTCAACTCGGGACTCGAAGAGACGATGAGCTCCGCCTTCCAGCAAATCCGGGCCGTCCAGAAGGAGCAAGCAAAGATCCCGGACCTGCGGACGGCGGCCTTCGTCCTGGCGATCCGAAAGGTCGCCGTCAGCTACGGGGAGCTCGGCATCTTCCCGTAGACGCCGGCGGGCGGGCCGGACGGCGCCGGTTATCGATTCGACGCGCCCGGAGTCCGCACTTGTTGTAAAACCAGCTCCGGAATGAGGAGACTGGCGCGAATCGTCGGAGTCTGCGGGCTGGCGGCGGCCGGCTTCGGGAGCCTGGCGTTCGGCCAGGCCCCGGCGACTCCCACTCCGGCCCCGGAGGCAAAGGGGCTCACGCCGACGCCGTACCCCGAGGCCTACGAGGTCGTCTCGCGGGCCGACGACGTGGCCGACGCCGCGGCGGCCGCCGAGCTCGAGATCGCGCGCATCGCCGACGTCTCGAGCCTCTCCCGCCAGGTCGAGGCGGCGGCCGAACGCCGGAACGGCCTCCAGAGCGAGCTGGAGGCCGCTCACCACCAGGGCTATGTGCGGCCGGGACGCGTCTCGATGATTCACGACAGGGCGCTCGCAGACAACGGCGCCCTCGAGACACCGCGGCGGGGCATCGGGGAGCGGCTCAAGAGGCTCGCGGAAATTCGAAGAGACTGGACGGAGCGGCGCGATTTCTGGCGCTCCTGGGCGTCCGTCCTTCGCGCGGACCCTCAGTGGCAGACTCTCGCTCCGCAGGTGGCCAGGGCCGAGGAGCGCATCCGGGCCGTCGTGGCCCGGACCGCGGAGGTGTTTCCGACCCTCCTCACGGTCGAAGAAACCCTCGAGCGAATCCGCCGCGAGAACCTGGAGATCGTCGAGAGCACCGAGGAACAGCGTCGCCGCCGCCGCCAGGACATGCTCGTCAGAACAGCTCCGCGGCTCTTCTCGCCGGAGTTCGGCGAGGCTCTCCGAACCGACATCGCGGCCCCGGGACGCGGCATCCAGGCGAGGCCGCGACTGGACCCGGCGTTCCTGGTCAGAAACGCCGGCGTCGTCCTGCTTCAATTGTTCGCCGTTGGGGTCATCGCCTACGGTGTCCGCCGCGTGCGCCGGTCCGGGCGCGACGGAGAAGACTGGGCCGTCCTCCGGCACCCCTGGGCGATCGGGACGTTCGGGGCCGTCGTCGGTCTGAGCGCACTCTACGGTCCGCCGCCGGCGGCGTGGCAGCTGCTCATGTGGATCGCGATCGCCGTCTCGGCGTCCGTCCTCGCCGCCTCGTTGTTCAAGAACCGGCGCCTGCGACGAATCGTGTACATCCTGGCCGTCTTCCTCCCGGTCTTCGGAGTGCTCGAGTGGATCGCGCTGCCGGCCTCGTTGTTCCGAATCATCCTCTCGGTCGCCGCCCTGGCCGGCATCCCGTTCCTGCTCCTGCTGGCGCGGCGCAACGCCCGGGATCTGGGTCGCAGTCACTGGCTCACGATCGCGCTGACGCTCGGGGCCGCGATGCTCGCCGTCACCCTGGTGGCCGAGGTCCTGGGCTTCGACGACCTCGGCCGCTGGCTCATTTCCTCGACCGTTGCGACGGGATTCGTCGGCTTCGTCGTCGCCTTCCTCGTGCGCCTGCTCCGCGGTGCTCTCGCGGTCCTGGGTCACCGCGTCACCGAGGGCCGCTATCCCCTCGTCCGCCAGGCGCTCTACCAGCTCGGCCTTCGGCTGGCCCGACTCATCGAGGCGGTGTTCGTCCTCGGGGCCCTGCTGAGCGTTCTCGACGCCTGGGAAATCGCCCCGTCTCCGTGGAAGACCTGGCAGGCCATCGCCGGCGCCGGCCTCGACGTCGGATCGCTGCACCTCACCGTGGCGAGCCTGATCAAGGGCGCGTTCGTCCTGTATGTCGCGCTCCTCGCCTCCTCCGCGGTGAGCGCCCTCCTGCGCGGAAAGATCCTGCAGCGCCGCGGCATCGAGCCCGGCGTCAGCGACGCCGTCGCGCGCCTCGTCCACTACGCGCTGGTTCTCGTCGGAACCCTCCTGGCGCTCGCCGTGATGGGCGTGGAGCTGCGCAGCTTCGCGATCGTGGCCGGCGCGCTCGGCGTGGGCATCGGCTTCGGCCTCCAGAACATCGTCAACGATCTCGTGTGCGGACTGGTCCTGCTCTTCGAGCGACCGGTACGCGCGGGAGACACCGTCGTCGTCGGGTCCGACTGGGGCGCGATCAAGCACATCGGCCTCCGGGCCACGGTCGTGTCCAGCTACGACGGCTCCGAAATCGTGGTTCCCAACGGCGAGCTCGTGTCTCAGCGGCTCACGAACTGGACCCTCTCGAGCCGGCAGAATCGGGTCATCGTCGAGGTCGGGGTGGCCTACGGGAGTGACATCGAAAAGGTCTTCGGCATCCTGACGGCGGCCGCGGAGAAGCACCCGTCGGTGCTCGCCGATCCCGCCCCTCAGATCCTTTTCGCCGGGTTCGGCGACAGCTCGCTCAACTTCGAGGTGCGCGTGTGGCTCCCGGAGATTTCCCTGCGCCTGCCGACCCTGAGCGATCTCCGGGTCGAGATCGACCGGCAGTTCCGCGCCGCCGGAGTCGAAATTCCCTTCCCGCAGCGCGACCTGCACCTGCGATCGGTGGACGAGGATGCCGCGGCGCGCCTGGCTCCCGGCGGCGCCCGTCCTGCACCGGCCCGGGACGATGGATCCGGAGCCCGCGAACCCGGGCCGGCTACAACCCCCACCAGAGGGCGATGAAGAGCGGCGTCAGGATCGCGAGCAGGAGATTGAGCGGTCCGCCCACGCGCACGTAGTCGGTGAACCGGTACCCGCCCGGGCCGTAGACCAGGGCGTTGGTCTGGTAGCCGACCGGGGTCGAGAAGCTCGTGGAGGCGGCGAACATGATCGCCAGCACGAATGCCCTCGGATCGAGGCCCAGCGCGCGGGCGGTCCCGATGCCGACGGGCACCATCACGACGACCGCGGCGTTGTTGGAAACGACCTCGGTCAGGAGCATCGTCGCCGCGTAGATGAGCGCCAGCACGAGCACGCCCGGAAGAAACGGCCCGAGACGGGTCACGAGTCCCGCCAGCAGCTGCGCGCCCCCCGTCCGCTCAAGGGCGAGGCCCAGCGGAATCACGCCGGCCAGCACGAAGATGACGTCCCACCGGATGGCTTCGTGGACCTCGTCCATGCGAAGGCAGCCGGTCAGCACCATGAGTGCGGCCCCGGCCACGGCCGTGACGAGGATGGGCACGCCGAGCGCGGCGACGGCGACGACCGCCAGGACGATGCCGAGCGCGATCGCGGTCTTGTGGGGACGGTATCCCGTCCCCTCGACCGCACCGGTGACGATGAAGCCGGGCACGCGCCGGATCCGTTTCAGAAGGTCACGGGGCACGCGCAGGAGCAGGGTGTCCCCGAAGAGCAGCCGGACGGTCGCGAGCCTTTCTCGCAGGAGCTGGCCATGCTGACGAATGGCGAGGACCGCGCAGCCGAATCGCTGGTAGAACTCGGCCTCCCGGAGCGTCGCTCCCACCAGATCGGAGTTGGGGCCGAGAACGACCTCGAGGACGGTGGCCTCTCCTCCCTCCGCGTTCTCCTCCCAGTGAGCGTCGGCCTCGAGGGCGAGCCCGGCGGTCTCCCGCAGACGGAGCAGCGCCTCGCGCGCGGCCGCGACCACCAGGATGTCGCCGGCGACGAGCCTGCGCCAGGAGTCCGGGGCGAGCCGCCGGCCCTGGTGAAGGATCTCGAGCACGCGCACCCCGGTCGCCTCGCCGAGGCCGGCCTCGCGGAGGCTCTTACCCACGAACCGGGACGACTCGAGAACGACGACCTCGGAGACGTAGCCCTCGATGATCCTCTGGTCCATTTTTTCTCCCGGGGGCCGCCGGGCCGGAATCAGATGCCGGCCGACGAGCACCAGGTAGAGAGTGCCCGTCGCCAGGACCGCGAGTCCGATCTTCGAGAACTCGAACATGCCGAACCCGCCGATGCCGTTCTCCTCCGCCAGGGCATTGCCCAGGATGTTGGTCGAGGTGCCGATGAGGGTCACGACACCGGCCATCTGGGCGACGTACGACAGCGGGAGCAGGAGCTTCGACGCCGAGACGCCCTTCTCGTTCGCCAGCGTGATGACCATGGGCATCAACAGCGCCACGACGGCCGTGTTGTTGATCACCATCGACAGGGGTGCCGCAACCAGCATCACGGCCAGAAGCTGCCGGACCTCTCCCTTCCCGGCCAGGGTCGACATCCGCCGCGAGAAACGCTGGATCACACCGGTTCGCTGCACGGCGCCGGACAGGACGAACATCGCGAGAACCGTGATCGCGGCCGGGTTGCTGAATCCGGAGATGACCTCCTGGGGAGTCAGCCCGAGGACGGGCGCCAGGACCAGGAGCGAGGCGAGGATCGCGAGGGCGACGAAGTCAACCGGATAGATTTCGAGCGCGAAGAGGACCATCGCTCCGACCAGCAGAGCGAACGAAAGGAGCATCGGGAAAGTCATCGTCGATCCGGCCGTCAGGACGGTCGAGACAGCTCGCTCGACGCCGCGGGCCGCCGGCGCGAGGGCCGACGGTCGAGAATCACTTCGTCTCTTCCACGGTCGGATCCGATTCGCGAAGGGCCTCGAGGCCGGGAGCCGACCGGATGTGAATGTCCCGCTGGGGGAAGGGAACCTGGATGTCGTGCTTCTTCAGGGCATCGTGAACGAGGTAGTTCAACTCGCTCCGGAACGCTCCGGGCTTGCTCAACATGGTGCTCGTCCAGCAGAGCAGGTCGAAGTCGAGAGACGACTCGCCGAACTGGCGGAACCAGACGAGCGGCGGCGGTTCCTTCAGCACGCTCGGGCTCCCGCCGGCAGCCTCGAGCATTGCTGCCTGGACCGCCCGCGGGTCGGTGCCATAGGCGACCGAGACGGGGATCCGGTAACGGACCCGGCGGTGGCCAAAGCTCCGGTTCGTCACCGTGTCGGAGATGAACCGCGAATTCGGGACGATCAGGTGCACGTCGTCGTTGGTTCGAACCACAGTCGCGCGCGCCCGCACCTCGACGACATCCCCGGTGACGTCGCCCATCTCGATCCGATCGCCCACCTGGACGGGCCGCTCGAAGAGAATGATGAGGCCGGAAATGAAGTTCTTCGCGACGTCCTGGAGACCGATACCGAGCCCGAGGCCGAGCGCTCCGCCGAAGACCGCCAGCGCCGCCAGGTTGATCCCGAGCGACTGCAGGGCGACGGTGAATCCAAGGAACAGGATGAGGTAGCCCAGAATCCGGCCGATCGCGTATCGCGTGCCGAGCGCGACCGCGGTGCGGGCGGGCATTCGGTGCACGATGAACCACCGCACGACCCGCGCCAGGATCCAGGAGGCGGCCAGGATCGCCAGCCCCGTGAGGATGGACTCCACGGTGACCGGCGTGCCGCCCATCCGGAAGAGCCGATGATCGAGGATCGCGTCCATGGCCCGAGTCTATGTCCAGAAACGGCCGCGCCGGTCGGCCCGGATTCACGCCCGGAAGCCCGCAAAGGAAGAAGGCCCCTTCGGGACCTTCGCGAGGGTCCCGGATCGGATCGTCACACGTCAGGACTCGGTGTCCCGACCCGCCTTTCGACGTCGTTCGAGAAGCGACTCCCATCCCGCCCCGACCGCGCGCGCGGATCCGAGCCCCACCGCGAGCGCGAACGCGACGCCCATCGCGCCGAAGAGGATCAGGAATGCGGCGAGCACGATCTGCCGGGCGAATCCGATCTGCCAGAGCGCGAGAGCGCCGGTGAGCACCAGCAGCAGGCTGCGGCACGTCCAGCCCGCCAGACGCGCGTGGGCGAATTCTTCCATCTCGAAGAGGTCCTCGACGCGTTCTCCCGCCAGGCGCGCGACGAGCACGCCCGCGATCACCACCAGCAGGGCGAGGCCCACGTCGGGTAGGGCGAGCACCACGCGGTCGGCCATGCGGGACAGAACGCTGAGCCCCCAGATATCGAGTGCGTTGTCGAGGAAGAGCAGCACGACGACGGCCATGGCCGCGGCCCCGGCCAGGTTGTACAGCGCCGCGCGCGTGTCGCCGCGTCCGAGCGCGACGCGCCAGCCGACCCTCCCCCCCAGGCGGTCGAGCCGCAGCCAGATGAGCACCCGGACGACGGCGCGTTTGACCACCCAGCCGAGAAACACACCGGCGCAAAGAACCAGCAGGCCGGCGAGCAGCGTCGGCATGTAGGCGACGACCCGATCCGCGAATCCGCCGATCTCCATGGTCGGTTGTCCCGCGTTGCTCATGACCGCTTTTCACTCCTTCCGAAAAAGGCCCGTTCGAAGCGGCTCGCCCGCCGCGCCTCCACCTCGCGCACGACGACGACCGGGTTGCGGCCGTGGCGCGCGATCAGGGCCGGGACCGTCTCTCCGAGCATGCCCGCGACCGGGCCCGAGCTCGGCGCACCGAGCAGGACGAGGTCGCCGGCGCGGATCGCACGCGACAACCCGTGGGCGACGTCACCCCACCGCAGGATTTCGAGCGTTGCCTGGGAGCCTGCATCCCGTAGCGTCTCGCGGGCTCCCCGCTGCAGGTCTTCTCGCTCCGCCGGTTCGAGGCCCGTCGGGACGACGGTGATCGCCTGGATGGCGGCGTCGAATCCCTGGGCCAGGGCCGGCGCGAGCTCGACGGCGAGCCGGGAGTTCGGCCGCCGCGTCACGGGTACGAGGATGCGCTCGATGGACCCCGGCTCGACGCGCCCGAAAACGACACCGACCCGGCAGGGGGCTTCGGCGAGAACGTGCTCGACGAGCGACGCCACGATCCGGTCGAACAGCGAGTGCGACTCCGGCCGGCCGATCACGATGAAGTTGCACGACTCCTCGAGCGCCGTTTCCACGATCGCGTGACTGACCCGGCGGGCGATCTTCACGACCGATTGAGCCGGAATGTCCTGGTCGGTGGCGCGCCGAACGCCCTCCTCCAGCAGCGGCTCGAGCTCTCGAACGAGCCGGCCACCCGACACGAGCGTCTCGCCCTCGGGAACCTCCGCCACCGAGAGCAGGACGAGCTCGCCGCCGTGGCGCCGGGCGATCGCCATTCCAACCTCCAGAAGCGACTCCACCGTCCTCGGGCTCGAAACGGCGATGAGCACGCGGTACTGCTTTCGCTCGATCCGCCCCATCCACTCCTTGCGCTCGATGAACGCGGCTTCCTTCTTGCGGCTGTAGCCGTAGTAGACCACGCCACCGACCACGATCCAGGCGACCGCGGAAACCAGGGCCTTCGGGTAATGGAGCGACAGGTAGACCACCAGAAAGAGCATCGTCGCGATCGCCAGCGCCGGGATCACGGGCCCCAGCGGCACGCGGAAGCCTCGATCCAGATCGGGCCGGATCTTGCGCAGTCGAATCAGCGAAGCGTTGACCTGGACGAAGAGCAGAAGGAACATGAGGTCCGCAGCCGCCGCCACCTCTTCGACCGGCAGCGCGACCGCCATCACCACGATGAGGACGGCCGAAAAAAGGATCGCCACGTGGGGTGTCGACCGGGTCTTGTGAAGGCGGCCCAGTCGCTGCGGGAGATTGGCGTCGCGGGCCATCGCGAAGGCCACGCGCGACGACGAGTACACGGTCGCGTTCAGGGCCGACAGCGTCGAAAGGAGGCCTCCGACGAGAATTACGAAGCCCCCGCCCTTGAAGAACTGCTCGGCCGCCGACACGAGCGCCGTTTCCTTCCGGGCGCCGAGGTACTCGGTCACCGCCATCCCCGCCGGCGGCTGAACGGCGCCGACCGACACGACGGCGACGAGCAGATAAATCGGCACCACGATCAGGAGCGAAAGAAAGATCGCGCGCGGAACGTTGCGCTTCGGGTCGTTCACCTCCTCGCTCGTCTGCGCGATGATCTCGTAGCCCTCGAAGGCTATGAACGTCAGGCCCATGGCGGCAAACACGCCGCCCCAACCGTTACGAACGAACGGCTGGAACGAGGTCTGCCACCCGGCCCGGTGGGCCATGACCCACAGGCCCGCGGCGACGAACGCTCCGATGATGACGATCTTGCCGACCGTGACGACGTTGCCCGCCTTGCCCGTTTCCGACGCGCCGCGCGTGTTGATCCAGGAGAAGAGGATGACGACACCGACCGCGAGCAGCTTGTCGAGGGAGAACGGGCCAAGATCGACGCTCGGTGCGCCGACCGCCTCCAGGACCAGAAGGAAATAGGCGCCGAATCCCAGCGCGTAGAGCGAGCAGGCCACCGCATGCGCGAACCAGGACATCCAGCCCGACAGGAAGCCGTTGGGATCGGGCAGGGCCGTCTTGACCCACAGGTATCCGCCACCGGCGTCATGGAAGGCGCTGCCAAGCTCGGCGTAGGCCATCGCCGTCAGCAGCGCGACGAATCCGTTCAGCCCGAAGACCAGCACCAGCGCCGGTCCCGCGACGCCGGCGGCAATTCCGGTCAGCACGAAGATTCCGGCGCCGATCATGGCGCCGACACCGATCATCGTGATGTCGACGAGCCGCATTTCGCGGCTCAGACGCACCTGGATCGCCACCGGTTTTACTCCCCTTTCGCCGTTGCGCTGACCCAAGTCTGACCGATCCCGGGCCCGCCGGGCAAGGTCGGTGTCGGCAGGCGGCATCCTTCCGACGTCGCGGCCGCCGATTCGGCCGGCCCGGTGGCGGCGCCCGGCCGATCGAATAAGATCCCCCGCGGGATGAACCTGCACGCCACGCCCGCCGGAGCCGCCGCCCGTTGACGAGCTCAGGCCCAACGGTCGGCGCGATCGAAGGCAAGGCCTCGCGCCCGCTCTTCCCTCCGACGTATCGTCTCGTCTTCTACTGCTTCATCATCGGGCTCCTCGGCGCGCTGGCCGCGCTGGTGTTCGACGCCGCGGTCAACTTCGCCCAGCGGCTGATGCTCGAGCGGATCGGCGACTACGTGCCTCCGCTGCCCGGAATCACCTACGCCAGCGCCTACGCCCATGCGTGGACGGTCCACTGGTGGATCCCGGTCTCGACCACTCTCGGTGGACTGCTGTCCGGGGTCCTCGTTTACAGCCTCGCGCCCGAGGCGGAGGGGCACGGCACCGACGCCGCCGTCGAGACGTACCACCAGAAGGGGGCCGACGTTCGCCCCCGGATCCCCTTCATCAAGGGAGTGGCCTCCGCTCTGACCATAGGCTCGGGAGGCGTGGCCGGGCGCGAAGGCCCGACGGCGCAGATCTCGGTCGGCCTGGGCGCGATCCTCTCGGGGTTCCTGGGCCTGCGGGGACAGGAACGCCGGATCGTGCTTCTCGCTTCGATGGCGGCGGGCCTCGCCGCGGTCTTCCGCGCCCCGCTCGGGATGGCGATTTTCGCGGTGGAAATTCTCTATTCCGGGATGGTCTTCGAGTCCGAGGCTCTGATCTACACGGTCATCTCCGCGGTGACCGCCTATGCCATCCACGGCTTCTTCGTGGGCTGGTCGCCCATCTTCGCCATTCCTCCGGGGATGACCTTCCACGAGCCCGCCGCGCTCATCGGCTTCGGCGTCCTGGGAGTCCTGTCGGGAGCGCTCGGGGCCGTCCTGCCGGCGGTTTTCTACGGGATTCGGGACGTGTTCCGGAGCATCCCCATCCCCCGCCACTTCAAGCCCGCCATCGGCGGCGCGCTCGTCGGCCTGATCGGGCTGGCCGTTCCCGAAGTCCTGGGGAGCGGGTACGGCTGGGTCGAGTTGGCCATCGGAGGAAAGCTGTCGATCGCGATGCTCGCCATCGTGCTCCTGCTCAAGGCGCCCGCCATGGGTCTGACGATCGGTTCGGGAGGATCGGGCGGCGTCTTCGCTCCCACCGTGACGATGGGAGCGCTCCTGGGAGGAATCATCGGGCTCACGCTGGCCACGTTCTTCCCGGACCTCGGGGTCGTCCCGTCGGCCTTCGTCGTCGTCGGGATGGCCTCCGTGTTCGCGGGGGCCGCGCGCACGCCGATCTCCACCCTGATCATGGTCGCCGAGATGACGGGGGGCTATGGCCTCATCGTTCCCGCCATGCTGGCCAACATCTCCTCCTTCATCGTGCAGCGGTCGCTGACCCAGGGCCGCCGCTATCCGACGCTCTACGAGGCGCAGGTGCCGACCCGCGAGGACTCGCCGGCCCATCGGGGGGTCTTCGTCCGGCGGGCGCTCGAGATGATCGACGGTGGCAACCTCGACACCACCGAGCTGACGCTGCCGAGGCTCGTCAGCCTCCTGAAATTCGGGCACTCCATCCCGGTCACCGAAAAGGCCGGGATGCTCGTCGCCGTCCGGGTGGCCGAGGAATCGGCACTCGGCGGAAAAACCGTCGCCGAGACCTTCGGCCCCCTTCAGGGCACCATCGCAGTCGCCATTCTTCATGGCAGCGACATGACCGTCCCGAGCGGCGCGACACTGCTGTCCGCCGGGGACCAGATCATCGCGATGGCGACTCCCGAAACCTACCTCTTGCTGCGCCGGCTGGCCGGCGAGGAGCCGTCGACGCCCCTCGCGTGACGGACGCGCGGGGCGCCGAAGCCGGAGCCGCCGGCCGGGCTCGCCGGTCCCCGGCAACGCGCACCCTGGACAGAGCATCGCATCCGTGCCTCGGTCGGGGCAGAATCGCAACGAGGAGCGATGCCGCAGAAGATCGAACCGAAAGCCGCCCGGAAGGCGGCCCGACCGCGGACCGGGACCGACGGCGCGAGTCTTGCACGGGCCCTGACCCGACTGAGAGAGGGTGGGCCTGCCTGCCCTGGCCCGTTCGACGCGCTCGCTGAGGGAGGTCCCGATGCCGGCTTGTGAGGTCTGCCAGAACGCCCACGCGGAAATCTTCGAGATCGTGATGGGTGGACAGAGCCATCTCTTCGACAGCTTCGAGTGTGCGATCCATGCCCTCTGGCCATCGGGTCAGCCGAACGAGAGCTCCGGGGGCGAACCCGCACGGACGGCGTCGCGGCCTGCGGACAGCTCACGCTAGACCTGGCCCGCCTCAGCCGCCGAACTGGCTCAGATGGTGATCGAGGTGCTTGTGCATCAAGGTTCCCCACTCCTTGCCCGAGAGCCGTCCCAGGAAGGAATGGGTCTGTCGGCCCGCCGCGGCCGCCCCGCCCTCGCAGAATCGGGCGACGAGATCGAGGAGTCGCGCCTTCTCGCGATCGAAGTCGCGGGGATCGGTGATGACGAAGGTCGGGTCCGTCGGCGATCCGCGGCCGAACGGCTTTTCGCCGAGCAGCGAGGAGCGAAAGAAGGGCGCGAGGATTCTCCCGATCAGCGACTGCTTGCGCGGAGTGTCTCCGGTCCCCACCGCGAGTGCGGCCGAGCAGTGAGCGAGCATCTGCGCCGCGTCCATCTTTCCCCACTGGCGAGAGGCGTCGGCCCGCAGGGACGACAGCCGTCCGAGAATGGATTTCCGGGCGTCCGGGTCGAAAAGGCTCTTCACCTTCACCTCCAGGTCGCGAGAGTTTACGATCCGCCAGCTACCCCGAGTAGACCGTCCCCTCCTCCACGAAACAGAGCGGATTCTTCCACGGGTCCTCGGCGTAGAACGAGCGCTCGCCCCACGGACGAACGACGATACCGCCGCCCGGCGCGTCGTGAACGCTTTCGCGGGAAAGGCAGCCGAGGGCCTTCGCCCGGTCGAACACGACGTCCAGGTCGCGGACGGTGAAATAGAGCGCCTTCGCGGCCGGATGAGGACGCCCCGCCGAAGAGACGTCGAGCACCACGAGGGTGACCGGACCGCACCGAAAGTAGCAGCGGGAGCCGGCCTGCCTCCGTCCCGGCAGGCCCAGGAGCCGCCCGTAGAACGCCACGGCCGCATCGAGCTCACCGACCTCGACGTTGAGCCGGAAGAACTGCGGGACGTCCCCGCGCGACCCCGGCCCGGCGGCGGGTTTCGTCTTCGGACGCTTTTTCGAGACCTTGCCCGGTTTCGATGCCCCGGGCTTCTGCTTCACCGTCATGCGATTCCTCCTTTGTTCCTCCTCAGGGTTTACGGGAGAACCAGGCGAGCCAGTCCCTCACCAGCTCGAGGCGCTTTCGGTCGATGCGATAGACGCGGGTCCGTCCTCGCCTTTCGTGCGCGAGGAGCCCCGCGGCTTCCAGCACCTGCATGTGCCGCGTCGTGGTCTGCCAGGCGTGCGTGAAGATGGCCGCGATGCTTCCCGCGGTCATCGACCCGCCCTCGAAATGCACGGTCATGAGGATCCGGCGTCGCGCCGGATGCGCCAGAGCGCCGAACACCGCCTCGTAGGCATCGACAGGCGGCCGGTCGCCCGGCGTCGACCGGCCGCCCGCGATCTTCCGCATCGGCATATTCAGCCATTTTGCTTAGTATCTGTCAAGGCCCTCCTCCCGCCAGCGCCGCGTTGCATAGTCTCCGAGGCTGCCCGCCCACTCGCCGGCCCCTCGGAGGCGATGGCCCGAGAGCGGCGGCCGTCACGAATGGCGATGGCCGGCTGCCCGAAGCGGACCAATGTATCGTGATACGATAGATTTTCGCGCCGCCAAAGCGTTCGGGCCCGCCCGGGCCGGAATCAACGACCGGCGTGGCGCGTTGAGGATTTCAGGGGGTGCCATTCATGCAGCAGGCTTCGAGAGCGCCGATCGCGGCGCCCGACCTCGCTCCGGACGGAATCACCCGCCGTTCGACGCTGCGCTGGATGACCCTGGCATGGACGGGGTTCGCGGCGGCCACCGCCGCGGGCCTGACCGCCACGATGCGCTTCATGTTCCCGAACGTCCTCTTCGAGCCGCCCACGCGATTCAAGGCCGGCCTGCCCTCGACCTACGCGCTCGGCGTCGACGAGCGCTGGAAGGAGAAGTACGGGATCTGGATCGTGCGCAACAGCGACTCGATCTACGCGCTCGTGGCCACGTGCACGCACCTGGGCTGCACGCCCAACTGGCTCCCCGCACAGAAGAAGTTCAAGTGCCCGTGCCACGGCTCCGGCTACTACGTCTCGGGCGTCAACTTCGAGGGCCCGACTCCCCGGCCGCTCGAGCGCGCCGAGGTCGGCATCTCGGCCGAAGACGGCCAGATCGTCGTCGACAAGGCCGTCCGATTTCTCTACGAGCGCGGCCAGTGGACCGATCCGAAGGCGTTCGTCCACCTGGCGTAGGCGCCCGTTTCCGTACGACGATTCCGCCGTTCCTCGCGCGGCGCTCAGTGGATCCAGTGCAGCCAGCCAGTGGAAATAAGAATGACTGGCCGTGTGCCGGGATGGGAGGCGAGGAGGTTCGGTCCATGGCAGAGAAACCCAGAATTCTGACGACCACGAGCACGGGAGGAGAACCCCATGTCCGAAAGCAAGTGCCCCGTCCATCACACAACGGGCGGCGGCACGTCGAACCGGGAATGGTGGCCGAACCAGTTGAATCTCGACATTCTGCGCCAGCATTCCTCCAGGTCCGATCCGATGGGCGAGCACTTCCGCTACGCCGAAGAATTCAAGAGCCTGGACCTGAAAGCCGTGAAGGAGGACCTCCGACACCTGATGACCGATTCCCAGGACTGGTGGCCCGCGGACTATGGCCACTACGGACCCCTGTTCATTCGGATGGCATGGCACAGTGCGGGTACCTACCGCACCGGCGACGGCCGCGGCGGTGCGGGGACCGGCAACCAGCGCTTCGCTCCGATCAATAGCTGGCCGGACAACGTCAACCTCGACAAGGCGCGCCGGCTGCTCTGGCCGATCAAGCAGAAGTATGGCCGGAAAATATCCTGGGCCGATCTGCTCATTCTCGCTGGGAACGTCGCGCTGGAATCGATGGGATTCAAGACCTTCGGTTTCGGCGGCGGGCGTGAAGACATCTGGGAGCCGGAAAAGGACATCTACTGGGGAGCCGAGAGTACCTGGCTGGACGACAAACGCTATTCCGGCGACCACGAGAACCTCGAGAACCCGCTCGCCGCCGTGCAGATGGGCCTGATCTACGTGAACCCGGAAGGGCCCAACGGCAAGCCGGATCCGGTCGCGTCCGGCCGGGACGTTCGCGAGACCTTCGCGCGCATGGCGATGAACGACTACGAGACTGTTGCGCTCACGGCCGGCGGACACACCTTCGGCAAGTGCCACGGCGCCGGCGACGCGAAGCTGGTGGGCCCCGAGCCCGAGGCCGCCGCCATCGAAGAGCAGGGGCTGGGCTGGAAGAGCAGCTTTCGCAGCGGCAAGGGCGGTGATCAGATCGGCAGCGGCCTGGAAGGATCATGGACAGCGACCCCGACCAGGTGGGACATGACCTATCTGGACATGTTGTTCGGCAACGAGTGGGAACTCACGAAGAGCCCCGCGGGCGCCTGGCAGTGGGCTCCGAAGACCGCGACCGAGAAGAACCAGGCCCCGGCCGTCGGGAACGGTTCGAAGCGGGTTCCGATCATGATGACCACCGCGGACATGTCGATGCGCATGGATCCGATCTATGAACCGATTGCGCGGCACTTCCAGAAGAACCCGGATGAGTTTGCCGACGCCTTTGCCCGGGCGTGGTTCAAGCTGACCCACCGGGACATGGGCCCGCGCGCACGTTATCTCGGTCCGGAAGTTCCTGCCGAAGAGCTCATCTGGCAAGACCCGGTCCCTGCGGTCGATCATGAATTGATCGGCGACAAGGACATTGTCAATCTGAAGGGCAAGATCCTGAGTTCCGGACTTTCGGTTCCTGAGCTGGTTTCGACTGCCTGGGCGTCCGCCTCGACCTTCCGGGGCTCCGACATGCGCGGCGGCGCCAACGGCGCCCGCCTTCGTCTGGCGCCTCAGAAGGACTGGGAAGTCAACCAGCCGAAACAAATGGCGAAAGCGCTGAAGACCCTCGAGGGTATCCAGAGCGAGTTCAACCGCGCGCAGTCTGGCGGCAAGAAGGTGTCTCTCGCCGACCTGATCGTGCTGGCGGGTTGCGCAGGCGTTGAGAGAGCTGCGAAGAATGCCGGTCAGAATGTGACGGTTCCGTTCTCACCGGGCCGCATGGATGCCTCGCAGGAACAAACCGATGTCGAGGCGATGGCCGTGCTCGAGCCGATCGCGGATGGATTCCGCAACTACCAGAAGGCCAAATACAGCGTCTCAGCCGAGGAGCTCCTGATCGACAGGGCGCAATTGCTGACTCTGACCCCGCCTGAGCTGACGGTACTCGTTGGCGGCATGCGTGTCTTGAACACCAACGTCGGCCAGACGAGGCATGGTGTCTTCACCGACCGTCCAGAGTCGTTGACGAATGACTTCTTCGTGAACCTGCTCGACATGGGCACGGCGTGGAAGGCCGTCTCCGACGAAAAGGACCTGTTTGAAGGCCGTGACCGCAAGACGGGCAATGCGAAGTGGACCGCCACCCGCGTCGACCTGATCTTCGGTTCAAACTCGGAACTCCGCGCCCTGTCCGAAGTCTACGCGGCTGCAGACGCGAAGAAGAAGTTTGTCGATGACTTCGTGGCAGCGTGGACGAAGGTGATGAATCTCGATCGCTTCGATCTCGCCTAGTCCTGCCCTGGCGGGGACTCGGGAAGCCGCAGGGTGAGACGAATTGGTGGAGCTGAACGGGATGACCGCCGGCCTTCGGCCGGCGTTGCCTACTGCCGGGGGTCTGCCTTCGGTGGTCGGCTGAAACCGTCACGCCTCGCTTCGCTCGGGTGACGGATCCGTCGGGCGTCCCAGGCGGGGGGCGCGCGGCGCTCCCCGAGCCCCCCGAGCCCCCGAGCCCCCCACGGAGGTCGACGGTTCGATCCGGGCGTCGAGGAAGGACAAGTTGGTACGAGTCGGGTCGAAGGCCCGGCATGAACCTCAGATGGACCCTGGGTCTTGCGCGGCAGCCGCGCGGGACGCGACCGTTCCAGGACGGCGAATTCATGATGCCTGGCGAGGACCTCCGGCCTGGCCGCAATCACCCCTTGCTTACCGAGAGGAGTAAACGTACACTCCCCTCGGAAACCGATATGAGCAAACCGAATGACCTGGTCCAGGGCACCCTCGACCTGCTCCTCCTGAAAATCCTGACGCTGGAGCCCCTGAATTCATGCGCCCGTGGGGAAGCGAAATGAAAATCGGCAGTATCGACGAGCCACAACGCAAAGCAACGAGAGTTGTGGGGTTTGCTTATCTCTTTGCGCTGCCGCCGGCGATCTTCGCCGAGTTCTATGTACGCACTCAACTCGTCGCCTTCGACAATGCCGCGCAAACGGCGCGGAACATCATGACGCACGAACGGCTCTTTCGTCTGGGCATCGCCAGCAATCTCACCGTCTTCGCGCTCGATGTCGTTTTGATCATGGCTCTTTACGTGGTCCTCATGCCAGTCAATCGAAGCCTCGCTTTGCTGGCCACGGGCTGGGGGCTGATCGAGACCTCGATCCTGGTCGTCGTCACGCTCAGTGACTTCGATGTTTTGCGGATTTTGAGTGGCGCGGACTACCTGCATGCATTCGAAGCGAACCGGTTGCAGGCCCTGGCGAGGCTGTCGGTCAGCGCGCATGCCGATGTGTACAACGTCGGCCTGGTGCTCGCCGGGCTTCGAAGCACGGCCTTCTGCTATCTGTGGTTCAAGTCCCGTTTCATCCCGGGAGCGTTGGCGGCATGGGGAATGGTTGCGTCGTTTCTGATGGGAGCGTGCGCATTTTCGTTCATCATTTTTCCCGAGCTTGCGAAGGTCATTCCCGTCGAGATTTATGGAGCTCCTATCTTCTTCTTTGAGCTGACGATGGGATTTTGGCTCCTGCTGAAGGGATTGCGGCCTTACGGAGCTGCGCCCGGCGGATTAAGCGGGTCGGCACAGGCGGGCGTCTAGCCATGTCGTCCGTTCGATGGCCTCGGGTGGCGGTTCGAGCGTCGGCTGTCGAAGATTTCTCGACTGGCGGGCGGGAGCTCGATGAACCAGCCTGTGCCTGAACGTCGTGGAACTGACTCACGCATCGGCAGCGAGATGACATGGGCGTCGGGAGCCACGAGAGCGCGGGGGAGTTGACATGACACTCACCACAAACGCAAGAATCGCCGGATTCACGTACCTTTTCTACGCGGCGATCGGTATCTACAGCGAGCTGCTGATCCACCAGGCGAGGGGCGTTGACGGCGGTGCCGCGGAACTCGCGCGCATCGGCCAGTATGCGACCAACGTGCGCCTGACCATCGTGATTGCGGTGCTCGAATGCCTCTCGGCCCTCGTCCTGGGAGTGACCCTGTACGGGATCACGCGCGCCGAGGACCAAGAGCTTGCAATGCTGGGCCTGGTCTGTCGCGTTGCGGAAGGCGTGCTCGGTTCGCTCAACAACATCCCGGGCTACCTGGGACTGCTATGGCTGGCCAAGGCGGGGGTCGGGACGGGTATTCCCCCGGACATACCCACAGCGAACGCGCTGCGCGCGTTCTTGCTGATGCCGGGCGCGAGTGTCCCCCTGGGAGCGTTCTTCTTTGCCGCAGGGAGCTTGATCTTTTCCTATCTCCTCCTGCGCGGACGAATGATCCCCGTCTCAATCGCGTGGCTGGGCGTGTTTGCGTTCGGCCTGCTCGTGGTGGTACTGCCCCTGCAGCTCGCCGGTTTCCCCTCAGGGCCGCTCACCGGATACTTCCTGTGGCTGCCGGCGCTCGTCTTCCAGATCGTGCTCGCGCTGTGGCTGCTCATCAAGGGTGTGGCGGCGCCGACGACGAGGCAACCGGCCTGAGGTTGCCAGCCAGATTGGAATCGGCGGTCGAGCGAGTCGGAGCGAGGGTTTGCATGGTGGAGCTGAACGGGATGACCGCCGGCCTGCGGCCGGCGTTGCCTACTGCCGGGGGTCTGCCTCTGGTGGTCGGCTAAAACCGCCTTGATTGGCATGACTCAACCTGCCCATCAATCCCGTGCTCCTCAACCTTCCGTCGAAGTTCAACAGATCGCTTGACGGTGGTCGAAGGGCAGCCGCGCTAATCTCAAATCCCGTCCCCGCGACTGACCGCTAACGGCAGCCAACGGCGGATCCTGACAAGGGGCCCCCGTTTTCGCTGTTTGGCGCCGGCTAGCGACCAAAGCGGCCCCCGGCAGGCCCCCAACGCCCTACCTGGCGAGGCTGTTCCAAATGCCTTCGCCATATCAAATAACAATATCTCACTTGACGACAAACGATATGGAGAATATTGTTATTCAATATGAAAGTACTACTCCAGCCACTGCAAGAAGGAGAAGGTCTCATGTCCCAACCGTACCCTGACACCCTGACGTTGTCGCGGAAAGCCCTCCGCCTGCTGATCAAGCTGAACCTGCTCATGGGCGTCTTCATCCTTGCGTTGCTGGTTGCCAGCCTGATTGCCGAATCCTGGGTCATGAGAGCACTTGGCGTACCGCCTGCGCAGGGCAATTCGATGCTGTTCATGGGCATGCGCCTGATCATGGTGATTGGCCTTTGCGCGGTTCCCGTTGTGCATCTCGTTTCGACCCGGCTCCTGACCATCGTCGAGACGGTCAGCGTCGGGAATCCCTTCGTCGTGGCGAACGCTGTCCGCCTCAGGGCGATCGCCTGGGCGATGGTGGCGCTCGAGCTCATGCATTTCGCCGTCGCCGCCGTTGGCGCCTCCGTGACGTCGACCGCTGTTCCGATCCACATCGGCTGGGGCTTCTCCCTGACCCGATTGCTCGCGGTGCTGATGCTCTTCGTTCTGGCGCAGGTCTTCGAGCAGGGAGCGCGCATGCGCGAAGATCTCGAAGGCACAGTCTGAACATGTCGATCATCGTCAAGCTGGACGACATGCTCCACGAGCGTCGAATGACGCTGACGGAGCTTTCCGAGAAAATCGGGATCACGCTCGCCAACCTGTCGATACTGAAAACCGGGAAGGCGCGCGCCGTCCGATTCTCCACGCTCGAGGCTATTTGCGAGGCACTGCAGTGCCAGCCAGGTGACCTGCTGAAATTCGCGCCAACCTTGGACGGGGATCGTGAAAGGGTTGACGTCGATGGACCTTCCGGGTGGACCCCCTGAATTTGAGATTGCGATGGATACCCGCGAGAAGCACGCAGGGACGGGGGTCTTGTTGGAGGATCTGAACGGGATGACCGCCGGCCTGCGGCCGACGTTACCTGCTGCCGGGGGTCTGCCGCTGGTGGGCGGCTGAAACCGTCACGCCTCGCTTCGCTCGGGTGACGGATCCGTCGGGCGTCCCAGGCGGGGTGCGCACTGCGCCCCGAGCGCGCCTCGAGTCTCCTTCAAGTTACCGCCGGCCTGCGGCCGGCGTTGCCTACTGCCGGGGGTCTGCCTCTGGTGGTCGGCTGAAACCGTCACGCCTCGCTTCGCTCGGGTGACGGTTCCGTCGGGCGTCTCCGGCGGGGGGCGCACAGCGCCCCCCGGGCCCCCCGCGGAGGTCGACGGTTCGATCCGACCGTCGCTTCGAACAGCCGCTAGACTCGGGAACCCGCAGAGTGAGAAGAATTGGTGGAGCTGAACGGGATCGAACCGTCACGCCTCGCTTCGCTCGGGTGACGGTTCCGTCGGGCGTCTCCGGCGGGGGGCGCACAGCGCCCCCCGGGCCCCCCGCGGAGGTCGACGGTTCGATCCGACCGTCGCTTCGAACAGCCGCTAGACTCGGGAACCCGCAGAGTGAGAAGAATTGGTGGAGCTGAACGGGATCGAACCGTCGACCTCCTGAATGCCATTCAGGCGCTCTCCCAAACTGAGCTACAGCCCCACGCGGAAGAGGCGCGCAGGATAGCACGGCAGCCGCTGGCGCAAAAACCGAGCCGAACAGCGTCATTTTTCGTGCATAATGCTGAGCCAGACACACTTAAGTGATGCCATCCGACGCAACGGCCGGCGCGAGTCCGCAGGGGCGCGCCGGTTCTCCGGGCGAAGCGTTGCGGATTCTCGTCGTCGACGAAAACCCGCGCGACCGGGGTCTGATCGTCGAGACCCTCGAGATCGGAATCCCCGGCGCGCGGATCACCGGCCTGGACGATCCCGCCGGGCTCGACCGCCTCCTCGAAACGGGCCACTTCGACGTCGTCGTGAGCGGTCACCGCCCGGGATGGGTGGACGCTTTCCGGCTCCTGGGCCGGATCCGCGAGGGCAACCCCGATCTCCCGGTCCTGCTCTGCACGGGCACGGGAAGCGAGGAGCTTGCGGTTGCCGCGATGAAAGCGGGCTTCGACGACTACGTCCTGAAACATCCGCACCACTTCCCCCGCCTCGTTCCCGCGATCCGCGCCGCGCTCGAAGAGTCGACCCGGCGGCGCATCGCCCGGGAGTCCGAGACGCGTTACCAGACGCTCTTCGAAGGCGTGCCTGTCGGGCTCTACCGCGCGACGCTCTCGGGCCAGTTTCTGGATGCCAATCCCGCCCTCCTGCAGCTGCTCGGCTTCCCGTCCCGCGAAAGCCTCATGGCCGTCAACATGCGCGACGTCTACGTCGACCCGAAGGCGCGCCGCCCGTTTCTCGAGCGGCTCGAGCGCGAGGGCGAGGTCCACGACATGGAGCTCCAGTGGAAGCGCTACGGCGGCCAGATCATCACCGTGCGCAAAGGCGCGCGTCCGGTGCGTGATCCGTCGGGGCGGCTACTCCACTACGAGGGGGTGGTCGAGGACATTACGGAGAGAAAGCGCGCCCGCCAGGAGCTCCAGGAGTCCAACCAGTTCCGCCAGGAGATCATCTCCGGCGCCGGCGAAGGCATCGTCGTCTACGACCGGGACCTGCGCCTGATCATCTGGAACCAGTACATGGAGAGGATGACGGGTTTGCCCGCGGGCCGGGTCCTCGGCCGCCGGCCGCTCGACATCTTCCCCTTCCTGCGCGAGCAGGGCCTCGACCGGCTGCTCGAGCGGGCGCTCGGCGGCGACACGGCCTCCTCCCCCGACGTGCGGTACGCGATCCCCGAGACCGGCAACTCCGGCTGGCTGATCGCGACCTACGGGCCCCACCGCGACGCGGCCGGGCAGATCGTCGGCGTCATCGGGATCATTCACGACGTCACCGAGCGGCGCCGCGCCGAGCAGGCCCTGCGGGAGAGCGAGGAGCGCTTTCGCCGCATGGCCGACGCGGCGCCCGTGATGATCTGGACCGACGACGCCGAGGGCATGACGACCTACTTCAACAAGCCCTGGCTCGACTTCACCGGCCGCGCGCTCGAGCGGGAACTGGGACTCGGATCACGCGAAAGCATCCATCCCGACGACCTGCCGCGGTTCGTCGAGGTGTACGAGTCCGCCCGCGCCGTCGAGCGGCCGTTCCATATCGACTACCGGCTGCGCCGCCACGACGGCGAGTACCGGTGGGTCCTCGAAACCGCGATGCCTCGTCTGACGCAGGCGGGCGAATTCGAGGGCTTCATCGGCTCTGTCATCGACATCTCCGAGCGCCGGGCGGCCGAGGACGCGGTGCGCGAGAGTGAGGAGCGG
Organism: uncultured Acidobacteriota bacterium; assembly: GCA_963805495.1. Taxonomy (GTDB): domain Bacteria; phylum Acidobacteriota; class Thermoanaerobaculia; order UBA5066; family Gp7-AA6; genus DAHUXD01. The sequence goes on along the minus strand of CAWDUQ010000001.1, from coordinate 1,328,914 downwards.
TTCCGGTTCATGGCCGACGCCGCGCCCGTGATGATCTGGCTCGACGACGAGAGCGCCCACTGCACGTACTTCAGCAAGCCGTGGCTCGACTTCACCGGGCGGCCGCTCGAGGACGAACTCGGGCTCGGCTGGCAGGACGGGGTCCATCCCGACGACCTCGCGCGGATCATGAAGATCGAGAAGGCCGCGCGGTCCACCCGGACGCCCTTCTCGATGGAGTACCGGCTCCGCCGCCACGACGGCGAGTATCGGTGGATCTTCGACACGGGACACCCGCGCTACACGCCCTCCGGAGTTTTCGCCGGCTACATCGGCTCCTCGATCGACATCACCGACCGGCGGCGGGCCGAGCAGGCCCTGGGCGAGAGCGAGGCCCGCTATCGCGTCCAGGTCGAGCACGCCCCCGAGGCGATCGTCGTGTTCGACGTCGAAACGGGCCGCTTCATCGAAGTCAACGAGAACGCGGTCCGGCTCTACGGTCTTCCGCGCGAGGCCCTCCTCGAAACCGGGCCCGAGGCGCTGTCGCCGCCGAACCAACCCGACGGCCGGCCCTCCACCAGGGGCGTCCGGGAAAAGATCCAGGAGGCCCTCGGCGGCGGAACCCCGGTCTTCGAGTGGACGCATCGCGACTCCGCCGGACGCGACGTTCCCTGCGAAGTACGGCTGGTGCGCCTGCCCTCCGCGACCCGGCGCCTCGTGCGCGGCAGCGTGACCGACATCTCCCAGCGCAAGCACGCCGAGAAGGTGCGTTCCGCCCTCTACTCCATCGCTGCGACGACCAGCGCCGCCGAGGACCTCGACGAGTTCTACGCCGCGATCCACGGCATCGTCGGGGAGCTGATGTACGCCCGCAACTTCTACGTCGCGCTCCACGATCCCGTCTCCGCGACGCTCTCGTTCCCGTACTGCGTGGACGAAGTGGATCCCCCGCCCGTCACGCGCCCGCTCCGGAAGGGCCTGACCGAGAAGGTCCTCCGCACGGGCGAGCCGCTCCTCGTTACCGACGAGGAGTTTCCCGCGCTCCTCGCCACCGGCGAGGTGGAGTCGGTCGGCGCGCCGTCGGTTGACTGGCTCGGCGTGCCTCTGAAGAGCCGTGGCCGGACGTTTGGCGTTCTCGTCGTGCAGAGCTACGACCCCCGGTTCCGCTACGGCCCGACCGAGAAGGACGTGCTCACGTTCGTCTCGCAGCAGATCGCGGTCGCAATCGATCGCAAACGCGCCCAGGAGGCCGTGCGCGAGTCCGAGGAGCGTTACCGTCTCCTCTTCGAACGCAACCTCGCCGGGGTCTACCGGACCACGCTCACGGGTCGGATCCTCGAGTGCAACGACGCGCTCGCCCACATGTTCGGCTACCGGTCCCGCGAGGACCTGATCGACCGCGACGTGCGCACGCTCTACCCCGCCGGCGACCGCCGACGCGAGTTCCTCGACGCGCTGCTGAAGGACCGCAGCCTCGTCAATCACGAGATGCGGGGGCAGCGCAAGGACGGCAGTCCCGTCTGGACGCTGGAGAACGCGGCCCTGCTCGCCGACGAACGGGCGGGCGAGGTCATCGTCGAGGGCACGGTCACCGACATCACCGACCGGAAGCACCTCGAGGAGCAGCTGCGGCAGTCCCAGAAGATGGAAGCGATCGGACAGCTCGCCGGCGGCATCGCCCACGATTTCAACAATCTGCTGACCACGGTTCTCGGCTATAGCAACATGGCTCTCAACCAGCTCTCGCCCCACGAACCCCTCCGCGAAGAGATCGAAGAGATCCAGAAGGCCGGCGAACGGGCGGCGAACCTGACGCGGCAACTCCTCGCCTTCTCGCGCAAGCAGCTCTTCGAGCCGAAGCTGCTGGACGTCAACGCCCTCATCGCGGAAGCCACACGGATGCTGTCCCGTCTGATCGGCGAGCCCATCCGACTCGTGACCCAGCTCGACCCGTCGCTCGGCACCGTCCGGGCGGACCCTGGCCAGCTGGAGCAGGTCCTCGTCAACCTCGTCGTCAACGCGCGAGACGCCATGGCCGACGGCGGCACGCTGACGATCCGGACGCAGAATGCCGACGTGGAGTCCGGCAACGCGCGGCTCCACTTCGGCGCGCCCGCCGGACCCTACGTCGTGCTGTCGGTCGTCGACTCGGGCGTCGGCATCGATCCCGAGATCCAGAAGCGCATCTTCGAGCCCTTCTTCACGACCAAGGAGAAGCCTCACGGCACCGGCCTCGGCCTCGCCACGGTCTACGGCATCGTGCGGCAGAGCGGCGGCCAGGTCTTCGTCGCGAGCGAGCCGGGGCGCGGCGCGACGTTCGCGATCTACCTTCCGAGGGCCGCGGCCGCCGTGGACCCGGTCGCCGCCGTCGCGGCCCCCGCGGCGCCCGGGAGAGGCTCGGAGACGATCCTTCTCGTCGAGGACGAGGCGGCCGTGCGCGACCTGACGCGCCGTTGCCTCGAGCAACGGGGCTATTCGGTCCTGCAGGCCGCCAGCGCCGAGGACGCCCTGGAGCTCCTCGCGAAGCACTCCGGCCGCCTCGACCTCCTCCTGACGGACGTCGTCATGCCCGGGGCGTCGGGACCGGAGCTCGCGAACCGGCTGACGGCCGAGCGGCCCGACCTCCACGTCCTCTTCGTTTCGGGATATCCCGACGACTCGCCGGCCTCCGCCGGGGTGCTCGTGAGCGGCATCGCCTTCCTCCAGAAGCCGTTCACACCGGACACCCTCGCGCACCGGGTGCGCGCCGTTCTCGACGCGCCTGCCGCCGCCGCCGCGATCTCCCGCTCGGTGTGAATTCTCGAGACGTTGTTCACTGTGCCGGCGCTCGCTTCGTGAAGCGACCCCTGAAACCGCCGCGCCCCGGAACGTAGGGGCGCCCCTTGCGGGCGCCCCCTCCCGTGTCCATCGAGGGGCGGCACGCGAGTCGTCAGCGTGTCAGCGGGCGGCCACAAGGGCCGCCCCTGCGGCCGGAGTTTCACATCGCCGAATTGCGTGAACGACCCGTCGAGAAACGAGAGCCCGGGCGGGGAGGGCGGCTCGGCCCTAGTAGAAGTCCGAGCAGCTCAGGTAGTAGCCGCAGGCCCGGTTCGGGCAGAGCAGCTTGCACTTGAGCTCGAAGAGCGCGGCGCCGCAGTTGGGGCAGGTCCGGGACGGCTCCGAGGACGACGGCGGGCATGTGATGGCGGCGAGCCTCGGTTCCACGGAAGTCGCCCGGCCCGGTTTCGGGGCAAGGCCGACCGGTCCGGCGGTCTTCACGGCGCCATCGTCGGCGCGGGCGTGATTTTCAAGACCAGGCCTGCCGGGGTGCGCAGGGCCTCGATCGGCGTCGTGTCGGGTGTGGGCGGGGGCGCCGGCGTCGTCACGGGTCCGGCGGCGTGGCCGGTCCCGTGCGACGCCTTCTTGCCGCAGGCGGAGGCCGCGACAACGACGACGGCGAGCGAAAGGCCGATCCAGCGCGCGAGCTTCATGCGTCCTCCACCTCCACGGGAGCCGGGATTCTAACCGCGCGTCGACAAATTTTGTCGGCCCACGGCGCTCGGCGCGCCGCGGTTTGGCGGAACACCGTTCGCCGGTTGGCGCAAGTCATTGAGAAATCAACGGTCTGCTTCACGGAAGCGACTGGTACGGGTCTTGTAATCACCATTTGCCAAGAAGAGTGCCGGCATGGGAGTTCCGGCATGACGGGAGAGGGGGGAATCGGCGCCGATTCCCCCCTATGTTTTTCCGTCGCGAACGCGGGGTGCGGGATCTGCGGCCTTCGGCCGCACCGGTGAGCAGCTCGCCGGGATGCCGGCTCGATCGCTCGCCTGATCCCGGACCCCGCGTTCGCTCCCGCGGCGCGAGGCGTCCTCCGCTGCGCTCGCGGAGAGTCCTCGCGCCGCGAACGGATGTTGAAGAGTGGCGGGTCGTTCAACCGCGCGGCTCGACGAAGGGAGCGAGGGGGCGGAGGTAGCGGCGTTCGCCGGAGAGGCGCATGGAGAGTGAGTCGCCCTGGTCTTTCTCGTCGAGCACCTCGAACGCGGCGCGGGCAGCGGCAATGGCACGGGGGCTGGTGTAGGGGATGCGGACGCGGAATTCCTCGGCATCCGGGGCGAGTCGGCGGAGGATCTCGGCCTCGAGTCTCGGAAGGCCGTCGCCCGTCTTCGCGGAGACGCGGACCACGCCAGGCCGGCGTCCCCCTCCCCCCTGGTCGATCTTGTTGGCGACGACGAGGACCCGCTCGGGAGGGACACCGAGCTCCTCGAAGGTCTCGCTCGCGACCCGTTCCTCCTCGTCGGCCCGCGGCGACGACGCGTCGACGACGTGGACGACGAGGTCGGCGTCCCGGATCTCGGACAGCGTCGAGCGAAACGACGCCACGAGGGACGTCGGCAGCTTGCGGACGAAGCCGACCGTGTCGACGAAGATGACGCCGGACAGTCGCGGCGACGAGCCACGGCCGGCCCGCGCGTCGAGTGTCGCGAAGAGGCGGTCGGCGGCGTAGGCCGAGTCGCTCGACAGCCGGTTGAAGAGGGTCGTCTTGCCGGCGTTGGTGTAACCGGCGATGGCGACCTGCCGGTGCCGGCGCCGACCGCGGCGGCGGACGAGCCGGGCGACCTCGATCTTTTCGAGGTCTCGGCGCAGCCGCGCGATGCGGTCGCGGATCTTGCGGCGGTCGAGCTCGAGCTTCTGCTCGCCCGCCCCGCGGCCGCCGATGCCGCCGCCGAGCCGAGAGAGGTGGCCGTAGGCTCCCGCCAGGCGCGGCAGCAGGTACTGGAGCTGCGCGAGCTCGACCTGCGTGCGGGACTCGCGCGAGCGGGCGTGCAGGGCGAAGACGTCGAGGATCAGGCCCGGGCGATCGAGCACCCGGACTGCCTCGCCCCATGCGTTCGCGAGATTGCGCGCCTGGCCCGGCGAAAGCTCGTCGTCGAAGACGACGAGACCGGCGCGCTCGGCCTTCGCCGCCCGGCCGATCTCCTCCACGGCGCCCTTGCCGATATAGGTGGCGGGATCCGGCGCGGCGCGCTCCTTCACGAAGCGCGCGACGACCGAGCCGCCGGCGGTGTCGACGAGCCGCTCGAGCTCGTCGAGATGGTCTTCCGCCATCGCGCGCGGAAGGCCTCCCTTGGGTGCCACGCCGACGATCAGGACGCGTTCGCGGCCGGCGGCTGGCATCGCCCCCATTGTAGCGGCCTCTGTGGTATTTCTAACCGGGATGAACCGACTCCTCGGCGATCGCCTCGAGTCGCTCTACCGGCTCTACGGTCCCGAGACCGTCTCGACCGATCCGATTCTCTTCGTCGGGCGCTACGCCTCGGCGGAGGACCGCGAAGTCGCGGGCTGGATCGCGACGGCCTTCGCCTACGGACAGGTAAGCACGATCCAGTCGTCGGTCGCGACCATCCTCGGCGCGCTCGGGCCCAGGCCCGCGACGGCGCTCGAAGCGATCCGCGACTTCCGGCGCTTCGCCTCGGACGCCCTTCCGGGCTTTCGCCACCGCTTCCACGGCGCCCGGGACGCGGCGGCGCTCCTCTACGCGATCACCCGCGCGCGGGAGGCGGGCGGGGGGACGCTGCGCGCCTTCTTCGAGGGCGCGCAGCGCCCGGAGGACCGCGACGCCGGTGGGCTCCTGTCACGCGTCGTCGCGCAGATCGAGGACTTCGACTACCGGCCGGCCCTGGGAACGCGTCGCATCCCGGCCGGCTCCCCCGTCCGCTTCTTCTTTCCGGATCCGGCCTCGGGCTCGGCCTGCAAGCGGTGGAACCTGTACCTGCGCTGGATGGTGCGCCGCGATGCGCTGGATTTCGGGCTCTGGCCGGGAATCCCCACCGAGAGCCTGGTCGTCCCGACCGACACCCACATCCACCGCATCGCGCGGCGCCTCGGCCTGACCCGGCGCCGGACCGCGGGCTGGAAGACCGCCCGGGAGATCACCGACGCGCTCGCTCGATTCGATCCCGTCGACCCCGTCCGCTTCGACTACGCCCTGTGCCGGATCGGGATTCTCGACATCTGCCGGCCCCGGCTCTCCGAGAGCCGCTGCCCCGAATGCGCCGTACGGGACGGGTGCCGGGCCGGGCGGGGCCGCGGCGGCGACCGAACCGCCCTCCCGGGGGGCGCCGCGGGCGTTAAGATACCGACCTGCGCATGAAGACCCGCTCGCTCCTGACCCTCATCTTCGCCGTCGCCGCCGCGTCCGCGGGCACGGTGTGGATCAAATCCCTCGAGCCGCCGGCCTCGCCCTCGGGCTCGCTGCAGTTCCTGTCGGCGGCGCCGGAGCTCCCCATCTTCGACCGCGCCGGAACGAAGACCAACCTGGCGGATCAGAAGGACCAGCTCATGATCGTCCATTTCTGGGCGACGTGGTGCCCGCCGTGCGTCGAGGAGATCCCGGCCCTGACGAAGTTCTGGCAGCAGTACAAGGGACGCGGCAACCTCGCGCTCTACGCCGTCTCGGTCGACAAGAACTGGAAGAACGTCGACGACTTCCTGAAGAAGACGCCGAGCGACCTGCCGCTGTACCACGACCCGGGCGAGTCGACCGCGCGCCGGTTCGGCACGACCCAGTACCCCGAGACCTACATCGTCAACAAGGCGGGCCGCGTCCTCTTTCGCGTTCAGGGCGCCGTCGACTGGACGGGCCAGGAGTTTCGCAGCCGCATCGATCAGATGCTCGCCTCCTAGGGGGGGAATTCATGCCATCCCGCCGGCCGGGGTCCTTCGCCGCGGGTCTCCTGCTTCTCGGGTCCGCGGTGGCACTCGCCCAGGATCCGCCGCCGGCGCCTGCCGGCTTCGCATGGAAACGGATGGAGTCGATCAAGGCATCGTTTCTGGTGCCCGACGGCTGGTTCTACAAGGAGGAGCGCAAGGACGGGACCCGGGCCTTCTTCATCACCCGGGAGGACATCGACAAAGCGGGCGAGTTTCAGACGGGCCTGACGATCAACGTCCAGACACTCAAGGTGGACCCCGCGCAGGAACGGGCCAGGCACTTCATCGCGAACATGGCAATCGCCGGCGAAGTCCAGGAGACCTGGGAAACGGAGGTCGGAGTCCTCAAGGGTTATGGGCGCCGCATCCGGCGCGTCGAGGAGGGAAGCCCGACGCTCATCATGCATTGGCTCGCATTCGGCAACAGCCGCACCAACACCCTCTACCTCATCCTCTTCGAAAGCCCGGAGTCCTCGTGGAACGAGGCGTGGAGCAAGGGCGAGGTCATCCTGGAGTCCTTCCTTCTCGACGACGAGATCTGAGCCGCGAAGGGCACCCCGCGTCGCGATGACGCCTCCGCCGGATTCCCGCGGGCCCGCCGCTCGAGGACGAGAGCCTCAGCGGGCGTCGGGCGGCCGACGCGGGCCGCGCGAGCGCGTCAGCCAGAGGAAGAGCACGATCGCCGCCGCCGCGATCCCCAGACTGGCGTAGAAGAGAGCGACGTCCAGGGACCGGAGCACCGGCAGCCCTCCTAGCGCGTTCCGCCCGCCCCCGCAGCCGCTCCCGCCGGCGCGGGTGCACCCGACGTCGCCGGAGGGGCGCCGAAGCGGGCGGCCGCACGCTCCCCCGCCGGCCGCGTCGGGTCGACCGGGGCGGTGCCTCCGTTGACGCCGATCGACCAGACGTAGTCGCCGAGCGCGCGTGTCACGGCGTCGGGATTCGAGAGGAAGGCCTTGGCGTTGTCGTCGCCGCCGAGGATGCGGGCGAATTCCGCGCGGTCCGCCGCGAAACTCGGGGCGTCGAACTGCTGGCCGAGCGGCGAATAGCGATGACCTTCGTCGCCCTTGGGAAAATTGGTGGGCATTCGCGTTCCCGGCATCCATTCGTCGGGGCGCCGGATCCAGTCGGGGATCCAGTCGTGCCGCAGCCGCGTCGAGGCCATCTGGAGGTTGGGGGCAAGGCTCGCGCGGTCGACGCCGGGTCGGTTGAAGTCCTCGAGGGACCGGGGGTGGCACTGCGCGCACTTGAGGAGCTCGAAGGTCTTCTTGCCCGCCGCCCAGCTCGCGGGATTGGTGGCGTAGTCGGCGACGAGGAACGGGTAGGACGCGCGGTCGAGCGACGCGAAGTACTGCGTCAGGTCGTTGAGCTCCGCGTCGGTGAACCCGAAGGTCGGCATGTGCGCCTCGAGCCACGGGCGGATCTGCCCGGTCTTCGGCGCCTGGAGGAAGCCGAAGAGCCAGTCGCTCTGGACCTTCGCGCCCTCGCCCTGGATGATCGGCGGCGCGAGCGACACGTCCGCGACGACGGAGCGGTAGGAGCCGCCGACACCCTCGATGACGTGGCAGCCCTGGCAGTTGTGGTTCTTGACGATGCGCCGGCCGCGCTCGACCGCGGCCTCCCGCGGCGAGAGCTGCTTGACCACCTGGGGCGCGGCGTTCAGCTGCTGGAGGCCGAGGACCACCGTCACGACCTGATCGAGCTCGCGCGGGGAGAGCCGGAAGTTCGGCATCCGCAGCTTCTCCTCCCACCCGCGGGCGCGGTCGCGGTCGAAGATCCGCGGCTCGTGGAGCTTGGTGCGGAACCAGTCGTGGCGCGTGTGCGGAATGTGGATGAAGCCGAAGTCGAGACGGTGGACGGCCTTCGAGCCCTCCTCGGTCAGCTCGGTGCCGATCGGCTTGGCATCCTCGAAGCCCGGGATCGCGTGGCAGGCGTAGCAGCCGTAGTGGGCAATCAGGTTCTTGCCCGTGTAGACCTCGCGCGCGTTGAGGTCCATCTTCGCGAGGTCGGCCTTCGCGTCGAAGAGCGTCTTCGTCGACATCTCGAAGTAGAGAGCGATCGAGTCGAGGATTTTTTCGTCGGTCTTCGGAAGCGAGACGTTCTCGAAGCCGGCCGGCGCCTTGAGCGTCGTGAGGTACTCGGCGATGTCGAGCGCCTCCGTCTCCGTCAGGCGGAGGTTCGGCATCTTGGTGTCCGGGTTCCACTCCTTCGGGTTGAGGATCCAGTGGTAGATCCAGTCCCGCGAAGCCTTCGATCCGACGCCGGCGAGATTCGGCCCGAACTGGCGGTACGTGCCCGTCAGATCGCGTTCGGCCTTCGGGTCGGCGAGGTGGCATCCGTAGCAGCCCCTTTCGGCGAGGAGCTTCGCACCCCGGGCCGCGTCGCCCCGGCCGGCGACCGCGGGGACGTCGGCGGGCCTGGACTTGTCGTACAGGTACGCCACGATGGCGTTGACCATCGTGTCGTTCTCGGTCCGGCCGCGCTCGTTCATGGCCTTCTGCGCCGGGTCCGGCTTCCGCGGACCGGAGACGTCGATGAAGTTTTCCTGGTAGAAGAAGGTCGGCATCTTCGTGTTCGGCCGGAAGGACGCCGGGTTCATCACCCACCGCGTCGTCCAGTCCCGCGGGACCTTCGCGGCGACCCGCTCGAGCGACGGCCCGACCTTCGGCAGACCCTGCTTTTCGAGGCCGTCGATCCGGTGACAGCCCCAGCAGCCGAGCGACTCGACGACCCGCATTCCCGCGTCGAGCGTCGGAGCCTCGGGGAATCCGGCCTCCTTCGCGTGGCAGCGGTAGCAGCCGGCCTCGGCGTACTTGAGCGGAAGGACCGGGTTCTCGTTGAAGCGGTCGAACTCCCAGTCGTACTTCTTCGTCCAGGCCGCCTTCTGGGCCTCCGTCTCCGGGGAGTGACCGGCCGACCAGAACGACGTCGCGCGATCGCGGCCGCCGTGGCAGGGCGTGCACCCGAAGGAGTTGGCCGGATGCATCGACTCGCTTCCGACCATCCGGTGGATGCGCGGGTGCGTCCGGAAGACTTCCCGGATCCTGGGGTCCTCGAACCCCTTCCGGTCGGCAGCCACGTGGCACGTCGTGCAGCGGTCGACCCGGGGGATCTCCATGAAGTTGACGTTGATGAAGTGGTCCGGCAACTGCACCTGCTGCACCCGCAGGGACGGGTTGATCATGTCGAGGATCGGCGAGTTGCGGAGGTTGAAGAGCGTGTCCTGCTTGAGGCCCGCGTACTTCTGGCGGGACAGGCGAAAGTCCGCCGTCTGCTTCTCGAGCGTGTTCTCGATGTCCTTCTTGCGGGCGTTGATGAGGTCGATCTCCGCCTGCGCCGCCGTCTCTTCGCTCTTCAGCTTCGCCAGACGCACCGTGCGTTCGTCGAGCTGCTTGCGGAGGGCGTCGAGGTCCTTCCTGGCCGAGGCCGCCGCCGCCGGGCGGTTCGCGAGAGCGTCCTCGTACTTGTAGAGCGCGGCGTCGAAGGCCGCCTTGGTGAACTTGTACTCCTGGTCGGCCCCGTAGATCCGGGGATCGAGCGATTTCAGCTTCGCCTGCGAACGCCGCAGGTCACCGGCCTTCTGTGCGACCTCGGCGCGCGCGGCTTTCAACTCCCCGACGAGCTTCGCGTGCTCCGCGTCGAGCGCCTTCCGGCGGGCGGCGATCGCCGCCTCACGCGTCAGTTTCGCGTCGAGGCGCATGAACGTGCGCTGGATCGTCTTCCAGTCGCGCGAGTAGTCCTGGATGACCATCCAGATGAAGACCGCCGTGAGCGCGACCGCCGTCCACGTGAACGCGCGGTTGAGCCGCGGAATGTCGTAGTGGTGATCGATCGGTTCGGCGGGCGGCTTACGGGGCATGGCTCGGCTAGATGTTGAAGGCGAACTCGGGGATCGACACGATGTACTTGAGGTTGAAGATCCAGCGCAGGTACATCTTGATCGGCAGCGACATCATCATGAGCGCGAGCGTCACGCCGATGAAGTAGCGGGGCATGTCCATCTTCTCGAAAAAGCGGCGCAGCAGCGTCTTCGACAGGAGGAGCGGGAGCACGGCGATGTAGAACCCGACGAGCGCGAGGCCGAAGATCTCCCGGAAGAGCCAGAAGTTCGGCATGCTTCGCTTCAGGACCTTGATCCAGATGATCTCCGACAGGTTGATGTTGTTGAGGGGCACGAGCTTGTTGATGTCCCAGAACTCGTACGGACCGAAGAAGTTCCAGTTCGGTCCCCGCAGAAACGTCCCGAGGACGATCAGGACGCACCAGAGCACGAGGAACCCCACGAGAAAGATCGTGATCTCGAAGCGGCGCTCCTTGAACGTGAAGTAGCCGTTGCCCTTCGGATTCGTGTCGATGTACGGGATCGCCATGAGACCCACGATGATGAGCGACGGCAGGACGACGCCGGCGAGCCACGGGTCGAAGTAGACCAGCATCTCCTGCAGGCCCAGGAAGTACCACGGGGCCTTGGCCGGGTTGGGCGAGTCGGTGGGGTTGGCGGGCTCTTCGAGCGGGGCCTTCAGGGCGATCGACCAGACGATCATCACGGCCATGACCACCACGAGGCAGATGAGCTCGACGTAGACGAGGTCCGGCCACGAGAAGACCTTCTGCGCCGCATCCTCCCCCTCGATCGGCGGACGGCCCTGGGCGATCCGCCGGTCGTTTTCGTAGGCCTGGCTCATCGAGAACCAGAAGAAGAAGCCGACGAGGAAGATCATCCCGACGATCGGCACGTTGTCGGGGAGGGTCGCGACTTTGTTGAAGTTGGGATCGAGGTACGAGAGGCCGATGCCGCCCGCCACGATCGCGAGCATGACGAGCCCGCCCTTCTTCGACCAGGCCGGCGCCCAGTGGATCAGAAGGATCAACCCGACCAAAGCTCCGCTGACCAGGTACTGCGGCGCCGACAGGAAGTCGATCGCGTTCTTGACGAACTGGACGAGGATCACGGCCTGGACGCTCCCCTCGGGCCCCATCCAGCTCGGCAGGTCGCCGCGGCTGACGTTCGCGGCGCGAATAGTCTCCCGACCGAAGGGAGGGAGGAGGTTCGCGCCGCGGGAGCGAGCGCGCAGCGAGGGGCCAGGCCCGCGGTCGAGCCCGCAACCGGGCGAGCCGCGGGCCGATGCGAAGCAGGCCCCGAGCAAGCGCGAGCGACGGTCACACCGGCCCCGAAATCCCGCCGTCCTTGCGGACGCGCCAGAAGTGGACGGCCATGAGGAATGCCGCGATCAGGGGGATCCCGACACAGTGGAGAACGTAGAAGCGAAGGAGCGCGCCGGCGCCGACGAAGCGGCCGCCGAGCAGACCGAACCGGGCGTCGTTGGTCGAAGTGACGAGCTGGATGTCGCCGATCTTGAGCAACGACGTGCCCGGGCCCTGGATGCCGATCAGCGGCGTCGCCGAGGCCATGTTGGAACCGACCGTGATGGCCCAGATGGCGAGCTGGTCCCACGGCAGCAGGTAGCCGGTGAACGAGAGAAGGAGCGTGAGCACGAGGAGGATCACGCCGATAACCCAGTTGAACTCGCGGGGCGGCTTATAGGAGCCGGTCATGAACACGCGAAACATGTGGATCCAGACCGAGATCACCATCGCGTGCGCGCCCCAGCGGTGGACCTCGCGCATGATGCCGAACGGCACCTGCTCGCGCAGGTCGAGGATGTCGACGAAGGCGTACTCGACGGTCGGCCGGTAGTAGAACATCAGGAGGAGACCGGTAAACGTCAGCACGAGGAAGAGGAAGAAGGTCACGCCGCCGGCGCACCACGTGTAGCGCATCTTCACGCCGGACTTGCGGGTCTTGACCGGATGCAGGTGCAGGACGACGTTGCCGAGCATCGCCAGCACGCGCTTGCGATTGGTGTCCGGGATCCCGACGCGGAAGATGGATTTCCAGAGCTGGCTCGAGACGATCGCCTGCTGGATGTCACGCCATCGAGAACCCAATCGAACCTCCGCTGCCTGCTGTTATTTCGAGTCGCGGCCTAAGCCATCTTGACGAACGCCTTGGGGTCGCTCCACTGGCCGCGCTCGTAGAGGTAGCGCGTCGCTTTGTCGACGATGATCTGGCCGTCCTCGGCCGAAACCCCGATCTCCGCGCGCTCCAGCGGCCGCGGGGCCGGGCCCTCGAAGTTGATGCCCGAAACGTAGTAGCCCGAGCCATGGCACGGGCACTTGAACTTGTTCTGCGCGGCGAGCCAGTTGGGCGTGCAGCCGAGGTGCACGCAAACGGCCACCAGAGCGTAGATCGAATTGGTGTTCCGGACGATCCAGACCCCGTATTTCTCCTTCCAGCGCTCGTCCACGCCCAGGGCGTAGGTCGAGGGGTCCCCCGCCTTGAACCGCGTGGGCGGCTCGAAAAGGACATTGGGGAAGAGGAAGCGGACCGTCGCGGTCAGGCCGGCGGCGGTCGCCGCCGCGAAACCCGTCCAGGCGAGCGTCATCCACTTCAGGGTGGAGCGCCGGGTGACCCCGTCGAGGGTGACGTCGGGCTGTGGCGTGGGGGCGCTGTTCGGGGCCGTAGACATCAATTCTCGGGGCCTCAGCCTACCAAAAGGGTGTCGCGACCCTCAAGACGTTTCGCTCCCGGCCCGCGCGTGGCTTCCGCCGCTCGGCGGGCGGCGTCGCGCACGCGCAGGTTCGGGTCGCTTTTCGCTATCTCGTCGATGCGCGGCAGCGTTTCGGGGTCCCTCAGCAGGGCGAGGGCCTTCAGCGCGTTGACCATGGCCGCCTCCGCCTGCTCGCTCGATATCGTCGCCTGGCGGGCGAGCGCGTCCCGGTCGATCATCGACCGGAGGACCGGGAGGCCCGAGCGGTCGCCGAGCTCCGCGAGCGCGATCGCCGCGTTCCAGCGCACGTCGGCGACCTTGTCCTCGGCGAGCACCTGCAGCCTCGCAACCGCGCGCTGGTCCCGCAGCTGCCCGAGGACGTAGGCCGCCATCTTGCGGGCCCCGGCGTCCTCGGATTGGGACGATGCGAGAACCGTCTCGATCGCCGCGGGATCCCCGATCCGGCCGAGGGCCCAGACGGCGTACAGGCGGGTGTCGGGGTCGGCGTCCGATGCGGCCTTCTCGAGTGCGGGCCCCGCGGAGCGCTCTCCAAGCCGGCCGAGAACGAGCACGAGATAGCGCCGCACCGGGGCATCCTCCGGACGCTTTCCCGAAAGGCCCTCGAAAATCCGCAGCGTTTCCGCCGTCAGCGAGGCCCGTTCCTCGGGGGGCAGGTTTCCGAGGGAGCGGGAGAGCTCGAAGGCGGCCTGCCAGCGGCGGTTCGCGGTCCCGCCGCGGACCTCCTGGAGGTAGTCGCGCGGGCTCCGCCGCTCGAAGGTCATGAGGTTGAAGACCAGGAAGATGCCGACCGCCGCCCCGACCACCAGGAGAGGCAGGAGAAAGAATCGCGCGATGAGGCGCCCGGCGCCGCGGGGCTCCTCCGCCTCTTCGTCATCGGGAGGCGCGGTGTCGCGCGGCGGCTCGGTCACAGGACCGGGAGGTAGCGCTTCGCCTGCGTGATCGGGTTGGGGACGAAGATGGCGTCCTTCTCGCAGACGGTTTCGCAGAGCCGGCAGGAGACGCAGGGCCCGGCATCGACCTCGGCGATCTTGTGGAAGGTCTCGTGGAGAGGGTCGTCGATCAGGTAGATGCAGTCGAACGGGCAGATGTCGATGCAGAACTCGCAGCCCGTGCAGAGGTCCCGGTCGACGATCGCCTTGGGAATGTCCTTGGGCCGGACCTTCTCGACGAGCTCGCCCTTCTGGTCCTGGATGCAGGAGACCGGGCAGTACCGGGCACAGACCGAGCAGTCGATGCACCGGTCGTGGTGAATCACGTACTTCTCGTTCTTGTCGCCCGTAATCGTGTGCGTGGGGCACTTGATCTCGCAGACCCCGCACCCGATGCACGTGTCGGTGATGAAATGAGGCATAAAGCTTGCCGCAACAACCCCTTGCGGGGCGCTCCCGCGAGCAAACTACCACAAGGGCCGCCCCCGCCGAAGCCCGGGCGCGAACTTTCCGGGACGGCGCGCGTTAGGAACCAATGGGAGACTTACGCGCGATGAACAAGGAAGTGCGGGCCGTCGTCCTGGGGGTCTTCGTGGTCGTCCTCTTCGCCCTGGGCATCGCCTACTGGCGGGGGCCGGCGCGCGACTTCCACCGGATCCGGGGGTTCCGCGTCGAGGTCAAGAAGACGGACGGCGGCGAGACGCGCAAGTTCTCGGTCCACGTTCCGGTCGCGCTCATCGCGCAGCTGACCCGGCTTGCCCACATCGACGACGCCCTCGACGGCGACATCCGCACGGCCTGGGACAAGAGCGACGTGACGCCGCGGCAGATCCTCGACGCCGCCGACGAGAGCACGCCCGACAAGCCCGGGGTCATCCGGAAAGACGACCAGACGATCGAAGTCCGCTCCGACGGCGACGCCATCCTGATCGACGTCCGCGACGACTGGGACCAGAAGGTCCACATCCGCCTGCCGCGCTCCCTGGTCGAGGTTTTCTCCGAGGACCACCCGATGTCCGCGCGGGACCTCATCCGCCACCTCGACGAGCTCGACCCGGGCGACCTCGTGACGATCCGCGACCGGGACGACGAGATCACGATCACGGCCGAGCCGCGCCGGGGCCTGCGGATCTCCTGAACGCGGCGACGACGGGTTAAGCTCTCGGCGTGGTCAATCGCCTCGCCGCCGAATCGAGCCCCTACCTCCTCCAGCACAAGGACAACCCGGTCGACTGGTATCCGTGGGGGCCGGAAGCCTTCGCCCGCGCGAAAGCCGAGGACCGCCCGGTGTTCCTCTCGATCGGCTACTCGACCTGCCACTGGTGCCACGTCATGGAGCACGAGTCGTTCGAGACCGAGCGGGTCGCGGAGGCGCTCAACCGCGACTTCGTGTCGATCAAGGTCGACCGGGAAGAGCGCCCCGACGTCGATGACATCTACATGCAGGCCGTGCAGATGATGACCGGGAGCGGCGGCTGGCCCCTGTCGCTCTTCCTGACGCCGGACGGGCGGCCCTTCTACGGCGGCACCTATTTCCCGCCGTCCTCGCGCTGGGGCCGGCCCGGTTTCCTCCAGATCCTCGCCGCGATCGCCGACGCATGGAAAACGCGCCGCGACGAGCTCGAAACTTCGGCCGGCGAGATGCTCTCGCATCTGCAGGCCGGGGCCGCGGCGGCGCTCCACGCGGGAGGAGGAGAGCTCCCGGCGGACCTTCTCGATACCGCCGTCGCCGCGCTCTCCCGGCAGTTCGACCCGGCCGAGGGCGGATTCGGCGGCGCGCCGAAGTTCCCCCCTTCGATGCGGCTGGAGCTCCTGATCCGGCGGTCGATCCGCACGGGCGATCCCGAGGCCCGCGCCATGGTCGAGAAGACCCTCGACCGAATGGCGGCCGGCGGCATGTACGACCAGGTCGGCGGCGGCTTCCATCGCTACTCGGTCGACGCCCGCTGGCTCGTGCCGCACTTCGAGAAGATGCTCTACGACAACGCGATGCTCGCCCGTGTCTACGTCCTCGCGCACCGGGCCTTCGGCGTCGCCGACTACGCGCGCGTCGCGCGCGAGACCCTCGACTACCTGCTCGCCGAGATGACGCCGCCCGGTGGCGGATTCTTCGCCGCGCAGGACGCCGACTCGGGCGGCGAAGAGGGCACCTTCTACGTCTGGAACCCGAAATCGCTCGCGGAGGTCGTCGGGGGCGACGCGGCCCCGATCGTCGCGGCCCGCTTCGGCGTCACCGGCGCGGGCAACTTCGAAGGGGGCGAGACGGTCCTCTCGGTCGTGCGGACGCTGCCGGAGCTCGCCGTCGAGTTCGGCCGGAGCGAGCCCGAGATCGCGCGGCTCCTGGCCGAGGCCCGCGCCCGCATGTACGCGGCGCGCGGAGGACGCGTGCGGCCGGGAACCGACGACAAGCTGCTGACCGACTGGTCGGCGCTCGCGATCTCGGCCTTCGCTCTCGCGGGCCGGGTCCTGTCCGAGCCGCGCTACGAAAAGGCGGCGCGGGACGCGGCGGACCGGGTCCTCGCGACCTGCGTACGCGACGGCCGGCTGCTCCACCGGGAGAAGGCCGGGCGCGCCGACATCCCGGGCTTCTCGACCGATTATGCGTTCCTCGTCGAAGCGCTGCTCGACCTCTACGAAGCGACCTTCGAGCCCCGGTACTTTCGCGAGGCCGTCCGGCTCCAGTCCGTCTTCGAGGCGGACTTCGCGGGGGCCGGCGGGGCGTACTACCTCTGCGCCGCGCCGCACGACGGCCTCATCCTCCGGCCGGCCGAGTCCTACGACGGCGCGACGCCCTCTTCCAATTCCGTCGCGGCGATGAACCTGCTGCGCCTGGCGGCGTTCACCGGCGAGGATTCCCGGCGTCGCCGCGCCGACGAGGTCCTGTCGGCCTTCGCCTCGGTCGTCGGGCAGGCCTCCCCGGCCTTCCCGCGCCTTCTCTGCGCCCTCGACTTCCGGACCGACGCCCCGCGCGAGGTCGTGCTCGGCGGAGAGCCCGGCCGCACCGATTTCGAGGCGCTCCGCGCCGCGGCGTTCGCGGCACGCAAGCTCAACCGTGTTCTCGCCCATGCGGGTTCGGACCTGCCCGAGCTCGCGGCGCTCTCCGAGGGCCGGGAAGGAACCGGTCCCGCGCGGGCCTGGGTCTGCGAAAGCTTCTCCTGCCGTGCGCCGGTCTCCGATCCGGCCGCGCTGACCGCCGCGCTCGATGCCTGAGGCGCCCCGAAAACGCAGGGGCCCCGGCCTCGCGGTGATCCTGGTGCTGCTCTACGGGCTGCTCTTCCTCGCCGCTCTCATCTGGATGCGCACGCGATGACGACCGGGCTCGTCGACGATGACGCCTTCCTCCTCCACCGGGCGCCCTACGAGCACCCGGAGCACCCCGGGCGTCTCCTGGCCATTCGGCGCCGCCTCGCGGCGGACGGTCTCGCCGCGCGCTGCCGCGCCGTGCCGGCCCGCGAAGCGACGGACGAGGAGCTGCTGCGCATCCACACATCGGGCCACCTCTTCCGCATCGGGAAGACGGCCGAGTCCGACCACCTTCAGCTCGATCCCGACACGTACACGTGCCGCGACTCGGCGCGCGCCGCGCGCCTGGCCGCCGGCGGCCTCGTGGACCTGGCGGTCGGGGTCGCCTCCGGAGCGCTCTCGAACGGGCTCGCGCTGCTGCGGCCGCCGGGCCACCATGCCGAGGCCGACCGCGCGATGGGGTTTTGCATCTTCAACAACGTCGCCGTCGCGGCCCGCGCCGTCCAGGCCTCGGGGGCCGCCTCGAGGATCCTCATCGTGGACTGGGACCTTCACCACGGCAACGGCACGCAGCACTCGTTCTGGGAGGATCCTTCGGTCCTTTACTTCTCGACCCACGAGTATCCGTACTACCCCGGCACGGGCGCGATCGCCGAGATGGGCGGCCTTCAGGGCCGCGGCTTCACCGTCAACGTGCCGTGGGGCGGCGGGATGGGCGACGCCGAGCATCTGGCGGCCTTCGACCGCGTCCTCCTGCCGATCGCCCGGCTCTTCGCCCCGGACTTCGTCCTCGTGTCGGCGGGCTTCGACGCGGCCGAGGGCGATCCGCTCGGCGACATGCGCTTGACGCCCGCCGGATACGCCCGGCTGACCGCGCGCCTGCAGACGCTCGCCGGCGGGCGAGTGGCGCTCGCGCTCGAGGGCGGCTACAACCTCGACGCGATCGCGGCCTCGGCGGCGGCCTGCCTGCGCACCCTGGCCGGCGAACCGGCCGCCGGCAGCGAGCCCGGGGAGCCTTCCCACGCGGCCGCAAGGATCCTCGACGCCGTCCTCGCCGCGCACCGACACTTCTGGCCGGGCCTCGGGGGCCCCCGATGAGAGGCGCGGGACCGTATTCATCCTGCGTTCATGGCCGCTGCCCCAGGATCGGCGACCGATGAGCTCATTCACCCGGGCGGCGCGCCTCGCCGCGCTGCTCCTTCTGCCGGCCTACGCCAGCCTCGCCTACGTCGTGGTGCCCCTTTCCTGGCGCGGCTACCATCGCATCGCGAGGGCCGCGCCCGCGCCCGGCTGCACGCGGACGGCGGAAGGCATCCCGGGAGATCCGCTCAACGTCGTCTTCACGGGCTCGCGCGCCGAGGTCGTCGCGGCGATGACCTCGGCGGGCTGGCATGCGGCCGACCGGATCACGCTCGCCTCGGGGTGGCGGGACGCCGCGAGCGTTCTGCTCGACCGGCCCTATCCTTCCGCGCCCGTCAGCACCCACTTCCTCTTCGGCCGCCCGCAGGATCTCGCCTTCGAGCGCGCCGAGGGCCGGAGCCCCCGACGGCGCCACCACGTCCGGCTGTGGCAAGCGGGCGAGTCCGCCTGGATCGGCGCCGCGACCTTCGACCGGTCCGTCGGGGTCTCGCGCTTCACGGGCGAGGTGATGCACCACATCGACCCGGACGTCGACGGGGAGCGGCGCACGCTGTTCGAGGACCTGCGCCGCGCCGGGCGCCTCGCGCGGATCGAGGTCCGCCCGGCGGAGCGGGGAGCCGTCGAAGGCCGCAACGGCGGCGGCGACCGCTACCGGACGGACGGGCAGCTCTGGACGGGCGTTCTCGCGCCCCTCAGGGCGACTGAAGGATGAGGACGTCCGCCGCGGGTTCCGTCCCGATCTCGAAGTAGCGGCCGTCGCGCCAGTCGGGGAGGAAATCCCGGTAGTGGCGGTCGAACACGTTGCCCGACTGCCCCGTCGTCTGAACGAACCGGCTTCGGGAGAGCTCGCCGAGATCCACGATCTGACGGTAGCTCGGCCCGTCGTGCATCGCGAAGGAGCCGTCCTGAGCGACGGAGCCCACGTTGACGGTCGACCCGTCGCCGCCCTGGCCGGCCTCGAGGTCGAAGAAGCGCCGCAGCACGGGCACCCGGTGAAAGACGTCGTGCGGAAGCACGGCGCGGTGGAGTCGGTCCCACCGCCACCCCGACGGATCCGACCCGAGGCGGCGCCCGAGCATCGCCGTCGCCCGCGCGAGCGCCGCGGCCTGGAACGCGGCGCACGTCTCGACCGCCGGCGTGCGGGCGTCGTCGCACCACTCCGGATGGTCGCGCAGCGCGTCGAGGATGAAACGGCCCCGCGTCGCGCCCCGGTCGATGCCCGCGAGCTCGTCCTCGGGCATTTTCGCGAGCTCGTCGAACCAGGCCGCGTAGACCGCCGCGCCCGCGGACCCGGGGGCCATGTCGCCGGTCCAGCCGGAAAGAAGCGCGAGCGCCTCGCGCGAAGCCGCGTCCGCCGGCCGCGTGTCGGTGAGGAGCGGCAGGAGCTCGCGCGCCCGGAGCGACAGGCGGTCGAGCTGGATTGCAGCGACGTCGTCCGGCGTGAGCCGGTCCCGCGTCTCGAGCATCTCCGTGATGCGGGCCGCCCGATATGGCTCGGCCCAGGTCAGTCCGAAGGGATAGGGCTCCGAGGGCACGACCCGGTTGTTGGCGGTCACGAGGAAGCCGCGGGGCGGATCGAACGCGAACGGGAGGGCTTCGGCCGCGATCCTTCCCGCCCAGTCGTCCTCGCCTGCGCCCGGGACGGGAGTGAGCCCGTCGGCGCGCGGGCGCACGGGCATGGCTCCGGAGGCCGTGTACCCGATGTGCCCGTCGACGTCGGCGTACACGAGATTCTGGGCGGGTGCCTGGATGCGGTGCGCCGCCGCGAGGAACGCGTTCCAGTCCTGGGCCGTTTCGAGCGCGAAAAAGGCCTCGACGGTGCCGCCGCCGGCATCGAGACCCGTCCACGCCAGCGCGACCGCCGGCCCGAGCCGGTCGGCGCCGGCGAAGGCGTCGGTCACGACAGGCCCGTGGACGGAGCTCCGCGCCACGAGCGCGACGTCGGCGCCGCCGCGGACCCGGATCGTCTCGCGACGCTCCTCGAACCGCTTCCACTCGCCGCGGTGGCGGTAGCGCGACGGGTCCTTCGGATCGACCTCCTCGACGAAGAGGTCCTGCACGTCCGGCTCGAGCGATGTGATCCCCCAGGCGATCCGGTCGTTGTGGCCGATAACGACCCCCGGCACGCCGGGAAGCGTGGCCCCCGTCGCGTGCAATCCCGGCGCGTCGATCGAAGCGAGGTACCAGACCGACGGCGTCCGGAGGCCCAGGTGGGGATCGTTGGCGAGGATCGGCTTGCCGCTCGCGGTGCGCCCACCCCCGAGAACCCAGGAGTTGCTGCCGAGATCCTCTCCGGCCGCGAGCCCCAGTGCGGCCACCGATTCGAAGGCGGCGGCGAGCCGGCCCCAGGGAACCGGGGACGGCCGGGCGCGCGCCCCCGACGCCTCTCCCGCGGCGTGAGCCGGCCATTCTCCGGCCTCGAGGATCGTCGGCGCGGAGCCCGCCAGGGGCAGCAGCTGCGACGCCCGCTCCGCCCCGACGGCCTCGACGAAGCGCGCGCGGCGGATCTCGTCGCGGGCGTTGCCCGCGAGGTCCCAGGCCATCATCTTGCCCCAGACCAGGGTGTCGACCGGGGTCCACGGCTCCGGGGACAAGCGCAGGATCCGGAACTCGATGGGACGCGCCGGGTCGGCGGCCACGAAGGCGTTGACGCCGGCGGCGTACGCTTCGAGCGTATGCCGCGCGGAGGCGGACAGGGTCGGCCAGGAGGCCTCTGCGGCGCGCCGGAAGCCGACCGTGCGGAGAAAGCGGTCCGCCGGCACGAGCTCGGCACCCAGGATCTCGGCGAGCCGCCCGGAGCCGAGCCGGCGCTGGAACTCCATCTGCCACAACCGATCGCGGGCGTGCGCGTAGCCGAGGCCGTACATCGCGTCGTCGGCCGACTCGGCCCGGATCGTCGGCACCCCGCGCAAGTCGGTTTCGATGTGGACGGGCGCGGCGTGGCCGGCGACGCGGACCGTCCCGCGCATCCGGGGGAAAGTCCGCCAGACCAGCCAGCCGGCGAAGAGCGCCGCCGCCGCGAGAAGCGCCGCGAGGGCGAGGAGCGCTTTCCTCAAGCCCCGATTCGCGCGAGCTCCCGGTCGTGGAAGCGTGACAGCGTCAGCTGCGCCGTGAGCGCGCCCACGAGGCACAGGAACATGTCCCACTGCGTGTCCCAGACGTCGCCCTGCGTTCCGAGAAAGGCATCGGCCGCCTCGCCCGACGCGAGCGCCGTCCACCACTCGATGAACTCGTAGAAGGCCGAGATCGCGAGGCAGATGCAGGTGACGAGAAAGAACACCCAGCCGCCCGACTTCAGCGGCGTCTTGCGCAGAAGGATCTCGCGGGCGACGATCGCCGGCACGAAACCCTGCGCGAAGTGGCCGAGGCGGTCGTAGTGGTTGCGGGCGAGCCCGAAGAGGTCGCGCACCCAGAAACCCAGGGGGACCTCGGCGTAGGTGTAGTGGCCGCCGAGCATCAGGATGCTCGCGTGCACGAGGATCAGCCGGTACGCCAGCGGCGTCAGCGGAAAGCGGCGATATGTCGCGACGAGGACGATCGCGGCCACGACGGCCGGAGCGACCTCGAGGACCCAGGTGTAGCGGTCCTTCGGCGCGACGCCCGAAAGGACGAGCAGCGCCGCACCGACAGCCAGAAGAACTGCCGGCTCGCGGCGCCGCCCCGGAACGCGCGCGTCGATCAGGGCCGGCGGCTCAACTCTGCCAGTCGGTCACGATGCGAACGGATTTGATGACCTTCCATTCGGAGGCCTTCACCTTCAGGTCCACCTTGCAGGGATAGTCGTGGTAGCCCCCGCCGAGCATGCAGAGCTTGGAAGTCTGCGCTATCTGCGTTCCGTTCTCGTCGAGCAGCCGCGTGTAGATCTCGACCTTGTGCATCTGGCCGTCGGAGTTGGAGCCGAGGAAGGTCCAGTCCCCGACGACCGGATCGGCCTCCCCCTCGGAGGTCAGCGTCAGCTTCACGGAAGTGATGGTGGCCTCGAAGGCGTTGGCCTTGTAGGCGAGGCCGTAGAGGGGTTCGACCTTGCCGGGCTCGGGCACGGAGATGACGGTCTGCTTGCGCATCATCAGGGGTGCCGCGAAGACCATGGGAACGACCGCCAGCAGAGTGAGATACACGGAGAGGGTCCTTCGTTTCATGCGCTCCTCCTCGAGGCCCGAACCGCCGGACCTCGCCTAAGCCCCCGGTCCTTGGAAAGTCTCAGTCAGAATTTCGGCGAGGTTATAGGAGCCCGGCGCGAAGTGCAACGTGAGCGCCCCGTTCTCGAACTCGGTTCGCTCGAGCGAGAGGTCGACGCCGGGGGGCATCCAGTCGGTCAGGTTGACGACCATGATCCGGTCGTCGCGGTACCAGGTCAGGAGGCCCTCGGGCGCCCGGTCGACGAGGTACGTCAGGAGCTGGTCGGGGATCGGGATGAAGGAGAGCGCCTGCACCCGGTCGAGGACGAAGGCGAGGAACCCGTCCTTGAGGCGCAGCTGCGAGAGCGTCGCCCGCGCCGAGAGCGGCACGCCGAACCGGTGGACCACGAGGGTGGCGGAGAGCTCCCCGGGGGCCACGCGGATCTTGAGGTCCTGGAGGTCGGGCACCTCGTCGACGAGCCGGTGAACCAGGACGTTCAGGGTCTTCTCGTCGAACGTCAGCGCGAGTCCGCTCCAGCGGACCCGGAGGCCGTCTTCCTCGGGCGGCTCCGCGGCCGGCGCCGCCGCTTGTTGTTTCATGTCTGCGCCCATTTTACGCCTCCCCGAGGGCGCCGGCGCGTTCAGACCATGTAGGCGAGCGCGAAACCGACCTGGGCGGCCATGACCATCAGGTACATGTGCGTCCACGCCGGGTGGTTCTCGGTCGTCGCGAGCTCCTCGGGGTTCTTCAGAAGGAGGCGCGCCGTATAGGCGCCCCAGGCCGCGAGCACCAGCCCGAGGGCCGTCAGGAAAGGCCGGTTCCCCGTCAGCCGCCAGTCCCCCGGGAGCCAGGTGAAGACCGGAATCAGGAGCCACGGCAGGACGAAGAAGGGCGCCATCATTTTCGCCGCCCGTGCGACCCCGAAGCGCACCGGAAGCGTGATGCAGCCGTGGACGCGGTCGCCCTCCATGTCGGAGAAGTCCTTGGTGGAGGTCGCGCCGAGGAGAAAGAACGCGAAGATCCCGCCGAGCGCCCAGGCCTCCCCGTGCAGGACCGACGCGACGAACGACCAGCCCGCGACCTTGAGCAGCCCGCCGCGGGTGACGGCGATCGTGAAGTTGGCCCAGAACCAGTGGCGCTTGGAGCGTCCGAAGGCCGGGAACGAGTACACGAAGGTCGCGAGCGCGCCGACGCAGTAGATGAAGAATGCGGCGTGGAGGTGGAGCGGCGCCGCCATCCGCTCCGCGAAGCTCACGTAGGGGTAAGGCACGACGAGCCAGGTCGGGACGATCGCCAGCACGTACAGAACCGCGGCCAGCGCCCAGGCGCCCCCCATCCCGACCTCCCCCGTCACGAGCGGACGGTCGGGCTTGTTCTTCCGGTCGATCTCGAGGTCGGCGATCTGGTTGATGATGTTCGACGCCGCGTTCATGGCCGACGCACAGAGCGAGCCGATCGCGACCGTCAGGACCACGGCCCAGGTCACGCGGCGGGCCGGGTCGGGGTTGTGCGCCGAGCCGAAGGCGCAGACCGCGCCGGACACGATCCCCAGGAGCGGCGGCAGCAGCGTGAACGGACGCGCGAGCCGCAGGTAGCGCTTCACGGCGCCCCCGCCCCGGCGATCCGCAGCGCCACCATCGCGCCGAGGAACGTGTTCAAGGCGTTTGCGAACTCGTGGTCGAGCCGGAAGAAGTAGCGCCGCCCGATCGCCGCCAGAACGCTCTCGGCGAGCGCCCCGAGGAACCCGCCGAGCGCGGCCGCCCACGCGAGGCCCGGCGGGACGAGGCCGAGCGCGGCGCCGGCTGCCGCCATGACCGCGCCACCCGCGAGGCTCGCGGCGGTGCCCGCGAGCGAAATGGCGCCGGGCGTGCCCGGCGGCAACGGGCGCAGCGTGAGCGGAGAGACGGGACGGCGGCCGTAGAGCGTGCCGATCTCGGTGCCGAGCGTGTCGGCGAGCGCCGCGGAGAATGCGCCGACGAAGGCGATCGACCGCACTCCGAGGAGCGTCAGCGCCGCGGGCACGACACAGTTGGCGACGGCGTGCGCGGCGCCGCGCCGGCCCGCGTCGGCCTGGGCAACGCCGAGGGAAGCCTTGCGCCGGTAGCCGAGTTTCGTGGCCAGCGTTCCGGCGAGGAAAAAGATCCAGAGCAGCGCGTACGCTCCCCACCCCCCGAAGGCGAGGATCAGGAAGCCGAGGATCCCGCCGGCGATCGCTCCCGAACGGCGGACGACGCCCGAAAGGCCGATGACCGCGGCCGCGGCGGCGTTGACGCCGAGCGCCACGACGAGCCGCGTCCCGCCGATGTCGCCGGCCCGCAGAAAGGGCGGAGGCCAGTGCAGCCCCATCTGGTAGACGACGAGCGCCGTCGGGAAGGCCGCCACGATGTTGTCGTCGATCCCCGCGCGCACGGACTCGAGAAAGGCGTAGATCGCGGCGCCGATGAGCAGAATGGCGGCACCCGACACCTCGGGCGCGCGGCGGGTCACGAAGAGAAACACGGCGATCGCCGCCGCCCCGCCGACGGCCCAGTTGGAGAGCAGGCCGGCCCACGTCTTGCCCCGGTTCCAGGGAAGGGTCGGTCCCCCGACGCTGCGGCCGACGATCGCGGCCGCGGGATCGCCGAAGGCCATCATCGCCCAGACCGCGGCGGCGATCGAGACGTACTTGCCCGAGAACACGAGAATGAGGAGCAGGACCACGGCCGGGTACGCCACGATTCCGGCGTCGCGCGCCGACCCCGGGTCGCGGTAGATTCCGCGCCCCACGCGCGGCATCACGATCGCGTTGAAGAGGAGTGCCGCGAGGGCGACGGCCGCCGCCACCCGCCAGTCCAGCCAGCGCAGCGTCAGCGCGAAAAGGCCGAAGCCGGCGTGGACGGCCTTGCGCTTCCACTCCGCGGGCGTCATGGGAACCGTGCGGTCAGTGCCCTGCCGGCGTACCCGCCGCGGGCGCCGCCGCCTTCGCGTACTTGTCGTACCACGCGACGTAGCGCTCGAGCCGGTCCCGCACGTAGCTCGGCTTCCGGATCCCGTGATGCTGTCCGGGATAGATCACGAGCTCCGTCGGCACGCCGAGGCTCCGGAGCGCCTGGTACATCTGCTCCGAGTTGATCAGAGGCACGTTGAAGTCGTCCTCGCCGCACAGGAAGAGGGTGGGCGTCCGGATGCGGTCGGCGTGCAGGAAGGGGTACGACAGCTTCAGCCAGCCTTCGACGTTCTTCCAGGGCGGGCCGAGCTCCTGCTCGTACTCGCGGATGTACTGGTCGGTCCCGTAGCCGGCCAGGACGTTCGAGATCCCGGCGCCGCTCGTCGCCGCCTTGAACCGCGGCGTCGAAGCGATGACGTAGTTGGTCAGGATTCCGCCGTAGCTCCAGCCTCCGACGGCGAGACGATCCGCGTCCGAGAGGCCGCGCGCAACCGCGTCGTCGACGGCCCCGAGGACGTCCTGCACGTCGACGTTGCCCCAGTCGGCGTAGATGGCGGTCTGGAACTTCTCGCCGCGTCCGGAGCTGCCCCGCGGGTTCGCCGCGACCACGACGTAGCCGTTGGAGGCGAACCACTGCCACTCGTAGTCGAACGCGCACTCGAACTGACCCACCGGCCCGCCGTGGACCCGGAGGATCGTCGGATAGGCCTTTCCGGGCTGATAGTCCGGGGGCTTGACGAGGAAGCCGTGGATCTCGGTCCCGTCCTTGCTCCGGAACCTGGTCTCCTCGACCGCGCCCAGACGGACCTCGGCGAGCCATGCATCGTTCTGCTTCGACAGGCGCCGCGGCCCGGCCTTGTCGACCGCGTAGATCTCGTTCGGGAGACTCGTTGTCGCCATCTGGATCGCGACCCGGCCATTGCCCGCCGTGCAAAAGTCCCCGACGACCTGGCGTCCCGCGACGAGGCGCTCGATCGCACCTCCCGCCGACCCGATTTTCGCCAGACCGACCGCCTGGTCGTCCTCGAGGGTGAAGAGGATCGATGCGCCGTCGGCCGTGTACCGCGGGGATTGGACGTTGAGATCGGTCGAGGCGGTCAGGATGCGGGGCGTGCCGCCGGCGGCCGGCACCACCGCGAGGCGGTGGAGGCCGTAGTAGATGAGCTTGTCGGGGCCGCCCTGGACGTAGGCGATCGACTTCGAGTCGGGGCTCCAGGCGGGGCGGCTGCCGAAGGACGGGTCGCCGTCGGAGCGCTCGTCGGTCGTGACCTGGCGTGGCGCGGCGCCCGGGCGGGGCTCGACCGCCCAGAGGTCCCAGTTGTCGGTCCGGTCCGCCTCCGCCATGCGCTTGGACACGAACACGATCGTCTTTCCGTCCGGCGACCAGGACGGAAGGAGCTCGTCGGCGTCGCCCGTGGTCAGGACCTGGACGCTCTTCCCGGCAACGTCGAGAAGGGACAGGTGCTTGCGGCGCTTCCCCAGGTAGCCCTCGACGTCCGCCTTGAACTGGTAACGGTCGATGACGATCGGCTTCCTGGTCTTCTTCGCCTTCTTCGAGGTTTCGTCGCCTTCGAGGCTCTCCGGGTCCGGATCGGCGACGACGAGCACCATGCGCTTCCCGTCCGGCGCCCAGTCGTAGTCCTCGACCCCTCCCTTCTCGGAGGTCAGCTTCTCGGCCTCTCCGCCCGAGCGCGGCAGGAGCCAGACCTGAGACACCTCGTTGTCGTCGTCGCGGCTGCTCAGGAACGCGAGGAACCTTCCGTCGGGGCTCCAGCGCGGCGAGGACTCCGACTCCTTGCTCGTCGTCAGACGCACCGTTTCCCGGCCGTCCCAGCTCGTCATCCAGATGTCGGAGGCGTTCTTGTCTTCCTTGATGTCGGGCGTGCGCACGGTGTACGCGACCCATGCGCCGTCGGGCGAGAGCTGCGGGTCGGATACCGCCTTCATCCGGGCGACATCCTCGAGGCCGAAGTTCCGGACCGCCGGCCGGGCGGCGAGACCCGAGGCGACGGCGAGCAGGGCGAGACACGTCACGAAACGGCGCATGCGTTTTCCTCCGAGTTACCGGCCGAGTCTAACCGGGCCGTCGTGCCCCGCCGACTGCGGACCGCGGATTGACTGCGGGTCACGCCTCCGGCCGCGCACGCCCCGCCAGGTACTCCGCGAGGGGGTCCCGGAAGTGCCGTATCGGGCGGCCCGTCAGGCTTTCGTACTTCCCGGTGTCGAGCACGGAGTACGCCGGCCGGCGCGCCGGACGCGCGAACGCTTCGGAGGTCGTCGGGTCGACTGCGATGTCCATCCTTCCCGCGAGCCACAGGATCTCCCGGGCGAACTCGTTCCACGAGACCTCGCCCCCGTTGGCAAAGTGGTACACGCCGGAGGCGCCGGCCTCGAGCAGCGCCAGCAACGCCTCCGAGAGGTCGGTCGTCGACGTGGGGCGACCGACCTGGTCGACGACGACCGACAACCGCGGCCGACCGGACTCGACCTGTTTCAAGATCGCCTCGACGAAGTTCCAGCCGGAGCGTCCGAAGAGCCAGGAGGCGCGCACGACCAGGCTCCCCGGCAGGCGCAGCGCCTCCTCTTCCCCCGCGCGCTTGGACCTTCCGTAGGCCGAAAGCGGCCGGACGGGATCGTCCTCCCGGTAGGGCTCGGCCTTTTCGCCGTCGAAGACGAAGTCGGTCGAAATCTGCACGAGCTGCGCCCCGACGTGGCCGCAGGAGTCGGCCAGATGCGCGACGCCCTCGGCGTTGACCTGGAACGCGCGGGGATCGGTCTCGCAGTCGTCGACCTTCGTGAAGGCGGCGCAGTTGACGACGACGTCGGGCTGGAGCTCCCGGAGCGTCCGCGCGACCTGGCTCGAGTGAGTGATGTCGAGCTCGGTCTTCGTGCGGGCCAGCACGTCGTAGCCCGCCGAGATGAGCAGCACCACGAGGTCCGAGCCGAGCATCCCTCCCGCGCCCGTGACGAGGACGCGGCGCCGTGCGCGGGGCATGATCCGTGGCGCGGCAAGGACCGCGGTGTGGCTGTCGAGGGCCGAGCCGGCGTCCGGCATGCGCGGGCGCGAGTTACCCCGGCGCCTTCGCCGTTGCGGACGACGTCGCCAGGCGCTGCTCGTACTGCGACCGGTAGAACTCGCGGTACGCGGCGTCCCGCTCCTTGATCGGACGCCACCACTCCTCGTGGTCCCGGTACCAGCGGACGGTCTCGGCCAGCCCCTCCTCGAACGGCGTCGAGGATCGGAACCCGAGCTTCGCGAGCTTTGACGCGTCGAGCGAGTAGCGGCGATCGTGCCCGGGGCGGTCGTCGACGAAGCGGATCAGGCTCTCGGGCTTGCCGAGCTCCTTCAGCACGCGGCGGGTGATGTCGATGTTCTCGGCCTCGTTGCCCCCGGCCACGTTGTACGTCTCGCCCGGCCTGCCGGAGTCGAGCAGAAAATCGATCGCCGCGGCATGGTCGCGCACGAAGAGCCAGTCGCGAACGTTCCGGCCGTCGCCGTAGAGCGGCAGGGGCTGGCCGTCGATGGCGTTGGTCGCGAAGAGCGGGATGAGCTTCTCCGGGTACTGGTACGGCCCGTAGTTGTTGGACGCCCGGGTGATGATCACGGGCATTCCGTAGGAGGCCCAGTAGGAGTAAGCGAGCCGGTCGCCGCCGGCCTTGGATGCGGCGTAGGGATTGCGGGGGTTGAGCGGGGACTCCTCGTTGAACGAGCCCGACGCGATGGTGCCGTAGACCTCGTCGGTCGAGATCTGCACGAACTTCGTCACGCCGCGGCGCTTGGCCTCCTCGAGGAGCACGAACACTCCCCGCACGTCGGTCTCGATGAACGACGCGTCGCCCAGAAGCGAGCGGTCCACGTGGGTTTCTGCGGCGAAATTGACGACCGCGTCGCAGCCTTCCATCGCGACCGACACGACGTCCGGGTCGACGATGTCGCCGCGCACGAACCGGTACTCCGGCCGGTGGGCGACCTCGGCGAGGTTCGCCGGGTTGGCCGCGTAGGTCAGCTTGTCGAGGTTGACGACCGAGATGCCGGGCCGCGACTCGAGCAGGTGCCGGATGAAGGCCGAGCCGATGAACCCGCAGCCCCCGGTCACCAGGATCTTCATACGATGCCGATCTCGGAGTTGTCGCCGACGAGGAACCGATGGACCCGGGGCCGTTCTGCCCCCGGATGGATCCGGACGTTCTTGCCGATCAGGGAGTCGGCGATCCGCACCGGGATGCGCTCGAGCCGCGACCCTTCGAGAACGATCGAGTTCTCGATCTCGCAGCGGTCGATCAGGCAGCCGGCCCCGATCGCCGTGTAGGGCCCGACGAAGGCGTCCCGGATCTCGGCTCCCGGGCCGATGACCGCGGGCCCGCGCACCGTGCACCGTGCGAGCTTCGCGCCGGGCTCGATGACGACTTTCCCCTCGACCTGGCAGTCGTCCCCGACGTTCTCGAGGCCGCTCGCCGTGAAGGTGTCGAGGATGATGCGGTTGGCCTCGAGCATGTCCTCGATCTTGCCCGTGTCCTTCCACCAGCCCGAGACGAGGTGCGGGTGGACGCTCTTGCCGTGGTCCACGAGCCACTGGATCGCGTCGGTGATCTCGAGCTCGTGCCGCGCGCTCGGCCGGATCGCCTTGACCGCCTCGAAGATGGAGTCGTCGAACATGTAGACGCCGACGAGGGCCAGGTCCGACTTCGGATGCTTCGGCTTTTCCGTCAGCCGCACGACCCGGCCGTTCTCGAGCTCGGCCACGCCGAACTGCGAGGGATTCGTCACCTTCGCGAGCAGGATCTGGGAGTTGCAGCCGAGCTTGCGGTACTCGGCGACGAGTGTCGTGATGCCGTCGGCGATCACGTTGTCGCCGAGGTACATGACGAAGGGCTGACCCTTGAGGAAGGACTCGGAAATCAGCACGGCGTGCGCGAGCCCTCGCGGCGCGTCCTGCGGGATGTAGGTGATCTTCGCCCCGAAACGGGAGCCGTCGCCCAGGGCCGCCTCGATCTCGGCGCGCGTGTCCCCGACCACGACCCCGATCTCCTTGATCCCCGCCGCCACGATCGCCTCGACCCCGTAGAAGAGGACGGGCTTGTTGGCGACCGGCACGAGCTGCTTGGCGCTCGTGTAGGTCAGGGGGCGCAGGCGCGTGCCCTTGCCGCCCGACAGGATGAGGCCTTTCATTGGCGGAGGATCATACCGAAACGGCCCGGGCGGCCGCCGCATCTGGCTCCGGCCGGAAGACCGATGAGGAGGGAAGAAAAGACGATCCGATCGCTGGCGCCCATGGACGGATGGACCTCCCGAGCCCCGGCCCCCTTCGATCCTACGCTTCGTCGCACCTTCCGGTCACTGTCCTCCCCCGAACAGCGCGTCGATCGAGCCGTTCACGTCGAGGAGCGTCCCGATGTCCTTCAGGTTGACGACCAGGCGGTAGTCGTTGCGCGGGGCGGGCGGCAGGCGGAGCTGCCGCACCTCGAGAAAAACCGTGTAGCAGGAGCCCTTGTAGGTCAGCAGCGACCGGTCTTCCTGGAAGAGGTTCGACTGCGCGTCGTAGGCGATCGAGGTGTCGAAACGGAAGTACTTGCCGAGGTCGATGCCGCCCGCAAAGCGGAGCTGGTCGGAGTTGAAGACCTGCCCCGGCGTCGTCACGACGGGCCGGCTGCCGAACCAGCTGATGTTGACGTAGTTGGGCCCCCAGTTGGAGCCCGCGGTGACGGTCGCCGAGGTCAGCTGGTTGGCGTACGGGTCGTAGGAGACCCGGCCGTCGAGGTGCAGGAGCCCGGCGCGCGACAGCCGGAGCGTGCCCTCGAAGGGGCCGGTCTTGCGCGTCTGGAACTCGGGCGGGACCGGGACGAGCGTCTGCGGGAACTCGAAGGCGTAGGTCTGGGCGATCTCGAGCGAGGCGATCTCCTCGGCGGAGCCCTTGAACTCGGCCGAGCGCGCCAGCAGCCGGTTCACGATGGCGTAGCGCACCTGGTTGCGGCCGAGCGCGTTGTCGACCTCGTCGAAGGCCGGGATCTCGTCGGGATGGTCGACGTTGGAGGCGTAGTTGTAGTCGACGCGCGGCTCGATGACGTGCTTCAACTTGTCCCAGGGCCCGATCTTGACGTCGTAGATGCGGGAGAACGACGGGCCCACGAAGGACAGCCCCGCCTCGGCGTAGCTGCGAGTGATGGCGTCGCCGGTGAAGTCCGTGCCGACCCCCGAGAGCGAGTTCGTGTACTCCGTGAACCGGCCGCCGGCGCGGGCCGTCAGCGAGAGCCACGGGATGCTCTTGAACGGGAACGACACGATCGGGTAAAGGTCGAACCGGCCGTACGTGCCATGGGCGAGATCCCGGCCCCGGTTGATGAAGAGCCCCGAGATCGACGAAAGCAGCGACAGGTAGAACGGGCTCTGGCCGATCGGCGCCGTCCGGTGAAAGAACTCGACCGTCGGAAAGCGCTCCTGGAGAACGGTCGAGGAGTAGAACGTCTCGCTCCGCTCGAAGCGGATGTTGAGGGAGTCCGAGCCGAAGTTCTTGGAGAGGAACCCCCGCGAGACGATCTGGCGGGCCGAGTTGAGGGCGAAGTTGCGTTCGAAGTCCTGGAGGTACTGCTGGTCCGAGTAGTCGCGGACCGAGAGCACGCCGCGGAACCCGAAGGGCAGGTCGTCGGCGACGTGGTCGAGGCGCAGCTTCCAGCGGGTCTCGGGCTGCACGGTGTAGACGCCGAGCGAGCCGTCGGGCAGCGTGCAGAAGCCGTTGCCGCCGCCGGGCGGAGCCTGCGCGAGCGGGACGCAAACCGTGGCGGCCTGGTCGCGGATGGCGTAGCCCTGGAAGAGGCCGGCCGATTCGTCGGTCGGCCGCCAGCGCGCCTCGATTCCCCCTCCGATCGAGCCGTCGGTGTAGGCGTCGAGCTGCGTCGTGACGTCCGTCGGCCGGCCCGTGACCCAGTACCAGGAGAGTCCGAGATACCCCCCGCGCTGGTTGCTGTAGCCGATGCCCGGGACCAGCATGCCCGTGGCGCGGTCCTGCTTCGTCGGCCAGATCAGGTAAGGGGTGTAGAAGAGCGGCACCGGCCCGGCCTTGAACGCCACGTCCTTCATCCGGGCGTAGTCGTCGAGCGTCACCGTCGCCTCGGAGAGCGTGAAGGACCACTCCGGGTCGGGCATGTCGCAGGCCGTGAACACGCCGTGGCGGATCCGGTAGGTCGCCTCGCCGATCTTCTCGATCGAGTCGGCGACGATGTGAAAGGTCGGCGGCAGGTCCGCCGTCGCCTCCTCGAGGAGGCCGGTCTTCGAGTCGAGGCGGAAAGTCCCCCGGCTGCCGGAGAGGCGCGTGGGGCCCTGGTCGATGACGACGTGCCCCGTCAGTGTCGCGGTCTTCGTCGGGAAGTCGTAGCGCGCGGCGTCGGCCGTGATCTTGACGTCCTGGTACTCGATCAAGACGTCTTCGCTGCCTTCCCAGAACTGGTCCTTCTCGAACTTGACGGGGTTCTTCGTGTAGAGGCGGACCTCGCCGCCCGGCTCGGGCGTCTTGAACTTGATCTCGAAGTTGGTCCTCTGCTTGAACCGGGATTCGAAGGGGTCGCCCTGGTTGAGCGTGTCCTGCGCGAGCGCCCGCGAGACCGTGAGGGCGATTCCGACCGCCGCGGCCGCGGGGAGCTTCACGCGTCCATGGGACGCACGTTCGCCGCGACGCGGAAGGCGGCCTCGGTCTTGCTGCGGACCTCGTCGGCCGTCACGCCCGGCGCGAGCTCCGTCAGCTCGAGGCCGGCACCCGCGGGGAGAACGTCGAAGACGCAGTGGTCCGTGATGATGCGGTGAACGCAGGCACGACCGGTCAGGGGCAGCGTGCAGCGCTTCAGGATCTTCTTCTCGCCGGAGCGCGCCGTGTGCTCCATGGTGACGACGAGGCGCCGCGCCCCGGCCACCAGGTCCATCGCGCCGCCCATGCCCTTCACCATCTTGCCCGGGATCATGTAGTTGGCGATGGAGCCCTCCTCGTCGACCTGCATGGCCCCGAGGATCGAGAGGTCCACGTGCCCGCCGCGGATCATCACGAAGGAGTCCGCCGAAGAGAAATACGAAGCGCCCGGCCGGATCGTCACGGTCTCCTTGCCGGCGTTGATCAGGTCGGCATCGACCTCGTCCTCCGTCGGGTACGGTCCGAGGCCGAGGATGCCGTTCTCGGACTGGAGAATGACCTCGATTCCCTCCGGGATGTGGTTGGCGACGAGGGTCGGCATCCCGATGCCGAGGTTCACGGTGTACCCGTCGCGGAGCTCCTTCACGGCGCGCCGGACGATGCCTTCCCGGTCGAGCATCAGCCTTTCCTCACGGTCCGCCGCTCGATGCGCTTCTCGCGCGGCGCCACGACCAGACGGTTCACGAAAACGCCGGGCGTGTGGACGCACTCGGGGTCGAGAGCGCCGACCTCGACGAGCTCCTCGACCTCCGCGACCGCGACGCGGCCGGCCGTGATCGCCATGGGATTGAAGTTGCGCGCGGACTTGCGATACACGAGGTTGCCCAGCCGGTCGCCCTTCCAGGCCGCGACCATCGAGAAGTCTCCGACGATCCCCCGCTCGAGGAGGTAATCGCGGCCCTCGAAGCTCCGCGTCTCCTTGCCCTCGGCGACCAGCGTTCCGGCGCCGGCCGGCGTGTAGAAGGCGGGAATGCCGGCCCCGCCGGCGCGCATCCGCTCGGCGAGCGTGCCCTGGGGCACGAGCTCGACCTCGAGCTCGCCCGAGAGGAACTGGCGCTCGAATTCGGCGTTCTCGCCGACGTACGACGAAACCATCTTGCGGATCTGCCGCGCCCGCAGCATCAGGCCGAGGCCCCAGTCGTCGACGCCGCAGTTGTTGGAGACGACCGTCAGGTCCTTGAGCCCGCGGCGCACGAGCGCCGCGATCAGGTTCTCCGGAATGCCGCACAGCCCGAACCCGCCGACGACGAGCGTGGCGCCGTCCGGGACGTCCCGCACCGCCTCGTCGGCGGACGCCACGACCTTGTTCATCATCGCGCCTCGATGATACCCGAGCCCCGCTGCAACATCCGCTCGCGGCGCGACCCGACCACCGAAGGCAGACCCTCGACGATAGGGAACGCCGTGCAAAGCACGGCGGTCATAGTCTCCCGAGCGAAGCGAGGGAGGAGGTTCGCGCCGCGGGAGCGAGGGCGCGGAGAGGGATCAGGTCCGCGGTCGAGCCCACAGGCGAGCCGCGAACCGGTGCGCCCGGAGGGCGCAGATCCCTCTCAAGCCCGAGCGACGGTCGCGACGGCCAGAAACTCCGCGACGTCCAGATCCGCGCTCGCCCCCGGGAAGGCCCCGAGGCGCTTCCGGCGGGCCTCGCCGTCCGGCGAGGCCGGGAGCACGAGCGTTTCGATCTCCTCGACGCGGTAGCCCGAGGCCTCGAAGAGGTCGACGAGCGTCGACCGGGTGAAGAAGCGCAGGTGGGTGCCCGAAAGCAGGGAGTACGGGACGTAGTCGAATCGGCCGCGGATCAGATCGTCCACGATCGACCAGTGGCCGGCGTTCGGCACGGAGGCGACGACGACTCCCGTCGGCGACAACCACGGCCGGACACGCACGAGGGCTTCGGAGGGATCGGCGAGATGCTCGAGCACGTCGCCGAAGAGGATGGCGTCGAAGCGGCCGTCGAAGACCTCCCGGACCTCGTCGAGTCTCCCGCACACCACTTCGTCGTAGACCTTCGCGGCGGCCTCGGCGTCCTCGCGGTCGGGCTCGATTCCGACGATCCGCCGGGCGCCGCGCGCCCGCAGCGCCGCCGCGGTGGCCCCCCGCGAGCAACCCACGTCGAGAACGGCACCGGCGCCGCTCGGCACCTTTGCCGCGAGGTCTTCGCGGGCCGAGGCGTCCATGGCGCCGTAGCGGTGGACGTAGGCGCCGGGATCGATACCGACGGACAGGCCGCGCGCGCCGAGCTCGCGGGGAACGTCGCGCAGGGGCAGGTCCGGCGGCATCGACGCGAGCGCCGAGCGGCGGACCGCGTAGACCGGCGAGTCGGGAGCGGAAGCGGTCCGGACCGGCCCTCCGGAGGCGGCGGCGAACGCGACGGCCTCGCCGAGCAGGGTCGGCGTCAGGTACGCGAACGGCGGTGCGAAGCGGGCCTCCTCGGTCTCGGCCTCGTTGGAGACGGGCAGGAGCGCCGACAGTTCGCTCCGGGACCCGAGCCCGTCGACGAGCCTCCGCGCGGGGTCCGGGAGCAGGTACGCCTCGGGGTCGGCCTGCACCAGGACGATCGGCGCATCCCCCGCCGCATCGGCCACGAGGGGTGGGCGGCCCGGCGCTTCGGTGCGGCGCCTGCCGGGAAGCTCGCGCAGATACCGCCCGACCAGGCGCCAGGCCCATGGCGCCTCCGCCGCGAAGCGCGGCACGCCTCCGACGACGAGGTCGAATGCGGGAAGGCTCAGACCACTTCGACGAGCATCGCCGTGGCCTCGCCCCCGCCGATGCAGATCGCCGCGACGCCCCGACGGCCGCCGCGCTTGCGGAGGGCGTGGATGAGCGTCGTCAGGATTCGGGCGCCCGAGGCGCCGATCGGGTGGCCCAGGGCGACCGCGCCGCCGTTGACGTTGACGCGGTCGGCCGGGAGCTCGAGCTCGCGGATCGCGGCCATCGCCACGGCGGCAAAGGCCTCGTTGATCTCCCAGAGGTCGATGTCGCCGACTTTGAGGCCGGTCTTGCCGAGGAGCTTCTGGATGGCGCCGACCGGCGCGGTCGTGAACCATTCCGGCGCCTGGGCCACGCCGGCGCTCGCGACGATCCGGGCGATCGGTTTCCAGCCCTTCGCCTTCGCCTTCTCCTCCGACGTCACGACGAGGGCCGCGGCGCCGTCGTTGATCTTCGAGGAATTGGCCGCGGTGACCGTGCCGTCCTTCTGGAACGACGGCTTGAGCGTGGGCATCTTCTCGAGCGGCGCGCTGAAAGGCTCCTCATCCGCATCCACTTTGACCGGATCGCCCTTCTTCTGCGGCACGCCGATCGCGACGATCTCGTCGGCGAACAGACCGTCCTTCGTGGCCCGCTGAGCCCGCTTGTAAGACTCGAGCGAGAAGGCATCCTGTTCCTGCCGCGTGAAGGAGTATTTCGCCACGCAGAGCTCGGCGCAGTTGCCCATGTGCGTGTCCTTGTACGGGTCCCAGAGGCCGTCCTTGATCATCGAGTCGACGAGCGTGCCGTTGCCCATCCGGAGCCCGGTGCGCACCTTCTCGAGAAGGTACGGGGCGTTCGACATCGACTCCATTCCGCCGGCCACGGCCACTTCGTACTCGCCCGCCTGGATCGCGTTGCCCGCGTCCATGACGGCGCGCATCCCGGAGCCGCAGACCTTGTGGACCGTCACGCACGGCACCGTGTCGGGGATGCCCGCGGCCAGCGAGGCCTGCCGGGCGGGCGCCTGCCCGATGCCGGCCTGGAGGACGTTGCCCATGATCACCTGCTCGACGTCGCCCGGGGGCACCCCCGCCCTCTCCACGGCGGCCCGGATGGCCGCGGCGCCGAGCGCCGGGGCGGGCAGAGAGGACAGCTTCCCGAGAAACGAGCCGACGGGCGTGCGGGCGGCGGAGAGAATCACCAGGTTCTTCATAGGGGGCGCATTCTAACGCCGGGCGGAGACCGCCTATTTCGCCGACTCCAGCTTCCAGCCGGTCCGGATCGTCGTGGCCGAGCAGTAGGTCTTGAGGCAATTGACGTTGTTCAAGCACGAGAGGATCGCCTGGCAGGCCTGCTGGGCGCTCGAGCCCTCCGCGATGTCGGCGTTCTCGATGCACTTTCCGGAGTAGGACGCGTTGGTGAAGGTACAGGTCGCCCGGGGCGGCGGCGCAGCGGCGGGCGCGACCGCCGGGCGGCCCGAGAGTAGGACGGTCAGGAGCACGGCCATTCCCAGGGTGCGTTTCATCACGTCTCCTTTCGACGGACCGGAGGAGCCGATCATAAACCGCGCGCGGCGGGTTAATCTCTTCGCATGTCCCGCATCCTGGCCGTCGATTTCGGGGAAAAGCGGATCGGCCTGGCGACGTCGGACGCCTCCGGCACCCTCGCCACGCCGAGGATCACGCTGCGCCGCCGGAGCGACGTCGCCGTCATCGAGGAGCTCGCCCGTTTCTGCGCCGACGAGGAGATCGCGCTGTCGGTCTTCGGCATCCCCCGCTCCCCCGAAGGCGTCGAGAGCCCCATCGCCGCGCGGATCCGGTCCTTCGCGGCGAAGTTCGGGGAGCGGACGGGCCTGCCGGTGCGCTTCCACGAGGAGACCCTGACCTCGAACGAGGCCGCGCGCCGCCTCGACCGCCGGGCGAGGCGCGAGGACCTCGACCGCACCGCGGCCGCGGTCCTTCTCGAGGACTACCTGGCGAGCGTCGCCCCGGAGGCCCGGTGAGCGCGGGCCGGCGGGCGCTCCGCCTGGGGCTCCTGCTGGGGCTGCTGTTCCTCGCCCTGGCCACCCTGCTCTACCGGCGCCTGGAGCACCCGCCCTCGCCGCGGGAGCCGGGCGAGGCCACGGTCTTCTTCCCCTTCGGGACGCCGACGTCCGAGATCTTCCGGCGCCTCGAGGCCGACGGCGTCGTGTCGCCGGCCTGGCTGGCGGAGGCCTACTACCGCCTCGCCGAGAGCGCGACGCCGCTGCAGGCCGGCGAGTACCGCTTTTCCCGGCCCACACCCCTGTCCCAGGTCATCGCCCGCATGGCGCGGGGCGACGTCGTCCGCCACACGATCGTCGTCCCGGAGGGCCTGACCGCCGACGAGACCTTCGCGCTCTTCCTCGACCGCGGCATCTCGCGGCCCCAGGCGTTCCACAACGCCTTCACGAGCCGCCAGCTCATCGCATCGATCGCGCGCGGGCAGCCGGACCTCGAGGGGTTTCTGTTCCCCGATACCTACGTGGTGACGCGCTCGACCTCGGCGCGGCAGATCGTCGAAAAGATGGTCGCGAACTTCCGGAAGCACTTCACGCCCGAGATGCGCGAGCGGGCGTCGGCCCTCGGCCTGACTCTGCCGCAGGCCGTCGCTCTCGCGTCGATCGTCGAGAAGGAGACCTCTCTCGACCGCGAGGCCCCGGTGATCGCGGGGATCTATCTCAACCGCCTGAAGCGCGGGATGCGCCTCCAGGCCGACCCGACGGTGACCTACGCGCTGAAGCGCGACGGCAAGTGGACCGGGACCCTGTACCGATCCGACTACGGCTACGCATCGGAATACAACACCTACCGCATCACCGGACTCCCGCCCGGCCCGATCTGCAATCCGGGCGCGGCGGCGCTCCGGGCGGCGGTCATGCCGGCCCGCACGGATTTCGTCTACTTCGTCGCGGATCGCGCGGGCGGCCACAGATTTTCGCGGACCTTCGAGGAGCACCTGGACGCGATCGCCGCGGCGCGAAGGCACGACCGCCAGGCGGCTCCGAATCCTCCGGACGCCGCCGGCCCACGAACGGAGCCGCAGATTCCGCCGCCGATGCGCTGACTCCGCTCCGGCGTCCTTGACCGCCCGCGGCGCGAGGCCCACAATCGGACGAAACCCACACGATGCCCACCGAAAAGCTGCCCCGCCCCTTCGGAAACTACATCCTGACCGCGGCGCTTCCGGGAGACGCGCTGGGACGCCAGTACCGGGCGCTCCGCACCGGCGGGGCGAACGAGTTCGCGCGGGTGCGCATCCTCGATTCCCCCGAGCTCCCGAGCGAGGCGCTGCTCGTTGCGATCGAGGAGAACGGCGAGGTCCACGGGTTCCTGAAGAACCCGGCGGTCGCCCGAGGCGTCGACATGGACGCCGTCGACGGCGTTCCCTACGTCGCATGGAGCGATCCGAGCGGACGCACCCTCGCCGACCTCCACTCCAAGACCCGCGCGCTCGGGCGGCGCATCCCCGTCGAGCACGCGCTCCTGATCGCGGAGAAGGTGGCGACGGCCCTCGATCACGCTTACAACACCACGATCGACGGCGACCGAACGCTCCACGGCCTCGTCTGGCCGGGGTTCGTGACAATCTCCGACGACGGCGAAATCCGCCTCGCCGGCTTCGGCCTCGCGCCGGGGATCCTGCCGTCGATCGGCAAGCCGCACCTTTCGCGCGAGGTCGGTCCCTACGTTGCCGCGGAGGCCCGCGAGTCGGGCGTCGCCGGGAAGAACTCCGACGTGTTTTCCGTCGGCGCGCTTCTCTTCGAGATGCTGACCGGCCAGGCGCCCGGGCCCGACGCGCTGGCGTTCCTCAAGGGCAAGGGAGCCGGCGCGCCGCCGCCCATCGTTCCCGAGATGCTGGCGATCCTGCGGATGACGCTCGGGTCGGCCGACACCCGTTACAAGTCGGCGGGCGACCTGCGGCGGGAGCTCGGCAAGCTGCTCTTCTCGGGTCCGTACTCGCCTTCGACGTTCAACCTCGCGTACTTCCTGAACGACCTCTTCCGCGAGGAAATCGAGACGGAGACGAGGGCCCGAAAGCGCGAGGCCGCCCTCGCCGCCGGGTCCGCCGGCGAAGCGGGCCACGCGGCGGTGCCGTCCGAGCCTCCCCCGGCGAGGGTTCCGCCACCGCCGGCGGCCGAGCCCGCGCGCTCCCCCGGCACGGGACCGCGCATCACGATCGCCGCCGAGCCGCCTCGCCGCAGCCCCCTCGCGCTCGTCGGCGGATTGCTCGCCGCGGCCGCCGTTGCCGGAGGCATCTACGTCGTGTCGCGCCGCTCCTCGGATTCACCGCCGGCCGGCGGAGGGCCCGCGCACGAAACGACCGTCGCCCCCACGCCGACATTCCTTCCGGAGTTCCAGCCAACGCCGGCCGGTCCGACGACGGGGATGACGGAGGAGCAGTTCCAGGAGGAGGTGACGCGGCGCGTCGCCCTCGAAACGGAAAGACTCGTGGCCCAGATTCGCGCGCGCCAGGCGCCGACCCCGGTGCGGCTCACCGGCGGTGCCATCGCGCAACCCACGGCCTACCTCGAAGTGATCCCTGCTCCCGTCCCGACGGAGACGCCCCTGCCTGCCGTCGTGGTCGCGCCGCCCCTCTCCGCTCCGACCGAGCCGTCGAGGCCCTCTCCGACGATTCCCCCCCGCCGCCGCCCACGGCCTCCGCCGTGCGGCCGGGATCCCTCGTACCCTTCGAAGACCTCGACACGGCGCCCCGCATCGCCCGTGTCGTGAAGCCCGCCTATCCCCCGCTCGAGCTGAAGGCCCGGATCGGCGGGATCGTCGTCCTGCGCGTCCTTGTTTCCGAGAAAGGCCTGCCGACGGAAGTCACCGTGACGCGCGGAGCGCGCGCGGGGCTCGACGCCGCGGCGGTCGCCGCGGTGAAGAAGTGGACGTTCATACCGGGCACGAAGGACGGGGTGCCGGTGAAGACCTGGATGACCGTCCCGATCCCGTTCGAGCCGTAGCCGAGGACGCCTTGGGCGAGATCAGGACATCCCGGAGGGCGAAGACGCCGTGATTCCGAGGCGCGAAGGGAGGAGGAGCCCCGCGCCCGACTCCGAAATCGGCGCATCGCGTCGGGGGTCCGCCCGTCCCGGGCCGCGGATCGATCCACGGCCTCTTCCCGGCCGGCTCTACGGCTTCGGCGGCGCGTAGTCGATCGACTTGAGCCCCGGGGCCCTGGTCCGCAGGAAGTCCTCCATGACCTTGTCCTCGGTCCACATGATCTCGGTGCCGTCGACGTAGTAGGTCGGCGTGGACTTGACGCCCAGGCGCTGGCCCTCCTCGAGGTCCTTGCGCACGTCGGCGAGGCTCTCTTCCTTCAGGTAGCAGTTGAGGAAGTCCGCCCGCGGAATGCCGACCGCCTCCGAGAAAGTCAGCGCGAGCTCGTCGATCCCGGAGACCGTCATCGCCGCCTGCTGCGAGTAGACCTGCTTCTTGAAGGCGAACATCTGCTGCTTGGCGAAACGCCAGATGCAGTCGGCGGCCGAGGCGGCTTTCATGGACCAGGCGTGGGAGAACCACAGGGGGTAGAACTTGTAGTACCGCTTGTACGACAGGACGCCGTTGTTGGCCTCGATCAGGGCGTCCATCTGTCCGCCCCGGTACCGGCAGTAGCCGCACTCCATGTCGGCGTATTCGACGATCGTGACGGCGCCGTCGGGCTTGCCCTCGAAGCGGCCCTGCGAGAGGTCGATGCGCTTCTTGCGCTCCTCGCGGGGGTCCATCTGGAAGTCCCAGAGGTTGCCGTTGAAGAACCGGGCCCCGTCGGGAGTGACGTAGCCGGGCATCCGCACGGGACCCCAGCCCGACTCGACCGCCACCCACACGGCCTTCAGGCCTGCCGCGTCGCGCTCGGGCGCGAGCGAGGCCTTGGCCTTGGTCCGGTAGACAGCCGCCGTACGACTGTCGATCCAGCCGAGGTCGGCGGCCGCCGTCACGGGCATCGGCGAGGGGTTCGTGAGGGTGTCGCCGTCGAAGAACCACTTGCCGTCGTCGGACACGTAGACGAGCCGGTCGATGGCGAGCTTGGGATACTTGCCCGTGCGCTTGACCTTCCAGCCCTGGAAGCCCGGCAGACGGTCGGTCGCCTTTTCGACGGTGACCTTGGAGGCCGGGTCGAACGGCAGATAGTTGTTGAGGTATCCGGGAAGGCGGGCTTCCACCGACCCGGACGCGGCCGCGCCTTTTGCCTGCGCCCGGAGAGGGGCGGCGGCGAGCGCGACCGTCAGCAGGCAGAGTCCCATCGTTCGAGTCTTCATCTGTTCCCTTTCACGGTGGTTCAATGTCCCGTCGGCGGCCCCTGTTTTAGCAGATTCAGGGACTGAATGACGCCCGGCTGGCCGGGTTTGATCCGAAGCGACTTTTCGAAGAGAGCCAGGGCCTCGTCGCGGCGGCCGAGGCACGTCTCGAAGAGGGCGATCGCATTGAGAGTATCGGGGTCCTGGCTCGTGGGCTCGAACCGGGCCACCGTCTCGAGCGCCCCCGTGCAATCCCTGGCCTGGAAGCGGAGGATCCCGAGCTCACGGCCGATTTTCTCGTTCTCGGGGTACGCCCGGGCGCCCCGCTCCAGGACCTCCCTCGCCGGGCCCGCCTTGCCCCGGCCGGTGTATTCGCCGAACCACTGAAGCACGGTTCCCTGGGGGTCGGCGTGACCTCCGGCGAGCGACTGGAACAGCCAGTCGAGCGCCTTCTCGTCCTGGCCGCGGATCCGGTAGAGGACGGCCAGATTGAACTCGGGTGACGCGTACCCCGGCCGCAATTCCAGCGCCTTCCGAAACGCGGCCTCGGCCGCGGAGAGGTCCTTCGAGTTCTCCCGCAGGTAAACGCCGAGGTTGTTCCAGCCGCCCTCGGTCAGGCCCGGGCGCTCCCCGCCCGACGGCGCCAGCTTCTCGGGCTCCGAACCCGAGAGGTAGCCCAGGTTGCGCAGGCGCTGCGCGTAGTCGCTCGCCTCCTTGTCGGACATGGCCTCCGCCTGGACGCGCCGGACGGCCACCGTGCGGAAAAGGTCCTTTTTCGGCGGGTTGGAGACGCCCGTGAATGCCCCCGCGACGACGGCGCCCCGGACGGCCCGGTCGACCGGCAACCCGAGGAGGGCCGAGATCGTCGGCGCGACGTCGAAAACGGTGGCCGACCCGCGCGGCTGGCCGCGGCGAACCCGCGGCCCCCAGGCCGCGAAGACGCCGTCCAGACGGTGCCAGAACGCCGCCGTCGCCGGATTGAGCGAAGAGCGCTCGCAGGGCCGGTCCGCGCCCCACTTGAAACCGTGGTCCGAGTTGACGACG
Source organism: uncultured Acidobacteriota bacterium (assembly GCA_963805495.1). GTDB lineage: Bacteria > Acidobacteriota > Thermoanaerobaculia > UBA5066 > Gp7-AA6 > DAHUXD01. The sequence continues at coordinate 1,285,646 of CAWDUQ010000001.1, read as the reverse complement.
AGCGTCGCCCCGTCCTCCTCCGCGCGCCGCATCCACTGCCCGATCATCCGGTCGACCACGGAGTAGTACTCGTCGACGGCGCGGTGGAAGCGAGCGAAGTCGTCCTCGGACACACAGGCCATGCGGGGAGGCTCGTAGGACGCGAAAACGTGGCCGATCCCGTCGGTACCCTCGAAGTACAGGACCATCAGGTCCGGCAGCGTCCGGTCGTAGAGGTCCCGCGCGATGCGCTGCTGGATGCGCGTGGCCGAAAGAATGTTGGAGAGCGCGACGATCGGGTTGTCGAGGGCCTGGCCCGAGGCGCGCAGGCGCGCGATCTCGTCCGGCGGCATGTCGACGAAGCGCGCGAGCTCCGCGTCGGAGACCCGGCCGTCGCGGGCGATGATCTGCTCGACGCCGGCGGAGAGAGCCGTCGGATAGGCGACGCCCGCCCGTGGCAGGTCCTTGAAGAGGATGGGGCTCGCGTGGTCGCTGACGAAGAAGCCCTGGACTTCCTCGGCCGGATGCGTCGCCCACCAGCCCACGACTCCGACGGTGAGCCCGGAGGCGGAGGCCACGTTCCAGACCGCGGGAACGGCGCGCGAGTCGCCCGAGATCGGCACCTTCTGCCCGTTCTTCGGGTCGACCTCCTGGAAGTCCAGGATCCGGTGGACGTCGGGCCCGACGCCGGTCGCGATCGTCGTCCAGACCACGGGCGAGAGCACGGGCATGAAGCTCTTGAGCTTCGCCGTGTAGCCCTCGGTCGTCAGGCGCTTCCAGTTCGGCATCCGGCCCTGCTCCGCGAGGCGATCGAGGAGCTCCCAGTCGAGGCCGTCGAGGCCGAGCCAGATGACGCTCGCGCGCCCTCCGGGCTCACGCCGCCGGCGGGTCTCGGTGTCGCTCGATTCGACGGCGGGAGCCGATGCCGCGGCCGCCGAAGGCGTCGCGGCGGCCGACGGGGCCGTCGCGCGCTCGTTCGATCGGCCGCAGGAGAGGACGAGGAGAGCCAGAGCAGCGGCGACGCCGAGAGGCCGCAGGCCGGGCCGCATCAGCGGTTCCGGCCGGAGGCGGCCGGCGCCGCGCCGAGCCGGGCACCGATTTCGCCCTCGGCCAGGCCCGGTTCCGCGGTCAGAAAGACGCCCTCGTCGAAGAACACCGGCGTCCCGTTCAACCCCAGGCGCATCGCGAGCTCGATGTCCCTGACGACCCGCTGCCGCGCGCGGCCGCTCGAGAGCTCCCTCGCGAAGGCCGCTCCGACGCCCGCCGCTTCGGCGACGTCCGCGCCGAGCTGCCGCGCGTCGGCCGGCGTCATCGCGGAGGCCTTCGGGAAGAGGGCCTCCTCGTACCGAAGGTACAGCGGGGGCGACACGTTGGCGAGCGCGGCGGCCGTCTCCGCGGCGGCGAACGACCACTCGTGGATCTTGACGAGGGGAAGGAACCGGATCTCGAGGGCGCCTCCCCCGTGGGTGAAGACGTCGTCGCGCAGCTCCGGCGTGCGGACGCGGCAGCGCTCGCACTGGAAGTCGATGAACGCCGTCAGGAAGTAGGAGCCTTTGGTGGGGCGCACGCCGGGAGACTCCGCCAGCATCCTGCGCCGGCGCTCGGCCGGGGCGACGTCGAGGGGCTGGAACTCGCCCAGCAGCAGCGACGCCCCGTCCTCCGAAACGAAACCGGCGCGCGCGGCCGACACTCCCTCCGCCTGCCGGATCGCGAGCCGGATGGGCTTCAACGGGCCGCGGCTGCCCGGCAGGACCTCGAGCGTCACCGGCAGCCCGTAGACGTCGGCGAGCGCGCCCTGCATCACGGGAATGTCCTGCGACGGCGAAAACGGCCGGCCGCGTCGGGTGTTATCGTGAAGGACCTCGCCGACGAAGATCTCGTTCCTGGCCGTGTCCACGAGCGTGATCGACATCTCGTTGCGGTTCTTGAAGTCGCAGGAACGCTCGACCGTGAAGGTCTCGTAGCCCGGCAGCCGGAGCGCGGAGGCCGGCGTGACCGTTACTTTCGTCCCCGGACAAAGCGAGAACCACCCCTCGAAGTAGCGGGAAACCCGGTCGCGCACGGGTGTCTGGGCCGACGCGTCCCCGGCCGGAACGGTGGTCAGGGCGAGGACGATCAGGGCGAAAAACGGAGATCGGCGCATCCGAGCAACCTTAACACGGGGAGTAGCTTACGGAATTTCCGCCCTCCGTCGTCAGGGCTGCTCGAGGTCGATCCGCATGCGCCTGAAATCGATCGTGACGAGGAAATTCTTGAAGACCGAGTTTCCCAGGATCCCGTCCTCGAGCGCTCCGTCGTCTTCCTTGATCGGGAGGTTGCGAAATCGGATGCCGAAATCGTCGAGGCCGATCACGACGGAGTCGACCCGGGCCCAGGCCGCCTCGGACCGGCCGATCCCGTAGAGTTTCTTCGGGTAGAACTTGTTGGACGCCCTGAGACCCGCGCGGCGCACGCCGTTGGAGGTCAGCATCGTCGGCTCGCTGCCCGTGTCGAGCAGGAGCTGGTACCACCCGGACTTGTTGATCGACGTCCGGGCGAAGATCCGTGACCGCGCGACGAAGAGATTCTGATCCGGATCGCGGCCGGCACCCCGCGGCTCGACGCGCGTCAGCCGCATGTGGCGCCGGCCGTAGTCGAGGCCCACCCGGAACTGCTTGATGAGGTGTATCCCGAGGACCATCGGCACCGGGAATTCGCCCCGCGAGGTCTCGAAGAGCAGCGCGTCGTCCGGCATCAGCATCACGGGCACGTGCGCGATGCTGAACCCCCCGAACTCGAGCCGGTCGACGATGCCGAAAGTCAGCGGGAACTCTTTCGCGTGCAGGCCGCGGCCGAAAGCCTTCGAGTCCGGGATCTCGCGCGCGCCCACCTTTTTCGCGAAAGACTGCGTCAGGATCGTGTAGGCCGCGCCCGTGTCGACGATCGCGGCCGAGTCGGAGCCATTGACGCGCACCGGGACGCGGATGAGATCGAAGCCCTGCATCGAGAATTCCGTCTCGTGCGATTCGCCCGCCGCCGCGCCGTCGTAGAGAGGAAGGTTCTGGATCGCCTCGAGGAAGTGGATGTAGCCGGGCAGGAGACCGTATCCGTCCCGGCGCGCCGCGGACGCGAACTCGAGGGCGAGCTCGGGCTCGTCCCAGAAAATGAAGCCCTGCGCCAGGGCCCATTCCAGCTCGGCCCGGCGGGCCGGACGGGCCTCGAGATCGATCGCGCGCGTCAGGAGCGGCAGCGCGGAATCGATGTCGCCCCGTGCGAGAAACGCCCGGCCGAGCGTCGCGAGCGACGTCACGCTCTTCTCGAGCTGGGCGCGGGGCAACTTCCGAAGATCGGCCTCGACTTCGAGATACTCGCCGCGCGTCAGGCGCTCCTCGGGATTCGGGCTGCCGAGCCACGGGATCTCGCGGACCTCCGACGCGGACAGAACCTCGACGCGCGGCTCCGGGGAGGCGCACGAAAGCGCCGTCGCCCCCAACACGGCGGCGATGCCCGCCGCCACGGCCGCGAGGCGCTCGACGCCCTGGGTCTCCCGTCGCCCGCCGAAGTTCAGCGAGACGCGGTCCTCGTCAGCGTGCCCGTGCGGAGGGCGGCCCGGGCCGTCTCGAGGGTCGTCAACGTGCGGCCCTCGCGCTGCCAGACGCTCTGTCCGTATCCCTTGCGGGTGATGAACTCGAAGTCGACCTGGTGAAACGAGACGCCGGCGGGCAGAAGCTCACGCCGGTAGTGCCAGACCTCCCGATAGTTTCCGTCCGAGTCCGGAAGGCGGGTCCCGGGCCCCGTCATGCGGTCGTAGACGAGCGCACTGGCGACGCCGGGCTTGGCCGCCTTCAGCGCGTTGGTCAGGTCGAGGTCGCTGTAGAGCGACATCCCCTTCGGGTCCGCCGCGTCCTCGCCGGTCGTGAGCGGCTTGCGGCCGATCCAGGTCGGGGGCCCGAGGAGGACGAACACCATCCCGCGGTCGGTCACGCTGCCGCGCGTCTCGTCCTGCGCGAGGCGCGCGTCGGCGAACGCGACGCGACGTTCGAACTCGATCCGCGTTTCGTTTTCCGGAGTCTCCGGCCGGGCATCCCGCTCCTTCCAGAACTCGGTGATGAACTCCGAGCGCGACGCCGGGTCCGAGAGGCGCTCGTACGCGTGTTTCTGCTCGGCCGTCAGGAGGTAACCGGCCGGCCCCTCGGCCCAGTCCTCTCCGGCTTCTTCCGTGCCCCGGTCGACCGGGGCCTGGTAGGCGCGAAACGCGGTCGCGAGCGAGCCTGTCTCGGCGGGCTGCTGCGCCGACGACCGCATCGACTTGCGGACGTCTTCGAGGAGAGCGATGACCTTCGGCGGATAGGTCGAAGGGTCGAGCGTGGCATTGGGCTGGTACATCAGAAACGTCTCGAACTTTTCGCGCGCTTCGTCGGTGCGGCCGAGGGCGGCGTCGCAGGCGCCCCGATAGAACGAGAGCCCGGCGGGCAGCGCGGCCCGGTACGATTCGTTGCCGGGTTTCTCGACTTCGGCGGCGAGCTGGTCGAGCGTGGCGAGCGACGCCGGGTACTGCGCGAGTCGGAATTGCTCCTTGGCTTTGAGGAACAGCCGCACGCATTCCGAATCGGCGAACGCAAGCGAGGTCAGGAGCACGAGTCCCGAAGCGATCAGTGCGCGCCGCATGAGCACCTCCGCATCTTCCCGATCATACGTCCAGATGCGGCCGGAGTTTCGAATGGATCTCAAGAGGTCCGGCGTGCTCGACGCCGTCGCGCGCCCTTCAAATCTCTGACTGTCGCCTTCAAAAAAATGGGGGGCGGCTCGCGCCGCCCCCGGGGGGAAATGACTGGAGAACGGGACTGCTTAGAAAGTGACTTTGAGCGCGACGCGGAGCAGCCGGGGGTTCGTCCTCACGACCGTCTTGAGAAAGTCCGGGTTGTCCGAGCAGGGAGCCGTGGCCGAAGCCGCGCAGGTGCCCGTACCCGGTTGCTGACCCGGCTGGCCGTAGAACGGGCTCGTCGGATCCGTGACGATCGCGCCGCCGTAGTTGAAGTTGCTGTCGACCGCAACGGTCGTCTGGCGGTCGAGGACGTTGAACACGTAGACCTGCGGGGTGACCGTCACGGGGCCCAGCGCCATGTTGTAGCCGAGCGAGAGATTCATGTCGTAGTCGGTCGGGGTCCGGCCGAAGGTCCCGCGATCCTCGAGGTAGAGGTTGGCCGGGTAGAAGTCGTTGAACCAGCCGAGGCGGGAGATCGGGAGACCGGAGCGGACATAGAACTGCGCGCCCGCCGAGAGGCCGAACGGAGCGTTGTACACCGCGTCGATCCGGGCCTGCACCGGCCGATCGAGCTCGAGGTTGCCGTAGTCGTTGAACGTGAACTGGTAGTAGTCGTAGTCGGCGTTGATGCCGGGGTCCGTCTGGCCCGTGGCCTGGCGAATCGCTCCGGAGTAGTTGCCCTTGAGGGACGAGTACAGGACGGAGGCCTGCGCCCAGATCGCGTTGGTGAACTGCTTGCGCGCGACCATCTCGATGCCGCGGAAGATGCGCTTGGCATCGCCGATGGCGACGCCGCTGGCGGAACACTCGCCCGCCGACGGGTCCGTCGGATTTCCGGAGCCGTTGCATGTGGGGAAGAAGCCCGACGCCGCCTGGCCGTCGCCACCGGGGTTGAAGAGGGCGCAGGTGTTCGGCGCGATCGCGCCGTTCAAGTCGCAGCGGTCTTCGACCGTGCGGCCCAGGGTACGGTAGGTGCCCTTCAGGCCGACCGAGAGCGACGGGTCGATGGCCTTCTCGACGCCGAGCGTGAGCTCATCCTGATAAGCCGCCTTGGTGAGGGGGGTCCCGTTCTTGACGCCGTTCGTCCAGCCATCCACGGGCTCGCCGGACGCGGTGCCTCCCTGGAAGTTCTCGGAGCGCGGCGCGTTGGGATCCTGAATGATCGAGCCCGGAGTGTAGTTGTAGCTCTGGACCGCCGAGTTGGCCGTGAACACCCGGACGTTCAAGTCCGTCGGGAGGGAGAAGAAGAAGCGGCCGGCCGAAGCGTACAGCTTCGAGGTGCCGTCTCCGACGAAGTCCCACACGACGCCCACGCGGGGCGACCACTGGTTCTCCATGGCGAACGCCTTGAAGGGCCCCGTGGTCGGATCCAGACCGTAGAAGTTCTCGGTGTCGTAGCGGATGCCGGCGTTCAGGGTCAGCGTCGGGATGATCCGCCACTGGTCCTGCAGGTACGCGCTGTAACGCTTGGTCGGCGTGTTGAAAGCCGAGGCGTTGATGATGTGGTAGTCGTCCGTGGTGCCGTCAGCCAGCAGATCGTGCTGGTAGAAGACCTGCTGCGTCTGCCCGTTGGCGTTCGTGTAGAACGGCGCAAGGGAGAGGTCGCAGATGCTCGCGCCCGACTGCAGGCAGGGACGGATGCGGAGGCGCTGGGCGCCCGTGAAGTAGGTCGAGCCCGAGGTGGCGTCGTTCTGGTAGTCGCCGCCGAGCTTGACCTCGTGGTTGCCCATGTACGCCGTGAACGAACCCGCGTACGCCTCGCGGCGCGACTCGTTGTTCAGGGTCGGCCCGAACACGTTGCCGAAGCCGCCGGCCGTGGTGAAGTTCGTCCCCGTGCCCGAGGGGTCGGTGGTGTAGTCCCGGATCCCCGGGACGTCCACGCCGAAGGGCTTGGTGGCGTAACGGTCGGAGTGCTGCGCGTACTGGAACGTGAAGATGCCAAACGAGCCGAAGAGCTGGTTCAGCCGCGCGCCGTAGTCCGGCCCGCCCGTATCCTGCCGGCCGTTGTACGTGAATGGCGAGAAGCCGGCGGGAGGCGCGATCACGCCGAACTGCGCGAGCGCTCCGTTCAACTGCTGTTCGTCGGAGAACACGCTGCCGACGATCGAGGTGCCCTGGAGAGGATTCAGGGTCAACTTGCCGGAGTACTTGTTCTGAACGAACGACTGCGGGAAGTCCTCGTACGCCCGCGGTCCGCCGATGGGCTGCACGTTGTTGTTGGCCTGGACGCGATCGTAGGCGCCGAAGAACCAGATCTTGTCCTTGATGACGAAGCCGCCGAGGTCCGCGCCCCACTCCTGACGCACTTCCTTCGAATTGAAGTAGGCGGGTCCAACGCCGGAGATGTTGTCGGCGCTGCCCTGCTCCGAGAACTGAGGCGTCTGCACGATGTCGACGCTCGCGCGCATGCCGGTGTCGTTGTAGTAGCCGAAGATTCCGCCGTGGAACTCGTTGCCGCCCGACTTCGTGATGACGTTGACCACGCCGCCCGTGTTGCGGCCGTACTCGGCCTGGTAGCCGCCCGTCTTCACTTCGACTTCCTGGATGAACTCGTTGTTGATGTCCTTGCCCTGGAAGCCCTTGATGACGTTGGTCGTGTTGACGCCGTCGATCAGGAACAGGTTCTCCGACGACGTCGATCCGTAGATCGAGATCGCCAGCGACCGTCCCTGGGTCTCGCCGAAGTCCGCCTGGACACCCGGCTGCGTGAACACGATGTCCGCGTAGTTGCGGCCGACCGGCAGCTTGTCGATGACCTTCGCCGAGTAGTTCGAACCCTGCGTCGTCGACGTCGAGTCGACGAGCGGGGCGTCGCCGGTGACGGTGACCTCGGCCGACGTCGAGAGCGACAGCGACAGGTTGACCGTGGCCGTCGCGTCGAGCGAGACCGTCGCCTTACGCTCGACCTTGCCGAAGCCCGAGAGCTCCGCGGTGACCGTGTACGCGCCCGGCGGAATCGCCGCGAAGCGATAACGGCCGTCCGCCGCGGTGACCGCGGTCCGCGTTCCCTGCAGGTTGGGACTCGTCAGCACGACGGTCACACCCGGCAGGGGCGCGTTGCTCTGGTCGGTCACCGCCCCCTCCACCGTTCCGGTCGTCTGCGCGAAGACGCTGACCGGGACGAGGAGAAGAAGGCATGCCGAGAGAGCCAGGGTAAATCGGAATAGAGACTTCATCCTTTCCTCCTTCAAAACCGCGCTTCGAACTCGAAGACGCTTCGAAGGAAAGGACGAAGCAAGGGTCGATCCTCAAAGTGTGCCAAGGTGCAAGTGACTGGCAGGACGGCCTCAAAGGGAAACCCGACCGTCGTCGGGGACGAGGGCCGGGCGGTCCGATTGGATCGGGGTTCGGGATCTTGAAGCTGTCGGGACGAAAGCCGAAAAACCGGGGGCGGCCGAAACCGCCCCCGGAGAGACCGAGAAGTCGCCTAGAAAGTCACCTTGATCGCCGCCCGCAGAAGCCGCGGGTTGTTCTGGACCGTCGTCTTCAGGTAGTCCGGGTTGTCGGAGCAGGGAGCCGTCGCCGAAGCCGCGCACGTGCCGACGCCTGGCTGCAGACCCGCCTGTCCGTAGAAGGGGCTCGTCGTGTCCGTCACGAAGCTGCCGGCCGTGTTGAAGTTGGTGTCGAACGCCGAGACGGTCTGCCGGTTGAGGGCGTTGAAGAGATAGATCTGCGGCGTGATCGTCACCGGTCCGACGTTCATGTTGTACGCGAGCGAGAGATTCAGGTCGTAGTCGGTGGGAGTCCGGCCCAACGTGCCGCGCTGGTCGAGGAACAGGTCCGTCGGGTAGAAGTTGTTGAAGAACCCGTAGCGCGTCATCGGAAGACCCGAGCGGACGTAGAACTGGGCGCCCGCGGAGAGACCGAACGGCGCGTTGTAGACCGCGTCGACGCGGGCCTGGACCGGCCGGTCGAGCTCGAGGTTGCCGTAGCCGTTGAAGGAGAACTGGTAGTAGTCGTAGTCCGCGTTGATGCCCGGGTCCGTCTGGCCCGTGACCTCGCGGATGGCGCCCGAGTAGTTGCCCTTGAGCGACGAGTACAGGAACGAGGCCTGCGCCCAGATCGCGCTGGTGAACTGCTTGCGCGCGACCATCTCGATGCCGCGGAAGATGCGCTTGGCATCGCCCACCGCGACACCCGTCGACGAGCAGTTGCCGGCCGTCGGGTCCGTCGGGTTCGCCGAACCGTTGCATGTCGGGAACTCGCCCGAGGCCGCCTGGCCGTCGCCGCCCGGATTGAAGAGGGCGCACGTCGAAGGTGCCACGCTGCCGTCGAGGTCGCAACGGTCTTCGATCGTGCGGCCGAGCGTCCGGTACGTGCCCTTGAGGCCGACCGAGAGCGTCGGATCGATGGCCTTCTCGATGCCGAGGGTCAGCTCATCCTGGTAGGAGGCCTTGATGCGCGGGGTTCCATTGAGCTGACCGTTGGTCCAGCCATCTACGGGCTCGCCGGAGGCGCTCCCGCCCTGGAAGAGCTCGTTGCGGGGAGCGCCCGCGCCCTGCGTGATGGAGTTGGGGTCGTAGTTGAACGTCGTCACCGCCGAGTTGGCCGTGAACACGCGGACGTTCAGGTCCGTCGGAAGCGCGAAGTAGAAGCGGCCGGCCGAAGCGTACAGCTTCGACGTGCCGTCGCCGATGAAGTCCCACACGACGCCGATGCGCGGCGACCACTCGTTGTCGAGCTTGAACGCCGAGAACTGGCCGATGGTGGGATCCGGGTCGAGACCGTAGAAGTTCTCGGAATCGTAGCGCACGCCCACGTTCAGGGTCAGGGTCGGGATGATGCGCCACTGGTCCTGGACGTAACCGCTGTAGCGCTTGGTCGGAACGTCGAACGGAGAGGCCTGGATGATCTGGAAGTTGTCCGTCGTCCCGTTCGCCAGGAGGTCGTGCTGGTAGAAGACCTGCTGCGTCTGGCCGTTCGCATTCGTGTAGAAGGGAGCCTGTCCGAGGTCGCAGACGCTCGTGCCGGTCTGGAGGCACGGCCGGACGCGCACGCGCTGGCCGCCCGTGAAGAACGTGGAACCCGACGTCGTGTCGTCCTGGAAGTCGCCGCCGATCTTGATCTCGTGGTTGCCGGCGTAAGCCGTGAAGGAACCGGTGTACAGGTTACGGAGCGACTGGTTGTTCACGGTCGGCCCGAACACGTTGCCGAAGCCGCCGGCCGTCGTGAAGTTGGTACCGGTGCCGGACGGGTCGGTGGTGTAGTCCCGGATCGCCGGGACGTCCACGCCGAAGGGCTTGGTGGCGTAACGGTCGGAGTGCTGCGCGTACTGGAACGTGAAGATGCCGAACGAGCCGAAAAGCTGGTTCAGCCGCGCGCCGTAGTCCGGCCCGCCCGTATCGCGGCGGCCGTTGTAGGTGAACGGCGAGAAGCCGGCGGGTGTCGTCAGGACGCCGTTCTGCGTCTGCGAGTCGGCAAAGACGCTGCCGACGATCGACGTACCCTGGAGCGGGTTCAGCGTCAGTTTGCCCGAGTACTTGTTCTGGAAGTACGAGAGCGGGAAGTCCTCGTCCGCCCGCGGCCCGCCGAGCGGCGTGACCGTCTGGTTGATCTGGACGCGGTCGTAAGCGCCGAAGAACCAGACCTTGTCCTTGATGACGAAGCCGCCGAGGTCCGCGCCCCACTCCTGGCGGACGTCCTTGTTGATGAAGAAGTTCGGCCCGGCGAGCGTGTTCTCGGCCGTGCCCTGCTCGCTGAAGTCCGGCGTGACAGGTACGTCCCAGTCGGCGCGCATGCCGGTGTCGTTGTAGTAGCCGAACACGCCGCCGTGGAACTCGTTGCCGCCCGACTTCGTGATGACGTTGACCACGCCGCCCGTGTTGCGGCCGTACTCGGCCTGGTAGCCGCCCGTCTTCACTTCGACTTCCTGGATGAACTCGTTGTTGATGTCCTTGCCCTGGAAGCCCTTGATGACGTTGGTCGTGTTGACGCCGTCGATCAGGAACAGGTTCTCCGACGACGTCGATCCGTAGATCGAGATCGCCAGCGACCGTCCCTGCGTCTCGCCGAAGTCCGCCTGCACGCCCGGCTGCGTGAACACGATGTCCGCGTAGTTGCGGCCGACCGGCAGCTTGTCGATGACCTTCGCCGAGTAGTTCGAACCCTGCGTCGTCGACGTCGAGTCGACCATCGGCGCTTCACCCGTGACGGTGATCTCGGCCGACGTCGAGAGCGACAGCGACAGGTTCACGGTCGCCGTCGCGTCGAGCGAGACCGTCGCCTTCCGCTGGACCTTGCCGAAGCCCGAGAGCTCCGCGGTGACCGTGTACGCGCCCGGCGGAATCGACGGGAAGCGATAACGGCCGTCCGTGGCGGTGACCGCGGTCCGCGTTCCCTGCAGGTTGGGACTCGTCAGCTCGACGGTCACACCCGGCAGGGGTGAATTGCTCTGATCGGTCACCGACCCCTCCACCGTACCGGTCGTCTGCGCCAGGGAGACGGCCGGGACGAGGAGAAGAAGGCATACCGAAAGAGCCAGGGTGAATCGGTATAGAGACTTCATCCTTATCCTCCTTCGAATACCGCGCTTCGAACTCGAAGACGCTTCCAAGGAAAAAGGACGAAGCAAGGGCTGATCCTCAGAATGTGCCAAGGATCAAGTCGTTGAAAACACAGAAGAAAGACAGGGACTTGAGCCCATCCCGAAGCCGGGGCCGCCCGTCCGCTTGAATTCGGATCCGGCGCCTTGAATTTCCCGAGCTGCCCGCAAGCAAAAAAAAGGGGCGGCCGAAGCCGCCCCCAGAAGAGACCGGGTAAGAACCTAGAAGGTGACCTTGAGCGCAACGCGGAGAAGCCGCGGAGTGTTGCGCTGGTTGATCTTCAGGTAGTCCGGGTTGTCGGGACAAGCCTGCGTGGCCGACGCCGGGCAGGTTCCCTCTCCAGGCGCCAGACCGGCCTGGCCGTAGAGGGGGCTCGTGGTGTCGGTAACGAAGCTGCCACCCGGGTTGAACGTCGCATCGTAGCTGGTCGCGGTCTGCTTGTTGATGACGTTGTACAGATACGCCTGCGGCGTGATCGTCACCGGGCCGACGTTGATGTTGTAGCCGAGCGAGAGGTTCAGGTCGTAGTCCGTCGGGGTCCGGTTGTCCACGAAGAACGCGCGCGTGTTCGTGCCACGCGTATCGAGGTACAGCAGGTCCGGGTAGAAGTTGTTGAAGAAGCCGTACCGCGAGACCGGGAGACCCGAGCGAACGTAGAACTGGGCACCCGCCGAGAGACCGAACGGCGCGTTGTAGACCGCGTCGATGCGGGCCTGGACCGGCCGGTCGAGCTCGAGGTTGCCGTAGTCGTTGAACGTGAACTGGTAGTAGTCGTAGTCGGCGTTGATGCCGGGGTCCGTCTGGCCCGAGGCCTCGCGGATGGCGCCGGAGTAGTTGCCCTTGAGCGAGGAGTAGAGGAAGGACATCTGCGCCCAGAGCTCGTTCGAGAACTGCTTGCGCGCGACGAGCTCGATTCCGCGGAAGATGCGCTTGGCATCGCCCACCGCGAAGCCCGTGGCGGAACAATCGCCGGCCGTCGGGTCCGTCGGGTTCTGCGAGCCGTTGCAGGTCGGGTACTGGCCCGAGGCCGCGGGGCCCGAGCCGCCCGGGTTGAAGAGAGCGCACGTCGATCCCGTCGGATTCAGCGGCGACGTGCCGTCGAGATCGCAGCGATCTTCAACGGTGCGGCCGAGCGTCCGGTACGTGCCCTTGAGGCCGACCGAGAGGGTCGGGTCGAGGGCCTTCTCGACGCCGAGAGTCAGCTCGTCCTGGTAGGCCGCCTTCATCCCCGTGTCCACGGGCTCACCCGAGGCGCTGCCGCCCTGGAAGAGCTGCTGCTTCGGAGCGTTGGGATCCTGGATGATGGAATTCGGGTCGTAGTTGTAGGAGCTGATCTGGGAGTTGGCCGTGAAGACGCGGACGTTGAGGTCCGTCGGGAGAGAGAAGTAGAAGCGGCCGGCCGAAGCGTACAGCTTCGACGTGCCGTCGCCGACGAAGTCCCACACGACGCCGATGCGCGGCGCCCACTGGTCCTTGAGGCTGAAGGCCGCAAACTGACCGATCGTCGGATCCGGCGAGAAGCCGGAGAAGGTCTCGGAGTCGTACCGCACGCCGACGTTCAGGGTCAGGGTCGGGATGATCCGCCACTGGTCCTGGATGTAGCCGCTGTAGCGCTTGGTCGGGGTGTTGAACGGCGCGCCCGGGATGACCGTGTAGTCATTCGCGGTGCCGTCGGCGAAGACTTCGTGACGGTAGTACACCTGCTGCGTCTGGCCGCTCGGATTCGTGTAGAAAGGCGCCACGCCGAGGTCGCACGTGTTGGAGCCCTGCTGCGTGCACGTGTAGATGCGCAGGCGCTGTTCGCCGGTGTAGTAGGTCGTGCCGAAGGTCGCGTCCTTCTGGTAGTCGCCGCCGATCTTGATCTCGTGGTTGCCGGCGTAGGCCGTGAAGGACGCCAGGTAGGCCTCGCGCTTCGAGGAGTTATTGACCGTCGGGCCGAACACGCTGCCGAAACCGCCGTACCGGATGAACGACGAGTTGTTGCTCGACGTCGTGTAGTCGAGGATCTGCGGAAGGTCGAGCCCCGAGGGCTTCGTGGTGTAGCGGTCCGCGTGCTGAGCGTACTGGAACGTGAAGATGCCGAACGAGCCGAAGAGCTGGTTCAGCCGCGCGCCGTAGTCCGGGCCGCCCGTGTCGCGCCGGCCGGCGTACGTCGTCTCGACGAGGCTCGTCGGAATGTTGAGCGCGCCGAGCTGCGTCTGCGCGTCGGAGAAGACGCTGCCGACGATCGAGGTGCCCTGCATGACGTTGAAGGTCAGCTTGCCCGAGTACTTGTTCTGGACGTAGGTTCTCGGGAACTCCTGACCGAACGTGTTCGGGGTCGTCAGGTCGCGGGTCTCGAGGAGCTGATTGGCCTGGACGCGGTTGTACGCGCCGAAGAACCAGATCTTGTCCTTCAGGACGAAGCCGCCGAGATCGGCGCCCCACTCCTGGCGGACGTCCTTGGAGAGACCGTTGTTCTGGAACTGCGCATCGCCCGTCTGCGAGAAGTCCGGCGAGGCGTAGTTCTCCGCCTTGAGGGTGTCCTCCTCGGCGCGCATGCCGGAGTCGTTGTAGTAGCCGAAGATTCCGCCGTGGAACTCGTTGCCACCCGACTTCGTGATGACGTTGACGACACCGCCCGTGTTGCGGCCGTACTCGGCCTGGTAGCCGCCCGTCTTCACTTCGACTTCCTGGATGAACTCGGTGTTCAGGTCCTTGCCCTGGAAGCCCTTGATGACGTTGGTCGTGTTGACGCCGTCGATCAGGAACAGGTTCTCCGACGACGTCGATCCGTAGATCGAGATCGCCAGCGACCGGCCCTGGGTCTCGCCGAAGTCCGCCTGGACGCCCGGCTGCGTGAACACGATGTCCGCGTAGTTACGGCCGACCGGCAGCTTGTCGATGACCTTCGCCGAGTAGTTCGAGCCCTGCGTCGTCGACGTCGAGTCGACCATCGGCGCCTCACCCGTGACGGTGATCTCGGCCGACGTCGAGAGCGACAGCGACAGGTTCACGGTGGCCGTCGCGTCGAGCGAGACGCGCGCCTTCCGCTCGACCTTGCCGAAGCCCGAGAGCTCCGCGGTGACCGTGTACGCGCCCGGCGGAACCGACGGGAAGCGATAACGGCCGTCCGCGGCGGTGACCGCGGTCCGCGAACCCTGCAGGCTGGGACTCGTCAACTCGACGGTCACACCCGGCAGGGGCGCGTTGCTCTGGTCGGTGACCGTCCCCTCCACGGTTCCGGTCGTCTGCCCGAAGACGGCGACCGGAGCGAGGAGAAGAAGGCATACCGAAAGAGCGAGGGTAAATCGGTACACAGACTTCATTCCCTTCCTCCTTTAAAAACTGGACTGTAAAAACGAGTGAGATTCCTCACGACGAAGCAATCAGGAAGCAATGTGGTTGCCAGAAAAACCCAAGAACTTCGCGGACTGTAACTGATTGGCCCATTAGGAGAAAGGGAAAAGTAGCGGGAAAAACTTGCCCGATTCTGGGCGAATTATTGGATCACAATCCGGATTATTGGATACCCGGGGCGTCCGCAGGCTCGGGGCCGAGGACGGCAAGAAGGGCCCCTCGATCGACCGCGGTGCCCGCCGCAACCTCGACCCGGGACACGACTCCCGCCCGCTCGGCGCGGATCTCGTTCTGCATCTTCATGGCCTCCAGGACGAGGAGGAGGGTCCCCGCGGCGACCCGGGAGCCGGCCGACACCGCCACGTCCACGACCCGGCCCGGCATCAACGCCCGGACTTCCTGGTCCCGCCCCCGGCCCGCCCCCTGCTCGGCGGCGTGCGCAATCCGGTCCTGGAGCGGCTCGGCGAGGGCGATGCGCGAAGCACCGCCGGGACGAACGAGCTCGACTTCACCGGGCTTGCCCGGAAGCACTCGACCCGAGATCTGCCGTCCGTCTTCGAAGATGAGCGAGATGGCGCCGTCCGGCAACCGCGCGAGCTCGGCGCGCGCCGTCGCGCCGCCACGCCGCAGAACGCAGCGCTCGCCCTCGAGCTCGACGGTCAGCTCCTCCGGGCCGGATTCGCCGCGATGGACCAGACGCAGTCGGCGCATGGCCGTCAGTCCTTCAGCGCTTCGCGGCGGGCCGCCGTTTTCCAGGCGGACCCATCGCCTCGTGCCGGAAGGGGGAGCATCGCGTCCGCCGCGGCCATCGAGACCGCCGCGAGCCAGACTTCGTCGGCCTGCGGGTGCTCGTCCGGGAAGAGGCCTTCGGCGAGCCGCCGATCCAACCACTGCACGTCGAAGCGCGCGGAGCGGAACTCCGCGTCGGCCACGAGGGCCCGGAAGAGAGGCAGCGTCGTTTCGAGTCCCGCGACCTCGAATTCCGAGAGAGCGCGCGCGAGCCGCGCAACCGCGGCGGCGCGGTCGGCGCCATGAACGACGAGCTTGCCGAGCATCGGGTCGTAGTCGATCGGCACGACCGAGCCGGTCTCGACGCCGACGTCGTTCCGGACGCCCGGGCCGTGCGGCAGCCGCAACGCCTCGATGCGGCCCGGCGAGGGGGCGAAGCCCCGGCGGGGGTCCTCCGCGTAGACGCGGCACTCGATGGCGTGGCCCCGGGGGGTCAGGTCTTCGCGGGTGAACGGGAGGTCCTCGCCGAGAGCCACCCGGATCATGGCGGCGGCGAGATCCACGCCCCAGACCTCCTCGGTGACGGGGTGCTCGACCTGGAGGCGCGTGTTCATCTCGAGGAAGTAGAAGGCGCCGTCCGGCGCCAGCAGGAACTCGACGGTCCCGCAGGACGTGTAGGCGACGGCCCGAGCCGCCAGGAGCGCGGTCTCGAGGAGCCGCTCCCGGAGCGCGGCGTCGACGACCGGCGACGGGCACTCCTCCACGACCTTCTGGTGGCGGCGCTGGACGCTGCACTCGCGCTCTCCGACCGCGACGAGACGGCCCCGGCCGTCGCCGATCACCTGGACTTCGACGTGGCGCGGGCGCTCGACGAGTTTCTCGGCATAGATGGAACCGTCGCCGAAGGAGGCCAGGGCCTCGGACGCGACGCGCTCGAAGGCGTTCGGAAGCTCCGCCGCCGAGTCGACGCGCCGCATCCCCTTTCCCCCGCCGCCGGCGGAGGCCTTGAGCAGAATGGGATAGCCCGCCGCGGCGGCAAATTCGACGAGCTCCTGCGGGCCGGCCGCCGCACCCGCCGTGCCGGGCACGACGGGCACCCCGGCCCGGCGCATGAGCTCGCGGCTGCCGGTCTTCGAGCCCATGGCCGCGACCGCGTCCGGGCTCGGACCCACGAAGATCAGCCCCTCCGCCGCGCAGGCGCGGGCAAAGCCCGCGTTCTCGGCGAGGAACCCGTAGCCCGGATGCACGAGCGTCGCCCCGGTCTTCTTCGCGGCGGCGAGGAGGGCCGGGACCGAGAGGTAGCTTTCGCGGGCGGGGGCCGGGCCCAGGCGCGCCGCGTGGTCCGCCATCGCGACGTGGGGCGCGGCCCGGTCGGCGTCGGAGTAGACGGCCACGGTCTCGATGCCGAGGTCCCGGCAGGCGCGGAAAATCCGCACGGCGATCTCGCCCCGGTTGGCGACGAGCAGGCGCGGCCGCTTCACGGCGTCACAGCGGAATGTTCCCGTGCTTTCTCTTCGGCGGCGCGACGCGCTTGCCTTCCAGCAGCTGAAAGGCCGCGATCAGGCGCTCCCGCGTTTCCGAGGGCTCGATGATGTCGTCGACGTAACCGCGCCGCGCGGCGATGTAGGGGTTGGCGAAGTTGGCGGCGTATTCCGCCACCTTCGCCGCCCGCGCCTCGGCCGGGGCGTCGGCCGGCAGCTCCCGCCGATAAAGGATGTTGACGGCGCCCTCGGGCCCCATGACCGCGATCTCGGCCGTCGGATAGGCGAAGTTGAAATCCGTGGCGATGTCCTTGGAGAGCATCACGCAGTAGGCGCCGCCGTAGGCCTTGCGCGTGATGACCGAGACCTTCGGCACCGTCGCCTCGGCAAAGGCGTAGAGCAGCTTGGCGCCGTGCCGGATGATTCCCCCGTATTCCTGCTGGGTCCCGGGAAGGAAGCCCGGCACGTCCTCGAAGACGAGGAGCGGGATGTTGAAGGCGTCGCAGAAGCGCACGAACCGGGCGCCCTTGACCGACGCGTCGATGTCGAGGACGCCGGCCAGATGCATCGGCTGATTGGCGACGACGCCGACGGAGCGGCCCGCGAGGCGGATGAATCCGACGAGGATGTTGCGGGCAAATCCCGCGTGGACTTCGAAGAAGACGCCTTCGTCGGCCACCCGCCGCACGAGCTCCGCCATGTCGTACGGGCGGTTCGGCTCCTCGGGGATGAAGGCGTTCAGGCTCTCGTCGCCGGCGCGGGGCTCGCGGGCCGCGCGCCGGGGAGGCTCGTCGAGGTTGTTCGAAGGCACGTAGGCCAGGAGCTCGCGGATCCCGGCCAGGACGGCCTCGTCGCCGTCGCGCACGAAGTGGGCGACCCCCGAGACGCTCGAGTGCGTCCGGGCGCCGCCGAGGTCCTCCTTCGTGACTTCTTCGTGCGTGACCGTCCGGATCACGTCGGGCCCGGTGACGAAGAGGTAGGAGGTCGCCTCGGTCATGAAGACGAAATCGGTGATCGCCGGCGAGTAGACCGCGCCGCCCGCGCACGGGCCGAGGATCGCCGAGATCTGCGGCACGACGCCCGAAGCCCGGGTGTTGCGCAGGAAGACCTTCGAGTAGCCCGCGAGCGAGACGACGCCTTCCTGGATGCGCGCCCCGCCCGAGTCGTTCAACCCGATGATGGGCGCGCCGTTCTGGACCGCGAGGTCCATGACCTTGCAGATCTTGTCGGCGTTGGACTCCGAGAGGGAGCCGCCGAAGACCGTGAAGTCCTGAGCGAAGACGTAGACGGGGCGACCCTCGATCGTCCCGGCCCCGCAGACGACCCCGTCGCCCGGGACCTGCGTCTTCTCCATGCCGAAATCCCGGCAGCGGTGGACGACGAACGGGTCGAGCTCGAGGAACGAGCCGGGGTCGAGGAGCAACTCGATCCGCTCGTGCGCCGTGAGCTTGCCTTCGGCGTGCTGGCGCTCGACGCGCTCACGGCCTCCGCCCTCCAGCCGCGACTCGCGCAGGGCCTCGAGGTCGGCGATTCGTTTTTCGAGCGTCATTCCGGAAGGATCAGAGGACGATGCCCCGCTGCTCGGCGAGCTTGCGGCGGATGCGCCGGAACAACTCGTGGCCGTCGACGCGGCCGGCCGCGATCTCCTGGCGCGCGGTCTCCATCATGCGGCGCGCCTCCTCGTCGAGGGTGCGCTCCTTCTCCGACTCCGACTCGAGCGCCGCGAACACCGCGTCGCGCAGAGCGCCCGGAGCTTTCTCGGCGAAGAGCTTCCGGCTGGCGATCCCACGGGCGGCGCGCCCGGCGAGGAAATCTTTCTTTACGTCGGCGAGACTCATGCATTTCCCCCGCGCGATGTTATTACACTGCCTGCCGTGCATTGGGACGAAGCCGCCGTCACCCGCTGGCTCGAGCCGCTCGCCGCGCGCCCGGGCGAGCTCGCCGACGTGTTCGGCGAGCGCATGCGCGAGGTCGCGCTCGACTGGCGCGACGGACAGGTCCACGAGGTCCGCGTGCGCCGCGAGGAGGGCGTCGGCGCGCGCTGGCGCTTCCAGGCCGAGGAGCGCCTCGCGTTCGTGGCCGGCACGGGCGAGGCGTCGGTCCGCGAAGCCGTACGGGCCCTCCGGAGCGCGGCCGGCCGGGAGCCGCTGCCCATCCGGGCCGCGCGCGCGGCGGCCGGCGACGACGAAGACGCCTCGATCGAGGCCGAACGCTGGACGCGGCGCCTGACGGGAATCCTCGGCCGCCATGTCCCCCGCCACCGGTTCCTGTGGCGCTCGATCGAGACCGAGCGGCGGGTCGTCTCGCCCGGCTCGCCGGCGGCGACCTCCCGCCGCCGCCTGGTGTCCCTCGAGGGCCGATTCACCGCGGCGTCGCGGCACGGCGACGAGGAACGATCGATCGCCTTCCACGCCCCGGATTCCGACGCGACGCCCGACGAGCTGCGGGCGGCGCTGACGGCGGCCGCGGCGCCGCGCGACCGGCCGGTCGAAGCCGGGGCGGGCGAGACGGACGTGGTCCTCGCCGGCGGCTGCGCGTCGGTGCTCTTTCACGAGATCCTCGGCCACGCGCTCGAGGCCGACGCGGCCGTCTCGCCGCTCTCCGCGCTCAAGGACGCGCGCGTCGCCGTCGCGGAGCTCGACGTCCACGACGACGCGCGGCGGCTCGACCTCTTCGGCGGCTACGAGCGCGACGACGAGGGCACGACGCCGCGTCCCGTCAAGCTCCTTCACTCCGGCCACCTCGGCGCGCGACTGACCGACCGCGCCCATGCCCGCCCGGGCGGCTCGACCGGCCACGGACGGCGCGCGGGTCCGGCCGAGGCGCCGATGCCCCGCTGCTCCAACGTCGTCGTTCCGGCCGGCGCGGCGACCTCCGACGAGATCGCCCGGCGCGTCGCCGACGGGCTCTGGATCGAGGAGTTCCGGGGCGGCTCGGTCGAGCTCTCGAACGGGACGTTCCGCCTGCGGTTCCCGCGCGCCCGCCGTCTGCGCCGCGGCCGCTTCACCGAGGAAGTCGGCCCGGGCATCCTGGCGGGCGAAATCCTGGCGACGCTCAAGAACGTCGAGCCCGTGCTCGGCCGCGAGTCCCGAGCCTGCCGGAGCCTCGGCTGGTGCGCGCGCGACGGCCAGCTCGTACCGGTCCAGGGCGCGGCCCCGGACGTCCTGATCCGCCGCCTGGCCGCGCGGTCCGCGCTGTGAAGGCCGCCAGGAAGGACGCCGCGCCGGACGCCGGGCCGGAGGGGGCCCTGCGCGGCCGCCTCGAGCATCGCGCGCCCGGGCAATGGGAGCTCTACCGCAAGACCGGCGAATCGTGGGAGCTCTCGTCCTCCCCGGGCCTCGCGCGCACGGCCTGGAGGCGCGAGGAAGGCTGGGCGGCCCGCTGGTGGGACCGCGGCGGGCCGCGCTTTGCCGCTGCTTCGAGCCCCGGGGCGCTCACCGCGGCGCTCGAAGACGCCGCGCGGTACGCCGTGGCCGACGAGCCGCCTCCGGAATGGCCAACCCGCGCGGCCGCTTCACCTCCGGACATCGCGATCGAGCCGCCTCCCGCCCTCTTCACCGAGCTCGCCCGGGCCGTCTCCGCCGCCTCGCGCGGCGAGTGCACGCTCGCCCGGCTCGCGCTCCGACGAGGCGCGACCCGCGAGCGCATCGAAAACGGCGCCGGCCTCGACGTGGCGCTCGCCCGGGCCGCCTACGACGGCGTGGCCACGGCGATCGGCCGCCGCGGGGTCCGCGCCCGCGAAGTCCGTGTCGCATTCCAGGGGGCGGAGCCCCCTCCGGTCGACCCTCTCGCGCGGCGGCTCTGCGACGCGGCGGTCCTCCCCCTGGAAGAGCCGGAAGCTCCGCCGGGGCGCGGCCAGTGGCTGCTCGACCCCGCGGTCGGGGCCGCCCTCCTCGCGGCGCTCGCACCGGTCTTCACTGCCGAGCGTCCGCCCCTCTGGATCGCGCGCGGAAGCTTCGGCTCCCCCGAGGTCTCGATCGCGGACGACGCCTCCGGCGAAGCGCCGTTCGACGGAGAGGGAGTGGCGACGCGGCGCATCCTCCTCGTCGACGAGGGACGCCTCGCCGCGGGACTCTACGACCTGCGCACCGCACGCCGCGCGGGACGCCAGTCGACCGGCCACGGCGTGCGCCCGTCGTTTCGCACCCCTCCGGCCGCCGGACCGCGCCGCCTCTTCTTCGAGGCACGTTCCCCGCGGCCCGCGGCAGAACTGCTCGCCTCGGTCACCCGCGGTCTCTATGCCTCCGCCCTGACCGCGCCGGTGCGGGTCGACATCGCGGAGGACCGGTTCGAGATCGAGTTCACCGGCATCTCCGTCGTCGCGGGCCGCGCCCGCGGGCCGATCGCCGGCGCGAAGGCCTCGGGCCGCATCTCGGAGCTTCTCCACCGCGTCCGCGGCCTCGCGGGCGACGCGCAGTTCTTCCCGATGCCGTTTCTCTCGGGAGCGCCGACGATCCTGGTGGAGCGGGCGAGCTTCGACTGACGCGCGGGCCGCACGAGGTCGAGGCGCGCAACTCGACCCCGGAGCCTAGCTCGGCTCGATCTCCTCGGGAATCGGCGTCGGTTCGGGCTCGGGCGCGGGTTCCGGCTCGCTCGACTCGTGCGCTTCCGGCTCTTCCTCCGGCGGGGTCGCCGCCGCTTCGGGCGTGAGATGGATGCCGCCGCCCGCCGGAGGGACGGTCTGGCCCGGACGGACCGTTCGCGGGGCGGTCCGGGAGCCCGGCCGCGGCCGCATCGGCGGCTCGCCCTCCGCCGGGGCGCTCGACGAGCGGGGAGGACGCTTCGCGCCCGAGCCCGCGGGGGGCGTTCCGGCGCCGGTCGTCGGACCCACCTCGCGGGGCGCGGTGTCGGCCTCGTCCGGAGCCACCTCGTCTCCCGCGAGAGGATGGTCGACGGCCACGCGCCGGAAGGCCGGCTCCTCGACGAAGGACACGTCGCGGTCGAGAGTCACCGTCGCGACGTCGCGCTCGTAGTTGGCGAGCGAGACCCGGTACATCAGCGTGGAGTCGATGACGAGAGGATTGCGGCGAGGGTTGCGCATCGAGGGGTCGATGCGCAGCGCCTTGGCGTACTGTTCGACGGCGGCGTCGAGGTCGCCCGTCTGCTCGTAGAGACGTCCGAGGCGGAAGCGGGACGGCGGGAACCCGGGCTTGCGCGCGATCGACTTCTTGTAGGCCGCGATCGCGTCCGACGTCTTGCCCTCGGTCTCGCGCAGCATCCCGAGGTTGTAGTCCGCGATGAAGTTGGACTTGTCGAGCTTCGCCGCCATCTCGTACTGCTGTGCGGCCTGCTTCGGGAAATGGCGGAGCGCCAAAAGGTTGCCGAAGTCGTTGCGCAGCGTCGAGTCGTCGGGGTTGGCGTCGACCTTCTGCTCCATCGAGCGGATCTCCTCGTCGAGCGGATACCCCGCGACGAGGTACTTGCGGTAGAAGGGCTCGGCCGGCTTCGCGTTGTTTGCCGCGTCGGCCTGGGCGAGCGCGGGCGACGCGGCCAGGACCGCGATTGCCCACCCCGCCCACGCGACTCGGACCCGGAGAGTTTTCATGTGCTTCCCTTCGGCTTCTTCTTTGCGACCAGCCGCACCCGGCCTTCGCGCTCCGCGACGTCGAACACGATGTCGCCCATCCCCAGCCGCTCGCGGACCTTCCGCCGCTCCCGCTCGAGCCCCTCGACGAAGCCCTCCAGGCGGTAACCGCTTACGTCCTCGCCCCGCGCCTTCTTGGCCGCGACGTAGCGTTCGAACAGGTCCCGATCGAGGTCGGCCGGGGCGACACGAGGCTCCTCTTGTACGGACGCGGCCCTCCCGGTGTTGGGGCCCGGAGGGTCCGGCGTGGGGGTTCCTGCCCCCCGGAAATGCCCGTAGAGGCCCGGACGCCGCCCGGACTCCTTCTCGGCCAGGAGGCGGTCCCAGCGCTCGTTCAGGGCCTGGAAACGACCCTGGAGGGTCGAGAACCGGTACCTTTCCGCGGCGTTCATGCTCTCCGCATTGAGCCGCCGGAACATCTCCTCGACGTGCCGGCGGGACTGGAGGGGGGGCCTGGCGGCCGAGCCGTACAGGAAAGCGTCGCACTCGGCCGAGAGGCGCCGGAGGGCCTGGTCGAGGACCAGCAGCTCGCGATCCCAGTCCGCGTCGCTCAAACCGAGTTCCAATCCGTCGCCCGGATCCGCACCGTCTCCTATAGTAAAGGAACCTTGAGCGACCCGGCCGGAAACCGACCCCACCCCCCGTCGATGGATGCCCTCCTGCGCTTGGAGGGGGCCCGAGAGCCGCTCGCTCGCTTCGGGCGGGTCGCCGTGAAAGAGGAGCTCCGGCGGGCCATGGCGGGGGGCGAGACGCGCGCGGAGGCGCTCTGGGAGACAGCGCGGCGGGGGCTCGCCCTCCGGTTTGCGCCGACGCTCGAGCGCGTCGTCAATGCCACGGGCGTTCTCCTCCACACCAACCTGGGGCGCGCTCCCCTCCCGGAGGAGGCACGGGCGGCGATCCTGGAGACGGCGGCCGGCTACTCGACCGTCGAGTACGACCCCGACCGCGGCGGCCGCGGCCGGAGGCAGGACCACGTCCGCTCCGTGGCGAAAGACCTCTTCGGCTGCGCCGACGCGATCGCGGTCAACAACAACGCGGCGGCCGTGCTCCTGGCGCTCGCGGCCCTCGCCCGCGGCCGTTCGGTGCTGGTGTCGCGCGGCGAGCTCGTCGCGATCGGCGGCTCGTTCAAGATCCCCGAGATCCTCGAGGCGTCGGGGGCGAAGCTCGCCGAGGTCGGGACGACCAACCGGACGACGGCCGAGGACTACCGGCGAGCGTTTTCACCGGAAGTCGCCCTGATCCTCTCGGTCCATCCCTCGAACTACGAAATCCGGGGCTACACCCGGCGCCCCGCGCCTGTCGAGCTCGCCGCGCTCGCGCGGGAAGCCGGCGTCCCCTGGCTCCACGATCAGGGCACCGGGTGCGTCGTCGCTCTCGACGAGTTCGGCGTTCCGGGCGAGCCCACGGTGGCCGAGTGCCTCGACGCCGGAGCGGACCTCGTGACGTTCTCGGGCGACAAGCTCTTCTCGGGACCGCAGGCGGGCTTTCTCGTCGGGCGCGAGGACCTCGTGCAGCAGGCCGCGAGGCATCCGATCGCGCGGGCCGTCCGGCCCGACAAGCTCACGCTCGCGGCCCTCGCCGCGACCCTCGCCGCGTGGAAGA
Organism: uncultured Acidobacteriota bacterium; assembly: GCA_963805495.1. Lineage (GTDB taxonomy): Bacteria > Acidobacteriota > Thermoanaerobaculia > UBA5066 > Gp7-AA6 > DAHUXD01. The sequence goes on along the minus strand of CAWDUQ010000001.1, from coordinate 1,261,646 downwards.
CGGGAGCGTGGCGCCGATTTCCGGTCTACCGGGCGGCGGCGGCGACGACGGCCGTCCTGGAGGAGCGCGGCGAGCGGATCCTCCGCGCCGCGATCGAGGACGGGGGAAGCCTCTCGGCCGCGCTCGTTCCTTCGCAGGCGGCGTTCGGCGGCGGCACGAGCCCGCAGAAGGTCTTCGCGTCCCGGGCGATCGCCCTGTCCCGCGACGACCTCCCGGCCGATGTGCTCGCCGCGCGACTGCGCGCGTGGAAACCGCCCGTCGTCGCGCGGGTCGAAGACGGCCGCGTCTGGCTGGACCTGCGCTCGATCGATCCCGAGGAGGATTCGCTCGTGATCGCGGCGCTCAAAGCCCAGGTGCGATAATCGCGGTATGACGAGACGAGCGGTTCACGCGGCGTGGCCTCTGCTCCTGATTCTCGCTGCGGTCGCGGTGCACGCGGGCGGCTGCCGGAAGACGCCGAGCGCCGCGCGTCCCGAGGTCACGCCCGCGTCCGTGCATCCCTGGATCACGCCGCTCATGACTCCCCCGCCTCCGCTCCCGACGCCCACGCTGTGGCGCAACGACATCACCCCGGTCCCGGCCCTGCCGGAGTGAATCAGGCGTCGGCGAGGCCATGCTCGCGGAGCTTGGCCTCGAAGCGACGGGGCGTCATTCCCGCCGCCGCCGCCGCCGCCGTGCGGTCCCCACGCGCCCGGTCGAGCGCCCGCATCAGCCAGGCGCGCTCGGCCGCGGCCGCGGCTCGCTCCCGGGCCTCCTCCAGCGATTCGTCGCGCACGGCGGGAAGAAACGCCGGTTCGGAGCCGAGGCGCAGGTGGCGCTCCTCGATCGACTCGCCGTCGGCCAGGATGATCGCGCGCTCCAGGCAATTGCGCAGCTCCCGGACGTTGCCCGGCCACTCGTAGGCGCGGATCCGCGCGCGGGCGGCCGGCGACAACGGCAGCGCGCGCTTGCCGAGTTCCTGCGGGAGGCGCTCCAGGTACCAGTCGGTCAACGGATCGATGTCGTCGGGACGTTCGCGCAGGGACGGGATGCGGATCGGGAAGACGCGCACCCGGTAGTAGAGGTCCTCGCGAAAGAGGCCCTGCTGGACGAGCTTTTCGAGCGTGCGATTCGAGGCGGCGATGATTCGAACGTCGACCTCGATCGGCACGGTGCCGCCGACGCGGTGAAAGGACCGCTCCTGCAGCACCCGGAGCAGCTTTCCCTGGGTCGCCGGAGTGAGCTCTCCGATCTCGTCGAGAAAGATCGTGCCCAGGTCGCCGAGCTCGAACTTGCCCATCCGCCGCGCCGAGGCCCCGGTGAACGCGCCCCGCTCGTGGCCGAAGAGCTCGCTTTCGAGCAGCGTCTCCGGAATGGCCGCGCAGTTGATGGCGACGAAGGCCCCGTTGCGCCGGGCCGACAGAACGTGGATCGCCCGGGCGAAGAGCTCCTTGCCGGTGCCGCTCTCGCCCTCGAGCAGCACCGTGGCATCGGTCGCCGCGACCCGCTCGGCCTCGGCGCGCACGAGCCGGATCGCGGCCGATTCCCCGACGATCGGCGGCATCGCCCGGGAGTGCGCCTCCGCGAAGAGCAGCGATTCGCGCGAGCGGGCGCGACGCTCGAGCGCGCGGGAGACGAGCAGGCGCAGGAGGTCCGGATCGACCGGCTTGGTCACGAAGTCTTCGGCGCCCCGCTTCATCGCTTCGACGGCCGTCTCGATCGACCCGTAGGCGGTCATGACGAGGACCGGCAGCGTCGGGTCCTGGGCCACGGCGGCGTCGAGGACCGCGAGGCCGTCGGCGCCCGGGAGGCGCCAGTCGGTCAGCACGAGGTCGTAGCGCTCCCCCGCCTTCAGGCGCTCGACCGCCCGGGTTCCCGTCGCCGCACACTCGACGCGCAGGCCTTCGGCCTTCAGCATCTCCTGGAGCATCGTGCGCAAGGAGTCCTTGTCTTCGACGATGAGGATCCGGGACATGTGTGGATTCAGGTTAGCAGAGAGAGTCCGGCGGAGACGGTGGATGGATCCAGAAGGAAGTCAGCCGACGGTCGCCGGCCCGCTGCGGTCGGCCGACGGCCCGCGGCTACCGGTTCGGGGGCTTGGGCTGGTTGTCCGGGCTCGTCGCGCCCGGGATGTATCCCGTCTTGCCGTCGGCCGGCGGCTTCGAGGGAGCGCTGGCCACGGGCGCTGCATAAAGGCTTCCCTGCCCGTACGGGGTCCGGACCGGCGTGGGAACGGCGGCTCGGGCGGCCGCTGCGGCCGCGGCCGTCCCGGGTTGGGGGGTCGGCTCCGGCGGCGGCTTGGGAAGGGTCCACTGCGGATTGAAACGGATGCTGGCTACCGTCTTCGAACCGACCTTCAACGAGGCCGTGAAGTCGACGCTCTGGCCGGCCCCGATCGATCCCTTCGAGAGCGTCGCCGGCGCGCCGTCGATCGGCTGTCCCTTTTCATCGAGCGCGGCCACGGTCATGCGGACGTTTTCAGCCGGCGCCTGCCCCGGATTGCGGAGCGAACCCTTGACGGCGAGCGCCTCCCCGACGAGCTCCTGAGTGTAATCGGCGACCTCGACGCGGGCCCCTCCGGGCGCGGCGGCCGCCTCCTTGCCTTCCGCGGGCGCGTTCGCCGCCTCGAGGTCGAGCGGGTGCGAGACGTCCGCATCCGTGATCCGGACCCGGGCCTTCGGCGCGTCGGACGTCGCGCGAACCGCCTCGGCGGGGGTCGAGGGGGGCACAGCCGGCGCGGCCGCGGGGGCCGGCGGCGGAGCCTGGTTGGCCGCCGCCGTCGCCTCGCGGTCGATCTCCGAGACCGGAACCGACAGGAGCGTTCCGTCGGTTCGCGTCAGATAGGCCGTGTTGCCCCGGCGGACCCAGGCCTGCTTCAGAGACACCACGGTTCCGCCCTTCAGGACGACCACGTCCGCCAGGGCGAACGCGGGGGCCGCGGCGAGAAACGCAGCGATCAGGCCCGCCCGCATCCGTGTCACTGCTGCTGCTCCTTCCAGTTCTGCTCGATCGAGTGGACGACGTTGGGAGTCACGTCCTGCCCGATCGCGCCGCCCGAGAAGAGGACGGTGTCGATTGTATCGCCGTTCGGAGACACCGATTGTGATGCCGCCGCCATGCCCTCCCCGAGGGTCTCCTGGTAGTCGGCGTAGGTGCCGGTCGTGCCGTAGTAGCCCTGGCCCGTCTGGTAGAAGAACCGGTAGCGATACGAGCTGCCGTTGGTCGCGCAGGGCGAGACCGAATCCGGCGTGAACGTGATCAGCGACAGGTAACCCCGGGTCGAGAACACGGTCGAGGTCGTCTTCTCGTTGGTCGTGCCGTACTCGAGCACGAAGCCGTTGGCGGCGTCGGTGCAGACCCCCGTGTAGGGCAGCGGGCAGGGCGTGCCGCCCGGAGGCGTCAGGTCGTGCAGGTCGGCCTTGACGAAGGTCTGGCTCGTCTGCCCCGTGTCGACGACGTAGAAGAAGTCCTGCGGCTGGATGTTCGGACGCGCGAGCTCCGCCCGGTTTCCGGTCCCGAAGGAGACGCCGAGGACCGGCGGGCTGCCCGCGCCGCCCACGTAGACGATGCCCGGCTCGAAAAAGATGGGTCGCTTGTTGGTGCAGGTCCCGGCCGCGAGCTCGCAGCCGTCGAACAGCAGGAACGGCGCGTAGCCGTGGGCCTCTCCGCCCGTGATCTCTCCCCGCCTCGGGCTCGCCGACGGGTCCGGGGTCAGGTCGATGCGCCACATGTTGCCGTTCACGTCGCCGATGAACGCCGCGTCGAGATACCCGTCGTCGTTGTAGTCGACGACCGCCGGAGCGGACGGCATCGGGGCGAAGTCGACCGGGGCGCCGCCGCCGTCCACGCCGCGGGTCATCTTGTAGAGGATGCGTCCCGTCTCCACGTCGATCATGTAGAAGGACCGGCCCCGGATTACGGTGCCCGTTCCGAGTTTCGCGGAAACGTCGTCGCCCGGCGTGAAGCTCGGATCGTAGCCGCCGCCGAAGATCGCAACGTAACGATCGTCGAATCCGCTCCCGTCCGCCGTGGGGCTCGCCGGATCGTAGACCTTGACCCGTCCGATGACCGGACGCGACCAGCTTTCTCCGAGCGGAGCGCCGACGGTGCCGCACGCGTCCGAACACGCCGCCCCGGGGTCCCTGAACTCCCACATGATGCTGGGGTACTGCCGGTTGGTCGCCGCGCCGGCCACACAACTCGTTCCGCCGCCGTCGAGACATCCGGGCGACGCGTCCTTGTCGCCGACGATCTCGCCGAAGGTGGGCGACGCCGTCACCGTGTCGATGTCGTCGGGCTGCGTGACGTCGAGGGCGTAGTAGCCCTGACCGCCCTGGCGCAGTCCGCCGACGATGATCGTCCGCCACGCGCGCTCCGTTTCGTCGGGAACGCCCACGAACGCCGGGTCGATGAAGACGTCGGCGGTCGCCATCGAGCCGTCCACGAAGTACTGCGGCAGCGGCGGGAAGTTCAAAAGGTTCGGGAACTTCGAGGTCATGACGATCCTCGGCGAGTAGGCGAAGATCTCGCGCCCCGTGCCGAGGTCGTGGGTCTGCGCGAAGTTGACCGTGTCGCGGCCCCAGACTCCGCCGTCGAAAGCGTGCAGGAACCCGTCGTTGGCTCCGGCGAAGAGGACCTTCCGGCGCTTGGCCTGGAGGCTGGCGAAGTCCAGATACGGCTGCCCGAACGTCGAGGAGCTCGTCCGCGGCGCCAGGTTCGCCGACAGGTACTGGAAGTAGCGCGGCGGCTCGAGCATCAGGGGCTCGGAGTGGAAGATGTCGCCGAGCTTGTGCGCATAACCGGCCGGTGCCGTGCCGTCATCGTCGGTGCGGAACTGGGGCGGATCGCCCGGAGCCGGGGCGTCGTCCTGGTAGAAGTACGAGTATCTCTGTTCGTCTCCCGCCGCGGGTCCGATCGTGCCGATCGTCGGGGGCCGGATCGTCGCGTCGTTCAAGACCTCGTCGCGCGAGCCGAAGGCGGACACGCCCCCGCGGAGGAACTGGACCGTCAACGTCGCCAGTGTGCGGTCGGCGGCCGACGCGGGGTTGAGCCCCATCGTCGTCATGAGGTTGTCGAAGCAGCCCCCGGTGCAGCTGCCGGTATTGGGCATCAGGTCGGCCCGGGACAGCGGGACTCCGGCGGTCGTGCCGGCGAAAATCATCTTGCGACCCGGCCAGACCGAGATCGCGGGAGCCCGGCCCGCGGGCGCGGCCGCCACGGAAGCGGCGCCGGCCGCCAGATCCGCCCTCGGGTCCGTGTACCCGAGGACCCGGCCCGCGCTCCAGACCGGCTTACGGAGCGCCGGATCGGCGTTGTTCGGGTCGGACTCGTCCGCGTAGTCGTTCGCGACCACGGCCGGGGTGGGTGTGGGTGTCGCGGCCGACGGCGTGTTGGTCGGGCCGCTCGACGTCGGGGTGACGGTCGCGGCCGCGGCCGTCACGGCGGGAATCAGGCCGTTCGAGTCGAGCTGGTAGCTCTTGATCGAGCCGTTCCAGATCGACCAGCTCGAAAGGTCGCCGTTCGTGTTGAGGTGACTCGGAACGACCGACCCGACCTGGGCCGTGTCGCCGAAGCCGCCGGCGAAGGCCGGGACCGACGGCGACGCGAAGTAGTTGGCGGTGCGCTTGAAGTCGAGCAGCGACTCGAGCACGGAGAGAAGGGCCGTGCGATCGCTGACCGCGAAGAGCTGGCCGCCGCTGTTGGTCGCGATGCAGTTGAGCGCGGGGAAGAACGCCGGGTTGGTGTTCAGCCCGACCACGTAGACCGGGATGCCGGCCACGCGAACGCCCGGATCGAGAGCGGCGGCCGCGGCCCGCCGGCCGGGGGCGCTCTCCGGAAGGAGAACGGCCCCGAGGTCGCCGGCCACGCCGTTGCCGGACGTTCCGCCGACGCACGGATCGGAACCCGCCTCGTCGTGGCCGTCGGTGATGAAGACGACGATGTAGTTGCGGCAGTCGATCGCCGGATCGGGGGCCCCGCTCGTCGGAGGCGGAAACACGCTGTTGACGAAGTAGTTGTACGCATCCAGAAGCGCCCCGGCGAGCGGCGTGCATGAAGCCGTGACCGCGACTTCCTTGGCGTCTTCCTCGAGTCGATAGGCGCTGTCGGCCGGCTGGGAGGAGTCGTAGCTCACGATCGACGAAGTGAATCGGAGCAGGCGTTTGATGGCGGTCTCGGGCGAATTGCCTCCCGGGTAGTCGGTGCCGAGCCACTCGCGACGGAACGGGACGACGGGCCAGTCGGCCGGAGAGGCCGGCGGGTTGGCGGGGTAAACCGCGGGCAGGGCCGCGTCGGGAGGCCCGAGGGAGCTCGGCGCGGCGCCGGGGAAGCCCTTGAACGTATTGAAGTGCGCGAGGCCCCCGCAATCCTGCGAGTAGGGGTCGCAACCCGAGATGCCCAGCGGACAGGACGGTCCCGCAAACGCGTCGCTCGGGACTTGGCCGGACGGCCGGGGGCGCTCCGAGTCGTAAGATCGCCGAGTACATGCCCTGGTTGCGGCGGTCTCCGATCGAGGCCGCGTCGGACTTGCCGTCGGCGTCGTTGTCGGGCGCGGCCGGGCAGCCGAGGGACAGGCTCGGGCACGAGCCCCACGGGGGATTCCCGTTCAGGGTGTCGCTCGCCTGGAACTGCGGCGGCAGGTCGTACAGGTCGCCGCGGACGTACTTGATCTCGACCGAGTTCAGAAGCACGAGGCTCAGGTCCGGGTCCGCCTGGGGATCGTCGAACCCGCGCATGAAGCTCGGGGACGCAGGCAGCGGAATCAGGTTTGCCGGCGCGGGCTCACCCGGATCGATGATCCCGTTGCTGTTGGTGTCGATGAACGCGCACAGCCGCGTGGTGTCGTACAGGCACGGAGCGCAGACGAGCTGGCCGCCGCCCGTGTACGAGGCCGGAATGCCGGGGCAGGGGCCGGCCGGGGGCGGCGGGGGAGGCGGCGCCATGGCGAAGAGCCCGCGGATGGCGGGCGCGAGCCAGTTGGCGATCGCCGGCAGGAAGCTCTTCGCCGGCATCGCACCGCCCGGCAGCGTCGGGACCAGGGTCGGCGTCCGCGTCGCGGTCGCCGTCGGCGTGTTCGACGCGGTCGCCGTGGCGGTCCGGGACGCCGTATAGGTCGCGGTGTTCGTGGCCGTGCGCGTCGACGTCCGGGAGGGGGTGAAGGTCGCGGTGTTGCTCGGCGTGTTGCTCGCCGTCGACGTTGGCGTGGCCGTGCGCGTCGACGTCCGGGTCGGCGTGTTGGACCTCGTGAACGTCTGCGTGGCCGTGGAGCTCGGCGTGTCGGTCGCCGTGCGGGTCGGCGTGCTCGACGCCGTCGCCGTGTTGGACGGAGTCGAGGTCCGGGTCGCCGTGAACGTCTGCGTCCGGGTGAACGTGCGCGTCGGGGTACTCGAAGATGTACGCGTGCGCGTCGGGGTACGCGTGCGCGTCGGGGTACGCGTGCGCGACGGCGTGCGCGTGAGCGACGGCGTGAACGTGGGCGAGGGCGTGGGCGTGTGCGTGGCCGTCGACGTGCGGCTCGGCGTCGGGGTCACGCTCGGAGTGAACGTCTGAGTTCCGGTGAACGTCGGCGTCCGCGTATGGGACGCCGTGTAGGTCGAGGTCGCCGTGAACGTCGGCGTGGCCGTCGACGTCTGCGAGGCGGTAAAGGTGGCCGTCGCGGTGTTCGTCGCAGTGCGGGTCGCCGTCGCCGACGCCGTGTAGGACGGCGTGTAGGTCGCCGTCGCGGTCGGCGTGTCGGTCGGCGTCGAGGTCTTCGTCGCGGTGAATGACGGCGTCGAGGTCGGCGTCTCGGTCGGCGTCGGCGTCTCGGTGAAGCTCGGCGTGAAGGTCGGCGTGTCGGTCGGCGTGTTGGTCGGCGTATCGGGCGGCGGGCCGTACTCGTCGACCCGAACCACGACGAAGGGGTCCGAATAGTTGCCCGAGACCATCTGCATCCGCAGCTCGCGGCCGGGACGGGCCGTGTTGCGGTAGACGACGAGTCCCTCGTTCAGGCCGTGCGGACCGAACGCGCCTCGCCAGCTTCCCGGAACCGGGCCCGGGTAGGGCGGCCGTGGATCCGGATTGGCGGGCGGAATGATGAACGGGCCCTGGTCCGGCTGGCCGAGCCGACCGTACATCCGCATGACCTTGTGGCCCATCTGCAGGAAGCGGCCCTGCTGAACGTCAGGCCAAAGGGCGGGGGCGAACACGGAACTGATCGCGGAGCCGGTCGGGTAGATCGACTCGGCAAAGTAGAGCCACTCGAGGCCGCCGTTCTCGAGCGTCGCGCCGGCCACCTTGGCGCCGCCGATCGGGTATCCGGGCAGCGGGTCGCCGGAGTTCGCCGCGGCCGAGGTGTCGGCCGCTCCGAACGTCTGCTCGGGGTTCCGGTAGTAGGAGAAGGCCCAGTTCACTCCCGAAGCGTTGGTCAGGACCTGGCGGAGAACGCTTTTGGCCACCGCGAACTTGGAACCCGGGGTCGCGACGGTGCCCTCGGGATAGATGAAGTCGTCCATGAACGCCGGCAGCCGGTAGGTGTCGGAGAAGTCGTTGTTCATGGAGTAGGACGTGTCGAGGATCAGGAGCACGTTCGTGTTGGCACCGGCGTTGGCCTGGAGGAGCTGGCGGTCGTCGGGGCGCGCGGGGGACGCCATCAGAAAGAGGGCCAGAAACGTGGTCGCCACGCGGTGGCGTTCCACGAATCCGATGAGGCCGCTGGATGTCCGATGGTGTCGCATGAGACGTCTCCTCAGAACGGCAACCGGGCCGGAAGAGGCCCGATCTCGGCGTCGGCCACGAGCGCCTTGGAGTACTGCAGAAAGGCATCGTTCTGTTCGCCCGTCGAACGAACCTCGAACGCATACATGTACTGAGCGCGGGAGCCCTGCTCGTTGATGATTCCGCCGCGCGCCGGACGCCTCCCGAGGCGGCCCGGATTCGTCACCCGCACCTGGATGTCGTCGGCCCCGATGAAGCCGAGGGTCTGGCGGAATCGGTGGCTCGACATGTTGAAGAGGACCGTGCCGAAGAGGTTCGGCGCGCCCGGCGCTCCGAACTCCGGCCGCGTCAGAAACGCGCGCGGGTCGTCGAGCTCCACCCCGGCCCAGCGGATCCCGGCGTCCGACGAGTAGAAGGCCCGGTTGACCGACCACTCGTTGGCGGCGATGCGGGCTTCCGTCGACGTGATCAGCATGAGGGCGATCCCGATCACCGTCAGGATCGCGAGAACCAGGATCGCGACGACGAGGGCGGCGCCGCGCTCGCGGCGATTGCGGTTCGTGGCGGTCATGCTCATCCCTGGAACGCGTAGTTGCGGAGGTTGATCTTCAACGTCTGAACACGCCGGCGGAAGGCGCCGGGCGTGATCGGGGCCGCCGTCGAGTTCATGATCTGGTAGCCCTGAGATGCGGATCCCTTGTAGCCCGGGTCCGGATCCTTGGCCTTGGCGAGGAGCGAGATCATCACGCCGTGGAGCCGGGGGCAGTGCTGGGCGAACGACGCGCCCGTGTGCCCGGGAACGAAGGGCTGCTGCTGCTGGAAATCGGTGTCGACGGGCGCGGCTTCCGTGTCGACGTTCGGCACCCACTCGTCGCCGTCGGCGACCGTCGACACGTTCGGATCGACGTTGAGCGCGGGCGGCACCGGAGGCTGGACGGTCAGGGCGTTGTCCGTGGCGCCTCCGATGATGCCGTCGATGCCGTAGGCGACCTGCATGTCCTCGACGTCTTCGGCCAGCCGCGTGATCTCGAAGGCGTCGCCCCGGCGAATGCCCTGGGCGAGAAACGGATGGATGCCGGCCGGATCGACCGTCGGGTCCGTGGTGACGAAGAAGACGATGTCGTCGAGGATGCCGGCGCGCCGGACCTTCGGGATCGGAACGGCGTTCTCGCCGAGGCCCGACGTCGACGGAAGCTCGGTGTTGAAGCGCGGGCCGATCGTCCCGCCGAAGTCGACCGTTCCGAAGGTGTTGCTCGAGAGGAGCTGGGTCGGCGCGGTGATCACGCCGACGTTGTACGCGGCCTGCGGATACCGGGTGACGCCGCCGGGGTTCGGATCGGAGCAGGCGTAGTGCAGGTCGGTATTGCCGTCCTCGACGATTACGAGCATCGGATCGGTGCCGGCCGTCGCCGTGTACGCGTCGACGGCCGCGAACTGCGGCCGATTGCTCGCGTCGTCGTTGACGTGCTGGCCGATAACGAGATTCCCGACGATCGGCAGGACGTTCAGGGACTGCGACCCGGTGCAGCCATTGCAGCCCGTCTGCTGGTCGAAGCCGATCAAAGGGGACAGGATGACGCCGCGGATCTCGACCATGTCCGTGCCCGGACGGACCGTCCAGACCGTTCCGCCGGTGTCCGTGACAGTCACGCCCGCGACATTGTCGTAGGACGCGCCGGCCGGCGCGATGCCCGGGAGTCCCCGGTCGGCATGGTTGAGAACCGCCTGCGTCACGTAGAGCCCGCCGGCCCCGGCCATCCGGATGACCCGCGTCATCTGGTAGATGCCGTAGCGCACGGCGCCCTGGGCGTCGGCGACGTCGGTTTCGTTCTTGTTGATGCGGGCGCTCGCGTCGAACACGGCGAGCAGGCCGAGCATGGCGACGGCGAGCAGAAGCGACACGATGATCATCTCGATCAGCGTGAAACCGGCCTCGCGCGAACGCGTCGGATGGAGGATTTTCATGGCTCTAGTTGCAGGCCACCGACGGGCTGGAGTTGCGGACGAACCCGCTGACCCGCGCCGTGCGCGCCCCGATGCCGAGGTTCGTGCCTCCCGAGATCGAGCGCACGGTGACGTTGATGCGCTTGAAGTCGCACGGCAGCCCCGCGGCCACCGCATTCAGGACGAATGCGTCGCCGGGGGCGCCGGGGGGAGTCGTCGTGAAGTTGTCGACCGTGTAGGTCCGCTCGAGCGTGTTCTTCACGTTCGACGGCGGAATCCCCGTCTGCGGGTCGGGCAGCGTCGTCGGCAGATCGTTGACGTAGGCGCCCGAGGCGAGCTGCTGGTCGCCGAAGGGCAGGTTCATGAGCTGCTCGAGCCGGTCGCGCCCGAGGTTGTGGATGCTGGTGTATTCGTTGGCGCTGTAGTTCGACCGGACGCTCGCGATGAAGAGGGGCGCGATGCCGAGAAGCACGATGCCGAGCAGGGCCACGGCGATGAGCATCTCGACGAGCGTCAGGCCGGCTTCACGCCGGCGGTTCGTCAGTGCCATTCCGTTCCCCTCTTTTTCAGGGCCGTCGGGTTGGGTCCGAGGACCTCGATCTTGCCGTTGCCCGAGACCTGGACCGGCAGGTCGTTGGTCGTGCCGGCCCCGACGACCCCGCGAATCGTGAACGTGTCGGGCGACGTACAGCGGCCATCGGGACCGAAGATCATCTGGACCGGGTTCGGCGAGTACGGATATCCACCCCCGATCGTCGGGGGAAAGTCCACGAGCGCCGTCAACTGGACCTCCGAGACCTTGATCGGCGTCGGGACCGTCTGCTCGAAAGTCTCGACGAGATTGAAGCCCTGGGAGCCCGTCGCGCGCGTCACGACGACCCGGGCCGGAAGGTTGCGCTTGACGGCCCGCATGCGCGCGGCCTGCAGCGTGATGGCGAGCTGCTGGGCGGCGCTCTTGATCTGGTTGCGCTGCGAGATCTTGGCAAACCAGGGGGCGGCGGCGAGCGCCAGGATGCCCATGATCGCCATGACGATCAGGAGCTCGGTGAGCGAGAATCCACTCTCCCGGCGGCGTCGACACGATGTACGGAGCATTTCGGGAGAACAAGGAGCGATTCTCGTGCCCGGGGGGCCGTTACATAGCTAAGTCTTTGTTCTGCAAAAGCCTGACTATCGCCGATCCCATCAGGCCCAGGCTGATCTGGTCGATTTATGTTACGTGCGGTAACGCTTCCCTTCAGGTCAACGGCGGGCCCCCGGGAGGCCCACCCGGAACGAAATCGAGTCCATCTCTCGACTCTCGACTCTCGCACCGCGAGTCCCTACACTGGCTCGACACCCCCATGTGGCCCACCAAACGCAAGGCATCGGGGCTCGAGGCTCTGTTCGGACGGCTTCGCGCCCGCCAGTGGAAGGGCGAAGCCGAGCGCGACGAGCTGCTCAAGACCCTCGCCGCGGCGCCGAACCTCGCGGCCGAAGACATCGGCTGGATGGCCGTCGAGACGGATGCCGCGCTTCGGCAGGCCGGCCTGGCTCTGCTCCGGCGCCTTCCGTACGAGGCGGCCGCGGCCGGACTCTTCACTTTTCTCGGATCGCAGACCGAGGCGGTCCGGCGGCAGGCGATGCTCGCGCTCGAGCAGCTCGCCGGCGGCCAGTTCCTCGAGAAGATCCCGGCGCTCCTGACGAACCCCGATCCGGCCGTCGTGCACGCGGCCCTCGACTATCTCCGGAAGTCGCCCAGCGAGCGGGCCCTTCCGTTCGTCGCGAAGGTCCTCGAGACCTCGTCCTCGCCGGCCGTCCGGAAAAAAGCCTTCGCCATCGCCGAAGCCACGGCTTCGCCCCGCGTCACGGCGATCGCGCTCGCGGCCCTGGAATCCGACGACGAAGACCTGCGGTTCCGCGCGGTCCAGCTGCTCTCGAAGTTCCCCGACGAGGCCCAGATCCCGGCGCTTCTCGCTCACTGCCGCCACGACTCGACGCGGGTCAAGGACGCCGCGATCGCGGCCCTCGGCCCCGTGCTCGCAAAGTCGCAGAGGTCGTGGGCCGAGGACGTGCTGCCGCTGCTCTCGGACACCAATCCCAAGGTGCGCCAGCTCGCCTCCCGCATCGTCGCGACGCAGGACCCGGCCCGCATCGCCGACGCGTTCCTCCAGACCTTCAAGGGACAATACGGCCCCGTCCGCGACCGCGCCGTCGAGGCCCTGCGGGAGCTCTCCCCCGACTTCATCCGCGCGTTCCTCGAGCGCGACGCCTCGGAGGACCCGCAGGAGGCCGGGCTCGCCGCGTCGATCGCGGTGACCATCCGCTCCGCCGAGGTCGTCCCGCACTGCCAGCGCTTCCTGAAGAGCGATGACTGGTGGCTGCGCGACCGCGCGGCCATGGCGCTCGCCGAGATCCGCGACGAGTCGGCGCTTCCGCAGCTTCTCGAGATGCTGTCGGACCCGGAGTCGAACCTCTCGGCGGCCGCGGCCCTGGGCGCGTGGGGAACGCCGAAGGCCCTTCCGGCGTTGCTCGAGGCATACAAGCAGTCGACGACTTTCGTCGACCTGCGCCTCGAGATCCTCGACGCCTTCGCCCGGATTCAGGACCCGAAGGTCGGGCCGCTGCTGCAGAAGATCGTCCAGGTCGATCCGAGCCCTCTCGTCCGCGACAAGGCGTCCCGGCTGGTCCGGCAGCGCTCGGGAGAGCCCGACGTCGAGCCGGGCGGGACCGCGCGCGTCTTCGCTCCGGTCGACTTCGAGTCGACACCCGGCCCCACGCTCGCGGACCTGCTCCGCCACGCGCGGGCGGTGTCGGCGTCCGACCTGCACCTGGGAACCGGCACGGTGCCGAGGCTCCGGATTCACGGCCGGCTGATTCCGCTCCCCCTCCCGGAACCGACGCCCGAGCAGATGGACGCGTGGATCACCCCGATCCTCGGCACCGAACGTTCGGCCGAGCTCGAGGCGAAGCGCCAGCTCGACTTCTGCCACAAGGACCCGGAGCTCGGCCGCTTCCGCACGAACGTCTTCTACGAGCGCAAGGGTCTGAACGCGGTGCTCCGGCTGGTGCCGTACGAGATCCCCAACCTGACCGACATCGGCCTTCCCGAGAGCCTCTGGGAGATCACGGGATATTCCCAGGGCCTCATCCTGGTGACGGGCGCGGCCGGGTGCGGCAAGACGACGACGCTCGCGGCCCTGGTCGACCGGATCAACGAGACCGAGCGCGGTCACATCATCACGGTCGAGGACCCGATCGAGTACGTGCACACGAGCAAGGAATCGCTCGTGAACCAGCGCGAGATCCCGTCCCACTCGAAGTCCTTCGCGAAGGCCCTGCGCCAGTCGCTGCGCGAGGACCCGGACGTGATCCTCGTCGGCGAGATGCGCGACCTCGAGACCATTTCGCTCGCGATCACGGCGTCGGAGACGGGCCACCTGGTGCTCGCGACCCTCCACACGACGACCGCCTCCTCGACGGTCGACCGCATCATCAACGCGTTCCCTCCCGACCAGCAGGGTCAGATCCGCATGATGGTCGCCGACTCGCTGAAGGCCGTGATCTCGCAGGCCCTGCTGCCGCGACGCGACGGCACGGGACGGGTCGCGGCCTTCGAGATCCTGCGCAACACGCCGAACGTCGCGGGCCTGATCCGCGACTCGAAGACGTTCCAGATCCCGACCGCGATCCAGACGGGCTCCGCCTCGGGCATGCAGCTGATGGACGGCGCGCTCCTGCAGCTCGTCTCCGAGGGGATCATCGAGCCGCGCGCGGGCTGGGACAAGGCCCTGCGCAAGGAAGCGTTCGAGCCCTTCCTCGAGGAAGGCGGCGCGGCGTGAGCTCTCCGACGCCCGTCGAAGCCAAGACCAGGCTGGTCGGCGAGGTCGACGTCGTGTCGACCGGCATCAACCGCATCGACCGCTTCCTCGCGATCCTCCCGAAGCGCAACGGCTCGGACCTCCACCTCTCGGTCGGCTCGCCCCCCGTCGTCCGCATCGACGGCGAGCTCGAGCGCATGCGCTACCGCGTCCTCTCCGAGGGGGACTTCTTCAACCTCGTCGGCCCGATCGCCCCCGACCGCATCTGGGAGGCCTTCCAGAAGAGCGGCGACATCGACTTCGCGTACCAGATGGGGACGATCGCCCGGTTCCGCGTCAACCTCTTCCGGCAGGAGCGCGGCTCGGCCGCCGTCTTCCGGCAGATCCCCTCGCGCATCCCGACGGCCGAAGACCTGAACCTCCCGGCGCCGATCGCCGGCCTCTATGCCGAGCGGCGCGGCCTCATCCTCGTAACGGGGCCCACCGGAAGCGGCAAGTCCACGACGCTCGCGGCGGTGCTCGACCGCATGAACAAGCGCCTCGCCCACCACGTCGTCACGATCGAGGATCCAATCGAGTTCGTCCACACCAACGACAAGTCCGTCTTCACCCAGCGCGAGATCGGCCCCGACGTGCTCGACTTCGCCGCCGGCGTGAAGGCCGCCATCCGCGAAGACCCGGACTGCCTGCTCGTCGGCGAAATGCGCGACCTCGAGACGATGCGCATGGCCCTCTCCGCGGCGGAAACGGGCCTGCTCGTCTTCGCGACCGTGCACACCAACTCCGCCGCCAAGGCCGTCGACCGGATCATCGATGCTTTTCCGGCGGCCGAGCAGGAGCAGGTGCGCATCGTTCTCGCCGAGGCGCTGCGCGGCGTCGTCGCCCAGCAGCTCCTGCGGAAGAAGGGCGGCGGCCGCGTCGCGGCCTTCGAAATCCTTCTCGGGTCGACCGCGCTCTCCAACTCGATCCGCGAAGGCAAGACCGCCATGATCAACAACATGATCGCCACGGGGAAGGCGCGGGGAATGATCGCGATGGACCAGTCCTTGACCGAGCTCGTCAAGACCGGCCTCGTCGAGCCGGACGAGGCGCTCGACCGTGCGATCGACAAAGAGTCGTTCAAGACGATGATCGGCGCCCTGCCGAAAGCCTCCCCGACGGCGTAGGGGCGGGGCTTTCCCCTCGGCCGCCCGGCCGGGAAAACCAGCGGGGTCAGGTCTGGATTTTTCGGTTCTCGGACATCAGAGCAAGATCCGAAAAAACGAGACCTGACCCCCGGCTTTTTTCGGTCAGGTGGGCAGGCGCAGGGTGAAGACGGCACCGCCGCCCGGCCGCTCGGAGACCTCGACGGTCCCGCCGTGGAGCTCGGCGATGCGGGCGACGATCGCGAGGCCGAAGCCCGAGCCGCCCGGCTTGGACGAGTAGAAAGGCAGGAAGATCTTCTCGCGCGCCGCGGCGTCGACGCCGGGGCCGCGGTCCCAGACCGACAGCGCGACCTCGGTTTCGCCGCGCGCGCCGGCGATCACGACGGCGTCCGGCTCGCTCCAGCGCTCCGGGGGCGTCGCCTCGGCGGCGTTGCGAAGGAGGTTCGCGAGCGCTCGCCGCAACAGGACGGACGAGCCGCCCACCGTCGGGAAGGCCCCGTCCTGCCCGACGGTCAAACCGGGATGGGCGCGCTCGGTCTCGCCGCGCGCCGCCTCGACGACCCCGTCGAGGTCGACGGGCTCGGGCGAGAAGGCTTCGGGACGTGCGAAGAGGAGGAAGTCGCTCGTGACCCGGCTCATCTCCTGCGCCTCGCGGCGGATCGCACGCACGTACTCGCCGGCGCGCTCCGGATCGGCCGCACGCAGGGCGAGATCGGCGTAGCCGTCGATCGCCGCCGCCGCGTTGCGGAACTCGTGGGCGGCCCCCGCCGAGACGCGGCCGAGGTCGGCGAGATGCCGCGCGAGGGCGACCCGTCCCTCCAGCCGCCGGATCTCGGTCAGGTCCGAGAAGAGCGCCACCGCGCCGAGGAATCGGCCGTCGCCGCCCTGGGCCGGCGTCGCGGTGACGCCGAGGGCCCGCTCCTCCTCCCCTTCCCGCCGCCAGCGGACCTCGCGTCGTCCCGCGACCGTCCGGGCGCGCAGGACGTCGGCGATGAGCCCCAGAAAGTCCGGCGCGTCGGCGAGCAGCCTCTCGTACGACTCCCCGCGGCTCTCGCCCGAGAGCTTCAGGATCTCGCGGCCGGCTTCGTTGATGTCGAGCACGCCGCCTCCCGGATCGACCGAAAGCAACCCGGTCGGCAGGTTCCGCGAAAGCGTGCGCGCGGCCGTCTCGAGATCGTCGGCGCGTTCCTTCTCGCGCCGGGCGAGACGCTCGAGCTCGTGCTCCTTCTCGTGCAGCGTCTCGATCGTCGACTCGAAGCGCGAGATCAGAAAGTGCCGCTCGTCGCCCTGCTCGACCCCGCCGGCGGGCGCGCCCCCCGCGGCCTCGAGGAGCCGCTCGTAGGGCTTCAGCAGCGAGCGCAGATAGAAGCCGGCGAGCACGATGAGCGCGAGGGCCGCCGCCGGGACGAAGATCGAGAGCCGCCGCGCGTAAGCGTTGAGCGCCGCTCCCGCGCCCGGATCGACCGCGATCGTGTAATAACGGCGTCCCGTCGCGAAGGTCGACAGCAGCAGCGGCGGCTGCGACCGCCACTCGTGGACGACGCGGCCGGCCGCCGGACGCGGCTCGGGCAAGAGCCGCGGCGCCTCCGGAGGCCCGGTCCCGGCCGAGGAGAGCCGCCGCCCGTTCTCGTCGTACGTCGCCAGATACGCGACGTCGGGCTCGATCGCGCCCCGTTCCATCGCGTCTTCCGAGGCGCCCGGGCGCGCCGGCGACAGGGCGACGCGGCGGAGGATCTCGGCCGTGCGCCGCTCGGCCTCCTCGCGTCCCCAGGCCACGGCGCTCCGGAAGAACAGGAGCGTCAGGAAGTTCAGGAAGAGAATGAGGAGCAGCGCGACCCAGAGGAAGAGCCGGGACTCCCGCCGGAAGGTGTGAGGAACGGGCGCGGCCGCCGGGGCGCTCGTGGGCTCGCTCATCGGGGCCACATCGCGCGATAGCGCGCGACGATCGGATCGCCCACGAACCAGGCGGCCACCGCGCCGAGCGCGAGGAAGACGCCGAAGGGCAGACGCGTCTTGCCGTCTCCGCCGCGGGTCAGGATCAGGCCCAGGCCGACGAGGCTCCCGGAGATCGAGGCCAGAAGAACCGTCACGACGACGCCCGCGGGACCGAGCAGCGCCCCGATCATGCCGAGCATCTTGACGTCGCCCAGTCCCATGCCCTCCTGCCCCGCGATCTTCTCGTAGGTGAAAGCCAGCAGGTACAGCCCGCCCGCCCCGAGCAGCACGCCGAGCGCGGCCTCGAACGGCGTACGCCGGACCGAGGCGAACGCCAGCGCCAGGCCGACGGCGATTCCGGGAAGGGTGATCCGGTCAGGCAGGATCTGATGGTCGTAGTCGATCGCCAGCAGCGCGATCGACGCCGAGACGAGAAACGCCCCCGTCGCGGCGTCGCCCCAGGACGGCGCCGCGCGGAGGACCAGGACCCAGAGCACGCCGTTCGAAAGCTCGACCAGCGGATAGCGGACGGAGATCGGCGCGCGGCAGCTCCGGCAGCGTCCGCCGAGCACGATCCACGAGAGAACAGGCACGTTGTCCCGGGGCGCGATGCGGCTCCCGCAGGAGGGACAGCTCGACGGCGGCGATACTACGGACTTCCGGTCCGGCCACCGGTGGATCACGACGTTCAGGAAGCTCCCCACGACGAGGCCGAAGATGCCCGCGACCGCGAGGCCCGGAAGGGTCTGCGCCAGCGCGAGGGACGTCACGAGGCACGCCTTCCGGCGCGAAGGGGTTCGCCCCCGTGCCAGAGGACGAGGAGCGTCAGCAGCGCCGCCACGGAGATCGCGGCCCCGGCGTAGAAAGCCTTCGGGCGGTAGCGAAAGACGACCCGGTGCGTGCCCGCCGGCAGGGCGACCGCGCGAAACCACCCGTCGGCGCGAAGTATCGGAAGCCGCCGGCCTCCCTCCTCCGCGATCCAGCCCGGATAGTGCAGGTCCGTCAGGACGAGAAGGCCGGCGTAGCTCGCGGTGACTTCCGCCACGACCTCCTCGGGCTCGTCCGAGGAGAGCTGCGCGACGAGCAGCGGCGTGGCCTCCGACGCGCCCGCCGGATCGGGCTCCGGCCGGCGGTCGAGAAGCACCTCGCGGGTCAGGTCCACCTCGCCCGACGCGACCCGCTTCCACGCGCGCTCCGCGTCCGGCTCGACGCGGTACCCGCGCACGTACGACAGCCGGGGCCGATAGGGCGCGAGCGGCGCGCGGAAGAAGTCGCCGATCTTCTTCGAGGGCAGCCGCGCCGGCGGGAAGGGCGTCCACAACGCGCGGGCGCTGGCGGCGCCGGCCGGCAGCGCGTCCTCGGCCGCCCCGACCGACTCCTCGATCGCCGCGGCGGCCGAGGTCTTCAGCGGCGCCGCCGTGCGGAGCGTCGGAACGCGGCAGCCGAGGTTCGTGTACCCGAGAAGCGACTCGCGCTGGCGGCGCAGCATGGCGGCGTCGAACGCCCCGTCGCGGAGCGTCCAACCCGCGAGCAGCGCCATCGGCGGCGTAACGATGCGGCCAGCCACCCGCGCGAGCGGCTCGACGAGCTCGGGGCAGCGACGAACCTCGGCTTCGGGCGCAAACCGCGGGATGTCCGCGAGCCCGAGGGTCAGGGCCACGACGAGGGCCGCGGCCGCGGTCCCGGAGAAAAGGACGCCCCAGGGCGGACGCGCGCCCAGGCCGAGCGCCAGGAGCCCGACGGCCGCGCTCCCGAGGCCGCAGGCCAGGCGCACGGGAAGTGAAAGCGGCGCGAGCGCCGCCGCAAGAAGCGCGGCCACCGCGGCGAGGCCGAGGCCCGCGCGTGCCCGCGCACCGCGCGCCGAAAACCGCAGCGCGTCGAGCCCGAGCCCCGAAAGCATCGCGACGCCGAAGGCCGTCCACGCGAGCCCCTTGCCCGCGTACCGGACGCGGTCGAGCGGCGGGATCGCGCGCAGCCAGGCTCCGGGCGGCCCGGCCCCGGCCAGGAGAACGCCCGCCGCGGCGACGACCGCGAGGGAGAGCGCGAGGCGCCGCCGGTGATCCTCCGAAAATGCCCCCGCCGCGGCGACGAGCACGAAGGGCGGCAGAAAGAGAGAGGCGAGATAGGCGCCGCCGAAGAAGGGCGGCGAAAACCCGGCGAGCGACAGCGCGTCGCGTGTTCCGACGGCGCCGAGGTCGCGCTCGGCCGCCGGCAACGGGGAGCGGCGGTCCGAATGAATGCCGAGCTCTCCCATCGGAACGAGCACCCAGGCCGCGAGCGCCAGGCCGAGTGCGATCGCCGCCCCGCAGCGCTTGAGCGGCGCCAGGCGCGGCACCGGCGCGATCGGCTCCGGAAACGGAGCCCGCGGCATCGACGCCAGGACGATCGCCAGGACAATAGACGCCGCGGACATCTCGGGGCTCCCCGCCATGGCCTGCAGGCCGACCAGGGCGGCGAGGCCGAGGGTCGATGCGCGCGTCGGGAGACCCGACCGCGCGAGCGCCGCGATCGCCGGCAGGTAGGCAAAGGCGCCGAAGTGGTTCCAGTAGACCGAAAACGAGGCCGCGAACCCGGACGCCGCGAAGACGGCGGCGCCCAGAAGCGCTCCCGAGTCCGAGACGTTCTCCTCCTTGAGGAACCGTCGCGCCCCCCAGGCCGCGATCGCGAAGTGAAGGAGGAGGAAGAGGGCTCCCGCGAGCGCCGCCGACGGAAGCAGGAAGAGGAGCGTCGGCGGATAGAAGACACCGCCCTGACCGTTGGCGAGCCAGGGCTCGCCGGCCCCCGACAGCGGGTTCCAGAGCGGCAGTGACCCGGAACGCAGCCTCTCGACCGTGTAGAGCTTGAGCGGGTAGAAGAAATCCCCCTGGTCCCGGAGCGTCGGGGCCTGGCGCCGCAGGAGCGCGGGGGCGAGCCAGATCACCGCGGGAAGGAGTGCCGCGGCCGCGCAGACTCCCGAAACGAGCCGACGGCGCAGCAACACGAGGCTATTGTAGCGGCCGGTGCGGCTCCGGCCCGCCCGGAACGGGCCGGACGGGCCTCGTCCGAGCGATCCCCCCGGTCCTCAGGCGGCCGAGGGCAACCGCGCGATCACTGTTGCGCGCCCTCCGGCCACTGGATGAAGGAGCCGTTCGAATAGTAGATGTCGTCGTTGAAGTTCGTCGTCGTACCGCAGTTGACGGACGTGCCGGTCTTGTCGCGACCGTAGGACACGAGCACGTAGGAGCTGTTGGGCAGGTCGGAACCGTAGCGGAGGAAGTTCCCCCAGCCGTCCAGCATCGGCGCCTGCGCGATGTAGGTCGGCGACAGGTTGGAGAAAGAGGACGACGTCAGCGTCACGCTCGTCGACGTATAGATGCCCGCCGCGCACGCGGTCGCCGGCGGATACGAGCTGTTGTCGACGGCCCAGGACTCGATCGCCGTCGCGAGCGCGCGCATGTCGCTCATCGTCCGCTTCTGCTTTCCCCGCTGCACGGCATTCAACAGGTTCGGAATCGCGATCGCGGCCAGGATGCCGATGATCGCGATGACGATCAGCAGCTCGATCAGAGTGAAACCCGACTCGTTCTTCTCCATGGCTTGACCTCCGGGATGGCTGATTCCGACTCTTCTCCTTCCGGACCAGCAAGAGTGAGGCCACGATTGGCGAGATGCAACTGCCATGGAATCAATGCTTTGACGAGAGAAACGCGGGAACGGTGCCAAATCGGGTCGCAATTGTCTGACAAATTCTCGACCCGTCCCGGACGCAGGCACCGGCTCCGGATCGCGTGACGCCCGAATCGCCCCTCCGGCGATTCCCGGGCCGCAAAAAGAGAAAGGCCCCGATCGCTCGGGGCCTCCTCGTCGAAGCGAACCGGGGCGACGATCAGAACTGCGTACCCTCGGGCCACTGGATGAACGTGCCGTTGGAGTAGTAGATGTCGTCGTTGAAGTTGGTGGTCGTTCCGCAGAACGCAGCGATGATGGTCTTGTTGCGGCCGCCCGAAGCGATCACGTAGTTGTTGCCGGGGGCGTCCGAACCGTACCCCAGGAACGTTCCCCAGCCGTCGCTCTTCGGGGCCTGCGCGATGTAGGTCGGCGACAGGTTCGAGAACGAGCTCGAGGTCAGCGTCTGGCTCGTCGTGATGTAGATGCCGGCCGCGCAAGCCGTGGCCGCCGGGTACGTGTTGTTGTCGACCGCGTAGGCCTCGATTGCCGTGGCGAGCGCACGCATGTCGCTCATGGTCCGCTTCTGCTTGCCGCGCTGCACCGCGTTCAACAGGTTCGGAATGGCGATGGCCGCCAGGATGCCGATGATCGCGATGACGATCAGCAGCTCGATCAGAGTAAAACCGGATTCCCGCTTCTTCATGGACTCCCTTCCTTTCAATGTTTGTCGTCTCACCAGCCTTGCAGCAAGGGCCGGGCCAGCTCCCATTCATTGAGTTAAGTGTATCTTTTTCAGATACTTGAGTCATCGGAGCAGGCGCGATTCTCGACGATTTGTGTCAGGGTCCGGCGGGCGTCCTGACATTCTTTGCGAGGATCCCGTCCTCCCCCGGGGCCGGCGGGAACACCGCGTACTCCTCGACGACCTCCGAAAGGAGCGCGACGCCGTTCAGGTAGTCCCGCAGAAACACCCGCTCGTCGTTTCCGTGGCGGCGCGCCGCGTCGGTGATGTTCATCGGGATGGGCTGGAATCCGTACGTCGGAATTCCGCGCTCGCGCAGCAGGATCGAAGTCGTGTACCCCCCGTAGGTCGGCAGGGGCCCGAAGGGGGTCCCCGGATAGCTCGCCTCCGTCACGCGGTGTATCAGCTCCGTGAACGGCGTCGGGTAGGGGCTCGCCACGCCGATCTCTCCGTCGATCGACGTGATCACGGTCAGGCCTTCCCGCCGCGCGTCCTCGTCGATCGCGCGCATGAAGGGCGCCGGCGCCACGCCCGGCGGCACCGAGATCGCGACGATACGTCGGGGCGAGCCGGGGTGCGAGGGATGCCGGTAGATCAGCGACCAGTCGATCCTCGGCTCGAGGAAGCTCCCGTACCGGTTCGGGAGAATGGCGAGCTCCTCGGGGTGGCGGATGACGCGGTCGAGATGTCGGAGGGGGTCGGTCAGCGGCGAGGCCATGCGGTTGGCGAGCAGGCCGAAACCCAGGACGACCTGCGGATGCGGCTCGACCGGGCTGCCGACGAGCTTCGAGTGGCGGGCCGCGAGCCTCTCCAGCGGCTCTTCGGTCGACGCCTCGAACTCCCGCAGGGCGTAACCGGCCTGGAGGGTTTCGATTCCCCAGAAGACGACGTCGCGCAGGATCATTTCCGTCGTGCCGCCCTCGTTCAGAACTTCGCCGACTCCCGCAAACCACTCCGGCCGGTGGGCGAGCAGCCATCGCATGCCCCACCGTTGTCCGACCTCCTCGTCGGCTTCGGCGACGAACAGGATGTCGGTCGCCGGCACGATGCCGCGCCGCTTCAGCCGCGCCAGCGCCAGAGCCTGGGCCATCCCGAGCGACTTCATGTCGTAGACGCCCCGGCCATAGAGGAAGCCGAGCCGGATCTCGCCCTCGAACGGCCTGGACTCCTGCCAGAATTGGGGAAAGGCGTCGACCACGTCGATGTGATTGAGCAGCAGCAGTGCGCCGTTCCGGCGCTTGCCCGGAAGACGGGCCAGCACGTTGCAGCGGCCGGGGGCGGGGCAGACGGTCTCGGCCGCGATTCCCTCGCAGTCGAAGAATCGCTGCAGGAACTCGGCGCCCTCCTTCTCGCCGCGCGCCAGCGTCGTGTCGATCCGCACGTAGTCGCGCAGCAGCCGGACGGGCTCCTCGGCGAGCCACTCCCGGGCCGGGCGCTTCACGTCGTTCGAGACGGATCCTTTCGAATCCGGGGCCTCGGGCTTTCGAGCACACGCGGCCCACACGAGCGCCAGGGCGAGCCCCACCCCGAGGGAACGTTTCATCCTGTTCTCCGGCGCAGATGCGAAACAGAGAGCGCCGCGGCCAGCATTCCAAAAAGGACGGGCCCCGCGAGCGATGTTGGAAAGCCGGGCAGTCGCTCCTCCCACAGAAGCCGGTGACGGCCCGGGGGGATCGACAAGCCCGAGAAGCCGAGCTGCGCGGGAACGGCCTCGACGGGGCGGCCGTCGAGGGTGATCGAGCGGTCGGGCCAGAAGGCACGCAGAACGAAGAGCCAGGTCGCCTCGGGAGCCTCGATGTCGGCGGCGAGCCGCTCGGGGGTCTCTTCCGTCAGCCTCACCCGGCCGGCTCGAGCGGCGCCGACGCGCCCGCGTCCGCTTTCGAGGACGATCTCGCCCTCGCCGAGGCTCCCGATCGTCGATAGCGCCGTCAGCGGGTCCGGGGCTTCCCGCCATCGCTCGAGCAGGCGGATGGCCGGAAAGGCGTGAACGTGCTCGTCCCAGATCTGCAGCGCATCGCCGCCGACCGGACGGTACCCGGCCAGCGCCTCCTGGTCCCGAAAGCGAATGCCGAAGCGCAGCGCCACGGCCCCGAAGAAGTTCCCCGAGTCGCGGTAGCCGGTGGCCATGCCGGAGAGCTTTCGCAGGCTCTCGACGCGCGAAAGGTCGCCGACGTCGAAGTCCTCGTTGAAGACGGTTCCCCGGCCCCACAACAGCGGCGTCTGCTGGTACCAGACGCGCCGGCTGATCTCGACGTCCGAGAGGGCGCCGGAGCCCTGCTGGAGCTCGAGCGGCGAGGCGCGCTGGAAGAACGACTCCGAGATGGTTCGGAACCGGCCCTCGGGGTCCTGTCGCGCGACGTACCGGGCGAAAGCCGTCGGGCCGAAGACCTGCTCCTCGGCGGTTGCGACCGCGATCCTCCGATTCGCGGCGATCGGAACGGCGGTCAGAAGCGTCAGCGCCCACGCGGTTCCGAAACGGCCTCGCCGGCCCAGCGCCTCGAGGGCGACGACGGTCGCCATCCAGAAGAGGCCGGCCTCGGACAGCGCGAGCGGGAGCGTCCGCGCCGCGTCGACGGCGCGCGCGGGGTCGCTGCGGATCAGGCCCAGGGCGAGGCGCCCGGCGCCGAAAGGATCGAGCGCTGCGCCAGCGGCGAGGAGCGCGAAGACGACGCCGATCCCGATCAGGACGCGCGTGCGGCCGGGCCGCTCGCGCCAGGCGTCGTACGCGATCGACACGAGCAGGGCGAGCGCGAAGACGACGGCCACCGCCAGCTTCTCGGGATTGCGCAGGGGCAAGGGAGAGTTCAGATTGCCGATCCGGTCCGGCATGAAGGTCGGCAGCACGCAGATCAGGAGCGCACCCGCGAGCGTGACGCGAGCGAAACGCGCCCCCCGGGCGCGCGAGCCCCAGGCGGCGACGACCGCGATCGGCGCAAAGGCGCCGGCGTAAAGCGTCGGAAAGAGGCCCAGCACCCGTCCGTGGCGCAGCGACGGGCTCCACATCTCCCGGGGCGACAGCGCCCAGGACGCGCCGAAGGGGTACGGGATCACGAGCTCCGTCAGGCGCCAGGGATGGATCGAGAACGCGAGGACGTCGGAAAGCTTCATGCCGAGGACGGCCCGGTTGGTCTGGGGAATCCACAGGGCCGTGGCGACGATCTGCGGCGCCGCCGCCAGGGCTCCCGCGGCAACGGCCCCGAAGAGCCGCGCCGCCGAACGCCATCCCGTCGCGGGGTCTTCCTCGAGGGCGATCCACAGGGCCGCGGCCCCGATACCGATGCCGATCGTAAAAATGTCCGCGGCGAGAAAGTCGAGGGCGAAAAGGACGGCGAGCGTGAGAAACCGGGACGACGGCGAACCGGTTCGGCGTCCCGCCGCCCAGACGATCCACGGCAGAAGAGCCATGCCGGCCTGGATGTGCGAGAAAAACGCTTCGCCGACGACGACGCCCGAAAGCACGTACGTCACCGCGCCGATCCACGCCGCTCCCGGCGAGCCGCCGATCGACCCCACGAGCACGATGACGCCGATCCCGGCCGCGATCCAGTGGAGCAGCGGAAAGATCCGCGCCGCCACGGGGAACGGGAGGGCGGCGAGAAGAACGCGGACCGGATAGAGCGCGCCGGCGTTGGGGTTCGGCGCCAGGGGCCGGCCTCCCGAAATCTCGGGCATCCACACCGGGAGCCGGCCCCGGGCCCAGGCGTCGTGGATGCTCTTCTCCATCGGCAGGTTGTAGGCGACCATGTCCCGGCTCGCGAAGTTGCTCCGCGAAGTCAGCGTGTTGCCGTAGAGGAGCAGGACGAGGCCCCCGAAAAGCAGCGCCGGCAGAAAACGGCGCCACCGCGGCCCCCCCGGGCGCTCTTCCGTCATCGGATCCACCGCACGCGGGCCAGGCCCGCGAGCAGCAGTGCGCCGCCGAGCGGCCCCCAGCGGGAGACCTCGAGGCCGGGGAAGGCCTCGCGCCACTCGATCCGGTGCCGGCCGGCGGGAACGGAAACTCCGGCGAACGCGAGCTGCGCCGGCTTCGTCTCGACGGACCGTCCGTCGATTTCGACCGAGCGATAGCTCCAGTCGCCTCGCAGCACGAAGAGCCAGGCGGGATCGGGGCCGTCCGATTCGAGAACGACCCTCTCGGGGCTTCTTTCGAGAACGCGAAGACGGCCCGGCCGCGCCCGGCCCTCCGCACGGCGTCCCGTCTCGACCACGATCTCCTCGGGAGCGAGGCGAGGAAGCGCGCCGAGGGCCTCGACGGGCCCCGAAACCTCGCGCCAGCGCAGGGCGAGCCGAACGTCCGGAAGCGCGTCCGGATTCTCGTCCCAGAGGCGGAAGGCGTCGCCTCCGAACGGGCGAAAACCCGCGAAGGGCTTCTGGTCGCGGAAGCGGATGCCGAAGCGCAGGGAGAGCATCGAGAAGAAGGCGGCCGAGTCGGGCTGCGCGGCCGCCACGGAGGAGATCCTGCGGAGGCTCTCGATCCGCGAGAGGTCCCCGGCATCGAGATCGCTGTTCAGGACGGTTCCGCGCTTCCAGAGCGTCGGCGTGAAGTAGTACCAGCCCTGCCGGAAGTACTCGCTCCCGCCCACATCGCCAACCTGCGACGCGTCGAGAAAGGAGGAAACCGGCTGGTAGAGCGATTCGTCGACCGTGCGGAAATCGCCCCCGGGATCGCGCCGCGCGATGGTCCGTGCGAAGGTCGTCGGCGGAAACACGGTCCCTTCGTGCGCCGTCTGGGCAATCGGGCGATTGGAGGCGATCGGCAGAACGGTCAGAACCGCCAGCCCGACGCCGAGCGCCGCCCGGGAGGGCCGGCGGAGCAGGTCCGCCCCGACCGCCGTCCCCACCCAGAGCAGCCCGGCGAAGGCGAGCGCCGGGGCGAGCTCCCGCGCGGCCGCCGGCGCCAGGCCGGCCTCGCCGCCGACCGCCGCGACGAGCCATCGACCCGCGTTTTCGGCGCCGAGCGCCGCGGCGACAGCGGCCGCCGCCAGGGCGACGGCCACGGCGAGGATCCCCCTCGCCCGCGAGCCTCGCGCCCGGAGCCGGTCGACGGCCAGTCCGGCGGCGAGGGCGAGGGCGAACGTGCCGCCGACCATGAACTTTTCCGGATAGCGCAGCGGGACGGGCGACGGGAGCCGGCCCCACGCGGGCGGCAGAAGGTGGCCCGAGAGCGCCAGAAGAAGGGCGGCGAGGAAGAGGACGCGCGCGAATCGGGCGCCCGGCGGCCCCTCGCCGCGCCGGGCGAACAGGCCGATGAAGGCGATCGGCGCCACGAAGAGTGTCGCGAAGAAATGCCGGAAGACATGCGTTCCCCAGTCCCGCGAGAGATCCATCGACCAGGTCGCCCCGAACGGAAACGGCACGACGAACTCCGCGAGCCTCGCCAGCGGGAGAGTGAAGCCCGTGGCTTCCGCGAGCGTCAACCCGGCGATCATGCGCCGGGTCTCCGGCGCCAGCAAAGCGGTGGCGAGCACCTGCGGCAGGGCGATGAGGAGCGCCGCCGCAAACCCGGCGCCGAGCGCGAGCGTGCGGGACGCGCGCTCCCCCGCGGGCGTCTCGAGGAGGATCCACAGCGCACCGGCGAAGAGGGCCGTCGCAATCGAGAACGCGTCACCGGCCGACAGCATCGCGCCGTAGACGATGGCGATCCCGACGATCCGAGCGATCGGTCGGGGGGCGGGCCGCGCGAGGGCCCAGAGGGTCCACGGCAGCAGGTTGGCTCCGGGTTGGAAATTGCTGTAGAACACTTCCGAGACGATCACTCCCGAAAACGCGAAGCTCGATGCGGCGACCCACGCGGCCGCGCGCGAACCCCCGATCGCCCGAGCGAGCAGGAGCATCCCGAGGCCCCCGAGGACCCAGTGAAAGACCGGAAAGATCCGCGCGGCCAGCGGGAACGGCAGGAGGGCGAGCGCCGGCCGCAGCGGGTAGAAGACGCCGGCGTTCGGATTGGGGGCGAGCGGCCGGCCTCCCGAGACCGTCTCCCACCAGACCGGGATCCGGCCCCGCGACCAGGCGTCGTGCACGACCTTCTCGAGCGGCAGGTTGTAGGGAACGATGTCGCGGCCGACGAACGTGCGCGGCGAGAACAGCGGATCGGAGTAGACCGCGACGACCATCGCGGCAAAGAGCGCGGCGGGAGCCAGGCGCAGCAGACGCCCCTTCACGGGCTCCGCCGCCACGCGGGCCGCACCTCGCAGAGGAGCGCGGGAAGGGGAAACACGGCGGCGCGGAACGGGATTCGGAAAGACGACGACGGCTTCGAATCCACTCCGGCGTTAGGATAAGGCATCGAACCGGAAGTAGAAAGCCGCCCGGCCGCGGCGAAGCTCCTTCTTCCCCTCGTCGTCGTCTTCGCTCGCCGCGCGACTCGTTCTCTGTGTTCGCCGCCCGCTCTGGTTCGACGAGATCTTCACGGCCTGGGCCGCGCGCCTTTCACCGCGAGCGCTCCTGTCGGCTCTGCGCCTGGATTCCGGGCCTCCGGGCTTCTACCTCCTCGAGCGGCCGTTTGCGATGCTCGCCGGGATCCGGCCCGACGCGGACGCCCTGTTGCGCGCGCCCTCGTACCTGGCGATTCTGTTTCTCTTCTTCGGCGCCGGGGCGCTTCCGCGCGGACGCTCGAGAAACGCGTTCCTCGCACTGGTGGCCACTTCGGTCTTCCTCACGCTCTACGCGGCGGAGGCCCGTCCGTACGCCCTGCTGGCGCTCCTCGGCTTCGCCGCCTTCCGGCTGGCGCTGTTCGGAGAAGAGACTCCGCGGCGACTCGTCGCGATCGCGTTGGTCTCCGCAGCCGCGCTGTACACGCACTACCTCGCGATCCTCGCCGTCGGGGCCCTCTTCGCGCTCGCGATGTCCGCGCGTCGCCTCCGCTCGGGCGCGGCGCTCGCGGCGGGCGCCGCCGCGTTCCTCCCCTGGGTCCCGGTCCTTCGGGCGCAGCCGGCCGCCGCGACGGCCTGGATGCTCGAATCGGCGCCCGCTTCGCTTCTCGGTTTCCTCTCGGGTCTCGGGGGCGTCGGGCGCATTCCGGCCCCGTTCGGCGGTCCCGCGCCGACCCCCCTCTTTCTCGCGGGGGCCGCGACCGGAGCGTTCCTGCTCGTCGTCCTCGCGGCATGCGCGCGGACCGACCGGGACCTGCGCCCGGCGCTCTTCTTCGTCGTCGCGGTGCTCGCCGCGGCGCTCCTGGCGGCGCGTTGGCGGCCCATCGCGTTCGCCGGGCGGACCGAGATGGCGGTGCTGCCCGTCTGGTTCTGGGCGATCGGCCGGGCCGCGTCCGGCCGCGCAACGGCGCGTGCGGGAACGATTCTCGCCGCGCTGCTCGGCATCGGCGCGACCGCCGCCGTCGTTGCCGCCGGCAGCCCGCGCACGGAGCCCGCGGATGTCGCGGCGGCGCTCGCGAGCGTCTCCCGCGCCGACGACCGGATCATCGCCGCGGCGAGCCTGTACCTGCCGCTGCGCCGCGAAGCCGATCGCGGGCGGCTGGCCGGATCCCTGTCGGCTCTCCCCGGGGAGCTCGCCGCCCACCCCGGCTGGTTCGTGCCCGCGCTTCCCGGCCCGGAGGAGAGCCGCGCCGTCGCACGGGCGATCGGCGAGCTGCCGGCCGGGCAGCGCCTCTACCTCGTCATTCCTCCGGCGTACGCGACGCCGGAGCTCTCGGCCGCGCTCGCCGCTCCGGGCGGGCGCTCGCGGGAGCTCGCCCGCGGGCCCGATGCCCTCGTCATCCTGCGGACACAGGACCCGGCGCCGCCTCCTCGTTCCGGGCCCTGACGATTTCCGCGCCGAGCCATACGACCGCGGCGAACCACGTTCCGAGCGCGGTCGTCCGCACGGGCCACGGCAGCGCGAGACTCTCCGGCGCCGACGAGTGGTAGAGCGCGCCGGCGAGCGTGTAGAGGCCGTACGCCGCCGACGGATACAGAGCGCCGAGCGCCACGGGCCAGACGAGGGACTGCACCGCGTAGGACGGCGAGAACACGAGGAGCACGAGAAAGAGGGCGAGGCTCGCGCGCGAAAGCTCCCAGCGCCGCGTTTCGCGGAAGATCCAGGCGACGGCGGCGAGAAGCAGGGCCGCGAAGACTGCCCGATGCGGACCGGACGTCGCGAAGAGCGACTGAAGCATTCCGGGCCTCTCGAGCACGGGGCCGCCGAGGCGGCCGCCGTAGAGCAGCACCTGCCGGACGATCTCGGGCAGGGCGCCGGCATACGGGAGGAAGGAGGCCGCGAAAACGGCGTACGGCGCCAGGACGAGGACGTCGGAGAGTCCTCCGCGTTCGCGCCGCCGCGAGAAGAGCAGCGGATGGAACATCGTCACGTGCTTGACGAGAAGCGACGCCGACAGCATCGCCGCGACCCCCGCCGGCCGCCGCCGGGACGGCGGCTGCGCCGAGAGCCAGAGCGCGGCGAGGAGCCCGAGGATCGCGAGGCCGTCGAACTGGCCGTGCGCGCACGAGATCAGGACCGAGATCGGGTTGGAGAAGAAGAGCAGCGCCCTGCGCCGGGCCTCGTCCGCGGAAAGCCCCAGGCGGCGCCGGCCGATCCCGACGAGCAGACCCGTCGAGGCCGCATCCGCGGCCGTCTGCAGGAGGCCCACGAGCAGCACGAAGGCGCCGACGTTTCCGCCCGAGACCTTCCAGATGCCCGTCGCGACGAACGCCCAGACGGGACTGTAGTTGTAGCGGTCCGTGAGGGCGTAGATGTTCTGCCCGGACACGACCCCGCGGACGACGATCAGGAACGACTGCGTGTCGAAGTTGCCCCGGAACCTCCCCGCCACCGCGACCCGCAGGACGAGAACGAGGGCGAAGACCAGAAAGAAGCGGCTCCGACTCACGCGGCCGGCTTTCCGGCCGGGGCCTCCCAGGCCTCGGGCTGGCGGCGGCGGGCGCGCAGTCGCACCACCTCGATCCAGAGCCAGAACACGGCCGCGAGCCAGGTCCCGAGCGAGGAGACCTGCAGCGGCCAGTCGAGCTCCAGGCTCCAGGAGGAGTGAAATATCGCCGCCGCGAAAACGTACGCTCCGAGCCCCGCCGACGGATAGAGCGAGCCGACGGCGAGCGGCCAGACGAGGTACTGGATCCCGTAGGTCGGAAGCGCCACGAGGACCGCGAGCCAGAGGATCAGGGCCGCGCGCGGCAGCTCCTCACGGCGGTCTCGGCCAGCGCCCAGGCGACGGCCCCGGCCAGAATCGCAAAGAGCACGAACCGTTGGCCCCGGGGAATCTCGAGCAGAGCCGTCCAAGCCGACGGCTTCGCGCCGCGGGCGCCGTAGCCGACGACGTTCGCCCAGATCGCGGACCCCGCCCCGGAAAACGGTAGGAACGACAGCGCGAATGCGGCATATGGAATCGCGAGCGCCGCTTCGGACAGCCCCGGCCGCCGTACGCGCCGCCAGAAGAGGAGCGGGTGGAAGGCCGTCACGTGCTTGACGAGAAGCGACATCGAGAGCATCGCCGCCACCCCCGCCGGCCGCCGCCGGGACGGCCGCTGCGCCGAGAGCCAGAGCGCGGCGAGCAGCCCCAGGATCGCGAGGCCGTCGAACTGGCCGTGCGCGCTCGAGATCAGGACCGAGATCGGGTTGGAGAAGAAGAGCAGCGCCCTGCGCCAGGCCTCGTCCGCGGAAAGCCGCAGGCGGCGCCGGCCGATCCCGACGAGCAGACCCGTCGAGGCCGCATCCGCGGCCGTCTGCAGGAGGCCCACGAGCAGCACGAAGGCGCCGACGTTTCCGCCCGAGACCTTCCAGATGCCCGTCGCGACGAACGCCCAGACGGGACTGTAGTTGTAGCGGTCCGTGAGGGCGTAGATGTTCTGCCCGGACACGACCCCGCGGACGACGATCAGGAACGACTGGGTGTCGAAGTTGCCCCGGAACCGCCCCGCCACCGCGACCCGCAGGACGAGAACGAGGGCGAAGACCAGAAAGAAGCGGCTCCGACTCACGCGGCCGGCTCTCCGCCCGGGGGCCTCCGCGGAGGAGGCGTCACGCCGGCTTCCGCGCGATCGCCAGCAGCGACATGCCCACGGCAGGCGGGTGGGCCTCCTCGCGCTTGAGAAGCGGCAGGAGCAGCTTGAAGGCCGCGAGCTGGGAGGACGGGAGCACGCGGCGCCGCAGGAGCTTTCCGTTGACCCACCAGCCGAGGATCCCCGGGCGGTTCAGGAAGCGCACGTCCTCGAGCACGAACCCCGCGGCCCGGATTTTCTCCTCGAGCTCGGCTTTCTCGTAGCGGCGCACGTGGTGCAGGTGGACGTCGAGCGACCCGTAGAGCCTCTGGAGCGCCGGCACGATGAGGATCACGCGGCCACCCGGCGAGAGCAAGGCGAAGAGGTCCGCGAGCGTGGCGGTGTCCTGTTCGATGTGCTCGAGCACGTTGAGACAGACGACCGTGTCGACCGTGAGGGACCGGAGCTCGGCCCGCTCCGCCTCGCCGAGCGGGAAGGAGTACGAGGCGACGCGGACGCCGGGATCGTCGCGGAAGGTCCCGCGGAGGTACTCGAGGGCCACCGGATCGAGGTCCGAGGCGACGACGAGCTCCCGGCCCGTCAGGTGACGCGTCATGTTGCCGAACCCGGCGCCGATCTCGAGCACGCGCGACCCGACCGACTTCTCGAAGAGGCCGGCGAGCCAGCGGTTGTAGCCGTCGAGTCTTCCCATCCGGGCGAGCGTCACGTGGCCGACGTTGTTCGGGTCCTCGGTCTCGCGCATCGAGTGCTTGACGATCGTCCAGAGCGCCGAGAAAGCGTCCTTCCAGCCGATCTTCTTGCCTTCCTCGTAGGTCCGGCCGTAGTAGGAGATCGGGACCTCGTAGATCCGGTAGCCGCGCCGCGCGACCTTGGCGGTGATCTCGGGCTCGATGCCGAACCGCCGCGACTCGATCCGCATCGAGGAGACGACTTCGCGCCGGAACATCTTGTAGCAGGTCTCCATGTCCGTCAGGTTCAGGTTCGTGAACATGTTGGACGCGAGCGTGAGGAAGCGGTTGCCGATCGTGTGCCAGAAGTAGAGCACCCGCCGGGCGCCGCCCCCCAGAAACCGCGACCCGTACACGACGTCGGCGTGGCCCTGCTCGATCGGCGCGAGCAACCGGAGGTATTCCATCGGGTCGTATTCGAGGTCCGCGTCCTGGACGATGACGACGTCGCCGGTCGCCTGGCGAAAGCCCGCCGAGACGGCCGCGCCCTTGCCCAGGTTGGACGGCTGGAAGATCACCCGGACACCGTCGTGGCCGTCGAGCTCGCGGAGGATGTCCCGCGTCCCGTCCGTCGAGCCGTCGTCGACGATGACGATCTCCTTCTCGACCGGCACGGCCTGAACCCGGCGCACGATCTCGCGGATCGTCTTCGCCTCGTTGTAGGCGGGCATCACGACGGACAGCTTCACGGTGTCTCTCGCTCCGGCAGCTCGAAGAGGTAGATCGAATGCCCGACCCGGCCGACCGGCCTCGAGCGCGCGATCACGCGCTGCAGCCCGCGCTGCGCCTCGGCCATGGCCTGGTCGCCATGATACGCGGAAAATTCGGGGCCCGCCGTCAGCATGAAGACCGAGATCGCGGCGATCCGACCCCGCACGACCGGCAGGGCCGAGAAGTCCGGAACGCCCAGCCGGTACGAGACGTTGTCGCCACCGAAGTAGGAGACCATCAGGTCCTCCCGCTTCACACCGCGCCGGGAGAGCTCCGCCCGGAGGCGCCGCAGGTCGAGGCCCCAGTCGACGTTGGAGTCGGTCAGGATCCGCGCCCCGGCTTCCGGCCCCCCCGCGAGCGGGTTGAAGTAGGAAAGCTCGAACGGGTGAATCCGCGCGACCTCGACGAGGCTGACGAGCGGAAGGACGAGCCATGCACCCGCGGCGAAGCGTCGCCCCGGCGACTGAGACCGCCGCGCCCACGCAGGCGCGAAGAGAGCGGCGCCGAAGAGGGCGATGAACGGATACACCGGCAGGAGGTGCCGGATCCCGATGTTGTACGTCGTCCCGATCGAGGCGAGGAAAAGGACGAGGACCGGAACGCCGAAGAGGCGCCACTCCTCGGACAGGCCCGGCCGCCGCAGGAGCGCGGCGCCGAGGACCGCGAGGGTCACGGCGAGGAACGCGAGCGTCGACTTCACGGCGAAGGCCACGAAGAAGTATTGGGGAAAGCCCTCGGTCGACAGGCGACCGTTCAAGTACGTGATCCCGCCCCCGACGGCGTTCTGGCGCGCGACGGACGCGAGCCCGCCGAAATAGTGCGCGAGCGGCGCCGAAACGTCGGCGAGCGCGACGATGCGCTCCGCGAGCTCCGGCGCCTTGCCGAGACCCCCGACTTTTTCTCGGATGATCGCCTTCTGGTCCGCGCGGTCCATGCGAGCCGTCACCGGGGCGTAGACCGCGAGCACGACGAGCAGGGCGCCGGCGCCCACGGCCGTGAGCCGGCCGAGGCTCGCGACGAGCTGCCGCGCGGCCCCTCCGCCCCGACGCGCCTCGAGCAGCGTCTGGAGCAGGAGGATAGGAGCGAGGTAGACGGCGGAGAACTTGGTCGTCAGCGCGAGCCCGAGGCAGATGGCGGCGAGTGCGACCCGCGCGGCCGACGGCCGCTTCTCGGCCGCGTCCCAGGCGAGGACCGTCGCGACGAATGCCAGCGCGGCACCGAGGTCCGTGTGCACCACACCGGCGTGGGCCAGGAGGTTCGGGTCGAATGCCAGCAGCGCCACCGCGAAGAGCGCCGGCACCGGGCCGTAGCGCGCCTTCCCCGCGAAGAACACCAGCAGCAGCA
The DNA here is from genome assembly GCA_963805495.1 of uncultured Acidobacteriota bacterium. Lineage (GTDB taxonomy): Bacteria > Acidobacteriota > Thermoanaerobaculia > UBA5066 > Gp7-AA6 > DAHUXD01. The sequence continues at coordinate 1,227,032 of CAWDUQ010000001.1, read as the reverse complement.
GGCCCGCGAGAACCGCCAGGAAAGGCGAGCGCGCGGCAGCGATGATCCGGTCGGGAGGAACCTGGTTGCGGTAGAAGAAGTCCGGCCCGTAGTCGACGAAGAGGTTGCCCATCGGGATCTTCTCGGGCGGCGGCGCGAGGGGCAGCGTCGCGAGGGCGAGGCCGGCCAGGACCTTCATCAGCGGAGGATGCTCGATGTTGACGATCGCCGAGCGCTTCGCGACGGCGAAGTAGCCCGAGAGGATGTGGATCGGCTCGTCGGCCGAAAGGGCGTCCTCGCGCGTGTGGTCGTGCACCAGGAAGACGGCGGCCGCCGCGAGAAGGATCGCCCCGAGGAGGGCCGCGGCGGATCTCACCGCTTGGGGCCCGGCCCGAAACGGTGCCGGGCGAGCGCCGCGAGCGCGGAAAACCCGTCCTTCAGGCGGATTTTCTTGCCCTCGGCCTGCGAGCGGCCGAAGTAGGAGACCGGCACCTCGAAAATCCGGAACCCTCCTCGGGCCACCTTGGCCGTGATCTCGGCATCGACGCCGAACCCCGGCGACTGGAGGTCGAGCGCGGGCACCACGCGGCGGTGAAACGCCTTGTAGCAGGTCGCCATGTCGGAGAGGTTCAGGCCCGTGACGACGTTGGAGATCAGCGTCAGGAAGCGGTTGCCCTGCTGGTGCCAGAAATTCTGGACCCGGTGCTCGGAGCTCCCGACGAAGCGCGAGCCGAAGACGACGTCGGCGCGGCCGGATTCGATCGGCCGGAGCAGGAGCGGATACTCCGCCGGGTCGTATTCGAGGTCGGCGTCCTGGATGATCAGGATCTCGCCCCGGGCCGCCGCGAGCGCGGTGCGTACGGCCCTGCCCTTCCCGAGATTCCTCGGCTGCAGGATCACGCGCACCCCGGCGCGGCCGTCCCAGGCGCGGAGCCTTTCGCGCGTCCCGTCGGTCGAGCCGTCGTCCACGACCACGACCTCCTTGTCCGTGGGCTCGCTCGTGACGAGCCGGAGGATCTCGTCGATGGTCCGCTCTTCGTTGTAGACGGGGATCAGGACGGAAAGCTTCACGGTGCTGACGGAATGATACGCGAAGGCCGGTGCAGCAAGCAGGGGACGGTCTCATAATCGAGGGGATGGTCCGTCGAGTTTGGGTCGGGCTCGGTGTGTGCGCCTTGATGGCGCTGGGTGTTGCGCTGCGGCTCCACACGCGCGAGCAGGTCTCGGGCGGCGGGAGCGTGCGGCCCTTCGATTCGGACTCGGCGTATCACCTGCGCCGGGCGCGCTTTGCCGCAGAGCGCTTCCCGCGCACGATCCTTTTCGATCCGCTGATGAACTTTCCCGACGGGGGCGTGCCGATCTGGCCCCCGCTCTACGACGTGGCGCTCGCGACGCCGGCGCGACTGGCGCACGGCACGCACGCCACGGCCGCCGAGCTCGCGCGCGGCGCGGCCTGGGTTCCGGTCACGCTCGCGGCGGGGACGATCGCCCTCGCCGCGCTTCTCGCGGGGCGCCTGAGGCCCCGGGGAATCGGCGCCGCCCTCGCCGCCGCCGGGTTCGTGGCGGTCTGCCCGGCGCACATCCTGTGGACGCAGTACGGCCACACGGACCAGCACGCGGCCGAGTCCTTCGTGGGACTTCTGGCGCTCGTGCTTTTTCTTTCGAGCCGCGAACGGCCCGATGCGCCCGGAAACGGCCTGCGCGAGGCGTTGGCCGGCTCCGCCCTGGCGCTGGCCGTCCTCACGTGGCAGGGCGCGATCTTCTGGGGCGCGATCTTCGCGCTCTCGCTTTTCGTCGAGGCGGCCCTGCACGGCGCCGACGTACTCCGCGCCTCGCTCTGGACCCTGGGACTGCCGGCCGTCCTGACCACCGCGGCGACGGCGGCATGGCTCGGATGGCTCCGGCCTCCCATGACCTATGTGTCCTTCGGGTACTTCCAGCCCCTCTTTCTCGCGGCGCTCTGCGGCGGCACGGCGGCGCTGGCGCTGGTGGTCCGGGCCCTCCGGGTCCGCCCCGCGCGGGGCGAGGTCTTCGCGACGCTCGCCGTGGTCTCGGTGGCCGCCGCCGCGACCCTGCCATTCGCCGCGCCGCTTCTCACCGGGGTCGCCAACGGCATCGGCTACGTCGCGGGAGCGACGAGCGAGACCGCCGGAAAGCTCGGCTACGTTTCGTACCCGAAGGACTGGCTGAAGGGGATCTTCGAGGCGCGTCCGCTTCTCGCCGACGGGCCCGGGCTCGCCTGGCGGCAGCTCTCGGCCGCGTTCTTTCTCGCACCCCTCGCCGTCGCGGCCTGGGGCGCGCGCGCCGTCCGGGGAGTCCGGCCCGGCATCCACGGGGCCCTCGCCGTCTGGGGCTCCGTCACGCTCTTTCTCGCGCTCTCCCAGCGATTGAACGTCTACTACGCCACTCCCCTCGCGGCGCTCGCTCTCGTCGAGGCGGCCCGCTTCGCCGCCGCGCGCGTTCGACGGTCCCCGCTCCCGAGACGCCTGCCCGGGCTCGTCGCGGCCGCGGCGGGGCTCGTGCTGATCGTTCCGATGGCGACGGGCCTGCGGGAGGAGCTGACGAGCACGCCGGTCCCGGGATCCGACCTCTTCGAGACGCTCGACTGGATGCGCGACCGGGTCCCCCACGCGATCGACGCGTACGACCCGAGGCTCCTCGGTCCACCGCCCTTTCCGGAAGCCCTCGGCCGCGCCTCCGCCGTGATGGCGCCGTGGGCGCTCGGGCACATGCTTCTCTACGAGTCGCAGCTCCCGGTCGTCGCGAACAACTTCGGCTACGGTTTCCTCGATTCGATCCGCTTCTTCCTCGCGCCGAGCGAAGACGCGGCCCTGGCCATCGCCCGCCGCCATCGCGCCCGCTGGGTCGTCGCGACCGACCTCGTGCCGCGCATGAACGACTACGCCTCGTATCTCGGCCGGCCACCCCTCCTGCGGGACGGGCCGGAAGGCCCGGTCCCCACGGCCGCGTACTTTTCGACGATGCAGTCGCGGCTCTACGACTTCGAGGCGCGCGGCGGAAGCGTGCCGGGCCTCGAGATCGCCCCGCTCGCGCACTTCCGCCTGATCCACCGCTCGCAGAGCGCGATCCGCCGGGGAGGCCGCTGGGTCGCGCGGTGGGCCGTCTTCGAGATCGCTGACGGCGAGGCTCAGGGAGGCGGCGGGGCCGGCGGAGGGCCGTAGACCCGCCAGGCGCCCATCGCCTGACGCGTTTCGACGGGCGTCGAGGCCTCGAGAACGACCCGCCTCAATTCGTCGCGGCCAGGGTCTCGCCCCGAATACGCACCGAAGACCGCCGCGCGCCAGAGGCGCGCGCCGTAGGCGAGCTCGGGCGGGCGGGCGAGCAGAAACGCGAGCGGTGCCAGGCCGAGCAGGATCGCAAGGGAACGCCGCGGCACCGTTCGCCCGGCCGACGACATCACCAGGAGCAGTGCGCCGCCCACCACGAGCGCCGGGAGCAGGAGTGCCGCGACGCCGGTGCCTCCGAGGATCGTCGGCGCGGTCCAGAATCGAGCGAGAAACCAGCCCGCGCCCGTGCCCGCGGGCCACGGCACGTTGTCAGGAAAGTAGGGAAACGTGGCGGTCAGGACGAAGTGACCGGCCACGCTGAAAACGAGCGCCGCCGCGAAGAGACCACGCGAGACCGGAGTGGTCAGCGCCCATCGGACAGCCATCAGCGGAAAAAACAGGATGGGAAGGAGGTAGCGGCTTCCGAGCGACCAGCCTCCATGCCAGTTCGGGTAACCGGTCATCATCACGAAGAAGGGGAACGTCGCCGCCGCGGACAGCCAGAAGTCCGGCCGGTCGCGGCCTGACCGGTACCACCGAACGTACCCGGGAACGCACCACGCGAGGAACGGGGAGAAGAGGATCGCACCTCGGGCCGGCGAGAACAGATAGCGCAGGCCGATGGCGAGGCTCGGAGGGCCGAAACCGAAGAGACCGCGGGCCGCCAGTCGCCGGTATTCGGGATACGCCTCCCGAGCCGAGGACAGCACCCACGGGGAGCCGAAGCAAACCGTGTTGTAGGCCGCGAGGGCGGCGAACGCCGCCGCCAGGCCTCCGACGAAAAACGCGAAGGACCGGGTCCGGCCTCCCTGGAAACAACGCAGGGCGAGCAGGACCGCGACGGGGGCGGTCGTGTACTCCGAGATCGCGGCCCATCCGGCGAGGAGACCGCCAGCGAGCCACAACGCGCGCGAACGGAGGGAGGTGGCAGGCTTCTCTTCGGCCGACAGGATCAGGTCCCACGACAGAAAGAGAAGGGCCGCCGTCCAGGCATGCCCGAAGAAAGACCGCGCATAAAAGACGTAGGACGAGCCCAGGGCCGCCGCCGCGAGGACGAGCGGGGCCGACTCGGGGGTCGGCGGCCGCGCGAGCCGGCGTGCGAACCGACCGAGCGCGTACACGCAAACGGGTGTCACGGTCAGGAGCCTCAGCCAGTAGAAGATCGCGTCGGCATTGGCCGAAGTCGGAGGGCGCAGAAACAGCCTGAGCAATGCATACACCGGGATGCCCGCGAAGGAGAGGCCCGGCGCCTTGTTGGAAAGGGTGCGCCCGCCCGACAGCGCCTTATCCTCATGATCGCCGATCCGCGGGATGACGTCGTCGATCGCGAACGTGTGTTGTTCCACCGCTGCGACGACCGTCTCGAATCGCGAGAGCTCGTTGGGATTGGAGAAGGGTGGAAAAACGCCCGTGAAGTAGACGCACTGAAAGACGAACGCGAAGAGGACCGCCGCCGTCGCCCGCCGCGCGCTCGCTTCCTGAGCGTCGATCATCCGTGGCTTCCACTGTACACTGGCCGCGATGCCGTCGCGCCGCGCGTCGCTCGCGAGCCTCGCGGTCGTCGTCCTGTTTTCCCTGCCTCTCCTGCCCGAGATTCTCGGCGACCGCCGCCTCGTCTTCCGCGACGCCCAGATCACCCACTGGCCCTGGCGGCGCGTCGCCGCCGCGTCGCTGGCGGCGGGCGAGGTGCCGTTCGTCAACGCCTCCGCCTCGGGCGGCCAGCCGCTCCTCGCCAACCCCAACGCGGTCCTCCTCTATCCGACGTTTCTCCTGGAGCGCGTGGCCCGCCCCGACGTGGCCTTCAACCTGCACTACCTGCTCCACGTCCTGTGGGCCTTCTTCGGCGCGCGCCGCCTCGCCCGCGCGCTCGGGCTCGCCGACGACGCCGCGTTTCTCTCCGGCGTCGTCTTCGCCTTCTCGGGGATGATGCTGTCCTACGGGTCGGCGTTCATGAACTCGATCGCCGCGGCCGCCTGGATGCCGTGGTGCGCGGCGGCCGTTCTCGCCCTGGCCGACGCGCGGGGCTTCGCCGGGTCGGCGCGGGCAACCGCGGCCGCGGGGCTCGCGCTCGGCCTGCAACTGCTGGCCGGCGAGCCGGCGATCTCCCTGCTGACGCTGGCGTTCTCCGCCGTCCTCGCGCTCGGAAAGGCCCTCGCGGGCCCCCGGGAAGAGCGGGCGCGGGCTCTCATGTCACTCGTCGGCGGCGGGGTCGCGGCGGGGGTTCTCGCTCTCGCTCTGGCGGCCCCGCTGCTGCTGCCCCTCGCCGACGTCTTTCCCCTGACCTACCGCGGCCAGCATCTCTACTCGGAGCGTGCCTTCGGCGCGGCGGCCTTCTTCCCCACGCGGGCGATCGAGTGGCTCCTGCCGCGCTTCGGAGGAGACCCGGGGCTTCTCGGGGGCGGAGAGAACTGGCTCGCTTCCGTCGGAGAGCGCAGCCTCGTCTACATCTGGGCGGTGACGTTCGGCGTGGTGCCGCTCCTGCTCCTGCTGCTGGCGGGAGTCCGGAGAGAATTCTGGGACCGCCGCTCGGCCCTGCTCGCCGCGGGCGGGCTCCTCGGGCTGCTCCTCTCCTTCGGCTTCGCCCTCCCCTTCTATCGCCTCGTCTACGCGGTCACGTTCCTGCGGAAGCTGCGATATCCGATCAAGTTTTATCTGCCCGCGACGCTGTGCGTCGCGCTCCTCGCGGGCCTGGCGGCGACGGCTCTCGCGCGGCGCCGCCCGGGGCGCCGCGACGGCGCGGTCGTCCTGCTGCTGCTCGCGCTCCTCGCCGCGGCCTGGTGGCTCGCGGCGCCCGGCGGAGTCCTCGACCGCCGGTCCGCGGCCGCCGTCGCGGAGATCTCCGACACTCCGGCCGCATTCATGGAGGCCTTTCGCTCGGCGGTCCGCGGCGACGTCCTCGCCGGCGCCGTCGCGATCCTCGCCGCGGCCCTGGTGCTCCGCCGCGGCGGGCGTGAGCCCGGCTACCTTCTCGGGCTCCTGACGCTCCTTTCGGCGCTCGTCTGGGGCCTGCCCCTCTTCGTGGCCGCCCGGCAGAAGGACCTGGCCCGGGCGCCGGCCCTCCTCGCGCGCATGCAGGGGCCCGGACGCCTCCATGTGTCGGCGCGCCTGCCCCGGTTCGACATGGCGGCCCTCCCCGCCGACCCCCCGGGCGCCCTGCCGCGTTCGGAAAAGACGGCGCGGGTCATCCTGGAGGAACTCGTGCCGGCGACCGCCGCCGAATTCGGCGCGCGATACCTCTTCGAGAACGACCCCGACGGCTCCTACGGGTTCTACAACCGCCTCGCCAGCGAGGCCGCGGACGCGTCGACGCCGGAGGAGCGGGACCGCCTGCTGCGGCTCTACGGCGGGCGCTGGGCACTGTCCGAGGAAGGCGAGGCGCACCCGCTCTTTCGTGCGACCACGGGATTCGCCGTCGCCGGCCGGAGGCTCGTCCTCTTCGAGAACCCGGCGCCGCTCCCGGAGCTGCGCTGGGCGGGCCGCGCCTGGCATCGCCGCTCGCTCTCGGGCACGCTCGAGCTCGTCCGCTCCGAGCGCTTCGTTCCCGAGACCGACATCGCCTTCCCCGGGCCGCGCGACGAGGATCCGTCGGCTTCGGCGGCGCCCCCCTCCGCCCGACTCGAGATCGAGCTCGCCACCGCCGATCGCGCGGCCGCCGGAGTCGAAGCGGAGGCGCCGGGCTACGTCCTCTTCTCGCGCACCTTCTTCCCCGCCTGGCGTGCCCGCCTCGACGGCGTGCCCGCCCCCGTCATCGTCGCCAACGCCCGGGATCTCGCCGTCGCCGTTTCGTCCGGGCGGCACCGCGTGGAGATCGAATACGACCGACGGCCGTTTCGGCGCGGCGTCGCGATCCAGGCGGCGGCGCTTCTCGCCGCGCTCGCGGTCGCCGCGGCGGCGCGACCTACGGTGCCGAGCCCGGCGCCGCGATCCGGAGGTGCATGAGCAACCCCTGGTAGATGTCGGGCCGGCAGCCGTTCAAGGGGATGACGCCCCACGCGTAGTAGACCGAGAGCGCCACGAAGACCGGGAACATCCAGCGGAAGGCCCGCGTGTCGACGAGGTCGTGGTACCCGACGACGAGCGCGAAGGGCGCCATCGCGAGGAAATAGCGACTCCAGTCCTCCGTCGAGACGAGCACGAGCAGGGCGAGCTCGAAGACGCAGTACCAGAACAGGACCGGGAAGCGGCCCCGCAGGCGCGAGGTGCCGACGGCATAGATCAGGAACAACAGGATGTGGAACTCGACCTGGTGGTAAAGGCCCTTCGCGAAGAGCGTCGGCAGGAAGCCGAAGGGCCGCAGGGCCGCGACCTTCTCCCCGTGCGGCGCGAAATAGGCGAAGAAGTTTCCGAAACGCACCGCGCAGAAGAGGAAATACCCGAAGAGGCCCGCCGGGATCAGCGCGAGCCAGGGCCAGGCGCGCCATTTCCGCTCCCGGGCCAGGGCGACGGCGAACGCCGGCGCGAGCATCAGGCCCGAGATGCGCGTCAGCGTCGCGAGCGCGCCGGCGAGCGAGGCGCGGCCGTACCGCGCTTTTTCGAAGTAGAAGACCGCCGAAAGCGTCAGGGCGATCGCCAGCGACTCGGTCGCGCCGGTCGAGCGGTAGAGCAGCCACCGGGGCGGCAGGAAGAGAAAGACGAGCGAGAGAAACCCGGGCGAGGGCAGCTTCCAGACGTCCCGGGCGAGCCGGTAGAAGATGAGCACGGCCGCCACCGAGGCGAGCACCGAGACGAGAAGGAGCGCCGCCTGGTAGCCCGTCAGCCACGCCAGCGCCCGCACGGCGAGCGGGTAGAGCGGCAGGTGGGTCAGGAAGTACGTCGGCTCGTAGACGTAGGCGAGCAGCGGATTCCCCGGAGAGACCGCGTAGAGCGTCCTGGCGACCGTCAGGTAGTTCGGCCCGTCCCAGAACCGGTAGACGACCGACATGTCGCCCCGGAACGGCCAGTAGACGAGGAAGGAGCCGGCGACGGAGGCGAGAGTGAGCCAGATCTCCGGCCGCACGCCGGCCCGCGGTTTCTCCGTCACTGGCGAAACAGGATACTCCGTCGGCGCGCGGCCGCGATGGAGTCCCGGCGCCGCCCCGTCAGCCGTCGGCGGAAGTCCCGGGCCAACCCGTCGTCACGAAGCCGGCGCGGCCGGGAAGGGTCGTGCGCGAGATCGCGCGCACCGGAATCGCTTCGTGGTGCGCGAGGACCTCGTGCGCCAGCTCCGAGAGCCTCGGGAACAGGACGCCGTCGGCGAGCCAGTCGTCGAGGATCCCCTCGAAGAGGCCGGCCTTGGAGCGTCCCTCGACCTCCGCGTGGATCGTGTGGACCTGGGTGCCGCGCGCGGCCTTCCGAAAGTAGGCGCGCTGGTCCTCGTCGCCGGAGAGCTCCGCCCAGCCGAGCGTCTCGTCGAGTGTCGGCAGCGTCGTCGGGATCTCGAGCGTCCGGAACACGCGCCCCGCCGCCTCGGGAAAAAAGTACGAGCCGCCGCGGGTGTCGGAGGCGAAGAGCAGCAACCGCTCCTCCTGGGCCTCGAGCGAATGCGCGTTGACCGTCCAGCCGGGGGCGGCGCTCGTCCGCGCCGGGACGCCGAAGATCCGAAGGTATTCGGCATGCGCCCGGCCGTAGTCCTCGCGGACCTCGTCGGCGGTCATGGCGTCGAGCCGGTCGTGCCAGCGGACGTGGTCCCAGCCGTGAACGCCGGTGTCGTGGCCCGCCCGGGCGGCGGCGCGCATGGCATCGGCGCAGCGCGCGCCGATCATCGGCGCCGGGAGCAGCGTTCCGGAAAGCATCGTCCGCCAGCCGTAGAGGGACGGCGCGCGGGAGCGGAGCATCTTCTTCAGGAAGCCCTTGCGGGTGAAGATCCGCCGGACGGCGAGGCCCGAACGGTCGGGGCCCAGCGTGAAGAAGAACGTGGCGTGAATCCCCCGGGCCTCGAAGATCTCGAGCAGTCGCGGCACTCCGTCGCGGGTGCCCTCGGCGGTGTCGCAGTCGACCTTGAGGGCGACGCGACCGGGAATCATCGCTCGGTCCGGCGCCGTGTCAGGTAGAAGTCGAGCGTCTGGCGGATGCCCTCCTCGAGCGACACCTTCGGCTCCCAGCCGAGAATTTCCCGCGCGCGCCGGATCGAGGGAACGCGCGTCAGGATGTCCTGGTAGCCGGCGCCGTAGTACTCGCCGGAGGCGACGTCGACGAGCTCGGCCCGCTTCCCGAAGTCTTCGTACCCGGGATGCGAAGCAACGGCCGCGATCATGCGCTGGGCGAGCTCCCGGATCGAGAGGTCGTTCGACGGGTTGCCGATGTTGAAGATCCCGCCGTCGGCCGCCCCGCCCGGGTTCTCGAGGATCTTCATGAGGCAATCGATGCCGTCGGAGATGTAGGTGAAGGACCGCCGCTGCGTGCCGCCGTCGACGAGCTTGATCGGTTCCCCGTACAGGATGTTGTGGAGGAACTGCGTCAGCACCCGGCTCGAGCCCTCCTTGGGCGAATCGATGTCGTCCAGGTGCGGCCCGAACCAGTTGAACGGCCGGAAGAGCGTGAACTGGAGCCCCTTCGTCCCGTAGGCCCAGATCACGCGGTCGAGCAGCTGCTTGGAGCACGAGTAGATCCAGCGCTGCTTCTGGATCGGGCCGTAGACGAGGGGCGAGGAATCCTCGTCGAATTCGGCGTCGGGGCACATCCCGTAGACCTCCGAGGTCGAGGGGAAGACGACGCGTTTGCCGTACCGCACGGCCTGCTTGACGATGCGGAGGTTCTCCTCGAAGTCGAGCTCGAAGACCGCCAGCGGCTCGCGCACGTAGGCCGCGGGCGTCGCGATCGCGACGAGCGGGAGGACCACGTCGCATTTCTTGACCTGGTACTCGATCCACTCCTTGTTGATGGCGATGTCGCCCTCGAGGTACGTGAAGCGCGGGTTGTCGAGGAAGGGCGCGATCTTGTCCGACCCCACGTCGAGGCCCGACACGTGCCAGTCGGTCGACTGCAGGATGCGCTCGGTCAGGGCGTTGCCGATGAACCCGTTGACCCCGAGAATCAGGACCCGCATCCCTACCCCCTACCCCCTACCCCCTCGACGCGAGAAACCGGCCCGCGTCGATTTCCTCGCCGCCCTCCGGCTGCAGGGACAGGATCTCCACGTACCGGTCGTCCCCGCACGCGACGTGGAGGCGTCCGTCTTCCCCGCGGACCTGGCCCGGAAATGTATCGTGCGCGGCCAGGCCCGGCAGCCGCGTGCGCCAGACGAGCGTCCGGCCGCCGAAGAGCTCGGTGAACGCTCCCGGATAGGGGTGGGTCACGGCCCGCACGAGGTCGTGCACCTCCCGGGCCGACCGGCTCCAGTCGATGTGGCCGTCCTCGGGGCGCCGGCGGCCGAACCGCGTCGCCCGAGACTCGTCCTGCGGCGTCGTCTCGACGCGCCCCGACTCGAGGTCCTCCAGGCGCCGCTCGAGGATCCCGGCGGCGGCGGTGGTGACGCGTCGCTGGACCTCGATCGCGATGTCGTCCGGGCCGATCGGCACCGCCTCCTGGTCGACGATCGGCCCCTGGTCCGCCCGTTCGGTCATGACGTGGAGCGTGGCGCCCGTCTTCTTCTCGCCCTTCAGGACCGCCCAGTTGACGGGCGCGCGGCCCCGGAACTTCGGCAGAAGCGACCCGTGCATGTTGTACGCCCCGAGGCGGGGCAGCGCGAGCATCTCCGACGGGAGGAGGCCCCGGAAGTAGAACGAAAAGACGAGGTCCGGCGCCGCGATCCGGACGCGCGCGATGGCCGCGGGGTCGAGCGGGTTGTCCATGAAGACGGGCTCGATGCCGGCCGAGCGTGCGAGCTCGGCGACGCTCGGGAACCAGCGGGCCTCCTGCGGCTCGTCGCGGTGCGTCGCCACGAACGCCGGGCGGCGGCCCCGCTTCAACAGGACGTCGAGGCAGGCGTGGCCGGTCCCCGAGTAGGCAAAGACCGCGATCCTCGGGGAGCTCACGCGCCGCCGCCCGGTGTGGGCGCGCCGCCGTAGACGTGCCGCACGCGAAACCGGGGCCGGCCCCGGACCTGGAGGTAGATGCGGCCGACGTACTCGCCCACGAGGCCGAGGCCCGCCATCGCGACGCCGAGGAGCGTGAAGAGAATGGCGAAGAGCGTGAAGACGCCTTCGACCTCGGCGCCGACCACGAGCCGCCGCACGAAGAGGAAGAGGCCGAAGGCCACGCCGCCGACGGCGACGACCGCGCCCATCAGGCCGAAGACCTGGAGCGGCACGAGCGAGAAGCCTGTCATCAGGTCGAAGTTCAGGCGCACCAGCCGGTAGAGCGAGTAGTGCGACGTGCCGTGCCGCCGGGCCGAGTGTGCGACTTCAATCTCCGTCGGCTTCCGGGCGAAGCTCTGGGCGAGCGCCGGAATGAAGGTCGATGCCTCGTCGCAGCGGTTGATCTCCTCGACGACGTCCTTCGAGTACGCGCGAAGCATGCAGCCGAAGTCCGTCAGCTTCATGCGCGTGATGAAGGTCGTCACCCGGTTGACGAGGCGCGAGGCCGCCTTCCGCAGGAACGCGTCCTGGCGGTCCTGGCGCACGCCGCCGACGACGTCGTAGCCCTCGGCGATCCTGGCCAGAAGCCTGGGGATCTCCTCCGGCGGGTTCTGGAGGTCGGCATCGAGCGTGACGACGACGTCGCCCGTCACGTTCTCGAACGCGGCCAGGATGGCCTGGTGCTGGCCGAAGTTGCGCGCGAGCTCGAGAACCCGGATCGTCTCGGGCCGCTCCCGCGCCGCCGTCTTGAGGATCTCGAGGGATCGGTCGCGGCTGCCGTCGTCGACGAACACGAGCTCGTACGACCGGCCCAGCCCGTCCATGACACCGGCGAGCCGCGTCAGGAGCTCGGGCAGGTTGCCTTCTTCGTTGTAGACCGGGACGACGACGGACACTTTCATCGCGGATTCGCCGGGATCTTAACCCGCGGAGTGCGAAGCTCCCACAGCAGCCAGGCGATCGCGGCCCACCACGGGCCATACCACCCGGGGAGAAGGGCGGCGTACGGCGCCGCCGGAAACAGCGCGCCGACGAGAAACGCGCCCGCGACGAGGCTGTAGAGGAAGAAACCCGGGCCGGCGAAAATCGCGCCGAGGGCGATCGGCCACACGCAGTACTGGCGCCCGAAGCCAGGCGCGAAAACGAGAATGACGAGAAACAGCAGCAGGCTCGCGCGCGCGAGCTCCGTGCGGCGAAGGCGAAAGAGCGCGACCCCGACCGCGGCGACGAAGATCGGCACGGGCACCCAGTCCGGAGCGCCGGGCAGGAGCACGAGCGCCTCGGCCCGAAGGCGCGCGCCCGAGATCCCGGGAGGACCCTTCAGGGGCCGTCCCACCGGACGCCGCCGGAGAACTCCCAGCGCCGCGGCGGCCCCCAGATTCCCCCGCCCGCGCGCTCGGAGGAGACCTCGAAGCGCAGGACGTCCGCCCGCGCGTCGTAGGGGGCGCCATCGCGAGCGTGGACCGCGGCGTCCACGCTGTAGGCGCCGGGCGCGAGGTCGAGCGACGGCACGGCGAGGGTGACTCGGGCCTCCCCGTCGAAGCGGCCCGGCCGGAAGCCCTCGAGCTCGGTGTTGGTGCCGAGGACCATGACGCCGGCGACCGTCGTCACGCGGAACCCGAAGACGAAGTCCGTAAGCGGCTCCCCCGTCGTCACCGTCATTTCGAGGGAGACGGGCTCGCCCGCCCGGAACCGGCCCGCGGGGAGGCCCGAGGCGTCGAGCATCCGCACGTTCCCGATCGTCGCGACGCCGGACCCCACCCGCGCGCCCGGCCGGGTCTCGGCCAGCCGCCGCTCGCCCTCTTCGACGGCCACGCGCTCGAGATACCGTGAGACCGTCTCGGCCGCCGGCCCGTCGGAGGCGATTCGCCCCCGCTCGAGCCAGATGGCCCGCCGGCAGCGCTTCGCCACGAGCGGCAGATCATGGGAAACGAGGATCAGCGTCTTGCCGGCGCGCTCGAACTCCGAAAACTTCTCGAGGGCCCGGTGCGCGAACACCTCGTCGCCGACGGCGAGGACCTCGTCGACGAGGAGCACGTCCGGGTCGCTGTGCGCCGCGATCGCGAAGCCCAGGCGCACCGCCATTCCGGAGGAGTAGGTCTTCACGGGCGCGTCGAGAAACGCCTCGACGCCCGCAAAACGCACGATGTCGTCGAACCGCGCGGCGATCTCGCGCCGCGTCAGCCCCAGCAGCAGGCCCGTGATCTCGACGTTCTCCCGGCCCGAGATCTCGGGGTGGAAGCCGGCCCCCAGCTCCAGCAGCGCCGCGAGCCGGCCCTGCACCTCGACGGACCCGCGGGTCGGGCGCACGATCCCGGCGAGAACTTTCAACAGCGTCGACTTGCCCGAGCCGTTGGCACCCACGACGCCGAGGGTCTCGCCCGCCGCGACCTCGAAGGAAACGTCCTCGAGCGCCGTGACGCCGCCCGGAACCTCGGGCGAACGGCCGCCGCCGAGAAGCAGCGACTTGAGCGTGCCGTGCGGCCGCCGGCCGTAGCGGCGGTACACCTTCGTCGCACCGCGGACGGCGACGGCCGGCCCGCTCAAGCGTTCTCCGCGAGCGAGTCGCGCAGGCGCTCGAAAATTGCTCCCCCCGCGGCGAGCGCGACGGCGGCCGTGCCGGCCATCCAGGCCCAGTCGGCCGCGGGAACCGGCCGGAAGAAGAAGAGGGTGTCCTGGATCCCGGAAAAGAACGTCGCGAAGGGGTTGGCACGGAAGAGCGGCCGGAAGCGCTCGGGCACCGACGCGACGGGATAGAGGACCGGGGTCAGGAAGAAGGACAGCGTCAGCAGGTTGGCGACGACGTCGCGCACGTCGCCGAAGTGCACCGACAGGGCCGAGACGGCGAGCGCGATCCCGAAGACCGTCAGCGCGAGCAGGAGCAGGACCACCGGGAACTCCAGAAGGGCGAGGTCGGGACGGAGGCTTCCCTGGACCGCCGCGACGGCGATCGCCGCTCCGACGACGGGCAGGGCGAGCAGGAGGTGCGCGAGCCGGGCGCCGACGCTCGAGGCCGGAAAGACCTCGGGCGCGACGGTCGTCTTGCGGAGCAGCGGCCCGTTGGACCGGAACGTCTCGACCGCGTCGTTCAAGGCCGCGGACACGAAAGCCCAGACGAGGACCCCCGGGAAGAGGAAGAGGACATAGGGCCGGACGTCCGCGCGCGGAGCGAACACGAAACGGAACACCGTCGCGTAGACGGCCAGCAGCAGCAGCGGATTGACGAGCGACCACAGGAAGCCGAGCGCCCCCCCCCGATAGCGGGCCGTCAGTTCCCGGCGCGTCAGCGCGAGGACGAGCGCCCGCTGCGCGAGCGTGCGCCGGAGCGGAAAGAGCGCCGTCACGTCGAAAGGTCTCGGATGTCGTTTCTCCGGTTTCGGATCCTGGACGTCGAGCCGGGCACGGGGATGCCGTCGGGTATTCTCGCATCGTGCCGAGCGATCCGTCCGCGGCGCCCCCCGTTTCCTTCCGGGCCGTCACGAAGGTCTACGCGGGCGGGCAGGCGGTCGTCGCCCTCGACGGCGTCGACCTCGAGGTCCCGGCCGGGCAATTCCTCGCTCTCGTCGGCGAGTCGGGAAGCGGAAAGTCGACCCTTCTCCACCTGACCGGGGGCATCGACCGGCCGTCCTCGGGCGAAATCCTCGTCGGCGGCGCGAGCGTGGGCGCGCTGCCGGAGCGTTCGCTCGTTCTCTTCCGACGGCGCGAAGTCGGGATGGTGTTCCAGTTCTTCAACCTGCTGCCACACCTCTCGGTCCGGGAAAACGTCGAGCTGCCGAGGCGCCTCGACGGGCGTGCGGACGCCGGTCCGCGGGCCGCGGAGCTGCTCGCGCGGGTCGGCCTGGCGCACCGGGCCGCCGCCCACCCCTACGAGCTCTCGGGGGGCGAGATGCAGCGGGTCGCCATCGCGCGGGCCCTCGTCACGGGCGCGCGGCTCCTCCTCGCGGACGAGCCAACCGGCAACCTCGACAGCCGCAACGGGGAAGCGGTCCTCGCGCTGCTCGACGAGATCCGGCGCGAGCGCGGCGTGACCCTGCTCCTCGCGACGCACTCCGCGGCGGCGGCCAAGCGGGCCGACCGCGTGGTGGCGCTCAAGGACGGCCGGGTGGTTTTCTGAAGGCCTTCGGTCTCGTCCTGCGGGCCCTCGTGACCGGCCCGGCGCGGCGGCGGCCCGCCCGCGTCGCCCTGCCGGTCCTGGGGGTGGCGATCGGAGTGGCCGCCGTCGCGGCGATCCACCACGCCAACCGCAGCGTGACGCAGTCCTTCCGCGACGCGGCCGCGACGATCTCGGGCCGAAGCGACCTCGTGATCAAGGGCCCGGCGGGGATCCCCCTGTCGGAGCTCTCGAAGCTCGCGTTTCTCTGGGAGGTCGGCGGCTTCGCCCCGGCCGTGACCGGAACGGCGGTCCTGCCGGGCGGTGAAATCGTCCAGCTCCTCGGCGTGGACTGGGGAGGCGACAGTCTCGTCCGCGACGTGCGTCTCGTCGCGCCCGAGGGCGCGGGGCGGGCGCTCCTCGGTTCGCCCGGATCGGTCCTCGTGCCCGCGCCGCTCGCCGCGCGCCGCGGATTCCGGGTCGGCAGCGACATCGCGCTGACCGCCGGGGGCGTGCCGCGGACGGTCCGCGTCGGAGGGATCCTGGAGCTCTCGGGCGTCGCCCGCGCGTCGGGGGGCGACCTTCTCCTGACGGACATCTTCACGGCCCAGGACCTGCTCGGCCGGCGCGGCACGGTCGACCGCGTGGACGTCGTGCTCGACCCGGGCGTCCCCCGCGAAGCGGTGCGGGCCGAGATCCTGCGGCGCATCCCGCCGGGCCTCTCCCTCGAGCCTCCGGGCAAGGCGGCGGCGACGGCCGACCGGATGGTCCGCGCCTTTCGATTCAACCTCAACGCCCTCGGGTCGCTGACGCTCCTCGTCGGGATGTTCCTGATCGCCAACGCGGTGTCGATCGCCGTCCTGCGCCGCCGGCCCGAAATCGCCGCCCTGCGGGCGCTGGGGACTTCGCGGGCGTCCATCTTCGGCGCGTTCCTCGTCGAGGGCGCCGTCGTCGGCGTGGCGGGAACGCTCCTCGGCGAGATCCTCGGCCTCGTCGTCTCGCGCGCGGCGATCCGCGCGGTCGCCGGCACGGTCTCGAGCCTCTACGCTCCGACGGCCCGGATCCTCGCGGCCGGCCGGGAGGGACCGGCCATCCTCGCCGCCCTCGTCGGGATCGCCGCTTCGCTCGCCGCGACACTCCTGCCGGCGATCGAGGCCATGCGAGTGCCGCCGGCGCCGGCGATGCGCGCAGGAGCCATCGAGACCGTCGCCCGGCTGCGGCTGCCGCGTCGCGCGGCCCTGGCGGCGCTCGCGCTGGCGCTCGCCGCGGCGGCGTCGTTCGCGGCGCCGGTCGACGGCCTGCCCCTTTTCGGGTTCGCGGCCGTCGGCCTCGTCGTCGTGGCGCTCGCGCTGACTTCTCCCCTGCTCGTTCGGGCGGCCGCGGCCCTGCCGCTCGGCCTCCCCGCGCGAACGCTCGGGCCCGCCGGCCGGCTCGGGGCGGGGTTCTTCGGAGGCGCGCTCGCCAAGAACGGGATCGCCGTCACGGCGCTCGCGATGGCGCTCGGCATGACGCTCGCGATGATCGTGACGGTCGCCTCGATCCGCGAGACCGTGCGCGTCTGGGTCGAGACGACCCTGCGGTCGGATCTCTGGATCAAGCCCGACGCGGGAGGCCGGACCGGGATCATCGGCGATTTCCCCGGGGACGTGCTCCCCTTCCTCCAGTCGATCGAAGGCGTCGCCGAGGTCGACCCTTTCCGCGGCCGCGATGCGTCGGACGAGCGCGGCCGCCCCTTCACACTGGCGTCGGGTGACTTCCGGGTGGCGGCCCGCTCCGGCGGGCTGGCGCTTCTCGACGGTCGGGACCCGCACGGAGCCGCGCTCGAGGCCCGCACTCGCGGAGAGGTCCTGGTCTCCGAGCCCTACGCCCGCCGCTTCTCCGCCGGGAAGGGCAGTCGGGTGCGGCTCCCGACGCCGGCGGGGCCGCGGGAGTTTCGCGTCGCCGGCGTCTACCGGGACTACTCCAACGACCGCGGAACGGTCGTCATGGACCGGGAGCTCTATCTCTCGCTCTACGCCGATCCGCGCATCACGAGCCTCGCCGTGACGGCCCGGCCGGGCGCGGACATCGAGACGCTCCGGCGACGGATTCTCGCGGCCGCTTCGGGGCGTTACGCTCTTTCCGTGGCGACGAACCGGGAGCTGAGGCGCGAGGTCTTCGTCATCTTCGACCGGACGTTCGCGGTGACGCGCGCGCTCGAGGCGATCGCCGTCGCCGTCGCGGTCCTCGGAATCGCCAACGCGCTGATGGCCTCGGCCGTCGAGCGCCGGCGCTCCTTCGGGCTGCTGCGGGCGATCGGCGCCTCCGGCGCTCAGATCCGGCGCGCGACCCTCGTCGAAGCGCTCCTGTCCGGGCTGACGGGCACGCTCGCGGCCCTGGCGGCCGGCGCGGCGTTCGCCTGGCTGCTGCTCGAGGTCATCAACCCCCAGTCTTTCGGCTGGACCGTGTCCCTCGCGGTGCCGTGGAAGACGCTCGCCGGGGCCGCGGCGCTGGTGCTCGCGGCGTCGGTCCTCGCGGGACTCGCCCCGGGCGCGGTCGCGGCGTCGGTCGATCCGGCGGCCGCGCTGCAGGAGGAGTGAGGTGAGGGCCTCCGGAATCCTGTGTCTGGCCCTGGTCGTAGGGGCGATGCCTGCCCCCGCCCTGTCGGGGCGGGCGGCCACAAGGGCCGCCCCTACAACCGGAACCAAACAACCCGCCGTGAGCCCGCTGGCCTTCCCGCGCGACCACGGCTCGCACGCGGACGCGGCACTCGAGTGGTGGTACTGGACCGGGCACCTCTCCGGCGCGGACGGCCGGCCTTACGGGTTCCAGCTCACGTTCTTCCGCCTCCGCGACGTGCACCTGGCCCACTTCGCCTGGTCGGACATCGGCTCGAAGCAGTTCGCCTTCGAGGAGAAGACGCATCTCGCGCTGCCCGGGATCGCGGGCGCCTCGGACGAGAAACTCGACGTCTTCAACGAGGACTGGTCCGCACGCGAGAAGGGCGGCGCGCAGAAGCTCTCGGTGCGCACGTCCGAGGGGCTTCTCACGCTCACGCTCGCGCCCCTGAAACCGCCGGTCCTTCACGGTGAGGGCGGGATCTCGAAGAAGGGGCCGGGGCCGACGGAGTACTCGCACTACGTGTCGATACCGCGCCTCGCGGTCTCCGGCGCCCTCGACCGCAAGGGCCGGACGGAAGCTCTGACGGGGACCGCCTGGTTCGACCACGAGTGGGGGCCGGGGGGGCTTCCGACGGGGATCGCGGGCTGGGACTGGTTCGCGCTGCAGCTCTCCGACGGCTCGGAGCTGATGCTCTACCGCATGCGCCTCGCGGACGGAGCCGCCTCCCCCTTCTCGGCCGGGACGTTCATCCCGGCGATCGGTCCCCCGCGCGCGGTCACCTGGACCAAAGTGGCCCTCGCCGCGCGAACGCACTGGACGTCGCCGAAATCGAAGGCCGTCTACCCGGCCGTCTGGTCCCTTTCGATCGCGCCCCTCGCGCTCGAGGTCACGCTCACGCCCCTTCTCGCCGACCAGGAGCTCGTCACGGCCCGGTCGACCGGAGTCACCTACTGGGAGGGCGCGTGCCGCGTCGAGGGGACGCGGGAGGGCCGGCCGATCGCCGGGCGGGCGTATGTCGAGATGACCGGCTATGCGGGGCGCGACGTCCCGGGCTTCTCCCCGTAGATCAGGGCGCGGGAGGCGGCGTGGGCGTCGTCGCGCCGGGCTTCGGCTCGACTTCCATCGTGATCGTGAAGGTCTTCGCCTTCGAGAGATTGCGGAACACGAACGGAAACCTGATCGCCGCGGCGTCGCGCTCCCCGGCCGCGAGCCAGCCGACGCGGGTGCCGCCCGAGCCCGCCGCCACCATGTTCCCGGCCTCGTCCAGGACCGCGACGGCCACCCCGACGGCGACTGGCACCAGGCCGTCGTTGTCGATGCGGACGACCGCCTCGCTCGTCGAGCGGCGCAGTCCCGTGCCCACCTCGCCCGCGACCTTGAAGACGATCTGGTTGATCTTGATCTTGTCGAGCGACAGCCGGATGACCTGGATGCTGTCGACCGGCTTGTAGTCGAAAGTCTTCGTCACCTGCTGGGCCGTCAGGGGCGCCGCGAAAATGGCCGCGGCCGCGAAGAGAAGGGATCGGCGCATGGCGCGTTCCTCCGTGGCGCGGACCATATCAAAGCGGGCCCGGAGGCCCGCCCCCTAGGGGACGGGCGTCGGGGTGAGGGCCTCGGACTCGACCGTCGACGAGGAGGACGAGGACGAGGAAGTCGTCGTGGACGAACTCTTGGACGGCTTGGACGACTTGCCCTGCGTCTCGATCGTGACCACGAACGTGGCGGCCTCATCGAGCCGGCGGTACACGTACGGAAAATCGATCTTGTAGTAGGTGCGGTCGCCCTTGTTCAAGTAGCCCCACTTGGTCCCGTTGGAGCCGGCGGCGACGACGTTGCCCTCCGCATCGAAGACGACGACGGCGACCCCGACCTGCTGATCCGTCACTCCGTTGTTGTCGATCCGCACGCGGACGTCCGCGCTCGACTTGCGGAGCGGAGTCCCCTTGAGCGTGCTTCCCGTGTTGAAGACCACCTGACCGATGACGATCTCGCCCGCCGAGATGTTGATGTCCTGGACGCCGTTGATGGGCGACCAGTCGAACTTCTTGGTCGCCACCTCGCCCGCGAGCGGCGCCGCGAGCAATCCTGCCAGAGCCAATGCCGAGCCGAGCCTGCCGAGTCTCATTCCCACCTCCATGTGCGAATCGCCAACGCGATGCCGCACCGGACGCTCCGGCGCGGACTTTAGGAAGTGTAGCAGGCCGCGGCGGCTATGCGCCGGGTTTCGCCGCGAGGCGGGAGCGACGGTAGCCGTAGGCGAAGTAGATGACGAGGCCGATGACGAGCCAGACGGCGAAGCGGATCCACGTCGCCAGCGGCAGGCCGCCGTACCGGGTGAAGACGAGACCCGCCGGCGTCGACTGGAACCACGGCATGCCGACGATCAGGTAGAGGCAGACCACGATGCCGAGGATCGGCGTCAGCGGGACCAACGGCGTCCGGAAAGCGCGCTTGCGGTGCGGGTCCTTTTTGCGCAGGACCATGATGCCGATGCAGACCAGGATGAAGGCGAAGAGCGTCCCGATGTTCGTCAGCTCGACGAAGACGTCGAGGTTCGCGAAGGCCGACAGGGCCGCCACGCCGATGCCGATCCAGATCGTGGTCACGTGCGGCGTCCGGTACTTCGGGTGGATCTTCGCGAACGAAGGCGGAAGGAGGCCGTCGCGGGCCATCGAGAAGAAGATCCGGGCCTGGCCGTACTGGAAGACCAGGAGCACGGCGGTCGTCGCGATCACCGCGCCGAAGGCCACGATGCCCGCCGCCCAGTTCATCCCGAGCAGCGAGAAGGCCCGCGCGAGAGGCTCGGAGGAGCCCCGGATCTTCTCGAGCGGGACCATCCCGGTCAGGACGAGGGCCGTCGCCACGTAGAGGACGGTGCAGACGGCGAGCGAGCCGATCATGCCGATCGGCATGTCCCGCTGGGGGTTCCGGCATTCCTCCGCCGCCGTCGAAACGGCGTCGAACCCGATGTAGGCGAAAAAGATCAGCGCGGCGCCGGTGCCGATTCCCGCCCAGCCGTTGGGCGAGAACGGGTGCCAGTTGGCCGGCTTGACGTAGAGGGCTCCCACGACCACGAAGAAGACGAGGATCACGAGCTTCACCATGACCATGTACGTGTTGAAGCGGGCGGACTCCTTGATGCCGATCACGAGCAGCCACGTCAGGAGCAGGGTGATCACCGCGGCCGGCACGTTGAGCACGATCGGTATGCCGAAGACGTGGGGGGCCGAGTCCATGAAGCCCGCCGTCCGCGACGCCGTATGGAGGTCGGTCGTCAGCCACGGCGGAATGACGATGCCGAACCCTTTCAGGAGCTCGACGAAGTAGCCCGACCAGGACACCGCGACGGCGACGTTGCCCATCGCGTACTCGATGATGAGGTCCCAGCCGATGATCCAGGCGACGAACTCACCGAGGGTGGCATACGAGTACGTGTAGGCGCTGCCGGCGATCGGGACGAGCGAGGCGAACTCGGCGTAGCAGAGGGCACAGAACCCGCAGCCGATGGCCGTGATGAGGATCGAGATCACCAGCGCGGGCCCGGCGCCGTCGTGATGCGCCCCGCCCGCCGCTGCCGAGCCGATGACGGCGAAGATTCCGGCGCCGATGATGGCGCCGATGCCGAGGGCAACGAGCTCGAGGGCGCCGAGGGTCCGCTTCAACCGGTGCGCGGGCTCCTCCGCGTCGGCGAGGATCGAGTCGAGCGTCTTGGTCCGGAAGAGCTGGCTGCTCATGCGAAAGTGCGGGGCAGGATATCAGAGGAACCGCGGGCGCCCCTCACGGCAGTTCGAGGCGAGCGGCGATCTCTCCGAGGCCCCGGATCCGATCGGGCGCCTGCGGGTGCCGGCCCTCGCGATCGATCAGGAGGGCCGACAGCCCGGCGGCACGGGCGCCCTCGTAGTCGTCGCCGGGAGAATCGCCCACGTGCAGGGCCTCGCCCGGCGCCACACCGAGGCGGGTGCAGGTGCGATGGAAGATCTCGGCCCCGGGCTTTCCGGTCGCCTCGATCGCGGAAACCGAAACGACCCGGAAGAAATCGGCGAGGCCCAGGGCCGAAAGCAGCCGCGGCAGGTGCGAGTCCCAGTTGGAGATGACGGCGAGCGCGAAGCCGCGCGCCCGGAGGTCCTCGAGCGTCGGCTGCACGTCGCCGTACGTCGCCCACGCACCGGGACTGCGGAAGTGCTCGGCCAGACGCGCGAAGGCCTCCGCCGAGACTTCCCCGCCGTCGAGCCGCGAGCGGACCCGGCCGAGGAACCGCCGCCAGAACGCCTCCTCACCCGAAACGCCCCCGTAGCGATCATCGGGCGCTCCCGACTGCACCTGCGCCCAGGTTTCGAGCAGCGCATCGCGCAGGCGCGCGGCGTCGAAGCGCGCCCCGTCTTCGCGGAAAGCACGCGCGTAGACCTCCTCGATCGGAGGGTCCGGACGGAGAAGCGTCGCGCCGGCGTCGAAGCAGACCGCCCGGATCAGCAGACGAGCGCGTTCTCCCGCATCACGCCGTCCAGGGCGCGGTTCAAGGCGTCGCAGCAGCGGCGGGCCGCGGCGAGCGCCTTCTCCCGGGCCTCCGGCGTGTCGGCGACACGGCCGAGGGCCTCGCGCTCGACCTGCCGGTGCCACACGTCGGCCTGCTCGTGGACGGAGAAGAACTTCGTGGCGTCGCCTTCGGCGATGCCGTAGAACGCCTTCAGGCCCTCGCGCTTGGTCTTCGAGACCTCCGGGATCTGCGACTCGTAGGCATAGAGCGCCGCCAGGCCCTCGGCCGTCGAGCCCTCGCGGGTCGCCCGGCGGAACTCGGCGATCGTCCCGGCGACCTCGGCCGTGCGCGGCGCGCTGGCCAGGTCCGACTCCGCGGCGCCGAGAGCCGCGGCGAACCTGCGCCACAGGGCCGGGTGGTTCTCGGGGCCGCGCTCCTCTTCGATCAGGTTCTCGAGGAGCTCCTGCCGCAGCGCCGCGTCGTCGCAGCCGGCGTGGACGCCCGACACGTAAGTCGGGAAGGCGGCGACGTGCGGATAGTAGGAAATCGCGTACTCGCGCAGGTTTTCGCGGGTGAGGCGGCCCTGCGACCAGAGCTGGTAGAAGGGATGCTTGAGCAGGTGCTTTTCGGCGATCAAGGCATCCAGGGCGGTGAGGAATTCTTCGCGCGTCATTCAAAACCTCCCACGTCGGTGGCGACGAGGGCGAAAGTCTAACCCCAAAACGCCCTACGGCATCACCTGGCCTCCGTCGGCCACGATGGCCTGCCCCGTAATCGAGCGGGCGTCGTCGGAAGCGAGGTAGGCCGCGAGGCCCCCGATCTCCTCGGGGTCGAGGACGCGCTTCAAGGGCGCCATGGCGGCGGCCGCGGCGCGGCCGGCCTCGACCGAGCCGAAGCGGGCGAAGCCCTGCCTTGCCATCTCGGTCTCGACCCAGCCCGGGCAGATGGCGTTGACGGTGATGTTCCGGGGCGCCAGCTCCAGGGCGAGGGCCCGCGTCAGGCCGATCACGCCGTGCTTGGACGCGCAGTAGGCCGCGTAACCCGGCACACCGAACCGGCCGAGCACCGAGGAAAGGTTGATGACCCGACCACCTTCGGCCAGATGCGCAGACGCGGCGCGCGTGACCCGGAAGACCGCGGTGATGTTGGTCGCGAGGATCGCGTCCCACCGGGCGTCGTCGGTTTCGTCGACGCCCTCGAGCGGCGTCTGGCCGCCGAGGCCCGCGTTGTTGACGAGGACGTCGAGCCGCCCCCACCGCTCGACGGTCGCGGCGACCGCCTGCCGGACGGACTCCGCGTCCGTGACGTCGCACCGGATCGCCATCGCCTCCGCGCCGGCGGCGGAGAGCTCCGCGGCGTGGCGTCCGATCGCGGCGTGGTCCCGGGCGCCCAAAGCGACCCGCGCCCCCTCCGCCGCGAACCGGCGGACGATCGCCTCGCCGATGCCGCGCGAGGCGCCCGTGACGAAGGCGACCTTCCCGTTCAGCCGTCGCCGCCCGGTCATGCGCGGCGAGCGGGCAGGCGGGCCCCGGACACTTCGGCGGGCAACGGGAAGTGGACGTCCTCCTCGACGGTCAGGACTTCCTCGACCTCCACGGCCCCGGGCCCGCCGAGCCGGCGGACGATGCCCTGGACGAGAAATTCCGGCGCCGAGGCGCCGGAGGTGATCCCCAGGGTCTCGACGCCCTCGAGCCAGGCGAAGTCGATCTCCGCAACGTCGTCGACGAGGTGCGCGCGGGCGCCGGCGAGGACCGCCTCCTCGACCAGGCGGTTGGAGTTCGAGGAGTTCCGCGAGCCGACGACGAGAATGACCGGGGCCCGCTTCGCGAGCGCCCGGACCGCGACCTGCCGGTTCTGCGTGGCGTAGCAGATGTCGTCCCTGGCGGGAACGTGAATGCCCGGAAAGCGACGCTTCAGAGTCTCCACGATCGGTCGCGTGTCCTTCATGGAGAGGGTGGTCTGCGTGATCAGCGCCACGCGGTCCGGGTCGGCGACGGCGATCGCCTCCGCGTCGGCGACGGAGGAGACCAGCCGGATCCGGGAAACGGCCTCTCCCATCGTGCCCTCGACCTCCTCGTGGCCGGCATGCCCGACGAGGAGGATGTCGTAGCCCATCCGGGCGAAGCGAACCGCTTCCAGGTGCACCTTGGTAACGAGCGGGCAGGTGGCGTCGATGACCTTCAGGCGGCGCGCCGCAGCCGCCGCGCGGACCGCGGGCGAAACTCCGTGCGCCGAGAACACAACCGTCGCGCCGTCCGGCACCTCGGTCAATTCGTCGACGAAGCGTACGCCCCGGGCCTCGAAGTCCTTGACGACGTGTCGGTTGTGGACGATCTCCTTGCGGACGTAGACCGGCGGGTCGAAGCAATCGAGCGCGAGGTCCACGATCTCGACCGCGCGCACGACGCCCGCGCAGAAACCGCGGGGCGCGGCGAGCAGGATCCGCCGGACGGAGGTGGGAGCGTCGGTCGATTCCGGAGTCATGGGACCGGGGCCGATTCTATCGCCCCGGCCCTGTCTCCCGTCCGTTCGTCCGGATCTCGGCCGGATCCTCCCGCCGCTCGCGCAGGAAGAGCGAGCGCTCCAGGCCACATTCGGCGCAGTAGCGCTCGCCCGGCTCGGCCGCGCGCGGGCAGGCTTCGTTGGCGCAGGATCGGGGCGTCTCGTTCTCTTTCATCGCGATTCCCCTTTCGCGCCGGACGGCGGGAGCAGATAGTGGAGCAGCTCCCGCTCGCAGCGCTCCCGGTAGGCGTTGAATGTCGCCTCCGGGTCCTTTTCCGAAAGCCACTGCATCATGAGGCCGTCGAAGATCGCTCGCATCGTGGAGCCGGCCTCCTTCGAATCGCGCAACACGAAGACGCCCCGGCGCATCCCTTCCTCGACGATGCCCCCGTCGATCTGGCGGCAGCCCGCGTAGAAGCGCTCGTTGACCTCGCGGAACGGTTCGCGCCGCGCCGCGAGCCCGCAGAAGTCCACGAAGGCCCGGAAGAACGCGCGGTTCTTCGAGGGCGACGGGAAGATCAACGCGACGAGGGCCCGAACCTTTCCGACCGGGTCCGGCTCCTTCGCAACGGCCTCGCGCATGCGGCCATGGATCGAGTCGATGAGCCAGGAGAAGAGCTCGCGGAAGAGGTCTTCCTTGGAATCGAAGTAGTAGAGCGTCACGCCCTTCGAAACGCCGGCGCGACGCGCGATGTCGTCGAGGGTGACCTCCGAAAACCCCTTCTCCGCGACTTCGCGGAAGGCGGCCTTGAGCAAGGTCAGCCGGCGCTCGGGCTCGTTGGAAGCGGAAGCTCGCGTCATCCTGGGCGAAGCCTAACTGACCAGTCAGTCAGAAGTCAAGCCAGTCGCTTGAGCGAGCTGAAGCCTCCTTTTCCCATAGACTTGCGTGGTGAAGATCCGACTCCTGCATTTCGCCTCCTTTCGGGATGCCGTCGGCCGCGAGGAGGAATCTCGCGAGGTCGCCGAGGGGGCCCTGATCGAAGACCTCTGGGCGGTGCTCTCCCGGGAGGTCCCCCTGTTTGCCCGCTTCACCGCCATGCCTCCGGCCGCGGTCAATCGGGAGTACGTCCCGGCGGGCACGAGGCTTTCCGAGGGCGACGAGGTCGCCTTCCTTCCGCCGGTCGCCGGAGGCTGACCGCCGTGTTCGTCACCGGCTCGCCGATCGACCTCGCGTCCTTTCTCGCGGACGCGCGGGCCGGCGACGGAGCGCTCTGCCTCTTCGTCGGGGTCGTCCGCAACGAGCACCAGGGGCGCGCGACGATCGCGATCGAGTACCAGGCCTACGGCCCGATGGCCGAGTCCGAGCTCGAGAAGATCGCCGCGGGCCTCGCGCGCGAGTTCCCGGCGGTGAACGTCCGGATGCAGCACCGCGTGGGCCGCCTCGCGGTCGGCGAGGCCTCGGTCGCCATCGCCGCGGTCTCGCCTCATCGCGCCGAGGCGTTCGCCGCCTGCCGCGCCGCGATCGACCGGATCAAAACGACGGTGCCGATCTGGAAGAAGGAGTTCCATCCGGACGGCTCGAGCGCCTGGGTCGACCCGACGAGGAACTCCTAAGCCGTCGGCGGTCGGCCCTCGGCGGGGCTCTTCCCATCCGTCCGCTTACCGCTCACGGCGGAGCGCTCACTGATGTCACAATCTTCCCGAATGTCCCTGGCCAAAGTCATCGGTCCCGACATCGAGGAGCTGATCCGCGAGCATCCGGAACAGTTGCCGGCGGCGCTCGCGAACATTCACCCGGCGGACCTCGCCGAGCTCCTCGACGACCTGCCGCGCGAGGACCGCCTCGTCCTCGTCGAGGCCCTGCCCGTCGAACAGGGTGCCGCGCTCCTGTCGGAGTTGAGGGGCGAAACCCTTCGTCTCGTTCTCCACAGCGCCTCGCCCGTGAAGCTCGGATCGATGCTCGACCGCCTCCCGGCCGACGAAGTCACGTTCCTCCTCGAGCACCTGACGCAGCGCCAGCGCGAGACGATCCTCGCGAAGATGTCGCCGCGCGACGCCGCGGAGGTCGAGCGCCTTCAGCGCTACCCGCCCCAGACCGCCGGCCGCATCATGAGCGAGAAGTTCGCCAAGATCCGGCCCGAGTGGACCGCAGCGGAGACGCTCGATCACCTCAAGCGCATCGACCCCGAGGTCGAGACCGTCCAGAGCCTGTACGCCGTCGACGACGCCGGCCGCCTGGTCGGGTACGTCGCGCTGCGCAAGCTCTTTCCGGCGCCGCCGGACCGCAAGATCGCCGACCTGATGGAGCGGCGTCTCCTGACCGTCCTCGCCGACGCCAGCCAGGAAGAGGCGGCGAAGCTCGTCTCCAAGTACGACGTCCACGCGATTCCCGTGATCGACGCCGAGAACCGGCTGCTCGGCATCATCACGGTCGACGACGTCATCGACATCCTGATCGAGGAACAGACCAAGGACGTGCTGCACCTCGGCGGCGTCTCGGCCACCGAGGAAGAAGTCGAGCAGGGATACTTCGCCTCGAAGCCGTGGCGGAACGTGCGCCTGCGGTTCAACTGGCTGCTCCTGCTCTTCGTGACCGAAACCCTCACGGGCACCGTCCTCCGGCACTACGAGGACGAGATCGCAAAGGTCGTCGCCCTTTCCTTCTTCATCCCTCTGCTGATCGGCACGGGCGGTAACTCCGGCTCCCAGACGGTCACGACCATCGTCCGCGGCCTCGCCGTCGGCGAGATCCGGCTGCGCGACTTCGGCCGGGTCCTCGCCCGCGAGGGCGGCAGCGGGCTCGCCCTCGGCATCCTGCTCGGATTCGTCGGGTTCGGTCGCGCTCTCCTCTGGGGCTCGACGACGCCCCTTGCCCTGACCGTCGGCGTCTCGATCCTCGTCATCTGCACCTGGGCCAACGCGGTCGGCGCGATGATCCCCATGCTCGCGACCGTCTTCAAGATCGACCCGACGGTGATGTCCGCGCCCCTGATCGCGACCCTGGTGGACGCGACGGGGCTGATCATCTATTTCACGATCGCCAAGAGCTTCCTGGGGCTGTAGGGCGGCGCGGTCGCCGTGGCGGGGCCGGGCGGGGACGAGCCCCGCCCCTGCTCTGCTGCGCGCTTTGATAACATCGCCCGCCCGAATACGCGACTACGGAGGACCCATGAGCACGACTGCCAAGACCCGCGACTGGACGAGCCCGGAGCTCGACCACCCCGTCATCAACTATCGCGCCGCCGGCGGCATCGCGGTCATCGAGATCGACGACCCGCCCGCCAACACCTACACCTACGCGATGAACCGCCAGCTCGACGAGGCAATCCTCAAGGCCCGCTTCGACGACGACGTCCACGTCATCGTGCTGCGGGGCAAGGGCGACCGCTTCTTCTCGGCCGGGGCGAACATCGGCATGCTGAACGCGGTGACCCCCGGCTTCAAGTATTTCTTCTGCCTGCACGCCAACGAGACTCTGCTGCGCCTCGAGCACACGCCCAAGCTCGTGATCGCGGCGCTCAACGGCCACACCGTCGGCGGGGGACTCGAGATCGCGATGGCGTGCGACCTCCGGATTGCCCGCAAGGACGCCGGGAAGATCGGCCTGCCGGAGGTCACCCTGGGCGTGTTGCCGGGCACGGGCGGCACGACGCGGCTGACCAAGATGGTCGGCAAGTCGAAGGCGATCGAGCTCATGGTCACGGGCAACACCTTCTCCTTCGAGGAGGCGCTCGAGATGGGCATCGTCAACCAGGTCATCGACGCGACACCCGAGGAGTGGTGGGAGCAGGTCATGGACTATGCCCGCCAGTTCGTGCCGCCCAACAAGGCCTCGAAGGCCGTGGGCCGGATCAAACGGTCGGTCAATGCATCCTGCGACCTCCCGATCGAGTCGGCGCTGGCCGTCGAACGCGAGCTCCAGCAGCTTCTCTTCCAGAGCGACGACGCGAAGGAAGGCATCGCCGCCAACCAGGAGAAGCGGGTGCCGAAGTTCAAGGGGCGGTGATTCCCCTGAAGACCGACCTCTTCATCGACGGGAAGTTTTCTCCCGCCGAATCCGGAAAGACGTTCCCGACGGTCAACCCGGCGACCGGGGAGACGATCGCCGAAGTCGCCCAAGCCGGGACGGCGGACCTCGACCGCGCCGTCGCCGGCGCGCGCAAGGCGTTCTCCGCGGGCCCCTGGGCCGCGATGAAGCCCCGCCAGCGCGGCCGGATCCTGGTGCGCGCTGCCGAGCTGCTGCTCTCGCGCGCCGACGAGTTCGGCAAGCTCGAGACGCAGGACAACGGCAAGCCCATCTTCGAGTCCGCCAAGATCGACATGCCGGCGACCGCCGAGTGCCTCGCGTACTTCGGCGAGTCCGCCGACAAGCTCTACGGCGACACGCACCCGGGCCGGCCGGACGCGTTCCTCATGACCGTGCGCGAGCCGGTCGGCGTCGTCGGCGCGATCACGCCCTGGAACTTTCCGCTGCTGCAGGCCATGTGGAAGATCGCCCCGGCGCTCGCCCTCGGCAACGCCGTGGTCTTGAAGCCCGCGTCGGCGACTCCCCTGACGGCGCTCCTCTTCGCCGAGCTCCTGACCGAAGCGGGCCTGCCACCCGGCGCCTTCCAGGTCGTTCCGGGCCCCGGCGCTCTCGTCGGCCAGGCCATGGCGGAGCACCCCGGCATCGACAAGATCTCGTTCACGGGCGAGACCGAGACGGGAAAGTCGATCCTCCGGGCCGCCGCCGGCACGGTCAAGCGCGTGTCGATGGAGCTCGGCGGCAAGTCGCCCAACGTCGTCTTCGCCGACGCCGACCTCGACGCCGCCGCCCGAGGCGCGATCAACGCGATCTTCTACGGCAAGGGCGAGCTCTGCTCGGCGGGATCGCGCCTGCTCGTCGAGGCGTCCATTCACGACGCGCTCATGGAAAAGGTCGTCGAGCGGGCGAAGAAGATGGCGCCGGGCGACCCGATGGACCCGAAAACCCGGCTCGGCGCCCTCGTGTCGGAAAAGCAGCGCGACAACGTGG
The DNA here is from genome assembly GCA_963805495.1 of uncultured Acidobacteriota bacterium. Taxonomy (GTDB): domain Bacteria; phylum Acidobacteriota; class Thermoanaerobaculia; order UBA5066; family Gp7-AA6; genus DAHUXD01. Next base: position 1,197,151 of record CAWDUQ010000001.1, on the reverse strand, counting down.
CGCGCTACGTCGAAGCCGGAAAGAAGGACGGAGCGAAGCTCGTCGCGGGCGGCAACCGCGCCTCGGTCAACGGGAAGGGCGCGTTCTTCGAAGCGACCGTCTTCGACGGCGTGACGCCGCAGATGACGATCGCCCGCGAGGAGATCTTCGGGCCGGTCCTCGCCACGCTGACGTTCGAGGGCGAGGAGCAGGCGGTCGAGATCGGCAACTCCACGATCTACGGCCTCGCCGCGGCGGTCTGGTCGAAGGACATCAAGAAGGCGCTCCGCACCGCCAAGGCCCTCCAGGCCGGGACGGTCTGGGTCAACGCCTACAACCTCTACGACCCGGGCCTGCCCTTCGGCGGCTACAAGGAATCGGGCTTCGGCCGCGAGCGCGGCCGCTACGCCCTCGAGGAATACACGCAGGTCAAGAGCATCTGGGTGGATCTCACGTAGCCAGACTTCCGACGGCCGTCCGACCCCGGACTCCTTCTCCACCCGGCGGAGGAAGAGGGCCGGGGTGAGGGGGGAACCATGGTCTCGTCCGCGCTTCTGTTGACCGCGCTGCTCGCGGCTCCCAACGCGAGCTCGCCGCCGGCGATCGAGACGGTCTTCGAATCTCTCGAGAACGTCCGCGGATTCCACGACGCTTCGATCTCGCCGGATGGCCGGCGCGCCGCGTGGTCGGAGAAGCTCGCCGACGCGTCCGGGCGCTCCCGGCTCGGGGCGATCCGGGTCGCTGACCTTGCGACCGGCGCCTCCCGGACCGTCTCGGCCGCCGCCGACCAGAAGCCGCACCGCGAGAAAGAGCCCGTGTTCTCCCCCGACGGCCGCTCGATCGCGTTCCTCTCCGACGCCGCGACCCGCGGGCAGCTCCAGGTGTGGGTTGCGCCGGCCGCGGGCGGAGCCGCGCGACGGCTGACGCAGGTGAAGGGCCAGCTCCAGGAGCTGCGGTGGTCGCCGGACGGGCGGTCCGTCTCCTTTCTCTTCGTCGAGGGCTCGACGCAGGAGACCGGCGCCCTGACCGCCTACAAGCGGGATTCCGGCGTGGTCGAGGAGAAACCCGACATCCAGCGGATCGCGGTCGCGGACGTCGCGACGGGCCGTGTGCGCCCGGTCTCTCCGGAAGGCCTCTTCGTTTACGACTACGACTGGTCCCCGGACGGGAAGACTTTCGCGGCCGAAGCAGCCGTCGGCTCGGGCACCAACAACTACTGGGTCGCCCAGCTCTATCTCGTCGACCGGGCCTCCGGGAAGGCCGCTTCGATCTGGAAGCCGCCGCTCCAGATCGCGTGCCCCCGCTTCTCCCCCGACGGCCGCGCGGTCGCGGTGATTCACGGGATCATGAGCGACGAAGGCTCCAATGGCGGCGACGTCTGGGAGGTCCCGGCCGCGCCCGGTGGAGGCCCTCCGCGCAACCTGACCCCCGGCATGCGTTGGTCCGCGGCGAGCCTCGTCTGGCGCTCCGCGGGCGAGCTTCTCTTCGCGGGGCCCGTCGACGGCGGCTACGGCGTCGCCTCGATCGATCCGGCGACGGGACGGTTGACGCCCCGGTTCACGGGCGCCGAGAGGCTCGGCCACTTCGGCGCCGCGACGCGGGCGGATGCGACCGTCGCCATCCGCGAGTCTTTCCAGGATCCGCCGGAGGCCTGGGCCGGCCCGATCGGCGGCTGGAAGAAGCTCTCGTCCGTCAACGCGAAGAGCCCGGCGATTCTGGGGCGAGGCCCGGTCACTCCACTGGGCAAGCGACGGCTCGACCGTCCAGGGGTGGCTCCTCTACCCGCCGGACTTCGACCCGTCCCGCAAGTACCCGATGGTCGTCCTGGTGCATGGCGGCCCCTCCGGCGCGGCGACGGCGTCGTGGCCCTCGCGCTGGACGGCGGTCCTTCCCTCGCAGGGCTACTTCGTCTTCATGCCCAACCCGCGCGGGAGCTTCGGCTTCAGCGAGGCGTTCGCCGAGGCGAACGTCAAGGACTTCGGCGGCGGGGACCTGCGCGACATCCTCGCGGGCGTCGACTCCGCCCTCGCCGCCGCGCCGATCGACGGCCGCCGGCTCGGCATCACGGGCTGGAGCTACGGCGGCTACATGACGATGTGGGCCGTGACGCAGACGGACCGCTTCGCCGCGGGCGTGGCGGGCGCCGGCATCGCGAGCTGGCAGAGCTACTACGGCCAGAACAAGATCGACACGTGGATGCTGCCCTTCTTCGGCGCATCCGTGTACGACGATCCGAGGGTCTACGCGAAATCCTCGCCGATCGAATTCATCAAGAACGTGAAGACGCCGACCCTCGTCCTCCACGGCGAGCGCGACTCGGAAGTACCGACGCCCCAGGGCTACGAGTTCTGGCACGCTCTGAAGACGCTCGGTGTGCCGACGCAGCTCGTGATCTACACCGACGAGGGCCACGGCATCCGCAAGCCCGAGAACCAGCTCGACATCGTCCGGCGCAGCGTCGGCTGGTTCGACCGCTACCTCGGCGCCGCGCGCTGACTAGGGCGTCCGCGCGTCGCTTCCGCGAAACGGGGCGCCGATCAGCGGGGCGAGGAGGCACCGGTTGAAGACACCGGCCGCGAGCGGGATGAGCCCGACCACCGCCAGCAGCGGGGTGCCGTGGAGCAGTCCCCAGAAAATCAGCGCGAGGCCCAGGACGATTCGGATACCGCGGCCGGCCGCCGAGGCCATGAACTTCGCGAAGGGCATGGGACGAATCCTCCGGTCCCGAGTCTGACCGAACGCGCCGCCGCGCGAGCGATGCAGTTGCATCAGGCCGGCCGGGGTTGGGGTATCGTCGGCGCCGACGGAGGCCGCCCGATGTTCCACCCGACGCTGCTCGCGAAGCGCTCGATCGTCGTCACCGGCGGCGGTTCCGGCCTCGGCCTCGCAATGGCGACAGCGTTTGCCTCCTACGGAGCGAAGGTGACGATCGCGGGCCGCCGTCAGGATCGCCTCGAAGCGGCTTCGGCGAAAATAGCGGCCGCCGCCCGCGAGGGCGGCGCCGTCGAGACGTTCGCCGCCGACCTCCGCGAGCCGGCGGCCTGCGCGGCCCTCATCGAGCGGGCCTCCGAGCGCTTCGGGGGCGTCGACGGCCTCGTCAACAACGCCGCCGGCAATTTCCTGGCCTTCTCCGAGGACCTGACCCCGAACGGCTTCGACACGGTCGTGCGCACCGTGCTCTACGGGACGGTGCACTGCACCCTGGCCTTCGGGAAGCACCTCCTCGAGCGCCGCGCCCCGGGCGCGGTCGTCTCGATCCTCGCGACCTACGCCTGGACGGGCTCGGCATTCGTCCTGCCCTCCGCGTGCGCGAAGGCCGGCGTGATGGCCATGACGCGCTCGCTCGCCGTCGAGTGGGGCCATGCCGGCATCCGGTTGAACGCCATCGCCCCCGGGCCGATCCCGACCGAGGGCGCGTTCTCGAGGCTCATGGCCAACCCCGCGGCCGAGAAGGCCGCGCTCGGCCGCGTGCCGCTCGGGCGCTTCGGAAAGCCCGAGGAGATCGCGAACCTCGCGACGTTCCTGATCTCGGACATGTGTCCGTACCAGACGGGGGACGTCGTCACGATGGACGGCGGCGAGTGGATTGCGGGCGCCGGCGAGTTCTCGGATTACCGGCGCGTGCCCCGGGAAGCCCTGAAGACCGCGTTCGACGCGATGAAGCCGAAGAAAGGATAGGAAGCGAACACATGCGACATCTCGTGCTCGGTGGAACCGGGACCGTCGGGAGCCTCGTCGTGCAGGGGCTGCTGGCGAAGGGCGAGGCCGTGCGGGTCGTGACACGCAGCGCCGAACGCGCGTCGTCGCTGCCGAAGGGCGTCACCGCGGTCGTGGGCGACCTCTCCGACCCCGACACTTACGAGGGGATCTTTCGGGACTACGACCACCTCTTCCTTCTGACCGCCAACGGGCCGTCGGACCTCATGGAGGGCCTCGGCGCCGTCAACGAGGCGCGGCGGACGGGCGCCCGGCGCGTCGTCCACCTCTCGATCCACGACGTCGAAAAGGCGCCCGAGGCGCCGCACTTCGCCTCGAAGATCGCGATCGAAGCGGCATTGAAGCAGAGCGAACTCTCCTGGACGATACTGCGGCCGAACAACTTCTTCCAGAACGACCACTGGTGGAAGGACGTCCTCCTCCAGTACGGCGTCTACCCGCAGCCAATCGGCGCGATCGGGCTCTCCCGGGTCGACACGCGCGACATCGGCGACGCGGCGGTGCGCGCGCTGACCGAGACCGGCCACACCGGAAAGACCTATGCGGTCGTCGGACCGGACGTCCTGACGGGCGAGGACTGCGCGGCGCAGTTCTCGCGGGCGCTCGGAAAGAAGATCGCCTACGGCGGCGACGATCTCGTCGCCTGGGCGAAGGCCTCCCGCGCTTTTCTGCCGGCCTGGGCGGTTTACGATTACGTGCTCATGTACGCGGCGTTCCAGAAGAAGGGCCTCCGCGCCACGCCCGAGCAGCTCGGCGAGACCCGGGCGATCCTCGGCAAGGCGCCGCGGCGCTTCGAGGACTTCGTGAACGAAGCCGCCGCCGCCTGGGCCTAGGCGTATCCTCCCGTCCGTTCGTCGAACCGCCTCAGAAAGGGGATCCCATGCGCGCTTTCGGCTATCGACTCGCGGCGGCCCTCGTCCTACTACCCCTGCTGGCGGCACCGGACGCGAAGTCCCAAGCCTGGAATCTGACTGAATCGCCCGACCGCCTCGAGATCCCGCCTCGCTACACGCCGGATTTCGGCACGTCGACGTCGATTCTCACGATCTCGGCGCAGGACTTCCGGATCTCCGGTGGGACGGAAGGCGCCTTCGATGGCGACACGCTGGCGAGATCCTGTGCGCCGGAGCTCTGCAGCTTTCTTGCGGGGTTGTCCCTGCCATCCGGAGCCAGACTGACGAGTCTCGAGGTCGAAGGCTGCGACAGTAACCCCAGCGGTTCGATCCTCTTTTCGCTCTACAGGGCTCCGTCACCCGTTCAGACCGCGAGCCTGATCAGCCCGCTGGGCTCCACGGGCGAAGTGGCCACGCCCGGCTGCGCTCTTTTTTCGGTTCCCGTCGACCACACGATCGACAATCTGACCGGTCACTACGTCGTTCTCGTGCTCATGGCCGCAAACAACGTCAACTTCACGGCCGTTCGCGCCCGTTACCATCTCCAGGTGAGCGCCGCGCCGCTGACGGCAACGTTCAACGACGTTCCGATCGAGCATCCGCAGTTCCAGTTCATCGAGGCCCTCGTGGACGCGGGGGTGACGGCCGGGTGCGGTTCCGGCAACTACTGTCCGAACGCGAATCTCACGCGAGGACAGATGGCCGTCTTCCTGGCCAAGGCGCTCGGGCTGCACTTCCCGAACTAGGGAACACCGATCCGGGGCGGTTCTGGCGCGCCTCTACGCAAACGCCTCGGCCAGGAACTGCTCGAGCTCGCGCTTGTGGACGGCCGCGTTGCCGGTCGCCGGCGACGGCGAGGCGGCGCGGCCGACGTACTCGAGGGCCTGGCCCGACGGCAGGAAATCTCCCTCCCGCTCCTTCACGAAGCTCCAGGCGCCCATGTTCCGGGGCTCTTCCTGGACCCAGGCCGCGCGCCGCGCGTTCGGGTAGCCCGCGACGACCGCCGCGAGGCGCTCCTGCGGGAAGGGGTAGAGCTGCTCGACGCGCACGAGCGCGGTCTTGAAGTCGCCGCGCTTCTCCTTCTCGGCGCGCAGGTCGTAGTAGACCTTGCCGCTGCACAGGAGGAGCCGCTCGACGAGGCCGCGGTCGGCGACCTCCGGATCGTCGAGGACGACCCGGAACCCGCCCGCAAGAAGCGACTCGATCGGCGACGAGGCGGCCGGCAGCCGCAGCAGGCTCTTCGGGGTGAACACGATGATGGGCTTGGCGAGGGGCTGGCGCATCTGGCGGCGGAGGAGATGAAAGTACTGCGCCGGCGTCGTCGCATCGACGACCTGCATGTTGCCGTCGGCGCAGAGCTGAAGGTAACGCTCGATGCGGGCGCTGGAGTGCTCGGGCCCCTGCCCCTCCGAGCCGTGCGGCAGGAGCATCCCCATGCGCGAGCGCTGGCGCCACTTGTCCTCCGCCGACGCGATGAACTGGTCGACGATGACCTGGGCGCCATTGGCGAAGTCGCCGAACTGGGCCTCCCAGAGGACGAGGGCCTGGGGCCACTCGACGCTGTACCCGTAGTCGAAACCGAGGACCGCGAACTCCGACAACGGGCTGTCGCAGGCCTCGAAGTGCGCCTGGTTCGGATCGAGCGTCGAGAGCGGGGTCCAGGGCTCCGCGGTCTGCGTGTCGACGAGGACGGCGTGGCGCTGGGAAAACGTGCCGCGGCTCGAGTCCTGCCCGCTGACGCGGATCGGCGTTCCTTCGAGGAGCAGCGTCCCGAACGCCAGGGCCTCGGCCGTTCCCCAGTCGAGGGGCAGGACGCCCTCGGCCATCTTCGCGCGCCTCGCCAGCTGCTGGACCATCTTCGGGTTCAGCCGGAAACCCGGCGGCACGGTCGTGAGCACGCGGCCGATCCTCGCGAGAGTCTCGCGCGCGACGCCGGTCTCCATCTCGACCACGCCGAGCGCCCCGTCCGCCGGCCCCTCGGGCGCGGCCGCACGCGGGCGCCGGGCGGCTTGCTTGGCCGACGCCAGGGCCTCCTCGTACGCGGCGACCTGGCGCGCCTCGAGGTCGCGGACTTCCTCCTCCGTGACGACGCCCGCGCGGACGAGTCGGCGGGCGTAGAGCGTGCGCACGCCGGGGTGCGCCTCGATCGCGCGGTACATCAGGGGCTGCGTGTACGTCGGCTCGTCCCCCTCGTTGTGGCCGTGCCGCCGGAACCCGATCAGGTCGATGACGACGTCCTTGTGGTACTCCTGCCGGTAGTCGAGGGCGATTTCGAGGACCCGGTGCGCCGCCTCCGGATCGTCGGCATTGACGTGAAAGATCGGCACCTGGTTGATCTTCGCGACGTCCGTCGAATAGACCGAGGAGCGGCCCTTGGAGGGCGGCGTCGTGAAACCGATCTGGTTGTTGATCACGACGTGGATCGTGCCGCCCGTGCGGTATCCCGGCAGCTGGGAAAGGTTCAGCACCTCGGCGACCATCCCCTGCCCCGCAAACGCCGCGTCGCCGTGCAGGAGGACGGGCAGGATCGGCCCCCAGGCGGCGGGGCCGCGGCCCGCGCGGCGCACCTGCTTGGCCCGCACGACGCCCTCGACGACCGGGTCGACCGCCTCGAGGTGCGAGGGATTCGACTCGACCTGGACACCGACCTCGCGGCCCGACTCCGACCGCCGGACCGCGCGCGCGCCCTGGTGGTACTTCACGTCGCCCTCGTCCGCCGGAAAGTCCGGGTGGACCACGCCCTCGAAGCCCGAGAAGATCCGCTCCGCCGAGTTCCCCACGACGTTGGCGAGGATGTTCAGCCGCCCGCGGTGAGACATGCCGATGACGACCTCGTCGATCTCGCGCGCGGCCGAGCCTTCGACGAGGCGGTCGAGAAGCGGGATCGCCGTCTCGCAGCCCTCGACGGAGTAGCGGCGCTGCCCGAGGAACTTCGTCCCGAGGAAGCGCTCGAACTCTTCGGCGGCGATCAGCTTGACGAGGAGGCTCTTGCGGACCGCTGGAGCGAGAGGCCCGGCCGCAGCGGCGGCCGCGACGCGCGCCCGGATCCAGTACTTTTCGGTGGGGCTCGAGATGTGGCGGTACTCGGTTCCGATCTTGCCGCAGTAGACGCGGCGCATCAGCGCGATGATCTCGCGCAGCGGCATCCGGTCGCCGCCCTTGAGGCCTCCCGTGTGGAACTGGCGGTCGAGGTCCCAGATCGTCAGACCGTAGGTCGAAAGCTCCAGCTCCGGGTGCTCGGCGATCTCCCGCGAGCGCAGCGGGTCGATGTCGGCGAGCAGGTGCCCGCGCACGCGATACGCGTTGATGAGCTCCAGCACCCGGGCCTGCTTGGCCGTGTCCTCGGCCACGCCCTCGGCCGAGAACGGCGGATTGCGGTCGATCTCCCACTTCAGCGGCCGGAACGCGATGCCGAGGTCCGCGAAGATGCCTTCGTAGAAGCCGTGGGCCCCGAGCAGGAGCTCCTGGATGTGCGCGAGGAACGAGCCCGACTCGGCCCCCTGGATGATGCGGTGATCGTAGGTCGACGTGAAGGTCACGGCCTTGCTGATCGCGAGGCGCGAGAGCGTGGACGGTGCGGAGGCGGCGAACTCCGCCGGGTACTCGATCGCGCCCGTGGCGATGATCGCGCCCTGGCCCGGCATCAGCCGCGGCACCGAGGCCGTCGTGCCGAGCGTTCCGGGGTTCGTCAACGAGATCGTGGTGCCCTCGAAGTCCGGGATCTGCAGCTTGCCCGACCGGGCGCGCGCGATCAGGTCGTCGGACGCCGCCAGGAACTCCGTGAAGTTCAGCTTCTCGGCGCCCTTCACGTTGGGGACGAGGAGCGACCGCGTGCCGTCGGCCTTCGTCACGTCGACGGCGAGGCCGAACCGGATCTCCTCGCGCCGGACGCGGGCCGGCTCGCCGCCCGACCCGTCGAAGGCGTCGTTCATCACCGGGAACGCCTTGACGGCCTGGACGATCGCCCAGGAGATCAGGTGCGTGAACGAAACCCTGGACAGCTCCATCGACGCCCGCGCCTCGTTGATGAGGCGACGGTTCTCGTCGAGAAGCTTGATCGGAATCTGCCGCTGGGTCGTCGCCGTCGGGACCGCGAGGCTCGCCTGCATGTTCTCCGCGATGCGCGAGGCCACGCCTCGCAGGGGCACGCGCTCGCCCGCGATCGCCGGGGCCGCGGCCGGAGCCGGCGCCGCGGGAGCGGGGCGCGCCGCGGGTGGAGCCGGCGGAGCCGCGCTTTCCTCGGGCTCGCCGAAGCGCTCCCGGAAGTAGCGGCGCCACTCGTCGTCGACCGCCGACGGATTCGCCCGGAAGCGGTGAAAGAGCTCCTCGACGTAGCTCGCGTTGGCGCCGAACTCGGACAGGAGCTCCTCGGAGAGTTCGGCCCGCGGGGTGGAGGTCGCCATGGGACGGGGATCTTAGTCCAGGAGGCGGCCGGAGGACCCGTCCGGCCGAGAGCGGGTCAGCCATTGATAGGATGCCGCGGAGCGGAGGAAAGCCTTGAAGTCACTGAAGCGCCTCGTCCTCGTCCTTCGCGGCGTGCGCGATCGCCTGGCCTGCCCCGGCGGCCGACCCCGCCGTCACGCCCGCCATCCGGACGGCCGCAGAGGAGCTTCGCGATCGCATCCTCGCCGGCTCGAAGGCGACCGAATGGGTCCGCGACTTCACCGACCTCGCGGGGCCCCGCCTCTCCGGGTCCCCCGGGGACAAGGTCGCCGTCGAGCTCGCGGTCCGGATGCTCCGGGCCCAGGGATTCCGTAACGTTCGGGCGGAAAAGGTCATGGTCCCCGCCTGGCAACGGGGTGTGGAGACCGGAGAGGTCACGGCACCCGTCCACCAGCCTCTCTCCCTGACGGCCCTCGGCGGAAGCATCGCGACGCCGGACGGCGGTCTCGAAGGCGACATCGTCCGGGTGGCCTCGCTCGAGGAGCTCGCCGTCCGGGGCGACGCCGTCCGCGGCCGGATCGTCTTCATCGACCGCCCGACCGCGCGCACCTCGGACGGCTCGGGCTACGGCTCGGCCGGCCACGTCCGCGCCCTGGGCCCCTCGGCCGCCGCGAAGCTCGGGGCGATCGGCCTGCTCATCCGTTCGATCGGAACCGACGACGCCAGGCTCCCCCACACCGGAGCCACGCTCTACGCCGAAGGCGTCGCGAAGATCCCGGCCGCCGCGCTGTCCGCACCCGACGCCGCGCTGCTCACGCGCCTGCTCGCGCGCGGGCCGGTGCGCGTGCGCTTCTCGCTCGGCTGCCGGACCCTTCCGGACGCCGAGTCCGCCAACGTCATCGGCGAGATCCCCGGCCGCGAGGCGCCGGGGGAGGTCGTGCTCCTCGGGGCGCATCTCGACTCCTGGGATCTGGGCACCGGCGCGATCGACGACGCCGCGGGCTGCGGCATCGTCATCGAGGCCGCGCGGCAGATCGGCCTCATGGCGCAGAAGCCGAAGCGCACCGTCCGCGTCGTCCTCTTCGCCAACGAGGAGAACGGTCTCAAGGGCGGCAAGGCCTATGCCGAAGCGCATGCCGCGGAGCTCGGGTCGCACGTCGCGGCGCTCGAGGCCGACCTCGGCCAGGGGCCTCCGCTCGGATTCTCGTGGAACGCGGGCCCGTCGGCGGAGGCGCTGCTGAAGACGGCCGCCGGCCTGCTCGCCCCGATCGCCGCCGACACGCTCACGCCGGCCGACATCGGCGGCGCCGACCTCATCTTCCTTCTGCCGTCGGGGATTCCGAACCTCGGTCTCCTGCTCGACGCCACGGATTACTTCGACTATCACCACACGGCCAACGACAACTTCGACCGGATCGATCCGAAGCTCATGGATCGGTCCACGGCGGCGACGGCGACCCTGGCGTACGTGCTCGCGGAATCGGAGGCGAAGCTCGAGCGGATCCCGGCCGAGAAGCGGGCCCTGCCCGCGTGGGCCCGGCGACTCTGAGCTGCGGCCGGGCTACTTTTTCCCGGCGACCTTTTCGCGCACGGCCTGGACCTCGGGGTGCTGGAACCCGAGGAGCTCCGCGATCCGCCGCGCGAGCTGGTTCTCCGCCGCGGTCAGCGTTCCGTCCGAGTAGACGACGCCCCAGATCACCTCGACGAGCCGGAGCCGTTCCTCGCGCGAGAATCGCTCCGTGATCAGTCGCGTGAACTGGTAGAGATCGACGCTCTCGCGCCGCTCCTCCTCCGCGAGCCGGACGATCTCGGCGACGTCCCCGGGCGCGACGCCGAAGTCATCCCGGACCGCCCGAAGGATCCGGTCGCGCTCGGAATCGGCGAGCTCGTCGTCGGCATGCGCGATCTCGAGCAGGAGCGCGCACGCGGCGATGGCCGTTTCGTCGGGCCGGCGGGCCTCCTCCGGGGGGGACAGTTTCGAAAGAAAGTACTGACGGATTTCGTGGATACCCATGGTTTGCAGTGTAAAGCGAAACTTTTTCGGCTCAACCCGCGTATTGGGTAGTGAACCGGGATGAGCGAAACCAAACGAGGAATGACCATGAAACGGCGCGACTTCGAGACCCTCCTGCTGACCCTCGAATCCACGCCGGCCCTCCTGTCCCGCGCGGCGGCGCTCCTGTCCCCGGGCCAGGCGCGGCGCCGGCCCGCCGCGGGCGGATTCTCCTTCGTCGAGAACGTCTGGCACCTGGCGGATCTCGAGCGCGACGGCTTCGGCGTGAGGATCCGGCGCATCCTCGCCGAGACCGAGCCGGCGCTGCTGAATTTCCACGGCGAACGGATCGCCCGCGAGCGCGCCTACCAGGAGCGGGACATCGACCGCGGCATCGTGTGCTTCGCACGCTCGCGCCGGCAGAACCTCGAGGCCCTCGCCCGCCTCTCGCCGTCCGAGTGGAAGCGCGCCGGGGCCCAGGAAGGTGTGGGCCGCGTCACGCTCGAAGACATTCCGCGCATGATGGCCGAGCACGACCGCGCGCACGCCGCCGAGATCGCGAGCCTCCTCGCCGAGCTCCGCGGCGCGATCCCCGACGGGTTCCACGCCTTCACGTCCGCCGTCGCCTGACGGTTTAGACGCCCGAGGCGTTCGCCTTCGTTCCGGCCCGGCGGTTCTTCCGCCATTCGACGCCCGCCGCGATGAGGCCCGGCAGGATCGAGAGGAAGACGACCGTGATGATCACGATCTCGATGTGCTCTTTCACTCCGGGGATCTGCCCGAGGAAGTAGCCGATCAGCGTCATCGACAGGACCCAGAGCGTCCCGCCGAAGACGTTGAACGAGAGGAACCGGCGGTATTCCATCTGGCCCATGCCCGCCACGATCGGAGCGAAGGTCCGGACGATCGGCATGAACCGCGCGAGCACGATCGTCTTGCCGCCGTGCTTCTCGTAGAAGTCGTGCGCGCGGCGCAGGTGCGCCGGGTTGAAGAAGAGCGACTTCGGCCGCTTGAAGAGGGCCGGCCCGGTCTTTCGCCCGAACCAGTAGCCGACGGTGTCGCCGAGGATCGCCGCGGCCATGAGCACCAGGTTCAGGTGAACGATGTTGATCTGCCCCGTCCCGGCGAAGACGCCGGCCGTCACGAGCAGCGAGTCGCCCGGCAGGAAGAAGCCCACGAGAAGGCCCGTCTCCGCGAAGACGATGATCGTCATCGCCGTCAGGCCGCCGACCCGGACGAGCGTCTCGACGTCGGTGAGCTGGTGAAAGACGTGCTTGAACCACTCCATGGCGCGAGCGGATCCTAGCAGGCTCGGGTAGGATTTGCCCCGATGCCCGAGTACACCGACGAACATGCCCGCGCCGGGATCGACGCGCCGCTGCCGGCGATCGAGACCTGGCCGAACCAGTACCCCGACTACGAGATCGTGGTCGAGATCCCGGAGTACAACGCGATCTGCCCGAAGACGGAGCTGCCGGACTTCGGCCAGCTCACGATCCGCTACGTGCCGGACCGGCTGTGCCTGGAGCTGAAGTCCCTGAAGCTCTACATCGTCGCCTACCGCAACGTCGGGATCTTCTACGAGAACGCCGTCAACCGGATCCTCGACGACTGTGTGGCGGCCTGCCGGCCGAAGTCCATGACGATCACCGGCCGCTTCTCTTCGCGCGGCGGGATCTCTTCGACGATCGAGGCGAGGTACCCGAGGGGCTAGGGTTCCGTAACGGAAGTCGCTGTACGAAACACGGTCGTAGGGGCGGGGCTTGTCCCCGCCCGCGGGCGGCCGCGAGGGCCGCCCCGACAATGGCTCTATCAACACTTCGGTGACAGGACACCAGGGCGCAGCGTCGTTTCAGCGCCCGGCGGCCCGGGCCGTCGCGTAGCCGTCGAGCGACGTGAGCGTGTCCCGGAGACCGACGCTCCACACACGGGACCCCGGCGCGATTCCGAGCTCGACTTTCATCTCGTATTCCCCGTTGCCGGATGCGGTCGCTTCGCCGGACCATCGGGCGGGCCGGGTCCAGTTCCCGTCGCCGCTCTTCCCGACGGCGACGACCTCGACCGCCCGCGACGCGGCGGCGCCGGATTCGGCCGGAGGCGAAAACCGGAGCGTGAGGAGCGTGTGAAGACCGTCCCGGCCTGCGGGTGCGAGCGAGGCCGACAACGCCAGGTCGTTCTCCCTGTCTGCGGAAAGGACGAAGTTCGCAAAGACGGTGTCGAGCATGCGCTCCTCGGCGGTCCGGATCCGGAAACCGCGCCGGTATTCGAGCGAAACGCCGGAGCGGTTCGACGTCAGTTGGATCCCGTGGAACCGCCCGGCCTCGCCCGCCCCGAATCGGAACGACATCAGGTAGCCGGGGCGCGCGCTGCGCCGCGCCAGCTCCGAGGCGGCCTTTCCCGCCAGGATCAACGAGCCGCCGCCCGTCTCCCGCGCCAGGCCCCAGAGCGCCTGGTTGGTGGCCAGCTGGGCGCTCAGGCCCGAGAACCTGGGGCGAAACTTGCTGCCCACGTCGCCGTAGCCGACGGACTGCAGGCGGGAGGTCGAGATCGGAACGAGCGCCACGTCGCGCTCGATCGCCTTGGCTTCCAGGGCGCGGTTGTCTCCCTGCGCCAGCGCGCCGCCGACGGCGAGGCTCCACAGCTCGAAATCTTTTCCGAGCGGTTCGGCGGGAGCATCCGTCGCTCCGGGGTCGGGCACCATTTCCCCGCCCGGGGCCGAGCTCGGTCCGGAGGCGCGCCCGTCCTTTTCGGGCGTCTCGGCCACGTCGAGGATCGGCGCGAGCGTCCCCCCTCCGGTCACGATCAGAAGCTGCTTCGTCATTGGGCCGTCGGGAAACATCGCGAGCGCCTGCATCAACGCGGTCTGGAACCGCGCCCGCAGCATCTGGTACTCGAGGACGGTCGTTTGGGGCGTCAGCAGCCCGCTCGGCGCCTGGGCGGTCGGATGGTCGCGCAGGTTTCCCAGCGCCGACAAGACTCGGGCGCGGTCGCCCGTCCAGGGCAAGTCCAGCCGCAGCGAGCCCAGGCTGTAGCTGGCGACGAGATACCTCGACGCCCGCGCGTCCTCGTCGACGAATTCCAGCAGCTGCCCCAGCGCCTCCCTGCGCACCGGAAGGGAGTTCGTCGCATCGTCCACGACGATCAATACCGCCGCCGGCGGCGAGGCGGCGCCGGCCGCACCGGCCGCCGCCGTCGCGGCAGGATGCTCACCTGTCGTGGGAGCCGCCGTCACCGGGGGCTCCGAGGACTGCTCGAGGAGGGCATCGATCGGGACGATCCGCCCGTCGACCCGCAGGGTCAGATCGCCCGCCGTGAGATCGCGTACGGGTTGTCCGGATGCGTCCAGGGCCACGACGCGAATCTGGACCGCGTCGACGGCCACCTGTTCGCGGACGCGCTGGCCGGCCAGAGGCCCCGTTGCGCAGGCAACCAGCACCAGACCGGAGACCGGACGCGAGAGGATGCGTAACCTGGCGAAGGGCACTCGAAGGTGCCGCATGCTCGGAAAACGTACCACGGGACTCCACGAATTCCGGGTACCGGGCAAACCGCCGGGCGAATCTAGCCGGCGGCTTCTCCTCGAAACTCCGCCACCAGGGCCTCCTTCAGCATCCGCGCCACCGGGCCGGGCTTCCCGCTTCCGATGACGCGATCCTCGACCGCGACGATGGGCTGGGTCCAAATCGTCGTCGAGGCGAGGAAGGCCTCCGGGGCCGAGCAGAGCTCCTCGATCGTGAAGGCGCGCTCCTCGACGGTGAGCCCGAGGCGGCGCGCGGCATCGATCGTGGCCGTGCGGGTCACGCCCGGGAGGATCCGCGGGCCGTTCGGCGCGGTCCGCAGGACGCCCTTTGCGACGATGAAGACGTTGGCCTTGGTGGCCTCCAGGGCGAACCCGTCCCGGACGAGCACCGCGTCGATCGCGCCCGCCTCCCGCGCCTTCTGCGCCGCGAGGACGTTCGGCAGGAGCATGACGCTCTTGATGTCGCACCGGCCCCAGCGCTCGTCGGTCAGGAGAATCACCTTGCTGCCCTCGGCCGGCGGCGGCGGGTCCACCTCGCGGGCGAAGGCGAAGACGGTGGGCGGCGTGCCCTCCGGCGGAAAGGCGTGGTACCGCGGCGCCGCGCCGCGCGAGACCTGCGCGTAAACGAAGGCGTCCTTGTCCGCGAGGCCGTTTTCCTGGAGGAGGCGCCGGCCGGCCTCCGGAAAGAAGTCCGGGGAGGCTTTGATCCGGATCGCGGCGAGCCCCTCGCGCATCCGCTCGACGTGGGCCTCGAGGTGGTAGGGGCGGCCGCGCCAGTAGCGAACGACCTCGTAGATCGCGTCGGCGAAGAGGAACCCGCGGTCGAGCGGCGAAATGCGGGCCTCGGCCTCGGGCACGAAGCGGCCGTCGAGATACTGGATCGACATGGCGCGGGATGCTATCAGCGGCGTCGCGACGCCTCGAACTCCCGGACCGCGCGCGCGAGATCTTCGCTTCCGGCGAGCGTCCGGTAGGCGTCCTCGGCTCCCGGCAGACGGTTCTCGATGGCCTCGCGCCGGGGGCGCCGCAGGAGACCGAGCGCCGCGGAGAGCGCCGCGGGGGACGCCGCGAGGACGCGCTCGGCGAGCGCCTCCGTCTCGGCCGCGAGGCGCTCGGGCGAAACCGCGAGCGCCGCGAAGCCGACCTCCGCCGCCTCGCGTCCCGAATGCGTCGCTCCCGTCAGGATCCACTCCGCGGCCCGCGCCTCCCCGATGCGAAGCGGCAGGAGAACGGCACCCCCGGGCGGAAAGCACGCAAGGCGGATCTCCGGGAACCCGACGCGCGCGTCCTCCGCAGCGAGCACCAGGTCGCAGGCCGCGACGATCTCGGCGCCTCCGCCGAGGCACGCCCCGGAGACGGAGGCCAGCGTGACGGCGGGTGTCTCGACGAGGGCGCCCAGCACCCGGCGCATCGCGGCAAGCATCCCCTCGATCAGGTCGGGCTCCGGAGCGTGCGCGGCGACTTCGACGCCGGCCGAAAACGCCCGGGGAAGGCCGCGCAGGACGAGCAGGCGCGCCGGCGCGGCGTCCTCGATCGCCGCGGCGAGCGCGGAAAGCGCGGCCGGGTCGAGGACGTTGACCGGCGGCCGGTTGATCGCGAGGTCCGCCCGGTCGCCGTCCGCCGAGCGCTCGAGGCGGATCCCCGCTCCCGCCGGCGAGGCCGTCACCGCGTCACTTCTTCGCGGGTGTCGGGGCCGGCGCGGCCGCGGGCGTCGTGCTCTTCGCGGCCTTCTCGCGCATCGCCTTCACGGAGGCCTTGATGTTGGCGACGTGCGCGTCGGTCAGGGGCACGTTGTTGATCGTGTTCTCGGGATCGCGAAGCTGCCCGTCGATCATCGCGTCGGCCGTCCCGGCGTCGACGAACTTCTTCGCGAGGGTGTGGACGGCGTGCACGTACGCCAGCGACTCCTTGATGCCGGCGGGAGAACCGATCTCGCCGTGGCCGGGCACGAGCTTTTCGACCGGAACGTGCGCGAGGGCCTGGAGCGCGCGCTCCCAGCCGGCCGGGTCGACGTCGGGCGACTGCATGAAGGGCTGCCGGCCGTTGGCGACGAGGTCGCCGCTGAAGAGGATCTTGTCGCCCGCGAGATAAACGACGAGGTCGTTCGCCGTGTGTCCCCCGCCGAGGTAGTAGATCTGGACGTTGTGGATCCCGTCGAGCTGGATGGAGCGCTCCGAGATCGACTCGACGACCGGGCGCAGGTCCGCCTTTCCCGCGAGCGGGTCGGCAGGGTCGGTCGTCGCCTGCGTGACGTAAGCCAGGATCTGCCCCGCAATTCCCTCGTGGCAGATGACCCGGGCGCCGGCCGCGACGAAGGCGCGTGCGCCGCCGCTGTGGTCGGCATGGCCATGGGTGAGCACCACGGCGCGGACGGGCTTGCCGCCGGTCGTCGCCGCGATCTGCTTGAGAATCGCGCCGGCCGTCGCGGCGTCCTCGCCCGCGTCGACCGCCACGACGCCGTCGCCGAACAGGAACCACCCGACGTTGGCTCCCTTGTCCGGGACGCCGGCCCAGACGCCATCGCCGAGCTTTTCGACCCGGACGGTCGACTGGGCCGGGAGCGGGGCGGCCAGGACGGCCGAGGCCAGGGCAAGAACCGGGGCGAGCGCGCGAATCTTCATCGCAGATACTCCTTCAATTAGGGCGCAAATCCGCGTCCACAACGCGGCGGGCTCTCGAAAATTCCGTCAGCGGCGCGAGGCGGACCGGCGCGCCGCCTCGGCAAAGCCCGCGAACAACCGGCGGGAGACCGGGTCGCCGGCGGGAGCGAGGTTCTCGGGATGCCACTGGACGGCCACGAGCCACGGACCCCCCGGGGCCTCCACCGCCTCCGCCAGGCCGTCAGGCGAGGTGCCGGAGACCGCGAGACCGGGCGCGACCGCCTCGATGGCCTGGTGGTGCCGGCTGTTGACGAGGACCGCCTCGCCGCCGGACATCGCCGCGAGCCGGGTTCCCGGCTCGACCGACACGGAGTGGTCCCGCCGAAGCTTGTCGCGCTTGCGCTCGTGCACGACGTCGGATGGGCGCTCGCTCGGTATGTCCTGCACGAGCGTCCCGCCGAGGGCGACGTTGACGACCTGCAGCCCCCGACAGATCCCGAGGACGGGAGCTCCACCCCGGCGTGCGCGCTCGAAGAGCTCGAAGTCGATCCGGTCCCGCTCGGCGTCCACCTCGACCCTCCCGTTCGCGAGCCGATCGCGCCCGTACCGCGCGGGGTCGACATCGCACCCTCCCCCGAGAACGAGCGCGTCGAAAGCCCCGGGCGGGGCCGCGGAGAGCGGCGTGACGATCTCGATCGCCTCGCGCGGTACGCCCGCCTCGAGCAGGCTCTGGAGGTAGTCGTTCGACTCCGACGTGTCGGTGTCCCGGTCGAGTGTCAGGGCGATGCGCATCGCGTCCATTCTACGGGTCGGATCGGCGTCGCGGCCGCTCCTAGGGGCGCTCGAAGAGCACCGCCATCCCCATTCCGCCCGAGATGCAGAGGGTGGCGACGCCGCGCTGCGAACCACGGCGCTTCATCTCGTGGAGAAGCGTCGTCGCAATCCGGGCGCCGGTGGCACCGATGGGGTGGCCGAGGGCGATCGCCCCTCCGTTGACGTTGACCTTCGCGAGGTCGAGCGAGAGGTCCCGCGCGCAGGCGATGATCTGCGCCGCGAACGCCTCGTTCAGCTCGATCAGGTCGATGTCGGACAGCGCGAGCTTCGTTTTCGCGAGAAGCGCCCGGACCGCCGGCACGGGCCCGATCCCCATGCGCGCCGGGTCGACGCCCGCCGACGCCCAGGCCACGACGCGGGCGAGCGGCTCGACGCCGGCCTTCCCGGCCTCCTCCTCGGTCGCGAGCACGAGGGCGGCGGCTCCGTCGGTGATCCCGGAGGAATTTCCGGCGTGGACCGTGCCCGCGGGATCGAAGACCGGCGGGAGCCTCGCCAGCGCCTCGAGGCTCGTCTCGGGACGCGGGTGCTCGTCCGCCGCCACCTCGACGGGGCCCTTCCTGCCCGCGACCGAGACCGGCGCGATCTCCTCCGCGAATCGCCCGGACCGGATCGCCTCGCCCGCGCGGCGCTGCGTCTCGACCGCGTAGGCGTCCTGCTCGGCGCGCAGGATTCCGTACTCGCGCGCCAGCGTCTCGGCGGTCGCGCCCATGAGCTCCCCGCAGAGCGGGCAGAGGAATCCGTCGCGGTACATCCCGTCGACGAGCTCGCCGTGGCCCATGCGCATCCCGAAACGGGCCCGTGTCAGCATGTACGGCGTCGCGGACATGCACTCCGTCCCGCCCGCCAGGACCACGTCGTTCTCGCCCGCGCCGATCGTGAGCGCCCCGAGGGTCAGAGCCTTGAGGGACGAGCCGCAGGCCTTGTTGACGGTGAAGGCCGGGACGGCGTCGGGAATGCCCGCGCGGTGCGCCACTTGCCGGGCGGTGTTCGGCCCGCCCCCCGCCTGGCGGGCGTGCCCGAAGATCGTCTCGTCCACGGCGGCGGGCGGCAGGCCCGAGCGCTCGAGCGCGGCCCTCGCCGCGACCTCGCCGAGATCGGCCGCCGTCATCGACGCGAACGCCCCGCCGAACTTGCCGATCGGCGTGCGCGCGGCGGAGAGAACGAACACGGGCCTCATGGGGGCGCGAATTATAGACGACCGCGAACGGAATTGGGTTCAGTCCCCGTCGTAGGGGCGGGGCTTGTCCCCGCCCTCTCTCATCGGGCCGAGAAGCGTGCCGCTGGTCGAGTCAGATCACCGGAAGGCGGACCGTGAACGTCGACCCCTTCCCCACCACGCTTTCCGCGTTGACCCGGCCCTTGTGGGCCTCGACGATCCACCGGACGATCGAGAGCCCGAGACCGGACCCGCCGGGATTGGCGGCGCGCGACCGCTTGGCGCGGTAGAAGCGCTCGAAGACGAACGGAAGGTCGGCCTCCGGAATGCCGCTCCCCGTGTCCGACACCGTGATCCGCGCTTCTCCGGGAACGGCGGCCACCGCGACGCGGATCTTCCCGCCGGCCTCGGTGTAGCGCAGGCTGTTCTCGATCAGGTTGTGGAGGACCTGCTGCAGCCGCCCCGCGTCCGCAAACACGAAGACGGGGACCGCCGGGACCTCGGCCGACAGCTCGAGGCCGTGGTCGGCGGCGGTGATCGCGAGGTCTTTCACGAGGTCGGACGCGAAACGCCCGAGGTCGAGGTTGGTGAAGGACAGCGTCACCCGGCCGCTCTCGCCGCGCGTCAGGAACAGGAGGTTCTGCGAAATGCGGGTCAGGTGGCGCACCTCGAGGATGGCGCTCCCGATCGCCTCCCGGTATTCCTCGGCCGACCGCTCCTCTTCGAGCGCGACCTCGAGCGAGCCGCGCAGCACCGTCAGCGGCGTGCGAAGCTCGTGGGAGACGTCGGCGATGAACTGCTGCTGCTCCTTCTCGGCCGACGCGAGCGCGTCGAGCCGCGTGTTGAGCCGGTCCGCCACCCGGCGGGCGTCCTCGTCGAGGCCGTCGGTCGGGATCCGGCCGAGGGGGCGCGTCCCGGCCTCCTCGAGCCGCCGTTCGAGGATCGCGAGCGAAGATGGCTCGGGCGCCGCGGCCGCCACGGCGCTCCCGCCGAAGAGCTTCCCGAGGAGTCCGCTCACCGTTCCGGCGCCGCGCCCCCGGAACCGGCCTCGCGGACGCGATAGCCGACACCGCGGACCGTCTGGATCAGCCTCTCGCGCTCGCCGCCGTCGATCTTCCTGCGCAGGGCGTTGATGTAGACGTCGATGATGTTGGTCGAAAGGTCGAACGAGTCCTCCCAGATCCTGGCCTGGATCTCCGAGCGCGGGACGACCTTACCCCGCCGCCGCAGCAGCAGCTCGAAGAGCGCGCCCTCGCGAACGGTCAGCCGGACGGTCTCGCCGCCGCGCGAGACCTCGCGGGACTCGGGCTCGTAGGTGAGGTCGTCGAAAACGAGGGGCCCGGGGGGC
Source organism: uncultured Acidobacteriota bacterium (assembly GCA_963805495.1). Taxonomy (GTDB): domain Bacteria; phylum Acidobacteriota; class Thermoanaerobaculia; order UBA5066; family Gp7-AA6; genus DAHUXD01. Next base: position 1,176,728 of record CAWDUQ010000001.1, on the reverse strand, counting down.
GTGACTTCCGTCCGCCGCACGAGGGCCCGGAGCCTCGCCATGAGCTCCCGGAACGAGAACGGCTTGACCAGGTAGTCGTCGGCGCCCGCGTCGAGGCCTTCGATCTTGTTCTCGATCGTGTCCCGGGCCGTCAGCATGAGGATCTTGGCCCGCACCCCTCGTGAGCGCAGTTCCCGGCAGAGCTCGAGGCCGTCGCGCGAGCCCTCGAGCATCAGGTCGAGAATGATGATTTCCGGGGGGTCCGCGACGATCTTTTCGAGCGCCGCGTCGGCGTCGCCGATCGCCTCCACCGTGTACCCCTTCTCGCTCAGCCCTTTCCGGAGAAATTGGGCGATCCGCTGCTCGTCCTCGACGACCAGGACCTTCATCGCGGGCCCTCCCCCGGCTCGTCCGCCGGAGGCTCGCCCTGCCCGCCGGCACGCTTCATGAACGACAGGACGAAGACGGAGCCGGCCCCGGCCGCGAACCCGGCCGCGAACGAGGAATGCGGGGGTTCCAGCGCTACGGCCCCGATGGCGCCGGCGGCGAGGAGCCCGAAAAGGAGCGGCCGGGACACCGCAATCGGCGGCACGGCGGGAATCATAGGCATCGGGACGGTTATTATGACGGCCTTAATGAAGGAGGCAGAAATGAGGCGAATCGGGACGTTCGCGGCGGCAGCGGCGGGGACCGCCGTTCTCTTGTGCCTGGCGGGTTTCCGGGCCCCCGACCCGGCTCCCCAGGCCACGGCCCAGATCGAGTCGCGCAGCGGGTCGAGCGTGACGGGCAAGGCCGTCTTCACCGAGCTGCCCTCGGGCGGCACCCGGGTCGAAGTCTGGATCGAGAACGCGACCCCCGGCGTCCACGGAATCCATCTCCACGAGAAGGGGGATTGCTCGGCGCCCAACGCTTCGTCGGCCGGGGGGCACTTCAACGCCGCCGGCAACCCGCACGCCGGGCCGGCGGACGCCAAGCACCACAACGGCGACTGGGGGAACATCACGGTCGGCGCCGACGGCAAGGGCCACCTCGAGGTCACGACCGACATGCTCACGGTCAAGCCGGGCCCCGACTCCGTCGTCGGCAAGGCGGTCGTGTTCCACGAAAAGGCCGATGATCTGAAGACGCAGCCCTCGGGGGATGCCGGGGGGCGTTTCGGGTGCGGAGTCGTCGCGATGGGCGGCGGCAAGTAAGCATCCGGCCTCGGGCCGCACGCAGGGAACGTCGGGACGGCCCGGGCCGTCCCGATTCTTTTTTCGGGCGTGATTCAATGTCCGCCCATGGACGACTCCGACTTCGACCTCTCGCCCGGGGAACTGCGCCGGCTCGGCGCGCTCGCGGCCGACGCCGTCGCGTCGCACCGCGAGTCGCTCGAGTCGAACCGCGTCTTCGGCAAGATCGGTCCGCGCGCCTCGCTCTTCCAGGAGCCCCTCCCCGAGGAGGGCCAGCCGTTCGAGGACGTCCTCGCGTTCGTGCGCGAGAACGTGATGCCATACCCGATGGGCAACTCGCACCCCCGGTTCTACGGCTTCATCAACGCGACCGCCGACCCCGTCGGCATCCTCGCGGACTTCCTCGCCTCCGGCGTGAACCCCAACTGCTGGGGCGGCGATCACGCCGCGACCCACGTCGAGCAGGCGGTCATGCGCTGGCTCGCCGGAATGCTCGGCATGCCTCCGACCTCCGAAGGCATCCTCGTCTCGGGCGGGTCCATGGCGAACTTCACGGCCCTCGCGGTCGCCCGGCGGGCGATGACCCCCGGCAACGTGCGCGAGGAGGGTCTCGCCGGGCCGGACCGGCCGCGCCTCACGGTCTACGCGTCCGACCAGGTCCACTCGTGCGTCGACAAGGCGGTCGACCTTCTCGGGATCGGCACGCGCCAGTTCCGAAAGCTCGAGAGCGGACCGGATTTCCGGATCCCGGTCGACGCCCTCGAGGCCGCGATCGCGGCCGACCGGAAGGCCGGATTTCTCCCGGCGATCGTCGTCGGCAACGCCGGGACCGTCAACACCGGAGCCATCGACCCGCTCGACCGGCTCGCGGACGTGTGCGCAAGAGAGAAGCTCTGGTTTCACGTCGACGGCGCCTATGGCGCGCTCGCCTCCATCGTGCCCGAGCTCGCGCCGCTTTTTGAGGGAATGGACCGCGCCGACTCGATCGCCGCCGACCCGCACAAGTGGCTCTACGTTCCCTACGAGGCCGGGGCGACGCTCGTGCGCGAGCCGGGGCGCTTCGCCGCGACGTTCCGCAAGTTCCCGGAGTACCTCGCGCAGGACCCCGAGAGCCCCTTCCCGGGCCCGGCCTGGTTCGCCGAGCGCGGCGTCGAGCTCTCCCGCGGCTTCAAGGCGCTGAAGGTCTGGATGGGGCTCAAGGTCCACGGACGCCGGGCGTACGCGGAGCGCATCGCCAGCGACGTGCGCCTGGCGAAGTTCCTCGCCGCCGAGGTCGACCGCCGGCCGGACTTCGAGCGCCTCGCCGAGACCGTCCTCTCCATCGCCAACTTCCGCTACCGGCCGCCGGGACACGCCCTGTCCGACGCCGAGCTCGACCGGCTCAACCGGCGGATCATCAACCGCCTCGTCGCCGACGGCGCGTTCTTCCTCGCCCCGACGGTCCTCAAGGGGCGATCCACCCTGCGCGTCGCGATCACGAACTTCCGGACCCGCGAGTCGGACCTGGCGGCGCTCCTCGACGAGGCCGCCCGCATCGGCCGGGAGATTCTCGCCGCGGCCTGACCGGCCGAAGACGCCGCGACGGGAAGAACGTCCAGCCGTGGATTCTCAAGAAGTTGTTCACTACGCCGGCTCTCACTTCCTGAAACGACTCCTGAAACGGCCGCGCCCCGGCACGTAGGGGCGCCCCTTGCGGGCGCCCTCTCTTGTGCCAATCGAGCGGCGGTACGCGATCGTCAGCGCGTCGGCGGGCGGCCACGAGGGCCGCCCCTACAGCCAGGGTCCTACTTCGCCACGTTGAGTGAACAACCCGTTGAGAAACGACGTCTAGCGATTCTTCCAGGCCTCGACGTTGCGCTCGATCTGGCGGGAGTGCTTCTCGAGGTGCTCGGCGTAGACGTCGAGCCAGTCCTCCGCCGAAAACCGGCCGGACTGCGTGTGCGTCCCGACCGCCGACCAGGCGGATTCGGGCAGGCGCTCCAGCAAAAGCGCCGTGTTCATCCGGACGGCGTCGAGCGTCGCGAGCGCCGGCTCGATCGGCGCCGCGTGGTAGTCGAACGTCCGGGCCCATTGCGCCTCGTCGTAGCCCAGGACCTTCGGGTCCGGCTCGGCCACGAGGTACCGGATGCGGGCGTAAGCGTTCGTCTCCGAGTCGGCGCAGTGACAGGCCACCTCGTGCGCGGACCACTTGCCCTCGGCCGGCCGCCACTTCATGGCCTCGGGCGGGACCGTCGCGAGCGCCGCGCGCAGCTTCGCCGGACCCTCCCGATAGCGGCGGATCCGATCTTCCCGTTCGGCTTTCGTGAACCGCATGACAGCCTCCTTTACCAATGCGTCCCGTCGAGGGACACCACTGTCTTCTCGCCGACGACCTGCGCCCCGTGCCGCGTTCCCGCCGGCAGGTAGATCCGGTCTCCCGCCGAAAGGTCCCAGGCGGCGTCTCCGACCGTGACGCGCAGCGTTCCCTCGAGGACGGCGTCGCATTTGGCCTGCGCGTGCTCGTGCGGCGGGAAGACCGTGCCCGCGCGGTAGGTGTAGACGAGCACCTCGTAGCCCTCCATCTCCATCGCGCGCATCAAGCGGCGCTCGGAGAGCGGGCCGTCGGCGCGGTGCCATTTCTCGACTCGCACTTCGCTCACCGGCGACCGAGTCTATCGAGACCAAAAGAAAAAGGGGGCTTTCGCCCCCTTTCGAAAGGTCCAACGCGAACGAATCAGTACCGGCCGCCCCGTCCTCCGCCGCCACCGTTCTGGGTCTTCGGTCGGGCTTCATTGACGGTGAGCGCGCGGCCCCCGTACTCCTGGCCGGAGAGCGCCGAGATCGCGTTGCGCGCCTCGTCGTCGTTGCCGAACTCGACGAACCCGAACCCCTTCGAACGACCCGTGTCGCGATCCGTGATGATCGCGACGGAGCTGACCGCTCCATAGGTCGAGAAGAGCGAGCGAAGATCGTCCTCCGACGTGTTGTAGGGAAGGTTTCCAACGTAGAGTTTCATCGAAACAGAATCCTCGAATCCGGCGTCTTAGCCGCGTTCGACCCAACCGCGCCGCTCGGAGGAGCCGACCTTCCCGTAGGAATTCGTCGGACTTCTGGGCGGCCGCAGATAGCGTGCTTGGAAGGCGAGCGATTTACGAGAAGGCGGGCAGTATAGCAGCGGGTCCGGGGGCCGGCAACCGTCCGTTAAGAATTCCTTAAGGCTGGAGCCCCCCCCCCCGGACGGGCGCGAAACCGGCTTCGTCAGGAGGGGCGGGCCGGGGCGAGGTCCGCCAGGGCGCGGGCCACCCAGGTCCGGGTCATCTCCTTGCGCCAGAGGAACGAGAAGTCGGTGTTGTCCATGGGCCGCGAGGGACCGGACGCCGCGGCCGAGGCCTCGGCCACGGCCTCGGCATCGAGGGGGCGCCCGGACAGGATCGCCTCCGCCGCGCTCGCCCGCACCGGCGCGGAGGCCACGCCCCCGAGGACGATGCGGGCCTCGGCCACGCGGTCGCCGTCGAACCGCACCGCGGCGCCGACCGCGAGCACCGGGAAGTCGAAGGCGCCGCGGCGGCGGAGCTTGCGGTACGTCGCCTTCCCGTCGGTTTTCGGGACGCGGATCTCGGTCACGAGCTCCTCGGGCCGCTTCGTCAGGTAGTGGATCCCGTCGTTGGCGTAGAGCTCCTCGAGAGCGACCTCCCTCTCGCCGTCCGGCGAGGCGAGGACCACGCGGGCGCCGAGGGCGATCAGGACCGGGACCGAGTCGGCCGACTGCACGGCGAGGCACCTGGGAGAGCCCGGCGCCACCCAGCAGATCGCGCCGTCCTTCTTCATGCAGAAGTCGATCGCCTGCCGCCACTCGTAGTTCTGGTCGTAGTAGTTGCAGCGCGTGTCGAGAAGAACGTTGCCCCCGAGGGTGCCCATGTTTCGCAGGGGGGGCGTCGAGATCTCCTCGACGGCTCGCACCAGGGCGGGAAAGGACCGACGCATCCGGCGATGGCGCTCGATCGACGAGAGGGGCACGCCCGCGCCGATCGCGGTCCCGCCGTCGGCGGTCATGCGCAGCCGGCCGAGCGCCGCGATGCGCGACAGTCCGATCACGACCTTCGGGGTCTGCTGCCTCCGCTTCATGTTCGGGTAGAGGTCCGTTCCGCCGGCGACCCAGGACGACTCGGGGCCCTCGCCCGCCTTGATGCGGAGCGCTTCCCGGACGCTCGCCGGCGCGAAGTAGCGGAATTTCGGAAGGCGCATCATCGGGTCACCGCACTCCGCCGGCTTCCGTGACCGCCGCGCCGACAGCGCGGCCGTCGCCGCCCTCGGCCGGGGTCGGGACGCGGATCGGCGCGGGATACGGCACGTTCGGAAATCGCTCCGGCCCGAAGCGCGCCGGTTTCCCCTGCGCCTTCGCCTTCAGCGCGCGCAGGACCTTCTCCGGCGTCACCGGGACCTCGTCGACGCGCACACCCACCGCGTCGAAGACGGCGTTGGCGACGGCCGGCGGGATCGGAAGAAGCGGGCCCTGCCCCACTTCCTTGGCCCCGAAGGGACCGTTGGCGTCGGGGTCCTCGACGAGATAGGTCTCGACCTCGGGCATCTCTTTCGTCGTGGGGCTCTTGTACTCCAGCATCGACGGGAACTTGTGGACGACGTTGTCGTTGGCGTCGCTCCGGTAGGCCATCTCCTCCATCACGGCCTCGCCGAGGCCCATGTAGACCGAGCCCTCCACCTGCCCCATGACGAGGGCCGCGTTGATGCACTTGCCGACGTCGTGCGCGATCCAGATCTTCGGCACCGTCACGATGCCGGTCTCGGGATCCACCTCGACCTCGACGACCGCGGCGGAGTACGAGTACGCCGGCGACGGGCCCACGCCCGCGCCGCGGTACCGGCCGGCGGACGGCGGGGGCGAGTACGATCCGACCGTCCCGAGCGTGCCGAAGCGGGACTCGGCGAGAACGGCGGCCTCGGCGAAGCTCATTCCCCTCTCCGGCTCGCCCACGTCGAAGACGCGACCGTCCGCGAATCCCACGCACTCGGGAGGGATCTCGAGCTTGACCGACGCGGTCGCAACCAGCATCTCCTTCGCGCGCTCGGCCGCCTGGATGGCCGCGTTGCCGGTCATCAGCGTGACCCGCGACGAGTAGGAGCCGAGATCGACCGGCGTCAGGTCCGTGTCCCCGGTGACGACACGGATGTCGAAGGGATCGATCCCGAGGACTTCGGCCACGATCGCGGCGAGGATCGTGTCCGAGCCCTGGCCGATGTCCGTCGAGCCGCAGAAGACCGTCACTCCCCCGCCACGGTCGATCTTGAGCTGCACGCCCGACTGGGGCATCCGGTTCCAGTAGATCGGCAGTCCCGCGCCGCAGAGGTACGAGGAGCAGGCGATCCCAAGGCCGCGGCCGGGCGGGAGCTTCCCGCGGCGCTTCTTCCAGCCGGACGCCGCGACGACCTTGTCGATGCAGGCTCCGAGGCCGATCGATCCCACTCGCAGGAAGTTCGCCGTGAGCGTGTTCGCGGGGTGGAGATGGTTCCTCCGGATCTCCGCGGGATCGAGGCCGAGGTCGCAGGCGATCTTGTCGAGCTGGACCTCGAGGGCGAAGCGCGGCTGCGGCGTGCCGTGGCCGCGCTTGGGGCCGCACGGCGGCTTGTTGGTGAAGACGCGCGCCCCGTCGAAACGGTACGCGGGAACCTTGTAGGTCACCGTCTGGAGCGCCCCCGTGTAGTAGGTCGAGGCGACGCCGTAGGAGCCGTAGCCGCCGCCGTCGAGCACCGTCTGGAAGTGCATCGCGGTGATCGCGCCGTCCGACTTCACGCCCGTGCGGACCTTCATCAGCGTCGGGTGGCGGCCGCGGTGGCAGTAAAAGACCTCTTCCCGGGTCAGGCAGATCTTGACGGGACGGCCGGTGACGCGCGACAGGTGCGCGACGACGATCTCGTGGTTAAAGGGATCGGACTTGCCGCCGAAGCCCCCGCCGTTGGGGGTCGCGATGACACGGATCTTCGCGGGCGGGAGGTCGAGCACCTTCGCGAGCGCGCGGTGGACGTAGTGGGGGGTCTGCGTCGACGACCAGAGCGTGAGCCTTCCGTCGGGGCCGAAGTCGGCGACCGATGCGTGCTGCTCGAGCGGCAGGTGCGTGTTGCCCTCGTAGAAGAAAAGGTCTTCGTAGGTCCGGTCGGCTCGCGCGAAGCCGTCCTCCGTGTCCCCGAACTCCATCGAGACGAGCTTGTGAATGTTGCCCGCGTCGCCGTAGTCGTGGATGGGGGTCGCCGCGGGCGCGAGCCCTTCGTCGATCGAGGCGATCGGAGGGAGCCTTTCGTACCGGACGTCGATCAAGTCGAGCGCGTCGAACGCCGCGTCCTCGTCCACCGCGGCGACGGCAGCGACCGGGTCCCCGACGAACCGGACGCGGTCCGTGCAGAGCGCGTGCTCGTCCTGCGAGACGGGCAGGATGCCGAAGGGGGTCGGCAGATCCTTCCCGGTCGCGATGGCGACCACCCCCGGCGCCGCGAGCGCCCGGGATGCGTCGATCGAGATGATGCGAGCGTGCGCGATCTTCGAGCGCAGCAGCTTGCAGTGGAGCATGCGCGGCAGCATCACGTCGTCGGCAAACTTCGTCTGGCCGGAGACCTTCGCGGCGCCGTCGACCTTGGCGTAGGGGCGGCCGACGACGCGGGTGGGCTGGCGGGGCGCCGTCACGGCTTCGCCTCTCTGGGCCCTGGTTCGTAGGGGCGGGGCTTGTCCCCGCCCTTCTCGCGGGCGGCCACAAGGGCCGCCCCTACTCCGACGGGGTGGACCGGCAGCAGCCCGCTCTCGTCGAAGTCATATCCATACAGCGACTCCTTCCGGGGCTGCACGTCCTCCCCGCGTATCCAGGCGGCGGCGAGCTCGACGGCCTCGAAGATCTTGATGTAGCCGGTGCAGCGGCAGAGGTTCCCGGACAGCGCCTCGCGGATCTGCGGAAGCGTCGGCTTCGGGTTCTCGTCGAGCAGCGCCTTCGCGGTCAGGAGGAATCCCGGTGTGCAGTAGCCGCACTGCGCGGCGCCGAGGTCCGCGAACGCTTTCTGGAGCGGGTGGAGCCCCGCCGGCCCCGCCATGCCCTCGATCGATTCGACGCGCCGGCCCTCGCACTCGAGCCCGAGCATGAGACAGGAGAGGACGGGCCGGCCGTCGACGAGGACTGCACAGGTCCCGCACTCGCCGAGCTCGCAGCCGTGCTTGGTGCCCGTCAGGTTCAGGTCCTCGCGGAGCACTTCGAGCAGCGTCTTGTGCGGGGCGAACGCGGCCTCGATTTCCTCCCCGTTCAGGACGAATCGAACGTGGGCCTTCGTCAGCCCGGCGGAGCGTTTTTCTCTGGAGCGAGCCACAACCGCCCGACTCTAATCCCTTTGTTTTGAGAAAGAAAGATGACGAATCCTGACCGACCGGTCAGACCAAACTCACCGCGTGTTGACCCCCGCCTCGGGCCACGCCGCTAACTTCAAAAGATCGAGCGGGTTGACGCGGGCGCGATGAAGCCGCGCGCCCCAGTGAAGGTGAGGACCCGTCGCGCGGCCGGTCGCCCCGACCGCCCCGACGCGTTGTCCGCTGGCGACCGTGTCTCCCACTTTCACGTCGATCGCCGAGAGATGAAAGTACGTCGTGAAGAGACCGCCGCCATGGTCGAGGATCACGGTGCCGCCCGAAAAATACAGCTCGCTCGCGAGAGCGACCGTCGCCGGCGCGGGCGCGACGACCGGCGCTCCCTGCGGCGACGGCAGGTCGACGCCGTCGTGGGACGAGCGCGGCTTTCCGTTGAAGACTCGCCGAACTCCAAAGCTGCCGCGCGCATCGGAGTCCACCGGAACCCGGAAGGGTCCGGCGAACAGCCGACGCGTGTCGGGGGCGGCCCAGACACGGGCGACCTCCTCCCGATCGCCGGCGATCCGGTCGAGCTCCGACGCCGGCGGCTCGACGTAGGCCGGCGCGACCTTGAGCTTCTGCGTCGGGAACTTTCCCGAAACGACGCCGAGCGTGCGCGATGCCCGGACCGTCCCGCCGGCGGCATCCCGCGCTTCGACCTCGAGCGTCCGCGGGCCCACGGCGCTCTCGAAGTCGATGCCGAGGAGACCGCGAAAGGTGCGTCCGTCGCCCTCCGCCTCGAGGCCGATCTCGCGCTTCCCGTCCGACAGCGTCGCGGACGTCACGGGCCCGCTCGCCCGCACGGTGACGAAGACGATGTCGCCCTGCTTCGGCCGGGCGGGCGACGCCTCGACCTTCAGCGTCGCGGCCGAGCCGACTCCGCCGCCGGACAGGATCAGGGCCGCGGCCGCCGCCGCGAGCACTCGCCGGGTCACCCTTCCTCGGCGAGCGCCTCCGGGCGCACGGAGGAGAACCGCAGCTCGCCCTCCGAACGCGCGACGACCGTGGCGCAGACGAGGTCCCCCGTGACGTTCAGCGTCGTGCGGCACATGTCGAGGAACCGGTCGACGCCGAGGATGATTCCAATGCCTTCGGCCGGCACGCCGACTGACTGCAGCACGATGACGATCAGCGGCAGGGAGCCGCCGGGCACACCGGCCGTCCCGACGCCCGCGAGGATCGACATGAGGACGACCGTCACCTGCTGCGGCAGCGTCAGCGTCACTCCGAAGACCTGGGCGAGGAAGAGCACCGTCACTCCTTCGAAGAGCGCCGTGCCGTTCTGGTTGCCGGTCGCGCCCACGGTCAGCACGAAGTTGCCGATCCGCGGCGCGATGCCGAGCTTCTCCTGGGCCGCCTGGAGGGACGTGGGGAGCGTCGCGTTCGAGGAGGCCGTCGAGAAGGCCGTCAGCATGACCTCGCGCACACGAAAGAACCACTCGACCGGCGAGACGCGCGCGAGCCCCTTCAAGATCAGCGAGTACACCACGAACTGCTGGATGGCGAGACCCGCGACGACGACTCCGACGTAGCCCCCCAGCCGCGGGACGACCGCGAAGCCCGAGCGCGCCGTCAGGGCGTACATGAGGCCCGCGACGCCGTAGGGCGCCAGGCCCATGGCCCAGTCGACGATCTTCATCGAGACCCTCTGGATCCCGTCGAAGACCTCGACGAGCGTCTCCTTGTCCTTACGGATCCGGGCCAGCGCGACGCCGAAGAACACCGCGAAGACCATCAACGCGAGCATTTCGCCTTGCAGGGCCTCGACGGCGGCGCCGATCGGGTTGCGCGGGATGAGCGAGAGCAGTGTGTCGCTCCACGACGCCGCCTTCTGCGCGTTCTCGATCGCGGCCTGCGACTGCGTCGCGAAGGTGCCCTCGAGGTTTGCCCGGACCGACGCGTCGACCCCGGCGCCCGGACGGAAGAAGTTGACGAGCGTCAGGCCGATCGCGACCGAGATTCCGCTCGCAAAGATCGTGTACACGAGCGTCTTCAAACCGACGCGGCCGAGCTTTTGGACGTCGCCGAGCTCGAGCACTCCGAGGACGAGGGACGAGAAAACGAGCGGCACGACGATCATGAAGATCAGCCGCAGGAAGAGCTGGCCCACGGGGTTGGCGACGTTGCGCACGCTCCACTCGACCCAGGGCGCCCCGCCGCCGACCGCGTGCGCCACGAGCCCGGCGACGAGGCCGAAGAGGAGCCCGAAGAGGATCTTCGTGTGCCGCGGCAGGCCCGTGCGGGCGGCGCGGCCGGCGTCGGAAGCGGATTTCTTCATGGCGCGAGTCCGGCAACTCTAACCCGAAAGGCGAGGGCCGACCGCATCCGGCGGCGGACGAGCGTCACATCGACGGAGACTTGAAGACCCGCCCCCCCTTCATGACGAACAGGACGTGTTCCGTGACGCGAACGTCCCTCAAAGGATCGCCGGGGACGGCGACGATGTCGGCCTCCTTGCCCTTTTCGAGCGTGCCGATGCGGTCGGCAAGGCCGAGGAGCTCCGCCGCCATGGTCCCGGCGGTCTTCAACGCCTGCGCGGGCGTCATGCCCCGCTCCACCATGAGCCCGAACTCCTGCGCGTTCATGCCGTGCGGCGAAACGCCGGAGTCGGTCCCGAATGCGATCCGCACCCCGGCGCGGACCGCGCGGCGGAACATGTCGTCGTGGGCCGCGAGCGCCGCCTTCGCCTTCGCCGCGACCGCCGGCGGGAACCGGTCGAGCTTGCCGCCGGTCCACTGGCCGGCCATGCAGGTCGGCACGAGAAAGGTGCCCTTCGATTTCATCAGCGCGAGCGTCTCGTCCGTCAGGAACGAACCGTGCTCGATCGAGTCGATTCCGGCCTTCACCGCCGCGCGCGCGGCCAGGTCGCCGTGCGCGTGCGCCGCGGTCCTGCGTTTCAACCGGTGGGCCTCGTCGATGATCGCCGCGAGCTCTTCGTCGGTCAACTGCGGCGCCGAGACGTCGTCGCCGAGCGACAGCACCCCGCCGGAAGCGCACATCTTGATCACGTCGGAGCCGTACTTGACGTCGAGGCGGACGGCCTGGCGCCCTTCGTCCGCGCCGTGGAGGATCCCCCGCTCGAGCCCGGGCTCCGGCCCGAAGGTGTTCGGCGGAAAACCCGTGTTGTCGCAGTGGCCGCCCGTGGCGCCGAGCGCGTACCGCGCGACGAGCATGCGCGGGCCCGGCGTCAGGCCCGCGGCGATCGCGTCGCGGAGACCGACGTCCATGTCTTTTTCGGAGCCGACGTCGCGCACCGTCGTGAACCCGGCTTCGAGCGTGCGGCGGGCGTAGACGGCGCCGTAGAAGACCTGCGCCGTGGCCGGGCGCCGCAGGACCTCGAAAAAGTCCTGCACGTAGTTGTCGCCGGCCTCGCCCGTCAGGTGCGTGTGGCTGTCGATGAACCCGGGGAGAAGCGTCGCTTCACCCAGGTCGATCACCGTGGCGCCGGCGGGAACGGCCAGGCCGGATCCGATCGCGAGGATCCGGGAGCCCTGGACGAGAACGACGGGGTTGGCGACGGTCGCGTCCGATCGGCCGTCGAACAGGCGCGCGGCCTTGATCGCCGTGACGGGGCCGGGCGTCGGCGCGGGCGGCGCCTGTCCCGAAACCGAACCTCCCCCGACGACCGCCAACAGCGTGACCGCAAGTCCGGCGCGAACGTTCACGAACACTCCTTCCCGGCGCGGGGCCGGTGTCATGTCTCGCGGGTCGCCGCGCCGCCCCGGGCCGCGTAGATGACGGCCCCGACGACGAGCGCGATCCCGCCCGCGATGAAATTCTGCTTCTCGGCCGCCGAAAGGAAGATCAGGCAGATGACGAGGGCCGCAATCGGGATGACCGGCCCTCCCGGAAGGCGGATGGTCCGCGCGGTCGCGGGCATCTTGCGCCGCAGCACGGGCACCGCAAGGCAGGTCCCGATGTAGGTCGCCAGGCGCGCGATGGCGGAGAGCACGGCGAGCTCCTCGGCGACGCCCAGGGCCCCCGGCCGCAGGATGTGGATGAGGAAGTCGATGACGATCAATCCGGCCGCGATCCCCGACTGCGTCAGGATGGCCACGTACGGCGTTCGGTAGCGCGGATGGATCTTCGAGAACACGCGCGGCAGGCGGCCCCCCTCCGCGAGGGCGTACAGGTAGCGGGGGCCGGCGAGGACCGTGTTGTTGTTGGTGCCGAGGACCGAAAGGGCGGCGCCGACCGTGAGCAGGAGCCCGCCGGCCGGCCCCAGCAGCAGGCGCCCCGCGTCCGCGAGCGGGGTCTTCGAGACGCCCAGGTTCGGCAGTGTCCCCATCGCCGTCAGCTGGACGAGGGTGTAGATCGCGGTCACGATCGCGATCTGGACGATCAGGGCAAACGGCACGTCGCGCTGCGGGTTCTTGAACTCGCCGGCCGGCGCCGCCGTGTTCTCGAACCCGGCATAGGCGAAGAGGACGAGGAGCGCGGCCTTCGTGAAGTTGCCGGAGGCCGGTGCGGGCACCGGGAACAGGCGCGTCCAGTCGATCGCGAAGACGCCGACCGCCACCAGGACGACCAGCGGCACGAGCTTCCCGAACGCCAGGAAGACGGCCGTGCGGGCGCCCGATTTCACGCCTCGCACGTTGATCCAGGTCAACAGCACGAGCTCCGCGAAGATCGTGACGGCCTGCCCGACCCCGTGGTTTGCCCCGTCCCACAGGTACCCGACGGCGCGGGCGAAGAACACCGAGAGGCTCGCGACCGACGCGATGCGGGCGATCCAGGTCATCCAGCCGACCTCGAACCCGACGAAGTCGCCGAAGGCCGCTCGCGTGTAGACGTACGCCCCGCCCGGCTTGTCGAAGAGGCTTCCGGCCTCGGCGAAGCACAGGACGAGCAGGAGCACCGCGACCCCCGCCGCGAGGATCGCCCAGACGCTCGCCGGGCCGAGCAGCTGGGCGGCCGCGACGGGAAGGATCAGGTACACGCCGGAGCCCACCACGTCGTTGACCGAAAGGGCGACGATCTCCCAGCGGGAGACGGCGCGCAGGAATCCGGGCGACGAGTGGGGCGAGCTCAAACTGGCGCGGATTCTAGCCGATCATCCCCCCGGCCGCCGCCCTCGGTCGGACGCCGGCGGCGTCCTCCTGTAATATCCCGGCCCCATGCTGCGCGCCGGAATCGTCGGACTGCCGAACGTCGGCAAGTCCACCCTCTTCAACGCCCTGACGCGCACGCGCAAGGCCGAAGCCGCCAACTACCCGTTCTGCACGATCGAGCCCAACGTCGGCGTCGTCACGGTGCCCGACCCGCGGCTCGAGCCGCTGGCGAAGCTGTCGAAGTCGGAAAAGATCGTGCCGGCGACGATCGAGTTCGTCGACATCGCGGGCCTCGTCAAGGGTGCCGCACAGGGCGAGGGCCTCGGCAACAAGTTCCTCCAGCACATCCGCGAGGTCGACGCGATCGTCGAGGTCGTGCGCTGCTTCGAGGACAAGGACATCGTCCATGTGGCCGGGGCGCTCGACCCGATCGCCGACATCCAGACGATCCAGACCGAACTGGTCCTCGCCGATCTCGAAACCGTGACCCGCGCGCGCGAGAAGCTCGAGAAGACCGCGCGCGGAGGAGACAAGGACGCGAAGCGGTCGCTCGCGGTCGCGGAGAAGCTGCTCCCCCACCTCAATTCCGGCCGCCGCGCCATTTCGCTCCCCCTTTCCCCCGAGGAGGCGGGGGCCGCGCGGCCGCTGTTCCTCCTGACGATGAAGCCGATGCTCTACGCCTGCAACGTGTCCGAGGCCGAGCTCGCGACCGCCGAGACCGCCTCGCCCCAGGTGGCCGCGGTCGGCGATCACGCCCGCACCCACGCCGGCTCGGAGGCCGTCGTCGTCTCGGCGGCGATCGAGTCGGAGCTCGCGGAGCTGCCCGACTCCGAGGCCCGCGAATACCTCGCGCACCTGGGTGTCGCGGACTCCGGCGTCTCGGCCCTCATCCGCGCGGCCTACCATCTCCTCGGCCTGCGAACGTTCCTGACGGCGGGAGAGAAGGAGACCCGGGCCTGGACCATCCGCGCCGGCGACACGGCGCCCCAGGCGGCCGGAGTCATCCATTCCGACTTCGAGCGCGGGTTCATCAAGGCGGAGACGGTCTCGTACGAAGACCTTCTGGCCTCGGGATCGACCGCGGCCGCCCGCGAGAAGGGCCTCCTGCGCATGGAAGGCCGGGACTACGTCGTCCAGGACGGCGACGTCATCCTGTTCAAGTTCAACGTCTGAACCAATGTTCCGGAGAGCCATCGTGCGGCCGCCGGCCGCGAACTTCGCCGAGGGGCTGACGACCGTCGACCTCGGAGCCCCCGACGTCCCGAAGGCCCTCGATGAGCACGCGGCGTACTGCCGGGCGCTCGTCGACTGCGGGCTGGAGCTGACGCGGCTGCCGGCGGACCCCCGCTTCCCGGACTCGACGTTCGTCGAGGACGCGGCCGTGATCACCCCGGGCGGCGCGGTGCTGACCCGGCCGGGCGCCCCGTCGCGCGCCGGCGAGGTCGCCGGCATCGAAGAGGCCCTGGCGCCGTTCTTCCCGCCGCCGCGGCGCATCCAGGCCCCGGGCACTCTCGACGGCGGAGACGTCTGCGAGGCCGGGTCCCACTGGTTCATCGGCATCTCGGAGCGGACGAACGCGGAGGGCGCGCGGCAGCTCGCACGCTTGCTCGCCGACGACGGCCTCTCGTCTTCGACGGTCGACATCCGCAGCGTGGCCGGAATCCTTCACCTGAAGAGCGGGATTGCGTGGCTCTCCGGCCCGCGGCTCGTCGTCATCGATTCGCTGGCAGCGGACCCGGCGTTCGCCGACTGGGAACGGGTGCCCGTCGATCCTTCCGAGGATTACGCGGCCAACGCCGTCGTCATCAACGACGTCCTCCTTTTCGCCAAGGGATTCCCACGCCTCGAGCGTCGGCTCGCCGAGCTCGGCTATCGCCCGCTCGTCCTGGACATGTCGGAGTTCCGGAAGATGGACGGCGGCCTGAGCTGCCTGTCCCTGAGGTTCTGACCCCGGGGGCTCTCCAAAAAAAGAGGGCCCCGTGAGGGGCCCTCCGAATGAGCGACGGATCCCGCGCCTACGGACCGTACAGCGTCAGCCCGAAGGTCTTCGTCAGGAACACGGCCATCTGGCCGCGGGTGTTCGGGTTGGTCGGGCAGTAGTTGCCGCTGCCGCAACCACCCGTGATCTGGCGCGCCGCAAGGTCCTCGATCCAGTTGGCGAAGGTCGACGGACAGGTCACGTCGCCGAACACGCCGGCACAGGTCGGAGGCACGTAGCCCGAGCCGAGGAGCGTCTTCAGGAGGAAGACCGCCATCTGCTGGCGCAGCACCGGGTCGGACGGGCAGTAGTTCGCGCCGCCCGCGCAGCCGGCCGTGATGCCCTCCGCGGACAGTTGCTCGATCCAGTCGGCAAAGAGCGACGGGCAGGGAACGTCGCCGAAGATGCCCGTGCACGGCGGGGGCAGGTAGGACGAGCCGTGCTCGGCCTTCAGGAGGAAAACCGCCATCTGCGCCCGCGTCACGTTGTTGGCGGGACAGTAGGTGTCCCCGGCGCCGCAGCCGCCCGTGATCCCCTTGTGAAAGATCGTCTCGATGAAGCTGTAGAAGTTGAGAGAGGTCGGCACGTCGAGGAAGCTCTCGCCCACGTGCAGGACCCAGGTCCGGGTGCCGACCGCAGCACCCGTGCCGACCGACAGCTGGGGCGCCTCTTCGATCGTGGTGTCCCAGTGCGTCGCCGGGCGGGGGTTCGGGTTGTCGATCGAGAGCACCGCGCAGTCGCCGGTCGCCGTCTGGCAGTCGTTGGTCGCGCCCGGGTCGATCACGCCGTAGTCCGCCGTGCCGTCGTTGATCGTATAGGTCGCGCCGGCCGGCCCGTCGAAGTTCGAGAAGATGCCGAGCAGGCCGACGGGGGACGGCCCTCCGTTGAACCAGCCCGGGTTGATCGTGAATGTCTCACCGGGCTCGATCACGCCGTTGGCGTTCGACCCACCGCTCGGAGCGGAGCCCCCGACTCCCGGGGGAGGCGGCGGGGCGTCGGCCGTCATCGAGACGGGGGCGGGCGCCCAGCAGCAGGCCGCCTCGGTCGCCGTGAGGGTATCGACCCACCAGCCGACCGCCGTGACGGCGTCGTCGGCCACCAGGCGCCAGCGCATGGTCACGTCGTGCCCCGCGGCCGAGGCCGGCAGATTGACGGTCGTCGTGATGTAGCCGCCGGAATTGCCGGTCCAGGCGAGCTCGCCGGCCAGCGGACTCGCCGCGAACGGGTTGATGTACGCGTTGTAGCCGCCCGCGACGAAGCTCCCGCCCGCGGCGGTGATTTCGGTGAAGGCGCCTCCGTCGATCGAAATCTCGAGGATGCCGCCGTCCCAGGCTTCTTCGGTGTTGTAGTGGTTCCGGAAGCTCAGCTGCGCCGCGGGCGACACCACCGGGAAGGGCGGCGAGTCGAGCGCCTTGTCGATCGAGACCTCGTCGTCGGCGGCAAAGGCCGCGTTGGGCGGCGTGTCGGGCCCCGTCGCGGTGGTGACCCAGAGGGTCGCGCCGGTGCCGCTCGTGCTCCAACCCGAGGGGAGGTCGGGAGGCGTCACCGAGTCGAAGTCTTCGCCGCCCACGTCGGCCGGGTTGCCGGTCGGCGCGTTGAAGACCGCGGTACCGAGGTCCGTCAGGCCGTCCCGGAGCTGGAGGGTGGCCGTGATCGTTCCGCCGCAGGTCAGGAAGGGATCGGCCATGAAGGTGAAGTCGCGGCAGACCGAGGCGCCCTTCGGCACGGCGCCGTAGTTCTGCGATCCGGACGGGCTGATCACTCCGCCTCCCGGCAGGAGCGTGCCGACCAGATCGGTCGTCGAGGCCCCTCCCTGGTTCTCGACGCAGAGGTTGACCGTCACGAGCTCGCCCGGGTCGATGACGCCGTTGGGCGGCTCGCAGCTTTCCGCGAGAATCTCGTATCCATCGGCCGCCGGCAGGGGGAAGCCCGTCAGGCAGAAGTCGGCGACGGTCCCCTCTCCGTCGGTCACCGTGACTGGTCCGCCGCCGACGAGATAGCCGTTGAGCGTCACGGTGGCGGTGTAGTTGCCCGGCGCGACAGCCATCGAATAGTCGCCGGAGGCGTCCGTCACGCGACTGTAGCCGTTCCCCAGGGAAACGACGGCGCCCGGAAGCGGCGCGTCTCCCGTGCAGTCGGTGATCGTGCCGGAGAGGGTTCCGAGCGGCGCAGCCGTGCAGCCGGGGAACTTGAAGCTCCCGACCCGCGTCAGCCAGCCTGCGGTCGAGGTCGCCTGGCTCGCCGCGGTGTAGTACTCCTGCGTGTACCAGAACGTGCAGTCGTCGACCGGATCGATCGTCATGGCGCTGTAGTCGCCCCAGCGCGAACCGGGATTCTCGTTTCGCTGGACGCCGGTTCCGTCGATCAGACTCGTCTCGGCCTGCCCGAGGGAGTTCGGCGGGTCCGTCGTCAGCCGGCCCGCGTAACGAATGGAGGGGAAGGTCGTTACGCTCGAGACCGAATAGCCGACGGCCAGATTGCCCTGGTTGTCCTGGGCGACGCTCCCCATCCAGCGGCTGTCGGTGTCCGGAGCGTAGGTCCCCTGCTCGGCCACGGACCAGGCTCCGCCGGTACGCTGGAGCTCGTAGTAGCGGGGCGCGGCCTGAAACGTGTCGAGCGTCGTGCCCGTCCCGACGTTGACCGAATGCGTCACGACCATCGATTCGTGATCGCCGAAGTTGCGATAGGCCAGACGGAACAGGAGGCGGTCGGTGATCGAGTCGAGGGCCGCGAGGTCCGTGGCGGGCGCCGGCTGCCGGATGTCGCGGCGTCCCGGCGGCGAAGAAGGATCGAAAGGTGCGACCGCCACCGGGCTCTCCGGCCGCTCGGTGAAGGTCGAGGACCCGGGATCCGCGAAATCGACGTGGAAGTCAAACAGCCGCAGCCCGTCCGAGGCGTCGCCGAACTCGTCGGCGATGAAATAGCTGAAGACGTTGGGTTGCCCCGCTGCCGGCGGCACCCGCCCGTCGACGCTCGAGGGAAGCATCCCGCCGATCCCCTCGGGGTGAGAGGCCAGATCGAGGTTGAAGTAGACGAGGCCGGCGTTCGGGTCCCCGGCGAGCATCTTCGACCGATCAAAAGCAAACGCGCCGGCGCCATCGAAGGGGCCGCCGCCGTAGAACTGGTTCGTCGTCATGTAATAGGCGTCGGGCCAGACGCCGAACTTCGGATAGTCGGGGAACTCGAAGCCCGGGGTCACGAAGTCGTAGACGTAGTAGGAGCCGGTGGCATCACCCGTCACCGAGACCGCGACGCACTCGTGGTACGGCGCAATGTCTCCGGCGCCGGGGAAAGCGAACTGGGAGAGGAGCCACCGATCGGCGAGCTGGTCGTAGACGACGACCGGGTCGCCGTCGTCGTTCGTCGAGCAGATGCTGGGGGCCAGGGACGAAAAGAGCTCGCTCATCTTGAAGGGATCGGTCAACGGGCTGCCCGCCTTGTCCCAGATGCGGACGAGCAGGTTGGTCGTCTGGACGTATTGCGTGAGGCCGGCCGCCCCGTTGGTGTCGGGGGGAAACAGGCGCCCAGCGTACGCGTCGAAGTTGTCCTGGCTGCTGTTGCCCTCGAAGTTCGCAATCGTCGGAGGCATGGTGCCGCCTCCGGTGGGACCCAGCTGCAGCGCCCCGTCGCGCTGCCCGGTCGCGATGGGGTTCACCGACTTGGGAAGCTCTTCGTTTTCGCGGCCCAGAACGGCCGGCCGGTTGTCACCCGGCCGGGGCTTGGCCGGAGGAAGGCTGCGGGCCGGCGCCGACACCGCGAAGCCCGAAGGCTTGATGACGTTCGGTCGGGCTTTCGGAGCCGAAGTCGCGGCGACAACCGGCATGGCGGTCAGAAGCGCCACGCTCAACGCAGACAGGCGGCGACCCAACATAGTGGCCTCCCCAAAAAAAAGTTAACCGATTCTTTCTCCGGACGGCCGTCATGTCAACATGAAAGAAACGATCGGCGCATCTGCGCTATCGTCGGCGCGTGCTCGGAGTTTCGCCCCGGGGAAGAACGCTCCAGCGGCGCCTTCCCGGGTGTCGAGCCCGCCCGATGACCGGGCTCGACCGGCGGGACTTCCTCAAGCTCTCCGCGTACGCCGCGGCGGGACTCGCTCTGGACCCCGGGCCCCTGGCGAGGCGCGGCTCGCCCCGCCGGATCGTGATTCTCGGCGCGGGGCTCGCGGGCCTGTCGGCGGCATCGCAGCTTTCCGAGGCGGGACACGACGTCGTTGTCCTCGAGGCGCAGAGGAGGCCGGGCGGGCGGGTGTTGACGCTGCGCGAGCCCTTCTCCGACGGCCTCTACGCCGAGGCTGGCGCCGGGCGAATTCCCGAAACGCACGCTCTCACGCTCCACTACGTCAAGGCCTTCGGCCTCGAGCTCGAGCCATTCTTCCCGACGCGGGGCAAGCAGGTCCTCCTCGTCGACGGGCACCGCATCCCGTACACGAAGCTCGAAGACGTCGACATGCGCGCGGTCACGCTCGATCTGACGCCCGAGGAGCGCAGGCTCGGCCTCGCCGGAATGGAAGCGAAGTACGTGACCGACCTTCTCCCTCGCCTCGGCGATATCGAGGCGCCCGGCTGGCCGCCGCCGCAGCTTGCCGGCATCGACCGCATGAGCTTCGGGGATTTTCTCTTCCAGAGCGGCGCTTCCCCCGCGGCGGCGGCCTACGTCTCGCTCGGCTTCGAGAAGACGAGTGCACTCGACAGCCTCCGCGACGCCACGCACCACCACACCCGGACGCTCTCGAAGATCCGCGGAGGCAACGACCGCCTGCCGAAGGCCTTCGCCGCACGGCTCTCGCGCCTCATCCGTTACGGGTCCCCCGTCGTCGCGATCCGCCAGGGCACGGAGGGCGTCGAGGCCGTCGTCGAGAGCGCCGCGGGCGCGCGCGAGCCGGTCCGTGGCGACTTCCTGATCTGCGCGATCCCCTTTACCGTGCTGCGGTCGATCCCGGTCGAGCCGGCGTTCCCCGCGTACAAGCGCGGCGTGATCGACACGATCTCGTCGGGCTCGGTGACCCGAATCGAGCTCCAGACCCGTCGGCGGTTCTGGGAGGACCGCGGCGAGAACGGCTTTGCCTCGATCGACCGCCCGATGGAGATCTGGAGCCCGAGCTGGGACCAGCCGGGCACGCGCGGGCTGCTCCAGGCCTACGTCTACGAGGACCTCGCGCGGCGAGTCTGCGCCGAGGACGATGCGAGCCGCATCCGCTTCGCGCTCGACACTCTCGAGAAGGTGCATCCGGGGCTCGCGCAGAACTTCGAGGGCGGCGTCGCCAAGTGCTGGGACGAGGACCCCTGGGCCCGTGGCGCCTACACCCTGTACATGCCGGGCCAGCTCTCGAACGGGTGGAACGCCCTGATCGAGCGCCCGGAGGGGCGCATTCACTTCGCGGGCGAGCACGTCTCGCCGTACCCCGGCTGGATGCAGGGCGCGCTGTGGTCCGGCCACCGCGCGGCTGCCGCCGTCAACGCGCGCTAGTTCTCAAGACGTTTTTCACTGTGCCGGCGCTCGCCTTCTGACGCGACCTGAAGCCGCCGCGCCCCGGTAGGTAGGGGCGACCCTTGCGGGCGCCCCTCCTGTACCCATTGAGAGGCGGCACGCGAATCGTCAGCGTGTCCTCGGGCGGCCACAAGGGCCGCCCCTGCGGGCCGGGTCTCACATCGCCGAAGTGCGTGAACAACCTCTTGAGAAACGACAGCGAGACCCGTCCGCGGGTGCCCCGGATCTACTTTCGGGCCGAGGCGTCGGCCCGAAACACCGTCGTCACGACCGGCTTGCCCGCGTCGAGGGTCTCGGTCCAACCCGCGGCCGACAGCCCCGCGATCACCAGTCGCGCGGCACGCTTTTCCCCGGTCAGAGGATCGATGCCATGCAGCACGAGGTTTCCCTTCTCGAGGACGCCCGTCATGCGCACGATCCCCGGAAAAAGGCTGTGCACCGTATCCAGCACGTAGACCTCTCGTTCGGGATCCCAGGAGAGGATCGACCGCGCTGTGAATCCACCCATCGGGCCGCGGCCCTCGTCGGTCCACACGAGCGAGAAACCGCCCGGCCCGGCCTCGACGGAGCGGGCCACGTAGCCTTCCGGCCCCGGATAGCCCTCGTAGCGGCCCCGCTTGTAGCGCAACGGCTCCGCCCAGGTCTGCTCGCCTTTCCAGCGTCCGACGAGAACCGAGAGCTTGTGCATCTGAGGGGCCGGCGCGGCGTACTGGATCGCGCCCTCGACCCGCTCGCCCCTGCCCCGCTCGCGTTCTCGATCCGCGTCCGGTTCCTGCGAAAGAGCGAGCCTTGCCGCCGCGAGCGCCGCCGCGGTGAAAAGCGCCGTCTTCATGCGGCCGAACCCTGAAATCTTTCGAAAAGCTCGACCTCGGTCCGGCTTCCGATCGCGAGCGGCATGCGGGCATGGAGCGAGCCGGGGACCCAGTCCAGCACAGGCCCCGCGCCGGAAGATGCGCGCCCCCCGGCCTGCTCGACGACGAACGCCAGTGGATGGCACTCGTAGAGCACCCGGAGCTTTCCCGAGGCCCGGCCACCACGGGCGCCGTCGGCCGGATACATGTAGATGCCGCCCTCGAGGAGAAACCGGTGCACGTCGGCGACGAGCGAGGCCGAATACCTCGTCGAGTACGGGCGGCCGGTCCCGGGGTCGGGGGTCTTCAGGTAGTCGACGAAGGCTCGGACCTGCGAGGACCAGGCGTGGGCTCTCCCCTCGTTGACCGCATAGGCGCGGCCGCGTTCCGGCATGCGCACGCTCTTGCGGGTCAACAGGAACTCGCCGATCGCCGGGTCGAGCGTAAAGAGGTGGACGCCGTCCCCGGTCGTATAGACGAGAAGGACCGCCGGACCGAACAGCACGTAGCCCGCGGCGACCTGGTCCCGGCCCGAGCGCAGAAGGTCGCCCGGACCGCCTTCCCCCCGGGGGCGCACCGAAAAAATCATTCCCAGCGTCCCGTTGACGTCGATGTTGGAGGAGCCGTCGAGAGGATCGAAGAGCACGGCGTAGCCTCCGCCCGCGGGCCCCGTGGCGTAGACGACCGGCTCCTCCATCTCCTCCGACGCGGCCAGCGTGACGAGGCGGCCGTAGTCGAACGTCTCGACCAGGATCTCGTTGGCGACGACGTCGAGCTTCTTCTGCTCCTCGCCCTGCACGTTGGAGGAACCGGCCGCGCCGAGCGCCCCGGTCAGGCCGGCCCGCGAAAGCGCGCTCGCGATGCGCTTGCCGGCCACGCCGAAACGCATCAGCAGGAGCGAGAGCTCGCCGGTGGCGCCGGGCGAGGCTTGCTGCTCCTCGAGGATGAACCGGTCGAGGGTGATGGGCGCGCCGCTCATCGGATGCCGGGCCTAGTCTCCTGTCGCCGAAGTCTTGATGGCGCCATCGTGTGTAGGGGCGGCCCTTGCGGCCGCCCGCGGGCGGGGACAAGCCCCGCCCCTACGACCGTCTGCCGTACTGCGACTTCCGTTACGGAACACTAGGACGTTTTTTTCTGGCGCGTCATCTTCCAGCGGCCGGTCGAGATCGTTGCCTTCCCGGTCGGATTCGTCGAAAAGGTCCCCTCGATCGTGTCGCCGGAGACGCGGCCGACGAAGGTCGTCACGACCTCGCACCCGCAGGAGGGTTCCTGGTACGGGTCCATGGTCCCCTTGACGACCCCGCCCTCCGCGTTGACGAAGCTGATCTGGAGCACCTGGGGCATCGTCGCCAGCGGATCGGAGCCGGCGGGCGCCGCGCCGAGCCCGCCCCTGGGGACCATGAGGACGTCGCCCCGCGCGATCTTCCCGCCCGACTTGAACTCGAACGTGATCGAGCCCGAGCGCCCCGTTTCGGCGCTGGAGTACTCGCCCACCCATTTTCCAACGAGGGTCGACACGTCCCCGCCCCCGACCGGCACGACGGGAGCGGGATTGTCCGGTTCCTTCGAGGAAGAAGAGGAACAGG
This sequence comes from uncultured Acidobacteriota bacterium, assembly GCA_963805495.1. GTDB lineage: Bacteria > Acidobacteriota > Thermoanaerobaculia > UBA5066 > Gp7-AA6 > DAHUXD01. The sequence goes on along the minus strand of CAWDUQ010000001.1, from coordinate 1,153,246 downwards.
ACCAGGAAACGGCGGCGGTCAGCAGGGCCGCGGCGATGAGTTTGACGCGCGACATGGGGAGCCCTCCCGGCCCGTCATCTTTTCACAGTCGGGGCGTCCCGCACCCAGGCGCGCCAGGCCGGCTTGGGCCGGCCGTCGAGTTCCTGCAGGCCGCGGTTGGCGAAAAACGCACGGCGCCGACGTTCGGCCGCGGAAGCGCCGGGCGCGAGCGCCGCACGATCGTCCGAGGCGACGTCGCGAAGAGCCACGTACCGGGCAAACACGAGCGCGCTCCCGTCGGACTTCGCCAGAAAAGCCCGAAATCGCCGCACGAACTCGGCCTGGCGCTCGGGGCTCGACCCGTTGACGGTCGACGAGGAGTAGCTCACGACGGGAAACGCGATCGGGCGCCCGGCGGCGTTCTCGAGGAGCGCCGACCAGTCCTTGTCGAGATCGGCCGGAGGGCGGTGCTCGAAGGGCGAGCCCGTGACGAAAGGGGCGTAGTCGAAGAGGAGCAGGGGGCTCTTCTGGTGGAGGAGCGCCGCGACCTGCGGGGCCGTGCTGTCCATCGGAGCGGCCGTCGCGACGCCGACGAGCAGATGCGGCGAGCTCTTGCGCAGGAACTGCACGGCGCCGTCGAAGAGGCGCCGGAAGGCGCGCAGCGCGTCGGGCCTGTCGGCGAAGTACGCGTCCGCGCCGTCGCCGAGCGAGAGCGTCTGGAAGTCGGCGAGCGCCGGCCGCAGCGCGTCGAGGAGACCTCCGAGGCGCAGCGACAGCTTCGGATCGTCGAAGGCGACGCCCGCGAGATCCGCCGGCGCGTCGCGCGCCGTCTCGGTCACGAGCGGCAGGTCGAGGTGGAGCACCGCGCCCGACTGCCGCAGGACCCGCGCCGTGCGAACGAGCTCGTCGATCCGGTACTTGTGCGGCGCCGGCTCGGCGGCGGACCAGGAGAGCTCGAGCACGAAGAAGTTCGCCCCGGTGCGGCGCACCATGTCGAGCGCGGCCTGGCGCGCGGCCGCGGAGGCCGCCGGCTCGAGATCGAGCGCGATCCCGAGCGCCGGCGTCGGCGGCCGCGCGGGCGTCGGCGACGCGGCGATCGAAACCAGGGCGGCGAGGAGGATGCGGGCCGTCCGCGTCGCGCGTCTCACGCCGAGGGCGACCCGACGAGCACGACCGGCCCGGTCGGCGCGGGGACTCCGCCGCGGGGCTCGACGGTGACGGCGAAGTTCTGCGCCTGCGGTTCGGGGAAATCGGTCGATTCGAAGAGCGCCCGTCCCTGCAGATCGACGTCGAAGACGCCGGCGTTGATCGGCCGGCCCTTCTGAAAGACCCAGAGCTCGTACTGCCGGTCGGTCGGAAGCGGCGCGAGGTCCGACGCGACGATGACGCCCCGGCGCGCCCGCTCGCTCCAGAAGACGCGTGCCCGGGCCCGCGGCTGCGGTCCCTGACCGCCGAGGATCATCATCTGCACGTCGTCGCTCTCGAGGACCCGCGCCCGCAGCGTCCGCTCGGAGAGCGCCGTCTCCGCCGAGCGCAGGCGCTCGCCGAGCTGCGCCGTGCGGCTGCGCAGGTCCTCGCGCTCGCGGCGCAGGCGCGCGTCGTCGAGGCCCACCGCAACGAGGAGAAGGGCGGCCGCCGCGGCGAGGGCGCGCCACCCGGACGGCCCCGCCGGCCGCGGCGCGACCCGCGCGGGCCCGAGCGCGCCGAGGATCTTCGCCCGCAGCTCCGGCCGCGGCTCGACCCCGGGCGTGGCGGACGCCAGGGCCGTCGCGGCGCCGCGGAAGTCCGCGAGCAGTTCCTCGCACCGGACGCATCCCTCGGCGAGATGCTGATCGAGCTCCGCCCTCTCGTCCCCGAGCGGCATGCCGAGGGCCAGCGCGGCGACGAGCTCTTCGTGCCGCTCGTTATGCGCCATCGGTCTCACTCCCCCAGTACGGACGCAAGCGTTCCCGAAGTTTCATCAACCCGAGCCGCACGCGCGTCTTCACGGTGCCGAGCGGCGTGGAAGTCCGTTCCGCGATCTCCTGGTGCGTCAGACCCTCGAAGTACGCCAGCTCCAGGGCGCGCCGCTGGTCGTCCGGCAGCTCCCGAACCGCGCTCCGGCAGAGAGTCTGCCATTGGCGGCCGGCGGAGGCCGCTTCGACGTCTTCGCCGGAGGCCGGGGGATCCGCGATCTCCTCGAGGCTGCGTATTTCGGGCCGGGACGCGCCGCGTCGCGCGCGCAGGCGGTCGATCGCCCGGCTGCGGGTGACGATCAGGAGCCAGGTCAGGACCTGGCCACGGCCCGGATCGAACGCGCCCGCAGAGCGCCAGACGAAGAGAAAGACTTCCTGCAGAACCTCCTCGGCTTCGCCGCCGTCCCCGAGGACCCGGCGGGCGAGGCCGAGCAGCCGCGCGGCGTGCCGGTCGTAGAGCTCGGCGAGCGCGTCGGCGTCGCGGGCCTCGATGCGGGCCATCAGGGGGCGGTCGGGATCGTCGCGCCTCGGGCTCATGGGACCTGGAGGGACCTCACGGAAATTCGCGGGGGAGCTTACACCAGCGCACGCGGACCGCCCGTGAATCCGGAAGGCGGTCCGGCCTCGTACGAGGGCGCAGAGGAGGTGATCCATGACCCCGACCCGGATTTCCGTCCGCCTCGCGCTCGGCCTCGCGATTCTCCTGACGACGCTCGCCCCCGCGGCGGCCTCCAGCCACCGCGAAGCGCCCGGGATCTCCAACGATCCGGTCGCCGACAACACCGACGTCTACTTTTTCCGGGACCCGGTCGCCCCGTCGCGCCTCGTGATGATCGGCAACTGGATCCCGCTCGAGGAGCCCGCCGGCGGCCCCAACTTCTTCCACTTCGAGCCCAACATCCGCTACGAGTTCAACGTCGACTCGAACGGCGACGCCATCGAGGACTACGTCTACCGGCTGACCTTCACGCGCAACGTCCGCAACGGCGCCGACACGTTTCTCCAGAACACCGGGCCGGTCTCCTCGCCGACCGATCCGAACCTGAACGTCTATGACACCTATGTGGTGGAGAAGTGCATCGGCCCGTCGCCCGGCCAGACGGACTGCACGACGCTCGGCGCGGACCTGCTGGAGGCGCCGAACAACGTGGGCCCGAAGTCCTATCCCGCCGGGTACGGGAAGGGCTCGAACATCGCCTCGACCGTCTACATGATCGACGAGGAGACGAAGGTCTTCGTCGGCCAGCGCGCGGAGCAGTTCTACGTCGATCTCGGAATGATCTTCGACCTGATCCACTTCCGGCCCGGCACGCTGCCCGGCGACCACGGCGGCGGCATCAACACGACGGCCGGCTACAACGTCCACACCATCGCCCTCTCCGTGCCCATCCAGAACCTGACCAACAACCACACCGTGCCGACCGACACGGCGGACCCCAACGCGATCGTCAGCATGTGGTCCTCGACGTGGCGGCGAGCCACGACGACCCTGTCGGCGTCGGGCGCGGCGCCGTCCGTCAGCGGCGACTGGGTGCAGGTTTCCCGGCTCGGCAATCCGCTCGTCAACGAGGTCGTCGTGCCGGTTGGAGTGAAGGACCAGTTCAACGCGACCTCCCCCGTCGACGACGCGCAATATGCCGCGGCCATCCTCGATCCGATCCTGCCGAAGGCCCTCAAGGCCCTCTTCGACATCGACTCGCCTCCGGCGCCACGCAACGATCTGCTTGCCCTCGTGCAGGGTGTCGACGGCCTCACGAAGCGGCCCGGCGAGGTCATCTCCGACCAGCTCCGTCTGAACGTCGCGGTCTTCCCGACGCCGATCTACGCCGTCAACCGGCTCGGTGTCATCGCCGGCGACCTGTCGGGCTACCCGAACGGGCGGCGCCCCTACGACGACACGGTGGACATCGCCCTGCGGGTGGTGGCCGGGGTGCTCGTCGACGGCTTCAACGTGTTTCCGAACAATGCCCTCGGCGACGGTGTCGACGGGCCCGACGTGCCGTTCATCGCCGGGTTCCCGTTCCTGTACACGCCGCACTCGGGCTACGACCGGACCCACGACAACGCGCCGACGGTCACCCGGTTCGCCCGGGTGCCGGCGGCCTCGAGGTAGACCCTCCCTCCCCCTTCGCGCCCCGGCCCGAAGAGATCCGGCCGGGGCGCCTCTTTCGTTTAGGATCCGGACAGGGGGACCCTCCGATGCGTCGACGCGATCTGTTCCGGGAGGCCGGAAGGACGGGCCTGGCTCTGGGTCTCGCGGCCGCAGGTCGGCCGCTCCTCGCGCTGCCCTCGAACGACGCCCCTTCGCCGGCCGACGACCTCGTGCTCATGAACACGGCGCTCGCCCTCGAGCACGAGGCGATCTGGGCCTATGGCCTCGCCGGCGGGAGCGGCCTTCTCTCGGCGAAGGCGAAGGATGTGGGTCTCCTCTTCCAGGGCAGCCACGAGATGCACCGGGACCTCCTCGCCGACGCCGTGAAGAGGAAGGGCGGCTCTCCCGCCGAGCCGAAGAAGGAGTACGTCTTCGGGGTCTCGATCGCCGACGAGAAAGACGTGCTCGAGCTCGCCTTCAAGCTCGAGGTCGGCGCCGCACGCGTCTACCTCTACGTCGTCGACCGCTTCCAGGACCGGGCGCTGGCGGGCTCGGCGTCGCGGATCCTCTCCGACGAAGTCCTCCACGCGACGGTGCTGCGGAGCGTCCTCGGGCGGGACGTGGTGCCGGGGTTCCGGCTGATCGAAAACTGACGGGTCAGCGGTCCGGGATCGCGGCCGGTCCGCCCTTCAAGTCCTCCTGGATGATGCGGTCCAGGAACATCTCGCGCACGCCCTCGCGGCCTCCCGACTTGAAGGCGCGCCGGACGTCGGCGGGCTTCAGCGCGATGCCCGTCATCGTCTTCAAGTACTGACAGAAGACATAGGAGCGCGAGCGGAACGAGACGATCAGCAGGCCGAGCAGCAGGGCAGCTCCGCCGAGGACCATCCAGTCGGACGTGGTCACCAGATCGAAGGCATCGGACATGAGGGATTTCTCCGATTCAGGGTAGCAGACTTTGGGCCGATCAGGCCGTCAGCGCCCCGGCCGAGCGGCCAGGAAGTCGCGCGCGACGTCACGCGGCGACCGGCGGTCGCGGTCCACGGCGGCGTTCATGCGGCGCATCGCGTCGGCGGAGATCGATCCCGACAGCCGCTCGAGCGCGCGGCGCGCGCGCGGCTCCCGCGCCACTTCGTCGCGCACGACGAAGGCCGCCTCGTACGGCGGGAAGTAGCGCCGGTCGTCCTCGAGCACGGCGAGGTTCATGGCGGCGATCAGGCCGTCGGTCGAGTTGCCGGCGACCACGTCGACCCGTCCCTGGGAGAGCGCCGAATAGAGCAGGCCGAGATCCATCTCGCGGGGCCGGGCGGTGAAGGCGAGGCCGTACGCCGCCGCGAGTCCCGCCCACCCATCGGCGCGCTCGACGAACTCGTAGCCGAACCCCGGCGCGAGCTCCGGGTGGCGCACGAGGTCCGAGATCGTCGTCACGCCGAGGCGGCGCGCCGCGTCGCCGCGCATGACGAGCGCGAACGTGTTCTCGAAGCCGAGCGGCGCAAGCCACGCGAGCTTCCAGCGCCGGGCGTACTCGCGGGCAACGGTCTCGCGCACGCGTGCCGGGTCGGCGACCGGCTCTTCCTTCAGAATCGCCGTGAACGCCGTTCCGGTGTACTCGGGATAGAGGTCGAGCTCGCCCGCGGTCAGCGCCTGGTGGCACACGAAGGTCCCCCCGAGATCGAGCTTGCGCTCGACTGTCAGGCCCTCCGCCTCGAGCGCCTGCGCCGCAATCTCGCCGAGGACCACCTGCTCGGTGAAGTTCTTCGAGCCGACCTTCAGCCGGCGCTCGCCACCGCACCCGGCCGCGACCAGGACCGCCGCGAGCGCGGCGAGAATGCGCCTCACGCGTCCGGGCCCCACCGGCGCTCGGCCGCCGAGAGCGCGCCGTCGCAGAGGAGCGCCAGGGCCGCGGCCGGGATCGCGCCGGCGAGGATCAGGCGATGGTCGACGGTCGCGACGCCCCGGAAGATCAGCACGCCGAGGCCGCCCGCCCCGATCGCGGCGGCGATCGTCGCCAGACCGACGCCCGCGACGACCGCGATCCGGACACCGGCGAGGACCACCGGAAACGCGAGCGGAAGCTCGACCGACCGCAGCCGCTGACGGTCGGTCATGCCGAGGCCGGTGGCGGCTTCGACGACGGCGGGATCGACCGACCGGATTCCGACGTAGGTATTGCGGAGGATCGGGAGGAGCGAGTAGACGACGAGCGCCACGATGGCGGTCCGCGCCCCGATGCCGCCGAAGAACGGGATCGGGATGAGGAAGCCGAAGAGCGCGAGGCTCGGAATCGTCTGGACGACGTTGGACGCGGCAAGGACCGGCCGCGCGAGCCCGGGCCGCCGCGTCAGGAGGACCCCGAGGGGCACGCCGATCGCGATCGCGATCGCGGAAGCGGCCGCGACGAGGGCGAGATGCTGCGCCGTCAGCGCGCCGATCTCGCTCCGGCGCTCCCAGAAGAAGCGCGCGAGCTGGCTCACGGCGCAAACTCCGCGACGAACTCGCGCACGAAAGCGTCGGCCGGCCGCTCGACGAGGTCTTCCCGCGTGCCGAGCTGGCGCAGGCGCCCGCCGGCCAGGACCGCGATGCGGTCGGCCAGGCGGAAGGCCTCCGCGAGATCGTGCGTCACGAGCAGCACGGCCGCCGACAGCGAGCGCTTCCAGCCCTGGAACTCCCGCTGGATCGCCCGGCGGGCGATGGGATCGAGCGCGCCGAAGGGTTCGTCCATCAGCACGAGCCGCGGATCGGCGGCCAGCGCGCGGGCGACGCCGACGCGCTGGCGCTCGCCGCCCGACAGCTGCCTCGGCCGACGGTCGGCGAACTCCGACGGCGCCAGCCCAACGAGTCGGAGCAGCTCCTCGGCGCGGGTGCGCCGCCTCCGGGCCGGCCAGCCCAGCAGGCGCGGCACCGTCTCGACGTTCTCGCGAACCGAGCGGTGAGGGAAGAGACCGCCCTCCTGGATGACGTACCCGATGCGGCGCCGCAGGAGCACCGCGTCCTGGCCGCGCGCGCTCTCGCCGAAGACGCGCACCTGCCCGGAGTCGGGCTCGAGCAACCGGTTGGCGAGCTTCAAGACGGTGGTCTTGCCGCTGCCCGAAGGGCCGACGAGCGCCAGGGTCTCCCCCGGCTCGACCGCGAGCGTCAGGCCGTCGAGCACCGGGGGCCTTCCGGGGAAGCGTTTCGCGACGCCGACGAACTCGAGCGCGGCGCTCGCCACCGGCTAGAATCGCTCCATGCCGGAAGTCTACGACGCCGCCATCATCGGCGGCGGCCCGGGCGGCTCGACCGTCGCGACGACGCTCGCGCGCCGGGGGCGGCGCGTGGTCCTGCTCGAGCGCGAGAAGTTTCCGCGGTTCCACGTGGGCGAGTCTCTGTTGCCCTTCGCGCTTCCGATCTTCGACCGCCTCGGCGTGCACGACAAGATCCGCGCCGCCGGCTTCCAGACCAAGTACGGCGCCTTCTTCTGGAACGAGTTCAACGGAACGACCCGCCCCGTCGTCTTCGCCGAGGCCCGCGACCAGAACCACCCCATGGCCTACCAGGTCAAGCGCGCGGACTTCGACCAGCTCCTCCTCCGGCACGCGGCTTCCTGCGGTGCCGAGGTCCGCGAGGAGACCGCCGTCGAGGACGTGCTGTTCGAGGGCGGCCGGGCGGTCGGAGTGCGCGCGCGGCCGCGCGGAGGCGAGCCGGAGGAGATCCGCGCGCGGGCCGTCGTCGACGCCTCCGGCCAGGGCGCCTTCCTTTCGCGCAAGCTCGGAATCCGGAGCTTCGATCCGAAGTTGAAGCGCGCGGCGCTCTTCGCCCACTATGCGGACGTGCGCTGGCCCGAGGGCGGCCGGGAGGGCGACATCCTGCTGCCGATCGACCGCGGCGTCTGGTACTGGATCATCCCCTTTTCGGACGGGACCTGCAGCGTCGGCGGCGTCTTCGACCCGGCGGAGGTTCGATTCGCCGAAGGGACTCCGCCCGAGTCCCGCTTCGACGAGCTCCTCGCCCGCTCGCCCCGCGTCGTCCTCCTGCTCTCCGGGGCCCGCCGCGTCTCCGGCGTCCACGGCGTCTCGGATTACTCGGCCCGCTCGCAGAAGCTCGGCGGCGACGGCTGGGCGCTCGTCGGCGATGCCGCCACGTTTCTCGACCCCGTCTTCTCGACGGGAGTGTTCCTGGCGATGGCGACCGGGGAACGGGCGGCCGGCGCGATCGACCGGGCGCTCGCGCGCCGGGGCCGCGTGGACGCCCGCGACCTCGCCGCGTACGAGCGGCAGGTCAACCGCATGGTCGCCCGCTTCCGGAAGTTCGTCTACAGCTTCTACGACCCGGTTTTCTTCGAAGCCTTCACGACGCCGCATCCGCCCGAGGCGATCCGGGCGGCGGTCGTGACGGTGCTGGCGGGCGGCGTGGAGAGCGTCTCGCCGGCCATGTGGGCCTGGACCCGCATGATGTTCCTGGGCGTCGCGATCGACCGCATCACGCGGCGCTGGCGCGGCGAGACCGCGCGCGCTTCAGCTTCCTGAGAGCGCCTTTTTCAGGTCGTCCTGGACCGGGTCCGGCCCGAGCCACACGGCGAACAGGGCGTCGGCGAAGTCGCGCCCCTCGATCGTGCCGACGTCGGTGCCGCGGACGGTGACGATCGTTCCCTTGTCCGGGACCCACGTCAGCGCGATCTGTTCGCCATCCTTGACGTCCGGGATCAGCTTCGCGAGCTGGTCCAGACGGGACTTCAACTGCGGGAGAGCCGACTTCGAGTTGAGCTCGAAACCCTCGGCGATCGCGCCCGAGATTTTCGGCCCGGCGACGTCCCGGAGCATCCAGAGATGCATGCTCTTGGCCTGGCTCGAGGAAATGAGGACCGCCGGGTCCTTGGAGGGCGTCTCGACGTAGAGACCCGCCGCGTAGACCTTGAAGATGGCCTTCTTGCGCACCCCGGCGCCGTTCAACTTGAGGGTCTTGCCGTCCACGGTCTGGGTGTCCGGCAGGTTCACGCCGGCGACTTCGGCGGCCGGGGCCGCGGAGACGAAAAGGAACAGCGCCAGGATCGCCCCGAGAGGCGCGGTGGTCTTCTTCATATGTGTCCCCCCGGCGCGCATCCTACGTCAGGAGGCCGTGTAACGCGCCCGGGCGAGGTCCACGATCTCCGAGATGAGCTGGCTGTAGCTGCGGCCGGCCTTGCGGGCCGCCATGTGAAACTCGGCGCCCGAGGAGAGCCAGGGGTTCGGGTTGGCCTCGATCACGTAGACCTCCCCCTCCTTGGTCAGGCGCATGTCGATCCGGCCGTAGTCGCGCAGCTTCAGGGCCTGGTAGACGGCCAGGGCGGTTTCCGAGAGACGCCTGGCCGTCTCCTCGTCGAGGTCTTCGGCCGGAGCGGACTTCGTGACGCGGTAGGCCTCGGTGTCCTTTTCCCACTTCACTTCCTTGCCGGCGATCTTCGGCGTGCCCTCGGGAAGACGCGAGAGATCGAGCTCGACCATGGGCAGGACTTCCGGGTTTTCGTTGCCGAGCACCGCGGCGTAGATCTCGCGGCCCTCGATGTATTCCTCGATCAACGCGGGCGCGTCGAACTCCTCGTGGATGTAGTGGATCCGCTCCATGAGCTCCTTGACCGAGCCCACGACCGAGCCGTTGTCGATCCCGATCGAGCCGTCCTCCGAGGTCGGCTTGACGATCAGCGGAAAGGCGATGTCGTGGGAGTGGTCGAGCTTGCCCCGGTAGGAGGTGGCGAAGAAGGGGGTCCGGATTCCGTGAAACGCGAAGATCTTCTTGGCGAGGGCCTTGTCCTGGGCGAGGTAGAGCGCGTGCGGGCCGGCCCCGGTGTAGGGCTTGCCGAGGAGGTCGAGGTAGGCGGCCAGGTTCATGTCCATCGTGTCGTCGCCGGCATAAGACTCGGTCAGGTTGAACACGAGGTCCGCGTCGCAGCGCGCGAGCGCGATCAGCGACTGGTCCCGCCCGTCGACGACCTGATAGGCGGCCTCGTGCCCGAGCTTCTCGAGCGCCTCGAAGATCTCCTCGCGGTCGTGTTTCTCCTTCTTCTTGCGGCGGACCTTGCCTCGGGACTTCGACGGCTTTTCGGGCGGCGGCGGCGGCTCGGGCTCCTCCTCGTAGACGTCGTAGAGGACCGCGATCTTGAGTTTTTCCCGGCTCATTCGCTTTCCTCCCTTGCCTTCATGGTTGGACGAACCGGCCGCGCGCCAGGTAGTTCATCGCGAGCGCCGTCGCGTACACGGTCACTTCGGCCATGTGCTCCTTCTCCCGCTCGACCGCGGCCCGCAGGTCGAGTTCTCCGACGCGCGTCTCGATCGACTCGACGAGGCGCTTGACGAGCGGCCTTTGCACGCCCGTCCAGTACGTCACCTTGTCGACGAGGATCTTCCGGCTCTCGCGAAGGAGGTCGGCCGCCGGGCGCACGCCCTGCTTCCGGCGGCGCGACACCTTGAAGATGTCCATGAGATCGGTGTCGAGGGCGAGCTCGACCGGCTGCGCCGGAGCCTCGATCGCCTGCTTGTAGAACTCCTCGACCGTCGTCTCCATCTCCTCGACCGTCACGTCCGTGTGACCGCGTTTGCGCAGGGGCTCCGCGCCCCGGAACCGGCGCGCCATGCGGTCGACGTATCGCAGCTTTGCGAGCGCCCCCCAACCCCGGTAGCGCTTGCGCCACTCGGAGCGCGGCGTCAGCCAGACGGCGAACGTCTCGGCGAAGTCCTCGTCCGGGTGTTTCTGCGCGTACCAGCCGGCGATGTGGCGCACGAAGCGGCGCGAAAACGGGACCGGCCGGTATGTGTCGCGGTACGGCCGCCGGAACGGGCCGAAGAGGTCGCGCCACTCGGGCTCGCGGTACAGGAGGTACGCGTAGTTGAACGCGTGTCCCGCTTCGTGCCGGAGGTACATCATGATCTCGCGGCGGTCCTCGAGGTCGTTCATCTCCTTCTCGAGGCGCGCGAGCTTGGGGTTGGCCAGATAGAACGGAATTCCGATCACGGGCTCGCCCGACGGGCAACCCCACTCGTCCGAGAGGTACACGAGCGGCCGGAATCGCGAAAGCCCCTTCGCCTCGAGTTCGCGGTACAGCCGGTGGACGAGCCTCTCGATCGGAGAGCCCTCGAGCTTGAGCCCGAGTTCCTTGATGGGTTTGGTCAGGAGCTCCTGGACGTCGGGCGGGGCTTTTTCGAAGGCGTGCAACGGACTTCGCCTGAGGGTAACACAGAAACCGGGATTCGATCCGAGCCGCGCGCGCTTCGGCGACGCGGTGGCGCGAGGCTACAATAATGTCTCGCGCTTCGCGGTCGACACGAGGAGGAACCCAGCATGGCGGAACCCACCATCAAAGTGATCCCGAACGGACCGTACCGCGTCACGGGCCCGACGAAGGTCACGGACCCGCAGGGCAACGCGATCGACGTCGCGGACGGACGGGCGATCTCGCTCTGCCGGTGCGGCGGATCGGAGAACAAGCCGTATTGCGACGGAACCCACGGCAAGATCGGCTTTCAGGCCTCCGAGCCGGTGGCGAAGTAGCTCGCACGCCGGCGCGCGCGTGATCGCACCGCTCCTCGCCGCCCTTCTCCTCTCCCCGGCCGGTCCGTCGGCGATCGCCCCGAGCCTCGAAGCCGATCTCGACGGCGACGGAGCGACGGAGCGCGTGACGGCCGAGCCCGCGCGCGGGTCGATTCGCCTCCAGGTCCGCGACGCCTCGGGCCGAAAGCTCGCCGACGCGAAAGCGCCGTCGCCCGGAGGCGACGTCGTCCCGCTCTCACTGACGTCGGGGCCCCTCGGCAGCGCGGGCGCGCTCGTCGAAGTCGTGGCCGCGACCGACGCGATGGAGTGCCGGACGTTCTGGAGGTATCGCGACGGCGCGCTGACGTCGCTGCCGCTCAAGGATGCGGCCGGACAGAACGTGCCGGCGTGCGCGGCCCCGGCGGGCTGGACGTCTCACTGGGAGGCCGCCAGCGGCGGGCGGTCCGCCGCGTGGGTGCGCGAGCGAACGGAAACCGCCGCCGGAGGGCCGCTCCAGTTCGTCGAAGCGTACGCGTTCGCCGGGTTCAGTCTCGACTTCGATTCGGAACGCTCGGCCACCCGGATCGCGGGCGTCCCGATCCCCGCGTGGTACGCGGCGACGTTCTACTCCCGCGCCGCCCTCGAGATTCTCTACTCGCGTTTCCGCCTGGAGGCGATGCGCGCGGAGCCGACGCTCCGGATCGATGCGGACCGCCGGCGCGGCGTGTTCGCCCTGCGCTTCGCGGGGCCGCGCGGCGAGCTCGTCGCCCCGATCGATTCCTACGCCGTGTCCGCGGAAGGGGCAGCGCTCGGCGCCCGCGTGGAAGACCGGACCGTCCGCGCCCTGGTCCGTTTCGCGGCCGGCGCAACGGTGCCCCTCGCGATCGCCGTCGAAGGTCTCGGGCCGGACTGGGATCGGTCCTACTCGCCGGCCGGGACCTGGCGCGGCGGCGCACGCCGCGTCTTTCCCAGCGCCGCCGACGAGCTCGCCGCCCAGGACCTCGCCGGTGCCTGGTCCGACGCGGGCGGGAAGTTCCACCAGTTCGCGATCGAAGGCGAGCCGCCGTACCGCCTCCGGTCCGGCGACTCCTCGTGGACGGTGGTTCTCGACGGTGCGGTTGCGCCCTTCGATGCGTTGCTTCTACCGGCCGGGAAGCCCGCGGGCCGCGCCTGGGGACTCGTTCTCGAGGGCGGGAACCGCATCGACCGCGTCCCGGTCGCCTGCTCCGGCGAGCCCCCCAATCCGCCGTGCCGCGCCGAAGGCGAACGGGAGACGCTGCGGCGCCTCGGCGCCCGAATCAACGTCCCATAGAGGTTGACGGGCGGGGCACGGCCCTCTAACCTTCGACTGGACCAATACCTTTGATCGAACTCCAGTACGTCGGGATGGTCGTCCAGACGGTCGGCGCGGCTCTCCTCGCGGTCATCTTTCTGTACCTTTCCCGAGGGAAGGGCAACAAGGTGCTCGAGGCGGCCGGGTTCGCCTGGCTCTTTCTCTTTCTTTCTCTGGCGAGCACGCTCCTCATCCGCCGCCTCGGGCTCCCTGCCGAGAAGGAGATCTACCAGGCGTTCAAGCTGCTCTACCTCGTGGCGCTCGGTGTGGCCGCGATCCGAATGGACCGGGACGTTTCGCTCGCCAAGCCGCTCGCCGTGGCGGCCATCGCCGCGGTGCCCCTGGGGTTTCTCGTCACGCAGCTCGCTCCCACCGACGACCGATTCTTCCTCGTGCACCTCGGAATCCTCGCCGTCGGATGGCTCGTCGTCGCCGTGTTCATTTTCCAGAGCCCGCGCGCGGGTCTCGGGCGGCAGTTTTCCGGAATGCTCGCCCTTCTCAACTCGGCCGTCCAGTTCGTCTCGGTCGTCGTCCTCTCCGTGTCGTCGAGCGAAGCAGGAAGAAGCCGGGCGCTCGTCGAGTACGCCGGGTTTTTCGACGTTCTGCTCGAGATGCTCTTCGGCATCGGGCTGATCATCTGGGCCATGGAGGACACCGAACGGCGCCTCGCGGCCCTTCACGCGCGCACGGTCGACGACACGCGGCGCTCGAAGCGGAAGGCGACGCTCGACCCGCTGACCGAGACGCACAACCGCTTCTTCCTCGACGAGATCAAGCCCCAGCTCGAGTCGAGCGACACCGGCGGCTCGATCGTTCTCATCGACGTCGACGGCCTCAAGCGGATCAACGACACCGAGGGCCACGAGGAGGGCGACCGGGCGATCTGGACGGTCGCCAACGCGATCAAGAAGCTCGTCCGCGGAAACGACCACGTGATCCGCTGGGGCGGCGACGAGTTCCTCGTGATCCTCCCGGGGATGGACGAGGACCTCGCACGGCGCCGCTTCTACATGCTTCCGTCCAAGATCGACGAGGTCAAGCAGTCGGCGCGGCCGGGAGGCCGCCCGTACCCGAAGTTCCTCGCCGCCTCCGTCGGCATTCACATCTACTCGAAGAGGGTCCCGCTCGACGTCGCGATCTCGCAGGCCGACCGCGTCATGTACGAGCGCAAGCGCGCGCACCGCGAGCTGCGCGGGCCCGCCGGAGAAAGGAATCCATGAACTACTTCTGGGGAAACTGCGGCGCCTGCGGATGCCAGGTGACGATCCAGTTCGCCGACGCGCCGGACCGCCTGGTCGGCTCCGTCCGGCGCTGGTCGACCGACCGCGGCGTCAACGACGGGCGTCGCCTCGACGTCCCGCGCGCGTCGGTTTCGCCCGACGGAAGCTTCGCCGCAACCTGTGTCTGCGGGGCGCCCGTGGCCGTCCTCGCGGCGGCGGTCGAGCACGCGACGACGGAGCGTCCGGCGATCTGGTCGCTCGACATGCACTGCGGCGCTTGCTCGGAAGCGACTACGCCGCGCCCCGGCACGTGCCGGGCGCCGCCAGAACGACGATCCGTGCAGCGCGGCGGGCGCCTCGGCCCGCTCGTCGGGCGGGGCGTCGAAAAAGTCGACGACGTCGGCGCGTGTCGCGAGAAATCTTCGGACCTCGGCACGGCGGGCACCCGTGCCCTTTCCGTGGATGAGGCGCACCTCGCGAAATCCGGCCCGCTTCGCCGCGTCGAGATAATCGGACACCACGGACACCACGTCCCGCGGTTGGAAAGAGTGGAGATCGAACGCGTCCTCGATCGGAATTCGCTTCATGGCCGCCGGGGCCCGGCCGCGGGCTAGGCCTCGTCGACCTCGTCGATCTCGACGGTCAGCGACATCGCCGCCCGCGCGACCTTCGAGATGATGCAGTACTTCTCGGCGAGCTGGAGCGTCTTCTCGACCTTCGACCGCTCCGCCGCGAGCAGGGCCGCGGGCACGCGGACGCGGATCACCGCCTTCGTCATGCGGAAGCCTCCGGCGGGGTCCGGCCCGAGCTCGCCCGAGACGGCGACGGCGGGATCGGCGAGATCCAGCCCCAGCTTCTTGAGGAAGATGGCCCACGTGCTCGAAAAGCAGGCCGCGATCGCCGCGAGGAGAAGTTCCTCGGGGTTGGCCTTCCCGCCCGAGCCGCCGAGCGCCGTCGCGCCCGCGATGGGCACCGCGAACCGGCCTTCGGAGACGCGCACCTCGCCCATGCCGGCGCCGTCCCCGGACCAGTTCGCGGCCACGTCGAAGCGATGGATCCCGTCGTTTTCGGCCATGGGAAGATCATGCCACATGGAATTCGCGGCCCTTCGCATCGCGAGACGGCTCGTCGGGATCGGCGCCGTCGCCTGCGCGGTGGCCTGCGCGACGGCGCCGAAGACGACCGCGGCGTCGCGACGCATCGCCTCGAATCCTCCCGGATTCGTCGAGGGTCGGGTCCACGATCCCGAGGGACGACCCGCGGCCCGAATCGGCGTGCGCGGGATACCGCGCGGCGCCGACATCCCGTGGTCGCCCTCCGTGACGACGGCGTGCGACGGGACCTTCCGGCTCACTCTCGCCGCGCCCGGGGACTACGGGTTCTTGTTGATCCTCGACGGCCGGTCCGTCGTGACCGCCGACCCGCGCGATCCTTCGCTCGTCGCGGCCGCGGTCGAGCCGGGACAGACGCGCGGCGGCATCGAGCTCCTGTTTCTTCCGGCGGAGTGGGCGCGCGTCACGGGACGGGCGGCGGATACGCCTTCGTGCCCGTGAGCTCGCGCTCGACGTCGGCGATGTTCGCGTCGACCTGCTCGAACCCGGTCCAGCCCTTGTAGCGGACGGCGAGCTGGGGCCTCACCATCGCGATCAGATCGGCACCCGACTTTCCCTCGGAGAGCGCCCGGGCGACGGCGACGCGGAGGCCGTTCAAGTAGTCGCGGAACATGCGCACGTCGAGCGCGTGGCCGGGCGCGCCGTGGCCGGGAACGAACGTCGCGGCGGGATAGTCCCGGATCAGCCCGTCGAGGGTCCGGATCCAGGCGTCGGTGCGCGCAGACATCAGACCGGGCAGGCAACGCCGGGAGAAGAGATCGCCCGTGAAGACGACCTTCGCGTCGGGGATGCTGACGACGGAGTCACTCCCCGAATGCCCGGGGAGATGGAAGATCTCGATCCGGCGGTCCCCCGCCCACAGGGACACGCGGTCGCGGTAGGTCAGGTCCGGCAGACGGAGCGCGGCGTATCGCGCCCGCTCTCCGGGCGAGAGACCCTCCTGGAACTCGCGATGGGCCCAGGCCCGGACGTTCTCGTGCGCCAGGACCGCCGCGCCCGCCTTCGCGAACACGGCGCTGCCGCCCATGTGATCGCTGTGGAAGTGCGTGAGAACCGCGAATCGGACGGGCCGGGGCGTCCTCGCGCGGATCTCGGCGAGCAGACGTTCGGCGGCCTGCGGCGTCGCGAACGCGTCCACGACCACGACTTCGTCGGAACCCACGATGAAGCCGGAGTTTCCGGACGACGCCTCGTCGGCCGGGTCGAAGATCGCCGCGAAGACACCGGGCGCGAGCTCCGAGATCGCGAAGGGCGCGGTTGCGGGAGGCGGCGGGAACGCGAGGCGCGCCAGCATCAGCAGCATCGTCATCGAATGCGAATCTTGCCACGGACGCTCCCCGTATAATCCCCTCCATGGCTGCGAACCCGAAACGCGAGCGGCGCCGCGTGCGCTGCGTCATCAACGGCAAGGAAATCGACGTGTGGGAGGGATACCGCCTCTGGGACGCGGCCCTCGAGGCCGACGCGCGGCTCTGGAAGTGGTGCGGCGGCGACGGCCTCTGCGCCACCTGCGCCGTCATTCCGGTTTCCGGGGGCGAGAATCTGTCGCCACCCACGCGCCTCGAGAAATTTTCGCTCGCCCTCTGGTTCGTCAAGCCGCTCGCCCTCGTTCGCAAGCGCTGGAAGAACCGGACGACCCGGCTCGCCTGCCAGACGTACGTCGAGGGGCCCGTCGAGGTCGTCGGCGTGCTCGGAAAGAAGGGCCGGGAGGCGCAGCAGGCCTACGGCCTGGAGTAAGCGACGGACTCCCGCTGGGCGCGCCGCGCTCTTCCCTGGCTGACTTCCGGAGGCGCGCTCTACCTCGCCGGCTCTTACTTCGCCGCCCGCGAGCTCGCCGATCGACTTCTGTCGTCGCGCGGCCTCGGACCCACGCCGGACCGGTACGACGAGCTCCGCGCGGCCCTCGAAGGCGCGGCGCCGACCGTGGCCGACCTTCGCCATCAGGGAAGCCCGCGCCTCCCGATCGCGCTCTCCTCGATCTTCGCCTCGCCCGGAGATCCCGGGACGCGGGCGACGCTGCTCTTTCTCCACGGCAAGGGCGGCAACGCGAGCGAGTGGCAGCCCGACGCCCTTCGTGCGCTCGGGCTCGGATACAATGTCCTGCTTCCCGACCTGCGCGCCCACGGCAAGAGCGGCGGAACGATCTTCACGCTCGGGCTCCTCGAGAAGGAGGACCTCGCCCTGACCGTCGAGGCGGCGCGCGAGCGCTTCGGCGTCGATCCCGACCGTCTCGGGATCCACTCCTGCTCGGCCGGGTCCTCCGTTGCCCTGGAGTTCGCGGCGGGGCGCCCGGGAATCCGCGCGATCTGGCTCGAGTCGCCCTTCGCCGACCCCCGCGCGATGGCGCGCCACTACCTGTCGCGCGCGACGAAGGTGCCGGCCCCGCTGCTGACCCTGACCACGCGCTGGGCGATCGACCGGGCGGTCGCGCGGGTCCGCCGCGAGCTCGGCGTCGATCGCTCGGCCGGGGGGTTCGAGCTCCTCGACCCGCTCGCCGCGGTCGCGCGCGTGACCGCCGCCGTCCTCCTCGTTCACGGCGAAGACGACCGACTCGTCCCCGCGCGTTTCACGCGGAGGCTCGCCGCGGCCCTGCCGCCCCGGAGCGCCGTATGGAACGTCGCCAACGCCGGGCACTGCCACCACGGCGACGAGCCCGCGGCCACCGCGAAGATGGCTTATGCGCGCCGGTGGGAGGAGTTCTTCAAGGTCTACCTGCCCGCGTAGCCTTCTTCCTCGGGTCTTCCGTCCTCCCCTTCAACTGGCCGCAGGCGGCCGAAGCGTCGGGACCCTTGCTGCGGCGCACGGTGACGGTGACGCCGGCGTCGGCGAGCGGCCGCACGAAGGCGTCGATCGCGCGCTCGTCGGGGCGTTTCCAGCCCGGCAGATAGACCGGGTCCTCGTTGAGTGGGATCACGTTGACCTTGATGCGCAGTCCCCGCAGGAGGCGAACGAGCTTCGCCGCGTCGTCCGGGGAATCGTTGACGCCCGCGATCAGCACGTACTCTACGAGTATGGAACGCCGGGACTCCAGCGGCCACGCCCGCATCGCGGCGACGAGCCCCGCGAGCGGATAGGTCCCCGTGATCGGCATCAGCTTCGCGCGCGTCGCTTCGTCCGCCGCGTTGAGCGACACCGCGAGGTTCGGCCGCTTCGGCAGAGCGGCAAACCGAGCGAAGGCGGGCGTGATGCCCGAAGTCGATAGGGTGACCCGATTCGGCGACATCCGCTCGAAGAGGACCTCGAGGGCCGGAAGCACGCCCTCGGGATTGAGGAACGGCTCGCCCATGCCCATGAAGACGAGTCGCATGCCTTCCATCCCGCGGCCGACTTCGGAGAGGAGAACGTGGAGCTGGCCGACGATCTCTCCGGCCGTGAGATTGCGTCCGGCGCCCAGCCGCCCGGTCACGCAGAAGGCGCAGTCGACGGCGCAGCCGGTCTGCGAGGAAAGACAGACCGTGAAACGGGTCACGGCCGGCGTCGAGTGCCGGCCGCGGTCCGTGCCGCGGGGCGGAGAGACGGCGCGCGCATCGGTGAATTCGTTGACCTGCGCCGTGGTCTCCCCGGCCGGCATGTACACCGCTTCGATCAGGGCGCCGTCCTCGAGCCGCAGGCCGAGCTTCACGCTTCCGTCGACCGATTCCTCGCGGCGCGCGACTTCCGGCAGGCGAATCGGCCGCTCGCGCGCGAGCTTCTCCCGCAGCTCCCCCGAAAGCTCCCGCATCGCCGCGTACTCGAGCCGGCCGCCGCGGTGCAGTGCGTCGAAGATCTGGCGGCCGCGGTAGCGAGCGAGGCCCCACTCGACGGCGAGCGCCTCCCAGGCGGCGGACGTCATCCCGAGCGGGTCCATGAGCGGAGTCTAGTCCCCCGGGCCGAGCGGGACAGGAGGCGACGGGCGGGCTACTTCGCGACCCGGCGGACCGGCGCCTTGCGGACGCGGACCTTGCGGGTCGGATCGATGCCGAGGGACTTCAGGAACCGGAGGTCCTTGAGGTTGATGCGGAAGGCGGCGCGGCTCGCCGGCGGCGCGGGAGCGTCGTCGTCGGGATCGACGGCGCTGACGACCGTGCGCCGGGACTTGCCCGCCCGGCCCTCGCGCTTGTTCACGCCGACCTTCGCGTCGAGGACCATGTAGAGGTTGTAGCCCTCGTCGCGAATGCGCTGAATGGAATCGTGCACGCGGCCCGAGCCGGAGATCGACTCGTTGATGGCCTGGCCGAGCTCCTTCAACATTTCGCGGAGGTGGTCGGAGAGTTCCATGTCCGCGGCGATTATCGCTCCGCCGCGCGGAGAATCAAGGATGTTTGCCGCAGAAGAAAGGTGCTATCCTCTTTGCGTCCCTCCGCTCCGCGCGAGCACCCTCGTCGCGACCGCCACCGCCCGACTCCATCGACTCTGCGTTCACCCGCGGTCCGTGCGCGGCGCGCGACGACGGACGGGCCGGGACGGCGCTAGACTCGCCCGCGGAACGGAGGATCTCATGCGCCTTTTCCGATTCCTCGCCCTGCTCGCGCTCGCAACGCCGTCGCTCGCCGTCACCTTTTCGGTGACCAACGTCAACGACAGCGGCGCGGGCTCGCTCCGCGACGCGATCCTCGCGGCCAACGGCAACGTCACGATCGACGACGTCGCGTTCGCGATCCCGGGCTCCGGCGTCCACACCATCGTCCTCGCGTCCCCGCTGCCTCCGATCACCCAGCCGCTCACGATCGACGGCTATTCCCAGCCCGGTTCTTCGGCCAACACGCATCCGACCGGCCAGGGACTCGACACCGCGCTGATGATCGAGATCGACGGCAGCGGCGCGGGATCCGGCGCCTGCCTGACGGTCAGCGCCGGCAACGACGACGTCCTCGCCATGATCATCCAGGGCCTCGTCATCAACCGCTGCCCCGGGACCGCGATCCTCGTCGACGCCGGCGGCGACGGGACGCTGATCGTCGGCAACTTCATCGGAACCGACCCGACGGGTCAGACGCGCCCCGGCTCCCAGCTCCTCGGGATCGACGTCAGCGGAGCGACGGGCGTCTTCGTCGGGGGCTCCACAGCGTTCGAACGAAATCTCATCTCGGGCGTGAGCCGCGGGATTCAACTCTCCCAGGCCCTCGGCACGTCGGTTCAGGGGAACCTCATCGGCACCAATGCCGCGGGAGACGCCGCGATCGAGGTCCCGGGGAACCACTACGGCATCTACAGCGACGCGAGCTCCGTGACGATCGGAGGCCCGACGGCGGCCTCGCAGAACTTGATTTCCGGAACGAGCGGCAGGATCTGGGCCGTCCAGAGCGACATCACGGTCCAGCGGAACCGGATCGGTACGGACGTCACGGGCACGAAGGCGATCGGGGGGGGCACCAGCCTGACCCTGAGCCAGGCGACCTCGGCTCTGATTCAGCAGAACGTGATCACGGGCGAGACCGGCATCCTGGCGGGCATGGGTTCGGTTTTGACCGTCCGGGGTAACTTCATCGGCACGGACGAGACGGCGACGCTCGACCTCGGAAACCGTCAGGGGCTCATCATCCTGGACTCGGCGGCCGAGATCGGGGGCATCGCGGCCGGAGAAGGCAACGTCATCGCCCACAACGGAGATCGCTCCGCAGGGATCATTCCGGGAGGCGGGATCCTCGTGAGCGGGACCGCCGGCGTCCGCATCCGCGGCAACCGGCTCTTCGACAACGAGGCCCTGGGCATCGACCTGGACGGCGACGGCGTGACGCCCAACGACCCGTTCGACGGCGACCTCGGGCCCAACAAGCTCCAGAACTATCCGCTGATCACGAGCCTCGTCCCCGGCGCTTCGACGACGCATGTCGAGGGCGTGCTGAACAGCACCCCCTCGACGGAATTCGACATCGACCTCTACGCCACCTCCGCCTGCGAGCGCCGCCCGCAGGCTTACGTCCAGGGCGAGACCTATCTGGGCACCCTCCCGGTCACGACCGACAACGCCGGGAATGCCTCCTTCGCGATCGATCTCTCGATGACGCTCGACGCAGGGCAATCGGTCACGGCGACCGCCACCGACCCGTCGGGGTACACGTCCGAGTTCTCTCAACGCATCCTGTTCTCGATCGACCCGCCCGCGGGTCCATCGGCCGGGGGTTTGGCCGCGACGCTCTCGGGCACGCTCTTCGAGCCCGGCGCGATGGTGACGGTCGGCGGCGTCGCCGCCTCGAACGTCAACGTGGTCGACGCGGACACGATCACGTTCACCGTGCCGGCGCGGCCGGCGGGAACGGGGAGCGACGTCACGGTCCTCGATCCCAGCGGGCTGCGCGGCACCCTGCGCAACGGCTGGCTCGCGGACTTCACAGACGTCCCGGGCGGGCACCCGTTCCACGACTTCGTCGTGAAGGTCGCCACGAACGCGATCACGGCGGGCGTGGGCGGCGGCAACTTCGGAGTCGCCGCTTCCACTCTGCGCCAGCAGATGGCGGTGTTCCTGCTGAAGGGCAAACACGGCGTCTGCTACGTCCCGCCCCCGTGCGCGGGCGTCTTCACCGACGTGCCCTGCCCTTCGGCTTTCGCCGACTGGATCGAGGCGCTGGCCGCCGAAGGAATCACGGGAGGCTGCGGGAGCGGAGTGTTCTGCCCGGGCAACCCGGTCACGCGGCAGCAGATGGCGGTCTTTCTGCTCAAGGCGAAGCACGAGCCCGGCTACGCGCCGCCGGCCTGCAGCGGAGCCTTCGCCGACGTCCCGTGCCCCTCGGCATTCGCCGGCTGGATCGAGCAGCTCGCGGCCGAGAACATCACCGGCGGCTGCGGCGGCGGCAACTACTGTCCCTCCAACCCCAACACGCGGGGCCAGATGGCGGTCTTCATCGTGAAGACCTTCTCGCTCGAGTAAGGGCGCGGTTTCCGCCGGAAGGCCCGGGTTGACTCCTCCCGCCGCCCCTGTGGCAGAATCCGCCGCAATCCTCAGGAGGGTGCAATGGCCATCCCGCGTCGTCCGGGCCCGGGTTCGCTCCTCTTCGCGCTCGCTCTGGGCGCGCTTCTGCCCTTCCCGCTCGCCGCCCAGACCTATCTCGCCATCCACAGCATGAGCGTCAGCGAGGGCAACAGCCCCCGGTCGGCCCTCGTCCAGGACGGGCTCGGGAAGCTCTACGGCACCGCCGTCTTCGGAGGCGCAAACAGCCACGGCTCCATCTTCAAGCTCGATCCGGACGGCCAGAACTTCGTCGTCATCCATTCGTTCGACGGCACCGACGGCGACGATCCGTACGCCGGCCCCATTCTCGGCGGCGGCGGCTTCCTCTTCGGAACCGCTTCCTCCGGAGGCAACGACAGCGCCGGCGTCGTCTACAAGATCGACACCAGCGGAAACAACTTCGCCGTGATCAAGCATCTCGACGGCGCCAACGACGGCGGCAACCCGTACGGCCGGCTGGTCCAGGGGCCCGACACCATCCTCTACGGCGTCGCCCGCAACGACGGCGCCAACTCGTTCGGAACCGTGTTCAGCATCGACCCCGGCGGCAGCACATACACCGTCCTCCACACCTTCGGCTCGACCGCCACGGACGGCTCGAATCCCTACGGCGGCCTCTTTCTCGCCTCCGACGGCAAGCTCTACGGCACGACGGAGAAGGGCCACAACGGAACCGGCCTCGGCACGGTCTTCCGGCTCGACACCGACGGGAACAACTTCGAGACCCTCCACACCTTCACGGGAGGCAACGACGGCCAGGACCCGGTCGCCCCGTTCATCGAGACGCCCGACGGATTCATCTACGGAACCACGGTCCTGGGCGGACCGGGCGGGAACGGCACGGTCTACAAGCTCCGCCGGGACGGGACGGGCTACCTGGTGGTTCACGCGTTTGCGAACGCCGACGGGACCGATCCCCGCTCACCGCTGATCCAGATCCCCGGCGGGCTCCTGTACGGCACGGGCTCGCAGGGGGGCACGGGCGCGGGCACCGTCTACCGGATGACGATGCTGGGTCAGCTCGTCGACTCCGCCCACGATTTCACGAGCGCGAGCGGCTCGGCGCCGCACGGAGCCGTCCTCCGTGGCATCGACGGCGCACTCTACGGCACGAGTTCCAGCGGCGGCGCCCACAGCGTCGGGACCATCTGGCGCCTGACGACCCCGTCGGTCCTGACCATCACGCCGGATTCGGGCCCCGCCTCCGGCGGAACGGCCGTCACCATCACCGGAACCTCGTTCGCGAACCTCGCGACCGTCGCGCTGAGCGGATCGTTCGCGACCAACGTATCGGTCCCGGACTCCACGACGATCACGGCGATTACGCCGAATCTCGCCCCCGGGCAGCTCCACGACCTCGCCGTCACGAACACCGACGCGAGCATCGGATTCCTCCAGGCGGCCTGGCTCGCCGATTTCCTGGACGTGCCGGAGGCCGATACGTTCCACGACTACGTCGAGGCCATCGTGCGCGCCGGGATCACCGCCGGCTGCGGCGGCGGCAACTACTGCCGCAACGCCTCCGTGACGCGCGGGCAGATGGCCGTGTTTCTGCTCAAGGCCAAGCACGGGCAGTTCTACCTGCCGCCCCACTGCACGCAGGTCTTCCCGGACGTCCCCTGCCCCTCGCAGTTCGCCGACTGGATCGAGCAGCTCGTCGCCGAGAGCATCACGGTCGGCTGCGGCGGCGGCAACTACTGCCCGAACAATCCCGTGACGCGCGCCCAGATGGCCGTCTTCCTGCTCAAGGCCAAGTTCGGGTCGAGCCACGTGCCGCCCGCGTGCACGCCCGTGTTCGCCGACGTGGCGTGTCCGTCGCAGTTCGCCGACTGGATCGGCGAGCTGGTCGCACTGAACATCACGGCAGGCTGCGGCGGCCCCAACTATTGCCCGACCTTCCCGAACACGCGCGGCCAGATGGCGGTGTTCCTGACCAAGACGTTCCTGACGCCGTAGCGGAGCATTGGTGCCGGGCCGCCCCCGGCCCATCCCCTGATCCCGTTCCGCGGCCTTCTGCGCGTGTCGGTCGGAGGCATCGGCCATGCGAAGGTCCTGGAGTCCCCGGGCGCTCGCCGCCTGGGCCCTGGCCGGCGGGATCGCGTCCACGGCGGCCCGAGCCGCGATCTTCACCGTCACCAGCACCAACGACGGCGGCGCCGGGTCTCTCCGCCAGGCGATCATCGACGCCAACGGGACCCCCGGCGCCGACCTGATCCAGTTCGCGATCCCGGGCGCCGGCGTCCACACGATCGTGACGTTCGCTCCCCTGCCGGTGACCGAATCCGTGCTGCTCGACGGCTACTCTCAGCCGGGATCGCTCTGGAACTCCGACCCCGCCGGCGACGACGCCGTGCTGCAGATCGAGCTTCTCGGCCAGGGAACCGACGGTCTCGCCCTCACGGGAGGCTCGAGCATCGTTCAGGGTCTGGCCGTCCAGGGATTCCAGACCGCCGTCGCCATCGCCGGACAGGCCGGCAACGTGATCCAGGGCAACTTCATCGGAACCGACGCCGCCGGCGTCGCGACGTTCGGGAACGTCTTCGGCGTCGCGATCACCGGAACCACGGGCCTCGACCGGATCGGCGACAACTATCCGGCGGCCCGCAATCTGATTTCCGGAAACAGCACCGCGGGCATCGTGATCTCCGGCGGAGCCGGAAAAAAGATCCTCGGCAACCTGATCGGAACGGACGTCTCGGGAGGAGCCGCCGTACCGAACGGGGCCGGCATCACCCTCACGGGCTCGTCCCTCAACCAGATCGGAGGAGCGCCGTCCGAGCGCAACGTGATCTCGGGCAACTTCGGAGACGGCATCTCGATGACCGACGGGGACTCCAACGAGATCGTCGGCAACTACGTCGGCACCGACGCGACGGGGACGCACTCCGTTTCGAATTCGGGTCGCGGGATCCGCGCGGACGGTGCCTCGCAGAATTTCGTCATCGCGTACAACGTGATCTCCGGGAACGGCGGCGACGGCGTCTCGCTCGCCTTCACGACCGGCGACCCGTCGACGGCCGCGGACCACGTGGCGGAAAACAAGATCGGGACCGATGCGGCGGGCTCCGCTCCGATTGGAAACGGGGGCGCGGGAGTCCTGGTCGAGTTCGGCACGGCGCTCTTCGTGCACGACAACACCATCGCGTTCAATCAGGAGGGCGTCTGGCGGACTTCGCCGACGATCACGAGCAGCGTTGCGATCAGCCGCAACTCGATCTACGCGAACCGCGGACTCGGGATTCTGACGGGCGCCGGCATCGGAGCCAACCTTCCCCTGAGCGTGTACGCCTTCCCGCGAATCGTCTCGGCGGTCTCGAACGGCGGCACCACGACGATTCAGGCGGAGCTCTCGGGCTTCCCCGACGCGATGGTGACGCTCGAGTACTTCACGAGTCCGGCCTGCTCGGTGACGTGGCCGAGGGACTTCGACGAGGGTCGGACCTACGTCGGCAGTTCGGCGCCCGCCATGACCGACGCCACCGGCCACGCCTCGTTCTCGACCGACGTGACGCTGACGTTGACCGATGAAATCGTGACCGCGACGGCGACCACGGCATTCCTCACGTTGCAGGTTGGCGACGGGTTCCAGGGACCGACGTATCAGACGTCGCCGTTCTCCCAGCGACTCCCCTTTTCGGTCACGCCGGAGTCGGGGCCGAAGGAGGGAGGAACCGGATTCACGATCGAAGGGACCGACTTCCAGCCCGGAGCCGTCGTCCAGTTCGACGGTATCGGCGCCAACGTCACCGTGCAGAATCGCTTGGAGATCACCGGGGTCACGCCGCCGATGGCACCCGGGGTCTACGGCCTGACGGTCACGAATCCCGATGGTACGCACGGAACGCTCGCGCTCGGTTGGGTCTCCGACTTCGACGACGTCCCCGCGGCCGATCTCTTCCACGACTTCGTCGTCACCCTCGCCTCCGACGGAATCACGGCCGGAGTCGGCCAGGGCCTGTACGGGATCTCCCAACCCGTTCTGCGCCGCCAGATGGCCGTCTTCCTTCTGAAAGGTCGCCACGGAATCTGTTACGTGCCGCCTCCCTGCATCGGGCTCTTCTCCGACGTCGCCTGCCCATCGGCCTTCGCCGACTGGATCGAGCAGCTGGCGGCCGAGGGAATCACCGGCGGCTGCGGCGGCGGGGTGTTCTGCCCGGACGATTCCGTCACGCGCCAGCAGATGGCCGTCTTCCTGCTGAAGGCCGAGCACGGGCCGGCCTACGTACCACCGTCCTGTGTCGGGGGCTTCGCCGACGTTCCGTGCCCCTCGCTTTTCGCCGACTGGATCGAGCAGCTCGCGGCCGAAAACGTGACCGGCGGCTGCGGCGGGGGAAACTACTGCCCTGTCGCCACGACGACGCGCGGCCAGATGGCGGTGTTCCTGGTCAAGGCCCTCGCCCTCGAGTGAAGCCCGACGCGGCTGGCGCGGCTCCGGCGTGGACCGGCGCCCGACCCTGCCGCTCCGGGGCAATGCCGGTACAATCCCCGGTTCCATGCGATACGCCTCCCTCCGTCCGCTCCTCGATGCGCACCTGCCCTTCGTCGAGAAGCCGGGACGGTACGTCGGACTCGAGCGCAACGTCACACGGAAGGACCTGACGACGGCCGCCGTGACGCTGGCGCTCGCCTTCCCGGACACGTACGAGATCGGCATGAGTCACACGGGGCTGAAGATCCTCTACGAGATCGTCAACCGCCGGGAGGACTTCGCCTGCGAGCGCGTGTACGCGCCGTGGACGGACCTCGAGGCGAGGATGCGCGAGAGCGGAATTCCCCTCTTCTCGACGGAGTCCTTCGCGCCCGCAGCCGATTTCGACGTCCTCGGCTTCTCGCTCCAGGCGGAGCTCAACTACTCGAACATCCTGAACATGCTGGACCTCGCGGCCCTGCCGGTCTGGCAGCGCGACCGGCGCGAAACGGACCCGATCGTGCTCGGCGGCGGGCCCTGCACCGCGAATCCGGAGCCGATCGCGGACTTCTTCGACGCGTTCCTCGTCGGCGACGCCGAGGAGGCGCTGCCGGTTTTTCTCGACGCGTACCGGGACGCGCGTGCAGGCTCGCTCTCCCGCCGGGATCTTCTCGCTGCGCTCGCGCAGGTCGACGGGATCTACGTCCCGTCGTTCTACGACGTGACTTACCGCGACGACGGCCGCATCGCCGCGATCGAGCGCAACGATCCACGGGCGCCGGAGCGCGCCCGCCGCACCTGGGTCCCGGTCCTGAAACCCGAGTACTACCCCGACAAGCCCATGGTCCCCTCGGTCGAGATCGTGCAGGACCGCCTGGGCCTCGAGGTCATGCGCGGCTGCACGCAGGGCTGCCGTTTCTGCCAGGCCGGCTACTGGTACCGGCCGGTACGCGAGCTCGACCCCGGCGACGTCGCCGACATGACGAAGAAGTTCATCGCCGAGTCGGGCTGGAGCGAGGTCGGCCTGCTGTCTCTTTCGACCGCCGACTACTCGCAGATCGAGCCCCTCGTTAAGTGCCTGGCGCCGGCCCTCTCGGACCAGCGCGTGTCGATCTCGCTGCCGTCGCTTCGCGCGGAGGCCTTCTCGGTCGGCCTCGCCGACGCCGTCTCGGAGGTTCGCAAGTCCGGCTTCACCTTCGCGCCGGAGACCGGGTCCGACCGCCTCCGCCGCGTCATCAACAAGACGTTCACCAACGCCGACATGATCGCCGCGGCCGACGTCGCTTTCGCCCGCGGCTGGGACCTCATCAAGGTCTACACGATGATCGGCCTGCCGACCGAGACGATCGAGGACCTCGACGAGCTCGTGACGCTCGTCGAAGGCATCCTCGCGCAGGGACGCCGGCACGGCCGCAAGAACGTCAACGTCTCCGTCGGCTCCTTCGTCCCCAAGTCCTGGACGCCGTTCCAGTGGGCGCCCTTCGACGGCGTCGAAACGCTCGAGCGAAAGCTCGCGTACCTCAAGGACCGGTTCCGCCGGGTGCGCGGCGCGAAGATGAAGTGGCACGAGCCGCGCGAGGCCGAGATCGAGTGCGTGCTGTCGCGGGGCGACCGCCGGGCCGGCCGGATCCTGCACACGGCCTGGAAGTCAGGCGTGCGCTTCGACGGCTGGACGGAGCATTTCCGGTACGACCTCTGGATGAAGGCCTTCGAGACGGAGGGCATCCCGAAAGAGACCTACCTGAGGGCCTACGACCTCGACGAGGTCCTGCCGTGGGACGTCCTCGACGTCTCGATCAAGAAGCGCTGGCTCCAGATCGAGCTCATCAAGGCGAAGAAGGAGATGCGCACCGAGGACTGCAAGTGGGGCCACTGCTACGCCTGCGGCGTCCCGGGCAACGGCGAAGACACGGTGCTGGCCAGGGGGATGACGGAATTGCCGGAGTTCGACGCGGCCGCCGCGCCCGCGAGCGACCCCGCAGCCTACCGCGACGTCGCCAAGGGCGCGGCGTACCGCCAGAAGGCGATGCCGGACCTGCCGGCCGCCTCGCGCCGGGGCGCGCAGGACGACCAGGTGTTCCGCCACCGCGTTTCGTTCTCCAAGACGGGCGACGCCCGCCTCCTCTCGCACCGCAACACCATGGACGTCCTCGAGCGGGCGATTCGCGCGGCGGGCCTCCCGGCGCGCTACACGGAAGGCTTCAACCCGCACATGAAACTGTCGATGGGACCGGCCCTCGCGCTCGGAGTCGAGAGCCGGCACGAGGTCTTCGACGTCGACGGCCGCGCCCCGTTCCCGGGCGAAGCCGCCGACCGCATCAACGCGAAGCTGCCCGGCGGTCTCGAGGTCCTCGAGGTCCGCGTGCTTGCCGCTGGCGAGCCTTCGCTCGCAAAGGCGGTCCGGGGAGCGCGTTACGCCGTGCGCCTCGAAACGGAGGAGCACCGCAACCGCGCGAGCGACGCCCTCGCCAACGGCTGGAGCCGCACGGTGCCGGCCCTGCGCGCGCTGTCGCTCGCGGCCGACGCCTCCGGGGCGAGCCTCGTCTTCGACGTGAACCTCGACCAGGCCGCGGGCGAGACGGCCACGGCGAAGAAGGTCCTCGAGGCCCTGCTCGCGATCCCTCCGGCGGAGCAGGCCGGGATGTCGATCGTCCGCGAGGCGACGATCCTCCGCGGATGAGCTACCGCGTCACGGTCACCGCCCGCTTCGAGGCCGCGCACAACCTGATCGACTACGCCGGCGGCCCGGAGCCTCTCCACGGGCACTCCTACCGGGTCGAGGCCGTGCTCGAGGCCGACAAGCTCCAGCAGTACGACCTCGCGGTCGATTTCGTCCCGGCGAAGAAAGCCCTCGCCGCGATCGCATCCGAGTTCGACTACGGCTACATCAACGAGCACGCCGACTTCCGGGGCCGCAATACCTCGGCCGAGAACCTGGCCCGGTACTTCGCCGAGAAGCTGGAGGCCTCGGGCGCCCTCGGCTGGTCCCGGGTCGCCGAGGTGACCGTCTGGGAAGGGCCGGACAATCGGGCGACTTTTCGGCCGCTTTCGCGATAGGCTCCCTCCCACACTGCGTCTTTCACCCACAGACAAGGGAGGAGGCCCCGTGAAAGGCATCCGCACTTTCCTGGCTGTCGTGCTGCTCCTGCCGGCCGGTTGGCTTGCCGCCAACACCTACACGGTCACGAGCACCGCCGACAGCGGCGCGGGGACGCTGCGCCAGGCGATCCTCGACGCCAACGCCAACCCCGGCACGGACTCGATCGCCTTCGCGATCGTCGGCAGCGGCGTGCAGACGATCGTCCCGGTCACGCTCCTTCCGACGGTCACCGAGACCGCGACGATCGACGGCTACACGCAGCCCGGCTCCTCGCCGAACACCCTGGGGCCGGGGTTCGGCTCCGACGCCGTCCTGAAGATCGAGATCTCCGGAGCGGCCCTCCCGCAGACGAACGCCTCCGACTGCCTCAAGATCACCGGGCCGGGCGTCACGGTGAAGGGGCTCGTCATCCACAGCTGCTTCGACGACCACATCGAACTGACCGGGAGCGCCGACGGTGCCGTGATCGTCGGGAACTTCATCGGCCTCGACCCCACTGGCACCCTTTCCGGAAGCGCGGGCGTCCGCGGCATCCGGGGGGCCACGGTCGACAACGTGGTCGTCGGTGGAACCGCCCCCGCGGACCGCAACGTCATCGCCGGCGGCAGCAACCAGATGGTCAATGCCGGCACCGCGTGGCAGATCCAGGGCAACGTGATCGGCTTAAACGCCGCGGGCACGGCCCGGCCGGCCGGGCACGGCGTGACGAGCCGCTGCATCGACGCCGGGACCAACGACCAGATCGGGGGCACGACCCCGGCGGCGCGCAACGTCATTTCCGGCTGCGACGTCTCGGCGATCCTCACGGGCGCCGGCAACGTGATCCAGGGCAACTTCATCGGCACCGACGCGTCCGGCACACATCCCATCGCCAACAAGCACGGAATCCAGAACAACGGCAATAATGTGACCATCGGGGGCAGCGCCCCCGGCGCCGGCAACGTCATTGCCGCGAGCTTCGGAGGACCCGACGGGGGAATCTCCGTCTTGGGAGACAACGCGATCATCCAGGGCAACTTCATCGGGACGGACGCGACGGGGACGATCGACTTCGGCAACGCCCCCTACGGCATCGTCGTGCGGGGCGACGGCGCCAGGATCGGGGGAATCGGTCCCGGTGAAGGCAACATCATCGCATTCAACGGTGCCGGCACCTACCACGCCGGCGTGTACATCACGAGCACCGCTTCCGGAAACTCCATCCGCGGCAACCGGATCTTCGCCAACCAGGTTTTCGGCATCGACATCGCCTTCGGCCCGTCGGTCGGCCCGGCGCCGGTCGACGAGCTCGACGCCGACAGCGGCCCCAACGGCGTCCAGAATTTCCCGTTCGTCGATTCCGTCGACTACGGCGCGTCGACGACCGTGCACGGGAGACTGACGAGCGCGGCCTCGACGGTCTTCGACATCGACTTCTATGCCGGCCCCGCCTGCGCCCCGCGCCCGCCCCTGTATCCCCAGGGCGAGGAGTACGTCGGATCGACGCAGGTGACGACCGACGCCGCGGGACACGGCACCTTCGACGCGGTCCTCGACACAGTCCTCGCGGCCGGGCAGCCCGTGACGGCGGTGGCAACGGACCCGGCCGGTAACTCCTCGGAGTTTTCCAACGACATTCTGTTTCTCCGAAGCTACGGGGGCGGACCGGCCGCCGGGGGCACCACGAACTCCCTCATTGGCCACCGCTTCGAAGCCGGCGCCACCGTGACGGTGGGCGGCGTCCCTGCCGCAAACGTCGTCGTTCTCGACGCGAGCCACATCCAGGCGAACATGCCGGTGCTCCCGCCGGGCAGCATCAACGACATCACGGTGCAGAATCCGGGTGGGTCCTCGGGAACTCGGCCCAACGGCTGGGTCGCCGATTTCAACGACGCGGCGATCGGTCTGACGTTCCTGTCGGACGTCTACCGTCTCGTCGCCAACGAGATCACGGTGGGGATCGGCGGCGGAAACTACGGGTTCCTCGACAACATCAAGCGGCAACAGATGGCGGTCTTCCTTCTGAAAGCCAAGCACGGCATCTGCTACACGCCCCCGCCGTGCGCCGGCCTCTTCCCGGACGTTCCGTGCTCGTCTACCTTCGCCCCCTGGATCGAAGCCATGGCCAACGAGGGAATCACGGGAGGCTGCGGCGGCGGCCTGTTCTGTCCCGTAAACCCCGTCCGCCGGGACCAGATGGCCGTCTTCCTGCTCAAGGCGCACCGCGGCTCCAGCTTCGTCCCCCCGGCCTGCACCGGCCACTTTGCCGACGTCGTCTGCCCGTCGACCTTCGCGAACTGGATCGAGGAGCTCTCGGCCGAGGGCGTGACGTCGGGGTGCGGCGGCGGCAACTACTGTCCGTCGAACAACAACACGCGCGGCCAGATGGCCACCTTCCTGTCGAAGACGTTCGGACTTCAGGCCCCGTGAGGCCCGCGCCGCGATAAACTCCCGCGCACTGGAAAACAGGGAGGGTCCCGTGAAAACCCAATCCCGGATCGGCTTTGGGCTCGCCGTTGCATTCCTGCTCCATGCGCAGATCCACGCGGCGACGTTCACGGTCACGAACACTGGCGACTCCGGCGCGGGCTCGCTCCGACAGGCGATCCTCGACGCCAACGGGAACGCCGGCGCCGACACGATCGAGTTCAACGTCTCGGGTGCGGGCTGCGACGGCGCGGGGGTGTGCACGATCGCGCCGACTTCCCAGCTTCCCGGAGTCAGCGGCGCAGTGACGATCGACGGCTATACGCAGCCGGGCGCGTCGGTGAACACCGCGGCGCTCGGCTCGAATGCGGTTCTGAAGATCGTCGTTTCAGCAACGAACATCCCGGGCGCCGTCGGCATCGTCCTCTCGGGCGGAGGCGCGACCGTCAAGGGGCTCGTGATCAACGGCGGCTTCCACCTTGCTGTGCACGTGCTGGACCACACGGCGACACACGTCGAAGGCTGCTTCCTGGGCACCGACGCGTCCGGTCTCGTTCCCTCGCTGAACGCGTTCGGCGTCGAATACCTCGTCGCCGACGGCGGCGGCGCCGTGGGCGGTCCCGCTCTCTCTCAGCGCAACGTGATCATGGCGAGCATCGATGGCGTCGACGCCAACCCGTTCGCCAGCCTGCTCGTCCAGAACAACCTGATCGGCGTCGACGCCACCGGGGCCGCAATGCAGCCGCCCGCTGCCGGCGGCACGGGAGTCTTCTTCGGATCGGCCCCAGCGGGCTTTGTTCCGAGCGTCATCCGCGACAATGTGATCGCCGGATTCACGGGCTACGGCATCCACACCGGCGTCCCCGACGCGATCATCCAGGGAAACCACATCGGTGTCGACGCGAGCGGGACCGTCGTGTTTCCGCCCACGACTTACGTCGGGGTCGCGCCGAACGTGGGGGAGATCATCGGCGGCGTCAACCCCGGCGAGGCGAACATCATCGCCGGCATGATCCAGACCGGCGTCGTCGGCGACCTCATCGCGGGCGGCACGATCCGCGGCAACTCGATCTACGGTAACGGCGGGATCGGGATCGACATGCTCGGCGACGG
The DNA here is from genome assembly GCA_963805495.1 of uncultured Acidobacteriota bacterium. Taxonomy (GTDB): domain Bacteria; phylum Acidobacteriota; class Thermoanaerobaculia; order UBA5066; family Gp7-AA6; genus DAHUXD01. The sequence goes on along the minus strand of CAWDUQ010000001.1, from coordinate 1,120,121 downwards.
GCCGACCGCCAACGACCCGCTCGACGCGGACACGATCCAGAACTATCCCGGTCTGAAGTCCGCGACGACCGGAGCCAGCACCCACGTTCTCGCCGTGCTCCACTCCGCTCCCAGCACGACGTACGACATCGACTTCTACGCGAACCCGGCATGCACGAGCTTCCCGCGCGACTTCGACGAGGGCCAGACCTATCTGGGCGCGGTCCAGGTCTCGACCGACGGGTCCGGCAACGCCTCGATCGACGCGACGCTGCCCGTCGCGACCGAGGCGGGCGCGCGGATTTCGATGACGGCGACCAATTCGGCGACGGGCCGGACCTCCGAGTTCTCGCCGCACCTGCCGTTCTCGGTGACCCCGCGGTCGGGCCCCTCGACGGTCGGGATTCCGATCACGATCTTCGGAACCGACTTCGCGGCCGGCGCCACGGTGACGATCGGCGGCCAGCCGGCGACCGGCGTGTCCGTCTCCAACAGCGGCATCATCACAGCGACCAGTCCGGTGCTCGCCGCGGGGACGGTCAACGACCTCGTGGTGACGAATACGGACGGCACGAGCGGCGCCCTCGTGAAGGGCTGGGTTTCGGACTTCCTCGACGTGAACTCCGGCAACCAGTTCTACGCATTCGTGACGAAGCTGGTGTCCAACGCGATCACGGTCGGTAGCGGAGGGGGCCAGTACGGCGTGAACGCGCCGACCCTGCGGCAGCAGATGGCAGTGTTTCTCCTCAAGGCGGAGCACGGGCTCTGCTACACGCCGCCGGCCTGCTCGGGCGTCTTCACCGACGTCCTCTGCTCATCCAATTTCGCCCCGTGGATCGAGCAGATGGCCGCCGAGGGCATCACCGGGGGCTGCGGCGGCGGCGCCTTCTGCCCGACCAACCCCGTGCGGCGCGACCAGATGGCGGTCTTCCTGCTGAAGGGTGAGCACGGCTCCACGTACGTGCCGCCGGATTGCGCCGGCGTCTTCGGCGACGTCGCCTGTCCCTCGACCTTCGCGAACTGGATCGAGCGGCTCGCGGCCGAAAACATCACCGGAGGCTGCGGCGGCGGCAACTACTGCCCGCTCGCCAACAACACCCGCGGCCAGATGGCAGTGTTCATCTCCAAGACGTTCAACCTGCAGTAGAGCCCCGACCCACCCCTCTCCCCCGCCGCCGAGGAGAGGGGATGCCGACGCTCCCAGGTTCGGCCACGGGGAGGGTCGAACAACAACACCCGTGCCCCGATTGCGACGTTCCCGTCCAGGACGTTCGGACTGCAGGCCCCGTGACGCCGGGGACGGGATAGAATCCGCCCCACCGCGAGAGGGGGTACCCGTGAGACACCCGAGTCGATTCGGCTTCGTGGTCCTGCTCTGCACCGGCGCCCTTTCCCTCAACGCCGCGACTTTCACCGTCTCCAACACGAACGATTCCGGGCCCGGGTCGCTCCGGCAGGCGATCCTCGACGCCAACGCGGCGGCCGGCGCCGACACGATCGAGTTCGACATCCTCGGAGCCGGCGTTCACACGATCACGCCTGTGACCGATTTCGCGGCCTTCACGGGGCCCGTCACGATCGACGGCTACACGCAATCGGGTTCGAGCGCCAACACGAACGGCCCGGGACTTCCCGACAACTCCGTTCATCAGATCGAGCTCGACGGAACCAATACCTACCCCGGCAACGGCGGCTACGTGCTGAGTTTCCAGGGAAGCTTCACGTTCACGCTGCGCGGCATCGTGATCAACCGCGCCCGCGCGGCCGCCGTGCAGGTCAGCACGGCTTCGGGCGCGATCGAGGGATGCTTCCTCGGAGTCGACCCGACGGGCATGAGCGCGCTCCCCAACTACTACGGCGTCGAAGTCGAGTCCAGTCCGGGGGTCCAGTTCGGCGGCCTCCTTCCCGCACAGCGCAACGTCATCTCCGGCAACTCCGGGACCCAGATCGCCTTCGGCTGCTACAGCGGCGGAGGAACGGCCCATCTCATCCAGGGCAATTTCATCGGCCCCGACGCGGCCGGCACGGCCCGGCCGGCGAACGCACTGACCCTGCCGCAGAACGGCATCAGTTTCTGCTACGGCGTCACGAACGTGACGGTCGGCGGACCGACCGCGGCGGCACGCAACGTCATCTCCGGGAACATAACCGCCGGAGTCGGGGTGTCCAGCAGCTTCTGTGGCACCTGTGTCACGGGCATCGTCGTGGAGGGCAACTACATCGGCACCGACGTGACGGGGACGCTGCCGCTCGGCAACGGGACCCGAGCCATCGGCATCAACACCGGCGGAAACGACGTGCTCGACAACGTGATCGCGGCGACCGGCGGAGACGCCGTCGTCTACGGCTCGGGCCTCCCGAACGACGGCGGCGTCGTGCAGGGAAACAGGATCGGCACCGACGCCACAGGCACGCTGGCGATTCCCAATGCCGGATGGGGACTCCGCGTCCTCGCGAGCGGACTCGTGATCGGCGGACCGGGAGCCGGTGAGGGCAACGTCATCGCCTACAACGGAACGACCACCCAGGGAGGCATTCTCATCGAGGGCTCCACGTCCACCGGCAACGCCATCCGCGCCAACGCGATCCACGACAACGCGGGCCTCGGCATCGATCTCTCCCCGCTCGGCGCCGCGGCCAACGACGACGGCGACGGGGATACGGGGGCCAACGACCTGCAGAACTTCCCGGTCCTCATGTCCGTGGGTCCCGCGCTCGGGCAGGCCCTCTCGGCCGGAACTCGGGTCCAGGGCGTGCTCCACTCGGCCGCCTCGACGACCTACGACCTCGATGTCTTCGCCAACGACGCCTGCGTCCGGTTTCCGAAGGACTTCGTCGAAGGCCGGACGTACCTGGGCTCCGGCCAGGTCACGACCGACGGCTCGGGCGTCGGCGTCGTCGACATCACCGTCCCCGGAGATCTTCAACCCGGCGAGCGAATCAGCATGACCGCGACGGACCCCTCCGGCAACACGTCGGAGTTCTCGCAGCGCCTGCCGTTCACGATCACGCCCCCGTCGAGCCCGTCGGCCGGTGGCACGGCCGTCACGATCGCCGGCACGGATTTCGGGGCCGGCGCGACGGTCTCAATCGGCGGACAGCCCGCAACGAACGTCGTCGTGAGCAACTTCAACCAGATCACCGCGACCTCGCCGCCGCTGGCGGCCGGCACCCTCAACGACATCGTCGTGACCAACACGGATGCCACGACCGGAACTCTCGAGAAGGGCTTCGTGTCGAACTTCCTCGACGTGCCGCCGGCCAACCAGTTCTACACGTTCGTCACGCAGCTCGTCACCAACGCCATCACGGCCGGCGTGGGCGGCGGGCTCTACGGTGTCGACCAGCCGACGCTGCGCCAGCAGATGGCCGTCTTCCTGCTGAAAGCCAAGTACGGCATCTGTTACGTGCCGCCGCAGTGCGCGGGCACCTTCTCCGATGTGCCCTGCCCCTCCACCTTCGCCAACTGGATCGAGGAGCTGGCCGCCCAGGGCATCACCGGCGGCTGCGGCGGCGGCAACTACTGCCCGCAGAACCCGGTGCGCCGCGACCAGATGGCCGTCTTCCTCCTGAAGGCCAAGTACGGCTCGTCGTACCTGCCCCCGATGTGCGCCGGGACCTTCCCCGACGTGGCCTGCCCCTCGACCTTCGCCGGCTGGATCGAGGAGCTCGCCGCGGAGAACATCACCGGCGGCTGCGGAGGCGGCAACTACTGTCCGAGCGCGAACAATACCCGCGGCCAGATGGCCGTCTTCATCGTGAAGACGTTCAGCCTCCAGTAAGAGACGCCGTGACCAAACGGCTGGGAGACCTTCCTTGGTGTCGAACGAACGGGCAGTAAGCAGTAGTCGGGGGCGGACATGAGTCGGTTCAGGAGCCTTGCATTTGCTTCGTTGCTCTCGACGGCGACCGCGGCCGCCGCGACCTTCACCGTCACCAACACGAACGACTCGGGGCCAGGAACGCTGCGCCAGGCGGTCCTCGACGCCAACGCCGCGGGCGGCAACGACATCATCGACTTCAACATCCCCGGTGCCGGCGTGCACACCATTCTCCCGGCCACGCCCCTGCCCGACATCGCGGGGAACCTCGAGGTCCGCGGCTACACCCAGCCCGGCTCGAGCGCAAACACCAACGGCCCGGGACTTCCGGACAATTCGACGCACACGATCGAGATCGACGGAACCAACACGGGCGGAGATGCCGGCGCGGGCGTGTTCCGCATCTCGAGCGGGGTCTTCGTGGCGGACGGCCTCGTCATCAACCGCTCGCCGGGCGCGGCCATCCAGTTCTTCGGCGACTCGACCGGGACGATCATCGGCTGCTACCTCGGCGTCGACCCGACGGGCCTGATCACGCGATCGAATAGCGTCGGCATCGAGATCGAAGGCTCGCAGGACGTTCAGATCGGGGGCACGCTGCCGTCCCAGCGCAACGTGATCTCCGGCAACTCCGTCTTCCAGATCGGCATGGGCTGCTACAGCGCCGGGGGCTCCGGCCATCAGATCCTGGGCAACTTCATCGGCCCCGACGCGACCGGAGCCGCCGTGCCCGCGCCGGACCCGTTCGGGACGAGCACCGGCATCGCGCTCTGCCTCAACGTCACGGGCGTGACGATCGGCGGGGCGACGCCGGCGGAACGCAACGTCATCTCCGGCAACTCGGCTACCGGCGTCAGCGTGTCCAACAGCGTCGCGGGCTTCGCCGTCACGGACATCACGATCCGCGGCAACTACATCGGTACGGACCTGACGGGAGCGATGCCACTCGGCAACGGGACCCATGCCATCAGCGTCCATACGGGCGGCAACGACGTGATCGACAACGTGATTGCCGCGACCGGCGGCGACGCCGTGTTCTACGACGCCGGTCTCCCGAACGACGGCGGCGTCATTCGAGGCAACAAGATCGGCACCGACGTGACCGGGCTGGCGCCGCTTCCGAACGCCGGATGGGGGCTGCACGTGATCACCGGCGGGCTCGTGATCGGGGGAACCGGCGCCGGAGAGGCCAATGTCATCGCGTTCAACGGGACGGGGGACTCGGGAGGGATCTTCATCGAGGGAGACCAGGCCGGGAACGCGATCCGCGCCAACTCCATACACGACAACGCCGGGCTCGGGATCGATCTCAACCCGATCGGCCCCACGGCCAACGACGCGGGCGACGGGGACGCGGGGCCGAACGCGCTCCAGAATTTTCCCGTGCTGAGCTCGGCCACGCCGACGCTCTCCGAGTCCCCGCAGGGAGGGACCCGGGTGCAGGGAATCCTCCACTCCGCGCCTTCGACGACCTACGACCTCGACGTCTTCTCCAATGACGCCTGCGTCCGTTTTCCCAAGGACTACCTCGAAGGCCGGACGTACCTGGGGTCGGGCCAGGTGACGACCGACGGCTCGGGCACGGGGATCATCGACATCACCGTGCCGGGAACGCTCGAGTCGGGCGAGCGGGTGAGCATGACGGCGACGGATCCTTCGGGCAGCACGTCCGAGTTCTCGCTCCGGCTTCCCTTCGCGATCACGCCCGCCTCGAGCCCGGCGGCCGGCGGCACGGCCGTCACGATCGCGGGAACGGACTTTGAGACCAACGCCACCGTCACGATCGGCAGCCAACCGGCGACGAACGTCGTGGTGAGCAGCTTCAACCAGATCACCGCGACATCCCCGCCGCTGGCGGCCGGCACCCTCAACGACGTCGTCGTGACCAACACGAATGGCACAACCGGAACTCTCGAGAAGGGCTTCGTATCGGACTTCCTCGACGTTCCGCCGGTCAACCAGTTCTACACGTTCGTCACGCAGCTCGTCACCAACGCCATCACGGCCGGCGTGGGCGGCGGGCTCTACGGTGTCGACCAGCCGACGCTGCGCCAGCAGATGGCCGTGTTTCTGCTGAAGGCCAAGTACGGCATCTGTTACGTGCCGCCACAGTGCGCGGGCACCTTCTCCGACGTGCCCTGCCCCTCCACCTTCGCCGACTGGATCGAGGACCTGGCCGCCCAGGGCATCACCGGCGGCTGCGGCGGCGGCAACTACTGCCCGCAGAACCCGGTGCGTCGGGACCAGATGGCCGTATTCCTCCTGAAAGCCAAGTACGGCTCGTCGTACCTGCCCCCGATGTGCGCCGGGACCTTCCCCGACGTGCCCTGCCCTTCGACCTTCGCCGGCTGGATCGAGGAGCTTTCCGCGGAGAACATCACCGGCGGCTGCGGCGGCGGCAACTACTGCCCGAGCGCGAACAATACCCGCGGCCAGATGGCCGTGTTCATCGTCAAGACATTCAACCTTCCGTAGAACACTGGGAGACACAATGAAACGTTTTGTCGCTCTGGCTTTCGGCGTCTGCCTTGCGTCGCCGGCGCTCGCCGCCACCTACACCGTCACGAACACGAACGACTCCGGAGCGGGGTCGCTGCGCCAGGCGCTGCTCGACGCGAACGGGGCCGCGGGCCTCGACACAATCGCATTCAACGTCTCCGGCACGGGCTGCGACGGCTCCGGGGTCTGCACGATTGCGCCGGCGTCGGCGCTGCCGTTGGTCACGAGCCCCGTTCTCATCGACGGCTACACGCAGCCGGGCGCCTCGGCGAACACGAACGCGCAGGGAGCGCTGAACACCGTTCTCAAGATCGTGCTGTCCGGTAGCGGCATTCCCGGAACACAGGGGCTGTTCCTCACGACCGGCGGGGACGGCTCCACGATCCGGGGTCTCGTTCTGAACGGAGGGTTCAGCTATGCCATTCTGCCCTTCTTCGCGGACGACATCGTCGTGACCGGCTGCTTCATCGGCACGAACGCGGCCGGGACCGCCGCCCTCGAGAACGGCCACGGCGTCGAACCGCAGAGCAGCGATGGTTTTCGACTCGGCGGACCCCTGCCGGCCGATCGCAACCTCGTCTCGGGCAACTCGGGGGAAAACGTGGGTATCTTCGGTAGCGTCGACGCGACGATCGAAGGGAACCTGATCGGCACCGATGCAACCGGGACGGTCCCCCTCCGGAACGCGTCCTGGGGGATCAACGGTGGCGGTAACACCGGCGGCCTCCTCGTCCGCCGCAACGTGGTCAGCGGAAACGCTCAGGTCGGCATGACCATCGGGTCCGGCGGGGACACCCTTTACGGCGCGGTCGTCCAGGGCAATTGGATCGGCACCGACGTGACCGGGACCCTCGACCTCGGCAATCCCTTCGCCGGCGTCGAGATCCAGGGCCGAAACGTCGCCGTCGGAGGCATCGGCCCGGGCGAGGCCAACGTCATTGCGTTCAACGGGGGCGCCGGCGTTCTCGTTCTCTATAGCACCATCGGGATTTTCAACAATCCGATCCGCGGCAACTCAATCTACGGCAACGGCGCGGCCCACGGCGCCGGCGGCGCCTCTCCACTCGGGATCGACCTGGGCAACCAGGGCCAATTCGCGGAGGGCGGCCTCACGATCAACGACCTCGGCGACGCCGACATCGGACCGAACCTCAACCAGAACTTCCCCGTCATCACCGCCGCTTTCGCGACACCCAACGTGGCCGGCGGGAACGCGAGCACGACGATTCAGGGCCGGCTCAACAGCGCCGCGAGCACCCAGTTCGCGCTCGACTTCTATTCGAACTCGGCGTGCCTCGGCCGCCCGCAGGATTTCCTGCAGGGCCGGACCTATCTCGGCTCGGCCGACGTCATGACGGACGGAAACGGCAACGCCGCGATCGACGTGATCCTGCCGGTCACGCTGGGCGCGGGAGAAAAGGTCTCGGCGACTGCGACCGACCCCGACGGCAACACCTCGGAGTTCTCGCAGCGGATCGTCGTGTCGTCGACGCCCGGCTCCGGCAGTCCTGCGGGCGCCCCGGTGACCCTGGCCGGGTTCAACTTCCTGCCCGGAGCGACCGTGTCCGTCGGCGGCGTCGCCGCCTCGGGTGTCTCCGTGACCGACTACAACACCATCACCGCGACGACGCCCATGCTCGGTCCGGGCAGTCTCAACGACGTTACCGTCACGAACACTGACGGCAGCGCCGGCACCCTGCCCAACGGCTGGATCGCCAACTTCCTCGACGTGCCGGGCAACGACCAGTTCTACACGAACGTCACGACCCTCGTTCGCAACGCGATCACGGTGGGTGTCGGCGGCGGCAACTACGGCGGCCTCCAGAACACCCTGCGCCAGCAGATGGCGGTCTTTCTCCTGAAGGCGAAGTACGGCATCTGTTACACCCCGCCCCCGTGCACGACCCAGGTGTTCCCCGACGTCCCGTGCGCCTCCGGCTTTTCACCGTGGATCAACGAGCTCGTCGCGGAGGGAATCACCGGCGGCTGTGGCGGCGGTCTCTACTGCCCGGCCAACCCGGTTAACCGCCAGCAGATGGCCGTGTTTCTGCTCAAGACCTTCGAGGGCGGCGCCTATGCCCCGCCGGCCTGTTCCGTGGCGAGCTTCACCGACGTGCCATGCGCGAACCAGTTCGCACCCTGGATCTACGAGCTCGTCGCGCGCAATGTCACGGCCGGCTGCGGCGGCGGCAACTACTGCCCGCTCAACAACGCCAACCGCGGACAGATGGCGACGTTTCTGGTGAAAACCTTCGGCCTTCAATAAGAACCTTCGCCTCTCGACTTCGGGCAAAATTGCCGAGCCCCGCTTTCCCGTAGGAGCCCGACGCTCGCCGGCATAGAATCGCTCCGTTCCCTCAAAAACTGATTCAGAAAGGTCGGAGTGCATGCGTTCCAAGCGCCGGAGTCCAGGTCTGTCGCCCGCCCTCGCTCTCCTGCTCGCGTCGCTCGCACCCGGCGCCTTCGCCGCGACCTTCACGGTGACGAATACCGGTAACAGCGGCGTGGGGTCGCTGCGCCAGGCGATGCTCGACGCCAACGCGAACATGGGCGCCGACACCATCGCCTTCAACGTCTCCGGGGCGGGCTGTGACGGATCGGGACTCTGCACGATCGCTCCCACGGCCGACCTGCCCTTCCTGACCGACGCGGCCACGGTCGACGGCTACACGCAGCCCGGCGCCTCGCCCAACACGAATGCGCTCGGCGGCATCAATGCAGTCTTGAAGATCGTCCTTTCGGGGGCCGGAGCTCCCGGATCGACCGCCTTCTACCTGGGCGCGAACGACTTGACGATCCGTGGCCTCGCCATCAACGGCTTCAATAACGGGATCCGGGCGGCTTTCTCGAACGACGCCACGATCCAAGGATGCTTCATCGGCACGGACGCCGCGGGTGCGGCCGCTCTCCCGAACACCTGGGGCATCAACGCGGAATACGGCTCGAACCTCACGATCGGTGGCCCGGCGCCGGCGGACCGCAACGTCGTCTCCGGCAACAGCAACGGCATCGTCGTGTCCCGGGTCCCCGGAACGCTGATCCAGGGCAACCTCGTCGGCACGACGGCGTCGGGCGACGCGCGGCTCGGAAACATTCTGGCCCTGGCCGTGGCGCTCGAGACGGGAGTGCTCACGATTACGGGCAACGTCGTCTCGGCCAACGGCTCCGCCATCAACGGCTTTGGTATCTCCGTCGGAAACCTCGGCGTCGGAGGCGACCACGGCTACCTGATCCAGGGCAACTGGATCGGCACCGACGCCACGGGCACGATCCCGCTCGGCAATGACGGATACGGCATCGTGATGAGCGACAAGAACGTCACGATCGGGGGACCGGCGCCCGGCCAGGGCAACATCATCGCCCATAACCGCGGCGGCGTGGCCTACAGCAGCAGCTCCGCTGGCCACTCCCCCATCCGCGGCAACTCCATCTACTCCAACGAGAGATCGTTCGCCGGAATCGGCGGCCTCGGCATCGATCTCGGCATCGACGGTGTCACGCCCAATGATCTCGGCGACGGCGACGCCGCCCCCGGGGCCAACGACCTGCAGAACTTCCCGGTCATCACTTCGGCAATTCCCTCCGGCGGCAGCACCACCGTCCAGGGCCGGCTCAACAGCCTGGCGAACACCACGTTTGCGATCGACTTCTATGCCAACCCCGCGTGTATCGGGCGGCCACAGGGCTTCCGAGAGGGCCAGACGTATCTCGGCGCAACCAGCGTCACGACCGACGGCAGCGGCTATGCGACCATCAACGCCGTCCTCCCGGTCCCGATCGACCCCGGCGCCGTCGTCACGGCCACGGCCACGTCCCCCGACGACAACACCTCCGAGTTCTCCCAGCGCATCGTGCTCTCGGCTTCGCCGACCGGGGGAATCGCCGCGGGCGGCACCTCGATCTTCCTCGCCGGGTTCAACTTCCTCCCGGGAGCCACGGTCACGTTCGGGGCGACGCCGGGGACAAACGTCCTGGTCTCCACGTATAACCAGATCAGCGTCACCACGCCGTCCCTCGGACCGGGCACCCTCAACGGCATCACCGTGACCAACACCGACGGCTCGGCGGGAACGCTGCCGAACGGCTGGATCGCCGATTTCCTGGACGTCCCTGGCGGACAACAATTCTATTCGTTCGTGACGACTCTCGTCCGCAACGCGATCACCGCCGGCGTCGGAGGCGGGAACTACGGCGTCGCCCAGGGCACGAAGCGCCAGCAGATGGCCGTCTTCCTGATGAAAGCCAAGCACGGCATCTGTTTCACGCCGCCGCCGTGCGCGGGCGTCTTTCCCGACGTGCCCTGCACTTCGAATTTCGCCCCATGGATCGAGGCCCTGGCCGCCGAAGGCGTGACGACCGGCTGCGGCGGAGGCAACTTCTGCCCCGACAACTTCGTCACGCGGCGCCAGATGGCGGTCTTCCTCCTCAAGAGCAAGTACGGCTCGACCTACGTGCCGCCGACCTGCGCGGGCATCTTCGGGGACGTGGCCTGCCCCTCCGCGCCGGCCGTGAACTTCATCGAGGAGCTCTACAACGAACAGGTCACCGGCGGCTGCCAGGCGGGCCCGCTCCTCTACTGCCCCGACGGCTCGAGTACGCGCGGGCAGATGGCGGTGTTCATCACGAAGACCTTTTCGCTGCAGTAGAACGACGGGGCATCCATTGGTCGGGCCTTGGCCGTCAGCGTCGGCCGCTCTCCGCGCGACCGGGGCAGGGCGTCAGGCGATAGACTTCCCCACAATTCGAGCAAGGAGGTGCGGGTGAATCGTCCTCTGGCACTCGGTCTCGCAGCGTCGCTCCTGGCGGCCGCCGCCCGACTTTCGGCCGCGACCTACACGGTGAGCAACACCAGCGACTCGGGCGCGGGGTCGCTTCGCCAGGCGATCCTCGACGCCAACGCCAACCCCGGCAACGACGACATCGCTTTCGCGATCCCGGCCCCGTTCGTCCAGACGATCGTCCTCTCTTCGGGACTTCCCCCGATCACGCAGCCCGTACTGATCGACGGGTTCACGCAGCCCGGCGCGACCTTCAACACCCACCCGACCGGCCAGGGGCTCAACGCGAACCTCCTCATCCAGATCGACGGAACGGGTGCCGTATCCGAACCCTGCTTCCAGGTCTACGCCGGCAACGACAACCTCCTGGTCATGGCGATCCAGGGGCTCGTCATCAATCGTTGCCCCGTCGGCGCCATCCACGTCGGGACCGGGGGCGACGGGGCGCTGATCGTCGGCAACTACATCGGCACCGACCCGAGCGGCACGAGCGTCCCGGGCCCGCAGGGCTTCGGCGTCCGGATCGTCAACGCGCTCTTCGTCGGGATCGGAGGGTCGCTTCCCTTCGAACGCAACCTCATCAGCGGCCACACCACCGCGGGAGTCGTCACCGACACCGCAGCGTTCCTCGGGGTTCGCGGAAACCTCATCGGAACCAACGCCGCCGGCACCGCGCGCATTGCCGGCGCCGACGGCACTTACGGCCAGGGCCTGCTGCTCGACGTCGCCGCGTTCGCCATGGTCGGAGGCCCCGACGCCTCCTCCCGCAACGTCATCTCGGGCGTCGGCGACACCGCCGTGGTGATTTCGAACGCCGACGCCTCCGGCTCCGTCGTCGGCAACTTCATCGGGACGGACGTCACCGGAACGCAGGCCATCGGCGATGCGGTCGGCATCGAAGTCGTGAACGCATCCCCCTCGATCCGCGGCAACGTGATCGCGGGCGAGGGCAACGTCGGAATCCAGCTCGAGCTGTCGAGCTCGGTGATTCAGGGCAACTTCATCGGGACGGACGAGACGGCCACGCTCGCGCTCGGCAACCCGGGCGGCGGGATCTACGTCCTGGAGGAGAACGGAAGCATTCTGATCGGTGGCACCGGGGCCGGCGAAGCCAACGTGATCGCGCACAACGGACGGCTGTTCTTCTCGACGATCGGAGGCATCCACGTCCGCGGTCCCGTCGTCACGATCCGCGGCAATCGCATCTTCGACAACCTCTATCTCGGCATCGACCTCCTCAACGGCCGGGTCGGCGGGGCCGTGACGCCAAACGATCCGGGCGACACGGACATCGGCCCCAATCTCAGCCAGAACTTCCCGATCATCACGAACGTCATCCCGACGACCGGAGCAACACAGGTCTTCGGGTACCTGGACAGCACGCCGTCGACCACGTTCGACCTGGACTTCTTTTCCGGACCGTCGTGCAACTTCCGTCCATGGGGATATCTTCAGGGGGAGCACTACCTCAGCTCGATCCAGGTGACGACCGACGGCACGGGCAAGGTCAGTTTCCTGACCAGCGTCCCGTACCAGCTCCAGGCCGGCGAAGCCATTACATCGACGGCGACGGATCCGCAGGGGCGAACCTCGGAGTTCTCTCAGCGCATCATCCTCTCGATCGACCCGAAGTCCGGGCCTCCCGAAGGCGGGACCAGCGCGACGATCTCCGGAATGGACTTCGGGCCCGGCACCGTCGTCACCGTGGCCGGCCTGCCCGTCACCAACCTCAACGCCGTCGACTACGGGACCCTCACCGGAACGATGCCCGCGCTCCCGGCGGGTGCCGTCTACGACGTGGTCGCGAGCAATCCTCCAAACGGCGGCTACAGCCTGGAAAAAGCCTGGCTGGCCGACTTCCTCGACGTGCCGGCCGGTCACCCGTTTCACGACTACGTCGTCAGTCTCGTGACCAACGGCGTCTCGGCCGGCGTGGGCGGAGGGAACTTCGGTCTCGCCGTCGCGACGACGCGCCAGCAGATCGCTGTGTTCCTGCTCAAGGCCACGCACGGGATCTGCTACGTGCCGCCGGCCTGTTCCGGCGTCTTCGCCGACGTGCCCTGCGCGTCGCCGTTCGCCCCCTGGATCGAAGCGCTCGCGGCGGAGGGCATCGCCGGAGGCTGCGGCGGCGGCAACTTCTGCCCCCAGAATCCCGTGCGCCGCGACCAGATGGCGCCCCTCCTGATCAAGGCCCGGGCCGGCTCCGACTTCGTCCCGGACCCGTGCGTCGGGCTCTTCACCGACGTGCCATGCCCCTCGACGTTCGCCGACTGGATCGAAACGCTCGCCAACGCGAACATCACGGGCGGCTGCGGTGTCAACATCTACTGCCCCCTGAATCCCGTCACGCGTGGGCAGATGGCCGTCTTCGTCACGAAGACGTTCTTCCTCTTCTAGGAGGTCTCTTGCTCCGACACCTCATCGCGGCGTGCACTCTGACGGCGGCCGCCCTTCCGCTCTCCGCGGCGACGTTCACGGTCACAAGCGTGAACGACTCGGGCGCGGGATCGCTGCGCCAGGCGATCCTCGACGCGAACGCGGCCGCCGGCCCGGACACGATCGCATTCAACCTTCCGGGCGCGGGCGTGCACACGATCGTGCTCGGCTCGGCGCTGCCAGATGTAACTGATATTACGACTATAGACGGTTACACTCAGCCCGGCGCCTCGGTCAATACGCTGCCGCTGGCGCAGGGCACGAATGCGGTTCTCCTGATCGAGATCAGCGGCGCTGCGGTCCCGGCGGATCCGTGTCTGACGTGGGCGGCCGCGGGCGGCCGGATCCAGGGCCTCGTCGTGAATCGCTGTCTCATCGCCGAAATCCACGTCACCGGCTCCGTGACGATCACGGGCAACTTTCTCGGCACGACTCCGCAGGGCGGTCCGCTGACCGACGGTTCGCAGAACAACCGCGGCGTCTACGCCCTGGGCGCGCAGACGGAGCCTCTGACGACCGACGTCATCGTCGGCGGGCCCGACCCGGCGGACCGAAACCTCATCTCCGGCCACACACGGTTCGGCCTGTCCGAAGGCGTTCGCGGCCAGTTCCTCACGCGCCTCAAAGTCCAGGGCAACCTGATCGGCGTCGACGCCACGGCGACGTACACGATCGCCAACGGCATCGGCATCTTCTCGGGCGCGACGCCTCCGCCGGAAATCGGCGGGCCCGGACCCAACGAGGGAAATGTCATCGGAGGCAGCCTCTCCAACGGCATGTTCGGATCCGCCTCGGTCTTCCAGGGCAACTTCGTCGGCACCAATGCGGCCGAGACGGCGGCCCTCGGCAATCTCGGCGGAGGCTTCGTCGGCGGAGGCGTTCCGAACGGCGTCGTCGGCGGACTCGCCGCGGGCGAAGGGAACGTTTTCGCGTGGAACGGGCGGAGCGATCCGGGCGCGTACGCGGCCGGCCTGCAGATCCTGGGCGGAACGACGGAGATCCGGGGGAATCGGTTCTACGGCAACCGCCCCGTCGCCATCGCGCTCGGTCTGAATCCGCCGGCCGCCGCCGATCCCGGCGATGGCGACACGGGACCCAACGGGCTGCAGAACGCGCCGGTCCTCACGGGCATCGACTACGGCCCTCCGACGGTCGCGCACTTCATCCTGAGCAGCGCGCCGTCGACGACCTACGACATCGACGTCTACGCGAACCTGCTCTGCGTCGCACAGCCGACGGCCTATGCCGGGGGCGAGGAGATGGTCGGCACCACGCAGGTCACGACCGACGCCTCCGGTCTCGCGACGATCGACTTTCCCATGCCGTCGCCCCTGCTGGTCGGGCAGGGCGCGTCGGCGATCGCGACGGACCCGGGCGGCAACACATCCGAGTTCTCCCAGACGATCCTCCTCAAGACGAATCCCCCGTCGGGGCCGGCGGCGGGGGGCGGATCCGTCACGCTCGCCGGACAGCTCTTCGAAGCCGGCGCCACGGTTTCCGTCGGCGGCATGGCGCCGTCGAACGTCGTCGTCACTCCGCCCTACACGATCACGGCCGACATGCCGGCCTTTCCGGCCGGATCGGTCCACGACGTCTCGGTCACCAACCCGGGCGGCCTCGCAGGCACTCTCCAGAACGGATACGTCGCCGATTTCCTCGACGTACCCGCCGGCAACCAGTTTCACGACGACATCGTGCGGCTCGTCGCGAGCGAGGTCACGGTCGGCATCGGCGGCGGGCTCTACGGAGTCAACGATCCCGTCAAGCGCCAGGCGATGGCGGTCTTCGTCCTGAAGGCCGAGCACGGCCTCTGCTACACGCCGCCGCCCTGCACATCCCCGGCCGTCTTTCTCGACGTGCCCTGCCCCTCGCCGTTCGCCGACTGGATCGAAGCGATGTTCGACGAGGGGATCACCGGCGGCTGCGGCGGGGGCAACTTCTGTCCGCTGAACACGGTCCGGCGCGACCAGATGGCGCCGTTTCTGCTCAAGGCCGTGCACGGCCCGTCGTACGCGCCGCCGCGGTGCGCCGGCATCTTCGCCGACGTCCCCTGCCCGTCGCTCTTCGCCGACTGGATCGAGCAGCTCAAGGCGGAAAACGTGACGAGCGGCTGCGGCAACGGGACGGTTTACTGCCCCGCGCAACCGAACACCCGAGGACAGATGGCGACGTTTCTGGTAAAAGCCCTGCGCCTCCCTTAACACAGAGGAGTTCTCTCATGCGCACCCGCCTCGCACTGCTCCTTCTCTGCGCCACCGCTCCGCTCCCCGCCGCGACGTTCACGGTGACGACGACCGCCGACTCCGGAGCCGGCTCGCTGCGACAGGCGATCCTGGACGCGGAGGCCGCGCCCGGCGCCGACACGATCCAGTTCAACATCCCCGGTCCGGGCGTGCACACGATCTTCCTCACGACGTGGCTTCCCAAGGCGTTCGGCCCGATCACCGTGGACGGCTACACGCAGCCGGGGTCCTCGCCGAACACTCTGCCGCTCGCCCAGGGCACCAACGCCGTGCTGAACATCGAAATCAACGGAGCCGCCGTTTCGCTCGCGTCCTGCTGGGAGCTCGAGACCACCGCGGCGCACATCCAGGGTCTCGTGATCAACCGCTGCGGCGACGGCGCGATCTACGACAAGGGGAATCTGACGGTGACCGGCAACTTCCTCGGCACGACGCCGGCGGGAACACCGGTCGACGACGGGTCATCCCAGCGTTGGGGGGTATTCGCCCTTGGCACGCTCGGCAACGAGCCGCCCCTCAACGTCCAGGTCGGTGGACCCAACCCCGCAGACCGGAACCTCATCTCCGGAAATCCGGGCCTGGCCGGCGTTTACCTCGAGTACAACGTCGCCGGCAAAGTGCAGGGGAATCTCATCGGAACCGATGCCAACGTCTCCTACGTCATCACCAACGGGATGGGCGTGTATTGCCCGTCGAAGCACGGAGTCCAGATCGGCGGGCCGGGAGCGAACGAGGGCAACGTGATCGGTGGAAGCCTCGCGGTCGGCTTCTACGGACGGTTCTCGACCTTCCAAGGGAACTTCGTCGGCACCAACCCGACGCAGACGGCGAACCTCGCGAACCTCGGCAACGGCGTCTCGATGGACACGAGCGGTCAGCCGTTCACGGGCGTCCTCGGCGGCCTCGGCCCGGGCGAAGGCAACGTCATCGCGCACAACGGGCTGGGCGGCCCCTTCAGTTATCCGGCCGGTTTTCTCATGTCCGGCTCGAGCGGCCAGATCACGGCTCGTGGCAACCTCTTCTACGACAATCGCCCCGTGGCGATCGCGCTCGGGCTCGATCCGCCCCACGCGGCGGATCCCGGCGACGGGGACGTCGGGCCGAACGGACGCCAGAACGCTCCCGTGCTGACCGGGATCGACTACGGGCCCCCGACCGTGGCGCACTTCGTGCTGAGCAGCGCGCCTTCGACCACGTTCGACGTGGACTTCTACGCCAGCACGAGCTGCGTCGCGTTTCCGGTGCTCTCCACGCAGGGCGATGTGCGCGTCGGAAGCGCGACGGCGACGACCAACGCATCGGGCATCGTCGCGATCGACTACACGCTGCCCTCGCCCATCGCCCCGGGAGGACGCGTGACGGCCATCGCCACGGATCCTTCCGGCAACACGTCAGAGTTCTCGCAGACGATCCTGCTGAAGGCCCTGCCGCGCTCCGGCCCGGCGGCGGGCGGCGGCAGCGTCACGCTCGGCGGGCAGCTCTTCGAACCGGGCGCGACCGTCTCGGTGGGCGGAGTCGCCGCCTCGAACGTCGTCGTCACGCCGCCGTACTCGATCACGGCGAACATGCCGGCATTCGGAGCGGGAACGGCCCACGACGTCGTCGTCACGAACCCGGGGGGCGTCTCCGGAACGCTTCGCAACGGCTACATCGCCGATTTCCTCGACGTTCCGCCAGCCAATCAGTTCCACGACGACGTCGTCAAGCTCGTCGCGAACCAGGTCACGGCGGGTGCCGGCGGCGGACTGTACGGAGTGGCCAACCCGGTGAAGCGCCAGTCCATGGCCGTTTTCGTCCTCAAGGCCGAGCACGGGGTCTGCTACACGCCGCCCGCGTGCACGCCGCCCGGCTTCTTCGCCGACGTGCCCTGCCCCTCGCAGTACGCCGACTGGATCGAGGCGATGGCGGCGGAAGGCATTACCGGCGGGTGCGGCGGCGGGAACTTCTGCCCGCTGGATTCCGTGCGGCGCGACCAGATGGCCCCGTTCCTGCTCAAGGCCGTGCACGGCCCGACCTACACTCCGCCGCGCTGCAGCGGAGTCTTCGCCGACGTGGCCTGCCCCTCTCTCTTCGCGGACTGGATCGAGCAACTCTCGATCGAGTACGTGACGTCCGGCTGCGGCGGCGGCAACTACTGTCCCTCCAACCCGAACAACCGCGGCCAGATGGCGACTTTCCTGGTGAAGGCGCTGCGCCTTCCCTGAACGGAGGATCCCTTCGCATGCGCACTCCCCTCGCTCTCGCCGCCCTCTGCCTCGCGGCGCCGTTGGCCGCCGCCACGTTGACCGTGACGAACGCGAACGACTCGGGCGCCGGGTCGCTGCGCCAGGCGATCCTCGACGCCAACGCCTCGGGCGGCCCCCACGCCATCCAGTTTGCGATCCCGGGGCCTGGCGTCCACACCATCTCGCTTCTGACACCCCTGCCGACGATCACGGAGACGACGACGATCGACGGCTACACGCAGGCGGGGTCCTCGCCCGATACCCTCGCCTTTCCCCAGGGAACCAACGCCGTCCTCACAATAGAGATCAGCGGACAGCCTCTGCCGCTCGCGCTGAGCTCCGTCGGCCTGCGCATCGCCGCCGGCGGGACCGTGATCCGGGGACTCGCCATCAACCGTTGCTACATCGCCGGGATCTGGGTCGACGCGGGCGCGGGCGACGGGATCACGATCGTCGGCAACTACATCGGGACGACGCCCGACGGATTGTCCGTGCCCCGGGGAATCGGGGTGACCCGGCAGATTCGCGGCATCTACGTTTTCGGGGGCGTCGGCCACCAGATCGGCGGACCACTTCCCGCGGACCGGAACCTGATCTCCGGCAACAACGTCGAGGAGATGAACGCCGAAGGGACCGGCATCGCCATCGTGGAGACGGTCGACGATATACCCACGGCCGTGATCCGGGGAAACATCATCGGGACGGACCGGACCGTGACGGTGTCCCTTCCCAACGGCATCGGCATCGCCGCCGGGACCGGCGACCAGCCGATCCAGATCGGAGGCAGTGCTCCGGGGGAAGGCAACATCATCAGCGGCAACGCGAGCCTCGGGGTCAGTGTCGGCAACCGCGCGGGGCTCATCACCGTTCAAGGCAATATCGTCGGAACGGACGCGAGCGGGACCCGCAACCTCGGGAACCGCGCCGGAGGAATGATCGTCTCCCCGTTGCACGACGGCGACGGCGCGCTCGTCGGCGGCATCGCTCCGGGGGAAGGCAACGTCGTCGCCTTCAACGGCGGCCGGCCGGGCTGGTATCCGGTCGGAGTCACCATCCTGAGCTTCAGCAGCAACCGCGTCACGGTGCGGGGGAACCGCATCTACGGCAACGTGTCGCGCGGCTTCGCGCCGGACTGGGCGGCCGCGGCGCCCAACGACCCCGGCGACGTCGACACCGGGGCCAACAATCTGCAGAATTCGCCCATGATCACGGGCATCGACTACGGTCCGCCGACCGTCGTCCACGCTTCGTTCAACAGCACGCCGTCGACGACCTTCGACGTCGATTTCTATGCGAATCCGGCCTGCGTGGTCCGGCCCACGGCCTTCCCGCAGGCCCAGGACTACGTCGGTTCGACGCAGGTCACCACGAACGCTTCGGGCAACGCGACGATCGACTACATTCTCGCCGCGCCGCTGACCGTCGGGCAGGGCGTCACGGCGATGGCCACCGACCCGGACGGCAACACGTCGGAGAACTCGCTGTCCCTCCTGCTCAAGGTCGATCCCCGCTCGGGGCCCCCGTCCGGCGGCAGCGTGACGCTCTCCGGGCAGGGGTTCGAGGCCGGCGCGACCGTGACGGTCGGCGGCGAGGCCGCTTCGAGCGTCGTCGTCACACCGCCCTACACGATCACCGCCACGTTTCCGGCCAAGCCGGCGGGCAGCATCCACGACGTCGTGGTGACGAACCCCGGCGGCCTGTCGGGCACGCTCGACAATGGGTGGGTCGCCGATTTTTCGGACGTCCCGCCGGCGGATCCGTTTCACGGTGACATCGTCAAACTCGTGGCCAACGAGGTCACCGTCGGTATCGGAGGCGGCCTGTACGGCGTCTCCGATCCCGTCAAGCGCCAGGCGATGGCGGTGTTCCTGCTGAAGGCCAAGCACGGGCTGTGCTACACGCCTCCGCCCTGTGCGCCGCCCGGCCTCTTCGCCGACGTGCCGTGCCCGTCCCCCTTCGCCGACTGGATCGAGGCGCTCTTCGCGGAGGGCATCACGGGCGGCTGCGGCGGCGGCAATTTCTGTCCGACGTCGACGGTCCGCCGCGACCAGATGGCGCCCTTTCTCCTGAAGACGCTCCACGGCTCGAGCTACCAGGCCCCCGCCTGCAGCGGGATCTTCGCCGACGTTCCATGCCCCTCCCTCTTCGCCAACTGGGTCGAGCAGCTCAAGTTCGAATTCGTGACGTCCGGCTGCGGCAACGGGACGGTCTACTGTCCCTCGAGCCCGAACACTCGGGGGCAGATGGCGACGTTTCTCGTCAAGGCGCTGGGGCTGCCGTAGCGGGAAGCTTCAGCCGGTGCTCTTGCGGAGGGCCTGGACCTCGGCGAGCCGCTGGTGGGGCGGGGCCTGCTTTTCGAGCACGGCGAGGGCGCGGTCGAGCAGGGCCTTGGCCTCGGCCCGGTCCTCCGGCTTGCCGGCCGCGAGGAGGTCCGCCGCGACCTGGTAGCGGAGCATCGCGACCCAGGTGCTGTCCTCGCCCTCCATCTTGACCACGGCCGCGAGGACCTCCCGATGCACGGGCAGGGCTTCGTTGGGATTTCCGCGCTTGCGCCGGGTCTCCGCCAGCCGCGCGCGCGCGTCGAGCGCTTCGCCCGAGCCCCTGCCGTTCAACTCCTCGAGCTTCTGCGCGACCTCCCGCTCGAGTGTTTCCTCCTCTTCGAGCCGGCCCTGCAACCCGATCTGCGTCGCGCGGTTGCCGCGGACCTGCCAGGTGAAAGGGTGCTTCTCGCCGAGGACCTCGCGGAAGAGGGTTTCGACCTCCGCCATCATGGCCTCGGCCTCGGCATAGCGGCCGCGCCGGGAGGCGATGAGCGCCAGGCCGTTCTTGCACTTGCCGACCTCGAAGTGCTTCGGGTCGATCCCGGAGAAGATCGCCAGTGCCTCGCGATAGGCGGCCTCGGACTCCTCGAGCCGGCCCTGGTTCAGGTAGAAGAGCGCCGAGAGCTGAAGCGCCTGGCCGACGGTCGGATGCTTCGGCCCGAGCGCCTTGCGCCGGATCTCGAGCGTGCGCTTGTAGAGCGCATCGGCCTCGGCCGGCTGATTGCGCCGTCCGCCCAGCAGCACGGCGAGGTTCAGGTAGCTGTACGCGAGGTTGACGTGGTCCGGCCCGAGCTGGCGCACGAGCACGGCCTGGGAGTCGCGGTAGGCCTTCTCGGCTTCGTCCAGACGATCGAGCTCGTCCAGCAGAACGCCGAGGTTGCGCAGGTGCATCGCCGTCTGGGCGTTCTCGTCGCCGAGGACGCGG
The DNA here is from genome assembly GCA_963805495.1 of uncultured Acidobacteriota bacterium. Classification (GTDB taxonomy): domain Bacteria; phylum Acidobacteriota; class Thermoanaerobaculia; order UBA5066; family Gp7-AA6; genus DAHUXD01. The sequence continues at coordinate 1,098,894 of CAWDUQ010000001.1, read as the reverse complement.
CGGTAAGTGTCGTAGACCCCGCGCTCGTCCTTCTCGGCTCGGACCGCGTCGCCCTTCCAGAAGCGCACCTGGGCGAAGTCGCTCCGGGCGCGCGCCGTGGCGAGGCTGTCGGGCGGCTCCTTCGCCTCCAGAATGACGAGCGCCGCCGTGATCTGTTTCTCGGCATCGTCGAGCTGGCCCTTCGACATCCGGACGGCGCCGAGCGTCGCGAGACTCCGGCCGATGGCCGCGTCGCCGGGGGGAAGGACCTTCTCGCGAATGGCGAGCGATCGCTTCGCCAGGTCTTCGGCCGTGTCGAGCCGGCCGAGGCCCTTGTCGATTCGTGCCACGGCCTCGAGAAGGTCCGACTGGAGGTCGGGCTCCGACGCGAGCTCCGTATGCAGGCGTTTGCCGGCCTGGTCGAGCAGCTCGCTCGCCGTGACCGACCCGCCGGACGCCTGTTCGGGATCGGCGACCTCGAAGAGGCCGATCAGGAATTCCTTGACGCCTTCCGCCCGCCGCGCGGCCGCGGCCGCCGCCTTCGCGTGCGCCTCCGCGCGGCGCGCCTGCCAGGCCGCGACGCCCAGACCGGCCACGAGGGACGCGAGAACGAGAATCCCGGCGGCGACGACGATCCGGTTGCGCCGCACGAACTTGCCGAGGCGATATCCGATGGTGTCCGGCCGCGCCTTGACCGGCTGGCCCTCGCGGTGACGGCGCAGGTCGCCGGCGAATGCCGTCACCGAGCCGTAGCGGCGCTCGGGCGCCCGCCGCAGCGCCGCGAGGAGGACGTTGTCGAGGTCGCCGCGAAGGCGCCTCACGAGGCGCCGCCGGTCTCCTTCGGTCGGCGAGCGCAGCGGAAGCGCGCCGAGCGGCTCCCGACCGACTCGCTGGCTCGGGCGCTCCGTCACGTCGTCCGCTGCCGACGCGGCGAGGGAGGAGGCCGACCGGCTCTCCCGCTTCTGCGGCAGCGTGCCGGTCAATAGCTCGTACGCGAGGGCGCCGAGCGCCCAGACGTCCGTCGCCGTCGTCACGGGCTCGCCGAAGATCTGCTCGGGCGCGGCATAGGCGGGGGTCAGCAGGCGAAGCTCGGTCCGCGTCTCCGCGACCGCCTCGCCCGTCTCGTCTGGACCGAGCAGCTTCGCGATCCCGAAGTCGAGGAGCTTGACCTGTCCGTCCTTCGTGACGAGGACGTTGGAGGGCTTCAGGTCCCGGTGCACGACGAGGTTGCGGTGCGCCGCGGCGACTGCGTCGCAGCAGTCCTGGAGCAGCCGCAGCCGATTCTCCACGGACAGATCCCGGGCCCGGCAGTAATCCGTGATCGGCTCGCCTTCGACGAGCTCCATGACGAAGTACGGCCGCCCGTCGTCGGTCGCCCCGCCGTCGAGAAGACGCGCGATGTGCGGGTGCTCGAGTCTCGCCAGGATCCGGCGCTCCCGCGAGAAGCGCTCGAGGACCTCGTCCGAGGCCATCCCGTGCCGGAGCAGCTTGATCGCGACCTTCTGTTCGAAGAGGCCATCGGCGCGTTCGCCGAGGAGAACCTCCCCCATGCCGCCGCGGCCGAGACGCCCGAGTACGCGCCAGGGCCCGATGCGCTCGGGAGGCGGCGCCTCGGCCTCGGTCCCGGCGAGCCCCTCGAAGAGGCCTCCGGCGACGCCGACGGCGGGCGTCTCGAGAAACCGCCCCGCCTCGGAATCCGCGGCGAGCAGGCGGGACACCCGCGATGCGAGTTCCGGGTCGGGCAGCGCCGCGATCCGGCGCTCGCGCTCGGACGGGGGAAGCTCGACGAGCTCCTCGAAGAGCGCGCGGACCTCGGTCCAGCGCCCTCCGGCGTTCACGACTCCGATCCCGGCGTGGACAGCTCCTGGTACAGGAACGCGCGGGCCGCCTGCCAGTGCCTCTTGACCGTCCGCTCCGACCGGCCCGACATCTCCGCGATCTCCTCCACCGAGAGCCCCGCAAAGAACCGCCACTCGACAATCTGCGCGAGCTCGCCGTCGACTTCTCCGAGCCGAACGAGCGCCTCGTCGAGCGCAACGATCTCGGCGGCGCGCTCCTCGACCGGGATCTCGACGTTCTCGAGGTCGAGGGGCCGTTTCCCCGAGCCGCGCCGCTGTCGGGTGCGCGAGCGGGCCTGGTCGACGAGGATCATCCGCATCGCCCGCGCGGCGAGCGAGAAGAAGTGCTGGCGGTCCTTCGCCGTCCAGCCCGCGCCCCGCGAGAGCTTGAGATAGGCCTCGTGGACGAGGGCGGTGGTCGACAGGGTCTGCTCGGCCGGCGCCCCGAGAAGCTGGCGGTGGGCGATTGCCCGCAGCTCCCCGTAAAGTACGGAAAAGACGCGATCCAACGCCTCCCGGTCACCGGCCTCGGCGGCGCGCAGGAGGCCCGTGACCTCTTCAGGCCTCGGGTCCGGAGGTTGGCTCGTCATGGATGTTGCCAATTGTAGCGAAATGGCCCCCGCCGGTTCTTTTTGCCGAGAGAAGCGACAGGAGGCACCCTTGCCGCACACCATTCGCCTCGCGCTCGCCGCATTTCTGGTCGCCGGGACGGCCCTGGCCACAACGTACACGGTGACCTCGACCGCCGACTCGGGAGCCGGGACGCTCCGCCAGGCGATCCTCGACGCCAACGCGAACCCCGGGGCCGACACGATTGCCTTCAACATCGTCGGTTCGGGCGTTCAGACGATCACCCCGTCGACCGTGCTGCCATCGATCACCGACGCCGTGACGATCGACGGCTACACCCAACCGGGCGCGTCGCCGAACACCCAGCCGGTGGGCCAGGGCCTGGACACGGTCCTGAAGATCGAGATCGCGGGCCAGTCGTCCCTGAACGCCGGCCTGCGGATCCAGACGCAGAACGTCACGATCCGTGGCCTCGCGATCCACGGGTTCGGCGGGGGCCAGGTCGACGCCGACACCAGCTTCAATACTTCCAACCTGGTCGTCGAGGGCTGCTACCTCGGTACGACCATCGACGGACTGACCTCGACCGACTCCGCGGTCGGCGTCTATGTCTACGGCTTGAACGTCCGCATCGGCGGCCTACAGCCCGCCGAGCGCAACCTGGTTTCCCCGAGCGGCAACATCGGAATCGACGTGACAGGCTCGTCCACATCCGGCGTCGTCCAGGGAAATCTGGTCGGCACGGACGCGACGGGCGCCCGACGGATCGCGAGCCTGGCCGGCGGCATCGGAATCATGGCGTACTCCCTGAACGGCGCGGTTCTCATCGGCGGCTCGGCCGCGGGCGCCGCCAACGTCATTGTCGGCTACAACACCGGGATCAAGCTCGACGGCAAGGCGACGACGATCCAGGGCAACTTCATCGGGGTCGACGCGATGCAGACGGGAGTCATCCCGGGCGGCGACACGGGCATCGAGGAAGGGGGTCAGACCACGACCGGCAGCAAGATCGGCGGGACCGGTCCCGGCGAAGGCAACGTGATCGGCGGATTCGATTACGGGGTGTTGCTCGCCAGGCCCGTGATCTTCCAGGGCAACTTCGTCGGCACGGACACCACCGCCACCCGCAACTTCGGCAATCGGATCATGGGCGCCAACGTGGCCACGAGCAACCTCGCGATCGGCGGGACCGGTGCCGGCGAAGCCAACGTCATCGCTTTCAACGGATGGGTCGGCCTGCTCGTCGGTTCCTTCGCGACCCGGAATCCCATCCGCGGCAATCGCATCTTCGGCAACGGCGTGGGAGGAGTCGGCTCGAACGGCGTCGGCATGGCGATCGATCTCAATTTCAGCTCGACGCCCAACGGACCGAACCCCAACGACCCGGGCGACGGCGACACGCAGAGCGGCAACGAGTTTCAGAACTATCCGATGATCACTTCGGCCGTCCCCGAGGCCGGGGGCACGCGCATCATCGGAACGCTCAACAGCCACGCCTCGACGCTGTACGACCTCGACTTCTACTCCAACCCGGCCTGCCTCGGCCGCCCGCGCGATCTGCCGCAGGCCGAGACGTACCTCGGCTCCGCGCAGGTGACAACCGACGCCTCGGGAGACGCGACCTTCAACGTGCTTCTCCTTGCTCCGATCGACGCCGGCGCCCCGGTGACGGGAACGGCGACGGATCCGCTCGGCAACACGTCCGAGCTCTTCCCGGGCATCGCCTTCCGCATCGCCCCGGGGGTCGGCGGCGCCGGAGACACGGCCAGCCAGTCCCTCTTCGGCCAGATGTTCGACGCCGGGTCCGTCGTGACGGTCGGCGGCTCTCCCGTCGCCATCGACCTCTCTTCGGAAACGAAAATCAATTTCGTGGGCCCGGCGCTCACTCCCGGAGGCGTCTACGACGTCGTCGTGACGAATTCCGGCGGTGTGACCGACACCCTCCACAACGGGTACGTGTCGCGCTTTTCCGACGTGGCCAAGGGCAGTCTCTTCGACACCCTGATCTCGAAGCTGGTGGCTGGCGCCATCACGGCCGGCATCGGCGGAGGCAACTACGGCCCGAACAACAACGTCACGCGCCAGCAGATGGCGGTCTTCGTGCTGAAAGCCGAGCACGGCGTCTGCTATACCCCGCCCCCCTGCCAGGGCGTCTTTTCGGACGTTCCCTGCTCGTCGAACTTCTCGCCGTGGATCGAGCAATTCGCCGCCGAGGGCATCACCGGCGGATGCGGCGGCGGCAACTACTGCCCGCTCAACCCGGTCACCCGCGCCCAGATGGCCGTCTTCCTGCTCAAGGCCAAGTACGGCTCCGGCTTCACGCCGCCCCCCTGCGCCGGCGTCTTCGCCGACGTGACCTGTCCGTCCTCCTTCGCCCCGTGGATCGAGCAGCTCGCGGCCGAGGGAATCACCGGCGGTTGCGGCGGCGGCAACTACTGCCCCGGCAACATCAACACGCGGGGCCAGATGGCGGCGTTCATCGTCAAGGCGTTCTCTCTTCCGTAGCACTGCGCGGATAGTCTGCTGGCACCCGGCCCGACATTTTGTCGAGTCAGGGTCAGGAGGATTGCTGCATGCTCCAGCGACTCGGCCTCACCGCCATCCTGTCCGGGGTCGCCGCCCTCGGTGGCGCGACCACGTACACCGTGACGTCGACCGCCGACTCGGGAGCCGGGACCCTCCGTCAGGCGATCACGGACGCCAATGCCAATCCCGGAGCGGACGCGATCGCCTTCGCCATTGTGGGTTCGGGCGTCCACACGATCGCGCCGGCCTCCCCGCTGCCGACCATCACGGGCCCCGTGACGATCGACGGCTACACGCAGTCGGGGGCCTCGGCCAACACGAACCCGGCCGGCCAGGGCCTCAACACCGTCCTTCGCATCGAGATCGACGGGACCAACGCCGGCGCCGCGCCGTGCCTCTTCGCCGCGGCCGACGACGTCACGGTCCGCGGCCTCGTCGTCAACCGGTGTACCGACAAGGCGGTCGCGACCACGGGCGCGCACTCCAATTTCGTTCTCGAGGGCTGCTTCATCGGCACCGACGCGGCCGGAACGGCGGCACTCGCGCCGTACGGTGGCGGCGTCAATCCACGCTCTCAGACGAACGCCCGGATCGGCGGGACGACGCCCGCGGCGCGGAACCTGATCTCCGGCTCCAGCCTGTTCGCCGATCACATCGCCTTCGGGCTGGGGATCACGCAGCCGGTCTCGAATTCGCTCGTCGCCGGCAACCTGGTCGGCACGGACCTCACGGGCCTGCATTACATCGTCCCGGACGGTCCGCTGGCGATGGGCACCGGCGGAGGCAGCAACAACGTCGTGGGCGGCACGACGGCCGCCGCCCGCAACATGTTCGCCGGCCCGATCTTGGTCAACGGCACGGGCAACCAGATCGTGGGCAACTTCGTCGGGCTCGACGTCACGGGCACGATCGTCATCGCCGTGACTTCCGTCGGCATCACCGTCAACAACGGCTCCAACAACAACACGATCGGCGGCTCCGCCGCCGGGGCGGGCAACCGCGTCGGCGGGGCGATCGACTCGGGAATCGAGCTCAGTGGCGACGGCAACGTCGTCCAGGGCAACCAGGTCGGAACCGACGCCACGGGCACCGTCCGCCTCGCCAACGGCTACTGGGGCATCAAGGTCGGCGGCTCGAACAACACGATCGGTGGCATCGGCCCCGGCGAGGGCAACATCATCGCGTACAACCGCGGCTGGGCGGGGGTCGTGGTCCACGGCGTCAACGCCTCCGTGCGCGGGAACTCGATCTTCGACAACGCCGGGATCCAGGCCAACAGCGGCCTCGCCATCGACCTCACCGGCGGCAATCTCTTCGATCTGGGCGTCAACATCAACGATGCCGGAGACGCGGATGGCGGCCCGAACGGCTACCAGAACTATCCGCTGATCTCCTCGGTGACCTACGGAGGCGCGAATACCACGATCGCCGGAACGCTCCAGAGCACGCCCTCGACCACCTTCGATGTCGACTTCTATTCCAACCCCGCGTGCAACGGCCGCCCGCAGGAGCAGGACGAGGCGAAGACCTACATCGGCTCGATCGAAGTCACGACGGACGGGTCCGGCAACGCGGCCTTCAACGAGGTTCTCGCGGTCGTCGTCGTGAACGGATCGCCGATCACGGCCACGGCCACGAGCCCGTCCGGCGAGACGTCCGAGCTTTCGCCGCGCTTCGTGCTCTCGCTCGACCCCGTGTCCGGACCTCCGAGCGGCGTCATCGGGGCGCAGATCCGCGGCCTCGCGTTCGAGCCGGGCGCGACGGTCACGATCGGTGGAGTCCCCGCGACGGGAGTCGTCGTCGACAATCCGACCACGATCACGGCGAACATTCCGGCGCTCCCGGCCGGAACGATCAACCATCTGACGGTCGCGAATCCCGGCGGCGGTGCCTCCGGAACCCTGCCCAACGCATGGATCGCGAACTTCAACGACATCCCCGGCAGTCAGTTCTACACGCAGATCACGAGCCTCGTCGCCAACGGCATCACGGCCGGGGTAGGCGGCGGGAACTACGGCATCAATCAGCCGACGCTCCGCCAGCAGATGGCGGTGTTCCTGCTGAAGGCCAAGTACGGGATTTGCTACACGCCGCCGCCCTGCACGGGTGTTTTCGACGACGTTCCGTGCAGCTCCGGCTTCGCGCCTTGGATCGAGCAGCTCGCCGAGGAGGGCATCACGGGAGGCTGCGGCGGCGACAATTACTGTCCGGTCAACCCCGTCCGGCGCGACCAGATGGCGGTCTTCATCCTCAAGGCTCTGCACGGGGCGTCGTACGTACCCCCGCCCTGCGACGGCGACTTCGGCGACGTCGACTGCGCTTCCCCGTTCAGCCCCTGGATCGAGCAGCTCGCCGCGGAGGGGGTCACGGGCGGCTGCGGGGGCGGCAACTACTGTCCGCTCAACAACGTGACGCGGGGCCAGATGGCGGCGTTTCTGTTCAATGCCTTCGATCTTCCATGACCGGTCCGCCTCGGGATGCGCACTCGAGCGATCGCCGGGCTGCGGCCCGCCCATGGCCTCATCGCGCCACGTTTATCGAGTGGAGAGGCAGGAGGATCCCAATGCTCAAGCGACTCGGAATGGGTGCAGTTCTCTACGCCGCAGCGGCGCTCGGTTCGGCGATCACCTACACGGTGAGCACGACGGCCGACTCCGGTGCCGGAAGCCTGCGCCAGGCGATCCTCGACGCCAACGCCAACCCGGGCGCCGACACGATCGCCTTCGGTATCGTCGGGAGCGGCGTGCACACGATCGCGCCGACGTCGGCCCTGCCGGCCATCACGGAGACCGTCACGATCGACGGCTACACGCAGTCGGGATCCTCTGCAAACACCAACCCCACGAGCATGGGGCTGAACACGGTCCTTCAGATCGAGATCAGCGGGACGAATGCCGGGAGCACGGCTTGCCTGTCGGTTCAGGCCGACAACGTCACGATCAAGGGTCTGGCGATCAATCGCTGCGCGGGGCCGGACATCGAGACGCCGCCGCCCTCCCACCAGAACCTCGTCGTCGAGGGGTGCTTTCTCGGCTCGAGCGCCGACGGAACGCAGGCGCTCACGCCCTACCAGAACGGTGTCAACCTCGTCTCCGCCCAGAACGCGCGCATCGGCGGCACGACGCCCGCCGCGCGTAACCTGATCTCGGGCGGCGACAGCCTCTACCACCAGGTCCACATCGGCGAAAACTTCGGGGCCAACAGCGGCCACCTCATCCAGGGCAATCTCATCGGAACGAACGCCGCCGGCGCGGCCAGACTCGCGACGAGTGGCACGTCCGCCGTCGGCATCTTCACCGGCACAGGAATCACGGTCGGCGGCACCGCGGCCGCAGCGCGCAACGTCATCGCCAACCCCGTCACGCTCGGCGCCGGAATCAACGGCACCAACGCCACGGGCAACCTCGTCCGCGGCAACTTCCTGGGGCTCGACGTGACAGGAACGATCGCCCTCGGTTGTTACGGCCCGTGCATCTCCGTCAACAATCAGGGGAACACGATCGGCGGATCGGCCGCCGGGGCCGGCAACGTCATCGGCGGCGCCCTCGGCGACGGCGGGATTAACGTTTTCGGAAGCGGCACCGTGATCCAGGGCAACATCATCGGCACCGATCCCGGATTGACGCTGCGCCTCGGAAACACCTGGTCCGGCATTCGGGTCGCGGCCAGCGACGTCACGATCGGCGGACCCGGCCCCGGCGAAGGCAACGTCATCGCGAACACCCTCGTGATCGCCAACCTCGGTGCGCCCGGTTCCGGAGTCTTCGTGGTCGGGCAGCGCGTCTCGGTCCGCGGCAACACGATCTACGGCAACGACTCCTATGGAGGCATCGGAGGGCTTGGCATCGAGCTTTTCTCCAACAACATCTGGGGTGTCGACCTGAACGATCCCGGCGATGTGGACGGCGGTCCCAATCAAGGTCAGAACTATCCACTGATCTCCTCGGTCATCTATGGCGTCTCCACGACGACCGTCGCGGGCTCGCTCCAGAGCTCTCCGGCAACCACGTTCGACCTCGACTTCTACGCCAATGCGGCCTGCGCGCGGCGCCCGCAGGACCTGCCCGAGGCGGAGTCCTACCTGGGTTCGATCCAGGTCACGACGGACGGCGGCGGCGACGCGGCCTTCAACGCGGTGCTTCCGATGGCGGTCGCCAACGGGTCGGTGATCACGGCGACAGCCACGGACCCCGACGGCAACACCTCGGAGTTCACGCCGCGCTTCGTCCTTTCCATGTCGCCGGGCGCCGGGCAACCCACCGGCTACAACAGCGCGCAGATCAAGGGACTGGCCTTCGTGGACGGTGCGACGGTCACCGTGGGCGGCGTGGCGGCGACCGGTGTGAGCGTCGATGACGCGAACACCATTTTCGCGAACATCCCCGCCCTCCCGGCCGGGTCGATCAACGACGTCTTCGTCCAGAACCCGATGGGAGGGCTCTCCGGGACGCTGCCCAAGGGATGGATCGCCTACTTCAACGACGTCCTGCCCGGAAACCAGTTCCTCACCCAGGTGACAAAGCTCGTCGCCAACGGCATCACCGCGGGTGTGGGCGGCGGCAACTACGGCGTGGGGCAGAACACGCTTCGTCAGCAGATGGCGGTCTTCCTCCTGAAGTCCAAGTACGGCGTCTGCTACGTGCCGCCCCCCTGCGCGGGCGTCTTCGCCGACGTGCCCTGCCCTTCGAACTTCGCCCCGTGGATCGAGGCGCTCGCGGCCGAGGGCATCACCGGCGGCTGCGGCGGAAACAACTTCTGCCCCGCCAACCCCGTGCGGCGGGACCAGATGGCGGCCTTCCTCCTCAAGGCCAAGCACGGCTCCTCGTATGCGCCGCCTCCCTGCAACGGGGACTTCGGGGACGTGGCCTGCCCTTCGCTCTTCGCCCCCTGGATCGAGCAGCTCGCGGCCGAGGGAATCACCGGCGGCTGCGGCGGCGGCAACTACTGCCCGCTGACCAACGCCAACCGAGGCCAGATGGCGGCGTTCCTCGTCAACACGTTCTCGCTGCCTTGAGGGTGGCCGTCCATCATCCTCGCTTCCTTCGGGCGGGCCTGACGGCTCGCCCTTTTTGTGACCCCGGGTCGGTTCGTTTGACGAGAAGAGATCAGGAGGCTTCCCATGCGCCGACTCGGCCTGGCTGTTCTGCTTCTCGCGGCCGCCGTCCCGGCGACGGCCAACACCTATAACGTCACCTCCACCGCCGACGCCGGCGCCGGCAGCCTGCGCCAGGCGATCCTCGACGCCAACGCCAACCCGGGCGCCGACACCATCACGTTCAATATCGTCGGGAGCGGCCCGCACACGATCCTGCTCGGCTCCGCGCTGCCCGACATCACGGGTGCCGTCACGATCGACGGCTACACGCAGGCCGGCTCGTCGCCCAACACGCATTCCACCAACCAGGGCCTGGACACGGTGCTCCAGATCGAAATCGAATCGGGCGGGGCGAGCCCGTGCCTCGTCTCGAAGGCCGGCGACACCACGATCCGGGGCCTCGCGGTGTACCACTGCTCGACGGCGGCCATTCAGCTGCTCGGGTCGGTCGCGAACAACGTCGTCGCGGGCAACTTCCTCGGGACCAGGACCGACGGCGAGACCATTCCCGTCAATGGAAACGTCTCGAGCGGCGTCCTGATCAACCAGCAGACCGGCGCCCGCGTCGGCGGGACGACCCCGGCGGACCGAAACCTGATCTCCGGGTTCAACTCCAGTCAGGTTCGGATCTCCGGGGGGTCGGGACATCTCGTCCAGGGGAACCTGATCGCGATGAAGGCTTCCGGGCTCGAGACGCTCCGCGCGGTCGGCGGGCCCAGCAACGGCGTCCTGGCCACCGCCGGCACGGCCCTGCTCGTGGGAGGCTCCGCGGCCGAGGCCCGCAACGTCTTCGGCAACATCACGACCGGCGTCGGCATTCAGGGAAACACCGGCGTCACGATTCAGGGCAACTTCTTCGGAACGGACGTCACCGGCCAGAAGGGCATCATCCGCGGAGTGTTCATCAACGACGGCTTTGCCGGGATCAGCCTCCTCGGGACCGGATCCGTCCAGATCCTGGGGAACACGATCGCGGGCGTTTACGAAGGCATCCAGATCGGCTCCGGGCCAGCCCTGATCCAGGGCAACTTCATCGGCACGGATGCGGCCGGAACGCTCGACCTCGGCACGCAGGGCCGCGGCATCACGATGTCGGGTGGAACCGGAATCGTCATCGGCGGAATTGTTCCCGGCGAGGGCAACACCATCGCCTACAACGGCAAGAACAGCGGCCCGTCCGCGGGGATCTTCGTTTCGGGCGGCCAGGCGGCGATCCGCGGCAACTCGATCTTCGGCAACCGGCAGGTCTCCGGCGTCGGCGGTCTCGGCATCGATCTCGATGTTTTCAGCGGCTCCGGCGGCGTCACTCCCAACGACCTCGGCGACGGCGACGGTGGGGGGAACGGACGACAGAACTTCCCCGTCCTGACCTCCGCGGCTCCGGCCGCGCCCCAGGGCTCGGGCACGCACGTTCAGGGGACGCTCAACAGCGCCGCCGCAACGACCTTCGACCTGGATTTCTATTCGATCTGCAATCTGCGCCCCGCCGAACTGCTCGAGGGAAAGACCTACATCGGCTCGACACAGGTGACGACGGACGGTTCCGGGAATGCCTCCTTCGACGTCGTCCTACCCGTGACGATCGCGTCGGGTGAGCTCGTGACCTCCACGGCCACCGACCCCGGCGGCAACACCTCGGAATTCTCGCAGCAGCTCGTCTTCACAGGCAATCCGCCGCTGGGCCCGGCCGCGGGCGGCACGGTGACGACCTTGAAGGGAATGCTCTTCGAGGCCGGGGCGACCGTGACGGTCGGAGGCGTGCCGGCGACGAGCGTGAACGTCGTGGACGCCCAGACGATCACGTCCTCCATGCCCGCGCTGACGCCCGGTACCGTCAACGACGTCGTCGTATCGAACCCGAGCGGGTCCTCGGGCACCCTCACCAACGGTTGGGCGGCGGACTTTCTCGACGTCCCGCCTGCGAACCTCTTCCACAGCGCCGTCTGGCTGCTCGTCCACAACGACGTCACCGCCGGCATCGGAGGCGGCAACTACGGGGTCAACAACGGCACGCTGCGGCAGCAGATGGCCGTCTTTCTGCTGAAGGGAAAGTACGGCGTCTGCTATGCCCCGCCCCCCTGCGCGCACCTGTTTCCGGATGTCGCATGCCCGTCCACGTTCGCCGACTGGATCGAGGCCCTGGCCGCCGAGGGCATTACCGGAGGCTGCGGGGGCGGAAACTATTGCCCGGGCAACCCCGTGCTGAGACAGCAGATGGCGGTGTTCCTGCTGAAGGCCGAGCACGGTTCGGCCTACGCGCCCCCGGCGTGCACCGGAGCATTCGTCGACGTCGCCTGCCCCTCGTCCTTTGCCGACTGGATCGAGCAGCTCGCAGCCGAAAACATCACGGGCGGATGCGGCGGCGGAAATTTCTGTCCGACTAACACCGTCACGCGAGGTCAGATGTCGGCGTTTCTGTCCCTGGCGTTCCACCTCCAATAGGACCGCCGTGACGGTGGCGGCTTGCGCGGACAAGTCTTTCCGTTGCCGGCCGGCGAGGCGATAGACTCGCGACCACACCTTTTCCAGGAGGTCGCGATGCGCGCTCGAAGCTCTTCGATCCTGGCCGCCGTCTTCACCTTCGCCATCGCATCCACCGGTGTCGCCAACAGCTATTCCGTCACTTCGACCGCCGACTCCGGCGCCGGAACGCTGCGCCAGGCGATCCTCGACGCCAACGCCAACGGGGGGGCGGACACGATCGCCTTCAACATCGTGGGTAGCGGGGTCCATACGATCGCGCTGGCCTCGGCGCTGCCAGCGATCACCGGACCCGTCACGATCGACGGATACACGCAGTCCGGCGCGTCCGCGAACACGCATCCCGTCGGACAGGGCCTGAACACGACGCTGCAGATCGCGATCGACGGGACGGCGACCTCCGGCGCCTGCTTTTCGGTTGCCGCGAGCGACACTACGATCAAGGGTCTCGTCGTCGCCCACTGCGATATCGGCATCGCGTTCACGAACGGAGCGTTCACGAACAACCGGGTCGAGGGCTGCTTCCTCGGGTCGAACGCCGCGGGAACTGCCCGGGTCGACCAGAACCCGAACAAGCAGGTCGAGATCACGGGCGAGACCGGAGCGGTGATCGGCGGCTCGACACCCGCCTCCCGCAATCTCATCGCCGCCTGCCAGACCGGCGTCGGCATCGTCAACTCGGGATCGCCGACCGGTCACACGATCTCGGGCAATCTCTTCGGCCTGACCGCAGCCGGCGACGCGGCTCTCGCGCCCGCCTGCGGCGCGACGGCGACGGCCGTCTCGATCTTCGGCACGGGCTCCACCGTTTCGAACAACGCCATCGGGGGAGTGGGCTACGGGGTGAGCCTCACGGGCTCCGACCACATCGCGCGCGGCAACGTCATCGGCACCGACGTGACCGGGACGGTCGCTCTGGGCCTGTCGCAGAACGGAATCGTCACGATCGGAAGCGGCCACACGATCGGCGGAACGGCCGCCGGTCAGGGCAACGTCGTCGCGGGGACCGCGAGCCAGCCCGGGATCAGCCTCGGCGGCTCCAACAACCAGGTCCTCGGAAACTTCCTCGGCACCGACGCTTCGGGCACGCTCGACCTCGGCAACGGGATCACCGGCATCACCGTCAGCGGCAGCGACAACACCATCGGCGGCCTCGGCCCGGGAGCGGCCAACACGATCGCGTTCAACGGCACCATCAGCGGCGCCGGGATCGCGGTCAGCGGCCAGCGGAACGCGATCCGCGGAAACCGCATCTATGAGAACCGATCGGCGAGCGGGCCGGGGCTCGGGATCGAGCTCGGCAGCTTCGGCATCCTCGTCAACGATCCGGGCGACGGCGACTCGGGCGCCAACGGCTTCCAGAACTATCCGATCCTCGGCGAGGCCGGCCCGGCGCTCGGGCAGGCCGGTACCCGCATCCAGGGGTCTCTCAACAGCACCGCCTCGACGACGTTCGACCTCGACTTCTATTCGAACCCCCCCTGCGCCAGCCGGCCGCAGGAATTCCTCGAGGGGCAGGACTACATCGGCTCGACGCAGGTCACGACGGACGGCTCGGGCAACGCGACGTTCGACGTCACGCTGGCGCCCACCGTCGAGCCGGGAGCCCGCATCAGCGCCACCGCGACCGATCCCGACGGCAACACCTCGGAGTTCTCGCAGCGGATCGTCTTTTCGCTCAACGTCCCGACCTCGGGACCGCCCGAGGGCGGCACGGCGATCACAGTCAAGGGAATGCTCTTCGAGAACGGCGCCACGCTCGCGATCGGCGGCGCGGCGGCCACCAACGTCAACGTCGTCGATTCGGCGACGATCACGGCCACCTCTCCGGCGCTCACACCCGGCAGCGTCAACCCGGTGACCGTCACGAATCCCGGCGGCACCGCGGGAACACTCCCCAACGGCTGGGTCGCCAACTTCACGGACGTTCCGAACGGCCAGCAGTTCTACCAGTACGTCATCCGGCTCGTCGCGAACGGCATCACGGCCGGCTGCGGGCCCGGAACAACCTACTGTCCGCTCAACTCGGTGACCCGCGCCCAGATGGCCGTCTTCCTCCTGAAGTCGAAGAACGGCCTCTGCTTCGTCCCACCGGCCTGCGCCGGTGTCTTTCCAGACGTTCCGTGCTCTAACCTCTTCGCGCCGTGGATCGAAGCCCTCTTCGCCGCCGGGATCACGGGCGGATGCGGGAACGGGAACTACTGCCCCAGCACGGCCGTCACCCGGCAGCAGATGGCAGTCTTCCTGCTGAAGTCCAAGCACGGGTCCGGGTACGTGCCGCCGGCCTGCAACGGCGACTTCACGGATGTGGTCTGCCCGTCGCTCTTCGCGGACTGGATCGAGCAGCTCGCAGCCGAGAACATCACCGGCGGCTGCGGCGGCGGCAACTACTGCCCCGCGAACCCGGTCCGCCGCGACCAGATGGCGGCATTTCTGTACAATACCTTCCAGTTCCCGTAGAACTGCAGCCCCTACAGGAGGTCTCGTGCACATTCGCGTGGCGATCGGACTGGGAGTGTTTTGTCTGGCCGCGGCAGCCTCGGGCACCACCTACACGGTCACAACGACGGCCGACTCGGGTGCGGGGTCGCTGCGCCAGGCGATCCTCGACGCCAACGGCAGCGCCGGCACGGACACGATCGCCTTCTCGATCGTCGGCGGCGGCGTGCAGACGATCGCGCCGGCCACCGCGCTGCCGACCATCACCGAGGCGGTGACGATCGACGGCTACACGCAACCCGGGGCCTCCGCGAACACGAACTCCATCGGCCAGGGTACGAACGCCGTGATCCTCGTCGAGATCGACGGTACGAACGTCGGGACCTTCGGCAACGGACTCAACGCGAGCGCGCCGATCACCGTCCGGGGACTTGCGATCAACCGCTGCACGACCGGCTCCGGCATCCGCATCGTCGGCGGGGGTGACGGCTCGGTCATCGCCGGCAACTTCATCGGCACCGACCCGACCGGCAGTTCCCGGCCGGGTGCCCAGTACTACGGGATCGAGATCGAGGGCGCCACGGGCGCCGTCGTGGGCGGCGTGAATCCCGCCGACCGAAACGTGCTCGCGGGCGGCGACGGCGCCCAGATCTACATCGGCGACTCCGGCGGCCCGAACACCGTCGTGAAGGGCAACCTCATCGGAACGAACGCCGCGGGAACGGCGACGATCCCGGGAATGTTCGTCTACGCCAACGTCTACGTCCGCATCGGTACCAACGTCGTCATCGGAGGCCCGACCGCAGCCTCCCGCAACGTGATCTCGGGCAAGACGGGCTACGGCGTCGGCATCGGTTACTCCGTCGGGGGCACGGGGGCCCAGGCGACGATCCAGGGCAATTTCATCGGCACGGACGTCACGGGCACGCTGCCCCTCGGCAACTCCGCCGGCGTGTCGATCCCGAACCAGAACTGCAGCGTCCTCCACAACGTCATCGCCGCCAGCACCAACCAGGCGATCCTCAGCGAGGGCGGATCCGGAGAGGTCATCCAGGGCAACTTCATCGGCACCGACGCGACGGCTACCCTCGACCTCGGCAACAAGGGCGGCGCGATGGCGGTCGGCGGCAACAACTGGACGATCGGCGGGATCGGGCCGGGCGAGGGCAACGTGATCGCGTTCAACGGACCTCCCTACGGAGGCGTGGCCAACGGCGGGCCCCAGGGCGCGCGCATCCGGGGCAACCGCATGTTCGGCAACCGCCCGCTCGGCATCGACCTGTACGTCGGCGGCAGCAGCGGCGTGACGCCCAACGACCCGGGCGACGCCGACGTCGGCCCGAACGGCGGCCAGAACTACCCCATCGTCAAGACGGTCACGCCGGGCGCCTCGACGACGAACATCCAGGGGATTCTCAACAGCAACGCCTCGACGACCTTCGACGTCGACCTCTATTCGACCGCGGCCTGCGTTCCGGTTCCCCAGGGATTCGTGCAGGGCGAGAACTACCTGGGATCGCTCCAGGTCACGACGGACGGCTCCGGAGATGCGACCTTCTCGACCGACGTTCCCTTCGTTTTGCAGCCCGGCCAGGTCGTCACGGCGACGGCGACGGACCCCAACGGAAACACCTCCGAGTTTTCGCAGCGCATCATCTTCACGAGCGGCCCCGGGTCCGGGCCCGCCGCCGGCGGCACGATGATCTCCATGGGCGGCATGCTCTTCGAGAACGGCGCGGCCGTGACCGTCGGCGGTGTTCCGGCAACCGGCATCGTGGTCAACAGCGACAGCAACATCCACGCGGTCACGCCAGCGCGGCCGGCGGGATCGCTCAACGACATCATGGTCATCAATCCCAGCGGCACCGCGGGAACGCTGCGCAACGGTTGGATTGCGGACTTCACCGACGTGCCGGGGAACCAGCAGTTCTATTCCTACATCACCAAGCTCGTCTCCAACGCGATCACCGTCGGGTGCGGCACCGGCATCTACTGTCCGGACAGCTCCGTCACCCGGCAGCAGATGGCGGTCTTCCTCCTGAAGTCGAAGAATGGCCTCTGTTTCGTCCCGCCTCCCTGCAGCGGTGTCTTCCCGGACGTTCCCTGCTCGAGCGGCTTTGCTCCCTGGATCGAAGCGCTCTCCGCCGCCGGGATCACCGGCGGCTGCGGCGGTGGCAACTATTGCCCCGCCAATCCGGTCACGCGGCAGCAGATGGCTGTTTTCCTGTTGAAGTCCAAGCACGGATCGAGCTACGTGCCGCCGGCCTGCAGCGGCGATTTCCTCGACGTCCCCTGCCCGAGCCAGTTCGCCGACTGGATCGAGCAGCTCGCCGCCGAATCGATCACCGGGGGTTGCGGCGGAGGCAACTACTGCCCCGCGAACCCGGTGCGGCGCGACCAGATGGCGCCGTTTCTCTTCAATACGTTTCAGTTCCCGTAGACCCGCGCATGGACATCCGCGAGCTCTCGAGCGACGCCGCCATCGCCGCGGGCTTTCCGCTGGCGGCGCAGCTCCGGGACCGCGTCCGCGAGGAAACCTTCCTCGCCGAGGTCCGCCGGCAGCAGCTCGAGGGCTACCACCTCTTCGGCGGCTTCGAGGAGGGCCGGCTCGTGTGCCTCGCCGGCGTGCGGCGGTCGCACACGCTCTCCCGGGGCGAGCACCTGTTCGTCGACGATCTCGTGACGACCGAGGAGGCCCGCGGACAGGGCCGCGGAGCGGAAATGATGCGCGCGCGCTTGCCGGGCTCGCCGCCGCGGACGGGGTCTCCCGCATCTACCTGGACGCCCGGCTGACCGCAAAGGGCTTCTACGAGAGATTCGGGTTCACCTTCCTGACCGCGGTTCCGTGCTGGATCGAAACCGAAGAGCTGACCCGGGCGCGCACAGGTTTCCTGGGATAGAGTTCCCCGGTTTCTCCCTGCTGTCACGACTTCAGAAAGGCTGGAATGCATGCGGTCCTGGCGCCCGGGTCGGAGTCTGTCGATTGCCCTCCCCCTGTTGTTCACCACATTGACGTCCGGGGCCCTCGCCGCGACGATTGCGGTCACGACGACCGCGGACAGCGGCGCCGGGTCGCTGCGCCAGGCAGTCATGGACTCCAACGCGAGTGTCGGCGTCCTCGACACGATTGCGTTCAACATCACCGGCGCGGGCTGCTCCGGCGTGCCGGCCGTCTGCACGATCAAGCCGACCTCGGCGCTGCCCAACGTTACCGATCCGGTGATCATCGACGGCTACACCCAGCCGGGGTCGAGCCCCAACACGCTCGAGGTCGGCGACGACGCGGTGCTGCTCGTGGAACTCGACGGGAGCCTGGTCACGCCCAACGGCATCGGCTTCTATGTCCTCTCGAACAGCACCGTGATCCAGGGACTCGTGATCAACCGGTTCAGCTTCGTGGGAATCTTCATCGACGGGACGGGCGGCGGGACGCTCGGCGGTCACACGATCCGGGGCAACTTCATCGGAACGGACCCGTCGGGAACGCTGCCTGCAGGCTGCGGCCAAGAGGGTATTTACTTTCGCGCTCCCAACAGCACGATCGGAGGGCCAAACCCCGCCGATCGCAACGTGATCTCGGCCAATGGAGCCAATGCTTTTAACGGTTCGAACGTCCGGCTCGAGAGCGCCTTCATACCGGTCAGTGGTGTGGCCGTGAGCGGCAACTACATCGGGACCAACGCCGCGGGGACAGGACCGCTCGGTGGCGGCGCGGGCATCGCTTTGATCCCCGGCTCGGAAGTTACCATCGGCGGGCCCGCCGCCGGGCAGGGCAACCTGATCTCCGGAAATGGCACCTATGGCATCAGCCTGGTATACGACTGCTTCACCGCCGTCCAGGACAACGTGATCCAGGGCAATTGGATCGGAGTCGATGCTTCGGGAACCAACCCTCTCGGGAATGTCCTGGGCGGCATCTACCTCGGCTGCCTGACGCAGAACAACCAGATCGGCGGGACGGGCGCGGGGGCAGGCAACGTGATCGCCCACAATGGAGTCGCGGGCGCCTTCGGCGGCGCGGGCATCTTTCTCGAGACGACCGCCGGCACGGGCAATGAGATCCGAGCCAACAAGATCTTTTCCAACGCCAGCCTCGGCATTGCTCTCGGAAGCTTCTCCCCGATCCCGAACGACCCGGCCGACGGCGACACGGGGCCCAACCAGCTGCAGAACTTTCCGATCATCCTGTCCGCGGTCCCGGGCGCCGGGAATACGCACATCACGGGCAAGTTCAACAGCACGCCCTCGACGACGTTCCTGATTGACTTCTATGCCAACGCCGCCTGCTCGAACTTTCCCCGGGAGTTCCTCGGAAGCGAGACCTACCTCGGGGCTTCCCAGGTCATGACCGACGGCTCGGGCAACGCGACGATCGACGTGATACTCCCCGTCGCCACGGAAGCAGGCGCCCGCATCTCCGCGACGGCGACCGACCCGGGCGGCAGCACCTCCGAATTCTCGCAGCGCATCGTGTTTGCGATGACGGGCGCGACCTCGGGCCCGGCCTCCGGCGGAACGGCGATCGCGGTCTCCGGCACCGACTTCGCAAATCCGTCGACGATGACGATCGGCGGGATCTCGACTCCCGTCAGCTTCGTCAACGATCACACCCTCCAGTCCACCTCGCCCGTTCTTTCCGCAGGCACCGTCAACGACCTGATCGTGACGACCCCCGACAGCACGACCGGCACTCTCCCCAAGGCCTGGGTGGCGGATTTTCTCGACGTCCCCGGCGTCCAGCAGTTCCATGCGTACGTCACCACGCTCGTCTCCAACGCGATCACCGCGGGTGTCGGCGGCGGCCTCTACGGCGTGGACCAGCCGACGCTGCGCCAGCAGATGGCCGTGTTCCTCATGAAGGCGAAGCACGGCCTCTGCTACGTCCCGCCCCCCTGCAGCGTGGCAACCTTCACCGACGTGCCCTGTTCCTCCAACTTCGCTCCCTGGATCAACGAGCTCGTCGCGGAGAACATCACGGGCGGCTGCGGCGCGGGCATCTATTGCCCGGCCGAACCTGTCAAGCGGCAGCAGATGGCCGTGCTCCTGCTCAAGACCCTCGAGGGCACGGGCTACGCGCCCCCGGCCTGCGTGACCGGGACCTTTGCCGACGTGCCCTGTTCCTCCAACTTCGCCCCCTGGATCTACGAGCTCGTCGCCCGAAACGTCACCGGAGGCTGCGGCGGCGGAAACTATTGCCCGGCCGACCCGGCCACGCGCGGCCAGATGGCGGTGTTCATGGTCAAGACGTTCGGGCTGGAGTAGGCGGCCGCCCGAACACGGAATCAACGGAGTCGAATCGACTCCTTGCGGACGCGGCCTCCGGGCCGCGACGCAATGATGCACTCGCATCTGTCCGGACACGCGCGTCGCCACTTATGGTCGCCTCATGCAACGACCGACAGCCCGGCAACGCGCGGCGGGGATCGTACTCTGCATCGTCGGCGCCGCGGCCCTCGCCCTGGCCGCCGCCGGTGCAACGTCGCCGTCCCTGCCGAGCGGCCTTCCCACGGACCTCTGGGAGCTCCTGATCCCGCCGGACAATCCGGTGACACCCGAAAAGACGGCGCTCGGCCGGAAGCTCTACTACGACAAAAGGCTTTCGAAGGACGGAACGGTCTCGTGCGCCACGTGCCACGATCCGGAAAAGGGCTTCTCCGACGGCAAGAAGGTCGCCGAGGGCGTCGGCGGCAAGAAGGGGACGCGCAACAGCCCGACGGTCCTGAACTCGGTGTTCAACGAGTTCCAGTTCTGGGACGGCCGCGCCCCGAGCCTCGAAGAGCAGGCCAAGGGGCCGATGACGAACCCCGTCGAAATGGCCATGAACAGCCACGCCTTCGTCGTGGAAGTCGTCCGGGGCGTGCCGGAGTACCGGGAGGCGTTCCAGAACGTGTTCGGCCGAGAGCCCTCGATCGACGACATCGTGGCCGCCATCGCGACCTTCGAGCGCACGGTGATCAGCGGGAACTCGGCCTTCGACCGGTTCCAGGCGGGGGACAAGAGCGCTCTCTCCGAATCCGCGCAGCGCGGCTGGGAGCTCTGGAACGGAAAGGCCCGCTGCAACACGTGTCATCCGTTCGGCAACGTCACCCCCAACTTCTCCGACAACAAGTTCCACAACATCGGCGTCGCCGCCAGGGGCCGCGACTTCACCTCGTTGTCCCGGAAGGCCGCGACCATGGCGAACCCGGACGAGCTGGCCTTCAGCCCCGACTTCACCGAGCTCGGGCGCTTCGTCGTCACGAAGCAGCCCAAGGACATCGGGGCTTTCAAGACGCCCGGGCTTCGGGACGTCGCACTCTCGGCGCCCTACATGCACGACGGAAGCGAGGCGACGCTCGCCGACGTGGTGATCTTTTACGACAAGGGCGGCGAAGCGAACCCGTACCTCGACGGGGGCATCGTTCCGCTGAAGCTGACGGACCAGGAGAAACAGGACCTCGTGGCGTTCATGGAGTCGCTGACCGGACAGGGCGCGGGCGCACCCACGCGCGCGGAGCTCCAGGACCCCGCCAAGAAGGAGGGATCGCGATGAAGGACCGTTTCGAGAAATACCTGGAGCGGCGCGAGTCGTACTTCGGACGCGTCTTCCGGCTGAACCGCCGGGACTTCCTGAAAGCTTCGAGCGTGGCCGCGGCCACGGCGCTGGCGACGGGGAAGATGTTCCCCCACTCCTTCCAGCCGGTCGACGTCGTGAACGCCGACGCGCCGGAGAAGAGCTTTCGGTTCGCCTACATCTCCGACAGCCACCTCTACCAGAAGACCCTCAACGAGCGTTTCGTCCGAGCGATCCTGAAGGCCGTCGACGACGTCAACGCCATGGACCCCCAGCCCGACTTCGTCTTCTACGGCGGCGACCTCGCCCAGCTCGGGCAGCCGGCGGAGATCGCCGAGGGCGCGCAGATCCTGAAGGCGCTCAAGGCGCCCGTGAGGATGATGGTGGGCGAGCACGACTGGTACTTCGACATGGGCGACGAGTGGCGCAAGCGCTTCGGAAAGGACACCTACTCGTTCGACCACAAGGGCGTCCACATGGTGGTCCTCAACTCGGTCATCGTCGAGGACTACTGGACGGGGCCGAAGATGACGCCCATGGAGCGGATGCTGGCGATGGCCCAGCTCGACAATCCCAACGGCCGGCCCTTCACGGTCGGAGCGGCGCAGCGCGACTGGCTCAAGAACGACCTCGCGAAGGTCAAGCCCGACACCCCGATCATCGTGTTCTCGCACTCTCCCCTCTACAAGATCTACAAGCCCTGGAACTTCTGGACGGACGACGCCGAGCAGGTCCAGCAGATCCTGTCCCCCTTCAAGACCGTGACCGTCATTCACGGCCACACCCACCAGGTGCTGACCAACCGGATCGGCAACATCCAGTTCCACGGCATGCTCTCGACGGCCTGGCCCTGGCCCTATGCGCCGCAGGGTCTGCCCGCCCTGACCGTGAGAATGAACCGCTCGGATCCGTTCGACGAGCTCGACGGCTGCGGTGACGGCTCGATCGACTTGCTTCGCAACGGTCGCGTCAACGCGGTCTACAACCTCTGGAGCCGGAACCCCGTCACGGTCACGGCCGCCTACCTCGATTCCAACGGGGCGACCGGCGCGCCGCCGCGCGAAACCGACGTCAACTACTAGGGAGGACACGATGGCAACGAGCGTTCGAGGACTCTGGCTCCTGGCCGCGGTGCCCGTGGCCGCCCTCGCCCTGGCCGCTCCGCCCGGAAACGAGCCGAAAGGCGCCGCCGACCCCGCCGTGACGGTTTCGCTCTGCGACGGAGAGAGCCGCATGACCGTGTCCGGCCTCGAGGCCGGGCAGGAGCTCTCCCCCGCCGAGGCCCGCCAGACCGCGGCCCGGATGATGGAGACCTGGCGCCAAAGCCAGGGCGAGGAGCGCTGGGCGTACTGGGCCGCGGAGGCGCCGGCCGGCGCCGGAACGCAACAGTCGGCGGCCCCGGCCCCGGCGGGACCCGGCCAGTCCACGAAGTTCACGGCCCGCGATCAGATGCTCTGGAGCAAGGAGGAAATGGCCTGGATCGAAGAGGGCTACAAGAACTTCCACAACGCGAAGGCCCTCGGCGGCACCATCGGCATCTCCTGCGACATGTGCCATCCGAACGCCTCGAACACGCACCCCGAGACGTATCCGAAGTTTCAGGTCCAGACCAAGAAAATGGCGCTCCTGCGGGACATGATCAACTGGTGCATCGAGAACCCGCTGAAGGGACAGCCGCTGGCCGAAAACGACCCGCGACTGCGCTCGCTCGAAGCCTACATCCTGTCCGCGCGCAAGGGCGTCGCGCTCGCTCCCGGGAAGCACTGAGCCGGTCCGAACCGGTCTTCAGCCGGCGCTGAGAGCCGCGATCTTCGTCGAAACGGCCTTGAGCTCCGTCGCGGCCTGCGGATCGAGCTGCCCGTGCGCCCGCAGCGCGAGGTACGCGGCCTCGCTGCGGCGATACCAGGCGAGCGCCTCCGCACGGTTCGCCGCGCGGGCCGTGGCAAAGCTCTCGTAGAGCCGGGCCAGGCCCAGGGCGGCCCGGGCGTTGGCCGGGTCGGTCGAGGCGATCCGGTCGAAGAGAACCTGTGCGCGGCGGAGATTTTCGAGGGCCGCCGCCGGCTGCCCCGTCATCGCCTGGCCGTAGCCCAGGCTGTTGCAGGTCTCGGCGAGGAGCAGCCGCGCGTCCGCGTTTTTCGGGTCGGAGGCCACGAGCGCCTCCAGGATCGGGAGGGCCTTGAGGTAGGACTCGAGGGCGCTCTTCGCGTCGCCGCTCCATTCAAAGAACTCTCCCATGCTCACGTGGGTGTAGGCGAGCTCGCGCTGAAGGGAAAAGTTCCCCGGCTCGGCGTGGACGAGGTCCTCTTGCAGCGCCACGGCGGTGCGATAGCTCGCGAGCGCCCGTTCGCGCTCGCCACTTCCACCGAGCGCGTGGACGATCATCTGGTGCGTGATGCCGAGCTCGCGCCGGTAGGACGTGCTCGCGGGATCGGCTGCGGCCAGCCGCTCGAAGGTACGGGCGGCGGACACCAGGTGGCGAATGCCCTCCTCGCGCTGCCCGCCGCGAGCGAGTGCTGCCCCGAGATATCGCTGCGCGCGCGCCCGCCGCGCCTCGAGCAGACGGTCGCCCGGGGCGGCTGTCGACAGCGCCGAGAGGGCCGCTTCCGCGGCGCGCGCGCGCGCCGCCGCGCCCGAAGCGTCCCCGGCCACCATGAGTACCTGGGCGAGCTGGAGCTGGGCTTCGGCGAGGGCCGCACGGTCGCCCGGCGGCGCGCCGTCCGCCGCCGCGAGTTCCTCCCGAATCGAAACGGCGCGCAGGAGGCTCCGCCGCGCTCCCGCCGTGTCGCCCAGGTGAGACTCGTAGAGGCCTCCCTGAACCCGGGCCACCCGTTCGTACGCCGAGGCGAGCTCGCGCTGGAGACCGGGGTCTCCGCCCTTCACGCTCGAGAGCTTCTCGAGATATTCGAGCGCTCGACGCACCACGATCTCGCGTGCGGGCGTCGATCCGGGCAGGTCCTTGATGGCATCGTGGAATTCGAAGAGGAACGAGTCCGCGAGCTGTCGAACCTCGTTGAAGTGTCGCTCGGCCGCCGCGCGCTCGATTCCGGCGACGCGGGCCTGGTGCACGGCGGCGGCGAGAGCGGCCACGAGCGCGAGCGCTCCGAGCGCTGCCGCCGCCGTTCCAACCTTGTGCCGCGCGATGAACTTCCCGCCGCGATAGGCCAGCGTGTCCTTGCGGGCGAAGACCGGCCGGCCTTCGAGGTACCGCTTCAGGTCCTCCGCGAGCGCGCCGACCGAGTCGTAGCGGCGCTCGGGCTCCTTGCGCAGGGCCATCAGGATGATGTTGTCGAGGTCTCGGGACAGCCCCGGCCGCTCGGGCTCCTGATCGCAGACGGCGCGGGCGACGGACTCCGCGGAGCCGGTCGTCCGGTAGGGGCTGCGGCCGGCGAGAAGATGAAAGAGCACGACGCCGAGCGAGTAGATGTCGGTTGCCGTCGTGATGCGCTCGCCGCGGACCTGCTCGGGGCTGGCGTAGTCGGGCGTGAGAAGCCGGAACATCGTCTCGGTATGCTGTCCGGGAGGCCCGGCGTCCGGCTGCAGGAGGCGTGCGAGGCCGAAGTCGAGGAGCTTCGGGATGCCTTCGGCCGTCACGAGAATGTTCGACGGCTTCAGGTCGCGATGGACGACGAGGTGCCGGTGGGCGTAGCCCACCGCGTCGCAGACCTGGAGAAAGAGTGCAATCCTCTCGCCCTCCCCCCAGCCCCGCGCCGCGCACGCTTCGAGCAGGTGCCGGCCCTCGACGTATTCCATGGCGAAGAACGGCAGCCCCTCCGCGGTCGAACCGCCGTCGAGCAAGCGCGCGATGTAAGGGTGGTCGAGCCCCGCCAGGATCTCGCGCTCGGTCCGGAATCGCCGCAGGATGAAGTCCGTGTCCATCCCCCGGCGCACGAGCTTCACCGCGGCCGTCCGCTCGAAATCCCCGTCGCGGCGGATGCCGAGGTACACCGCGCCCATGCCTCCCTGGCCGAGTGCGCGCGTGACCTCCCACGGCCCGATGCTCGCCGGGAGCGGCTCGTCGGGCGGGGGCCCCCAGCGGCCGACCTGCTCCACCGCGGGAACTTCCAGAAACGCGCCCGCCGCGGCCCCCGAGGCGAGAAGCGACCGCACTTCGGCCTCGAGGTCCGCGTCGGCGCCGCACCGCGCGGCCAGGAAGCCACCGCGCTCCTGCTCCGGCAGATCCGCGGCCTGGTCGAAAATGGCCCGAACGCGTTTCCAGCGCTCGGGCGTCATCAGAGACCGAGCTCGCGAAAGAGCCACGCCCTGGCCGAGCGGAAGTCGCGCTTGACCGACGAGGCCGATGTTTCCATCACGTCGGCGGCCTCCTCGATCGTGAGACCGCCGAAGAAGCGAAGTTCCACGATCTGCGCCTGCGCCCCGTCGAGCGCCTTGAGCCGTTCGAGTGCCTCGTCGAGCGCCAGAAGGTCCACCTCGCGCCCCGGCTCGGGCGAAGCCAGTTCGATTCCGAGGTCGAGCGTCACGCGCTCGGCGCGCCCGCCTCGCTTCTCGGCGTCCCGGCCGCGGGCGTGGTCGATCAGGATCCGGCGCATCGCCTGCGAGGCGATCGCCAGGAAATGACCACGATTCCTCCAGGTCACGCGCGTCTGGTCGACGAGGCGAAAGTACGCCTCGTGGACAACCGCGGTCGGCTGCAGGGTGTGACCCGGCCGTTCGTGTCGGAAGTGACGTCCGGCGATCGCCCGCAGCTCCGCATAGACGAGCGGCATCAGCCGCTCGAGCGCCGCGCGGTCTCCGGCGTTCCAGGCCAGCAGGAGACCGGTCACCTCGCCGGGGGGCGCCGCGTCCTTGTTCTCCATGTCGGTTTCGAGTTCCGCTATTAGATACGAACCCGGCATCAAAACGTAAATGACTGTAAAAAAATAACTTACAAGCCACTGGCGGGCTCGGTGGACCCCGGCTGACACGGTTTGGGTCCGTTTCTCGCGGCTATAGCCAGAGAGGTTGCGTGTGCCGACACCCGACGACGCAATCCACAGGCACTCGGATCGGAGGAGCATGACCATTCGCCCCACCGCGGGTCTTCTCTTGTCCCTCGTGGGCATCGGGCCTCGGGTCCGGTGCCGGCCGGCCGTTCCAGGTCGTGCACAGATTCGGCGGGCAGGACGCAGCGGCGCCGCAGTCCGCACCATCATCGCCACTCGAATCCCCAAGGGGGTCTCGATGAGAATCCTCGGAACTCTGGGCCTCGCCCTCGCTGCCTCGGCCTCTCTCTCCGCGGCCACCTTCACCGTGACGAACACGAACGACGCCGGCGCAGGGTCGCTCCGGCAGGCGATCATCGACGCCAACACGACACCCGGCGCCGACACGATCGAGTTCAACATTCCCGGCGTCGGCGTTCACACCATCACGCCGGCGAGCGCCCTGCCGACGGTCGTTGAAGCCGCCACGATCGACGGCTACACCCAGCCGGGTTCGAGCGTCAATTCCGACCCGATCGCCACCAACGCCGTTGTCCTGATCGAGCTCGACGGCAGCGCCACCTCCAGTGAAACGGGGCTCCTGCTCTTCCCGAGCAGCCTCGTCCGGGGTCTGGTGATCAACCGCTGGACCTCGGCCATCCAGATGAACGGCGGGTTCACCGGTTCGACCGTTCGCGGTTGCTTCATCGGGACGGACCCAACCGGCTCCCTGGCGAAGGGAAATGGGACCGGCATTTCCCCGTCCTCGCCGGATTGCGTCGTCGGTGGCCCCCTTCCGGCCGACCGGAATCTGATCTCCGGCAACGACTTCGGCATCTACGTGGCCGGACCCGGCGCCGAGATCCGCGGCAACCTCATCGGCACCGACGCGACGGGCATGGTCGCGCTCCCCAACACCCAGTCCGGCATCACGTGTGCATCCGGTGCCCCGGCTGCGACGATCGGAGGAACGGGCGTCGGCGATGGAAACGTCATCTCGGGCAATAATCTCGGCATCTGGCTTTCGCAGTTCAACTCTCCAAACGTCATCCAGGGCAATTTGATCGGGACGACGGCCGACGGCACCGGCCCTCTCGGCAACCTGGACGGCATCCACATGAACGTCGGGGGCGATACCAACACGATCGGCGGCCTGGGGGCCGGCGAAGCCAACGTCATCGCATACAACCGCAGGGCCGGCGTATTCGTGACCACCAACGGGGGCTCGAAAAATCTCATTCGCGGCAACTCGATCCACGACAACGCCGGACTCGGCATCGACCTCGGCAACGACGGCCCGAACTTCAACGACCCGCAGGACGCCGACAACGGGGCCAACGCGCTGCAGAACTTCCCCATACTGCAGTCCGTCGAGCACCTCGGGCCGCAGGGCGCCGGAAGCACGCGGGTCGTCGGCAAGTTTGGGAGCGCCCCCTCGACGACCTTCGACTTGGACTTCTATTCGAACCCGGAATGCAGCAATTTCCCCCGTGAGTTCGTCGAGGGCGAAGTCCACCTGGGCTCCTCGCAGGTCACGACCGACGCCAGCGGCGACGCCTCGATCGACGTCACCCTACCGGTGACGACCGAGGCCGGCGCCCGCATCTCCATCACCGCCACCGATCCCGATGGCAACACCTCCGAGTTCTCCCAGCGGATCATCTTCTCGATCTCGCCCGCCTCGGGACCCGACACCGGTGGTACGCCGTTCACGGCCTTCGGCACCGACTTCGCCGATCCGACGGCGCTCGTCGTCGGAGGCGTGCCGGCCACGGCGGTGACCTTCTTGAATGATCACCAGCTGTCCGCCACGATGCCCGCCTTCCCGCCGGGCACTTCCCACGACGTCGTCGCGACGACACCCGACGGCACGACCGGCACGCTCGTCAAGGGCTGGGTCTCGGACTTCCTCGACGTCCCGGCCGCGCACCAATTCCACAGCTTCGTCGTCACCCTCGTCTCCAACGCCATCACCGTCGGCGTCGGCGGCGGCCTGTACGGGGTCGACCAGGGCACCAAGCGCCAGCAGATGGCCGTCTTCCTCCTGAAGGCCAAGAACGGGCTCTGCTACGTCCCTCCACCCTGCGCCGGAACTTTCCCCGACGTCTCCTGTCCCTCCACCTTCGCCGACTGGATCGAGGAGCTCGCCGAACAGGGCATCACGACCGGCTGCGGCGGCGGACTCTTCTGCCCCAACAACCTCGTCACCCGCCGCCAGATGGCCGTCTTCCTGCTGAAGACCAAGTACGGCTCGAGCTATGTCCCGCCGGCCTGCACCGGCGTCTTCGACGACGTCGCCTGCCCGGGAGCTCCCGCCGTCGACTTCATCGAGCGACTCGCCGCCGAGCAGATCACCGGCGGCTGCTCCGCCATGCCGCCTCTCTACTGCCCCGACAACTCCAGCACGCGAGGTCAGATGGCCGTCTTCATCACGAAGACGTTCTCGCTGCAGTGACGAGCGAAACCGCCGTGAAGGACTTCACCGTATGAAAGGAATTGCATTCTTCCCGACGCGATTTCTGGTGACCGCGCTCGCCCTCGCCTGCGGGCCCGCTCTTCAGGCCCAGACGTACGAGGACATCAGCGACCTCGGACCCGCGCTGCCCGCGCCCCGCATCCCGTTCGGTCGCCCCGTGCTGGGTCCGGACGGAAACTTCTACGGCGTGACCCTCAGCGGCGGCGACGACACCAACTGTCCCGGCGGCTGCGGCACGGTCTTTCGCATGGACGCGACCGGCACCGTCACGACCGTCCACGAGTTCTCCGGCGGAGACGAGGGCGAGCACCCTTACGGAGACCTCCTCCTGGCGAGCGACGGAAAATTCTACGGGGTGACAGCCGGCGACGGCAGTTCGACGTCGGTCTGCGTCTCTCATTGCGGAACGGTGTACCGGATCGAAACGAATGGAAACTTCGGGGTCCTCCACGTGTTCCAGACAGCGGATGGGTTCGGCCCGGCCGACGGGCTGATCGAGCCCGCGCCGGGGGACCTCTGGGGGACGACGATCGTGGGGGGCGAACCCGCCTGTGTTCAAGACGACTCCTGCGGAACCGTTTTCCGTCTGCACTTCGACGGCGGCTTTCAGACGATGCACGCATTCGCCTTCGACGAGAGCAATCAGCCGATCGGACCGCTCGTGCTCGCCGACAACGGAAACCTCGTCGGCGTCACGACGCGCGGGGGCCAGAACGGCCTCGGTACCGTCTTCCAGATCACCCAGAACGGGACCCTGACCACGCTCCACGACTTCACCCTGGACTGCTACGACGTGAACGACGGACTCACTCGGGTCGACGGCGGCGATCTGGTCGGAGCATGCAACGGACCCGGGAACGGCGTGGTCTTTCGAATGAGCCCGGGCGGCAACCTCCAGACGGTCTATCCCTTTGCCGACTCCGGAGATGAAGGCTTCGGCGCCCGCAAGCCGATGCAGGCCAGCGACGGCCTGCTTTACGGCGTGAACTCCCTGGGCGGCGCTCACGACGGCGGAACGATCTACCAGCTGAGTCTCAACGGGCTCTTCACGAAGCTGCACGATTTCGACGAGCCCACCGGCTGGCAGCCCAATTACGGTTTGACCCAGAGCCCGGATGGAACGTTCTACGGCGTCACCTCCTCGGGCGGCGCGAACCTCGCCGGCGCCGTCTACCGCCTGACCATGCCGGGCCTGGCCCGCCTCTACTGCCCCAACTCCTTCGTCCGCCGGGACCAGATGGCCGTGTTCCTCCTCAAGACGTTGAACGACCCGGCAACGTACGTGCCGCCCTCCTGCGTCGGTCTCTTCGCCGACGTCGCCTGCCCGTCGCTCTTCGCCGACTGGATCGAGGAGCTCGCCGAACAGGGCATCACGGCCGGCTGCAGCGGCGGCAACTACTGCCCGCTCCAGGCGGTGCGGCGAGAACAGATGGCGGTCTTTCTTCTGAAGGCCGAGCACGGCCCGACATACACGCCTCCGGCCTGCACCGCGCAGTTTCCAGACGTCCCGTGCAGCTCTCCATTTTCGCCGTGGGTCGAACAGCTCGCGACCGAGGGGATCACCGGAGGCTGCGGCGGAGGCAACTTCTGCCCGAGCCTGCCCGTCACCCGCGCCCAGATGGCCGTCTTCCTGCTGAAGACGGAGCACGGCGGAAGCTTCGTTCCTCCGGCCTGCCAGCCCCGTTTCGCCGACGTGCTCTGCCCGTCGCTCTTCGCCCCATGGATCGACCAACTTTACGAGGAGCACATCACCGCCGGATGTGCCGGGCCGCCCTGAAGGGGGCAATTCCAGAACGGAGATCGCCCTGCTCCCGCCGGGATCTCCGCGGCCGCCCGATTGCCGGAGTTCCGGACGGGAATGACGTCGAGGGCCAGCCACATGGGCCGAATTGCGCCACTTTGACCCATCCGGACAGCGCATTGCGCGGGTAGGTAGGGAGCGGTCTATCCGAGCGCGTCGCGCCGAGCCCGGAGAGGGGGGACTTCCTGGCTCGCTGCCGCTCGAGGAACTCTGCGCCGAAGGCATCGCGACGGGATACGCCGGAACCGCTCCATTGAACCGGGCTCGAGAGCCCGAGGAGACACAATGAGAATCGTCAAGTTCGCAGGTCTCGCCCTGGCTCTCTCCGCCTCGCTTTCCGGTGCCACGTTCACCGTCACGAACACCGACGACTCGGGGCCCGGGTCGCTCCGCCAGGCGATCCTCGACGCCAATGCGAACCCCGGCGCCGACACGATCGTGTTCGACATCGCGGGCTCCGGTGTCCACACGATTACGCCCCTCTCCCTCCTGCCGATCATCGACGCTCCGTTGACGATCGACGGCTACACCCAGCCCGGCAGTGCTCCCAACACGAGCGCCACCGGCGCGCTCAACACGGTGTTGCGGATCGAGATCGACGGTACCAGCGCCCCGAATCGATGCATCACCATCGGCACCGACGACACGACCGTGCGGGGCCTCATCGTCAATCGGTGCACCACGGCGATCCAACTCTTCAATCCGTTCGGATCGAGTGTGGCCGGCAACGTGATCTCGGGAAATTTCGTCGGCACGGACGCGACCGGTCTTGCCGCGCTGCCTAACGAGAACGGCGTTGAAATTGGCTTCACCCAGGGCGGAACCGTCGGCGCCACGATCGGAGGCCTGAACCCGGAGGACCGGAATCTGCTTTCCGGAAACACAAACACCGCGATCATCGTCACGGGCAATTTCAACGGCGGGTCGAGCTCCGTCATCCAGGGCAACATCATCGGTCTCGACAAGAACGCGGAATCGCCGATACCGAACGGGCAGTTCGCCATCCTGTTTTCGTCGGGGGGACCGACGACATCGACGATCGGCGGCCTGACGCCGGGGGCCGGCAACATCATCGCCGGGAACGCCGTCGAAGGCGTGGACGTCGTCGGTAACGGGACGGTCACGATTCGCGGAAACTCCATTTTCGACAACGGCGCCCTGGGCATCCGCCTGAGCAACCAGTCCGACCTCAACCTGCCCCTCCCGAACGACGAGGGCGACGGGGACGGCGGAGCTAACGACAGCCAGAACTTCCCGATCGTTTCCTCTGTCGATGTGCAGTCGCTCACGGGTGGCTCCACTCGAATTCAGGGAGTTCTCCACTCCCTTCCCTCGACGACCTTCGACCTCGACTTCTACGAGAACCCCGCCTGCTCGCCGTCTCCTCGAGAGTTCCTCGAGGGCCACACCTACATCGGATCGGGACAGGTCACGACGGATGGCGCGGGCACAGGCGCCTTCGACGTCACGCTCCCCGCGACGGTCGAGGCCGGGGCTCGAATCTCGGCCACCGCGACGAACACCGGAGGAGCCACGTCGGAGTTTTCTCAGCGAATCCCCTTCGCCACAAACATCTCCTCGGGACCGCCCGCCGGCGGCACGACCCTTTCCTTGTCGGGCACCGACTTCATCGATGGTGCGGCGGTGGCGGTCGGAGGGATCGCGGCGCCGGGCGTCACCGTCAACTCCTTCACGTCAGCGACGATCATGACGCCCGCGCTTCCGGCCGGCACCTTGAATGACATCGTCGTGACGAACCTCGATGGCAGCGGCGGCACGCTCGCCAAGGCCTTCGTCTCGGACTTTCTCGACGTGCCGCCCGCGCAACAGTTCTACGCCTTCGTCACGACGCTCGTCTCCAACGGCTTCACCGCCGGCGTGGGCGGGGGCAACTACGGCGTCGACCAGGGCACCAAGCGCCAGCAGATGGCCGTCTTCCTCCTGAAGGCCGAGCACGGCCTCTGCTACACGCCGCCCCCCTGCGTCGGCACCTTCCCCGACGTGCCCTGCAACAACATCTTCGCCCCCTGGATCGAGGCGCTCGCGGGCGAGGGCATCACCTCCGGATGCGGCGGCGGACTCTTCTGCCCCGACAACCTCGTCACTCGGCGCCAGATGGCCGTCTTCCTGCTCAAGACCAAGTACGGCTCGAGCTACGTCCCTCCGGCCTGCACGGGCGTCTTCGACGACGTCGCCTGCCCGGGAGCACCGGCCGTCGACTTCATCGAGCGTCTCGCCACCGAGAACATCACCGGCGGCTGCTCCGCCATGCCTCCCCTATACTGCCCCGACAACTCCTCGACCCGCGGTCAGATGGCCGTTTTCATCGTGAAGACATTTTCAACTTCAGTGGGAGAACGCCGTGAGCAGACTCGCTGCGGATTGCTAGTGATCGCGGCCAGCGTCGCCGCTCTCGGCCGCGACGTTCACGGTCACCAACACGGACGACTCGGGACCCGGGGTCGCTGCGTCAGGCGATCATGGACGCGATAAACTGCGCAAGCGCTCCGGCTTCGACACGATCGCGTTCGGCTATTCTCCGGTGCCGGTGTGCACACCATCACGCCGTCTCACCCAACTTCCCGCCCTTTCGAGTCCGGTTCTCTGATCGACGGATATATCCCAGTCCGGGATCGAGCGTCAATACCGACCCGATCGCGTCGAACGCTCGTGATCCTGATCGAGCTCGACGGCACCTACCGCCCGGAGGCACCGGCTTGAAGGTTGGGTTCGGCGCGCCGGGCACAACGATCCGCGGGATGGCGATCGGCGGCTGGTCGAGCTCTCGGGTTATCTTGACGTCTGGCGGGCCGCGGAGTGTTCATCTCTTTGTGGAGGGGTGTCTTCTCTTGTCGGCACGGATGCCGGCGGCACCGTCGTCCTTTCGGCTCGAATCATCTTCGCGGATCCAGCCCTTCAACGGAGGCTCCGGGCTGACGATCGGAGGAGCGGCGGCCGCGGCTTCACCGAAATCTGATTTCCGGAAACCTCTATGGCATCTACCTTCAGGAAAAGAGCGTGATCATTCGCGGCAACCTCATCGGCACCGACGCCATCCGGGGCTCTCAGCCTGGGCAATACGGATACGGGAATCGCTCTGCGCGAACCTCTTCTCTCCCGGCGCGACGATCGGCGGCCCGGGACCTCGGAGACGGCAACATCATCTCCGGAAACTCGATCGGTATCTGGCTGTCTCTAGAACGCCGTCCAACGTCTATCTCAGGGCAACAGGATCGGTGTTCGATGTCCGGGGGCGCGATGTCCCCTCGGGAACTCGATTGGCATCCTCTCCTCTTTCTGGGCGGCTCCGACAGCGTCATCGGCGGTATTGCTCCGGGCGAAGCTCAACGTCATCGCGTACAACTCGGACCGCGGCGTCGTCCCTCTATGTGAGCAACGGAGGCTCGAACAATTTCCATCCGAGGCAACTCGATCCACGACAACGGCGGCCTCGGCATCGACATCGACCCCTATCGGCTCCTCAACTTCTAATGATCTCGCTCGATGCCGACGCCGGTCCAGAATCACGGTGCAGAATTTTCCGATCCTTCAGTCAGTCGAGCATCTCGGGCCGCAGGGGGCGGGCAGCACGCGCATCGTCGGCAAGCTATCAACAGCGCGCCTTCGACGACCTTTGACCTCGACTTCTACTCCAACCCCGTCTGTTCCAACTTCTCCGCGCGAGTTCGTCGAGGGCGAAACGTACCTCGGCTCCGCGCAGGTCACGACCGACGGCAATGGTAGATGCGCCAATCGACGTCACGCTGCCCATGGCGACCGAAGTCGGGGCCCGCATCTCGGCCACGGCGACCGATCCCCGCCGGCAACACCTCCGAGTTTTCCCAGAGGATCATCTTCTCAGTCGTTCCGGCCTCGGGGCCGGAGGCCGGCGGGACCCCGCTGACCCTCGCTCGGCACCGACTTCGCCGACCCGGTCTACGATGGCCGTCGGCGTTCCGTCCCGGTGGTGCCGGTCTTCGTCAGCGATCATCAGCTCACCGCGACGAGCCCGGCCCTTTCCCCCGGCACGGTCAACGACGTCGTCGTCACGACACCTCGACGGCATCGACCGGAACGCTCATCAAGGGCTGGGTCTCGGACTTCCTCGACGTGCCGGGCAACTCAGCAGTTCTATTCGCTTCGTCACGACGCTGGTCTCCAACGGCGATCACCGCGGGCATCGGCGGCGGCCTCTACGGCGTCGACCAGGGCACCAAGCGCCAGCAGATGGCCGTCTTCCTCCTGAAGGCCGAGCACGGCCTCTGCTACGTCCCGCCCCCCTGCGCCAACGCCTTCCCCGACGTCCCCTGCCCCTCCATCTTCGCCGACTGGATCGAGGCCCTCGCCGCCGAGGGCATCACCACCGGCTGCGGCGGAGGCAACTTCTGCCCCACAACCTCGTCACCCGCCGCCAGATGGCCGTCTTCCTCCTGAAGACCAAGTACGGCTCGAGCTACGTCCCCCCGGCCTGCACGGGCGTCTTCGACGACGTCGCATGCCCGGGAGCTCCCGCCGTCGACTTCATCGAGCGCCTCGCCGCCGAGAACATCACCGGCGGCTGCTCCGCCATGCCTCCCCTATACTGCCCCGACAACTCCTCGACCCGCGGTCAGATGGCCGTTTTCATCGTGAAGACATTTTCACTTCAGTGGGAGAACGAATGAACAGACTCGCGGCGGTCCTTTTCTTCGCGGCCGCGTCGCCACTCGCAGCCGCGACCTTCACCGTGACGAACACGGACGACGCGGGACCCGGCTCCCTGCGGCAGGCCATGACCGACGCGATGAACTGTGCAGGCGCTCCGCATTCGATCGCCTTCGACGTGCCGGTCGGGTCGCTGACGACCGGCGTCGCGGTCATCACGCCGCTGACCCCCCTGCCGGCGATCCTGTGCGCGGGAACCACGATCGACGGTACGACCCAGACCGCCAACGGCGGCAACACCAACGATGTGACGCTCGGGACCGGCGGCACCGTCGGCACCGGACCGGACGGCCGAACGGGGACCGGGGACGAGCCCGCGCTGCCGCAGTTGAACGGGCCAGAAGTCGAGATCGACGGCCGCAATCTCTCCGGTGCCATCCTCACCGTCCAGGCCGATGCCGTTACAATCCGGGGCCTCTCCCTGCATGGCGGCGGCGACTTCTCCGGCGTCGGCACCGGGAGCGGCAACATCGACATCCAGAGCGGCAGCGATGTCGTCGTCGAGGACAACCTCCTGGGCACCGGTGCGACGAGCTACACGAACCCGGGCGGGGCCGGGCAGACGCAGAACAACCTGATCCGGATCATCGGTGGCAGCAACGTCACGATCCAGAATAACCTCCTGGGCTTCACACGCTGGCGGAGCATCCTGATCTTCAATCCAGCCGTCGACACGGTCACGATCGAGCAGAACGAGTTCAACGGCTCGTTCGACGGAATCGACTTCAGCAACCCGAGCCTTGGCCCGATCGGCACGATCACGGTCTCCCGGAACCTCTTCCACGACTCGGTCGACAACGGGTCCGGCTCGACGCAGTTCGCCATGTTCGTGACCCAGACCGGGGGCTCCACGGTCGTCACGGAGAATACGATCCAACGACTCAACGTCGGCATCGCCATCGACGTCAACCGCCCGACGCTCGTCGAGCGCAACGTGATCTCGGGGAACCGGTACTACGGTGTGTCCGGCTACGCCGGGACCGGGGGCTTGATGCCGGCCACCATTCGCCGAAACTCCATCTTCGACAACGGAGACCTGGGAATCGACCTCACACCGAACGGAGGCGTGACGCCGAACGACGTGGGCGACGCCGACACCGGACCCAACGGGCTGCAGAATTTTCCGCTCATCCAGTCGGTCGAGCACCTCGGTCCCCAGGGGTCGGCCAGCACCCGGATCGTCGGGGCCTTCAACAGTACGTCCTCGACCACGTTCGATCTCGACTTCTACGCCAACCCCGCCTGCTCGGCCTTCCCCCGCGAGTTCCTCGAGGGTCAGACCTATCTGGGCTCCACGCAGGTGACGACGGACGGCTCCGGCAACGCGGCGATCGACGTGACACTGCCCGTCGCGACCGAGGCCGGCGTCCGTGTCTCGGCCACGGCGACGGACCCCGACGGCAACACCTCGGAGTTCTCGCAGCGGATCATCTTCTCGATCAACCCGGCCTCCGGTCCGGCTGCGGGAGGGACGGCGGTGGCCGCGAGCGGAACGGACTTCGTCGATCCCACGACGATGACGATCGGGGGGCTGTCCGTCCCCGTCACCTTCGTCGATTCGCAGACACTGAACGCAACCTCGCCGGCGCTGGCGCCCGGGACCTTCAACGACGTCGTCGTCAACACGCTCGCCAACATCGGCGTCCTGACCAACGGCTGGGTGGCGGACTTCCTCGACGTGCCGGAAGCCCATCCCTTCCACGGTTTCGTCACGACGCTCGTCTCCAACACGATCACCGTCGGCGTCGGCGGAGGCAACTACGGCGTCGACCAGCCGACGCTTCGCCGACAGATGGCCGTCTTCCTGCTCAAGGCCGAGCACGGCCTCTGCTACGTCCCGCCGCCCTGCGCGGGCATCTTCGGCGACGTGCCCTGCCCCTCGACCTTCGCCGACTGGGTCGAGGCGCTCGCGGCCGAGGGGATCACCGGAGGCTGCGGCGGTGGCAACTTCTGCCCCGCCAACCCGGTTCGCCGCGACCAGATGGCGCCGTTCCTCTTGAAGGCCGAGCACGGCTCGAGCTACGTCCCGCCGGCCTGCGCCGGCACCTTTTCCGACGTCGCCTGCCCCTCGCTATTTGCCGACTGGATCGAGCAGCTCGACGCGGAAGGCATAACGGGAGGCTGCGGCGGAAGCAACTACTGCCCACTCAGCAACGCCACCCGGGGACAGATGGCGGTCTTCGTCGTCAAGACCTTCAGCTTGCAGTAGGAGCGATCGGTCGGCCGCGGTCCGCGCGTCAGCCGGGACACGATCGTCCGGGCGTAGCCGCGGTCAATTCAAGTCACGGGCCACGGCCCGTTCGGCTGCAACGTCGGCCGGCTGTTCGAGGCAACCGGTGCCGCCGGGCCGGCCGTCCAGGCAGCAAGCCCATCGGACGCCTACGGAATCGACAAAGAACAGCGAAACTACCGATCTACCGAAGCCATTGAAAAGATGTGGCTTCTGGTCCGCTTGCGCCATTTTGACCCGTCCCGTCAGTTCTTTGCGCGGCTAATTACGGGGCGGTCCGCGCCGAGGGCGTACCCCGCTCCGTGGGAGGTCTCGATGAGGTGGGGCCATTCCCCGCTCCCTGCGGCCCTGTCGGCCGGTGGCGGCCGGTTCGGGGCTCTCGCATGAAGTAGCGCGCGTGGATGGCCTCGGTCGCGGCGGTCTTGCTGTTCGCCGCCCGCGGCGGCGCGGCCACCCTGACCGTGCTGACGACCGCCGATTCCGGCGCGGGATCGCTTCGCCAGGCGATCACCGACGCCAACCTCGGCCTCGGCCCCGACCTGATCGTCTTCAACCTTCCCGGAATCGGCGTGAAGACCATCACGCTCGCCTCCCCGCTTCCCACGATCGTTGACTCCGTCACGATCGACGGCTACACGCAGCCGGGCGCCTCGCCGAATACGCAGGCCGACGGCGATGACGCGGTACTGCTGATCGAGCTCGACGGCGCGGCCGCCGTGACCAACGGCCTCGAAGTTCAGGGCGCCGTCAGCACGGTTCGAGGCCTGGTCATTCACGGATTCTTCAACTGCATCGTCCTCGCCGGATCCGGGGGCCATGTCGTCGCCGGAAACTTCATCGGCACAAACGCTGCGGGAACAGCCGCCGGGGGAACGGTCCTGAATCCCATTGGCGTGAAGATCTCCTCGCCCGGCAACCTCGTCGGAGGCACCGCTCCAGCCGACCGAAACCTGATCTCGGGAAACATCCGCGGCATCCGCTTCGAGACCGGCTCGGCGAACAGCAGCGCCCGGGGAAACTTCATCGGGACCGATCGGACCGGTACCGCCGCGATCCCGGGGGATATCGGCATCGACATGCAGGGAGGCATCGTGGGCGGGTCTTCGGTCGGAGCCCGGAACATCGTCTCCGGAGCGACAGAGGGCATCGTCGTCACCGGAGACGACTCCCCGGCCACCATCCAGGGCAACTACGTCGGAACCGACGTCACCGGCACAAGAGCGATCCCGAATTATATTGGCGTTTCGGTCGGCCTTTTCTCTCCCTACATTCAGGGCACGGTGATCGGGGGGGCCGGTCCGGGCGAGGGAAACCTCATATCGGGCAACACGGGCGACGGCGTCCTTCTCAGCGCCGTCGGGACGATCATCCAGGGAAATCTGATCGGTACCGACGCCTCCGGAGTCGAGCCGCTAGGAAACGGAGACGGCATCCAGATCGGCGCTCCAAGCGGCCCACAATATTCCCCGAGCAATCAGATCGGCGGTACGGGCGCCGGGGAGGGAAACGTCATCGCGTTCAACGGAAACGTCGGAATCTGGGTGCTCAACGACCTCTCTCTCGGCAACGCCATCCGGCACAACCGCATCTTTCGCAACGGGTCGCTCGGGATCGACCTTCGCGCGGACGGTGTCACGGCCAACGACGGCGACGACAGCGACACCGGCCCGAACGCCCTTCTGAACTTTCCCCTGATCCGCTCCGTCATTCCCGGCCCGGGCACGACCGAGATCGTCGGCACCTTCCAGGGGGCCCCCTTCACGGGCTACGAGATCGATTTCTTCTGGAGCTCGTGCAACTTCCGCCCGCGCGATTTCCTCGAGGGCGAGAACTACATGGGCACGCGGCTGATCTTCACCAACGCCGCCGGGTTACTCCGATCGACTGGGTGTGCCCGTCGCCATTCCCGACGGCGCTCCCGTCTCGGCGACCGCAACGGACATCGACGGCAATACCTCCGAGTTCTCGCAGCAGATCGTCTTCGCCATCGCCCCGGCCTCCGGGCCCGCCGGTGGCGGCACGCCGGTGACGGTCAGCGGAACGAACTTCGACCCGGCCGTCGGCGTCACGATCGGCGGCGTCAGCGCGAGCAACGTCGTCCGCGTGAGCGACACGGAGATTTCGGCGGCGACGCCTGCCCTCGCGCCCGGCTCGCTCAGCGACGTCGTCGTCACAAATCCCGACACGACCGCAGGCACCCTGGCTCTGGGCTGGGTGGCGGATTTCCTCGACGTGCCGGTCGCCCACCCGTTTCACGAATTCGTCACGCGCCTGGTCTCGAACGGCGTGACCGTCGGTTGCGGCGGCGGCCTCTATTGCGTCGACAACCCGACGACCCGCGAGCAGATGGCCGTCTTCCTGATCCGGGCGCGGCTGGGCTTCTGCTTCTCGCCGCCCCCGGCCAGCGGCACCGTCTTTGCCGACGTGCCGGCCTCGAACATCTACGCCCCGTGGATCGAGGAGCTCCAGCGGCAGGGCCTGACCGCCGGTTGCGGCAACGGCAACTACTGCCCCCACGACTCGGTCACCCGGGCCCAGATGGCCGTCTTTCTACTCAACACGGCCTACGGCCCGGGCTACGTGCCGCCGCCCGCCACGGGAACGGTCTTCGATGACGTCCCCCTCGGCGCCTTCGCCGTGGACTGGATCGAGGACCTCGTCGCCCGCGTGATCACGGCCGGCTGCAGTGCCGCGCCGCCCCTCTATTGCCCGCTCAACCCCATCACGCGAGGGCAGATGGCCACGTTCATCGTGAAGACGTTCGAGCTGCAGCCGTGAAATCGACGCCGAAGCCCGTGAACGCCTCTCAGATTGCTGCGGCGTGCGGTCTTCGGAGAGCGCGTCCCTGGCTCGCCGTCTTCTCTGCTCCTGGCCGTCGCGGTCCCGCTGCGGGCCGGCGCTGGCTTCCGCACGGTCACCAACACGAACGACGCG
Source organism: uncultured Acidobacteriota bacterium (assembly GCA_963805495.1). Classification (GTDB taxonomy): domain Bacteria; phylum Acidobacteriota; class Thermoanaerobaculia; order UBA5066; family Gp7-AA6; genus DAHUXD01. Next base: position 1,058,349 of record CAWDUQ010000001.1, on the reverse strand, counting down.
GGGCCGGGCTCGCTCCGCCAGGCGATCCTCGACGCGAATGCGTTTCCGGGCAACGACATCATCGACTTCAACATCCCCGGCGCCGGCGTTCACACGATCACGCTCGCCTCGTCGCTGCCGCCGATCACCGAGCTGGTGACCATCGACGGCTACACGCAGCCGGGATCCTCGCCGAACACGCTCGCCGACGGAGACGACGCCGTGCTCCTCGTCGAGCTCGACGGAACGAACCTGCCGGCCGACACGAGCGTTCTCGACGTGCTCTCCGGCGGAACCACGGTCCAGGGACTCGTGATCAATCGCGCCGCCGTCACGGGGAGCGCCGCGATCGCTCTCGGCGGCACCGGCGGTCACGTCGTGGCGGGCAACTTCATCGGAACGAATGCCGCGGGCGACGCGGCCCGGCCGAACTTCAACGGCGTGCGCGTGTCCTCGCCGAACAACCTGATCGGCGGGGGCTTCCCCGGCGCCCGGAACGTGATCTCGGGGAATCTGGGCGCCGGCGTCGACGTGACCGGAGGCGACGACAACGCCGTCCTCGGCAACTTCATCGGCACCGACCGAAACGGCACGGCGAAGGTCGGGAACGGAGGGGACGGCATCGATGTGACTCGGTTCCGTCGCGGGCTTCATCGGCGGATCGCCGCCGGGCGCCCGCAACGTCATTTCCGGAAACGGCGGCTTGACGGCCTCTACCTGTTCCTGGCGGATGGCTGGAGCATCCGGGGGAACCTCATCGGAACGGACGTCACGGGCACGCGACGGCTTCCCAACTTCACGTCCGGCATCTTCCTCGGTTCGGACGCGACCCTCGTCGGGGGACCGGGGGCGGGAGAGGGCAACGTCATCTCCGCCAACGGGGCCCAGCGGAATCCAGCTCTGCGGGAGGAAGCGACAACACGATCCTGGGAAACCGCATCGGCACCGACGTCACGGGAACGCTGCCGCTCGGCAACGGGTTCGGCGGCATCAACACCGGACTTTCGTTCACGTTTCCGATGGACAACCAGATCGGAGGCATCGGGCCCGGCGAGGGCAACATCATCGCGTTCAACGGCTCGAGCGGCGTCGCGATGAACAACACGCTCCGCACTTCGGTCCGCGGCAACAGCATTTTCCGCAATCGCGAGATTTCCGGATTTCCCGGAACGGGGATCGACCTCGACCACGACAGCCTGACGCCGAACGACGACGGCGACGGCGACGACGGCGCGAATGGCCTCCTGAATTATCCGCTCATTCGAGCCGTGACCGCGGGACCGACCACGACCCGTGTCGAGGGCGCCTACCGCGGCGCGCCCGACATCGCCGTCACGCTCGACTTCTACTGGAACTCCTGCAACTTTCGCCCGCGGGACCCCCTCCAGGGCGAGCACCACTTCGTCCAGTTTCTCGTCGTGACGGACGCCAGCGGATTCGCCGACTTCGACGGGACCTTCGGCGTCGTCATTCCCGCCGGAGCCCCGGTCTCGGCGACGGCCACCGACACCGACGGCAACACCTCCGAGTTTTCCCAGCAGATCGTCTTCTCGATCGCGCCGGCGTCCGGGCCCGCCGCGGGCGGCACGGCCGTCTCGATCCACGGAACGAACTTCGATCCGGGCGTCACCGTCGCGATCGGAGGCGTCGGCGCGGGCAATGTGGTCCGTGTCAGCGACACGGAGATTTCGGCATCGTCGCCCGCGCTCGCGCCCGGGTCGCTCAGCGACGTCGTCGTCACGAACCCCGATACGACCTCGGGGACCCTGGCGCTGGGCTGGGTGGCGGATTTCCTCGACGTGCCGGTCGGCCCACCCGTTTCACGAATTCGTCACACGCCTGGTCTCGAACGGCGTGACCGTCGGTTGCGGCGGCGGCCTCTATTGCGTCGACAACCCGACGACCCGCCAGCAGATGGCCGTCTTCCTGATCCGGGCGCGCCTCGGATTCTGCTTCTCGCCGCCCCCGGCCACCGGCACCGTCTTTGCCGACGTGCCGGCCTCGAACATCTACGCCCCGTGGATCGAGGAGCTCCAGCGGCAGGGCCTGACCGCCGGTTGCGGCAACGGCTATTGCCCCCACGACCCGGTCACCCGGGCCCAGATGGCCGTCTTCCTACTCAACACGGCCTACGGCCCGGGCTACGTGCCGCCGCCAGGCACGGGAGCGGTCTTCGACGACGTTTCCCTTGGAACCTTCGCCGTGGACTGGATCGAAGACCTCGTCGGCCGCGGCATCACCGCCGGGTGCAGCGCCGCGCCGCCCCTCTATTGCCCGCTCAACCCGATCACGCGGGGGCAGATGGCCACGTTCATCGTGAAGACGTTCGAGCTGCAGCCGTGAGACTCACGCCGCTCGCGGTCGCCGCCTTTGCCCTCGCCTTGTCGACGGCTCCGGCCTCGCCCGGTGCCGCTCCGGCTCCGACCTGGTCCACGGCGAAACAGGAGTATCGGCCGCTCCCCTCCTTCGCATACAGAGCCATCGCCGGAGAGGACGACCGGGACGCCGACGAGAGCGGCACGACCCAGCCCGCGGACGTCGTCAGCGGCTCCCGGATCCTCCCGGCCCGGCCGATCGCCGGCCGACCGGCGCGCGGAGCCGGCCGCTTCACGGTCCGCGACGGTCACGATCCATCTGCCTCCCGCGCGCCTCCTTCTCTCTCCTAGCCCGTGCGCGCCGACCGGATTCCCGGTGGCGTTCCACCCGAAATCGAGAGAGGAGCTCCCAATGCCCAGGTCCATTCGCACATTCTTCGCGGCCGTCGCCGCGATGGCGCTGGCGGCGGTGTCCACGGCCGGCACGTTCACGGTGATCAATACCAACGACTCTGGCGCCGGGTCGCTTCGCCAGGCGATCCTCGACGCCAACGCCAATCCCGGCGTCGACACGATCGCGTTCGACATCCCGGGGTCAGGCGTGCATACGATCACACCGGCATCGAATCTCGACTCTCTCGTCGACCCCGTCATCGTCGACGGGTACACCCAGCCCGGCTCGAGCCCGAACACGGCTCCGGTCGGCACTAACGCCGTCCTCCTGATCGAGCTCGATGGCTCGGCCATCGGCGGTGGGCTCGGCCTCGGCGTCAGCACGGCCGCCAGCACGATCCAGGGCCTCGTGATCAACGGCTTTGCGACCGCGATCGCGACTTTCAACTCCGGAACGGGAGGCGGCAACGTCATCCGCGGCAACTTCCTCGGCACGGATCCGACCGGAACCTTCGCGAAAGCCAACAGCGTCGCCGTTTCGATCGGCGCCCCGAGCACTCTCGTCGGCGGCACCGATCCCGCCGACCGCAACCTCGTCTCCGGAAACACCGCCGGAGTTTTCAGCGGCGCGATCCAGATCGCAGGAGCGACCGGGACGACGATCCAGGGCAATCTCGTCGGCACGGATGCGACCGGCATGCTGGCGATTCCCAATGCCGACGGGATCTACTCGAACATGCCGGCGACCATCGGAGGCTCGATCGCCGGCGCCGGCAACGTGATCTCGGGCAACAGCCTGCACGGCATCTTCTACCAGGCCGACATCCTCATTCAGGGCAATCTCATCGGCACGACGGCCGACGGCGCGGCCCGCCTCGGCAACGGCTTGAACGGCGTCCTCAACCATGGCGCATCCGGCGGCACCATCGGAGGGCTCGGTCCGGGCGAGGCGAACGTCATCGCCTACAACGGCTTCCACGGCGTGCAGACGGACGGCGTCCAGACCCGGGTTCGAGGCAATTCGATCCACGACAACGCGTATCTCGGGATCGATCTCTACACCGGAGCCAACCAGCCGAGCCCGAACGACCCCGGAGACGGCGACGGGGGCAGCAACAATCTGCAGAACTTTCCGATCCTTCAGTCAGCGACGACGGGCGCGTCGACGCACATCGTCGGAAAATTCAACAGCACGCCCTCGACCACCTTCGATCTCGATTTCTACGCAAACCCCTCCTGCTCCAATTTCCCTCGCGAGTTCCTCGAGGGCGAGACCTACCTTGGCTCCTCGCAGGTCACGACCGATAGCGCCGGCGACGCCGCGATCGACGTCACGCTGAACGTCGCGACCGACGCGGGGGCGCGCATCTCGGCCACGGCCACCGACCCGTCCGGCAACACGTCCGGATTCTCGCAGCGGATCATCTTCTCGATCGGGCCGACGTCCGGCGACAGCGGCGGCGGCGTTCCGATCGCCGTCGCGGGCACCGACTTCGCGGATCCGACGACCCTCACCGTTGGCGGGATCGGCGCGCCCGTGACTTTCCAGGACGACCACACGCTCACCTTCACGAGCCCGGCCCTCGGTCCCGGCACCGTCAACGACGTCGTCGCGATGACGCCCGACGGAACCACCGGAACGCTGGTGAAGGGCTGGGTCTCGAACTTCCTCGACGTCCCCAGCAGTCAGCAGTTCTACTCGTTCGTCACGACCTTGGTCTCCAACGCCATCACGGTCGGCGTCGGCGGAGGACTCTACGGCGTCGACCAGGGCACCAAGCGCCAGCAAATGGCGGTGTTTCTCCTGAAGGCGAAAAACGGCCTCTGTTACGTCCCGCCGCAGTGCTCCGGGACCTTTCCCGACGTCCCCTGCCCTTCCATTTTCGCCGACTGGATCGAGGCCCTCGCGGCCGAAGGCATCACCACCGGCTGCGGCGGCGGGCTGTTCTGCCCGGACAGCTTCGTCACGCGCCGGCAGATGGCCGTCTTCCTGCTCAAGACCAAGTACGGCTCGAGCTACGTCCCACCCGCCTGCACGGGCGTCTTCGACGACGTCGCCTGCCCGGGAGCACCCGCCGTCGATTTCATCGAGGAGCTCGCCGCCGAACAGATCACCGGCGGCTGCTCCGCCATGCCGCCCCTCTACTGCCCCGACAACTCCTCGACCCGCGGCCAGATGGCCGTCTTCATTACAAAAACCTTCGGCCTGCAATGAGGGAGGTCTCCATGACCCGACGCGCCTTCGGAATCCTGCTTTTTCTCATCGCCGGTGGTCTCCCCGGGGCCGACTTCACGGTCACAAACACCAACGACAGCGGCGCGGGGTCGCTGCGACAGGCGATCCTCGACGCGAACGCGAGCATGGGACTCGACACGATCGCCTTCAACATCACCGGCTCCGGCGTCCACACGATCCAGCCGCTGTCGACACTCATGATCTCGGAGGCCGTCACAATCGACGGTTTTGCGCAGTCGGGGTCGAGCCCGAACACGCTGCTCGTCGGCAACGACGCCGTCTATGCGGTCGAGATCGACGGGTCCGGAATCCCGCTCGCGAACAATCTCTTCCGCGTCGCGACCTCGGGAGCCACCATCCGCGGCCTTCTGATCAACCGGGCGAACGGAAGGACGGTCTTCATCGACGCCGGCAATGACGACAACAAGCTGATCGGCCTTTGGATCGGGACGGACGTGACGGGATCGCAGTACCTCGGCACCGACTTCAGCCCCATCAACGTGGTCGGGTCGGCCAATCAGATCGGCGGCACGGATCCCGCCGACCACAACGTGATCGTCGGGTCCAATTCGTTCGGCGGGCCGACGCTCGACATCGAGGTCGGCGGCTTCAACGTGGTCCAGGGCAACCAGATCGGCGTCAATGCCGCCGGCACGGCCGCCCTCAGCACCGACCCGCCCCCGAGCTACGGCATCCGCCTGGCGGCCAACGCGCACGACACCCAGATCGGCGGGACCGTTCCGGGGGCGCGCAACGTCGTTTTCGGCAACGTCGCGCTGTTTCTCGGCTCGGGCTCGCACCACGCGACGATCCAGGGCAACTTTCTGGGCACCGACGCGACGGGCACCATCCCGCTCGGACCGGCCGCCGGTATCTTCACGAACAACTCTCCGCACGACAACGTCATCGGAGGATCCGCCCCCGGCGCCGGCAACGTCATCTCCGGAAACAGCGTCGGCATCGTATTCACGGACGGCCCCGCGGCGAACACCGTCTTCGGAAACTTCATCGGCACCGACCCCACGGGACTCGTACCGGTCCCGAACACGGGCGCCGGCATCCAGATCCAGACGCCGAGCTCCGGCAGCGCGATCGGCGGCACGAACCCCGGCGAAGGCAACACGATCGCCTTCAACGGCGGAGCCGGCGTGCTCGTCATCAGCACCTCCGGCTGGCCGATCCGTGGCAACTCGATCCACGACAACGCCATCGGCATCGACCTGTCACCCGGAGACGTCACCCCGAACGATCCGGGCGACGCGGACGAGGGCGCGAATCACCTGCAGAACTTTCCGATCCTCAGGACAGTGACGATCCTCGCCACACAGGGAACGGGCACCCGCATCCAGGGCAAGGTCGACAGCACGCCGTCGACGACTTTCGATCTCGACTTCTATGCAAACCCGGCCTGCCCGAACTTCCCGCGGGAGTTCCTGCAGGGCCAGACGTACCTCGGCTCGTCTCAGGTCAGCACGGATGGCTCGGGCCATGCCGACATCGACGTGACGCTGACGGCCACGATCGACCCGGGTCAGCGCCTGTCGGCCACGGCGACGTCTCCGGATGGCAGCACGTCCGAGTTCTCGCAGCGGATCATCTTTTCGATCGCTCCCGCTTCTGGCGACAGCGCCGGCGGCGCCTCGATCGCCGTCGCGGGCACCGACTTCGCCGATCCGACCACCATCACCGTCGGCGGGGTCGGCGTGCCCGTGACCTTCCAAAACGATCACACGCTCTCCTTCACGAGCCCGGCCCTCGGTCCCGGCACCGTCAACGACGTCGTCGCCATGACGCCGGACGGAACCACCGGAACGCTGGTGAAGGGCTGGGTTTCCAACTTCCTCGACGTCCCGAGCAATCAGCAGTTCTACTCGTTCGTCACGACCCTCGTCTCCAACGCGATCACCGTCGGCGTCGGCGGGGGCCTCTACGGCGTCGACCAGGGCACCAAGCGTCAGCAGATGGCCGTCTTTCTTCTCAAGGCGAAGAACGGCCTCTGCTACGTCCCCCCGGCTTGCGCCGGCACCTTCCCCGACGTCCCCTGCCCCTCCATCTTCGCCGACTGGATCGAGGAGCTGGCGGCCGAGGGCATCACCACCGGCTGCGGCGGGGGCAACTTCTGCCCCAACAATTTCGTCACCCGCCGCCAGATGGCTGTCTTTCTACTGAAGACCAGGCACGGCTCGAGCTACGTGCCGCCCGCCTGCACCGGCGTCTTCGACGACGTCGCATGCCCGGGCGCTCCCGCGGTCGACTTCATCGAGGAGCTCGCCGCCGAAAACATCACCGGCGGCTGCTCCGCCATGCCGCCCCTCTACTGCCCCGACGGAACGAGCACCCGCGGACAAATGGCCGTTTTCATCGTCAAGACCTTTTCGCTGCAGTAACGCCTGCAAAGGAGCCGCCCATGAAGATCCGGTCTTCCCTGCATCTCGCCTTTCTGGCCGTTGCCATGGCGGCGGCTCGCTCGTCCTTCGCCTCCACATTCACGGTCACGAACACCAACGACAGCGGCGCGGGGTCGCTGCGCCAGGCGATCCTCGACGCCAACGCGAGCATGGGGCTCGACACGATCGACTTCGACATCCCGGGCGCCGGCGTTCACACCATCGCCCCGACGTCGGCGCTGCCTTCCGTCACGGACCCTGTGATCATCGACGGCTACACCCAGCCCGGGTCGAGCCCCAACACTCTGGCCGTGGGAGACGACGCGGTGCTGCAGATCGAGATCGACGGTACGAGCACCGGTGGTACCGGGATTCGAATCAACGGTCCGGGCGGCTCGACGGTGCGGGGGCTCGTCATCAATCGCTGCAACACTTCCGCCATCCGCATCAGCTCGAGCAACGACAACGTCATCGAAGGCAACTTCATCGGCACCGACTCGACGGGCATGACCATCTCCGGCCTGTCCGCCTGGCTGACGTATCTCTCCGGTTCGTCCGCGAACAACCGGATCGGCGGGACGACGCCTGCCGCGCGCAACGTCATCGCCGGCGACGAGGGGGGCGGCGGATCCTCGATTTTGGTCGAGGTTTCGAACGACAACCTGGTCCAGGGCAACTACATCGGCGTCAACGCCGCGGGCGTGGCGGCCCTGCCTACAGTTACCAACGTCACGCTCCATCTCTCGTCGTCGAGCGGCAACGTCGTCGGCGGCACGGCACCCGGCGCGGGAAACGTCATCTTCGGGCAGGGCGCCGCCGTCTATCTCCACAACGTCACGAACACCACCGTCCAGGGCAACTTCATCGGGACCGACGCCACCGGCACCGTCGGCCAGGGAGGCAACGGCATCCTCAGCGAGAATGGGACCGTCGGGCCCTCCAACACGATCGGGGGCTCGGCTCCCGGCGCCGGGAACCTGATCTCCGGCACGGGCGTGGGGATCCAGATCAGTTTAGCCGGAAACTGGATCATCCAGGGCAACCGGATCGGTACGGACGCCAGTGGAACCCGGCCGCTTCCGAACAATCTCGGAATCCTGGTCGCCAACCCCGCGGCGACCGGCCAGATCGGCGGCCTCGGCCTCGGCGAAGGCAACACGATTGCCTTCAACGGCGGGGCCGGCGTGACCGTCAAGCCGGGCAGCCTGAACTGGCCGATCCGCGGCAACTCCATGTTCTCCAACGGCTCGCTCGGGATCGATCTCGAATCTTTCGCGGGACCGAGCGCGAACGATCCCGGCGACGTCGACGACGGGGGCAACCACCTGCAGAATTTTCCGATCATCCAGTCCGTCGAGCACACGGCAATCGCCCAGGGCGCGGCGAGCACCCGGGTCCTCGGGAAGCTGAACACGACGCCCGCGACGACCTTCGACCTCGACTTCTACGCCGACCCGCCCTGCTCCAGCTTCCCCCGGGAATTCCTCCAGGGACAGACCTGGCTCGGCACGGCCCAGGTCACGACCGACGGCTCCGGCTTTTCCCCGATCGACGTGACACTGCCCGTCGCCACGGATGCCGCGGCCCGCATCACCGCGACCGCCACGGACCCCGACGGGAACACGTCGGAGTTCTCGCAGCGGATCATCTTCTCGATCGCTCCCGCCTCCGGCGACAGTGCCGGCGGTGCCGCGATCGCCGTCTCGGGCACCGACTTCGCCGATCCGACCACCATCACGGTCGGCGGGATCGGCGCGCCCGTGACTTTCCAGGACGATCACACGCTCTCCTTCACGAGCCCGGCCCTCGGTCCCGGCACCGTCAACGACGTCGTCGCCATGACGCCGGACGGAACCACCGGAACGCTGGTCAAGGGCTGGGTCTCGAACTTCCTCGACGTTCCGAGCGGCCACCTGTTCTATGCCTTCGTCACCAAACTCGTCTCCAACGCGATCACGGTCGGGATCGGCGGCGGGCTCTACGGCGTCGACCAGCCGACCAAGCGTCAGCAAATGGCTGTCTTCCTGCTCAAGGCCGAGCACGGCCTCTGTTTCGTCCCGCCGCCCTGCGTGGGCACCTTCCCCGACGTACCCTGCTCCAACATCTTCGCCCCCTGGATAGAGGCCCTCGCCGCCGAGGGCATCACCACCGGCTGCGGCGGCGGCAACTTCTGCCCCGACAACCTCGTCACCCGCCGCCAGATGGCGGTCTTCCTCCTGAAGACCAAGTACGGCTCAGGCTACGTCCCGCCCGCCTGCACGGGCGTCTTCGACGACGTCGCCTGTCCCGGTGCTCCGGCCGTCAACTTCATCGAGGAGCTCGCCGCCGAACAGATCACCGGCGGCTGCTCCGCCATGCCGCCCCTCTACTGCCCCGACAACTCCTCGACCCGCGGACAGATGGCGGTGTTCGTCACCAAGACATTCAACCTTCAGTAGAGGACCCGGAGGAACGACATGACACGAGCGTTTACCACCCGGCATCCCGTCGTGCGGGCGATCCGATGCGCCATGCTCTTCGCCTGCGCCGTCGCGATATCCCGAACGGCGCACGCCCAGGCGTACCAGATTCTGCACACCTTCAGCGGGGCGGCCAACGGCGACGGCGCCGGCCCGTTCGGGACGCTCGTAAAGGTCGGCAGCGACCTCTACGGAACGACCCGGTCCGGAGGAGACGCGGGAGGGCTCTGCGGCGGCTGCGGGACGATCTTCAAGATCGACTCCTCAGGCAACGTGACCACTGTCTACGCCTTCGACTCATCGACCGACGATGGATTCAGCCCGATCGCCGGCCTGATCCTCGCCTCGGACGGCAACCTGTACGGCACGGCGGTCAGCGGGGGAGCGCTCAACGACGGGGCCGTGTACCGATTCGATCCCGGCAACGCGACGGCCACGACGATCCACAGCTTCGACCGCGATACCGGCGGCTGGTTCGCCGGCCCTCCGGTCACGGAAGGAACCGACGAGAACCTGTACGTAGTGACCACGTACGGACACTGCGGCGACGACACCGAGGATTGCGCCCGGATCCTGAAGATGAGCACCTCCGGGTCGGTGGTCCCACTCCACACGTTCGAGGAGGACGGGGCGCAGCCGCTCTGCCCCCTCCTGCAGACGACCGAAGACGACTTCTTCGGAACGACCAGCCTGGGGCCGAACGGAGACGGGCGAGTGTTCCACATGAGCCCGTCGGGAACGGTCACGCTCGTCCACGAGTTCAGCGACGAGGAAGGCCGGATCCCGATCGGCGCGCTCCTTCTCGGCAGCGACGGCGGCCTCTATGGAGTCGCCGCGGCGGGCGGCGACTCGTTCCACGGAACGATCTATCGCATCGACAGCCAGGGCCAGTTCGCGGTGCTCCACAGCTTCGACGGCACGGATGGCTCGCTTCCCGAAGCCGGACTCATCCAGGCCTCGGACGGCTTTTTCTACGGCACGACCGAGGCCGGAGGGGCCTTCGGGTTCGGCACGCTGTTCCGGATGGACCTGGCCGGAGCCGTCGTGACGCTGCACGATTTCGACGGCACCAGCAACAGTGCCGGCGGCGAGGCGCCGGATCTGACGACCGGCTCGATGACCCCCACCGCGGCGCTCGTCGAGGGCGGCGACGGATCGCTCTACGGCGTCCGCTTCCGGGGAGGAGACAATGGCCTCGGGATCGTCTTTCGGTACACGCTCCAGCCGCCGGCGCCGCTCTTCTGCCCCAATGCCTTCGTGCGTCGCGACCAGATGGCGGTCTTCCTGCTGAAGACCGAGCACGGCGCCGAGCACGTACCGCCCGGCTGCACGGGGATCTTCGGCGACGTGGCCTGCCCGGGTCTCTTCGCCGACTGGATCGAGGAGCTCGCAGCCGAGGGCATCAGTGCAGGCTGCGGCGGCGGCGACTACTGCCCGCTGTCGCCGGTCACCCGCGGACAGATGGCTGTTTTCCTGCTCAAGACCGAGCACGGGGCCGCCCACACCCCGCCCCCCTGTATCGGCGTCTTTCCCGACGTCACGTGCGGCTCGCCGTTTGCCGCCTGGGTCGAGGAGCTCGCCGCCGAGGGCATCACCACCGGCTGCGGCGGCGGCAACTTCTGCCCGTCGAGCCCCGTCACGCGGGCCCAGATGGCCGTTTTCCTCCTCAAAATGGAGCATGGCTCTTCCTTCGTCCCGCCGGCGTGCACGCCATTCTTCGCCGATGTGATCTGCCCATCCCTGTTCGCCGACTGGATCGAACAACTCTTCGCCGAAGAGATCACCGCCGGCTGCTCGGGAGCCTTCGGAGGAATTCCCGAAGCGCCGTAAGCAAGACATCCCCCGCCGTCGTAGCAGCCAATTCGAGCAAGACCGAAGGGCTCGGACGGACGCCCTGACGGCGTCCCGGAAGACGAGGCACCCACGAGCTGGCACCGTGGGATAGAGTCGCGCCGTCTCCTCCCTGCCACCACAATTCAGAAAGGTCGGAACAATGCGCGCCACGCGCCCGGTTCGAACTCTATCGGTCGCACTCGCTTTTCTGTTCACGACCCTGACCTCCGGCGCCTCCGCCGCGACGTTCACCGTCACGAATACCGCCGACAACGGGGCGGGATCGCTCCGCCAGGCGATCCTCGACGCGAACGCCGCCGCGGGCATCGACACCATCGCATTCAACGTGAGCGGCGCCGGTTGCACTGGCTCGGGAGTCTGCACGATTGCGCCGCTCGCGAATCTGGACGCCGTCACGGAAGCGGTCGTCATCGATGGGTACACCCAACCCGGCGCGAGCCCCAACACTCTGCCGTTCAGCGACAATGCGGTGCTCAAGATCGTCCTCGACGCGGGTTCGACCACCGAGGGGATCTCGATCCTCACCACGGATAGCGTGGTTCGAGGCCTCGTCGTCAGCGGAGGGTCCGCCGGCCTCTATGTGGAGGGGGCCGGAAACACGATCACCGGCAACTTCCTCGGCACCGATGTGTCCGGGTTGACGGCCGCGCACAACGGCGTCGGAATCTACGCCACCCAGTGCGGCAACTGTGTGATCGGGGGACCAGACCCCGGAGACCGCAACGTCGTGTGCGGCAGCAGCCAGGGCGGCATCCAGATCAGCATTGGGGACGGGGTCGTCGTCCAGGGCAACTTCATCGGCATCGACGCCTCGGGAACCATGGCGATTCCCAATAGCGTGGGACTCTCATTGGATAGCGTCATCGGAGGCTCGATCGGCGGCGCCACGCCGGGCACCGGCAACACTATTTCGGGAAATCAATTCGGCATTCGCATCGGCGGCGGCAGCGCCACCACCGTGTTCGGCAATCGCATCGGGACGGACGCCTCCGGCGTCTTGCCCGTCGGCAATACGGACATGGGCATCCACCTGCTCCAGGTTACCGGCGTCACCATCGGCGGCACGGGCTCCGGCGAGGCGAACGTGATCGCCTTCAACGGCCCGGACGGCGGGGTCGGCATCCGTGACACCACGGTCCGCGCGCGGATCCGAGGCAACTCGATCCACGACAATGGCGGGCTCGGAATCGAACTCTGGGAATTCAACACGACCGGCCCCACGGCCAACGACGTCGGCGACGCCGACACGGGTTCCAACAATCGCCAGAATTTTCCCATCCTCACCTCGGTGACGATTCTCGCGCCCCAGGGGTCGGGAACGCGCGTCCAGGGCAAATTCAACAGCACGCCGTCCACGACCTTCGACCTCGACTTCTACGGCAACGCGGCTTGCTCGAACTTCCCGCGCGAGTTTCTCGAGGGCGAGACCTATCTCGGCTCCTCCCAGGTCACGACCGACGGTTCCGGCAACGCGACGATCGACGTGACGGTTCCGACGGCGATCCAGGCCGGAGAGCGGGTCAGCGCGACGGCGACGGACCCGGACGGCAACACGTCCGAGTTCTCGCAGAGGATCATCTTCTCGATCAGCCCGACCTCGGGCGAGAGCATCGGCGGCGCCCCGATCATCGTCGCCGGCACGGATTTCGCCGATCCGGTCACCATCGCGATCGGCGGCATCGCGGTCCCCGTGACCTTCACGGACGACCAGAACCTGGTTACCACGTCGCCGGCACTTTCCCCGGGCAGCGTCAACGACGTGGTCGCCACGACTCCCGACGGAACGACGGGCACGCTCTTGAAGGGCTGGGTCTCCGACTTCCTGGACGTGCCCGGCTCCCACCAGTTCTACTCCTTCGTCACGACTCTCGTCTCCAACGCCCTCACCGTCGGCGTCGGCGTCGGCAACTATGGCGTCGATCAGCCAACGCTGCGCCAGCAGATGGCCGTCTTCCTGCTGAAGGCGAGGCATGGCCTCTGCTACGTTCCTCCGCCCTGCGCGGGCACCTTCGCCGACGTTGCCTGCCCCTCGACCTTCGCCAACTGGATCGAACGCCTCGCCGCCGAGAACATCACCGGGGGCTGCGGCAGCGGCAACTTCTGTCCGGCCAGTCCCGTCCGGCGCGACCAGATGGCGCCGTTCCTGCTCAAGGCCGAGCATGGCTCGGGCTACGTTCCGCCGATCTGCGCGGGCACCTTCTCCGACGTCGCCTGCCCCTCGCTCTTCGCCGATTGGATCGAGCAGCTCGCCGCGGAAAACATCACCGGAGGCTGTGGCGGAAACAACTACTGCCCGTCGAACCCCGCCACCCGGGGACAGATGGCGGCGTTCATCGTCAAGGCGTTCGGTCTGCAATGAGTCGGCGACACCCGCATCGCCGGAGCGGTCGGAGCTCGCTGTCCCGGCGGGTCGGCTGACCCGGTCGATTGTGCCGATCCGGCGGCCCCCGGTGGGATAAGCTCTCCCGGTTTCTCTCCCCTGCACAATTCAGAAAGGTCGGTCACATGCGCATCCATCGCACGGGTCGGGCCTTCGTATTCCTTCTCGCGGCGGTGCCCGCGCTCGCGTCCGGCACGACCTACCCGGTGACGAACACCAACGACGCCGGAGCCGGCTCACTGCGCCAGGCGATTCTCGACGCCAATGCGAATGTCGGCGCGGACACGATCACCTTCGCAATCCTCGGCTCGGGTGTCCACACGATCGCGCCGGCCACGGCGCTTCCGCTGATCACGGACGGGGTCACCATCGACGGATACACGCAGTCCGGCGCGAGCGCCAACACACAGGCCCCCGACCAGGGCACCAACGCGGTGATCCTCATCGAGCTCGACGGGACGAACACCGGGCTGGGCAGCGACGCGGCCGTTCTCTTCTTCGCGCCGGGAAGCGGCGGCAGCGCCGTCCGAGGCCTCGCCATCAATCGCGGCCACTGGGCGGGCATCCGCCTCTCCGGGGTCGCCGGGATGGTCATCGCCGGCAACTTCATCGGCACCGACCCATCGGGCACGGTCCCCCACGGGAACAACAATTTCGGAATCCTCGGCAACAACGGACCGTCCAACGTCACCGTGGGCGGCACGACTCCGGCGGCGCGCAACCTGATCTCCGGCAACGGGACGGCCGGAATCGACTTCGGGGCCGCCGGCCTGGGCGGCACCGGGCACCTGATCCAGGGCAACCTCATCGGGACGGACGCCTCCGGCGGCAACGCCCTCGGAGGGGAACAGGTCGGAGTCGAGATCGACAACGCCTCCAGCGCCAACATCACGATCGGGGGCACGACCGCGGCCAGCCGCAACGTCATCTCGGGCAACCTGCTCTACGGCATCCGGCTCAACAACGGCTCGGGCCTCGTCGTCCGCGGGAACTTCATCGGCACCGACGTCACCGGGACGGGGCCGCTTCCCAACCTCAATCATGGAATCCTGGTCGAGGCCAACGGCAGCACGATCGGGGGCTCGACCGCGGGGGCGGGCAACGTCATCTCCGCCAACTCGCTCGACGGGCTGTCGATCGGGGGCGGTGTGACAGGCGCCGTCGTCCAGGGCAACCTGATCGGGACCGATCGCACCGGCACGTTCGCGCTCGGCAATCACAACCGCGGGATTGCGGTCTTCGGCAACAACGCGACCATCGGCGGCACGGCGGCCGGCGAAGGAAACGTCGTCGCGCACAGCAACGTCGGAGGCATCGTGCTGCTCGGCAGCATCTCGGGCAATGCCATCCGTGGCAACTCGATCTATGCCAACGGCACGATCGGCATCGACCTGGCAGCCGACGGCGTCACCCCCAACGATGCTCTGGACGCCGACACGGGCCCCAACGGGCGCCAGAACTATCCGATCATCACGTCGGCGGCGCCGCTCGCGCCCTCCGGCACGGAGGTCATCGGGACTCTCGACACGACCCCGTCCACGACGTACGCGCTCGATTTCTTCGCCAACCCGGCCTGCGCCGGCCGTCCCCACGATTTCGAAGAGGGCCTCGTCTACATCGGCTCATCCGACCTTTCGACCGATGGCGCGGGCCACGCCGCATTCGACGTCACGCTGGCCTACACGATCGACGCGGGCCAGCGGGTGACGGTCACGGCGACCGACCCGAACGGGAACACGTCGGAGCTCTCGCCCCGTCTCGTCTTTTCGATCAGCCCGGTGTCCGGAGTTCCCGCGGGCGGCACCCTCGTCACGGTCCGGGGGACCAACTTCGACAACGCCGCCACCGTCACGATCGGAGGACTTCCGACCACCGACTTCCTCTGGCAGAGCTCGACCCAGGTCGAGGTGCGGACCCCGGCCCTGCCCGCGGGCTCGCTCGGCGACGTCACCCTCACGAACCCGGACGCGACCACGGGAACGCTGTCCAAGGGCTGGGTCGCGGACTTCAACGACGTGCCGCTCGCCAATACCTTCCACGGCTACGTCACGACGCTCGTCTCCAACGGCATTACGGCCGGCGTGGGCGGCGGCAACTACGGCGTCGCCGCGAGCACTCTCCGCCAGCAGATGGCCGTGTTCCTCCTCAAGGCCAAGTTCGGCATCTGCTACGTGCCGCCGCCCTGCGCGGGCACGTTCACGGACGTCGCCTGCCCGTCGACCTTCGCCAACTGGATCGAGGCCCTCGCCGCGCTGGGCATCACGGGCGGCTGCGGCGGTACGAACTATTGCCCGGGCAGCCCCGTGCGCCGTGATCAGATGGCCGTCTTCCTGCTGAAAGCCGAGCACGGGTCCACGTATGTGCCGCCCGCCTGCGCCGGCACGTTCGCCGACGTTGCGTGCCCGTCCACCTTCGCGAACTGGATCGAGCGCCTCGCCGCCGAGAACGTCACCGGCGGGTGCGGCGGCGGCAACTACTGTCCGCTGAATCCCAATACACGCGGACAGATGGCGGTGTTCATCACCAAGACGTTCTCGCTGCAGTAGCGCCGCAGGGTCCAGCCGGACTGTCGGACCGGCGACAGTAGGATCGTCAGCTTTGCGTCGCTCGGCGCTTCCGACAGCGGGGGGTCTTCCCCTCTTGGTCGGAGACATGTGAGATCGTCTCGGAAACCAAGAAGGAGGCCTCTTGATCCGACGTTTTGGAACAGCTGCCGCTCTCGCCCTGTTCGCCGCCTGGCTGCCCGCGACGACGTTCACGGTCACGAATACCGACGACTCCGGAGCGGGTTCGCTGCGTCAGGCGATCCTCGACGCCAACGCCGCCGCCGGCGCGGACTCCATAGCCTTCAACATCGTCGGCTCGGGCGTTCATACGATCGTGCCGGTGACGGCGCTCCCCGCGATCACGGGCCCCGTCACGATCGACGGCTACACGCAACCCGGATCGGCGCCCAACTCGAACGACACGACCCAGGGCTTGAACACCGTCCTCCAGATCCAGATCTCGGGCGCCAGCGCCTTCTGCATCGACGTCGCGGCGGCCGACACGACGATCCGAGGCCTCGTCGTCAACGGATGCACCACGAACGCCATCCGCCTCAAGGCCACCGCCACCAACGCCGTCATCGAAGGCAACTACATCGGCACCGATCCCACCGGCATGACCGCGATCTCCAACACGACCCCGTCGAACCTGATCGGCGTGACGGGCACGGCGAACGTCCGGATCGGCGGTGCGACGCCAGCCGCTCGAAACCTCCTCGCGGGCGGCGGAGGGAGGATCGACTTCTTCGGGGGCAGCGCTCCCACGATCCAGGGCAACCTGATCGGCACGAACGCGCTCGGCACGGCGGAGCTTCCGAACAGCGGCGAGGGCATCTATCTCCAGAACGTGGGCAACGCGATCATCGGCGGGGCGAGCCCCGCCGCCCGCAACATCATCTCCGGCAACGCGAGCACCGGCATCTCCCTCGGTCTGCTCGCCGCCGGCTCCGTGATCGCCGGAAACTACATCGGCACCGACGTCACCGGAACCGTGCGGATCGCCAACCTTTACGGCATCGCCCTGAGTTCGGGGGGCGTCACGATCGGCGGCAGCGCGCCGGGAGCCGGGAACCTCATCTCCGGCAGCGACGCGATCGGCATCATCGTTGGCCAGACCAGCGCTTCATTCAATACCGTCGTTCAGGGCAACCTCATCGGAACCGACGTGACGGGCACCCTTCCCCTGCCCAACTACGACCGTGGAATCCACGTCGGCAGCGCGAACAACACGATCGGCGGAATCGGGCCAGGAGAGGGGAACATCATCGCGTTTTCAGGCGGTGTGGGCGTGTACAACCCCGCCTCGAGCGGGAACCGCTTCCGCGGCAACTCGATCTTCAGCAACGGCGGCGTCGGGATCGACAACATGCCGGGAGGGATTCCCGACGGCGTGACCCCGAACGACCCCGGCGACGCGGACTCGGGCGCCAACGGCCTCCAGAACTTCCCGGTGCTCGTCTCCGTCACGACGGGTGTCTCGACGCGGATCCAGGGCTTCCTGCACTCGAAGGCGTCGATGGTCTATGACCTCGACTTCTACTCGAACGGCGCCTGCTCGAATTTTCCCCGCGAGTACGCGGAGGGCAAGGTCTACCTCGGCTCGGGCCAGGTCACGACCGACGGAAACGGGGACACGCCCTTCGACGTGACGCTCCCGGTTGCCACCGAAGCCGGCACCCAGATCGCGGCGACCGCCACCGATCCGGCGGGCAGCACGTCCGAGTTCTCGCAGCGGCTGCCCTTCTCGGTCTCGCCGACGGCCGGGCCGCCGGCCGGCGGAACCAACATCACGATCAAGGGCACGGATTTCGCCGCCGGCGCGACCGTGACCGTCGGAGGCCAGCCGGTCAGCAATCTCGTGATCGTCAACAACAAGACGATGACCGCCACGACGCCCGCGCTCGCCGCCGGCGCCGCCAACGACCTCGTCGTCACGAATATCGACGGCACCAACGGCACCCTGTCCAAGGGCTTCGTCAGCCACTTCACCGACGTCCCGTCGGGCACGTTCCTTTCCTACGTGACGACCCTCGTGTCCAACGGCATCACGGCCGGGGTCGGAGGCGGCCTGTACGGCGTCAACCAGCCGACGGTACGCCAGCAGATGGCGGTCTTCCTGCTCAAGGCCAAGCACGGCCTCTGCTACACGCCGCCCCCCTGCGCCGGAACATTTGCCGATGTGCCCTGCCCATCGACCTTCGCCCCCTGGATCGAAGCGCTCGCCGCGGAGGGGATCACGGGAGGCTGCGGCGGCAGCAACTATTGCCCGGGCAACCCCGTTCGCCGCGACCAGATGGCGGTTTTCCTGCTGAAGGCCAAGCACGGCTCGAGCTACGTTCCTCCGGCCTGCACCGGCGACTTCCTCGATGTGCCCTGCCCTTCGACGTTTGCCGACTGGATCGAGCAGCTCGCCGCCGAGAACGTCACCGGCGGATGCGGCGGCAACAACTACTGTCCGCTCAATCCCAATACACGAGGACAGATGGCCGTCTTCATCGTGAAGACGTTCAACCTGCAGTAGCCCCCCGAAACAACCCCGGGGTGGCACGACATCGCCGCTCCGGGGATTCTCGGCGTTGATCGGGTCCCCCCAATCGTGAAAGGGTTGGGGCAAGGAGGCTGCCATGAAGCAACTCTTCCGCCTGGCCCCGGTCCTCGCCCTGTTCGCGGCGCCGCTCTCCGCCACGACATTCACCGTCACCACCACCGCCGACTCCGGGGCGGGGTCGTTGCGGCAGGCCATCCTCGACGCCAATGCCAACCCGGGTGCCGACACGATCGCGTTCAACATCGTGGGCTCGGGCGTCCAGACCATCTCGCTCGCAACGGCTCTGCCGAACATCACGGATCCGGTCACGCTCGACGGCTACACGCAGCCGGGCTCCTCGCCGAACACGCAGGACACGAGCCAGGGCCTCGACACGGTGCTCGTCATCCAAATTGACGGCAGCGCGCTGCCGCTGTTCGGAGTCTGCCTCGACCTCGCCGCGTCCGACTCGACGATCCGGGGCCTCGTCATCAACGGCTGCGACGGAACGGGCATCCGCGTCGAGAGCTCGGCGTCGAACGCCGTCATCGAGGGCAACTTCATCGGCACGGATCCCGCCGGGACGACCTCCGACTCCGGGTTCCCGGACAATCAGATCTTCGGCGTCGCTCCCGCGAACCTCCGGATCGGCGGAACGACGCCCGCGGCCCGCAATCTCATCTCCGGCGGCTTGAACAAGATCACCCTGGGCATGGGACCGAGCGGACCCGCCGGGCTCATCATCCAGGGCAACCTGATCGGGACGGATGTCACCGGCACCGCGGCGCTGCCGAACGGCGCCGTGGGCATCGAGCTGAGGCAGGCGACCAACGCCCTGATCGGCGGCACGTCCCCTGGGGCGCGCAACTGCATCTCCGGAAACAACTACAACGGGGTCAGCCTCTTCAACGGAAGCGGATCGGTCGTCGCGGGCAACTTCATCGGCGTCGACGTCTCGGGGACCCAGCCTCTCGGCAACGGCGCCTATGGCGTCGACATCGAGGCCACCCACGTGACGCTCGGAGGCACCGCCGCCGGCGCCGGTAACGTCATTTCGGCAAACTCGGGAATCGGCCTGGTCCTCGGTTCATCCTCGGCCCCGCTCTTTTCGACGGTCCAGGGCAACTTCATCGGCACCGACCTCACCGGCACGCTCGACCTCGGCAACGCCGATCGCGGCATCCACGCCGGAGCCCCGGACAACGTCATCGGCGGGACGGGGCCCGGGGAAGGCAACATCATCGCCCACACGCACATCACGGGATCGTTTCAAACGGGGGTTGGAGTGTACGTGCCCGCGAGTCCGCGCACGACGATTCGCGGAAACTCCATCTTCGACAACGAGGGCGTCGGCATCGACAACATGGCCAGCGGGTCCCCCGACGGCGTGACGCCGAACGACGCGGGCGACGGTGACACCGGCGGGAACAACCTTCAGAATTTTCCGCTCCTTTCGCTCGTCGAGCACTCCGCGACTTCCGGAACCGCGAGCACGCGCATCGTGGGCCGGCTCGGGAGCATGGCCTCGACCACGTATGACATCGACTTCTACGGGAATCCCGCCTGCTCCAACTTCCCCCGCGAGTTCGTGGAGGGCCAGGCGTACATCGGATCGACGCAGGTGACGACCGACGGCAACGGCGACGCGACCTTCGACGTGACGCTTCCGGTCACGACCGAAGTCGGAGCGCGCATCTCGGCGATTGCGACGGACCCGGCCGGCAATTCGTCGGAGTTCTCGCAGCGGCTCGCGTTTTCCGTCACGCCCACGGCCGGCCCGCCGGCGGGAGGCACCGCCATCACCGTCAAGGGCACGGACTTCGAAGCCGGGGCGACCCTGTCGGTGGGTGGCAGCCCGGCGACCGGCGTCAACGTCACCAACGCCACGACGCTGACGGCCATGACACCGGCCCTGCCGCCGGGTGTGGCGAACGATCTCGTCGTCATGAACCCGAATGGCACGAATGGAACGCTACCGAAAGCCTTCGTCTCCCACTTTGCCGACGTCCCCCCGGCCAACCAGTTCTACGCGAACGTCATCAAGCTCGTTTCGAACGGCATCACGGCCGGTGTCGGCGGCGGAAACTTCGGGGTTAACCTGGCGACGCTCCGGCAGCAGATGGCGGTCTTCCTCTTGAAGGCCAAGCACGGCCTCTGCTACGCGCCGCCGCCCTGCGTCGGCACCTTCGCCGACGTGCCCTGCTCAAACATCTTCGCCCCGTGGATCGAGGCGCTCGCCGCCGAGGGCATCACCGGCGGATGCGGCGGCCCCAACTACTGCCCGGCCAACCCGGTCCGCCGCGATCAGATGGCGGTGTTCCTGCTGAAGGCCGAGCACGGATCGAGCTACGTCCCGCCGATGTGCAACGGGGACTTCACCGACGTCCCCTGTCCCTCGATCTTCGCCGATTGGATCGAGCAGCTGGCGGCGGAGCAGGTCACCACCGGCTGCGGCGGCGGCAACTACTGCCCCGGCAACAACAACACCCGGGGACAGATGGCGGTGTTCATCGTCAAGACGTTCGCGCTTCAGTAGCGCTGCAGCGGGCTGCTCGTCAAGCCCGGGTTGGAGCGATCGGGATTCGGGGGGACGGGCGGCCGGACCTACGCCGTCGTTTTCGCCCGGACCTTGCGCAGGCTGTGGTCGAGCGTCCGCTTGCGGACGCGGATCGCCGCCGGGGCAACCTCGACGAGCTCGTCGTCGTTGATCCACTCGATCGCCTGCTCGATGTTGAGCTCGCGGGCGGGCGTGAGCTTGATGGCAAAGTCGGAGCCGGAGGCGCGCATGTTGGTCAGATGCTTCTTCTCGCACGGCTGGATGACCATGTCGCTGTCCTTGACCTGCTCGCCCACGATCTGGCCCGCGTAGACCTTGTCGCCCGGCTTCACGAAGAAGATGCCGCGGTCGGCCAGGCGATCGAGGGCGAAGCCCGTCACGTCCCCGCCCTCCTTGGCGATCATGGCCCCCTTCATCCGATTCGGCAGCGGCCCGCGGTGGGGGCCGTACTGGTCGAACAGGTGGTTCATGAGGGCCGTGCCCTTGGTCAGCGTCAGAAACTCGAGGCGGAAGCCCAGCAGCCCCCGCGACGGGATCGTGAACTCGAGGCGCACGCGGTCGCCGTGCTTGCCCATGTGCTTCAGCTCGCCCTTGCGCTCGCCCACGGCGGAGATGACCGCTCCCGTAAATTCCTCCGCGCAGTCGATGACGAGCTCCTCGTAGGGCTCGAGGAGCTCCCCGTTCTCGGCCCGGCGGAAGATCACCTGCGGCCGGCCAAGCGAGAATTCGTAGCCTTCGCGGCGCATGGTCTCGGCGAGGATCGCGAGGGAGAGTTCGCCACGCCCGAGCACGAGGAACGAGTCCGTTTCCCTCATCCTGTCCATCCGGAGGCCGACGTTCTTCTCGAGCTCTTTCTCGAGCCGCTCGAGCAGGTGACGGCTGGTGACGTACTTGCCCGAAAGCCCCGACATCGGCGAGTCGTTGATCCGGAACTCCATCGAGAGCGTCGGCTCATCCACCCGGATGCCGGAAAGCGGTGTCGGATCCTCGAGGTCCAGTATCGTCTGGCCGATCTCGATGTCCGGGAAGCCCGACAGCACGATGATGTCGCCCGCCGACGCCTCGGCCACGTCGACCCGGACGATCCCTTCGAACATGTAGATCTTTCCGGCCTTGCCCTTCTCGACGATCGACCCGTCCGGGCGCACGGCCGCGAGCTCGATCGCCTTGGAGACCTTGCCCGAGAAGATCCGGCCGACGGCCAGCCGCCCGAGGTAGTCCGAGTAGTCGATGTTGGCGACGATCATCTTGAAGTGCGAGTCGCCCACGACCGGGGCCGGGATGTGCTCCAGGATCGCGTCGAGGAGAGGCTTCAAGTCGCCCTCCTTCGCGTTCGGGTCCCGGGAGACGTATCCCAGGCGCCCGGAGCCGTAGAGCACCTCGAAGTTCAGGTGGTGCTCCTCGGTCGCGAGCGACAGGAACAGGTCGTGGATCTCCTCTTCGACCTCGGCCGTGCGCGCGTCCGCACGGTCGATCTTGTTGATCAGGACGATCGGCCGCTTGTTGCCCTCGAGCGCCTTCTTGAGGACGAAGCGCGTCTGGGGCAGGGGGCCTTCGGAGGCGTCCACCAGCAGAAGGACGCCTTCGACCATCGACAGGATCCGCTCGACCTCCGAGCCGAAGTCCCGGTGGCCCGGCGTGTCGACGATGTTGATGATCACGTCCTTGTAGTGGACGGACGTGTTCTTGGCGAGGATCGTGATCCCGCGCTCCTTCTCGAGCTCCCCCGAATCCATGACGAGCTCGTCCACGTGCTGGCCGACACGGAACGTCCCGCACTGCTTGAGCAACGCGTCGACGAGCGTCGTCTTCCCGTGGTCGACGTGCGCGACGATGGCGATCGCGCGGCGGTCGGCCCGGGTGGCGGCCGGCGGAGTGAGGGTCTCGGTCGAATCCATGAGAACAGCGGAGACTATACCGGGACGACCCCGCTTGTCAGCCGTCATAATGCCGCCCATGGACGCCCGTGCCGCGCTGCGGCGCCATTTCGGCCACGATTCCTTCCGCGCCGGCCAGGAAGAAATCGTGCGCGCCGCGCTGCAGGGCCGGGACCTGCTCGCCGTGATGCCGACCGGATCGGGCAAATCGATCGGCTACCAGCTCCCGGCCCTCTTGCTGCCCGGCACGACGCTGGTGGTCTCGCCGCTCATCGCCCTCATGAAGGACCAGGTCGACGAGCTCGTCCGGAAAGGCATCCCCGCGGCGGCCCTGCATTCCCTCGCGAGCCCGTCCGAACGGCGCGCCGCCGAGGCGGCGATGCGGGAGGGGCGCCTGCGGCTCCTCTACGTGGCCCCCGAGCGCTTCGCCTCGGACGCCTTCCGGCGCCTTCTCGAGGCTTCTCCCCTCGCGCGCTTTGCGGTCGACGAGGCCCACTGCGTCTCCGAGTGGGGCCACGACTTCCGGCCCGACTACCGCTCCCTCGCCGCCGCCGCGCGAGGCTGCCGCCGGGCGGATGGGGCCGTCGGCCGGCCCCCGATCCTGGCCTTCACGGCCACGGCAACCCCGGAGGTCCGCCGGGACATCGTCGGCCTCCTCGGTCTCGAGGACCCCGAAGTCTTCGTCGCGGGCTTCGACCGGCCAAACCTCTTCCTCGACGTACGCCGGGTTTCCGGCGAGATCGAGAAGCGCGCCCTCCTGCCCGAGCTCGTCGGACGGCGCCGGGCGCTGGTCTACGCCTCCACCCGCAAGAGCGCCGCGCGCGCCGCGGAGGCGCTGCGGGCGGCCGGCATCGCCGCCGCCGCGTACCACGCGGGAATGGAGGAGCCCGAGCGCACGCGCGTGCAGGACCGCTTCGCCGACGGGACACTTTCGGTCGTGTGCGCCACCAATGCATTCGGAATGGGGATCGACCGGCCGGACATCGAGGCCGTCGTGCACTTCGAGATCCCCGGCTCGCTCGAGGCGTACTACCAGGAGATCGGCCGCGGCGGACGGGACGGACGGCGCGCGGAGGCGACTCTGCTCTGGAACTACGTCGACGTGCGGACGCGGGAGTTCTTGATCGAGCAGGTCGAGGAGTCCGTCCAGGGAAACGACCGCCGGGAGCTCGAGTCGAGAAAGCTCGCGCGCATGATCGCCTATGCCGATTCCGCCGGCTGCTACCGCGCCACGCTCCTGCGCTACTTCGGAGAGCGGGAAGCGCCGGCGGACTGCGGATTCTGCGGCAACTGCGTCCGCCGCCGGGAGCTGTCGGAGGAAGACCTCCTGCGCCTGCGCAAGATCCTCTCCGGCGTCGCGCGGGGCGGGGAGCGATGGGGCAAGCGCAAGCTCGTGGCGATGCTGACGGGCGAGATCGAAGGGCTACCCGAATCGCTCACCCGACTCTCGACGACCGGGATTCTCGCGGGCGAGAGCGCCCGGACCGTCGGAGACTGGATCGACGCCGCGCAGGGCGGGGGGTTGATCGCCGCGACCGACGACTCTTTCCGAACGCTCGCCCTGACGCCGGCGGGCCGCGACGTCATGGCCGGGCGGACTCCGCTCGTCGCCCTCACGCTCCCGGAACCGCCGCGCCCGAGGACGAAGCGCCGTAAGCTCTCGAAGACCCTCGCGGCAGCGGCGGGGCCGGCGGACCCTTCGCGGATGGAGGCCCTGCGCGAGTGGCGCCGGGTCGAGGCCGCGCGCCGCTCCGTGCCCGCCTACGTCGTGCTCCACGACCGGACCCTCGCCGCGCTCGCCGCGGCCCGGCCCTCGACGCTCGACGCCCTCTCCGAGATCCCCGGCATCGGCCCCGCGAAGCTCGAGGCGTACGGGAAAGACCTGCTCGCCCTCGTGGGAGCCGACACGGTCTGAAGGGAGTTACTTCAGGACGACGCAGTGCACGCCGCCGTCCCCCGTCGGATAAATGGGGAGGCCCAGCACGCTGACGCCGTAGGACTCGTAGACCCGGCGCTGAAGGTCGAACATCCTGTTGGGGGCGGCCGCCGAGGCGTCCATCTGCTTCCAGGCCGCGTCCACCGCGGCTCGAACGGCGGCCCACCGATCGTCGGTCGGCCGATGCCGCCAGGCCAGGACCGCGTCGTCGAGGGCCTCGAATGCCCGCTGCAGCTGGGCCTGGGCGCTGCCGGCCGGCGAGGACGAAAGATGGTCCGGGTACCGCCCGAGAACGACCCAGGGACGCCCGTCACCCGGGTCGACGAACTTGCCGACACCCACGGGGCTCCGGGCGGGATGGTCGGCGAACGGAACGCGGGCGACCCGGTAGCCCCGAGCCTCGAGCTCGCGGGCGGTCCGATCGTACTGGGCCTGGAAGCGGCGCACCTCCTCGGCCGGCAGCGGCTCGTGGCTGTGGGCGTCGACCGGCAGGTTCGCCTCGTAGGTCGGCACGAACGCCACGACGCCCGACGGCGTTCGCAGCACGCCGACGAGCATGTCGAGATGGAAGATCTCGGGGTTCGCGAGACCCGGATCGCGCAGCGCTTCGCGGCCCACGATGATCGTTTCGATCCCTCCGAAGGCGGCCTGGTACGCGCGCCGCGCCTCCTCGACGCGGGCGTCGGGGATCGGAGCGGCCGGGTCCGTCCCGGGGTACCGCCGCTCGACGTACCGCACGACGCGGTGGTGCCCGATCAGGAGTCCCACGCCGCCCTCGGGCAGCCGGACGAGGCCGATGTCGCCTCCCTCGGTGTTGATGCCGGGCAGGTCGCGGATGACGAACTCGTCCGGATACGCCGCGGCGAGGGACTGCGACGCCCCCCGGTAAAAGGACTCGGCGTCGCTGCCGAGACCGAGGATGAGCCGCCCCGACGCGTCGTATCCGATGGGCTCCGCCATGTCCTGCGGGTAGGGCACGGGTTTGGCAGCCGGAAAAAAACGCACGCGCTCGTCGATGGTGGCATCCGACCAGCCCACGCGCTCCCGGAGGTACTCCCGGAAGACCTGCTCTTCGTTTCCCAGGGACCCCGGCGCCGAGCCGGGACCGGGAACGGCCAGGAAAAACCGGGTCTGGGGCCTCGCATAGCGAAAGATCTGGCCGTGGCCGAGCTCGAAGCGGAACCGGTAGAGCTGCCGGCGCAGCCAGCGCACACGGGGGTCCTTCGTCCTGGGGTCCCAGGCCGCCGTTTCCGGAAGCATGAAGAGCCTGGTCTCGTTCGGCTCGAGCCCGAGAACGACGCGGCGAAGCGTTCGCTCCGCCTCGGGGGTCACGTCTTTACCGGAAAGCGGGCCGCGGGGGGTCACCGTCGGGGTCCCCACACTCGCCCCGAGCGCCGCCAGGAGTGCACAGAGGCGTAGGAGGAGCAAGGTCGCGCCTCAGTATCGCATGGACCGCCGGCGGCGCCTCGCTCGTGTTCCGTAACGGAAGCCGCTCGAAGGGGCAGACGGTCGTCGGGGCGGGGCCTGTCCCCGCCCGCGGGCGGCCGCAAGGGCCGCCCCGACACACGATGGCGCTATCAAGACTTCGGTGACAGGACACTAGAATGCCGCTGTGCGCGAACGTCCGGTGGTGTACTCCACCCACGGGGGTGGGCCGTGTCCGAAGTGCGGATGGCCGGCGTCCGATTGCCGGTGCGCCGCGACCCTGGAGCGGGACCGGGAGCCGGTCCCGGATCGTCCGACCGCGAAGCTGCGGCTCGAGAACCGCGCCTCGGGCAAGCACGTCACGGTCGTCGACGGGCTGCCCCGGAACCGGGAGTACCTCGAAGCGCTCGGTCGCGACCTCAAGAAGCTCTGCGGAACCGGCGGCGCGGCGGGAGACGGCTGGATCGAATTGCAGGGAGACCAGCGCGAGCGGTTGCGCGAGATCCTGGAGAAGAAAGGGCTCAAGGTGAAGGGATGACCGCCACTCGAATCTACCTCGTTCGCCACGGGGCCACCGTCCTGTCGGCGGAGGACTCCTTTGCCGGGGAAACCGACGTGCCGCTCTCCGACGCCGGCCGCGACCAGGTCCACAAGCTCGCAGAGCGGCTCGAGCACGAGCCGATCGCCGCCGTCTACGCGAGCCCGCTCGGCCGCACGATGGAGACCGCGCGGATCCTCGCCGCGCCCCACGGAAAGGCCGTCGAGGCCAGGGAAGGCCTCCGGGAAGTCTCGCACGGGCGCTGGGAGGGCAAGACCCGCGCGGCGGTCGAGAAGGAGTATCCGGAGGAATACGCGCGCTGGGAAGCGGACCCGTATTCGTTCGCGCCCGTCGACGGTGAGACCGGCCTCGCCGTGACCGCGCGGGCGATGCCGGCGCTGCTCGAGATCGTCGCGGCGCACCCCGGGGAGCCGGTCATCGTAGCGTCCCACAAGGCCACGATCCGCCTGTTGATCGGTTCGCTCCTCGGCTTCGACCTGCGCCGCTATCGCGACCACCTCGACCAGAGCCCGGCCTCCCTCAACATTCTCGACTTCCACGACGTCGGCCACGCGCGGCTCTCGCTCTTCAACGACGTCTCGCACTATTCGCCGTCGCCCTCGGGGGCACCGGCGATCGCGACGGGCCGTCTCTCACGCTGGTGGAACAAGGGCGCATGAGACCGGCGCGGCGCAAGGCGCGGTTGCCTTTTCCGGGAGTCTGTGAGAGCCTAGACCGTCTCTTGGGACGCTCCCGCGCCCCGCGAACGTAGGCCTCGCCGGCGAATCCTCCGTTCCCCAACACAAAACACAGCCGGAATTTGCATCCAGGAGGATTGCCTTGTCTTTCAACCAGTTCGGACTCAACGCGGAGCTTCTGCGCGGCGTGCGCGAAATGGGTTTCACCCGCCCCACGCCGATCCAGACCGACGCGATCCCGCCCGCGATGGAGGGTCGCGACCTGCTCGCCTGCGCCATGACGGGCAGCGGCAAGACCGCCGCGTTTCTTCTGCCCATCCTCAACCACCTGATCGGTAAGAAGCGCGGCGTCACCCGCGCCCTCATCCTGACGCCGACGCGCGAGCTCGCGGCGCAGATCGAGGAGCACGCGAAGCAGTTGACGGTCCACACTCCCCTCTCGGCCGCGGCCGTCTTCGGTGGCGTTTCGATGGGGCCGCAGGAGCATGCGTTTCGCACCGGCGTCGACCTGCTCATCGCGACCCCCGGGCGCCTGCTCGATCACTTCCGCTTCCCCTACGCGAAGCTCGACCACCTCGAGGTCCTCGTCCTCGACGAGGCCGACCGGATGCTCGACATGGGCTTCCTTCCCGATATCCGCCGCGTCCTCAAGCACGTCCCGGCGAAGCGCCAGACGCTCTTCTTTTCGGCCACGATGCCGGCGCCGATCGCCCAGCTGACCCGCGAGATCCTCAAGAACCCGGTCAGCGTCAACATCGAGCGCCAGTCGGCGCCGGCCGTCGGGATCACCCAGGCGGTCTACCCGGTCAACCAGAACCTCAAGGCACCGCTCCTCGTGGAGCTCCTGAAGCGGGGCGACATCAAGAACGTCCTCGTCTTCACCCGCACCAAGCACCGCGCCAACCGTCTCGCCGAGACGCTCACGAAGAAGGGCATCGAGTGCGAGCGCATCCACGGAAACCGCTCCCAGGTCCAGCGGACGCAGGCCCTGGCCGGCTTCAAGAGCGGGAAGTTCCGCGTCCTCGTCGCAACCGACATCGCCGCCCGCGGCATCGACGTGGAGGCGCTCTCGCACGTCATCAACTTCGACGTGCCGAACGTCCCCGACGACTACATCCACCGCGTCGGCCGCACCGCGCGCGCCGAGATGACCGGCGACGCCTTCACCTTCGTGGCGCCGGAGGAGCAGACCGACCTCGCCGCGATCGAGCGGGCGATCGGAAAGCGCCTTCCCCGAATCACCGTGCCCGGCTTCGACTACTCCAAGGCGCCGGCCGAACGCTTCGAGGTTCCCATCGCCGAGCGCATCGCGCAAATCCGCGCCCGGAAGGCCGAGGAGAGGAAGCGCGCGAAAGAGAAGGCCGAGCGCCGGATCGCGAACCTCGCAGCGCAGGGTTCGCGCGGCTCGCACAGCCGTCCCTCCGCCCCGTCGCGGCCCGCCGGACCGTCCGGCCACTCCGCGCCGCACTCCGGCCCGTCACACTCCCGCCGTGAAAGGTCCTCGGGACCCGGCGCAGCGACGCCCTCGTCGGCGCCGCGCTGGGGACGGCGCGCCTAGAGTTTGACGCCGGGAGGCCGGCTCAGAGCCCCTTGGCCGCGTAGACCGGAAGGGTGCCGCGGGCCGCCGCCGGCGCCTCTCCGGGCATCGGAGGAGCTCCCGGGACGGGAACCTTCTGCCCCGGGAGGACCGGCAGCGGAACGTTGCGGCCGCGCGCGTAAATCTCGTGGCGGCCGTTCGACTTGTACCACTCGGCGAGCGAGGCCGTCTGGAACATCTCTTCGATGATGTTGCGCCAGCCCACGCCCGTGTTGTACGCGCAGAAGGAGATCTCGCCCATCTGCGTGGCGTACGGGATGATGCACATCTCGGTCCGGCGGAAGTCGTAGTTGAAGAGGTCCTGGAACCACATGCCGCCGATGAAGAAGACGCGCCAGGAGTCGCGCTTCTTCTCGGAGAAGCCGAGCTTTCCGCCGGTGTGACCGTCCATGACCTGGGCCACCTTCCAGGGCGTCAGGCCCGCGGGAACGCCCTCGGGGCGCAGGTTGCGGAGGACGGACAGTCCCATCTGCAGGGCCGTCCAGATCTTCTTGCGGCCCGAGTCCGTCACGACCTTGATGTCCGAAAGCAGGCGGTCGACGTTCAGGACCGACGGAACGGTCACGGCTTTCTTCGTCTTCTCCTCGACGAGCATCAGCGTTCCGATGCCGCAGTTGGGGTGGCAGCCGCACTTGAACGAGCCCCACTCGGACTCGAGGCCTCCGAGGAGGTCCTTCAGGTCGGAGAACGGTCCCGCCGCCGACAGCGGGTACCAGTCGCGCATCGGCTCGCCGATGCCGGCCTGCGCTTTCACGTCATGGGCGAGGTGCGACAGCGTATAGCGCTGTTTCTTTCGCGTCTCGTCGTCGATGTCCTCGTCGCGGCCGGTGAACGACACCGGCTGGAACGCCACGCAGGTGACCTTGTCGATGTTTTCGAGGCCGAAGCGGACGATGTCGCCGACCTGGTCGTTGTTGACTCCGTTGATGATCGTCACGACGAGGGTCACGTCGATGCCGTGCTTGTGCAGGTTCTCGATCGCCCGGAGCTTCACGTCGTAGAGGTTGCCGACCTTGCGGTGCTGGTTGTGCTCGTTGCCGACACCGTCGAACTGGAGGTACGCGAAGCGAAGCCCGGCTTCGGCCGCGTCCTTCGCGAAGCTCTCGTCCTGCGCAAAGCGGATCCCGTTGGTGGCGCACTGGACCGAGAAGTACCCGATCTTGCGGGCATACCGGATGGCCGGCAGAAAGTGCGGCGAGAGCGTGGGCTCGCCTCCGGAGAACTGGACGGAGAGCTGGCGGCGCGGCTTGATCGAGGCCGCGTCATCCAGGAGCTTCTGCACCTCTTCCCACTCGAGCTCGTGGACGTAACCGACCTGGTTGGCGTCCATGAAGCACGGGTTGCACATCATGTTGCAGCGGTTCGTCAGGTCGATCGTCAGGACGGCGCCGCGTCCGTACTTGATCGACGAGGTCCCGTGCTCGTGCAGGCCATCCTTCGGAATGACGAAGTCCCGGCCGGGATAGAGCGCTTCCAGGCGCTTGAAGAACTCGGGGTCCGTCGACATGACGTCTTCGAAGCGGCCGTGCTTGGGGCAGTCCTTGCGCATCAGGATCCGGCCGTCCTCCTCGACGATCGAGGCCTTGATCTCGCCCGGGTTGCCCTCGATCAGGACCTTCCAGTCGACTTCCCCCGACAGGATCTGGCTGCGAACTTCCGTGACGCAGCGGGGGCAGAGGGAATCGGTCTGGCGCGGGAACCCGAGGGGCGGAAACGTCTTCTCGCGCTGCTTCAGGAGCGGCGCCGGCGCCCACTTCGGCTTGAAGGACCGTTCCGGGAACCGCCGGTCGACTTCGCGGGCCAGGCCCCACAGCACGTCCGCCGTCTTCTGGATTCCAGAGTAAACCGCTCTTCTCATTGTTTAAGGTTTCCTTCCGATCGCGAGCGCCGTTTCTGGAATTCTAGCCGAAAAACCCGGCGACGCGGCCGGGACGTCGAGGTTCCACCGTCAACGTCATGCCCGTGACGGGAGGCCGGCGAACCGCTCGACGGAGAACGGGGACAGTCTTTCCGACGGACGGCCCGTCAGGAGCTCGCCGATGTGGCGGGCGGTCGACGGCGCGAGCAGGATCCCGCTGCGGAAATGGCCCGTGGCGAAGACGAGCCCCTCGATCGAAGACGCCCCCAGCAGTGGCCACCCGTCCGGGGTCGCGGGCCGGAGCCCCGCCCAGGCGCTCACGAAACGGGCCGAGCCGATCTCGGGGAGGAGACGCTGCGCCCCCTCGAGGATGCGCGCCACCGCGCCGGCCGTGACCTCCTTGCGGAACCCGACCCGCTCCATGGTCGAGCCCAGGAGCGCAGTCCCGTCCGGCCGGGGGACCACGTAGACATCTTCGGAAGACACCACCGTTTCGAGAGGCCGGCCCGCCAGCCGGATCTCGACGATCTGGCCGCGGACCGGCTCGACGGGGACGGCCACGGGCAGACTCTCGAGCGCTGCCGCCCAGGCTCCGGCCGCATCGATGACGGTCCGCGCCTCCATCGGTCCGGCGTCGGTGTCGACCCCCCGGCAGACGCCTCGCTCCAGGAGAAGCCGCCGGACAGAGGTTCCCGTGATCACGCGCACGCCCCGCCGCTCGGCAGAGAGCCAGGCCGCACGCGTCAGCGCTCGCGGATTGACGACCGCCTCGTCCGGGAAAAACACGGCGGCCGCAACTTCGGGACCCAGCCGCTCCGCGACGCCGGGCGGCAGCGCCGAGCGCGGATACTCTTCGACGCGAAGACCCCTGGCCCGCTGCCAGCCCGCGGCCGCAGAAGCTCCCCCGCTCCCCGGTTCGCCGCCCACAGGGCACCGCAAGAGACCGGTCTGCCGATATCCGACGTCGATTCCGGTCTCATCGCGCAGAACCCGCGACCACTCGGGATACAGCTGGCGGCCTTCGAGCGCGAGGTCGAAGAGCGGCGACGGCTCGCTCGCGTCGGCCTGCGGCGACAACATGCCGGCGGCCGCGCCCGAGGCCTCGCACCCCGGTTCGCCGCGCTCGACGACGACGACTTCGAGGCCTCTCGCCGCAAGCTCCGCCGCGATGGCGCAGCCGATCAGTCCGCCGCCGACGACGAGGGCGTCGGCACCCCGGCTCATCGGAGGGCGCGGCGCACGGGCGCCAGCAGCCGGCCGCGGCGAAGGGCCTGCTTCGCGTAGCGGCCGATCGCGAGGGCCGCGCCGTAGCCGAGGAGGCCCCCGGCGAGCGCCCCGAGGCCAGTCCGCGCCGCCGAGCGCCGGGGCGCTGCCCGACGCAGCACGCGGACGAGCCCCTGCCGCAGGAGCTCGGACCCGATCCCCGCGCCCGCCGCCGCCACCACCCCGGCGGCCCGGTCCGAAGCCGACGGCGCACGGCCGTAGACGGCCGCGAGTTCCAGGACGAGCCGGTTCAATGCCACCACCTGCCAGGCAAGATCGGCCCCGAACGGCATCGCGCCGAAGAAGGCCGCGGGGCCCGTCAGCAGCGCCCCGGCAGCGGCGCACTGGAGGGCCGCACGCCGGATCAGCCGCTCGGCCAGCTCGTCCTTCGAGGCCCGCGGGTGGCGGGTTCGCAGGCGCTCGACTTCGGAGGCTGCGCGGCGGGCACCGGCCCCGTCGAGCACCGCGCGTGCAAGGGCCGCGTACATGCGGAAATCCTATCAGCGCGTGCTATGTTTCGCCGGTTCGGAAAGGAGTCGAAGTGAAAACACGCACCGCCATCGCTCTGTTGCTCGCCTGCGCCCTTCCACTGGCGGCCGCCCAGGCGAAGGGAAAGGGGAAAAAAGTGGCCCGCGACTACGCCAACACGATCGCCACGCTGCAGACGGACATGGGAGACATCCAGATCAAGTTCTTCTACGACAAGGCCCCCAAGCACGTCGAAAATTTCGTCGACCTGGCCGCGTCGGGCTTCTACGACGGGACGCTCTTCCATCGCGTCATCCCCGGGTTCATGATCCAGGGCGGCGACCCGAACACCAAGAAGGCCGAGGATCCGGCCCACCCGTGGGGAACCGGTGGCAACGGAAACAACCACGTCAAGGCGGAGTTCAACGACGTCTCGCACAAGCGCGGCATCGTGTCGATGGCCCGCTCCTCGGACCCGAACTCGGCTTCGTCGCAGTTCTTCATCGTCGTGAAGGACTCGACCTTCCTCGACGGGCAGTACTCGGCCTTCGGCGAGGTCATCTCGGGCATGGAGACGGCCGACAAGATCGCGGCGGCACCGCGCGGCGCCAACGACCGTCCCAACCAGGCCATCCACATCAAGAAGGTGCTGCTCTCGCAGGCGAAGAGCTCGAGCTAGCTTCTCTGTTTCCTCCCGACGCCGCCGGACTCGAGACGCTCGCGCGCCGGACGCTTTCGGCGCCCTTCGAAGTCGAGTCGCTCGTCGGCGACGTCGGGAGGCGACGATACTTCCGCATCCGCACCTCCGACGGCCGTTCGGTCGTCGGCGTCCTCTATCCGAGGGAAGAAGAGGACTCCCGCCGCCGTTGGGTCGCGGCGCGCCGACACCTTTCGGGGTCGATCCGCGTGCCGGAGATCCTCGCCGACGACGGCGTTGGCCACCAGCTCGTCGAGGATTTCGGCCCGGAGGACCTCGCCGAGCGCTTCGCCGTTGCCCCGGCGTCGCGCGAGGCCTGGCTCGTCCGCGCGGCCGAGACAGCGGCGGCGATCGCTGCGCTCCCGGATCCCGGGTTGAATCCGCCGTTCGACGCGGTCCTGCTCCGCCGGGAGCTCGACCTCGCCCGGCAGGCCGTGTTCGAGCTCTTCCTCCGCGCGCCGCTTTCGGACGAGGATCGCGCCGCGCACGACGCGTGGGCCGGGGGCCTCGTCGCCGAGATCCTCGGGCATCCCTTCGCGCTCTGCCATCGCGACTACCACGCGAACAATCTCTTTCCCTCCGGCGGTGAGGTCGCGGTCATCGACTTCCAGGACCTGCGCACGGGCCCCGACTCGTACGACCTCGCCTCCCTGCTCTGGGAGCGGACCACACTGTCCTGGATGTCGGACACCGCCGCCGCGCACGCGATCCGCCGCTTCGCCGAGCGTCGCGGGCTCGACCCGGAACCGTTGTCCGCGCGCCTCGAGCGGGTGCTGTTGCAGCGTGCGTGGAAAGTCTGCGGCACTTTCGCGCGGGCCATCGCGGAGCGAGGCGCCGACCTCTATCGGCCCTACCTGCCGCGGGAGCTCGCTCTCGTCCGGCGCCTGCTGTCGGATTCCGAGGCCGACCGGAGCTTCCGCCGAGTGCTGGAAGACCGCTGCGGCGCGGTCTGTTAAGCTCTCCGAGAGCCCCCGATCCCGGCGCGGCGCTCGAAGGAGAACACCATGTTCGGATCCCTCGGTGTCCCGGAGCTGCTGATCATCCTGCTCATCGTCATCGTCATCTTCGGGGCCTCGAAGCTTCCCCAGCTCGGCAAGGGCCTCGGCGAAGGCATCCGCAACTTCAAGGACTCGGTCAAGAACGACGAGCCCCCGGCGGACAAGAAGCCCAAGGCCTAGACCGTCGACCGGCCGACCCCGTTCCGGCGAGGCCACCCGGCCGTGAGCCAACCATGGATATCGACCGACGCGCCCCGACCGCCCTCGCTGCGCTTCTCTTCTCTGTCGCGATCCCGGTGTCGGCGGCGACCTGGTACGGGTCGGCCGGCGGCACGGGAAAGAAGTGCACGCTGGCGGCTCCCTGCGCATTCGCCTACCTGCTGGATGGCGCTCCGGTCGAGCCGGGCGACACGATCTACCTGCGGCTCGGGACGAACTACACGCTCCCGTTCGAGGACGGGAAGTACTCCTCGCTGACCTCGACGCTCCGGGGCACGGAGGCGGCGCCGATCACGATCCGGCCCTACCCACCCGACCAGACGACCCCCACGAGCCTCGTCCGGATCGCGTGCGATCAGGGCGTGCAGAACCCGCCCGTCGACTGCTTCTCCGTCAACAGCAACTACGTCGACTACCGGGACATCGAGCTCGCGTACTTCGGCGACGTCAACCGCGACGCCGTCGCCTCGCAGTGGGACTCGCAGGGATTCGGCACCGGCGTGCGCGCCAACGCGGACACGAAGAAGACCTATGGCCAGGGAAACCGGATGATCGGCTGGGTCATCCACGACACCGCCGACAACTTCTTCAAGCATTCCCGGGCCAACCCTCTCTCCGTGATCGACATGATCCACTACAACTGGAACATGCGATACAACGTCGAGGGACCTCCCGCGATTCACCGGATGGGCGGGCACGCCTACTATCTTCGCAACGGAGCGACGAAGGCCTGCCACGGCCCGGACGAGGACCCCGGGCTCTTCTCGATGGTCAACAACATCATCGGCACGACGATCGTGGTGCCCGGCGAATCCTCCGCATCGATGGCCTACCAGGATTACGGCAGCTGCAATTGCGAGGTCATGCACCGCAACGAGCGCTTCGAGGGGAACCTGTTCCTGGGAGCGAGCGTCTCCGGCGGATGCCCGAAGAGCAACGACTTCACGCAGGGCACGCGCAACCAGACGCTCGTCAACAACTGGTGGTCGAGCTACGTCCCCGGCTACTTCGCGGCGGGATGCGACGGCGTCACGCTGACCGGGAACGTCATGCTGCGGTCGATGTACGCGCCGAGCGACCGTTACTATGCGAACCGGTCGGCGCTCTACATCGCCCAGAAGAGAGGCCGTCACGTCAACCCGTGCCGCGCCGGCATCCGGGACGGCGGGGGCAACGTCTACTGGGGCAACCCGAATCTCGTCGAGGGCGCGAAGGGAGACGACGACGCGAGCGGGTTCAAGTCCGCGTGGTTCCCCGGCTTCACGTATCTCCCCAACGACACGACACCGAGGCGGAACTACTCGTCGGTGCTTCCGTCACCGGTCCGGCCGGGCCGATGCAACGTCTACGTCGCCAACTTCCTCGACGCGCCCTCGGTGGACGTGAACATCTCCGCCTGCGGGATCGCCCCGGGCGCGAGGTACGAGATCCGGTCCATCTACGACTACCTGGGTTCGCCCGTCGCGACCGGGACGTACGACCCGGCGTCGCCGACCGTCGCGTTCCCGATGTCCCAGGCGGCCAATCCCCGCGCCGACTCGGTCGGCCACGTCACGGGAGGAGCGCCCAACAGCTACCCCGAGATGCCGTATTCGCGGCCGAGCGCGACGAGCACGAACATCTACAAGAACGGGTTCGTCGTCCTCCAGCTCTCGGGGGCGACCGCCGCGCCGACCCCGTCGGAAACCAAGTCAAACGCGCCGACGGGAGCCCCTTCCCCCGCGTTCACACCCACTCCGGCTCCCTAGCGGACCGACACGGGCTCTCCGCCGTCATTCCGGAGAGGGCGCCGCGACGAGAGATCTCGCCCGGGGATGGCGCGCCGAGCGCGCGTCACTTCTTCTTGGTGATCTCGGGGGAGACGCGGAATTTTTCGCGCGGCAGGCGGATGTTGAGAATGCCGACCTTGTTGCGAAGCGTGTTGCGATGGATGCCGAGAGAGCTCGCGGCCCGCCCCAGATTCCCGGAGTTCCGCTTCACGGCTCCCACGATGTATTTCTTTTCGAACTCCTTCTTGGCGAGCTCGAGAGAAATGCCATGGGCCAAAAGCTCATCGATGATTTCCTGGAGCTGCCCGTCCAGATTCACGCTGCCCCTCCCCGACGAATTCAACTGCGAAACATTGAAGAGGGGCGCATCTTAGCAAAGGAAAAACGGAAGGGGTAGTGCGCGCTCGACGGCGAGTTTTCATGCCAGCCGCGTCCGGTGCCTCGGCCCCGCGTGCATTCGGTCGCTGGCTCCGCCAGCCTAAAAAAAGAAGAGGCGCAGGGCGCCTCTTCTGAATTCATTCCGGAGTTCTGGATCTACTTCAGCTCGACCTGGTCCCCGACCTCGATCAGACGCTGCGCATCGACGATCCGGGCCATCGCCCACCGGTCGCCGACGTAGAGGATCGCCAGATCGCCGAGGTACGTGCGCGGAATCTCGACTCCCGCGGGAGGCTGCGTATAGACCCAGTACGAGCCCTGCGGCCGGATGCCGTAGTCGGAGCCCGTGGCGTAGCGGAAGATCGAGAACTGGTCGCCCGGCTGGACGCCGTCGGCGACCCCCAGGTCGATGAACACGTCGTTGTCGCCGCCGAGGGCGATGACTCCGTCGCGCGTGTACACGATCCGGCCCTTCGTCTTTCCGCTGGAGGGGTCGCACATCTTGCACGCGGGTTGCCGGCGCCCGAGCGGGATGGGAATCGGATCATATGGCTTGAGGAAGGAACCATCCGGGATGTCCGAGCACGCGAGCGTGACCCGGACCGTGGCGGTCCTGCCCTCGAGGCAGACCATGACGGCCCGGCCCCGGTACTGGTTGAAGCGGCCCATCCTCTTGCCCGTCATGGGGTGGAGGACCTCGTCCCCCGGCGTCACGATCCAGAACTCGTCGCCGACCCTGAGGCCGCGGTCGTATCCGGCGTCCAGGTAGAGGAGGTTGTGCTCGGTGAAGTCGGTCTGCTCGGCGCTGTTCTCGCCGCCGACGACTTTGGCGATGAAGCTCTCGTTGTCCGGCCCGATGTAGCCGAAGCAGGAGACTTCGCTCTCGAAACCGAACGGCTGGGGCGCCGCCTCGGTCGTCTGAGGCGCGGTGGCTGCCTCGACCCGGGTGATCTGGGGTGGAGCCTGCGCGAGCCCGCCGCCACGGAGCTCGGGCTGCTGTGCCTGTCCGAACCCGACCCCGACACCGACGATCAGAATGCCAAATGCCAGTAGACCGGCAAATCGAACGGGGAGGCGCATGGCGACTCCTTAAAAAATATGGCTACCTGCGGTTTATGGCCTAAAAGTTACTGGTTTCCGGCCTTGGTGTCAACCGCGGCGGCCTCGGGAGCGGGGGTGGCGGCGGGCAGAGGGCCGGCTTTCGAGCGGGCCTTCTTCGCGTACGCGCTCTTGGGGAAGTCCTGGACCACTTTCTGAAGGTACCGGTCGGCCTCGTCCTTCCGGCCCAGGCGGATCAGGGCGATCCCCTCGTAGTAGTAGAGCTTGTCCCTGGCGCCGTACTGGGGAAACCGCTCCTCGAGGGAGGTGAAGCGGGACAGGGCGGCGGCCGTCGAGCCCTTGCGAAGGTAGAAGTAGCCGATCGAGAAGTCGTGCTCGGCCAGCAGGTCGGTGAGCTGGCGCACACGCTCCCGACCGGCCCCCGCGTAGCCCGAGTCGGGGAACTCCCGGATGAGCGAGCCGTACTGCTCGATGGCTTCCCGGGTGGCGGTCTGGTCCCGGTCCGGCTTCTCGTGCTCCTTGTCGTAGCACAGGGCGAATTGATACCGGGCGTAGTCGCGGCGCGGCGCGCCGGGGTAGCGGTTGAGATAGTCCCGGTACCGGTAGCGCGCCTCCGTGTAGCCGCTCGTCGACTTCTGGTCGAAGTACGAGTCTGCCACGAGCAGCAGCGCTTCCCGGCCCATTTGCTCGTTGGGATACGTCTCGAAGACGTGGTTGAGGTACTTGCGGGCTTGCTCGTACTTCTTCTTGGCCAGGAGCTCCTTGCCCTTTTCGAAGAGGACTTCCTTGGGCTGGGTCAGGAGCTCCTGCGTGACCTTGTCTGTTTTCGCGGTTCCGGTCTTCGAGGCGCAGCCGGGGGCGAGGGCGACGACCAGCCCGAGAAGGGCGAAACTCGAAGCCCGGAGAACGCGGTCCTTCAGCTTCGGCATGGCGGTCTCAGACCCGGACCGTCGCCCGGGCGGCGTCCCGAAGTCGGCCGATCGCTTGCGCGGGATCATCAGTCCCGTAAATCGCGGTCCCGGCGACCAGTATTTCCGCGCCGGCGGCGACGAGAGCTCCGGCGTTGCCCGCCTCGACTCCCCCATCGACCTCGATCGGCGGTCCAAATCCGGCGGCCCGGGCCTCCGCATGCAGGGCGCGCACCTTGCCGACCGCGGAAGCGAGAAATGGCTGCCCCCCCCAGCCGGGATTGACCGACATCACGACGGCGTAGTCGAGATCCTGCCAGGCGGCCGACAGGGCCATCGTCGGCGTACCGGGGTTGATCGCGGCTCCGGCCTTCGCTCCGCCGCGGCGGACGAGGTCGAGGCACCGCTGGAGATGGTCGGTCGCCTCGACGTGGACGGACACCCAGTTGGCGCCGGCGTCGAGGTAAGCCGGGAGGGTCGCCTCCGGGCGCTCGATCATGAGGTGCACGTCGAGCGGCAGGCGCGTCGCCTTGCGGAGCGCCCGGACGACGGGCGGCCCGATCGTCAGGTTCGCCACGAAGTGCCCGTCCATCACGTCCACGTGCACGAGGTCCGCCCCGCCTTCCTCCGCCATCGCCAGGGCATCCGCCAGGCGCGCGAAGTCCGCCGAGAGGAGCGACGGCGCGATCGAGACCCTCATGAGCGGGGCGCCGCCGGCGTGTCGGGGGGACGGGAAACCGTCAGCGAGACCACCTCGCGGCTCGAGAGCGGGTAGCCCGCCGGCGGGAACTGCTTGAGGATGGTGTTCGGGCGAACGCCCTCGTAAGTTTCGAACCGCGCGCTCCCCACCTTGAACCCGAACTTTTCCAGGCGCGCCCGGACCGCCGCCGCGTCCTTCCCGACGAGGTCCGGCATCACGATGCGGCTCTCCGGAGCTCCGCGGTTGGTCAAAACGCGCACCGTCTCGCCCTTCGAGGCGGGGGTGTCGGGCTCCGGGTCCTGCGCGAGAATTCCGGCGGGGACCGCGGGCTCCCGGAGCCACGAGGCCGGCCCGAGCTCGAGCGACTCGCGCGCGAGCTTCAGCGACGCGGCCCGGGGGGCCAGGCCCGTCAGGTCCGGAACGCGCAGGGCCTGGGGACCGAGCGACAGGACGACCCGGACGACCTGCGCGGGCTTGGCGAGCGATCCCGCTTCCGGCTGCTGGAGGAGGACCCGACCGGCCGCGACGCGGTCGTCGTAGCGCGCGCGCTTGTTCTGCTCTTCGAACTGGAGCCCGACCCGGCGCACGATCCCGACCGCTTCCTCGGGGGTCTTTCCCGAGAGGTCCGGGACCGTCACCGAGCGGCCGACGATCGCACGCCGAAAGCCGAACCAGACCGCGCCGACGAACACCGCCGCGAGCAGGGCGCCGTACAGGATGCGGAAGAGAAGCCTCGCCACAGCGGGAAGTTAACACGGGATGGTACCCTCAGGACGGCGCCGGCCGGCCGCGGTGAACCGGTGTCCACGGGAGGTCACGGACGTGTCGTCCGGAAACGAAATCGAGCTCGAAACGCCGGCCTGGTTCGCCGATTCCCGGTTCAAGAAGGCGGACCTGCACTGCCATTCGGTGTACTCGACGTTCAAGTACTTCCGGATCGCGAACACCCGGGACTCGTACAACCGCCCCGAGGAGGTCTATCGCCTCGCCAAGGAACGGGGCATGGACTACGTCACGATCACCGACCACGATTCGATCGACGGCTGCCTGGCCCTGCTCGACCGCCGACCGGACCTCGAGGACTTCTTCATCTCCGAGGAGGTCGAGACCTGGTTCCCCGACACGCGGCAGAGAATCCACGTCAACGTCTTCGACATCGACGAGGCCCAGCACGCCGAGATCTCCAGGCTTCGCCGCAACATCTACGACCTGCACGAGTACCTCCGCTCCGAGAACATCATCGCCTCGGCCAACCACATGTTCCAGAACTACCGGATGCGCAACTCCCCGCGGCGCTACTTCGAGGAGATGCTCCGGATGTTCGACGTCTTCGAGGTCAAGAACGGCGCGATGACCTCCCACCACAACCGCCTGGTCGAGGACCTGATGGCGGTCGTGCGGGAGAAGCGCGGCGCCGTCTCTCTGGTCGCGGGCTCGGACGCTCACACGCTGGGACCGCTGGCCCGCGTCTACACGGTCGCCGAGGCCTCGAGCGTGCGCGACTTTCTCGGCAAGATCCGCTCCGGCGCCTGCTTCGTCTGGGGCAGCGAGATGGGCTTCCGGACGCTTCTGTCGGACGTTTACCGGATGGTCTTTCGCTACTACGGCAGCGTGCTCGACCTGCGCAATCCCGAGTTCACCGGCGCCGAGAAGGCGCGGCACCTCGCACTCGCGGCCTTCGGCGCGCCGTTCTCCGCCGCCGGCGTGCCTCTGGCGGTCACGACGCTGAACTACCTCAAGCAGATCTTCGTGACGAAGACCGTCGGACAGGAGCTGCTGGAGCACTGGGAAGCGGAGCAGAAGCCGCCGAGCTAGGCCCCGCCTCTCACGACGTTGTTCAACAGGACGTTCCGTCTCCTCGCGCCCCTTTTCGGCGCCGCCGTCCTCGCCGGCTTCTCGATCGCGAGCCTTCCGTGGGCGGAGGACCTCTTGCGTCGGCCCCGGACGCCATTCGACCGGAGCGCGGCGAGCTCGGTCGCGCCGCTCTACGCCATGCTGTCGGCCGCGCGGGCCGCGATCCCCGACGGCGCCTCGGTCGTCGCGCGCACGGAGCCCGCCAATGCGGTGCAGGAAACCTACTTTCACCGCTTCGCGATCTCGCTTCTCCCCGGCCGGCGCGTCCTGCCCTCCGCCTCTTACGGCGCTTTCCTCGACCCGCAGGTCTGGAAGGACGCGCAGTACATGATCGTCGTCGGGAAGCGTCCCGCGCCGCCGCCGGGCGCTCTCGTGCTCGAGACGCCCGAGGGAACCGTCTGGCGGCGGGAGGTCCCGTGACGGGGGCCGCGTGGCTCGCCGCGTATCTCGTTCTTCCGGTCTGCGGGTGGCCCCTGCTCGCGCATCCCGCGTTTCGACGCTTCGGGCTTCCGGCGCGCATCGTGCTTTCGGGCGCGGCCGGCGCGGCGCTGCTGTCTTTCACGATGACCGTCGTGGTTCTCGCCGGACAGAAGTGGCGAACGGGCGCGCTCGTTCTCGCGTCGGCCGCTCTCGCCTGGCTGCTGCGGCGACTCGCGGGCCGGTCTACCATGGCCGCGGAACCCCCGGACGCGCCCGAAGGCGCTCCGGCCTGGACGTGGCGGCTCGCGCACCTCGTCTCGCTCTTCGCGGTCGGCGCGGCGTTGATCGCCGCCGCCTCGGGCGCCGCGAGCTCGCCCGATCTCTTCTTCTTCTGGGGACCCAAGGCGCAGGCGTACGCTCAGGCGCGAACCATCGATCCCGAGTTTCTCGGGAACATCTTCCACCGGTTCATGCACCCCTACTACCCGCCGCTCGTCACGAACCTCTTCGCGTTCGCGTCGATGGCGGCCGGGCGCCTCGCCTGGACGGCCGCGATCCTGACCTTCCCGATGCTTCTCGCCGCGCTCGCTCTCGGACTGCCGGGATTGCTCGGCGCGAGTGTCGGCCGCGCGCGGGCGGCCGCGATCTCCGCGCTCGCGGTCTCCGCGGTCGCGTACGCCGGCATGGAGGCCGACATCGGGGGCAACGGCGAGATGCCGCTGCTCGTGTTCGAGGCTCTGGCCATGGCCCTGCTTCTCTCGCCCGCCGCCGCGGAGCGGCCGACACAGCTGCTCGCGGGGATCCTGCTGTCCGGCGCCGTCGTCACGAAGGTGGAAGGCTTTCCCTTCGCCGTCGCGGCGGCCGGTCTCGCCGTCTTCTCGCGGCCGGGGCGCGGCGTGCTGCGCTCGCTCGCGGCGCTCCTCGGTCCGGCGGCCGCGGCGCTCGCGGCGTGGTTCGCCTTCGGCGCGTCGCGGCATCTCTTCTCCGGCTACGCCGAGAATGGCCGGTTCCTCGACATCTACCCCGGCCGCCTCGCGGCCGTCGTCGGGACGATTCTCCAAAACCTGCGGGCGACGGGCCACGGGCTGCCCTGGATCGTTCCCTTCCTTTGCCTCCTCGCGGCGCTTCCGCTCTCTCGTCGCGCCGCCGTCCCGCTCGGAACCGCCGCCGTCCTCGCCGCGTTCTTCGTCTTCACGTACCTCCACCGTCGAGAGGACCCGTCGCTCTGGATTTCGTGGTCTGCGGCGCGGGTCTTCTCCCCGCTGGCGATGCTTCTGGCTATCGCGGCGGCGGGCTCGGGGCCGGCTTCCGCCGGGCGAGCCACGCGCACGCCGCAATCGACGCCAGGCTGATCGCGGCGCCCCGGGCGAAACCGTCCGGACGGTAGCGCAGCTGTGCGCGATGTCGGCCGGGTGGCGCCTCGAACCCGAGGAAGGCGTGGTTGAACGGATGGAGGCGGGCGGGAACGCCGTCGATCGACAGCTTCCACCCTTTCCACGCCGGAATCGACGTTCCGACGAAGGTCTCGGCCGGCGCTTCGACGTCGAGAGTGAAAGTCGAGCCCGTGTAGGCCCTCGTCTCGAGGCGGGCCGGCCCGTTGTGCTGCCATCCGACGCGGCCGGAGTCCTTGCCGCCGGCGATCCCGTCGTTCTCGAAGTCGGGAATGCGCGCCAGCGCCCACAGGTGCCGCCCGGGATCGTCGGTCCAGAGGACGTGCCGCGGCACGAACGCCCGGCCGAGCACCTTCGGGTTCTCGATCACACGCAGGCCGTGCTCCTCGGACAGCACCTTCCATCCGGCGGGGACGGCCACACCAGTCGGCGCCAGGACGTAACGGACGTTCAGGAACGAGAGGAAGGGGCGCGTCGGATCGGTC
The DNA here is from genome assembly GCA_963805495.1 of uncultured Acidobacteriota bacterium. Classification (GTDB taxonomy): domain Bacteria; phylum Acidobacteriota; class Thermoanaerobaculia; order UBA5066; family Gp7-AA6; genus DAHUXD01. The sequence goes on along the minus strand of CAWDUQ010000001.1, from coordinate 1,014,178 downwards.
ACGCGGCTGAAGTAGCGCCCGGGAGGATCGCACCAGAGGTTGAACGTCTCCACGTAGGGTGCGAAGAGCATCGCGTCGTAGCCGCGCACGTCCTCGATGCCGTACATCGCGGCCACGTTGGGAGTGAACGCGTGCCAGAGCGCGGTCATGCGAACCGGTTCGCCGCGCGGGATCGGGTCGAGCAGGTGGAGCTTCGGGTAGAAGGCCGCCGCCGGGTAGTTCGGATAGACGTCTGACTCCTCCAGGGTCCGCGCGGCGAGGAGCAGGACCGCGAGCGAGGCGACGAGGCCCGTCCCGAAGCGCCGCCGTCGTGCCGCGACGAGGACGAGGACGAGCCCGGCGAGGACGGGGACGACCTGCAGCAGCACCCGGATCCGGAGGTCGCCCACGCTCAGCTTCAGCGCCGCGAGCCCATCGGCACGGTAACGGCAAACCAGGAGCGTGAGCACGACCGCGGCGATCGCCCCGAGCACGAAGGGCCGGGTCGCGCGACCCGCGCGCAATTCCTCCGCTCCGAGGACCGCGAGCGCGGCCAGGCCGAAGACCCAGAGGAACACGAAGTAGTCGAGGACCGCGATGTCGAAGAGCGGCAGCGCCACCAGGCCCTCGGTGAAACCGGACAGCCGGGCGTGGGCCGCGAGCCCGAAGACGGCGAGGCCCGACCAGAGCCAGCGGCGCCGGTTCCGGGCGGCCAGTCCGGCCGCGGCGAGCGGCAGGAGGATCGCACCCGCGTAACCGGCGGGGACCATGAGGCGGGGGACGACCTCGCTCTGGCCGAGCCGGCCGTAGGCATACGGAACGAGATTGAGGATCACGCGCCGGAGGTTCTCGAGAATCGGCTCGGAACGCTCGCCGAGCGCGTAGTGGAGCCGCCGGACCGCGTGCTGCCAGGTCTGCGGGAGGATCTCGGCGAAGGGAAGCAGCACGACAGCGGTCAGACCCAGCGCGAGCGCTCCCGAGAGCAGCGCCAGGCCGAGCGCCCGTGGGCGCCGGGCGCCGGGGGCCTGCGCCAGCTCGAAGAGGAAGACGATCCCGCCGCCGGTCACGCTGAAGAGAAGCGTCTCCGGGTGCCCCGCCACCGTGATCAACACGAGAGAAGCGACCGTCAGCCCGACCGCGCGGCGGTCCGCGTGCTCGGCCAGTCGCCGCAGCCCGAGCAGCAGCAGCGGGAACGGGCCGACGCTCGCCGCCACGGGATATCCCACGAAGAAGACGAGGAAATCCGAGAAGCCCCACGCCGCCGCGCCGAGCAGGGCGGCCGCCTCCCCGGCCCCCGAGCCCCGGAAAAAGACATAGCCGAAAAGGAGCGCGAGAAAGACGCGCAGCGTCAGGTCGAACGTCCAGGCCTGGGGCAGCGGCAGCAGGAATCCGATCCACGTGCCGGGATAGAGCACGGCCGGCTGCAGGTCGGCCGCGAGCGGCTGTCCCGACAACATGTGCGGATTCCAGAGCGGGAGCCGGCCCGCGAAGACCGTATCGCGGACCGCCTGCCGCCACGGAAGCATCTGCGACACCACGTCGACGAGCAGCGGGTTGACGACGCGCTCGATCCCTTCGCGCGCACGCAGATCACGAAACGGCTCGGCCTGGTACACGATGTCGAGCGGCGCCATGACGCCCCCGGTCAAGAGAGCCCGGCCCGTCAGCAGGAGGGGCGCCGCCGCAAGCAGGATCGCGACCCGCCGGCGCACGGGCGCGGCGAAGCGGTTCGCGAGCCAAAGGGCGATCCAGGCCGTCGCTCCGTAGACGGCGAGGGAACGGAGGACGACGATGGCCACTACTCCGGATTCTCCCCCGGTTTTCTTCGGGAGGAGCGCACGAGGATCGCCGTCGCGGCCGCGAGCGACGCGAGGCTCACGGCCGAGCCGTAGCGGAACCCGTCGGGAGCGTAGGCGAGCGCGAGGACGTGCCGTCCGGCCGGCACCCGGAACGCCAGAAACGCGTGGTTGTAGCGGAGCGCGGCAATCCGCGACCCGTCGAGCTCGGCGCGCCAGCCCGGCCATGCCGGCAGGGACGCCGCGACGAGCGCCGGCGCCCGCGCATCGATGCGGATGTCGAGCCGCCCTCCTTTCGCGGCAGCGATCGCGACGCGCGCCTCGCCGTTCTCGATCCAGTCACCCGACGGTCCGTCCTCGACGATCCCACGCTCGCCGAAGTCCTCGATCGAGGCGAGTGCCGCCAGCCGGCGCGCCGGCTCGGGCTCGCTGCGATACAGGCGGGGCGCGAAGGCGAGCGGAAGGGCCTTCGGGTTCTCGAGGAGCCGCAGGCCCGCGCCCTCCGCCCGCAAGGGCCAGCCCGGGGGAGGCGGAAAGCCGGCCTCCGTCAGCACCCACCGCGCGGAGAGAAACGCGAGGAATGGCCGGGTTGGATCCTCGATCCGGTTGAACCACACGGGTTGCTCGACGCACCACAGCGGAAAGGTCTCCCGGAAGCTCCGCAGCGTCATGGCCTCGTATCCGCGCACGTCGTCGAGGCCGTAGACGGAAGGCGTGTTCGGGATGAGCACGTTGCCGACGCCCGCAACGCGGTCTCCTGAGCCTCGCGGAATCGCGTCGAGTATCGCGAAACGCGGATAGAACGTCCTCCCCGGCATCGTGGGGTGCGTGCCGGCTTCCTCGAGGACGCGCGAGGCTGCCAGAAGAACGAGGAGCACCGCGGGGCCGAGCGAAACGCGGCGCCGCAAGGCAAGCACCGCGACGAGGCCCATCCCGGCGACGAGCGGGACGACCTGCAGAAGCAGCCTCTCGCGGGCGAACGCGGCGGGCATGCCGAGCGCCGAGAGGCGCGGCTCTGCGCGGGCGAAGATCCAGAGAACGAGCCCGAGTGTCGCGAATCCGCCCGCGACCACGGCCGGGACACCCTCGCCCTCGCGGAGCCGGTCCGCCCCCAGGGCGGCCAGGACGCACAGCGCGAGCAGGGCCCACAGGAGCAGGCGCTCGTTCAGGGCAATGTCGAAGAGAGGCAGTTTCGCCAGCACGTCGGCGACCGGGGTCTTCGTCCAGACGGCGAGGCCGAGCGCGCCGATGCCGAGAAAGAACCACCGGGCGCGTTCCCGCGCGAAGAGACCCGCGAAGGCGAGAGGGAAGAGCAGCACGCCCGCGTAGGCCGAAGGCTCGTGGAAGTGCTCCGACACCCGGCCGCGTCCGGAGACCCCTTCGGCGTAGGGAACGACCTGCGGCGCCATCCGGGCGAGGCTTCGGGAGGCCGGCACGGAGCGCGGCTGGTTCGCGAACCAGCTCTTGCGCAGGAGATGCTCCTGAGTGTGCGGGAGGGCCTCCGCCACGGGCCAGAGGACCACGGCCGACAGCCCGAACCCGAAGGCCGCTGCGCCCGCGGCGCACAGCACGGCCCGGCCGCGCTTCCCGTTCCGCGCGCCGTAGAGCTCGAAGAGAAAGTACAGAACGGCGCCGAATCCCGCGTGCAGCAACGTCTCGGGATGCCCGGCCGACGCGATCAGTACGACGGCGACGGCGGCGATCCCGGCGCTCCCGGCAGCCGGCTCCCGCGCGATGCGCCGGACGCCGAGAAGAAGGAGAGGCACCGGCGCGGCCGCCGCCATCGGCGGCACGCCGAGATAGAAGATCATCCAGTTCGAGAACGCCCAGCCGAAGGCGCCGAGGAGCGATGCAGTCAGGCCGCATTCGAGCTCGCGCAGAAAGAGAAACGCCGCGACGAGAGCGATCAGGAGCCGCAACGTCACATCGAAGGTCCAGGCCTGCGGCAGCGGGAGCAGCATCCCCAACAACGTGCCGGGATGCAGGACGGCCGACTGCGCGACGGCGGCGAGCGGCTCTCCTGCCAGAACGTGCGGGTTCCAAAGCGGAAGGCGGCCCTCCGCGAGCGCCTCGCGCACGGCGGCGCGCCACGGGATCTGCTGGTAAACGATGTCGGAGAGGAGCGGGGTCCGGTCCTCCGCGACGGAGAGCTCACGGCGGATCGAGCCGAACGGATAGGCGTCGTAGAGGATGTCGACCGGCCCGTAGATCCCGCCGGTGAAGATCGCCCGGCCGGTGAAGAGGAGCGGCGCGGCGGCGAGCAGAAGCGCGACCCGCCGGGGCACGGGAAGGACGAATCGGTGCGCGAGCCAAAGAAGAAGCGCCGCGGAGGCGCCGTAGACCGCGACGGAGCGAACGACGACGAGCATCACGCGCGCCCGGGCGAGGCCCGGCGCCCCGCCGACATCCACACGAAGGCGAGGAGGCCGGCGGCCGACGCGGCCAGGCCGAGCGACCAGGACGGCGGACGGTAGGAGAGGCGGATCGAGTGCGTCCCGGGCTCGAGCCAGAACCCGACGAAAGCGTGGTTGACCGTTTCGAGCGGGATCGCGGTCCCGCCGTCGGCGGCCCGCCACCCCGGCCAGTCGGGCAGCGAGGTGGCGACGAAAGCCCGCCGCTCGACCCGTGCTTCGACGACGAGGTCCGGGCCGATCTCGCGCAGCTCGAGCGACGCCTGCCCGCCCGGCTCTTCGGAGTCGGCGCGGCCGGGCCCGGAGAGCCAGGCGGTTTCTCCGAAGTCGACCTCCCTGGACATCTCCTCCAGGCGCCGCGCCGGGTCCGGCTGGAGGCGTACGCGGCGCGGAACGAAGGCGCGGGGCAATGCGCGCGGATTTTCGAAAATCGACATCCCGGCGTCGCGGGCCCGTTCGCGCCATCCCGGCGGCGGTGCGTCGCGCGGACCGCCGACGGCCCAGCGCGCGTTGAGGAACCCGAGAAACGGCGCGCCGAGGTCCGTCACCAGGTTGTAGGAGGCGGGCTGGGCCCGGCACCACAGCGGGTAGGTGTCCGCGAAACGGTCGAGCACGAGCGACTCGTAGCCGCGGACGTCCTCGAGCCCATAGAGCGTCGCTCCGTTGGGCCGGAGAATGGTTCCCGCGGCCACGACGCGCGCCGGGTCGGCCGCGGCGTTGCGCGCGACCGCGGCGAGGCCCGGGAGAGCGGGCGCGAGCGAGGCGGCCGGGAGCGTCGGATAAACGCCGCGCATCTCGAGGAAACGCTGCCCCGCAAGGAGCACGATGGCGGCCGAAGCGACCTGTCGCGGCGGCCTTCGCACCGCCGCAAAGGCCGCGAGCAGGACGACCGGAACGATCTCGAAGAGGAACTGCGTGGTCACGAACCCCGAAGGAAGGGCCCGGTCCCTGAACACCGGCCGCGCGAAGAGAAACACGAGCAGAAGAGAGGCGGCCACGACCGCGCCCGAAACCGCGAGCCTCCGCCCGTGGCCCTCGGCCTCGAGGCGGCCGACTCCGAACGCGGCCAGGCCCGAAACCCCGAGGCCCGCGAGAAATACGAGCCGGTAGTTCAGCGCCAGGGCGAACCCCGGCAGCCGGGCGGTCAGATCGTGCAGGCCCGGGGCGCTCGCGCCATAGGCGAAACCGGCGAGCGCGAAGGCCAGGAAAATCGAACGCCCGCGCTCGCGGGCCCCGCCGCGTCCCAGGCCCGCCAGCGCCAGAGGAAAGAGGACGGCGCCCGCGTAGCCGAGCGGCATCCCGGAGCCGTCGTTGCGCGGCGTCTGCACGGGGCTCCTGCCGTAGAGCCCATGGGCGAACGGCAGGACGTCCGGAAGGAGCCGCCGGGCGGCTTCCGCGAGCGGCACCGACTGGCGGCCGCCGCCGGCGTCGAGCGCCGTGCGGCGAGCGCGATACTCCGCGGAGCGCGGAATCGCCTCGAGGAGCGGGAGGAGCTGCACGCCCGAGAGCAGAAGCGCGAGCCCGCCGGCTCCCAGCGCCGCCCCGAGCGCCGTTCCCGCGCCCCTCCCGCGCGCCCCGGTGAGCTCCCATAAGAAGTAGACGGCCCCGGCCGCCGCCCCGTGAAAGAAGGACTCCGGGTGCCCTCCGCAGAACGACAGGCACAGCGCCGCGGCCGTCAGCCCGATCGAAGCGCGGCCGGGGGCGCAAGCGAGCCGGCGCAGACCCAGCAGGAGCAGCGGGAACGTCGCCGTCGACGGGCCCACGCTCCAACCGACCCAGAAGAGCACGTAGGTCGAGAAGCCCCAGCCGACGGCGCCGACCATCGCGGCGCGCGCGCCGAACCGGAAGTCGGAGAAGAAGAGGAAGGCCGACAGCAGCGCGAGAAACAGCGTGAAGGCGCACGAGAACGTGAAGGAGAGCGGCACGGGCAGCCAGAGGCCGAGCCAGGTCGACGGATGCAGGACGCCGGCCTGGGCCGTTCCGAGCAGCGGATTGCCGGCGAGCACGAACCGATTCCAGAACGGGAAGCGGCCGTTCGCGGCGGCCTCCCGAACGGCGGCCCGCCAGGGAAGGTTCGCGAACGCGAGATCCGAGAGGATCGGGTTGGCGGGAGCCGGCGTCCCTCGCGCCTCGGCGCCCGCGCGCCACGGGTCCGAGGTCGAATACAGGTCCGCCGGCCCGTACAGCCCGCCCCGAAGGACGGCCTCCCCCGTGAAGGCGAGCGGCAGCAGCGCGAGGGCCGCCGCGGCCCGCGCCGGGACGGCGCCCACGAATCGCCGGGCGAGCCACACGGCGAGAGCCGCCGCGGCGGCATAGGTCAGCCCGAGCGCGAGAGCTTCGATCCCCGGATTCTAGACGCTAGGATGGGGTCGTGGCGTACTCCTGGGAACGCATGACGGCGGAGGAGAAGGGAGCGATCCTCGACTCCATCGCCGGGGCCCCCGCCCGCCAGCCCCCGAAGGTCGTCGAGATTTCCTGGCAGGACCGCTGCAACATCGACTGCTTCTTCTGCTCGACCTCGGAAATCCGGGCGGGCAACTTCGAGCTCTCGGGCGAGCGCCTCGAGGGGCTCTTCGACGAGATGCGCGAGCTGGGCGTCCGGGCCGTGCGCCTGATGGGCGGCGGCGAACCGCTCTTCCGCAAGGACGCCGCCGCCCTCATCGCCGCGATCGGGGCGCGGGGACTCCGGATCGCCGACGTGACGACGAACGGCGTCCTGCTGACCGAGCCCGTCGTGCGCGCGCTCTACGCCGCCGGGTGCGACGAGATCTGCGTCTCGTTGAACGCCGGCGACGCCCGCTCCTACGCCGCGATGATGCAGACGGCCGGGAAGAACTTCGACCGCGTCGTCGAGAACATCCGGGCCGCGGCGCGGATCAAGCGCGAGACCGGCAGCTCCACGACGCTGCGCGTCCAGTTCCTCGTCTACAAGGAGAACTACCGCCAGCTTCCCGAGATGTATCGCGTCTTCCGCGAGACGGGCGCCGACCGCTTCTGGCTGAACGGGCTCTATCCCGTGCGTCCGATGCCGACGATGACCGAGGCCGACGTTTCGGAAATGCTCCTCGCCTACGAGGAGGTCCTCGCGCAGGACTACTTCGAGCGTCTCGAGCGCTTCTCCTTCTGGGAGAAGTCGATCGCCGAGCGGATCGAGGCCTCGACCCGCAAGGTGTTCGCGCGGGCGCCGCTCGCGCGCCGGGCCCGCGTCAAGCTCCGCCACCTCGCCGATGCCGGCGGAAGGCAGGTCCGGGCGGTCGCCGGCCTCCACGAGTTCTGCCTCGTCGGCTGGTACTCGATGACGCTCAACGCCAACGGGGATGCGGTCACCTGCTGCATCCTCCAGGACCACCCCAGCGCGGTCCTCGGCAGCATCCACCGCTCGAGCCTCGCCGAGATCTGGTTCGGGGAACCGTACGCGCGCTTTCGCGCCGAGCTCTCCGAGATCATGGCCCGCCGCGGCGAGGTCGCGTCGTTTCCGCACGGCTGCGCGGTGGAGGGCGTCTGCGCGGAAAAGGGCGCCTGCCCGACCCGCTCCTACTACTGGTCCGACGACGCCCCGTTCCGCCGGAAGTTCCACGAAGTCGTGGAAGCGATGCCCCGCCCATCGGGTGCCCCCTTCGCGACGCTCACCCCGGGCACGCCGACCGCGCGCCTCCCCGTCCACACCGGCGTCTACAAGTAGCTGAGAAGGGCGGGGACAAGCCCCGCCCCTACGCCCGAGAGCTCGGATCGCGCCGTCCGGCGCAGACCCGAAGCGCAGCGCTCGCGACGAAAGCCCCGCCCCGAAAACCGGGGACCCGGATCACCTGCCGAGCTCGAACATCCGCTCGCGGCGCGAGGAATCTCCGCGAGCGCAGCGGAGGACGCCTCGCGCCGCGGGAGCGAGCGCGGAGCGAGGGATCAGGTCCGCGGTCGAGCCCACAGGCGAGCCGCGGACCGGTGCGCCGTCAGGCGCAGATCCCTCGCGCAGCGCTCGCGACGGCTAAAACGGCCACCATCCCGTAGGCAGGTTCTTCGCGAGGTCGTTGTAGAGCACGACGGCGAGCAGCGCCAGGATCATCACGAAGCCGACCTGCAGGATCCGCTCCTTGACCCGGAGCGAGAAGTCCCGGCGCGCCAGGCCCTCGACGCCGAGGAGGAAGAGATGGCCTCCGTCGAGAACGGGGATCGGCAGGAGGTTGAAAATCCCGAGCTGCAGCGAGATCGCGGCCATGAACGCGAGCAGCGGGATCGCGCCCTTGCGGGCCTCCTGGCCCGAGAACTTGGCGATGTCGAGCGGGCCCGACATCGCCTTCATGCTGGCCTTGCCGCGGAAGAGCCGCCCGAGCACCGAAAGGGTCATCCGGAAATCGGTCTCGACGCGGCGAATGCCCTCCACGAAGGCCTGCCGAATCGGGAAGCGCTCGATGACCTCCGGCAGATCGCCGCCGACCTGCACGCCGACCTTCCAGACGCCGTCGGATTCCTGGCGCGGCGCGACGCTGACGGTCGCAACCCGGCCACCCCGCTCGTAGACGATCGGGAAGGGCCCCGGCGCCGCGGCTTTGACCGCCTCGACGAACTTCGCGAACACCTGGTCCGGCGAGCCCTGGATCGGCCGGCCGGCGACACTGACGATGATGTCGCCCGGCTTGAGCCCCGCCTGCGCCGCGGGCGATCCGCCGACGACGCCCTCGAGCCGCGCGCGCACGGAGGTCCCGAAGTCGGGAAGCAGGCCGACCTGTCCCATGTCGTACTTGGATTCGGCCTTCGGGGTGACCGTGAGGAAGACCCCGTTGCCGCCCCGGTCGACTTCGACCTGGAGCGGCTCGCGCGCGTTCATGGCGAAAATGAACAGCGCGTCGCGCCAGCGCGGCGTTTCCTGGCCGTTGATCGACACGATCCGGTCCCCGGGCTGGAACCCGGCGGCCGCGCCCGGCGATCCGGCCTCGACGACGCGGACCACGGGCCGATCGAGCTCGTAGGCCGCGACCTTCGTGCCGACCGCGAAGACGGTCGTGTGCAGCACGACCGCGAGGACGAGGTTCATCGCCGGGCCGGCGATCAGCACGAGCGCCCTCTGCCAGCGCTTCCCGACCGGCGGCGCCTCCTGCGACGTCCCCTCGGTGACCGTCGACTCGTCCGGCCCGAGGCCGATCACGCGCACGTAGCCGCCGAGCGGGATCGCGGACACCCGGTAGTCCGTGCCCCGCCATTTCTTTCCGAAGAGCCGCTTGCCGAAGCCCACGGAGAAGACTTCGACCGGGAACCCGAAGAACTTGGCGACGGCGAAGTGCCCGAACTCGTGCACGACGACGAGAACCGACAGGACGACGATGAGAGCGAGGATGTTGCTCAGGATCTGCAAGAGGGCTCCTTGATCGGTTTATCGGGCGATGGCCGGGCTGCCGCGCCGGACGATCCCGGAGGCGGCTTCCCGAGCCGCCCGGTCGACCGCCTCCGCCTCGTCCAGACTGCGCGGGGCGGCGGGCCGGCCGACCTTTTCCATGGTTCCCGAGACCACGTGAACGATGTCGGGGAACGAAATCTTCCCCTCGAGGAAGGCCGCGACCGCCACTTCGTTGGCCGCGTTCAGGGCCGCCGGGAGGCCTCCCCCGCCGGCGAGGGCCTGCCGGGCGAGGCCGAGGGCCGGGTAGCGGCGGGGCTCGAGCTCGTAGAAGTCGAGCCGCGAGAGCGCCGCGAGATCCAGGCGTCCGAAGTCGTTGGCGAAGCGCCCGGGGTAGTCGAGGGCGTAGACGATCGGGAACTTCATGTCGTTCCTGGCGAGCTGCGCCACGAGCGAGCCGTCGACGAACTCGACGAAGGAATGGACGAGCGACTGGGGATGGATCACGACGTCGATGCGATCGCCCGGCAGCCCGAAGAGGAAGTGCGCCTCGATGACCTCGAGGCCCTTGTTCATCATCGTCGCGGAGTCGATCGTGATCTTCGGACCCATCTTCCAGGTCGGGTGCGCCAGCGCGTCCTCGACCGTGATCGCGTCGAAGGTTTCGAGGCGGCGCTCACGGAACGGACCGCCCGAGGCCGTCAGCACGAGCCGCCGGGCTTCCTCGGGCCGGCCGCTGCGCATCGCCTGGTGGATGGCGCTGTGCTCGGAATCGACCGGCAGGAGCTCGGCCCCGCTCTTCCTGGCCTCCTCGAGGATCAGCTCGCCCGCGACCACGAGAGGCTCCTTGTTGGCGAGCGCGAGCCGCTTGCCGGCCCGGACGGCCGCGTGCGCGGACCGCAGGCCGAGCGCGCCGACGAGGCCGCCGACGACGGTGTCCACCCTCGGGTGACAGGCCGCCTCGTTCAGGCCGTCGAGGCCCGCGACGATCCGGCAATTCGCGCCCGCGGGCAGCAGCCGCTCCAGGCGCGAGGCGTCCTCGGCCCGGTCGATGGCGACGAGGTCGGGCCGGTGGGTTGCGACTTGCTCGGCGAGCTTCTCGATCGAACGTCCGGCGGCGAGCGCCGCGACCCGGAAGCGCTCCGGGAAGGCGGCGACCACGTCGAGCGCGGACCGGCCGATCGAGCCTGTCGAGCCCAGGATGGACAGGGTTTTCATGGCCAAAGCGGCATTCTATCTACTGCGCCCGGGAGACGAACGCGGCCAGGACCGGCGCGGCGAAGAGAAGGGAATCGATCCGGTCGTAGAAGCCCCCGTGGCCGGGCAGGAATGTCCCGGAATCCTTCACGCCCGCTCCCCGCTTCCAGAGCGACTCGACGAGGTCGCCGAGCTGCCCGGCGGTCGACGCGAGGGCCCCGGCCGCCGCCCCCATGGCCGGTCCGAGCTCGGGCAGGAACCACCAGGTCCCGGCCACGGCCCCGAAGATCGTGGCGCCCGCAAAGCCCGCGATCGAGCCTTCCCAGGTCTTCTTGGGCGAAACGACGGGTGCCAGGGCGTGCCGGCCGAAGCGCCGGCCGAAGTAGTAGGCGAACGAGTCGCACGCCCAGACGAGCAGGAGCAGCATCAGCACGGCCCGCGGCGAATGCGCGCGCAGGAGACACATGGCCGCCGCGGGCAACGCGATCGATACGACGCCGAAGATCGTCGCGGCCGCGCCTGCGAGGGCGGCGGCCGGCGGGACCCGGGAGACCATCGGCGCGATGGCCGCGAAGAATACCGTCGCGAGGCCCGCGGCGTACCAGAAGCCCGGCCTCGATTTCACGACGATCTCCACGAGGTTTCCGGACGGCGTCTCGAAGCGCAGCGGCCCCCAGAGCAGGGCCGCTCCCCCGAGGAGCAGGGCCGACGCCGCGATCCCCACGGTCTTGGCGACGGGGTGCCCGGTCTTCTCGGCGATCCGGTAGAACTCCCAGACCGCTCCGAGAGCGATGGCGGCGACGAGTCCGTTGAAGAGAAGCGGCGGCCCGAGGAAGAGCACCACCAGGACGATTGGAATCGCGACCGCCGCGGCGAGCTCTCGCTTCACGCCCTCCGGCCTTCGACTTCGGGCTCCGGAGCACGCCCTTCGATGACGCCGCCGTAGCGGCGCTCGCGCTTCTGGAAGTCGAGGATCGCTTCGAAGAGGTGCCGCTTGCGGAAGTCGGGCCAGAGCGTCGGCGTGACCCATATCTCGCTGTACGCGATCTGCCACAGCAGGAAGTTCGAGACGCGCATCTCCCCGCTCGTGCGGATCAGCAGGTCCGGGTCCGGCAGTCCCGCCGTCGACAGGCGCGAGCCCAGGGTCTCCTCGTCGATCTGCTCGGGCGTCAGCCGGCCCGAGGCGACGTCGTTGGCCAGCGAACGGCAGGCGTCGACGATCTCGGTGCGGCCGCCGTAGTTGAGCGCGATGTTGAACGTCATGCCGCGGCACGAGGAGGTCGCCGCCAGTCCGTGCGCGAGGGCCTTCTGGACCGACGGGTCGAGCTCGTTCATGCGGCCGACGACGCGGAAGCGGATGTCGTTCTTCAGGAGGTTGCCGAGCTCCTTGGCGAGGTACTCCTTCAGGAGCGCCATCAGCGTGACGATCTCGAACCGGGGCCGCTTCCAGTTCTCGACCGAGAACGCGTAGAGCGTCAGCGCGTCGAGCTCGAGGCGGGCGCACGTCTCGACGGTCTCGCGGACCGACGCGATCCCCGCACGGTGGCCCTCGACGCGCGGCGACCCGCGCTGCTTCGCCCAGCGCCCGTTGCCATCCATGATGATGGCCACGTGGCGCGGGAGCTTCGCGAGGTCGATCTCGTCGAGGAGCTGCCGCTCGAACGAACCTTTCGCCGCCAGGATCTCGGTGTCGATCACCGGCCCGATTTTACCCCCCGTACCCCACACCCACCAGCGTCAGGCCCCGCGCGGCGGCCTTCGCCGAGAGCTGGCCGCGGTCTCCGGTCCGCAGGAGCTCCGCGGTCCGCCCGGCCGGAACACGGCCCCGGGCCTCGTCGGCGAGCACGCCGGCGATCGAGCGGACCATGCCCCGGAGAAACCCGTCGCCGCGAAAAAGCGCTCGGAGTTCGTCTCCCGACTCCTCGATCGCGACGCGCGCGAGGTCGCGGACGCCGGACTCCCCGACCGCCAATCGCACGGCGAAAATCGAGAAGTCGCGCCGGCCCGGCAGGCACGCCGCGGCCGCGCGCATCCGCCCGAGGTCCGCGCGCCGCGAGAGGGGCGCGACGAACGGGGCGTCGCGGGGAGGAATCACGTCGGCCCGGCTCCAGCGGTAGAGATATTCCTTCCATCGCGCGTCGAAGCGGCAGTGAAAGTCGGGCGCGGCGAGCGCCACCTCGAGGACGCGCACGTCCTCCGGCAGCGCGCCGTTGACCGCGTCGCGGACGATCGCCGGATCGCGAGGCCGCGGAAGGTCGAAGTGGACGACCTGCGCGTCCGCGTGCACGCCGGCGTCCGTCCGCCCCGCGCCCTCGACGCGGACCGGCACTCCCGCCAGGCGGGTCACCGCCTGCTGCAGGGACCCCTGGACGGTGCGGGACGCGTTCTTCTGGACCTGCCAGCCGTGAAACCGCGTGCCGACGTACGCGACCGTGGCGCGATAGCGCGCGCTCTCCTTCAAGCGGTTGCAGTCTACGCCGCAGCGCTCGCCTCGCGCCGACGCGATAGGCTTTTGGGATGGCCCGCCGCTCCCCGGCATCCGCCCCGCCCCCGAAGTCCCCGGCGGCTCTTCCGGTTCACGGCGGGACCGGAACACCCCCGGCGCCTCCCCGGCCGGCCTCCGACGCCCCCGGCCTGACGCTCTCGATCCAGGGAATGCACTGCGCCTCCTGCGTGAACACGATCGAGAAGGCGCTGTCCGCGGTGCCGGGCGTCGAAGAGGCTTCGGTCAATCTCGCCACGGCGCGCGCGGAGGTCCGCGGCCGCGACCTCGATCCGCCGCGTTTGATCGCGGCCGTGCGCGGCAGCGGCTATGACGCCAGGCCGGCGGACGAAGCCGCCGCCTCCGACCAGGACGCCGCGGCGGCGCGCGAGACGCGGAAGGTCCTTCTTCGCACGCTCGCGGCGGCCGGACTGACGCTGCCGGTCGTCGTCGTGTCGATGGCCGAGATCCAATTCCCCGGCCGCAACTGGGTCCTCCTCGCGCTGACCCTGCCGGTCTACTTCTGGGCGGGCTCTCCGTTTCTCTCGGGCGCCGTCCGCACGCTCGCCCACCGGACGGCGAACATGGACACGCTCATCGCCATCGGGACGACGGCAGCCCTCGCCCTGTCGGTCGCCTCGACGCTCTTTCCCGAGGCCCTCGCGCCGGCCTCGGGCAACGCGGAGATGGGGCACGTGTACTACGAAGCCGTGGGGGTCATCCTCACGCTCGTTCTCCTCGGCCGATACCTCGAGACCCGCGCGCGCGGCCGGACCTCGGCCGCGATCCGGAAGCTCCTCGACCTCGCGCCCAGGACGGCGCGGCGCATCGACGGGGAGACCGAGACCGAAGTCCCTCTGGCCGAAATCCGCGCGGGCGACCGGCTGCGCGTCAAGCCCGGCGACGCCGTGCCCGTCGACGGCGTGGTTCGCTCGGGCGCCTCGTCGGTCGACGAGTCCATGGTGACGGGCGAGTCGATCCCCGCGGCGAAGGCCGAGGGCGACCGCGTCATCGGCGGTACCGTGAACGGGGAAGGCGTCTTCGACATGGAGGCGACGGCCGTCGGCAGCGCAACCGCGCTGGCGCAGATCGTGCGGCTCGTCGAACGGGCCCAGGCCTCCAAGCCGCCGATCCAGAAGCTCGCGGACCGCATCTCGGGCGTCTTCGTTCCGGTGGTCCTCGGCCTCGGGGTCGTGACCTGGGTCGCCTGGTACGTGCTGGGGCCCGAACCCCGGGCGCTCTTCGCGACGATCGCGCTCGCTTCGGTATTGATCATCGCGTGCCCCTGCGCGCTCGGCCTCGCCACGCCGACGGCGATCCTCGTGGGGACCGGACGCGGCGCACGCTCGGGCATCCTCTTCCGCAACGCCGCCGCGCTCGAGAAGGCGAGGCGCATCACGCTGGTTCTCCTCGACAAGACCGGGACGGTCACCGAGGGCCGGCCCCGCCTGACCGACCGCGTGCGCGTCGCAGGCATCGGGGACGAAGAGCTGCTCGGCCTCGCCGCGTCGCTCGAGAAAGGCTCGGCCCATCCTCTGGCGGAAGCCCTCGTCGCGGCGGCGAGCGAAAAAGGCATCGCGCTGCCGAAGGCCGAGGCGTTCGAATCCCGCACGGGACTCGGCGTCGCGGGCCGCGTCGGCGGCCGCCGGGTCCTCGTGGGAAGCGCCCGGTTCCTCGAGGGCGAGGGCATCGATCTGTCGCCGGTGGTGGAGGAGATCGCCCGCTTCTCCGAGGAGGGCAAGACCCCGCTCCTCGTCGCGGCGAACGGCACGCTCCTGGGACTCCTCGCCGTGGCGGACCGGGAGAAGCCCGGGTCCGCCGCTGCGATCGCGAGCCTCCGGGCCCGCGGCCTCAAGGTCGCGATGCTGACGGGCGACCGGGACGAAACCGCGCGGGCGGTGGGCCGGCGCGTCGGTGTCGCCGAAGTGTTCTCGGAGGTCCTCCCGGGCGACAAGGCCGCCAAGGTCCGCGAGCTCCAGGAGCGGGGCGAAATCGTGGCGATGGTCGGCGACGGTGTCAACGACGCTCCCGCGCTCGCCCAGGCCGACGTCGGCATCGCCATCGGGGCCGGCGCGGATGTCGCGATCGAGGCCTCCGACGTGACGCTCGTCGGTGGCAGCCTCGAGCTCGTGGCGACGTCGATCGGCCTGTCCCGGGCGACGCTCGCGACGATTCGCCAGAACCTGATCTTCGCTTTCCTCTACAACGTCCTCGGAATCCCGATCGCGGCGGGAGTGCTCTATCCGCTGCTCGGCTGGATGCTCTCGCCCATGATCGCCTCGGCAGCGATGGCCGCCTCTTCCGTGTCGGTCGTCAGCAACAGCCTGCGCCTCGCCCGGCGGAGGCTCGCGTGATCCCGGCCCTCGTCTGGACGGCCGACCGGATCGCGGCCGTGGGCGCCGGGGCCGTTCTTCTCGCCGGGATCTACGTCTTCTTCTTCGGCAAGCGGCGGGCGGCCTCGGCGGCGGTCGCGCGGCCCGGAGCCCAGGATGTGACGGTCGTCGTCAAGGGCGGCTACTCGCCGGACCTGATCGTGGTCCGCAAGGGCGTCCCGCTGCGCCTCGTGTTCGACCGCCGCGAATCGAACCCCTGCAGCGATGAAATCGTGCTCCCGGATTTCGGGGTACGGCGCGCCCTCCCGGCGTTCGCAAAGACCGAGATCGAGATCCTTCCCGACCGGACCGGCGAGTTCGAGTTCACCTGCGGCATGAACATGCTGCACGGAAAGCTCCTCGTCCAATGAACGCGGACGATTCGTTTCTGAAGATCACCGAGATCTTCAAGTCGATCCAGGGCGAGTCGACCCGCGCGGGGATGCCCTGCGCCTTCGTCCGGCTGACGGGCTGCGCCTTGCGCTGCGTCTGGTGCGACACCGCCTACGCCTTCCACGGCGGGCGGGACATGCCCGTCTCGGAGGCGGCCGCAAAGGCGCTCGCGATGGAGACCGAGCTCGTCGAGATCACCGGCGGCGAGCCGCTCGAGCAGGAGGCGGTTTATCCGCTCATGAAGCACCTCCTCGACGCGCGGAGGACGGTTCTCCTCGAGACCGGAGGCCACATCGCGCTCGACCGCGTGGATCCGCGGGTCGTGAAGATCGTCGACGTCAAGGCGCCCGGCAGCGGCATGCAGCATGCCAACCTCCCCGAGAATCTCGAGCGCCTCCAGCCGCACGACGAGCTGAAGTTCGTCCTGGCCGACCGGCCCGACTTCGACTGGTCGCTCGCGCTCGTCCGGAAGCGCGATCTCGACCGCTCGAACGTCGTCACGTTCTCGCCGGCCTGGGGAAGCCTCCCCGCCCGGGACCTCGCCGCCTGGGTGCGCGACTCGGGTCGCCCCATTCGCCTCGGCCTGCAGCTCCACAAGGTGATCTGGGGCGACGTCCCCGGCCGATGACCACCGGGGCCGTCGTTCTTCTCTCGGGCGGCCTCGACTCGGCGACGAGCCTCATGATCGCTCGCGAGGCCGGCTTCGACCTTCACGCGATCTCATTCGACTACGGCCAGCGCCACGCAGTCGAGCTCGACTGCGCCCGGCGGATCGCGGACGGCGCCGGCGTGCGCGCGCACCGCATCGTCCGGATCGACTTCCCGGGCGCCGGCGCTTCGGCCCTGACCGACCCGTCGGTCCCCGTCCCGCGCCACGCCCTGCACCGCGAGCCGATTCCCGTCACCTACGTCCCGGCGCGCAACACGATCTTCCTGGCCTACGCCGTGTCGTGGGGCGAGGCCATCTCGGCCTTCGACATCTTCATCGGCGCCAACGCCCTCGACTACTCGGGCTACCCGGACTGCCGGCCGGAGTTTCTCGAGGCCTTCGAAAAGACGGCCAACCTCGGGACGCGCGCCGGGGCGGAGGGAAACCGCTTTCGCATTCACGCGCCTCTCCTGCGGATGACCAAGGGCGAAATCGTCCGGCGTGCGGCCGCGCTCGGCCTCGATTTTGCGGCGACATCCTCGTGCTACGACCCCGGGCCGGGGGGGCGGCCCTGTGGGGGCTGCGACTCGTGCATCCTGCGGGCCAGAGGCTTCGAGGAAGCCGGGTTGGTCGACCCGAGGCGACCCGAATCGTAAATGATTGAGCATCATTGGCTAAGGTTATAGGACTATACACTTGACAATGCTGCACTCAGATCCTATGATTTGCCCTCCGGAAAGAAGGTAGCTCCATGCGTTTCGACCAGTTGACCATCAAAGCCCAGGAGGCGGTCCAGGAAGCCCAGCGCGATGCTCGCGCCCGCGGAAACGCGGAGCTCACGGGCGATCACCTCCTGCTCGCCCTGCTCAAGCAGAGCGAGGGTGTGGTGGTCCCGATCCTCCAGAAGCTCGGGGCCAGCCCCGAAGCCCTGGCCCGCCAGATCGAATCCGATCTCGAGGGACGACCGAAGGTTTCGGGAGCCTCGGCCGATCCCCTGTTCGCGCGGGACCTCAACAAGGTGTTCGACCGGGCGTTCGAGATCGCCAAGGAGTTCGGCGACGAGTACGTCTCGAGCGAGCACTTCCTGCTCGCCCTCGCCGAAGCGGATGCCGAGACTGCCAAACGGCTCGCGAAGGCGGGCGTCCAGAAGGACGCGCTGCTGAAGGCCCTCAAGGAGGTCCGCGGCTCGGCCCGCATCACCGACCCCAGCCCCGAGGACAAGTATCAGGCCCTGAAGCGCTACACGCGGGACCTGACCGACCTCGCCCGCCGCGGCAAGATCGATCCCGTCATCGGCCGCGACGAAGAGATCCGCCGCGTCATCCAGGTCCTCTCGCGCCGGACCAAGAACAATCCCGTCCTGATCGGCGAGCCCGGCGTCGGCAAGACCGCCATCGTCGAGGGCCTCGCACGCCGCATCCACATGGGCGACGTGCCCGAGGGCCTCAAGAACAAGCGCGTCGTCTCCCTCGACCTCGGCGCGATGATCGCCGGCGCCAAGTACCGCGGCGAGTTCGAAGATCGCCTCAAGGCCGTCCTCAAGGAGATCGAGGAGGCGCAGGGGACGATCATCCTCTTCATCGACGAGCTCCACACGCTCGTCGGCGCCGGCGCCGCCGAGGGGTCCATGGACGCCTCCAACATGCTCAAGCCCGCCCTGGCCCGCGGGGAGCTCCGCGCGATCGGCGCAACCACGCTGAACGAGTACCAGAAATACATCGAAAAGGACGCGGCGCTCGAGCGCCGTTTTCAGCCCGTCTACGTCGAAGAGCCCACGGTCGAGGACACGATCGCGATCCTCCGGGGCCTCCAGGAACGCTACGAGATCCACCACGGCGTGCGGATCACCGACGGCGCCCTGGTCGCCGCGGCGCGCCTCTCCCACCGGTACATCTCCGACCGGTTCCTGCCCGACAAGGCGATCGACCTGGTCGACGAGGCCGGGGCGCGCCTGCGCACGCAGATCGACTCGGTGCCGGTCGAGATCGACGCCGTGGACCGCCGGATCGTCAACCTCGAGATCGAGAAGCGCGCAATCCAGAAGGAGAAGACGAAAGAGGCGAAGGCGCGCCTCGACACGCTCGAGCGGGAGCTCACCGAGGCGCGCGAGCAGGCCACGGGCCTGCGCGCGACGTGGACGGCAGAGAAGGAGCGGATCCAGAAGATCGGCCAGGTCAAGGAAACGCTCGAGAAGGTCAAGCTCGAGGCCGTGGAGGCCGAACGGCAGGGTGACCTGCAGAAGGTCGCGGAGCTGCGCTACGGGCGCCTGCCCCAGCTCGAGAAAGATCTCGCCACGGAAAACGCGAAGCTCGCCGAGCTCCAGAAGGGCCACCCGATGCTCCGCGAGGAGGTCACGGAGGAGGACATCGCCGCCGTGGTCTCGAAGTGGACGGGCGTGCCCGTCGAGCGGATGATCGAAAGCGAGTCCCATAAGCTTCTCAAGATGGAGGACCGCCTCCACGCGCGGGTCATCGGGCAGGACGAGGCCGTCCGGGCCATCTCCGACGCCGTGCGCCGCTCCCGCGCCGGGCTCTCCGACCCGAACCGGCCGCTCGGCTCGTTTCTCTTCGTCGGCCCGACGGGAGTCGGCAAGACCGAGCTCGCGCGGGCGCTCGCCGAGTTCCTCTTCGACGACGAGCACGCGATGGTCCGGCTCGACATGTCCGAGTACATGGAAAAGCACGCCGTCGCGCGCATGATCGGCGCGCCGCCGGGCTACGTCGGGTACGAGGAGGGCGGCCGCCTGACCGAGGCGGTCCGGCGCCGGCCGTACTCCGTCGTCCTCTTCGACGAGATCGAGAAGGCGCACCCGGACGTCTTCAACGTGCTGCTCCAGGTCCTCGACGACGGACGGCTGACCGACGGCAAGGGCCGCGTGGTCTCGTTCAAGAACACCGTCATCATCATGACCTCCAACCTCGGCTCCGAGTGGATCGCCGAAGAGTCGACGCGGGACGAGGAGGAGGTCCGGGCGAAGATCGAGGAGGCCCTGCGGCGGCACTTCCGGCCCGAGTTCTTCAACCGCATCGACGACGTCATCGTGTTTCATCGTCTGACCCGCGAGGAGATCGAAAAGATCGTCGAGATCCAGCTCGAGGGCGTGGCGAAGACCGTCCGGGACCGGGGCATCGAGCTCTCCTGGACGCCCGAAGCGCGCCGGCTGCTCGCCGGCCGGGGCTACGACCCGACGTTCGGCGCCCGCCCACTCAAGCGGATCATCCAGAAGCAGGTCATCGGGAGCCTCGCCGAGCAGATCCTGGCCGGCCGGCTCCAGGCCGGAGACGCCGCCGTGCTCACGGTCTCCGAGGATGGCGAGTCGCTCGCGGTCGAAAAAGAAAGCAACGTTCCCGTGTCGAGGGTCGGGAGTTAACAACCAACCAGGGAGGCAACCATGAATCTGATGCGTTTCGACCCCTACCGCGAGATCGCGACCCTGCAGGACCGTCTCAACCGGGCCTTCGGACAGACCGAGCGCGGCAACGAGAACCTGGCCGCCTGGGCCCCGCCCGTCGACATCTCGGAAGAGAGGGACCGGATCCTGATCACGGCGGAACTGCCCGGCTTCCAGGAAGACCAGATCTCGATCCAGACGGAAAACGGGATGCTGACGCTCTCCGGCGAACGGAAGTTCGAGAAGGAAACGGGCGACAAGGCCTACCACCGCGTGGAGCGTTCCTACGGGCAATTCGTCCGGAGCTTCAGCCTTCCGAACAACGTGGACCGCGAAAAGATCAAGGCCCGGTTCGTCAACGGCCTGCTCCAGGTGGAGCTGCCCAAGCGCGAAGACGCCAGGCCCCGGCAGATCAAGATCACCGGAGAAGCCTCGGCCTCGACGATCGACGTCAAGAAGGCGAAGTAAACCCGGACAGTTCGTGGTTCGCCCCGCCCCCCGGCGGGGCTTTTCTTTTGGGCGGAATCACGCCATAGACTCCGCCGTTGTGCAGTCCGTGAAAAGGCCCTTCGCCGTCCTGCTCGCCGCGGCCACGGCGGCCCTCCCGGCCGCGGGCGCTCCCCTGCCGACCCGGCGCAGCGAGATCGTCCTCGTCGTCGAGAAGGTCGCGCCGGCCGTCGTCAACATTTCGGCCGAACAGACGCTTCGCCGCCGGCCGTCGATCTTCGACGACTTCTTCTTCAGCGTCGACCCGAGGGCGCGGCCGCGCACGAGCCAGTCCCTCGGGTCGGGGGCGATCATCGACCCGAAGGGAATCATCCTGACCAACGAGCACGTCGTCTCGGGCGCCTCGAAGATCACGGCCATGACGAAGGCCGGTGTCGAGCTCGAGTGCGAGGTCGTGGGCTCGGACGCCGACAACGACCTGGCGGTCCTGCGGGCGAAGCAGCCCGGCGGGGCGCTGCCCTCGATCAAGCTGGGCTCCTCGGCGGACCTGCTGATCGGCGAGACCATCGTCGCGATCGGCAACCCCTTCGGCCTGTCGAACACCGTGACCGCCGGCGTCGTGTCCGCCACCGGACGGAGCGTCAAGGGCGAGAACGACCGCACGTACACCGACTTCATCCAGACCGACGCCTCCATCAACCCCGGCAACTCGGGCGGTCCGCTCGTCAACGTCGACGGCGAGATGGTCGGCATCGCCACGGCCATCATCGGGGGGGGCGCGCAGGGCATCGGTTTCGCGATCCCCATCGACCGCGCCCGGCGCATCGTCGACGACCTGTTGAAGTTCGGCGAGGTGCGTCCGGTGTGGGTGGGCCTGCGCGGCAAGACGCTCGTGTCGGGCGAGGAGAACCGGCCGCGCGGGTTCCGCGTCAAGATCGTCTACCCCAATTCCCCCGCCGCCCGCGCGGGCGTGCGGGTCGGCGACCAGGTCGTTTCGGTCGACGGGGCCCCCGTCGATTCGCAGGAGGCCTTCGAGACGATGCTCTCGACCCGCGGCCCCGGCCGGCCGTTCAAGGTCGTTCTCCGCAACCGTGAGGGCGAGCGCACGGTCACGCTCCAGGGCGAGGCGCCCCCGCCCGGCATCGGATCGCGGATCTTGCGCGAGGAGCTCGGCATGGGCCTGCGCGGGGGCGACGACGGCGTGCGCATCGTGGCGATCGACCGCGACAGCCTCGCGGCCCAGGCGGGACTCAAGTCCGGCGACCAGCTCCTCGCCTTGAACGGCACGGCCATCCGCCGGACCGCCGACGTCGACCGCGCGCTCGAGCGCGACATCAACAAGAGCAGCGTCCTCGTCGAGATCGGGCGGGGGCGCTTCTCGTACTCCTTGACGCTGCCGCTGGACTAACCGTCGCTCCGCTTGCGAAGAGGTCTGCGCCTGCGGCGCACCGGCGAACGGCTCGCCTGTGGGCTCGACCGCTCGCCTGACCTCCTCGCCGCGCTTCGCTCCCGCGGCGCGAACCTCCTCCCTCCCTTCGGTCGGGAGACTATTCGCGCCGCGAACGATGGAAAACATTGCCGCGGAAATGCGGCTGCAACGGCCAGAGCCGTAGGGGCTGCACTAACCGTCGCTCCGCTTGCGAAGAGGTCTGCGCCTGCGGCGCACCGGCGAACGGCTCGCCTGTGGGCTCGACCGCTCGCCTGACCTCCTCGCCGCGCTTCGCTCCCGCGGCGCGAACCTCCTCCCTCCCTTCGGTCGGGAGACTATTCGCGCCGCGAACGATAGAAAACTTTGCCGCGGAAATGCGGCTGCAACGGCCAGGGCCGTAGGGGCTGCACTATAGGGGCTGCACTAACCGTCGCTCCGCTTGCGAAGAGGTCTGCGCCTGCGGCGCACCGGCGAACCGCTCGCCTGTGGGCTCGACCGCTCGCCTGACCTCCTCGCCGCGCTTCGCTCCCGGCAGGGAGAGTGGGCTTGAGAAGGGCCAGTGCGCACTGGTCGGCCGAGGGCTCCGGTCGTAGGGGCGGGGCTTGCCCCCGCCCTCTTCCGATGCCGGTGGCGCTCAGCCGGGGCCCTCGGAATCACCGCGCGCCGGTGTAGCATCGCCCACCTTGAACGACTCGCTGAAGCCCCGCGTGCGCTTTGCGCCTTCTCCGACGGGATCGCTCCACGTCGGCGGGGCGCGGACCGCGCTGTACAACCTGCTCTTTGCCCGGCGCACGGGGGGCACGTTCATCCTGCGGATCGAGGACACGGACGTCGAGCGGTCGCGCGAGGAGCTGACGGCGCAGATCCTCTCGGCGATGGAGTGGCTGGGGCTCGGCTGGGACGAGGGCCCCTTCCACCAGTCCCGCCGGTACGACCTGTATCGGGAGGCCGCCGAGCGGCTCATCCGGGAGGACAAGGCCTACCGCGCATTCGAGACACCCGACGAGCTCGACGCCGAGCGGAAAAAGGCCGAGGCGGCCGGACGCGCCTATCGCTACTCGGGCGCCGGCCGCGACATCGCTCCCGACGAGAGCGAAAGGCGTGCCCGGGCCGGCGAACGGCACGTCGTGCGTCTCCGGATGCCGGCCGAAACGATCGTCGTCGACGACCTCATCCGCGGCCGGGTGGAGTTTCCCGCCGACGCGCTCGACGACTTCGTGCTCGTGCGATCGGACGGCCACCCGCTCTACCACTTCTGCGTCTGCGTGGACGACACCGACATGGCGATCAGCCACGTCATCCGAGGCGACGACCACCTCGCCAACACCCCGAAGCACGTCGCCCTGTTTCGAGCTCTTGGTGCGCCCGTCCCCAAGTTCGCGCACCTCGGCATGATCCTCGGCACCGACCGCAAGAAGCTCTCCAAGCGGCACGGTGCCGCGGCCGTCGAGGAGTGGCGCGACGCGGGAATCCTGCCCGAGGCCCTCTTCAACTTCCTCGCCCTCCTCGGCTGGGCGCCCGGCGACGACCGGGAGATTCTGACGCGCGAGGAAATGGAGAGGGAGTTCTCCCTCGAGCGCGTCGGCGCGTCGCCATCGGTGTTCGACCCGGAGAAGCTGCTCTGGATGAACCAGCAGTACATCGCCAGGCTCCCGGCGGCGGACCTCTTCGCCCGCTCGCGGCCATGGGCCACGGGAGACGTCCCGCCGGAGGACGTGGCTCTCCGCGCGATCGAACTCCACCGGACGCGCGTCCGGACCACGATCGAAATGGGCCGCGCGCTCTCCGCTTATGCCGCCGATCCCGCCGGCTACGACCCCGACGGGCTCAAGAAGCACGTCCGGCCCGACACCGCCCGGCACCTCGAAGCCCTTGCCGCGAGGCTCGAAGCGCTTCCCGAGTGGACCGCCGCCTCGACCGAAGCGGCGCTGCGCGCGGCGGCGGAAACCGCCGGCGTCTCGGCGGGCAAGCTGATCCACCCGGTGCGACTCGCCCTGACCGGCGTGACGGTGGGGGCGCCGCTCTTCGACGTGGTGGAGCTTCTCGGGAGGGAGACGAGCCTGCGAAGACTCCGCGCGTTCCTGACCCGGGCCCCGGCGGTCGCTGACGCGACCGGCGGCCAGGCGAGTTAAAGACCGGGGCCTTCGTCCCCGGCTGTCCCCGCATTGAGGCGATATCCATCTTTCAGAGCGCGCAGGTCCTTCAGCGCCTGGCGCAGGACGCCGATGACGTGCGTGACCTCGCGGCCGTAGTAGCGCATTTCGGGATCGCAGTCGGTCAGCGTGTAGACGGCCTCGTCCTTCTCGAGCCGGTCCTTTTCGAACGTCAGCCGCTCGATCATCTCGTCGAGCTCGGTCCGGAGCACGAACGCGATGTCCCGAACGCCGAGGTAACGGCTGCACTGCGGGCAGTGGACGGACTCGCTGCCGGTGTCGGGCACGCTGTCGATCACGAACTGCCGCTCGCAGCGGGGGCACTCGAAGACTTCCGGGATCATGGCTCTCGGCCCGAAGTCTACTCTCGGCCGCGCCGCGCGTTGCCTGATTTTCGCCGCGCGCTCCCCGTGCGAAAGCCCGTACAATGCCCCGAGGCCCGCCCTCGGCGGCACCACCCGGCGGCCGCCGCGCGGTTCGGCGGGACGCAACCTGCATGAAGCTCCTCGTCGTCGTCGGCACGCGCCCCGAGGCCATCAAGATGGCTCCGGTCATCCGCCGCCTCCAGCACGAGCCCGGAGCGCGCGTCGTCGTCTGCGCGACCGCGCAGCATCGGGAGATGCTCGACCAGGTCTTCACGCTCTTCGGCCTGACGCCGGAGATCGACCTCGACCTGATGCGCCCGAACCAGACGATCAACGCGCTCGCCGCGCGTGTCCTCGCGGGTCTCGACGACGTCCTCGCCCGCGAGGCGCCGGACTGGCTCCTCGTCCAGGGCGACACGACGACGGCAATGGCCGCGGCCCTGGCGGCGTTTCATCGCCGGGTGCGCATCGGCCATGTCGAGGCGGGGCTCCGAACCGGCGACTTCGACCACCCGTTCCCCGAGGAAATGAACCGGCGCGTCGTCGACCTGGTCTCCGCCGCCAACTTCGTTCCGACACGTCGGGCCGCGCGGGCCCTTGCGGCGGAGGAGGTCCCGGCGGACAGGGTCTTTCTGACGGGCAACACCGTCGTCGACGCCCTCGAAGAGATCGCCGGCCGCGAGGGCGCGGTGGCCGAGGAAGACCTCGTCCTCATCACCGCGCACCGGCGCGAGAGCTTCGGCGAGCCGCTCGAGCGGGTGGTGCGCGCGATCGGGCGCCTCGCCGGACGCTTTCCGGACACGCGGTTCGTGCACGTCATCCACCCCAACCCCAACGTCCGGGACGTCGTCCGCCGCAACGCGACGTTCTCGAACGTCGAGCTCGTCGAGCCGCTCGACTATCTGGCGCTCGTGCGTCTCATGCGGCGCGCCCGGCTGATCCTGACCGACTCCGGAGGAATCCAGGAGGAGGCGCCCACGTTCGGCAAGCCCGTGCTCGTGCTGCGCGAGAAGACCGAGAGGCCCGAGGGTGTCGAAGCCGGCCTCGCCCGCCTCGTCGGAACCGACGAGGACGCGATCGTGGGTGAAGCCGCCGTCCTGCTGTCCGACGGCGCGGCGCGCCGCCGGATGACCGGGACGAATCCCTACGGCGACGGCCGGGCCGCCGAGCGCATCGCCTCGATCCTGATGGGGCGCCCTTTCGAACCGTTCGAGCGCCCGGCGTGAGAGCCTTGGGACGCATGACGGAGGACTGGGAATCGGGTCTGCGCGGCCGGATCTACGCTTTCGGCCGCCGGCTCACGCCGCTGTCGTGGCGGCGCGCCCTGCGCCGCCGCATCCCGCCCGAGCGGCTGCTCGGCCTGCGCAAGCCCGCGGCGGAGCACGCGTGGCTGCCTCTTGCGCCGGGCCCCGCCCGGCCGGGCCGCGAGGACGTCATCGTTCTTCCGGTGATCGCCTGGAGTTACCGGCGGCAGCGGCCGCAGCAGCTCGCCGAGGCCCTCGCGCGCCGCGGGCGACGCGTCTTCTACGGCTCGGTCGCGGGCACGGACGAGCCCCGGGAGCCTGTCGGCGCCGGCCCGGGCGTCACACTCCTGCCGCTCGAGGGGCCCCGCCGGGAGGACCTGCCCGGCACGCGCCTGCGCGGACGCCCGCTCGCGCGGGCGCTCGATTCCCTCTCCGCCGCGAAGGAACGTTTCGCGCTCGGCCGGCCGGTGCTTCTCGTCGAATCGCCTTTCTGGGCCCCCCTCGCGGCCGCGCTCAAGGAGCGCTTCGGGTGGCGGGTCGTCTACGACTGTCTCGATGCCCACGAAGCCTTCGCGACCAACCGGCCGGCCGCCCTGGCCGACGCGGAACGGGACCTCGTTCGGGGCGCCGATCTCGTCGTGGCGACGTCGGAGGCGCTTCGCCGCCGCCTGGATGGCGGGAAAGGCTCCTGCCGCCTCCTTCCCAATGCCTGCGACTTCGAGCTCTTCGCCCACGTCGCGCCGCCCGCGCCGCACGGGCCCCTGACCATCGGCTATGTCGGAGCGGTCGACGAGTGGTTCGACGGCGAGCTCCTCGCGCGGCTGGCGGCGCTGGCGCCGACCTGGCGGTTCGAGATCGTCGGCGGGAAAGAGAGCGACGCGGCCCGCGTGACGCCCTGCGCGAACGTCGTCTTCCACGGCGAGCGGCCCCATCGGGACCTTCCGCAGTTGCGTTCCCTTTTCGACGTCGAGATCATCCCGTTCCGGCTTTCGCCGCTGACCCACGCGACCGATCCCGTCAAGGTCTACGAAGCGGCGGCGGCCGGACGCCCGGTCGTGGCCACGCCCATGGACTCCCTCCGGCCCTTCGTCGGACGCGGCATCGTCCGGCTCGCCTCGACGCCGGAGCAGTTCGCCCGCGAGATCTCGGCCTCGGCGGCCGAGGCCTTCGCGACGGCGGCGCTCCGGCGGGACTTCGCGCGGGAGAACACCTGGGACGTCCGCGCGGCCGCGCTCGATTCCTGGATCCTCAATCTGCCGGACGCCTCCTAGCATGGCGGACGTGAGGACGCCGGCCCGCTCCCCGGACGTTTACGACTCGGCCCGGAGGCGCCCGCGGTGGATCGAGGAGGCCGAAAACCTCTGGCGCTATCGCGGTCTCGCGCACGAGCTCGTCATCCGCGACATCAAGGTCCGATACAAGCGCTCGGTCCTCGGGCTCGTCTGGACGATGCTCGCGCCGCTTCTCAACATGATCGCCCTGACGCTCGTCTTCTCGGCGATGCTGAAGACCGCGGTCGCGAACTATCCCGTGTACTTCATGGCGGGCCAGATCTTCTGGGCCTTTTTCTCGCAGACCTCGGTCGCGGCGGCCGCGCAGACCCAGGCGTCCAACGACATCGCCCGCCGAATGTTCGTGCCGCGTTCGGTCTTCGTGGCCTCCGCCCTGGGGGGCGGCCTCGTCAACCTCGTGCTGTCGCTCGTGCCGCTCGTCCTCATCATCGTGGTCACCGGCTTCCCGCTCCACGCGACGTGGGCGTTCCTGCCGGTGTCGATCCTGATCCTCGCGATGTTCACGGCCGGCGTCAGCCTGCTCCTCTTCACCGTGACCTCGCGCTTCACCGACGTGCGCGAGATGTACGCCGTGATCGTCCAGACCTGGTTCTTCCTGACGCCGATCGTCTACGAACCGTCGATCGTGCCGTCCCGGTACCGCGTCTGGCTGTCGCTCAATCCGATGTACCACCTCATCCAGGTCTTCCGGAAGCCGATCTACGACGGCGTGCTGCCCTCGGCCGAGCTCGTCGTCGTCTCGCTCGCCTTCGCGGTCGCCGTCCTGGTGACCGGCTGGGTGTATTTCTGCCACCGGTCCGACGACCTGGCCTACTGGAGCTGATCGGCATGCCGGCCATCCGCCTCGAACATGTCGCCCTGCGGTATCGCGTGCCGAAGGAGCGCATCCACTCGCTCAAGGAGTACACGATCCGACGCATCCAGCGTCGCGTGAGCTTCCAGGACTTCGAGGCCCTCAAGGAGATCGATCTCTCCATCGAGCCGGGCGAGCGCGTCGGTGTCGTCGGCCGCAACGGCGCCGGCAAGAGCACGCTCTTCCGGGTCATCTCGCGGGTGCTGCCGCCATCGGAGGGCCGGGTGTTCGTGGCCGGGAGGATCGCTCCGATCCTCGAGCTCGGCCTCGGCTTTCACGGCGAGCTGACCGGCCGCGAGAACGTCATGCTCCAGGGGGCGCTCCTCGGGTTTTCCCGCGCCGAGGTTCGCGAGCGCCTCGAGCGCATCGTCGCGTGGGCGGAGCTCGAGGACTTCATCGACGCGCCGGCCCGCACGTTCTCGACCGGCATGGCCGCGCGGCTCGCGTTCGCCGTCGCGACCGACACCGATCCCGACATCCTCCTCGTCGACGAGGCGCTTTCGGTCGGCGACGAAAAGTTCCAGCGCAAATGCGAGGAGCGCATGCAGGGCTTCCACGACCGGGGCAAGACGATGATGCTCGTCTCCCACTCCCTCAAGCAGATCCAGGACAACTGCGACCGCGTCCTGTGGCTCCACCATGGCCGCCTCGTGCGGGACGGCGACACGGCTTCGGTAACCGAGGCCTACCACGAGTGGTCCCTCGGCGAGACGGACGTGGTGGGCGCGGCAGGCGTCTAGTCGGCAGACACCGAGTGCGCGGTCGCGAGGTTCCGTTCGTGATCCGCAAATGGAGGGGCGGGGCTCGTCCCCGCCCGAGGGCGGCCGCGAGGGCCGCCCCTGTCATCAAGACTTCCGCAACGGAACACGCGCGCCAGGCCGAACCGCCGGCCGGCGCCTAAGGGTTGCCTTCGAGCAGGCGGCGGGCCTCCTCGCCCGGCGGCGTGCCCTCGCCGAGTCGCGCCGCCCGATCGAGATAGGGCCTCGCGTCGGAGGATCGACCCGCTTCGACGAGCAGACGGCCGAGATGCACGAGCGCGCGGGGATCCTGGAGGCCGAGGGCGATCGCCCTTTCGAAGCATCGGATGGCGTCGGCCGTCCTTCCCTGCCGTTCGGCCACCTCCCCGGCGACCCACCAGCCGGGAGCGAAGGTCGGAAGCCGGCCAATGGCGGCCTCCGCGTGCCGTTGAGCCGCGTCGACGTCGCCCGCCGGGAGCTCGATCTGCGCCAGGCGCGCGGCGAGCGCGCCGCTGTTGGACCCGGCCGCTTCGCCCTCCCGGAGGATCCGGAGCTCCTCGCCGGGTGGCCCGTGCCGCGCCGCAAGCTCCGCCAGCCCGAGCCAGGCCGCGGCGAAACGCGGGTTGAGCGCGAGCGCGCGACGGTACGACGCCCGCGCCTCCTCGGTCTGCCCCGCCTGCATGCAGAGCCGGGCAAACTCGAGGTGGAGGAAGTCGAGACCGGGGTTCAACGCGAGCGCCTCGCCGAGCGTCCGGATCGCCTTTCCCGTCTCCCCGGCCGCGGCCTGCGCCTCGGCCAGCCGGGCGAGGAACGGGACGTTGCCGGGGCTGCGTTTCACGAGGTCCTCGAGGGCGGCCGCGGCCTCGCGCGCCCTGCCCTGCCGCGTCAGATCCTTGGCCGCTTCGAGCTCGTCGAGCATCCGGATGCCGTCCTTCGGATCGATCGAGCCCGGCCGGCCGGTCGAGCCCGAGAGATAGCCGAGCCGGCGAAGCGACTCGGAGAGCTCCGCCGACGGAGGCGCCGGGGCCGCCCGGCGAGCGGCGCGGCCGGCGTCGGCGATCACCCGCTGCAGGCGCCGGGCGGCTTCCGGTTCCCGGCCCCACAGGTTGCGGCTCTCCGCCGGGTCCGCCCGCCAGTCGTAGAGCTCCGGGCGCGGAGCGAGGACCAGGCGGAACCGGGTGTCCGTGGCGGCCGCGAGCGAACTCCAGCCGTAGGCCGATGCGGGCATGTCGGTCTCGCTGTACACCGCCTCCGATCCCGAGGGTACGTCGGCGGGCACGATGCCGGTCAGCGGCGGCCCGAACGGAGCGGCTTCGGCGGAGAGCCCCGCGAGGCGAAGCAGCGTCGCGGCGAGTCCGCGCGTCGCAGCGGGGGTCGAAACGACGCGGCCCGACGCAACTCCGGGGCCGGAGATCACGAGCGGCACCTCGAGTGCGGCGCGATACAGAAACACGCCGTGCTCCTTCTCGCCGTGCTCGCCGAGCATCTCCCCGTGGTCGCCGACGGCCGCGACGATCGGACGCCCGCGCCTCTGCCCGGGAAGGCCCGCGAGCAGGCGCCCGACCTCCCGATCGACGTACGCGATCTCACCGTCGTAGCGCTGCCCCGCGCTGCGGCCGGCCCAGTCCCCCGGCGGCGCGTACGGGGAATGGGCGTCGTAGTAGTGGACCCATAGAAAGTACGGGCGCCCGGGCGGCAGCTTCGATGCCCACGCGAGCGCCGCGCCGGTCACGGCCGCGGCGTCGCGCTCCGGATAGCCTTGCTCACCGGTCTGTTCGGCGACGATCGCGTCGTCGTAGGTCTCGAACCCGCGCGCGAGCCCGAATCGGCGGTCGAGGACCCGCGAGGCGATCACCGCGCCGGTCGCGTACCCCTTCCGGGAGAGCACGGCCGCGAGCGTCGGCACGTCCTCCGGCAACGAAGCCACGCCGTTGTCGCGGACCCCGTGTCCCGGGGGGTCGAGGCCCGTCATCAGGCTGCAGTGCGCCGGCAGCGTGAGCGGCGAGGGCGTCAGGGCATGCGCGAATCGGGTCCCCGAGCGCGCGAGGCCATCGAGGTTGGGCGTCAGCGGCGCGCCGTTCTCGAGCCTCCCCACCCGGTCGCCGCGAGTCGTGTCGAGCGTGACGAGAACGATCGACGGCGGCTCGGGCGCGCGCGCGGCGGCCCCGCCGCCCGACAGGAAAGCCGCCACCAGCGCCGCCGCCCCGCGCATCGAGCCTCTGACGATACCCGGTCGCCCTTCAGGGCAGCGGCAGTCCGAAGGTCTTGACCAGAAACACCGCCATCTGCGCCCGGGTCACGGGGTTCGCCGGACAATAGTCGCCGCCCCCGCAGCCGCCGGTGATGCCGCGGCCCGCGAGGTCCTCGATCCACGGATCGAAGATGCCGCCGGTGCAGGCAACGTCGCCGAAGACCATTCCGCTGCACGGAGGCGGAACGTAGAGCACCCCCTGATCGGTCTTCAGGAGGAAGACCGCCATCTGCGCGCGCGTGACCGGGTCCGACGGGCAGTAGTCGCCGCCCCCGCAGCCGCTGGTGATGCCGCGGCCCGCGAGGTCCTCGATCCACGGATCGAAGATGCCGCCGGTGCAGGGAACGTCGCCGAAAAAGGCGCCCGAGCAGGGCGGCGGGATGTAGTTCGAGCCTTCCGACGCCTTCAGCAGAAAGACCGCCATCTGTGCGCGCGTCGTCACGCTGGCCGGGCAGTAGATCCGGGTGCCGCAGCCGCCGGTCACGCCCGCGTCGAAGACGGCCTGAATATAGGCGAACGCGAAAGAGTCGAGGGGAACGTCGAGAAACGTCGGATTGATGTCGAGCTGGCGCGAAGTGGACGTTCCCCCGCCGGGCGCCGGAGAAAACACCGTGACGAGCGCGCTGCCGGCCGCAGCGATGTCGGAGGCCGGGATCGCGGCCGTGAGCGTCGCCGAAGAAACGAAGGTCGTCGGCCGGTCTTCCCCGTTCCAGCGCACGACCGAGCCGTAGACGAAGCCGGTCCCGCCGACCGTCAGCTCGAAGCCCGGGTCGCCCGCGATGACGGCCGCCGGAGAAAGTCCCGACGCGACCGGCGACGGGTTCGGCGTCGGCGTCAGCTCGTATACGGAGCCGTTGTGGTCGGTGAGGTAGAGCTCCCCCGCCCGGTCCTCGCCCCAGCCGGAAATGTTGTACGCGCTGTCGATGAGCTGCGAAGACGTCCAGGTCCCGTCCCCGGCCTGTTCGGCCCGCCAGATCCGGCCCGTGCAGTAGTCGCCGTACAGGTAGGCCCCGTAGAGCCCCGGGATCGCCGTCCCGCGGTAGCGGAACCCTCCGGTGACCGAGCAGCCGAGCGTGTGGTCGTACTCGAGGATGGGCAGCGTCAGGCTTCCGTCGTTGCAGTTGCTCGAGGGGTCGTAACAGTGAAACCCCTCCATCATCCGCCACCCGTAGTTCTCCCCGCCGGTGCTCGCGGCCGGGGTGAAATCGATCTCTTCCCACAGGTTCTGCCCCACGTCGCCGATGATCAGGTCGCCCGTCTCCCGGTCGAAGCTCCACCGCCAGGGGTTGCGCAGCCCGTAGGCCCAGACCTCGTCGCAGCCGGCCGCGCCCACGAAAGGATTGGAGGGCGGCACGGCGTAGGGCGCCGGAAGCGACTGGCCGCAGGGAACCGCCCCCGTGCCCCCGACGTCGAGGCGCAGCAGCTTGCCGAGCAGCACGTCCTTGTTCTGCGCGTTGTTCGGCGGGTCTCCTCCCGAGCCCCCGTCGCCGGTGCCCATGTAGAGGTTGCCGTCGACCGGGGAGAACATCAGGTTCCCTCCGTTGTGATTGGAGTTCGTCGGGTGGGGCACGACGAGCAGGATCGCGGCCGACGCGGGATCGGCCACGTCGGGATTGCCCGAGACGTGATAGCGGGCCAGCGTGACGTCGCCCGGCGCCACGAGGTTGTTCGTGTAATAGACGTAGAAGAAGCCGTTGCCGGCGTAGTCCGGATCGAATGCCATGGACAGGAGTCCCTGCTCCGAGCCGTCGGAGGTCAGCGCGCCGATGTTGAGGAACGGGGTCCCGAGGAGGCTGCCGTTCTTGACGATGCGGATCGTTCCGCCCTGCGACACGATGAAGAGACGCGTGGAGTCTCCCGGAGGGGAGGTCACCTGGACCGGCTGGGTGACGGCGTTGGTCACCGGGGTGAACGCAATGGAGGGGTTCCCTCCCAGAGGCGCCACGTCGCTCGACCAGTCGGGCCCGGCCGGCGAGCCGCCGAACGCGCGTAAACCGTCCGACGAGCCACCGGCCGCGCCCGATGCGTCCCCGACGGTGTCGCCCGCGCCTTCGTCGAGATGGTAGAGGGCCGCGGTGTCGGCGTCCGCGGCGAAAGGGCTCTTCGGTCGCGTGAAGCCGCTCGAGTAGCGCAGCACCGTGGAGATCCGGACCTCGTCGAGGAGGCCGTCGTACGAAGGATGGAGAGCGGAGTTCTCGTCGTGCTTTTCCGCGCCGAAGACGAGAAACGGGTCGTTCGCGCCGGCCGGCGTTGCGTCGTCCGGATAGGAAACGTCGCCGTCCGGCCCGTCCCCCTCGGCGTCGAGGATGCCGTCCACGTAGACCCACATCCGGCCGTCCGAGCGCCGGCGCTCGACCGCCACGTGGTGCCAGCGCGAATCGAGGACGGCCCGCGAGCCGCAGATCGTCCGGTCGCCGGTTCCGTCGCCGCTGACCCCGAAAACGACGGCGCCGCCCGCGATCGACACGCCGAACTTGCGATCGAGGCCGAGCCGGTCGCGGTCGACGACGACGTGGCCGTTGCGCCAGGCGACGTTCGACCCGCAGGAGACCGCCGGCGCCGGGTCGTCCGCGGCGTTCGCCTTCATCCAGAACTCGATCGTGAAGTCCGCCATGCCGACGTCGGCGGGAGGGCCGGCCGCGGCGGTGGCCGGATCGTCGATCGCGATCTTCACGCGGTCGATGTCGCCCGTTCCGTTGCCGCGGAAGCGGAGCGACGAAGACGCCAGGGCCGACTCGGCCGCCAGCGTCGCCGCGGCGAGGAGCACGAAGGCGATCCAGGAACGGGGCCTCGGGTTGTCCATCGGCGATCGATTGTAGGGCAGCGCACGATCGCCGCGAGCCGTTCCGTCGTACATTAAAGGTGACGTGAACGCCGACCCGACGAAGCCTGTCCGTTCGCACAGGAGCGCGCGTTGAGCGGCGCCGACCTGGTGCTCTTCGGCAACGTCAGCCAGCCGCCCTTCTGCAACAACCTCTATCCGCCGCTGCGTGCCTTTCAGAAGGCCTTCAAAACGGTGCTCGTCGAGCCGGCGCAGGTCCCGGGCTTCGTTTCGACCGGCGGTGCGAAACCGGCGCTCATTCCCGACGACGCCGTGCTCGCGCACACGGACCCGCCGCCCGAGGCCGTCGTGTGCCTCGGCGGCGGACTGCATTTCTCGAAGCACGCGCGGCGCATGTTTTCGCGCTCCACGGCTTTCGCGGCCTTCGCGCTCTCGGACCCGTACGGGCTGGAGGCCTCGTACGCGATCGCCCCGGAGTTCGACCTCTTCTACACGCAGGACCCGCAGACCCTGCACGACTACGCCGGCCGCGGCATCGCGGCGAAACGGTGCGACCCGGCGACGGACCCGGAGCTCTACCGGCCGCTCAAGGCCGCGCCCGAGTGCGACATCCTCTATTACGGGAAGTGGACGCCCTACCGCAACGACCTCGTGACGGCGCTGGCGGAGAGTTTCTCGGTCCGGGTCCATGCCTACGCCGGCGACACGCGCTGGAACGTCCCGGTGCGCGCGCCGCTCGAGACCCCCGATGCACTCTGCGCGGCGCTCAACGGCGCGCGTCTCGCGCTCGAGACGGCGCTCGTCGACGACGTTCACGGCAAGTACCGCGGCACCTACCGCATCACGCCGCGCGCGTTCTTCGCCGCCTCCTGCGGCGTGCCGAGCCTCATCGAGGCCTTCCCGCGCCTGCCCGAGTGGTTCGAGCCGGGAGTCGAGATCGGTTCCTTTCCGGCGAAGGACGACGTCGTCGCCGCGGCCGCGGCCATCCTCGGCGACGAACCCGCCCGGCTCGCCATGGGCCGCCGCGCGCGCCAGCGGGCGCTCCGCGAGCACACCTGGGACCGCCGCATCGAGAACTTCATCCTCGACCTCGCCCACTGGCGCAGGAACCCCCGCTCCCGCCAGACCCGCTGACGCCACGACGCTCCATCCGTTCGCGGCGCGGCGAGAGGGCGGGGACAAGCCCCGCCCCTACGACCGAGGCCCCTGACACCCGCCCCGCAACAACATCCGTTCGCGGCGCGGATAGTCTCCCGAGCGAAGCGAGGGAGGAGGTCCGCGCCGCGGGAGCGAGCGCGCAGCGAGGGGTCAGGCGTCCGGTCGAGCCCGCATCCGGGCGAGCCGGACGCCGGTGCGCCGCAGGCGCAGACCCCTCGCGCAGCGCTCGCGACGGTATTGGCTGGGAGGCAGGGACTCGAACCCCGATTCACTGGTCCAGAGCCAGTTGTCCTACCATTGAACGACCTCCCAGTCGTCCGGGGGACGCGGATTATCTAAGGATGGCTCCCGAAGGTCAACCGCGCGGCGAAATGAGAAGGGCGCTGCTTTCGCAGCGCCCCGGCTCGTCGGACGCGATTGGACCTACGGCAGGTACGGGATCCCGAACGCCTTCACCAGGAACACGGCCATCTGGGCGTTGGTGATGCTCGCGTTCGGGCAGTAGTTCCCGCCGCCGCAGCCCGCCGTGATTCCCTCGGTGGAGATCCCCTCGATGTAGTCGACCGCGAAGCCTCCCGGGCACGCAACGTCGGCAAAGGTCCCCGGCGGCGTGCAGGCGGGCGGCGCCTCCGGGCCGTGCTGGCCCTTCCAAATGAAGACTGCCATCTGGGCGCGGGTGACGGGAGACTCCGGGCAATAGAGCGGCGGAGCCACGCCGCAGCCCGCCGTGATCCCGTCCTCGACGAGGCCCTGGATGTAGTCGGCGTTGAAGCTCCCGAGCAGGACGTCGTCGAATTCGCCCGGATAGACGGGCGGCGGGGTCAACGCGCCGTGGATGGCGCGCTCGATGTAACCGGCCATGCCGCGCCGCGTGACCACCTGCGCCGGACAGAACGCGAACGCGGGCGCCCCCGGGGCGCAGCCCGGCATCACGCCCGCGCCGGCGGCTCCGTAAATGTAGTTCGCCGCGAAGCCGTCGAGCGGCACGTCGTTGAAGAGGACCGTGAAATCGACCGGCACCGGCTCGACCGGGTCCGGGGTGTCCGTCGTGAACACGAGCGACCGCAGCCGAAGCCCGGGAGCGAGGCCCGCGGAGTCGAACGTGACGGTCACGGGCAGGGAGTTGCCTCCCCCGGCCGGACCCGCGCCGCCGCCCGAGCCCGGGATCGTGCCGGAGGCCGGGTCCTCCGAAAGCCACGGAATGTCGGTCACGCACCAGCCGCGCTCGCCCGACTCGAACTCGTAGACCTCGTTGTTGAACACGTCGTAGGTCCGCAGGTGGCCGAGGCAGTCTGCTTCGAGGCTGACGCCGCGCTGCTGGAGCACCGGGAGGCCGTTGCTCTTGACGGAGAACCCGCTCAGCACGAAGTAACCGTTGGCGGGGTCGACGACGTACGTGTCGAAGGGAGGCGAGAAGCTCTCGACGTAGAGGTGCCGCGTGGTCGGGTTGTAAGCGAGCCCCGAGATCTGCACCGCGACGCGCCCGGAGTCGAGGAAGTTCCCGGCGTTGTCGATGTGGGTGATCACGCCCAGCTGGTCCCCGACGTAGTAAGTGTCGGTGGCGTAGTCGTAGGCGAGCCCCACCTGCGCCGGGTAATCCAGCCACGGACCGCAGATCTGGTTGCCCGTGACCACCTTCGCGACCGGGTCGATCTCGAAGAGGCACTGGTAGCCGGCACCGACGAGGTAAGCGACGTTGGCCTGCCAGATCATTCCGGTTCGCGCGTTGTAGGTGCCGTCGCCCTGCCAGGCGCTCGAGGTGCCCGCCAGGTCGATCGTTTCGCCGGTCGGCGTGCCACCCGGGAGAAACTGATGGTCGAGACCGTCGCCGAAGAGGCCGGCCGACGGCGCATTGGAGTCGGCGACCCAGAGCCGGTCGGCGTTGGTGTCGTACGCCAGTCCCCAGCCCCCGACGAGGCCGGTCGGGAAGATGCTCAGAAGGTTGCCGGCTCCGGCCGTCGAGGGCACGCCGGCGGGGGCCTTCGCCGGGAACCGCGAGGTCCGGGCGTCGAGCCGGCCGAGCTGGAACTCCCGGTGGAAAGCCTTGCGATCCTCGAGGCTAGGGACGTACGCCGGCCGTGCCGCAATGTTATCCGCCGGCGGCGGCGCCACATCCACCTCGTGCAGAACGAAGCTCCCGTCGCCGGAGCCGGTGTTCGAGACGTCGAGGGTCACCGACTGCGCTCCCCCGGGGCTGACGACCGCGGACAGCGGCCGCGGCGAGGCGCCGAGAAGGCCCGCCGGCAGCGAGAAGTCGAGGCGCACCGTCCCGTCCGGTGTGACCGCGGCGTTCTTCGAAAGCGAGTTGTGGAGACTGGCGGTGGCCTCGAAGGCCTGCGAGCCGCTTCCGGCCGCGAAGAGGGTGTAAAAGCCGTCGCCCTGCCCCGGCGTCGCCTGCGTCGTGGTCGAACCGCCGGCGTCGACGGCCGTGACCGTTGCGCCGTTCAAGCCGAGACTCGTGTTGGCGTCGGTGACGTTGCCGACGACGAGGCCGCCCGGAAGAACCGTGCAGGCGAAGGGGCCGATCTCGACGTCGTCCACCTGCCACCAGAAGCCGAAGAACCCCTGGTAGTGGAAGCGCGCCTGGACTCCGGCGTGTCCCGCCGCAAACGACATGTCGGCGGTGAGGGTCCCCGGGCCGAGGATCTGCTCCGTGGCCCGCCAGACGTTCGTCCAGTTCGCCCCGCCGTCGATCGAAACGTCGACTTCGACGGTCGAAAACGCGCCCGAGTTGACGAAGTCGTTCGCCCACCGGATGGCGGCGTTTCCGGCCGACGACAGGTCGAACGGCGGCGTCACGAGGTACGTGTCCTCGGGCTCGAAAAAGTTGCTGTCGCAGTTGCTGTTCACGATCGCATAGGGCCCGGAACCGCCGGTCCGGTTCCCGTCGAAGAACTGACACGGGTCGCCGCCCGACATGACCTTCCAGCTCGCTCCGGACACGGTCTCGACCGACCAGCCCGGCGGGACCACACCGCCGTCGAAGCCCTCCGAGAGCACCGGGGGCCCGAACCCGCCGGGACCGTAGCCGGGGGCGTCGCAGAGAGCCGCGGCGCCGAGCTCCCAGTCGGCGGTGATCGGCGCGCCGGCCGTCACGACGGGCCCGCCGCCCGGCGCGTATCCCGGCACCAGGGACGAGACGGCGAAGGAGTACGCGATCCCATCCGGGAGATTCACGGCGTACTGGCCGGTGACGGGATCCGAGTAGACGACGAGCGGCTGGGTGAAGTCCGAAGTGATGTCGAGGCGCGCGGCGAGCGGCCAGCCGTGGCCCGACCCGTCGGTGACGGTTCCGCTCACCGGCACTTCGGGCGAGCCGGCCCGCGCGGCGCTCGCGCCGAGCATCACCACGCCGAGAATCCAGGCCGCGACGCGCTTCATTCCGAGAGAGCTCATGGTCGTTCCTTCCTGTTTCGTCACGCGCGTCCTCATGGGAGGTACGGAATGGCGAACGCCTTCACCAGGAAGACGGCCATCTGCGCGTTCGTGATGCTCGCGTTCGGGCAGAAGTTCCCGCTTCCGCATCCGGCCGTGATCCCCTCGGAATAGATCCCCTCGACGTAGTCGACCGCGAATCCGCCGGGACACGGCACGTCGGCGAAGCTGCCCGGCGGCGTGCAGGGCGGCGGCGGCTCGGAGCCGTGCTGGCCCTTCCAGACGAAGACCGCCATCTGCGCCCGCGTGACCGGAACGTCCGGACAGTAGAGCGGCGGGGACAGGCTGCAGCCGGCCGTGATGCCGTCCTCGACGAGGCCCTGGATGTTGTTGGCGTTGAAGCTGCCGGGAGCGACGTCGCCGAACTCGCCGAGGTAGACGGGCGGCGGCGTCTGCGCGCCGTGGACGGCGCGCTCGATGAAACCGGCCATGGTCCGCCGGGTGACGACCTCGGCGGGGCAGAACGTGAACGTCGGCGTCTGCGGAGCACAGCCCGGCATCACGCCAGCGCCCGCGGCGCCGTAGATGTAGTTCCAGGCGAAGCTGCCCTCCGGCACGTCGTTGAAGAGAAGGGTGAAGTCGACCGGCACCGGGTCGACCGCGACCGGGGTGTCGGTCGCGAACAGGAGCGATCCCTGACGGAGGCCCGGCAGCAGGCCCGCGGGGTCGAACGTGACGGTCACCGGGAGGGTGCCGCCCTCCGGGACCGATCCCGACGGCGGCGCCTCGGAGAGCCACGGGATGTCGTTGACGCACCAGCCGGTCTCGCCGGACTCGAACTCGTAGACGGTCTGCGCGGTCTCGTCCATGATCCAGAGGTGGCCGGCGCAGTCGGCCTCGAGGCTCACACCGCCGCTCGACAGCACCGGGACCCCTCCGCTCGCCACGACGAAGCCGCCGAGGATGTCGTAGTCATTGGCGGTGTCGAGGACCCAGATCTCGAACGGCGACGGAAACTCGCCGTTGACGAAGAGGTGCCGCGTGCCCGGGTTGTACGCGAGGCCGGCTATCGCGATGCCGACGTACTTCGAGTCCAGCAGGTTTCCGGAGGCGTCGATGTGGTAGACGGAGGCCTCGTTGGTTCCTCCAACGTAGTAGGTATCGGTGGCGTAGTCGTAGGCGACGGCGCGCTGCGGCGAAAACCAGGGGCCGCAGATCTTGTTGCCCGTGACGACCTTCGCCACGGGGTCCATCTCGAAGAGGCACATGTCGGTGTCGCCGCCGACGCCGACGTTGACCTGCCAGAGCATTCCGGTCCGGCCGTTGTAGGTCCCGTCGGCCTGCCAGAAGCCGCCGGTGTCCTGGATGTCGATCGTGTCGCCCGTCGGCGTGCCGTCCGGCAGGTACTGGTGCTCGAGGCCGTCGCCGTTGAAGCCGAAGCCGGGCTCGTCGGGGTCGGAGATCCACAGTCGGCCGGCGTCGGTGTCGTACGCGAGGCCCCAACCGGACTGAAGTCCGGTCGGGAACGAACCCACGACGTTGCCGGCCTGGGCGAGGGCTGGCACACCCGCCGGGGCTCCGGCCGGTGCCGGCACACCGGTCCGATGGCGTTCGGCCAGATGCTGGTACCCGACGCGCCGGAGGGCCGCCTGGACGCGCGCCGGGTCGGCAAACCTCGCGGGCCTCGCCTGCGACGGACCCGGCAGAGGCACGTTGACCTCCTGGATGACGAAGCCGGCGCCGGCCGATCCCGTGTTGGTCAGGTTCAGGGTCAGCTGCTGCGGGCCGCCGGGGCCCATGGACAGGGAGAGGGGCCGAGGGCC
The DNA here is from genome assembly GCA_963805495.1 of uncultured Acidobacteriota bacterium. Classification (GTDB taxonomy): domain Bacteria; phylum Acidobacteriota; class Thermoanaerobaculia; order UBA5066; family Gp7-AA6; genus DAHUXD01. The sequence continues at coordinate 974,273 of CAWDUQ010000001.1, read as the reverse complement.
CGCCGAGAGCAAGCCGGCCTTCAGCGCGAAGTCGAGCCGGACGGTTCCGTCCGGAATGACGGTCGTGTTCTTCTCCAGCGACTCGTACGCCGGATACGAAGCCTCGAACGGCTGCGATCCGCTGCCCGCGAAGAGGGCGTAAAAGCCGTCGCCCTGCGCGGGATCGTCGGGCGTCGCGAACGTGGTCGTCGAGCCGTCGTCCGGAAGGTTCAGGACCGTCGCGCCGTTCAGGGCCGCTCCGGTGTTGGCGTCGGTGACGTTGCCGACCACGAGGCCCCCGGGAAGCACGCCGCACGTGAACGCGCCCACCTCCACGTCGTCGACCTGCCACCACCAGCCGAAAAAGGCCTCGTAGTGGAAGCGCGCGCGGACATCCGGGTGTCCGGCGGCAAACGACATGTCCACGATCTGAGTGCCCGGACCCGGCAAGTCGCCGGGCGCTCTCCAGATGTTTCTCCAGGTCGCGCCGCCGTCGGCGCTCGCGTCGACGGTCGCGACGGTGCCGGAGAAGAAGTTGATGAAGTCGTTGGCCCACCGGATCGCGGCGCTCGTTCGGCCGGTCAGGTCGATCGGCGGGGTCTCGAGGAAGGAGTCGTCGACGGTCCCGACGGATTCACAGAGACTGTTGATGATCGCGAAGGGCCCGGAGCCGCCGGTCTGGTTCCCGCCGAACTGGCCGCAGTCGTCGGCCCCGTCGTGGACCTTCCAGCTCGTTCCGGAAATCGTCTGCACCGTCCAGCCCGCCGGGATCATTCCGGAGTCGAAACCCTCGGAAAGCGCGGCCGGATTGGCGAAGGTGCCGGGACCGTAGCCGGGAGCGGTGCAGCTCGGCGCCGCCGACACCGTCCAGTTCGCGACGACGCCGCCCGCGACCGGGGGCGCCGGCGGAACGGCGAGGGCGAGCGGACCGCCTCCCGGCGCGTAGCCGGGCACGAGGGCCGTGACCGCGAAGTCGTAGGTGAACCCCGACGGCAGAGTGATCTGGTAGTAGCCCGTGACCGGGTCGGTGAAGAGCGTCGCGCCCGTGTATCCGTTGGGACCGGAGACGTCGAGCCGCGCGTAGAGCGGCCAGCCGTGGCCCGAGCCATCCTTGACGGTTCCGTTGACGAGGACGTTCACGCTCGCCGCGAGCGAGAGGTCCTGGACGGTGTTTTGACCGGTGGCGACCTGGACGCCGGCCACCGTGAACGGCGAGTACCCGTACTTCGAAGCGGTGACGTCGTAGGCGCCGGGCGGCAGGGTCAGGAACTGGTAGTGCCCGGCGTCGTCGGTCGTCGTGGACGAGGAGCCGGCGGCCAACGTCTGCGGCGCCGCCTCGACGGTCGCGCCCGGAATCGGGCCCGAGGGGCCGGTGACCGTTCCGTCGAGCGATCCCGCGGGGCCGCCCGTGCAGCTCGCGAACCGGAAAGCGCCGATCCGGGTCTTGAAGTCGAAGCTGCCGCTCTCGGCGTAGTACTCCTGGGTGTACCAGAAGGTGCAGTCGTCCGACGGGTCGATCGACATCGTGCTGTAGTCGCCCCACCGGCTGACGCTCGCGATCTGGCTCCCACCGCCCGAGAACCACACGTCCTCGGCGCCCATGAGGCCGAGCGGGTCGCCCGCGAGCCGGCCCGTGATCCCGATCGACGGGTACATGGTGGAGCTCGACTTCGAGTAGCCGAGGGCGATGTTGCCGTTGCCGTCCATGGCGAGCGAGCCCATCCAGCGGAAGCTCGCGTCCGGCGCGTAGGTCCCCTGCTGGTACACGACGGGCGTGTCGCCCGGGCTGCGGATCTCGTACCAGCGCGGCGCGGCGCTGCCGTCGGCCGTGCCGACCGTGTGGTTTGCGACGAGAGACTCGTGATCGCCGAAGTTCCGGTAGACCAGCCGGTACATCAGCTTGTCGTCCAGCGTCTCGAGCTTCTCCGAGGTCTCGAACTGGGGCACGCACTGGCCGCGGTACGCGTCGCATACCGGATACACGAAGTCGGCGACCGGAATCTCGACCGGGCCCGTGAAGGTGCTGTCGCCGGGGGTCGTCCAGTCCACGTGGAACTGCCATTCCAGCAGCCGGGCCGGATTGACGTCGAAGCCCATGAAGTAATTCGGAGAGCCGGCGGGCGGCGGAGTCGGACCGTCGAGGTCCGACGGCAACGTGCCGCCCTCGGCCCCGGTGTCGAAGGCGATCATGCCCGCCGGCGCGCCGGCGAGCATCGCGGCGCGGTCGAAGGCGTACGCGCCTCCCTGAAACTCCCCGAAGGGCCCGAACATGTTGAACGACATGTAGTAGGCGTCGGGCCAGATGCCGAGCTTTCCGTAGTCGGTGAAGTAGTCGTCGCTCGTCTTGAACTCGTATTGCCAGTACTCACCCGTCGGGTCGTTCGTCGTCGACACCGCGAAGCACTGGTAGAAAGGACCGTCGGGAAAATTGGGCAGGGCGAACTGCGAGAACACCCACCGGTCCGCCTGCCGGTCGTATCGCACCAGCGGATCGCCGTCGTTCTGGACCTCGCAGGGCCCGCCGAGACCGGCCCAGAAGGCGTTGCCGGCAATGGGCCCGAGGACGATGCTTCCGGACTTGTCGTACATGACTGCGATGTTGTTGATGTACTGGATGTAGTGATTCGGCCCGACGTCGCCTTCGGTGTCGGGAGGCACGGTGCGCTGGCCGAGCAGCGAGGCGTTGTCGTCGTCCGAGCCGCCCTCGAACTGCACCGAGGCCTCGGGCTGCGAGAGACCGAACCGGTTCTGGAGGACGGGGTCGATCCCGCGGGTCGCGGCCCCCGCGCCCTTCTTCGGCGTGGCCTCGTTCACGATCTCGCGATTGGGGCGGGGCACGACGGGCCCGACCGCCCGGTAGCTCGAGAGCCGCGGCGACTTCGCGTGGCGGGCGGAGAAGCGGACGACGGGCGTCTGCGGGCTGTCGCTCGCGGACGCGGGCGGGGCCGCCAGGACGAACGCCGTTCCGGCCGAAAGGATGAGAGCAGAAAGGCGGGCCGCGGTGTTTCGGGACATCCGGTTCCTCCGTTCGGGAATCACTCCAAGGGACGGCCGCACGAGCGCTCCATCCCGCCGACGAGTCGTAGATTCGAGAGTTCGCGGAGCCTGAGGTAGCATCCGCGCCGTCTCGAACACTACCGTGGACAGCCGCGCACCTCTGCTGGGATTTTTACTAGCGGCCGGGCTGGCCTGGCCGGCCGCCGCGAGGCCCGCGCGGGACGCGGACGCGACCCCCTCCTCCCCGGATGCGCTGACGCCGGCGCTGGAGGCACGGATCGCCGGCCGGGCGAGACTCGCGGACGTGCGCATCGACGTTTTCTGGTCGAGCGCGGGCCGGGCCACGACGGCGCGCGTTTTCGGGGACGGGATCGGCATCTGGCAGCGAGAGGCCCAGTTCGAGCTTCCGCAGGCCCGGGTGATCGAGATCCTGGAGCTACTTCGAACGGCTCGCTTCGGGTCGATGCCCGATCGGTTCGGCGAGGACGAGGAAGGCGGGAAAGACAAGGGACCGCGGCTCCGGGGACGGCTGGTGGTCCGCGCGGGCCCGGCGCTCAAGACGACGCTCCAGCTCGTCAACGGGGACCAGTCGAGGGCTTTCGCGAGACTCGTCCAAAAGATCCTGCAGATCTGCGAGGGTCCGGCGGCAACGGGCGTCCGGGCCGGGGGACTCGACGACGCCCTCCGGCTGGTCGCGGCGGGCCGGCTCTCGACGCGGGTCCTCGAGGCCTCCGTCCGGCGGCGCCCGGACCCTCCCGGCACTCCCGCCTGGACGCTGAGAATCGAAGGCCTCGACGCGAGCGTGGAACGGAGGGATCCGGGCCGGCCGCCGGCCGCCGGCCCGGCGCGCGCGTTGTCCGAAGCCGAGTTCCACGCGTTCGCAGCCCTCCTGGCCGGGGCCGAGCCCTCCACGCTTCCGCAGAGCCTCTACGCCGAGAGCTACACCGACCTCACGGTGCAGGTCATGAAGTATTCGCGGACCATCGCGGGACGGCGCTTCCGGGGAATGACTCCGGAAACGAACGGGGCGCGGCAGAAGGCGTTCGACAGGATCGTCGCGGCCTTCGAGTCCCTCCACGCCCGCCTCGAGTCGGAGGCCGCGGCGCCTTCCTCCGGGGCCGCCGATCCGGGCCGCGAGGGCGCCGCCGCCGACCCGCACCTCCGATAGGATCGGGCGGTGGTCGACGACATGGAAGGCCTCTCCGGCCGCCACTGCGTGCCCTGCCGCGGCGGGGTCCCGCCGCTCTCCGAGGAAGCGGCGCGGGAACTCGCCTCCCGAACGCCGGGCTGGTCGCTCGCCGCGGAGGCGACGCGTCTCGAGCGGCATTTCGAGTTCCGCGATTTCGTCGAGGCGATGAAGTTCGTCAACCGCGTCGCCGATGTCGCCGAGGAAGAAGGACATCATCCCGACATCACGATTCACTGGAACGAGGTCGGCCTGACGCTCTGGACCCACAAGATCGGCGGGCTGCACGAGAACGACTTCATCCTCGCCGCGAAGATCGACCGGCTGCTCGAGGACGACCCCGACGCCACGATGGCCGGCTGAGGCTTCCCCCGCCCCGCGGAGAACGAGGGAAATCGGAGGAGCCGGCGCTTCAGCGGCGCGGGCCGGGAAGGACCACGAAGACCACGCCCATCACCGCCATGCCCACGAGAAGCCAGCGCCCCGTCTCCCAGGCTTCGACCGACGGATGGCTCGCGTGCTGACTCGACGCGAAGAGAAATCCCGCCAGCCCCGCCGCGAGGAAGATCAGGCCGACGCGGCGCATCGCGGGGCCCGGTTCAGTAGCGGGGAAGCGACGTGTCGATCCGCTCCGCCCACTTGTTGATGCCGCCCGCCAGATTCCGGACCTTCTCGAATCCGTTCTGCGTCAGGAACTGGACCGCGTTACCGCTTCGCGCGCCCGACCGGCAGTAGACGACGATGTCGTCCTCCTTCGAGAGCTTGTCGAGGCTCTGCGGCAGCGATCCGAGCGGGATCTTGACCGAGTTCGCCAGGTCCGCGATCGCCCACTCGCGGGGCTCCCGGACGTCGACGAGGACGATCGCGTCGCCGCGGTCCTGGGCCTGCTTGAGCTCCTCGACCGAGACTTCTTCGACGTGGCCGTGCATCGGCGGGACGATACCAGAGGCCGGCTCGGGCGGCCCCCCGCAAAACGCCTCGTAGTCGACGAGCCGGGTCACGGTCGGGCGCGCGCCGCACACCGCGCAGGCGGCGTTCTTCCGGACCCTGAGCTCCCGGAAGCGCATGCCGAGGGCGTCGACGAGGAGAAGCCGGCCGACGAGCGGCTCGCCGACGCCGAGGACGAGCTTGATCGTCTCGGCGGCCTGGATGGTCCCGAGGAGACCGGGCAGCACGCCGAGCACTCCTCCCTCCGCGCACGAGGGGACGACGCCCGGGGGCGGCGGCTCTGCATAGAGACAGCGGTAGCAGGGCCCGCCGGGCGCGCCGAAGACCGAGGCCTGTCCTTCGAAACGGAAGATCGAGGCGTACACGTTGGGCTTTCCGAGCAGGACGCAGGCGTCGTTGACGAGGTAACGCGTCGGGAAGTTGTCGGTGCCGTCGGCGACGACGTCGAAGTCGGCCAGGATCCCCAGCGCGTTCTCCGACGTCAGCCGGGTCTCGAAGGGCACGACGCGCACGTTCGGATTCACGTCGAGGAGGCGCGCGGCCGCGGCCGCAAGCTTCGCCCGGCCCACGTCGGAGGTCCCGAAGAGAATCTGGCGGTGGAGATTCGACTCGTCGACGGAGTCGAAGTCGACGAGTCCGAGCGTCCCGACGCCGGCCGCCGCAAGGTAGAGCGCCGCGGGCGACCCGAGGCCTCCCGCGCCGACGAGAAGCACCCTCGCCGCCTTCAGCTTCGCCTGCCCCTCCGGACCGACTTCCGGCAGGATCAGGTGTCGCGCGTAGCGGCGGACCTCCTCGTTCGAGAGCGCCGCCGCGCCGGACGCCGTGACCACGCCCGCGATCATCTCAGAAGCGGCCCGCCGGGGCTCCTTCTGATAGATTTTCGCCTTCGGAGGTCCCAATTTGCTTCCTGAATTCCGCAACGAGCCGTTCACCGATTTCTCCGTCGACGCCAACGCGAAAGCCTTCCAGGCGGCGCTGACCTCGGTCGAGAAGCGTCTTCCGATCCGGGGCAAGAACCGAATCGGTCGCAAGGACTTCGGCGCCCCGAAAGACTTCGAGTCCATCAATCCCTCGGACTTCAAACACGTCATCGGGCGCTTCCCCGAGGGCACGGTGGCCGATGCGGCGAGGGCCGTGGACGCCGCGACGAGGGCTTTTCCGGCCTGGAGCCGGACGCCGCACGCCGAACGGTCCGCTCTCATCCTGCGTATCGCCTCGATTCTCCGGCGCCGCAAACACGAGTTCTCGGCCATGATGGTCCTCGAGGAGTCGAAGTCCTGGGCGGAGGCCGACGGGGACACGGCCGAAGCCATCGACTTCTGCGAGTTCTACGCCCGCGAGATGGAGCGCCTCGCGCTGCCCCAGCCGCTGACCCCCTACCCCGGGGAGTACAACGAGCTCGAGCACATCCCGCTGGGCGTCGCCGTCGTCATCCCGCCCTGGAACTTCCCACTCGCGATCCTGACCGGCATGACGACCGCCGCGCTCGTCGCGGGCAACACGGTGATCCTCAAGCCCTCCTCCGACGCCGCCGGCGTCGCGTCGATGTTCCTCGACGCCTGCGACGAGGCGGGGGTGCCCGGCGGCGTGCTCAACTTTCTCACGGGCGGGGGCGCGACCGTGGGCAACGCCCTCGTCGAGCACCCGAAGACCCGGCTCATCGCGTTCACGGGCTCGCGCGACGTCGGCCTCCAGGTCTCGGAGAAAGCCGGGCGCGTCGTGCCGGGCCAGATCTGGATCAAGCGAGCCATTCTGGAGATGGGCGGCAAGGACTTCATCCTCGTCGACGAAACCGCGGACCTGGAGGAGGCCGCCAACGGCATCGTGTCCGCGGCTTTCGGCTTCCAGGGACAGAAATGCTCGGCCTGCTCGCGCCTGATCGTCCACCAGAAGGTCCACAAGGATCTGCTCGCGCGGGTCGTCGAGAAAACGAAGGCGCTCTCGGTCGGCGACGTGCGCGACCCGAAGAACACCGTCGGCGCCGTGATCAACGCTCGTGCTCACAAGAAGATCCTCGAGTACGCCGCCCTCGGAAAGAAGGAAGGTCGCGTCGTCGCGGGAGGAAAAGCCGGGCCGAAACAGGGCTACTTCGTCATGCCCACGATCGTCGACGGCGTCCGGCCGGACGCGCGCCTGGCCTGCGAGGAGATCTTCGGCCCCGTGCTCTCGGTGCTGAAGGTGAGCAGCTTCGAGGAGGGCATCCAGGTCGCGAACCACTCGGAGTACGGCCTGACCGGCTCACTCTACTCGCGGGTGCGCGAGCGGCTCGAGCGCGGGAAACGCGAGCTCCACGTGGGCAACCTGTATTTGAACCGCAAGTGCACCGGCGCGCTCGTCGGCGTTCATCCCTTCGGCGGCTTCAACATGTCGGGAACGGACTCGAAGGCCGGCGGCCGCGAGTACCTGTACCTCTTCACCCAGCAGAAGGCCATCTCCGAAAAGCTCTGAAGGAGGCGCCATGTTTCACTTCTTCGGCAACCCCCTCGTCTGGCTCGTCGTCACCGTCCTCGACATCATCGCCATCGTGTCGATCCTGAAGAGCTCCGCCGACGGCACGACGAAGCTCCTGTGGTGCATCCTCGTCATCTTCCTGCCGGTCCTCGGCATGATCCTGTACTTCCTCATGGGCCCCGGCCGGAAGGCCGCTGTTTGAAGGGCGCACGGTGAGCGAAGGCGCTTTTCCTTCGACCGCGCGGCGCTTCGAGAGCGTCGGCTTCTCGGAGATCGTCAAGGTCCGCAACCGCGTCATCGAGCTCCTCTCCGCGGGCCGGAAGGTCTGGCGTTTCGAGGGCGGCGAGCCCTGGATGAACACGCCCGAGACCGTGAAGGCCGCGATGGGAGCGGCGCTCGACCGGAACCAGACGCGGTACGCGCCGTCGTCGGGGATCCCGGAGCTGCGGCGGGCGATCCTGGCGAAGGCCCGCGACCGCAACCTCATCCCGGCCGACGACGAGGCGGCGGTCGTCGTCAACGGCGGCATGCAGGGGCTCTTCGCCGCGTTCGCGACGCTCCTCGACCCGGGCGACGAGGTGCTGATGCTCTCGCCGTACTGGACGCCGATCGCCGACCTCGTCGGGTATCACCAGGCCAGGGCCGTCCTCGTTCCGACGGCCGCGGCGCGGCGCGACGGGCTCGCCGCGGCCCTCGCGGCGAAGACGACGGCCCGCACCAAGGTCGTCTACTGGAACAACCCCGCCAACCCCACCGGCGACGTGTTCTCGGGTGCCGAAGCGGAGGAGGTCGCGGCCTTTGCCCGCGCGCGCGGCCTCGCCGTCATCGCGGACGAGGCCTACGAGGACCTCGTCTACGAGGGCGACCCGGTGGTCGCGATCGCGTCACTGCCCGGCATGTTCGAGCGGACGATCACCTGCTACACGCTCTCGAAGAGCTACTCGATGACCGGCTGGCGCCTCGGCTACGTTCTCGCGCCCAAGCGCTACCAGATGCCGATCAAGACCGTCGTCCTGTACACGACCAACGGCGTTTCGACGCCGACCCAGTGGGCGGCCGTGGAAGCCCTCGCGCGGGGCACCGAGTTCGTCTCGGAGTGGAGGGCGGGCTACCGCACACGGCGCGACCGCCTCGCGGCCGGATTGAAAGCGGCGGGCTTCGAGCTCGAGACGCCGCGCGCCGCCCTCTACCTCTTTCCGAAGGCGCCGGGCTGGCTGCCAGCCGACTCCCGCGCGGCCGCGCGCACGCTCCTCGACGAGGCGAAGATCGCGACGGTGCCCGGAATCGTCTTCGGCCCGGAGGGAGAGGGGCACCTGCGGTTCTCGTTTTCCGTCTCCGAGGAGATGATCGCGGGCGGCGTCGACGCGCTCGCGGCGTTCGCGCACGCGACCTCCGGACGACCGTAGGCGGTGCGGACCGGGCCGAGGGCGCTCGCCCTGGCAGCCGTGGCGCTGACGCTCGCGGGCCCGCTCCGGGCCGACAAGTTCGAGGACTCGCTCAAGCTCGCCAGGGCCAACGCCGCGACGCCGGCCGGCCGCGAGTTCGAGCGGCGGATCGCGGAGCGTTTCGACGACACGAAGCTGCGCGACCCTCTCCTCACCTGTGCCGGATCGGCCAGCGAGGAGGACGTCGTACCCTTCATTGTGCTTCTCGAGCTCCGCGGCGACGGCCGGGCGTCGCAGGTCCTTCTTCGGCCGCCCGTTCCGGTCGCGGTGTGCCTGCGCTGGACGATCCGCGAGACGATCTTCCCGCGCCCGCCCGGCCCCGGCTACTGGGTCATGGTCGACGTGGACCCGCGCCGGGCGCCGGGAGTGCCCCCCATTCCGACGCCGGGCGTCGCGACGGCCACGGTGCCGCCGACCCGGACGCCGCCCGGTCCTCCGCAGGCCGCTCCCCCGCCGCCGGTCGTGACGACCCCGGCGGCCGCGCGATCAAAGCCCACCGCGACGCCCCAGCCGAGCGCACGCGCCACAACGGCCGTACCGAGTGTGCCGGCGACTCCGCGGCCGGCGACGCCTGCCGCCACGGGAACGCCGATTCCGACCGGACCGCCGCCCTCCGACGCGGTCGTCGATTTCACGGCCGGCGCCGAGGGCTTTCACGTCGACGAGCGCCGACCCAGGCTCGCCGGGCTGCGTCGCTCGCTCGCGGAAACCCGGGCGCGCTTCATCGGTCCCGTGCTGGCCCAATCGGACGGGATCGCGCCGGACGATCCGCGGCTCGAGCCCTACTGGTCCCTCGCCGAGGAGCTCAACCTCCCCGTCGTTTTTCCGCTCGGCCCCGTGGACCGGGACGAGAGCGGCGCGAAGTACCGCGTCGCCCTCGGCGACCCCCTGAAGCTGGAGTCGGTGCTCGTTCGGCACCCGAAGCTGACCCTCGTCGTCTCCGGAGCCGGATGGCCGTTCGCCGACGCGATGACCGGCCTGATGTGGCGATACCCCCGCGTCTTCGTCGACACGGGCGGCATCGCGTGGGCGCTGGCCCGACCGGAGCTCGAGGGTTATCTGGCCCGTCTCGTCGGCGCGGGACTTGAGGAACAGATCCTCTTCGCCTCGGGTGGCTCGACCCCGAAACGCGTCGCGAAGGCGCTCGACGCCATCCGGTCTTCCGATGTCCTTACGGCGGAAACGAAAGAGCTCATCCTTCGCGGCAATGCCGAGCGGCTGCTCGCCGCCACCGGCTCGGGGACCAGCCGCTAGCTTCGCCCGGCCGGGTCTACCGGCGGTAGGCTTCGGGACGGCGGTCGGCCAGCGCCGGGAACTTCGCGCGGGCCTCGCGGACCGCGGCGGGGTCGACGTCGGCAAAGAGGACGGCGTCCTCCGCTCCACCCTCGACGAGCACCTCGCCCCAGGGTGACACGACGACCGAGTCGCCGGCGTAACGGAGCTTCCCTCCCTCGCCGACGCGGTTGACGCCGGCGACGAAGCAGAGGTTCTCGATCGCGCGGGCACGCAGGAGCGTGCGCCAGTGCTCGCGGCGGGCCTCGGGCCAGTTGGCGACGACGGCGAAAAGATCGGTGTCGTCGGCAGCCAGGCGGAACGGCTCGGGAAACCGCAGGTCGTAGCAGACGAAGGGCGTCACTCGGGCGCCTTCGACGGGAACGGTCACGATCCCGTCGCCGCCGGCGTAGACGCGATGCTCCCCGCCGAACGTGAAGGGATGGATCTTCGCGTATTTCGCGAGCGACCCGTCGGGGCCGGCGAGAATCGCCATGTTGCGTGGCCGGGGCTGCCCCGCTTCCGGGACCGACGCGAGGATCGAGATCCCGAGCTCGCGGGCGGTGTCGCGAAGAAAGGTCTCCGAGGGTCCGCCGGGCGGCTGGGCGATGCGGCCGGACTCCATCGAGAAGCCCGTGCAGAACATCTCCGGCAGCAGGGCAAGCCGGGCTCCGCCGTCGCGCGCCCGCTCGAGGTGCCGCCGCGCGCGCCGGTGGTTCTCGGCGACGTCCTCCCAGGCGAGGTCCATCTGCACGAGGGCGACGCGCAGGGGGTTCATACCGTCTCCCGCCGGGACAGCGACGCGAGCCGCGCGACGGCTGCCTCGAGCGTTTCCCGCTTCTTGCAGAAGGCGAAGCGGACGTAGTGGCGGCCGTGCTCCGGCCGGTCGTAGAAGACGCTCGGGGGGATCGCCGCGACGCCGGCGGTCTCGATCAGGTGCCGCACGAACGCGCGGTCGTCGTCGAACCCGAACGGCCGGAAGTCCGCGCAGGCGAAATAGGTTCCCTGCGGAGGCCGGACCGCGAACCCGATCCGTTCGAGCTCTCCGACGAGGTAGTCCCGCTTGCCCCGGTAATCGGAGAGGAGCGCCCGGTAGTAGTCCGGCCCCGCCTGGAGCGCCGCCGCCGCGCCGTGCTGGAGCGGCGTCGCCGTCGCAAACGTGACGAACTGGTGCGCCGCGCGCACGGCGGCGGTCAGCTCGGGAGGCGCCGCGGCCCATCCGATCTTCCAGCCGGTCAGCGAAAAGGTCTTCCCGAACGACGAGATCGTGATCGTGCGTTCGCGCATCCCGGGCAGCGTCGCCATCGGGACGTGGCGACCCTCGTACACCAGGTGTTCGTAGACCTCGTCGGTGATGCAGAGGACGTCGCGCTCCCGGCAGAGCGCGGCGAGCACTTCGAGCTCCGCCGGCGCGAAGACCTTGCCGGTCGGGTTGTGCGGAGAGTTGAGAAGCAGGGCCCGAGTCCGGGGAGAAAAGGCCGCGGCGAGCTCGCCGGCGTCGAAGATCCAGTCCGGCGCGCGGAGCGTCACGACGCGCGGCACGGCGCCGGCCATGACCACGCTCGCCTTGTAGGAGTCGTAGTAGGGCTCGAAGAGGACGACCTCGTCCCCGGCGTCGCAGACGCCCTGGATCGCGGCGAAGATCGCCTCGGTCGCGCCGGAGGTCACCGTGATTTCGGTGTCGGCCGCATACGCGAGGCCCCAGTCCCGCCGGTACTTCGCCGAGAGCGCGCGGTGGATCTCGGGGATCCCGGTCATGCGCGCGTACTGTCCGTGGCCCGCCCGGATCGCGTCGATCGCGGCCGTCTTCGCGAACTCGGGCCCGTCGAAGTCGGGGAACCCCTGGGCGAGGTTGATCGCGCCGCGCTCGTTGGCGAGGCGCGTCATCTCGGTGAAGATGGTCGTGCCGAACCCCTGGAGCCGGCGGGAGAGCGCGGGCCGCATCCGCGGATGATACCGGCCCCGTGCCGCTGATATCCTCCCGGCGAAATGCCACCGACCAAGAGCCACTACCACATCGCCATCATCGGGTCCGGGCCCGCCGGCTGGACCGCCGCCCTGTACGCCTCGCGCGCGGACCTGGCCCCGATCGTCTTCGAGGGACCGCAGCCCGGGGGCCAGCTCACGATCACGACGGAAGTCGAGAACTACCCGGGCTTCAAGGATGGCATCCAGGGACCGGAGCTCATGGAAGTCTTTCGCGAGCAGGCCCGGCGTTTCGGCACGGAGGTCGTGCTCGACACCGTCACGGGCGTCGACTTCGACCGGCGCCCCTTTCGCCTGCACCTCGACGCCGGCGGCTCGATCACCGCCGACGCCGTCATCGTCTCCTCCGGCGCCTCGGCGAAGCTGCTCGGCCTCGAGTCCGAGAAGCGCCTCATGGGCCGCGGGGTCTCGGCCTGCGCGACCTGCGACGGCTTCTTCTTCAAGGGCCGGGAGGTCGTGGTCGTCGGCGGCGGCGACACCGCGATGGAGGAGGCGAACTTCCTGACGAAGTTCGCGACGAAGGTCACGATCGTCCACCGGCGCGAGGACTTCCGCGCGTCCCGGATCATGCTCGACCGGGCGCGCAACAACCCCAAGATCGCCTGGCGGCTCAACGCGACGATCGTCGACATCCAGGCCGACGAAAAGGGCGTTACCGGCGTCACCCTTCAGGACACACGCACGGAGGTCACCGAGCCCTTCGCGACGCAGGGCGTCTTCGTCGCGATCGGCCACTCGCCGAACACCGCGGTCTTCAAGGGCCAGCTCGAGATGAACGACGTCGGCTACGTCAAGGTCCGGCATCCCTCGACCTACACCTCGGTCGAGGGGGTCTTCGCCGCGGGCGACGTCGCCGACCCGACCTATCGCCAGGCGGTCTCGGCCGCGGGCGAGGGCTGCAAGGCCGCGATCGACGCCGAGCGGTGGCTCGCGGCCCAGGGAATCCATGGATGATCCGGAGGACGACGACCCCCGAAACGCCCGGTTCCTGCCGATCCTCCTCTACGTGCTCGGATTCATGGGTGCCCTTGCGCTCCTCGCCCTCGCCGCGGCGTGGCTCCTGAAGCGATTCGCATAACCCGGGCCCGGCGCGGGCCGTAAACACCTCGTGCGCCCGTGCTGAAATATTGGAAGGACCTCAGGTACCTGCCTCGCCCCGTCTGGGTCGTGGCCGGCTCGCAGCTCGTCAACCGCGCCGGCTCGATGGTCCTCTCGTTCCTCGTCCTGTACCTGACGCGCGAGCGGGGCTTCTCTCCCGAGCAGGCCGGTTTCGTCCTGTTCCTGTACGGTCTGGGGGCGATCGTGTGCGGACCGCTCGCCGGCCGGCTGAGCGACCGGTTCGGCTCGGCTCCGCTGATGCGGATGTCACTGCTCCTGTCGGGGGCGACGCTCTTCGTCTACCCCTTCGCGCAGAGCAAGCTCGCGATCGCGGCGGTCACGATCGTCCTCGCGATGCTCACGGAAGCTTTCCGGCCGGCCGCGATGTCGTTCTTCGCCGAGACCGTCGAGCCGGTCCGCCGAAAATCGGCCTTCGCCCTGTACCGCCTGGCGATCAACCTCGGCATGGCGATCGGGCCGGCGATCGGCGGGATCCTCGCCACGATCGCCTTCCGGTACCTCTTCTTCGTCGACGGCGCGACGTCGCTCGCCGCCGGGATCGTCCTCGCCGGCGCGGCCCTCCCGAACGGCAGGAAAAAGAGGGTGGTCGCCTCCGCCGGCACACCCACGACCGCGACCCGCCTGCGCCTCTCGACCGCCGCGCACGCCGACCCGCGGTTCCTGTTCTTTCTCGCCGGGGTGCTGCCCGTCACGGTCATCTTCTTCCAGCACATCTCGTCGATGCCGCTCTACATCGTCGACGGCCTCGGCTTCACGCCGCGCACCTTCGGCCTGCTCTTTTCCCTCAACTGCCTCCTCATCGTCGTGCTCGAGATCCCGTTGAACGCCGCGACCGCGCACTGGTCCCACCGGCGCACGCTCGCGCTCGGCGCGATCCTGTCGGGCGCGGGCTTCGGGGCGATGGCGTTTGCCCGTGACTTCTGGTCCCTCGCCGGGACGGTCGTCATCTGGACCTTCGGCGAAATGCTCTTCTTCCCGGCCTCCGCGGCCTACGCGACGGACATCGCGCCGGACTCCCGCCGCGGCGAGTACAGCGGGCTCTACACGATGGTCTTCTCGATCGCGTTCGGCGTCGGCCCGTGGGCCGGCACCGTCGTGCTGGAGCGCGCCGGGGCGCGGGTGCTCTGGGGCCTGACGTTTCTCCTCGGGGCGCTCGCCGCGGCGATCTTCGTGAAGCTGCCCGAGCCCTCGCGCCATACCGAGACCGAGCAGACGCTGCCGGACGCGGCGGGGTCGGCCGAGATCTAGCGCTTCCGCCGACGAGGCCGGAACGGCGCGGCGGCGAGACGGCGGGACGATCCAGGAACCGGGTTCGCGTACCGAAAGGCGATCTGGTTTCCCGACGTCCAGCGGCTCCTCGTCTCGGCGACCACTCCCGACCATGCCCAACGGCTCTTCCTGCGAGACGTATCGAACGGGCCGGCCCGACCCGTCACGCCCGAAGGCGTCGTCGGGGGGCGGCTCTCGGGCGACGGGAAGCTCGTCGCCGCCGGCGACCTGAAGACCGGAAACTGGTTTCTCTATCCGGTCGATGGCGGTACTCCCGACCGATCCCGGGCGTCAAGGACGCGGAGTTCGTCGCCGGCTTCGACGAGAGCGGCGGATCCGTGTACCTCCAGTCCGGCGAGCTGACCGCGCACATCGAGCGTCTCGACCTCGCCACCGGCAAGCGGACGTTCGTGCGCGACATCGCTCCCGCGGACCGAACGGGCGTCGGGGGCATCTCCACGCTTCAGTTGACGCCGGACGGCCGAGCCTACTGTTACAGCTTCATGCGCGGATTGTCGCGGCTCTACGTCGTCGAGGGACTGCGGTAGAAGACGTCCCTCCGATCCCGTCTCGGTTTCAAGCCGGGCCGGGGGCCCCCGGCGGCTTCGTCCGCATGTGGATCTCGGTGCCGCCCTTCTCGAAGCGGACGTCGTCCATGAGCTGGTTGATGAGGTAGATCCCGCGGCCGCCCGTCGAGAAAAGGTTCTGGCCGACGATCGGGCTCGGGATCGACGCCGGGTCGAACCCCGGTCCCGGATCGCGCACGACGATGAGCATCCCGCGGGCCTGATCGCAGGCGACGCAGCACTCGACCTGCTTGGACGGGTCGTTTCCGCTGCCGTGCTCGATCGCGTTCGCGAGGGCCTCGCGCAGCGCGAGCTCGATCTCGAATTCGCGGCCGGCCGCGCAGCCCATCTCGGTCACGATCTGCATCACCTTGGCGACGACCGGCGAGATGGCATCGACGTCCGCAGGCAGCGTCATGTCGACCTTGACGATCAGGTCGCTCGCTTCGAACTCGCAGCGGCTGGACGGTTCGGCGGACATGGGCGGACTCCTTCCGGCTTTCGAAATTTTAACGGCCGAACTGCATGGGCGCGACCGGCGCGGTGCGTGCCAGACGGTCGGAAAGCGCCTTCCAGCGCGGAGCTCGATCGGATGATCCCGAACACGGGAAGATGGATGCGGAACCACATCAGCGCGTTTCGCTCCTCGTAGGCCCGCTCCAGGGCGTCCAGGGCCTCGTCCACGCGGCCGAGCGGCGCCAGCACCACCGCCCGGTCGAAGGGGGGCACGTACTCGCGCTGCGCCCGCTGCTCGAGCTCCCCGAGAACGCGCTCGGCGTCGGCGAGCCGACCGGCGCGGGCCAGAGCGCCGCCCAGGAACCCGACGTAGAGGCTGTGATTGCCCTGCGTGATCTCGACCCCCCTCTCGAACTCGCGGATGGCGTCCTCGTAGGCGCCCGACTCCTGGTAGGCGAGCCCGAGCGACCACGCGGGAAAGCCCGCATTGGGATCGAGCGCGACCGCCTTGCGCAGCTCGGCGACCGCCTCCGCGTAGCGGCCGCCGTACATGAAGCACCAGCCCAGCTGGGTCTGAAGGTTGGCGTGATGAGGCTCGAACCCCAGACCGCGCCGGGTGATTTCGAAGGACTCTTCGACGCGGCCCGAGCAGCCCAGAAACAGGCCGAGCCAGAAGTGGCCGTCGGTCGAGCGGGGCGTCTTCTCGAGAACCGTCCGGATTTCGCGCTCCTCGCGCGCCGAGTCCCAGCCGAAGTAATGCTCGATGAATCCGTTGGACAGGTGCACGTCCGGCGCGCCCGGCGTGATGTCCTCCGCGCGATCGGTGGCCCACCGCGCCCGCCCGTAGGCCTCCCACGTCGAGATGCCGCCGTAGAACCCCCAGAAGCAGTAAGCCTCCGCCAGACCCAGATAGGCCGCGGCATACCGGTGGTCCCGGTCGATCGCCGCCTCGAGATCGGCGATCGCCGGCTTCGGACGGCGCAGGTTCAGGTTGAAGCGTCCCTTGAGGTAGAGGTTGTAGGCCTCGATGTCCTGCGTGGGTCGCACGACGACGGGAGCATCCGCCGCTCCCACGAGCTTCACGTGGAGCGCCTCGGCGATCGCGCGGGCGATCTCGTCCTGCACGGCGAAGACGTCCTCCATCTCCCGGTCGAAGCGCTCCGACCAGAGGTGGTAGCCGCTGGCAACGTCGACGAGCTGCGCAGTGATCCGGATCCGCCGCCCGGCCTGCCGCACGCTGCCCTCGAGCACCGCCCGGACGCCGAGCTCGCTGCCGATCTGCCGGATGTCCGTGTCCTTGCCCTTGTAGGCGAACGAGGAGGTGCGGGCGGCGACGCGCAGGGGAACGATGCCGGTCAGCGCGTTGATGATCTCCTCGGTGATGCCGTCGCTGAAATACTCGGCGTCGCGGTCGGCGCTCATGTTGCGGAACGGCAGCACGGCAATGGAGGTCTCCGCGGGCCCGGAGCCCGTGATGGATGGCGCGCCGGGCGCGGAGGTCTCGACCTGGAGCGCCTCGAGCGCGAAGGCGAAGTCGCGGGCGTTCTGGAAGCGCTCCCCGGGCTCCTTCTCGAGGCAATGGGTGATGATCCGGGCAAGCTCCGGAGCAATCTGCGCGCCGGTCGGGGAGGACATCGGGTCCTCCTGGAGAACGGCGATCATGGCCTCGGCGGGGCTGTCCCCGCGGAATGCCCGCCGCGCCGTCAGCATCTCGTAGAGGATCGCCCCCAGAGCGAAGAGGTCGGTGCGGTGATCGATCGGCCGGCCGCGGACCTGTTCGGGCGACATGTAGCCCGGCGTGCCGAGGACGACTCCCGGCTGTGTTCCCGCCGTCGGCGACTGCGAAAGGTCGGCCGTGGCGGACGGAGCGGCGAGCACCGCCAGGCCGAAGTCGAGGATCTTGACGAGCCCGCTCTGCGTCAGGAAGACGTTCTCGGGCTTCAGGTCCCGGTGGACGATCCCCCGGTCGTGGGCCGCGGCGAGGCCGTGCGCCATCTGGAGCGCGTACTCGACGGACTTCCGGGCCGGGATCGCGGAGGCCGCGAGCCGTCCGCGCAGGGTCTCTCCCTCCAGGAGCTCCATGACGGCGTACGCCACGCCGTTCGCTTCCCCGATGTCGTGAATCGCCAGGATGTTCGGATGCGAGAGCGCGGCGACCGCCCGCGCCTCGCGGTGGAATCGCGCGATCGCATCCGGGCTGCCGTGGGAGAAGCCGTGCAGGACCTTGACCGCGACCTCGCGCTCGAGCCGCGGGTCGCGCGCCCGATAGACCTCGCCCATGCCTCCCGCGCCGAGCTGGCCGAGGATTTCGTAGGGTCCGAGAGTGCGTGCCGCGAGCGCCAAGATGGGGAAAGCCTATACCGGTCGGATGCCCGGGACGCGATCAGTCCGCCATGAACGTGACGGTCCCCGTCGCGACGTCGTACATTGCGCCGGCGATGCCGACCTTGCCGGAGTCGATGAGGCCGCGCAGGATCGAGCTGCGCTCGCGGATCTCGTGAATCGAGTCCCGCACGTTCTGCTCGGTCACCTTCTTGACGTAGGCCTTGTCCTTCGAAGTCCCGGGGCCGGAATCGCGGACCGCCGACTGGATCTTCGCCAGCAGGGACGTCAGGTTGCCGAGCTTGACCCCGTCGATCGCGCCCTTGACCGCCCCGCACTCGGTGTGGCCGAGCACCACGACCAGCTTGACGCCGACGACCCCCGTCGCGTACTCGAGGCCTCCGAGGACGTCGGTGTCGACGACATCGCCCGCCGAGCGCAGGCTGAACATGTCGCCGATCCCCTGGTCGAGGACGATCTCCGCCGGAGCCCGCGAGTCCATGCACGAAAGGACGGCGGCAAACGGGTACTGCCCGGAGGCCGTGGCGATGACCTTGGCGTTCCAGTCGCGGGTCTTGAGGCGCCCCGCAACGAACCGGGCGTTGCCCTCCTTCAGTCGCGCGAGCGCGGCCGACGGGGTCATCGCCGCCTGGGTCTCCTTCGTCTGCACCTGGGCGAGGGCCAGCGCGCCGAATCCGGCGCACGCCAACACGACTCCCGCGATCCGGAATCCCCTCATCGTCAACCTCCGTGAATCTGCCGGGTCAGCGCCGGCGTGCGGCCGAGCAAGCGCGCATACAGCGCGAGCTGGCCGCGATGGTACTCCTCGTGCGCGATGCCGTGGTTCATCCAGGCCAGCCGGCTCCCCAGCTTCCCGTCGAATCGCCGGATGAGCTGGAGCATGTGGATCTCACCGGCCCTCCGCAGCGCCCGCTCCCCGTCGCGGTGGGTCCGCGCGAGGCCGTGGAGAAGGGACCGACGGGTCTTCATCCGCGCGACGCCGCGGGCGTGCTCCCGCAGGAGCGCCTCGTAGCTTTTGCGCCGGAAATCGGCGTCCCTTCGGGAGAGCTCGCCGGACATGAGCAACCCCGACTCGACGATGTGCCAGGCGAGCTCGGCGACCGTCCGGCTTTCCGGCCGGGGCCGGAATCCGAGGTGTTTCTCGGGAATGTTGCGGAGCTCGGCGATCGCACCCTGCCGCGCGAAGCCCCAGTTCTCCAGCGTCTCTTCCAGAAGGGTCGTGAATTCCGCCATGTCTCTCCTCCCCGAGTCAGCGCGGAGAGCCGCCGTACACCATCCGCTGCGTGCCCTCGACGCCGGAGCTCTTCAGAAGCGCCTCAGCCTCCGCCGCCGAGAGGCGGCGCCCGACCGGCTCCGACGCGTTCGCCAGCTCCCACGCGAGGATCCCCATCACCGCCGTGTCGACGGCGAGCCAGTGCGGGTCGACCTTGTCGTACGTGTCGATGACGGTGTGGTGGCGCTCGTCATAGGTCCCATCCGCGACCCAGAGCGTCATGGCCGGGATGCCCACCACCATGAACGGCCCATGGTCGCGGTCGAAGGAGGCGGCGAGTGTCGTCGCCGTGCCGCCGAAGGACTGGAGCGGCGCGAGCGCCTCCTTCATCGGCGCCTCGAGGTCCGCCCGCCCGTGGAGCTCGACGCCCCTCGGGGCCTGGGCGCCCGAGTCCATGACGAGGACCGCCTTGTGCGAATCGAGCTCCTTCTCGTGCGTCGCCACGTAGGCGCGCGAGCCGAGGGTCGCCTCCTCCTCGCCGTAGAAGAACGCGAACCGGATGGTCCGCTTCGGCGTCACGCCGAGCGACTTCAGGATGCGCGCGGCCTCGAGGACCGCCGCCACTCCCGACCCGTCGTCGTCGGCGCCCTCGGCCAGGTCCCAGGAGTCGTAGTGCGCGCCGATGAGGACGACCTCGCCGGGATTCTTTCCCGGCAGATCCGCGATCACGTTGCGTTCGCGATAAGGGCTCGTATCGAACGTGTTGCGTACGTCGAGCGAGAGTTTCACCTCGCCCTTTGCCAGGAGTCGCTTCAACAGCAGCACGTCTTCCCTCGCGACCGAGATCACCGGCAACGGGCCCCTCGGATAGAAGCCGAAGGCCGAGGTGTAGACCATCCGGCCGGCCTTGTCCGACGGGATGAGCATCGCCGCGGCGCCCGCGTCGGCGAGGAGGCGGGCCAGGGCGGCGCGGCTCACGAAGGACGGATCGACGCCGACTTTCTGCGGATCGACGAGAACCGCCGCGCCGCGCAGCCGGTCGGCGGGCGCGGGAAGAACGTTCGCCGCAGGGGCGCCGATGTCGACGAGCGGCGCGGTGACCGCACCCGCCGTGCCCGGCACCCAGGCGTACGAGCCGATCGCGATCGACCGGTCGATCGGCGAGATGATCCGCCCCGCGGCCGGGCCGCGCTTCCAGCGCGACTCCAGCGGGTACTCCTCGAAGCGGGCGTTGGCATACCCGGCGGCCTTGAGCGTCGCCAGAATCAGCTCGGAGGCCCTGCGGAGTTCCGGGCTTCCCGTCACGCGCCCGCCGACGGTATCGGTCAGCGTTTCGAGAAACGCCGATGCTCCGCCGTTCGTCATGGCGGCCCCGGCGATGCGAGCCGGCACCGCATCCTGAGCCGCCGCGGCCGTCGCCATCGTCGCGATCGCGCCCACACCCACCAGACAACGGACGATCTTCATGCCTTCTTCTCCTCTTCCGCGGCCACGTCCAGCCCGGCCTTGCGCCAGCCGTCGACCATGTGCTCCACGTACTCGGGCTCCCACCACTTCTCGATGTCCGCGCGTGCGCTGGCGGCGAAGCCCGGCCGCAGCTTGTGGAGATTCCTCGAGGCCTTTTTGGCTTTTTCTCCTTCCCCGAGCTGCCCGCAGGCCGCGGCCATCGCCGCGTGCGCAAACCAGTGGCCCGGCAGATTGATCTTGAGCGCGGAGTCGAGGGCGCGGCGGTAGTCGCCCTGGCGATACGCATCGTAGAAGTCCGTGTACCAGTACCATCCGGGATGATTCGGATTGAGCTGCTTGGCGCGCTCCGCCAGGGCGAGGCCGCGCTCCCGGTCGCCCGAATAGACCAGCAACTCACCGAGAAAAGCGATGGAGTTTCCGTCCATGGGGTTGAGCGCGATCGACCGCTCCGCCGCATTCCGGAAGCTCTGGAATTCCTTCTGGAAGAAGAGCACCTGGGCCAGGCTGAAATAGGCCAGGGGATTGGATGGCGCCGCCTCGACGGCACGCCGCGCGGCGGCGGACCCGCTCGCCAGCGAATCCGCCTGAAGGTGGAATCCCTGCCCGTGCTCCTGGGCGCACAGGAGCGCCAGCATCGCCCAGGCATCGGCATGGGCCGGCGCCTTCTGCACCGCCAGTTCGAGGCCCGACCGCGCCGCGGCAAGTTCCTCGGCGGTGACCCGCTCGAAGTAGCCGAAGCTGCGCAGCACCGCCTCGTAGGGGCTCAACTGCCCGGGAGAGCGGCTGCGCACGGCCTCGCTCATGCTCCGGGGCAGAACCCCGTTCATGTCGGCGACCGTCGAAACAACCCGCGGAACCAGGTCGTCCTGCAGCTCGAACACCGTTTCCGGGCTGAAGGTGCGTTCGTAGTTCTCGGCCCAGAGGTGGGCGCCGGAGACCGCGTCCACCAGCTGCACCGCAAGCCGCAGCTTCGTCCCCGCCTGCCGCAAATTGCCTTCCATCACGTATCGGGCGCCGAGCTCCCTGCCAACGGATCGGACGTCGACCGGCTCGTTGGCGTAGCGCGAGGTCGAACTGCGAGCGATGACCCTCAAGTAGGAGAAGCGGGACAGGCCGGTCACGATCCCCTCGCTCAGCCCCTCGGCCAGCGACGTGAGAGCGGCGTCGGCGCCGCTGCATTTGAACGGCAGCACGGCGACCCAGAAGCCCTCCTCCGCGCGGACGGCGCCCGATGCGTCCTGCGCAGCGGAGCGGGCAGGGTCGAGCACAGGCGCCGAGCTTCGCTGCTCCGGTGGCACATCCAGCCCCGCCTTGCGCAGGCCTTCGATGAAGTGCTCAACCAACTCGGAGTCATACCATTTGGCATATTCCCGGCGCGCCGCGGCGGCGAAGTCGGGACGGAGGGCGAGCAATTCCCGCAGCTCGTTCTGCGCGGCATCGCGCTGGCCGAGCTGGCCGAGTGCGGCGGCCCGCGCGGAATAGGCGTAGAAGTAATTGGGCATGTTGATGCGAACCGCCAGCTCGAGCGCCTCGGCGTACCGACCCCGGGCATAGGCGTTCGTGAACGCGGCCCACCGGAGCAAGCTCGAATGATTGGGATTGAGCCGCATGGCCGCTTCCGCCATCTGACAACCGCGTTCCAACTCGCCGGCGCAATTGACGAGCACGCCGAGGATGCCCATGACCGATCCATCCATGGGATTCAGTGCGAGGGCCTTCTCCGCGGCTGCCCGGAAGAAAGCGGTCTCCTTCCGCAGGAAGTGAGCGAAGGCCAGAGCGTAGTGCCCGAGCGCATGAGTTGGTGCGAGATCCACGGCGCGCTGCGCCGCGCTCAGGGCGCGGTCGAGAGGATCGGGACCGGTATTGAATTCATCGGCGAACTCGACGGAATACATGACGGACAGCATCGCCCAGCAGTCGGCGTAGTCCGGGGCCTCGCGCGCGGCACGCTCCAGGATTCGTCTCACGACCAGGTGCTCCTCGGGAGTCACACGCTCGAAATAGCTGAAGGCGCGGAGCACGGCCTCATGCGGGGTCAGTGCCTCTTCGCTCTTGCTGCGCAGCGCTTCGCTCATCCTGCGAGTCAGGACCCCGTTCTGATCAGCGACCGTCGAGACGATGCGGGGCACCAGATCGTCCTGCAGCGCAAAGATGCTCTCCGGGCGGAAGGGGCGTTCGTAGTTCTCTGCCCACAGGTGGGCGCCCGAAGCCGCATCCACGAGTTGTACCGCCAGCCGCAGCTTGGCCCCTGCCTGGCGAAGGCTTCCCTCCATGACATAGCCCGCGCCGAGCTCGCTGGCGGAACGGCCATCGACCGTCGCGTTTCGCGCGATCACCCTCAAGTAGGAGAACCGCGACAGGCCGGTCACGATCTCCTCGGTCAGCCCCTCGGCCAGGGACCCGAGGCCGGCATCGCTTCCGCTGGACTTGAACGGCAGCACGGCGACCCAGAAGCCCTCGTCGGCCCACGTCGCGCCCGACGCGCCGCGAGCGGAAGAACGAGCCGGCTCGAGAACGGCCGCCGGGCCAGCGGTTCCCTCCTCGCCGGCGATCTCCGGTCCCGCCTTACGGAGCCCGTCGACGAGGTGCTCGACGAGATCCGGCTCGAACCATTTCCCCAACTCCTCGCGCGCCGCCCCGGCGAACTCGGGCCGGAGGGCAAGCAATTCCTCGAGCGCCTTGCGCGCCGGATGCGGCTCGCCGAGCTGGCCGAACGCGGCCGCGCAGATGGCCGACGTCCAGAAGTAGCCGGGAATCTGGATGCGGAGAGCCGTGTCGACGGCGGTGCGGTAATCGCGGGTCCGGTATGCGTTGAAGGCCCCCGCCAGCCGGTACCAGCCGGGATAGTGAGGGTTGAGCTGCATCGCGGAGTCCGCCACCGCGCAGCCGCGCTCCCAGTCGCCGGAGCAGGCCAGCAGGATCGCCATGAACGCCGTGGTGGCTCCGTCCATGCGATTGAGGGCAATTGTCCGTTCCGCCACCGGCCGAAACGCCTGCCTCTCGCCGCGGAAGAACAGCGCCTGGGCGAGGGCCTGGGAGGCCAGCGCGCTGGCCGGGGCGATCTCCACGGCGCGCTGCGCGGCCGCCAGGGCGCGGCCGAGCGGATCGGGCCGGACGTTGAATCCGAACATGTGCTCGTCGCTGTAGAGCGTCGCCAGCATGGCCCAGCAGTCGCTCTGGTCCGGGGCATCGCGGACCATGCGCTCGAGCAGCTCGCGCACGTCGGCGTGCTCCTGCGGAGTCATGCGTTCGTGCAGACCGAAGACCCGGAACACCGCTTCGTAGGGACTCAACCGGGCGTCGCTCTTGTTCCTGATCGCCTCACCCATGCTGTGGGCGAGAATCCCGTGCTGATCGGCGACCGTGGAGACGATCCGGGGGACGACCTCGTCCTGCAGCTCGAAAGCCGCCTCCGGGCGAAACGGACGATCGTAGGTCTCGGCCCAGAGATTGGCACCGGAGCGCGCGTCGACCAGCTGCACCGCGATCCGAAGCCTCGACCCCGCCTGGCGCAGGCTTCCCTCCATCACGTATCGCGCGCCGAGCTCCGTCGCGGAGCGCGCGTCGCCCGTCGGGCGCGCGATCACCCGGAGGTAGGAAAAGCGCGAAAGGCCGGTCACGATCTCCTCGGTCAGCCCCTCGGCCAGGGCCGTGAGCGAGGCGTCAGCGCCGCTGGACTTGAACGGGAGCACGGCGACCCAGAAGCCCTCGTCGGTCCGCCGGGCGCCCGACGTCTCGCGCCCGGAACCCGCGTGGCCGGTGCGCGGGGCCGCAACCTTCTCCGGGGGAATCTCCAGCCCCGCCTTGCGCAGTCCTTCGAGTATGGAATCCATGAGGCCGCTCGCGAAATGCCAGCTCCGGACCTTCGAGCGCACATGCGCCGAGAATTCGGGATCGAGCGCCAGCAGGTCCCGGACCGCGGCCCCGGCCTCGGCGCGCCGGCCGAGATGGCCGCAGGCCGACGCGACGACGACGTAGGGCCAGAAATTGCCGGGGATGTCCACCCGGTTCGCGCGCTCGAGGGCCTGTTCGTACTCGCCCTTGTGGAAGTGCTCCCAGAGGGGAGCGAAGTGCATCCAGCCCGCGTGGTTGGCATTGAGCTCCATCGCGCGGCGGACGATCGCGGCGCCCCGCCCGAACTCGCCGGTGTGCACGATCTGCAGGCCCAGGATCCCGAGTGCATCGGTGTTGAGCGGATTCAGGGCCATCGCACGCTCGGCCGCGGGGCCGAACGCCGCGAGGTCCTGCCGGAAGAAGTGCGCCTGCGCGAGCGCGACCAGCGCAAACTGGTTCGCCCGGTCGAGCTCGACCGCGCGGCGGGCCGCGGCGAGCGCCCGATCGAGAGAGGTCGCGTCGTTGCGGAAACCGAAGGCGTACTCGTCGACGTACACCTGCGCGAGGCAGGCCCACAGGTCCGACTGCGCGTCGTCCCGCGCGACGGCCCCTTCCAGCCGGCTCTCGAGCGCCGCGTGGGCCGACGGCGTGATCTGCTCCCGGTAGGCGAAATACTCGAACCGCCACTCCACGGGCGTCAGGTCCACGTCGTCCTTCTGCCGGCTCGTGGCCCTCATCGAATGCACGAGCACCCCGTAGCTGTCGGCGGCCGTGGCGACGATGCGGCCGGCGACGTCGTCCTGCACCGCAAAGACGCTCGACGTCCGGAGGTCCCGGTTATACGTCTCGGCCCAGAGCTGCGCCCCCGTCCCGATGTCGACGAGCCGAGCGCTCACGCGGATGGCGGAGGCTCCCTCGCGGATGCTCCCTTCCAGCACGTAGCGCGCGCCGAGTCTCGCGCCGAGCGCCCGCTCGTCTCCGGCCTCTCCCTTGAGGCGAGCCGCCGAGGCGCTCGAAACGACCGACAGGTACCGAAACCGCGACAGGCCGGCCACGATCTCCTCGGAGAGCCCGTCGGCCAGGGCCGATAGATCGGCGTTGGCGCCACCGTACTGGAACGGCAGGACGGCCACCCGGAATCCCTCGGATGCGGGAGACGGTGCGATCTCCCGCACGCGGCTCACGGCGGTCGGCGCGAACTGCTCCGAGAGACTGAACGCGATGTCCCGGGCGGTCTGGAATCGACGCACGCGGTCCTTCTCGAGACAGTGCTTGACGATGCGGTCGAGAGCGGGAGATATGTTTCGCCCCGAGTCCGAGAGCTCCGGCGGCTCCCCCAGCAGGATCGCCGCCATCGTCTCGGCGCTCGTGTCCCGCTTGAAGGCCCTCCTGCCCGAGAGCAGCTCGTAGAGGATCGCGCCGAAGGAAAAAATGTCCGAACGATGATCGACCGGAAGCCCTTTCACCTGTTCGGGCGACATGTAGCCCGCCGTGCCCATGACCACTCCCGGCTCCGTGTGGCCCGTGCCCGTCGGGGCGCTCGTCTCCTTGCCCGGGTCGACGGGCTCGATCTTTTTGGCGAGGCCGAAGTCGAGGATCTTGAGGTGGCCGTCCCGGCTGACGAAGAGGTTCTCGGGCTTCAGGTCCCGGTGGACGATGCCCCGCTCGTGGGCGGCCGAGAGGCCCTTGGCGACCTGGAGCGCGTAGTCCACGGACTGTTTCTGGCTGATCGGCCCGGCGTCGAGCTTCCCGCGCAGCGTCTCGCCTTCCAGAAGCTCCATCACGGCATAGGCCACGCCGCCCTGGTCGCCGAAGTCGTGGATGGCGAGGATGTTGGGATGCGACAACGCCGCGACGGCCTTCGCTTCGCGCTCGAAGCGGGCGAGCGTGTCGGGATCGGCCGCAACGGATTCGGGCAGGACCTTGACCGCGACGTCCCGATCGAGCTTTCGGTCCCGCGCCCGGTACACCTCCCCCATCCCGCCCGCGCCGAGCGGCGCCAGGATCTCGTAGGGGCCGAGGCGCGTTCCCGCAACAAGGGTCAAGGTCGCGAAGAGCCTACAACGAAGGAGCAGCCGGGATCGTCACCGGGTCAGCCCGGCTCATCGGGCGGACGGGCCGCTTCGGCCAGCAAGGCGAGATCGGAAAGATCCTTCGCCCGTCCGGCAGCACGCTTGT
Organism: uncultured Acidobacteriota bacterium; assembly: GCA_963805495.1. GTDB lineage: Bacteria > Acidobacteriota > Thermoanaerobaculia > UBA5066 > Gp7-AA6 > DAHUXD01. The sequence goes on along the minus strand of CAWDUQ010000001.1, from coordinate 947,564 downwards.
TCGCGATGAAGTCCTCGCGGGCGAGAACCGGAACCCCGCTGCCCTCGATCTCGACCACGATCCGACGCGGCCAGGCCGCCTCGAAGGTCACGCCGGAGATGGAAGACAGGATGTCGATGCGGGACGGCGGCTGGCCGATCTGGAAAACGGTGCCTGCCCGGGTGAGATCCTCGCGCCCCAGATCGAACAGGGGAGCGCCGAACCGCGACAATGCCGTCAGGACACGGTCGGCATTGTCCGGGGTCGCCCGCACCCATATGTCCATGTCGCCGGTGGCGCGAGGCACGCCGTGTGCCGCGAGGGCGTGAGCGCCGACGACGAGGAACTCAACTCCCGCCGCGGACAGTTCGGACAACATCTCGACGAAGTCGCGGTTCATGAAGGGTCCCCTCCTTGAACATCCAGGCCTGCAGCGTGAGCTGCCAGACCATGCCGACGCGCTCAGACGGGCTGAGCATCGAGACGTCCGTCTCCCTTCCCTGCTCTTGCAGGGTTGCCCGGCGGATCGGGTAGCGGGAGCGATCGGGCACGCGCTATCCTAACCTTCTCGGTTCCCGCGCCTCGGCACTCACTTCTTTTCCAGCCCCGCCGTCCAGCCGGTCACGAGCGCCACGTGCGGAGCGGCCGTTTCCCGAGGCAGCGCAGCGACAAGCAGCCGTTCGCCGTCCGGCGGGATCGCGACGGCCGTGATCGCGGGCAGCTTGAAGAGCGTCTTCGGCGGGCCCACCTCGAGGCCGGACGGTCCCGCCTGGATGTCGACGGCGACCACGTCGTTCTCCGGAGTCCCGTAAAGAATCTCCCGGCCGCCCTTGAAGAACCCGCCCCCCTGCGCCCCCTTCGTGGAGATCTGGTACTTCGAGCCCGGGCCCGGGAACGGAACCACGTAGAGCTCGTCCCGACCCGACTCGTCCGAGACGTACGAGACCCATTTGCCGTCCGGCGAGAACGAGGCGCCCCTCTCGTTGAACTCCGAGGCGAGAAACGGGCGGGGCTTCCCGTCTCCGGCGGCCGGGACGAGCCACACGTCGCCCTTGGTCGGGTTGTTGCGCGGCAGAACCTCCACCAGGAGAAACCGGCCGTCGGGTGACCAGTCGTCGGGAACGGACGGCCGATCCGAGTGGAAGAGCAATTTCTCTTCTCCCGTTCCGCCGACGGACTTCACGTGAATGTCGACGATCGACTCCTTGCTCAACCTCTGGAAGGCGATTCGGCTTCCGTCGCGCGACCAGAGGGGCGCGTCCGAGAGATCGCCGAACGTGAAGCGGCTCCGGACGCCCCGTCCATCGAACAGCCAGATGGACGCGGCCCCGGTCTGTGGATCGTTGATCCCGGCGGCAATGCGCGTCCCGTCGGGCGAGAGATTCAGGCTCGAGTATTCCGCCGGCTCGCCGAACGCCTCGCCGATCGGCTTGCCGAACCGGTCCACCCAGGTCAGACGCGTCGCGAGCGAGCCCGCGCCGCCGGTTGCATACAGCAGGACGCCGTCGTCCGAGGCCGCGAAGACGCCACGAAAGAACGCCGGATCGTATTGAACGCCCTCGACGACCGGAACCGCTTCCCCGAGGAGGCGCCGGGCGCCGGGGTCGAAGCGCTGGGCGAGCAGGATTCGCTCGCGCATGTAGAGAAGATAGCCGGAGGCGTAGACGACGTTCGACCGGGCCTGAAGGAGAAGCGTCTTCTCGTTCGAATCGAGCGCGCCGACGTAGATCGCGTTCGACTCGCTCTTCGACCCCGAAGAATGGGAGCCCGCCATGTAGAGAAAGTGGCGCCCGTCCGGAAGAAACGTCGCCCAACGGTGCGTCGACTCGGCCCGGACCGTATCGAGCGTCGTCGCCGGTTTCGCCGTGCCGCCGGCCGCCGGGACCCGAAACAGGCCCGTCGTCGAGTCCGGCGAGAAGAGAATGACGCCCTCCCGGCTCCACGAGCCGCTGCGCCCGTTCTGAACGTCGCAAACCGGCAGCGGCGGCGCCCCGGAGATGTCCACCTTCTGCAGCTTGCCGCCGGAAAAGAAGGCGAGGAACCGGCTGTCCGGCGACCAGAACGGAAACGTCGCGTCCTGCGTGCCGGCGATCGGCTTCGGCTCGGGGTCGCCGAGGGACCGGAGCCAGAGCACCGTTTTCCCGTCGGGGTCCTTGGCCGCGAAAGTGGCATGGCGGCCGTCCGGCGAGATCGTGAGCGATCCGCAATTGGCCGACGAGACGTCGAACGCCGACTTCTCGGGCGGCAGGAGAAACGCGCTGACCTTGACGGCGGCCGCGGGGGCGCGCCGCAGGTAGCCGTAGGTCGCCAGCCCCGCGCCCACGATCGCCGCGGCCGCGACGGCCCAGGCGAGCTTCTCGCGGTTCTTGCGCCGCGCGACGACCGGCGCCGGCAGCCCCGCCTGGGAGCCTCCCTCCGCGACCCATTCGAGCTGGAGCTTCGCGTCGTGCGCCGTCTGGAAGCGGTCGTCCGGGTCCTTGGCGAGACACGTCTTGACGACCCGGATCAGGGCCGGCGGGATCATCGGCGAGATCCCCGAGATCGACGTCGGGTCGTCGCGCAGGATCGAACCGATGAGCGAGGCCTGGCTCGAGCCCGAGAAGGCCTTCTTGCCGGTCGCCATCTCGTAGAGCACGGCGCCGAAGGCGAAGAGGTCGCTCCGCGCGTCGGCGTCCTTGCCCTCGAGCTGCTCGGGCGCCATGTACTGGAACGTGCCGAGCACGGTCCCGCGCTCGGTCAGCGGCTGGCTCGCCTGCATCTCCGTCGCCAGGCGCGAGACGCCGGAGGCGACGGCGTCCTTTCCACCGGCCTGGAACTTCGCGAGGCCGAAGTCGAGGAGCTTCACGCCCGACCTGGTCAGCATGACGTTGCCGGGCTTCAGGTCCCGGTGCACGATCCCCTGCCGGTGCGCCTTGTCGAGCGCGTCGGCGATTTCGATCCCGTAGCGGAGAAGATGCTCGGCCGGCAGCGGCCCCTTGCCCAGCCGATCGGCCAGCGTCTCACCCTCGAGGTACTCCATGACGAGGTACTCGGTCTCGCCCTCGCGGTTGACGTCGTAGAGCGCGCAGATGTGCGGGTGCGAGATCTGCGAGATCGTCTTGGCCTCGCGCTCGAAGCGCTGGCGCAGCTCCGGGCTCGCCGAGAGATGCGGCGGCAGGACCTTGACGGCGACCGTACGCTCCAGCCGCTCGTCCCGCGCCTTGTAGACTTCCCCCATCCCGCCGGCGCCGATCGGCGCGAGGATTTCGTAAGGCCCGAGCTTCGTTCCCGCCGCCAACGTCATTGGACTCGACCTCCAAGCTCCTGCGCCCAGTTGAGAACGACGTCCACCTCACGGGCTCCGAGATCCGAGCCGCCCTTGACGAAGACGAACTGCTTTCCGTCCCTGGAGACGTCGTAGTTGCGAAGCGGCGCGGTGCGCAGCTCGAACGGGCCCTCGAAGAGGGTCTCCGCCTTGCCCGCCTGAAACGCGGGCTGCGTCTGGACCGACATCACTCGGAGCTGCGAGGGAGCGTGAATGAAGAAGATTTCGTTTCCCGCCCAGACCGGTTGACCTCCGCCGTCGGTCGTGAGCTGCCACTTGGCGGCCGAGCCGGCGGCGGCCTGGACGAAGATCTCGGCGACCGCACCGGAGACCGACGCCGCATAGGCGATCCAGCGGTCGTCCGGTGAGAATACGCCCCCGTAGGCGCTCGGCTCGATCAGTTGGGAGTCGCTGTCGGACTGCGCCTTCGGATCCCAGGGGCCCTTCAACGCCGCCAGCCAGACCTGGTTGGAGGGATGCGTGAATATGAGCCTCTTGCCGTCGCGCGACCAGTCGGAGGGCAGACGGGCCGTGAAATCGCCGTAAAGCCACTCCTCCGCCCCGCCGCCATCGGCGGGCCGTGCGTAGATTCCCTCGTTGGTGGCCCGGGCCGAAACGTAAGCGATCCGCTGGCCGTCTCCGGACCAGATCGGGCAGAAGTTGCCGGTCGAAAAGGTCAGACGTGTGAGACCGCCGCTCAAGAGCTGGTAGATCCAGACCTCGTCGTCGGCGCCCCGGCCGCTTCCGATCGAGAAAGCGATCTTCGTGCCGTCGGGCGAGAAGCGCGGGAACCGGTACTGGCGCGGGGGCAGCGGCAGGTCGGTGACGGCGCCCTTGCGGTCCGTCAGGACCAGCTTGCTCTCGCCCGACGACGCGGAGCCCGGCACGTAAGCGAGCGAGCCGTCGCCTCCGACCGCGAAATACCCGATTCCGCTCGAAGGATCCCCGGCGATCTTCTCCGGCACCGGGAAGGGCTCTCCGACGATCTCTCCGCGTTTCGCATCGAATGGCACCGCGAGCAGCGACCTCGAACGCACGTAGAGCAGGTATCCCGGCGGGCAATACCGCGCCATGCTTCCGCCCGAGAGCAGGATGCGGATGCGCCCGGTCTTGCGATCGAGCAGGGCGATTTTCGCGTCGTCGTAGTTGCCGGGGCTCTTGTCGGAGCCGATCGTGAAGAGCACCCTCTCGCCGCCCGGCAGGATGTCGGGCCACCGATGGGTCCGTTCGCCCTTGCCGGCGTCGACCTTCGTCAGCGGCTCGATCCGGCCTCCCCGGGCGGAGACACGGGAAAGTCCGGCGGCGTAATCCGCCGTCAGGATGATCACGTCGTCGTCGGCCCAGACGGCGCCGCGCTGCGCGGTCACGTCTTCGCAGATCAACTGCGGCGGTCCGCCCGAGACCGGGGCCTTCTTGAGCTTGCCCCCTTCAGCGAAGAACCCGATCCACTGGCCGTCCGGCGAGAAGAACGGGCTGCGGGCGCCGATCGTGCCCTCGAGGGACCGGGCTTCGAGTTCGCCGAGCGTCCGCAGGAACAGCCCCCGCTGGCCGGACCGCTCGGCGGCGTACACCAGCCGGCGGCCGTCCCGGGACATCGCGAGGATCGGCGTGTCGTCGTAGGAGACGAGGTCTCCCCCCGGGATCGCCACGGCGAAAGCGGTACGGGCCGTGGCCGCGGGCTTCGGCGCCGACAGAGCCCGCCACCAGCCGGCGGCGGCGGCCAGCAAGAGAACTGCGGCGACGGCCCAGGCCACTCGAACCCGACCGCTGCGCGGACTCTCCACCCCGGCCGGCGCGGCGCTCGACGCGACCGGCTCGGCCGCCTCGTCCATCTCGACGCGCGCGTCGGCAACGTCGCGGAATCGCGTGCGGGTGTCGCGGTCGAGGCAGCGCCGCAGCACGCGCCGGACCGCTGCCGGCGTATCGGCCGGAAGCGCGCTCCAGTCCGGATCCGTCTTCAGCACCGCGGCGAGCGTGTCCGAGACCGTCTCGCCCTCGAACGCCTTGCGCCCCGACAGCATCTCGTACAGAACCGCACCGAACGCCCAGATGTCCGCACGCTTGTCCACCGACTTGCCGCGCGCCTGCTCCGGCGACATGTACGCCGCCGTCCCGATCACCACACCCGCCTGCGTCGCCGCCGCCGTCAGCGTCGGCGAGTGCGTCTGGTCCGGCGACGACCGGTCCCCCGTCAACGCCTTCGCGAGACCGAAGTCCAGCACCTTGACCTTGCCTTCCGGCGTCACCTTCACGTTGGCCGGCTTCAGGTCACGGTGCACGATCCCCTTCTCGTGCGCCGCCTCCAGCGCGTCCGCGATCTGCCGCGCGATCGCGAGAGCCTCGTCGACCGGAATGGGCCCGGCCCCGATCCGCTCCGCCAGCGTCTCGCCCTCGACGAGCTCGAGCACCAGCGCCTCGAGGTTCCCCGCCTTCTCCAGCCCGTAGATCGCCGCGATGTGCGGATGGTTCAAGGACGCCAGGACCTGCGCCTCCCGCTGGAACCGCGCCAGACGCTCCGCGTCCTCCGCCACCGCTTCCGGCAGGACCTTGATCGCCACCTCCCGGTTCAGCTTGCCGTCCCGCGCCCGGTACACCTCCCCCATCCCGCCCGCGCCCAGCGGCGCGAGGATCTCGTAGGGACCGAGACGCGTTCCGGCGGCGAGCGTCATCGGGTCTCCGGTGTCCGCACGGCCGGCTCATCGTCCAGAAAGCGCTCGAAGGCGCCGACATCCCAGGTGACGAGAGTCGTCACGCGCGCCTTCCGGGCGCACGATGCGATCAGGGCGTCGTAGACGGCACCGCCGCCGATCCCGGCGTCGCGGCAGCGGCGAAGCGTCGACCGGTAGTCCGCAGGTCCGAGCGCTACGAGCCGGGTCTCGCTCCAGTTGGCCTCCAACACGGCCAGCGCATCGTCCGGACGCAGGCGGTGGGGCTCGGGCAGGCGCGTCAGGACCGAATAGGCTTCGGCGAGCGAGTGGGCCGCCAGCGTCGGCGCCTCGCCGGCTGCAGCGCGACGTTCGATCTCCTTGCGCGTCGAAGCATGGTGGCGATGCCAGCCACAAACCGCCGCGACCAGGCAGCTCGTATCGAGAAGGTAGGAGCTCACTCGCCCATGTCGGCGCCCCGGCGGCGGAGGCGGCCGAGCGTCTCGCGCACGACTTCCTCGGTCAGGGGCGGGACGCGTTTTCGCGGAACGGCTACGGTGAGCGAGCCGCGCTTGACGAGCCGGACCTCGAGCGGCGCGGGCTCGATCTCGATCCGCCCGTCCGCGAAACGGATCTCGAGCTCGGCGCCCGGCGCGATGCCGGCGGCGTCGCGGATCGGCTTGGGCAGCACCAGCCGGCCGGCGCGGTCGATGGTCGTTCTCATGGCATTTATCCTACCATTGCCGATGCCATCGAGCGTGGCATGGAGCGCGGTCGACTCACTTCCCCAGCCCCGCGGGCCAGTTCAGGACGATGGTCGTCGGCGTCATGGACTCGCGGCCGAGGGGGGCGTCGATCAGGAATTTCTGGCCGTCGGGCGAGGGCATGTACTTGTTGCGCGCGTTGCCCGTTCGGACGGCGACGGGAAACAGGGCCTTCGGGATGCCGGCCTCGAGCTCGTTGCCGGAAACGCGGATCTCGACCGCCATGAGCTTCTGGTCGGCCGAGCGGTAGTAGAGCTCCTTGCCGTCGCCGCGCCAGCTCGCGTCGGTTCCGCCGCCGTTGGAGACCTGCCATCGGCCGCCGCCATCGGGAAACGTCTGCACGTAGATCTCGGCCCTTCCGGATTCGTTGGACTGATAGGCGAGGAACCGCCCGTCGGGCGACAGGACGCCGTCGAACTCGATGAACGGCCCGACGGCGATGGGAATCGGCTTGCGATCTCCGAAGGTCGGCAGCGCCCAGATGTCGACCAGGGTCTTCGCGTTCTGGCTCGAGTAGAGAATGTATCGACCGTCGCGGCTCCAGCTCGTGGCGACCTTGGGCTCGTCGCTGTGGAGGAGCAGCTTCTCCGCGCCCTGACCCCGGACCGGCTTCTCGTAGAGATCGGGCGTTCCCTGACGGTCCGAAGTGAAGACGATCGCGCTCCCGTCCGGCGACCAGAGGGGACGGTAGTTGTTGCCCGGGCCGAGACTGAAGCGCGAGTTGACCCCGCGCGAGATGTCCCGGACCCAGATGTCGGCCTTGGCCGAGCGGGCGTCGGCGAGATTGAACGCGATCCGGTCAGCGGCGGGGGAAAGGGACGGGTTGCCATACCCCCCCGGATCGCCGAGCGATTCCAGCTCCCGGCCGGAACGGTCGCGCCAGAGAAGACGGCCGCCGGAATCTCCCGTGCGGTAGGCGAGCACGCCGTTGCGCGAGACCGAGAACCGGGCCAGGCCGACGTTGTCCGTTCCGATCTTCTCGACCAGGGGGACCGGTTCGCCCGTCGTCTTCAGAGCCTTCGCGTCGAAGGGCTGGGCGACGAGCGTCCGGTCGCGCACGAAAAGGAGATAGCCCGGCGGCGAGTAGGTCACCAGAGTTTGAGCGGGAGCCAGGAGCTTCCTTTCCTTCGAGTCGATCGAGCCGATCCAGTACGAGCTGTCCTCCACTTTTTCGCCGGTCACCAGGTAGAGGAAGTGCTTGCCGTCGGGAAGAAACTCGGGCCAGCCAACGGAGGTTTCCTTGCGGGCCTCGTCGAGAGCGACGGCGACGGCCTTCGTTCCTCCTGCAGCTGCGACCCGGTAGATGGGATCGGCGCCCGTGCCGTCGAAGAGAATCACGCCCTCCGGGCTCCAGCTTCCGTCCGAAGCCCCGGGCGCATCGCAGACCTTGGTGGGAGGACCTCCGGTCACGTCGATTTTCTTCATGACGCCGTCGGCCACGAACCCGACGAAGCGGCTGTCCGGCGACCAGAACGGCCGCGCGCCGCCCTCGGTGCCCGGAAGGGGCTGGGCCGTGAGCGCGTTCAACGGCCGCACCCAGATCCGGGCTTTCCCTTCCGTGTCGGTCGCATCGAACGCCAGGATCTTTCCGTCGGGAGAAATCCGCGGCACGTCGATCGTCGTCACGTCGAGCGGCGGCGCGATGTCGAATCGCATGACCTCGGCCGGCTCCGGCGCCCGGCGGACGAAACCCCAGGCGAAGGCGGCTGCGGCGAGGAGGGCCACGGCCGCGACGGCCCACGAGAGCTTCTCGCGGTTCTTGCGGCGCGCGACGACGGGGGCGGGCACTCCAGCCATCGAGCCGCCCTCCGCGATCCACTGGAGCTGCAGCATCACGTCGTGGGCCGTCGACCAGCGGTGCTCGGGCTCCTTCGCGATGCAGCCCTTGACGATCCGGTCGAGCGACGCCGGGATCATCGGCTGGATCGACGAGATCGGCGGCGGGTCCGAGCCCATGATCGAGGAGATCAGGCTCGCCTGGCTCTTGCCGGAGAAGGCCTTCTGGCCCGTGAGCATCTCGTAGAGCACGCAGCCGAACGAGAAGATGTCGCTGCGCGCATCGGCCTCGCTGCCCTCGAGCTGCTCGGGAGCCATGTACTGGAACGTGCCCAGGATCGTGCCGCGCGTCGTCAGCGGCTGGCTCTCCTGGAGCGCCGTCGGCAGGCTCGTCGCCTGCGAGACCGCGGTCTTGTCCGGCGTCGCCAGTTTCGCCAGCCCGAAGTCGAGCAGCTTCACGCCCGACTTCGTCAGCATGATGTTGCCGGGCTTCAAATCGCGGTGGACGATCCCGCTCTTGTGCGCGGCGTCGAGCGCCCCGGCGATTTCGACGCCGACCTTGAGGGCCTGTTCCATCGGGAGCGCGCCCTTCGCCAGCCTGTCCGCCAGCGTTTCCCCTTCCAGGAACTCCATGACGAGGTAGTCCGTACCGTCCTGGTGCCCGACGTCGTAGAGCGCGCAGATGTGGGCATGCGAGAGCGACGAGATCGTCTTCGCCTCGCGGTCGAGACGCTGTCTCAGCTCGGGGGAAGATGACAGGTGCGCCGGAAGGACCTTGACCGCCACGTCCCGGCCCAGCCGCGTGTCCTTCGCCTTGTAGACCTCGCCCATCCCCCCCGCGCCGACCGGCGCGAGAACCTCGTACGGCCCCAGTTTCGTTCCCGCCTCGAGACTCATCTCAGACCTTTCAACGTCAATCTCCCTTTCGTCCGCGGCGCGCATAGTCTCCCGACCGAAGGGAGGGAGGAGGTGCGCGCCGCGGGAGCGAGCGCAGCGAGGGGACCAGGCTTGCGGTCGAGCGCGCATCCGCGCGAGCCGCAAGCCGGTGCGCCCGAAAGGGCGCAGGTTCCCGAGCAAGCGAAGCGACGGTCACTTCCCCAGCTCGGTGAACCAGTTCAGGACGACCGTGGTCGGCGTCATCGCGTCGCGGCCGAGCGGCGCGACGAAGAGGACGCGCTGCCCGTCGGAGGTAGCCGCGTACCGGTTGCGATACGCGCCCGAAGGGACCCGCGCCGGGAAGAGCGGCCGCGGAATGCCGGCCTGGAAGGTCGCGCCGGTCTGAACGTCGACCGCCATGAGTTTCTGATCGGGCGAGCGGTAGAAGATCTCCTTGCCGTCCGCCCGCCAGGACGCGTCGATTCCACCGCCCGTCGAGATCTGCCACTTGCCGCCGGGATTCGGGAAAGTCTGAACATAGATCTCGGTGCGCCCGGACTCGTTGGACTGGTAGAGGACGTATCGGCCGTCCGGCGAGAACCGGGGCCAGAGCTCGTTGAACGGAGTCTGGACGACCGGGATCGGCTTGCGGTCGCCGAAGGTCGGCAGAACGAAGACGTCCCAGCCTTCCTTGCCCCGGAGCGAATACGCGATGTACTTTCCGTCACGAGACCAGTCGCTGGCGATGACGCGGCCGTCCTCGGTTTCGAAGAGCGCCTTCTCCTCTCCCTGGCCGCTCGCCGGCTTCTCCCGGAGACTGAACTTGCCGTCCCGGTCCGAGGCGAAGACGATCCGGGTGCCGTCGGGCGACCACACCGGGCAGATGTTGTTGCCGGCGCCGAAACTGAACCGTGAGTTGACTCCACGCGCGAGGTCCCTCACCCAGATGTCGTTCTTTCCGCTGCGCGTTTCCGTGTCGTCGAAGGCCAGGTGCTTCCCGTCCAGGGAAAACGCCGGGTTCCCGTAGTCGCTGACGCCGCCCAGCGTGTCGAGCTCCTTCCCGCTCCGGTCGATCCAGAGAAGACGATTTCCGGAATCGCCCGTGCGGTAGGCGAGGACGCCGTTGTCCGACACCGAGAAACGCGCGAGGCCGACGGCATCGGTGCCGATCTTCTCGGCCACGGGCGCCGGCTCCCCGAGGGTCTTCAGGCTATTCAGGTCGAAGCGCTGGGCCACGAGGGTCTTGTCTCTGACGAAAAGGAGGTAGCCCGGCGGGGCGTACGTGATGAGGGTCTGCGCGGAGGTCATCGGCTTGGATTCCTTCGAGCCGAGCTCGCCGATGCGGTACAGGTTGTCCTCCGGCTTCTGACCGCTCGCCATGTAGACGTAGTGGCGGCCGTCGGGGAGAAACGCCGGCCAGGCGACCTGCGTTTCCTTGCGCGCCGGGTCGGGCTTGACCTCGACGACCGGGGTCCCGCCCGTGGCGGAGACGCGCTGGATGGGGTCGCCCGTGACGCCGTCGAAGAGGATCACGCCTTCCGAGCTCCAGGAGCCGTCGGCGCCGGTCGGGGCGTCGCAGATCTTCTGCGGCGGCGCGCCCGCGACGTCGACCTTCTTCAGCTTGCCCTCGGCAAAGAAGGCGACGTACCGGGAGTCCGGCGACCAGAACGGCCGCGTCGTGCCGTCGGTGCCCTCGAGCGCGTGGGCCGACAGGGCGTTCAACGGCCGGATCCAGATGCGCGTCTTCCCCGCGGCGTCCGTCGCGTTGAAGGCGATGATGCGGCCGTTCGGCGAAACGCGGGGCATGTCGATCGTGGTCAGGTCTTCCGGGGGCATCACGTCGAAGCGGGCGAGCTGCGGCGGGACGGGGGCGCGCCGCACGTAGCCCCAAGTCGCGAGGCCGGCCGCGGCCAGCGCGAGGCCCGCCAGCGCCCATGCGAGCTTCTCGCGGTTCTTGCGCCGGGCGACGACGGGGGCCGGCACACCCGCGAGCGAGCCGCCCTCCGCGATCCACTGGAGCTGGAGCATCACGTCGTGCGCCGTCGACCAGCGGTGATCCGGCTCCTTCGCGATGCAGCCCTTGACGATCCGGTCGAGCGAAGCCGGGATCATCGGCTGGATCGACGAGATCGGCGGCGGGTCCGAGCCCATGATCGAGGAGATCAGGCTCGCCTGGCTCTTGCCGGTGAACGCCTTCTGGCCCGTCAGCATCTCGTACAGCACGCAACCGAAGGCAAAAATGTCGCTCCGCGCGTCGGCCTCGCCGCCCTCGAGCTGCTCCGGCGCCATGTACTGGAACGTTCCGAGGATGGTGCCCCGCGTCGTCAGCGGCTGGCTCTCCTGCATCGCCGTCGGCAGGCTCGTCGCCTGCGACACGGCCGTCCGGTCGGGAGCCGCCAGCTTCGCCAGGCCGAAGTCGAGCAGCTTCACGCCCGACTTCGTCAGCATGATGTTGCCGGGTTTCAGGTCGCGGTGGACGATCCCGCTCCGGTGCGCCGCGTCGAGCGCGCCCGCGATCTCGATGCCGATCTTCAGGGACTGCTCCATCGGCAGCGCGCCCTTCGCCAGCCGGTCCGCCAGCGTCTCGCCCTCCAGGAACTCCATGACGAGGTAGTCCGTGCCGTCCTGGTGGCCGACGTCGTAGAGCGCGCAGATGTGGGCATGCGAGAGCGACGAGATCGTCTTCGCCTCGCGGTCGAGCCGCTGGCGCAGCTCGGCGTTCGCCGACATGTGCGCGGGCAGCACCTTGACCGCGACGTCGCGGCCCAGCCGCGTGTCCTTCGCCCGATAAACCTCCCCCATTCCACCCGCGCCGACCGGCGCGAGGATTTCGTAAGGACCCAACTGCTGTCCGGCCGCGAGCGTCATCGAGACTCCTTCAAAACCGCCTTATTTACCGAGCGCCGCAAACCAGTTGAGCACGACCGTCGTGGGCGTGAGGGCATCGCGTGCCGTCGGCGCGACGAACAGAAACTTCTGCCCCGATCGGTCCGGAAGGTACTTCGTGCTCGCGGCGCCCGTGGCGATCTGCGCCTGGAACAGCGCCCTGGGAATCCCGGCCTGAAATGTCTCGCCCGTCTGCACGTCCACCGCCATCAGCTTCTGGTCGAGACTCCGGTAGTAGAGCTCCTTGCCGTCCGGGCGCCAGTGCGCGTCGGTGCCGCCGGAGGTCGAGACCTGCCAGGTTCGTCCGGGGCCCGGATAGCTCTGGACATAGACCTCGTTGCGGCCCGACTCGTTCGAGGTGTACGAGACGAACTTTCCGTCCGGTGAGAAATTGGGATCGCCCTCGTTGAACGGCGTCGCTCGGAATGCGACGGGCTTGGCCTCGCCGGTCCTCGGCAGGACCATGATGTTCCAGCTCGTTTTCGGATCGCGGACGATGTAGAGCAGAGCCGAGCCGTCGGGGGCCATGGCCAGGGGAACCGTCAGCGCTTCGGCCTTGAGCAGAAGCTTCTCCTCGCCCTGGCCGAGCAGCGACTTCTCGTACAACCCCGGCGCACCCTCGCGCTCCGACGCATAGACGATCGCGTCGCCGCGGGGGGTCCACACGGGAGCGTAGGCGTTCACCGGGTCGAACGTGAAGCGGGAGCTCACGCCTCTCGCCACGTCGCGAATCCAGATGTCGGACTTTGCGCTCCGCTCGTCGACGAGATCGAAGGCGAGCTGGTCGCCGGCCGGCGAGAACTGCGGGTCCTGGTTGTCTCCTTTCGAGAGAACCGTATCGATCTCCTTGCCCGATCGATCGAGCCAGGTCATCCGGTTCCCGGATTCCCCGGTGCGGTAGGCGAGCACGCCGTCGCGCGAAACCGAGAAGCGCGCGAGCCCTACCGCGTCGGTTCCGATCTGTTCGGCCAGGGGCACGGGCTCCCCGGTCGTCTTCATCGCCTTCGCATCGAAGGGCTGGGCCACGAGCGTCTTGTCCCGTACGAAGAGGAGATATCCCTGAGGCGCGTACGCGAGCATCGTCTGGGCCGGAGCGAACGGCTTCGTCTCGGCCGAGTCGATCGAAGCGATGCGATACCCGCTGTCCTCGGCCTTCTGGTTGATGGCGAGGTAAATGAAGTGGCGCCCGTCGGGCATGAACTCCGGCCAGCCGATCTGGAAATCCTTGCGGGCCGGATCCGGCTTGACCGCCACGACCGCCGTTCCGCCGGCGGCGCTGACGCGATGGATCGGATCCGGACCCGTTCCGTCGAAGAGGATGACGCCCTCGGGGCTCCAGGTCCCGTCGACTCCGGTCGGCGCATCGCAGATCTTGGTGGGCGGACCGCCGGTGACGTCCACTTTCTTCAGCTTCCCGTCGGCGACGAAGGCGAGGAACCGGCTGTCGGGGGACCAGAACGGCCGCCGTGTCCCCTCCGTCCCCGCCAGCGGCTGCGCCGTCAGCGCATTGAGCGGCCGGAGCCAGATCCGAGTCTTGCCGTCCTTGTCGGTGGCGTTGAACGCCAGCAACTTGCCGTCCGGCGAGATCTTGGGGGCATCGATGGCCGTGATGTCGGGAGGAATCGCGACTTCGAACCGGACCACGCGGGGCGGCTTCGGCGCCCGGCGGACGAAGCCGTAGGCGAGCGCCGCGGCGGCCAGCAGCAGCGCGGCGGCGACGCCCCAGGCCAGCCTCTCGCGGCTCTTGCGCCGCGCGGCAACGGGCGCCGGCAACCCGGCGGCCGACCCGCCCTCCGCGACCCACTGCAACTGCAGCATCACGTCGTGGGCCGTCGACCAGCGGTGCTCCGGCTCCTTCGCGATGCAGCCCTTCACGACCCGGTCGAGCGCCGGCGGGATCATCGGCTGGATCGACGAGATCGGCGGCGGATCGGTGTTCATGATCGACCCGATTAGCGACGCCTGGCTCTTGCCCGTGAAGGCCTTCTGCCCGGACAACATCTCGTAGAGGACGCAGCCGAAGGCGAAGATGTCGCTCCGGGCGTCGGCTTCCCTGCCTTCGAGCTGCTCCGGCGCCATGTACTGGAACGTCCCGAGGATCGTCCCCCGCGACGTGAGGGGCTGGCTCTCCTGCATGGCCGTCGGCAGGCTCGTCGCCTGCGAGACCGACCTCTGGTCCGGGGCCGCGAGCTTCGCGAGGCCGAAGTCGAGCAGCTTCACGCCCGACTTCGTCAGCATGATGTTGCCTGGCTTCAGATCGCGGTGGATGATCCCGCTCCGGTGCGCGGCGTCGAGCGCGCCCGCGATCTCAACTCCGAACTTCAAGGCCTGGTCCATCGGAAGCGCGCCCTTCGCCAGCCGGTCCGCCAGCGTCTCGCCTTCCAGGAATTCCATGACGAGAAAGTCCGTCCCGTCCTGGTGTCCGACGTCGTACAGCATGCAGATGTGCGGGTGCGAGAGCGACGAGATCGTCTTCGCCTCGCGCTCCAGCCGCTGCCGCAGCTCGGCGTTGGCCGACATGTGCGCCGGCAGGACCTTGACGGCGACGTCGCGGCCCAGCCGCGTATCCTTCGCCTTGTAGACCTCGCCCATTCCTCCCGCGCCGATCGGCGCGAGAACCTCGTAGGGGCCCAGCTTCGTTCCCGTGGCGAGGCTCATGTCAGGCCCCCAGCCGTTCGATGCCCCGTACGCCGTCGAATCCGGAATCGAAGCTCAGAATCCGCCCGACGCGCCGGCGCTCCATGACGGAGACGTGAAGAGCGTCCCGGGCCGACAGCTTCCGGGTCTCGAGCACGATGGCCTTCGCGCGTTCGACGGCCGGCGCCTCGACGGGAAACACCTCGTCCACGATGCCCAGAATCGCGTCGAACGCGGGCTGAATCGCATCGCGCCGATCGATGGCGACGTACCGGTGGAGGATCTCCTGCAACACCTCGGCGTCGGTGACCAGGCGCTGGCGCTCCGCGATGCACTTCTCGAGGAGCCGCTGCGCGTCCGCCTTGTGCGGGTGCGGTCCGCCGACGAGATACATCGGGACGTTCGAGTCCACGAAGATCACGAACCGCCTCCGCCAGCGTAGCCTCGCTCGATCTCGGAGAGCATCTGCTCGATGTCCCCCGTCGGAAAGGAATGCCGCGCCGCAGCTCGAACGGTCGCGAGCTTCCGAGCGGCTTCGCGCACCGGCTCGCTCTCCCCGGCCGAACGGAGGGCCTGCCGGACCCACTCGGCGACCGTCATGCGCCGGGCCCGGGCGATTCGCTGGATTTCTCGGAGCTCGTCCTCGTCCAGAAGGACCTGCAGTCTCTTACTCATACATATGAGTATAAACGACTGCTTAATATGAGTCGATCCAACTCAACGCCCGAGTCCGACGAACCAGTTGAGGACCACCGTCGTCGGCGCCATCGCATCGCGGCCGAGCGGCGCGACGATCAGGAACTTCTGGCCGTCGGCCGACGGCACGTAGCGGTTGCGCGCGGTCGCCGGCTGGAAGCGGCCGAGAAAGAGCGGCTTCGGCACTCCGGCCTCGAATCCCGTGCCGATCTTCACGTCCACGGCCATGACCTTCTGGTCCGGCGCGCGATAATAGATCTCCTTGCCGTCGGCGCTGAAGCTCGGGTCCGCGCCCCCTTCGGCCGAGACCTGCCACTTGCCGCCGGGACCGGGGAAGCTGCGGGCGTAGATCTCGGCGCGCCCGGACTCGTTCGACTGGTAGACGATGAACCGGCCGTCCGGCGAGAACTTGGTGATCCCCTCGTTGAACGGGGTCTTGAGAACCGGGATCGGCTTGCGATCGCCGAACGTCGGCAGGACCCAGATGTCGAAGCCCGTGCCCTTGCCCTGCCACATGACGGCGATGTAGCGGCCGTCGCGGGACCAGTCGGTCGGGAACACGACCTCCGGCGCCTTGAGGAGCTCGGTCTCGTCGCCGGTGCCGTCCGCCGCCTTTTCGAAGATTCCCTTTCCCGTCACGGCGTAGGCGATCCGGTTGCCGTCGGGCGCCCAGGTCGGAGCGAACTCGTTGGCGGCGCCGAAAGTCAGCCGCGAGTTCACTCCGCGCGCGAGATCGCGCACCCAGATGTCGGAGTTGTTGGCCCGGGCGTCGGTCAGGTCGAAAGCGAGCCGGTCGCCCCGCGGTGACAGCGCCGGCTCGCGCGAGTCGCCCGCTTCGCTGGCCGTCCCGAGTTCCTTGCCGTTGCGATCCACCCAGAGCAGGCGGGTCCCGGACTCCCCGGTTCGATAGGCGAGCGTGCCCTCTCGAGAGACCGAGAAGCGAGCGAGCCCGACGCTGTCGACGCCGATCTTCTCCGCCAGCGGCACGGGCTCGCCCGTCGTCTTCTGGGCCTTTGCGTCGAAGGGCTGGGCCACGAGCGTGCGATCCCGGACGAAAAGGAGGTAGCCCGGGGGCGCGTACGTGAGCAGGGTCTGGGCGGGAGCGAAGGCCTTCGACTCGGTCGAGTCGAGCGATCCGATGCGGTACGCGCTGTCCTCGGCCCGGGTCCCGATCACCATGAAGAAGTAATGCTTGCCGTCCGGCAGGAACTCCGGCCAGCCGACCTGGCCGATTTTCTTCTCCGGATCGGGCTTCACCACCGCGACCGGGACGCCTCCTGCGGCCGACACGCGGTGGATCGGGTCCGTTCCGCGGCCGTCGTAGAGAATGACGCCCTCCGAGCTCCACGAACCGTCGGAGCCGGTCGGGGCGTCGCAGATGTTCTGCGGGGGACCCCCCGTCACGTCGATCTTCTTGAGCTTGCCCTCGGCGAAAAAGCCGAGGAACCGCGAGTCGGGCGACCAGAAGGGCCGGCTGGTCCCCTCCGTGCCCGGAAGGGGCTGCGGGGCCAGGGCGCTCATGGAACGAAGCCAGATGCGCGTCTTGCCGGACGAGTCCGTCGCGTTGAACGCGACCGATCGTCCGTCGGGCGAGACGCGCGGCGCGTCGAGCGCCACGATCTCCTCCGGTGTCGCGAGCTCGAACCGGACGATGCGCGGCGGCTTCGGCGCGCGCCTCAGGTATCCGAAGATGGCGAGCGCCGACACGAGCGCGAGGACCGCCGCGACGACCCAGGCCAGCTTCTCGCGGTTCTTGCGCCGCGCCACGACCGGCGCCGGCAGCCCCGCCTGGGAGCCGCCCTCCGCGATCCACTCCAGCTGCAGCTTCGCGTCGTGCGCCGTCTGGAACCGGTCCTCCGGGTCCTTCGCCAGGCACGTCTTCACCACACGGTTCAACGCCGGCGGGATCATCGGCGCCGCCTCGGTGATCGACGGCGGATCGTCCCGCAGGATCGAGCCGATGAGCGACGCCTGGCTCTTGCCGGTGAAGGCCTTCTTCCCGGTCGCCATCTCGTAGAGCACGGCGCCGAAAGCGAAGA
This sequence comes from uncultured Acidobacteriota bacterium, assembly GCA_963805495.1. Classification (GTDB taxonomy): domain Bacteria; phylum Acidobacteriota; class Thermoanaerobaculia; order UBA5066; family Gp7-AA6; genus DAHUXD01. Next base: position 929,962 of record CAWDUQ010000001.1, on the reverse strand, counting down.
TGTCGGAGCGGCCGTCCGCCTCGCCGCCCTCGAGCTGCTCGGGCGCCATGTACTGGAACGTGCCGAGCACGGTGCCGCGCTCGGTCAGCGGCTGGCTCACCTGCGCTTCGGTCGCGAGGACCGAGACGCCCGACACCGGGCGCGCGCCGGCGGCCGTCAACGGCTTGGCCAGTCCGAAGTCGAGCAGCTTCACGCCCGTCTTCGTCAGCATGATGTTGCCCGGCTTCAGGTCCCGGTGCACGATCCCCTGCCGGTGCGCCTTGTCGAGCGCGTCCGCGATCTCGATCCCGTAGCGCAGGACCTGCTCCGTCGGAAGCGCTCCCTTGCCCAGCCGGTCGGCCAGGCTCTCGCCCTCGAGGAGCTCCATCACCAGGTAGTCGGTGTCGCCCTCCCGGCCGACGTCGTAGAGCGAGCAGATGTGCGGGTGCGAGAACTGCGAGATCGTTTTCGCCTCGCGCTCGAAGCGCTGCCGGACCTCCTCGCTCGCCGACAGGTGCGCGGAGAGCACCTTGACCGCGACCTGGCGGTCGAGCCGCGAGTCATTGGCCCGGTACACCTCGCCCATGCCGCCGGCGCCAATTGGCGCGACGATCTCGTAGGGCCCGAGCTTCGTTCCTGCGGACAGTGCCAAGTTGGCACAGCCTACAACATCGTTTGCGCCACGGTCGAACCGCGCGACTCGAGCAACATGGGCATCCCGCGCGTCGGCCGCAGCGTGATCGACGGCGCGGGGACAACGAGGTGGCCGGGCGCAAGACGCAGCCGCCAGCGCCTCGCGACCGCCGCCAGGAGAAGCATCCCCTCCATCCACGCGAATCCTTCGCCGATGCACACCCGCGGGCCGCCGCCGAACGGAAAATAGGCGAACTTCGGCCGCGCCTCTTTCGCCTCGGGGCGAAACCGCTCCGGATCGAACCTTTCGGGATCCGGGAAGAAACGAGGGTCGCGATGTGTCACCCATTGGCTGCAGACGACGATCGAGCCCCGCCGGATCCTGTATCCGCCGACCTCGTAATCGGTCATTGCGCGGCGGCCGATGATCCAGGCCGGAGGAAAGAGGCGCATCGACTCGGCAAGAACCATCTCCGTGTAGCCGAGCTTCGGCAGGTCGGCGAACCCGGGAGGCGCACCGAGCGCGTCCACCTCGGCATGGAGCCGCGCCTCGACCTCGGGGTTCCGGGAGAGCAGGTACCAGGTCCAGGTCAGGGCGTTGGCCGTCGTCTCGTGTCCCGCGAGAAAAATCGTCACGGCCTCATCGCGCACCTGCACGTCGTTCATGCCCGTGCCGTCGCCCTCGGTGTCGCTCGCCTGAACGAGCAGCGTCAAGAGGTCCGTGCGACCTCCGGGCGCGCGCCGACGCTCGGCGATCAGCCGCCCGATCGTCGCGTCGATCCGGGCGCGCGCCTTCGCGAACCGGCGGTTCGAGGGCAGGGGCAGGCGGTCGATCACCGGGAAGAACGGCAGCGAGAACGTCCGGCCGAAGAGCCCGAGCGCAATCGTCAGCGCGTCGCCGATCTCGTCGGCCTCGGCCTCGACGTCGGAGTCGAACAGCGTCCTTCCGACGACGGCGAGCGTCAGACGCGACATCTCCTGCGCGAGATCGCGCGTCTCGCCGCCCCTCCAGCGCGCGCTCATGCGCTCGGCCTGCGCGGTCATGACGTCTGCATAGGCCGCGATGCGGTCGCGGTGGAACGCGGGCTGCATCATCCGCCGCTGGCGCAGGTGCACCGGGTCTTCGCTCGTCAGCAGCCCTTCGCCGAGAAGCCGCTTCGCGCGCTCGAGGCCCCGCCCCTTGTGAAAGAGGTCGGCGTGCGTCACGAGAACGTCGCGAATCCAGTCGGGGCGGTTCACCAGGTGGACGTCCACCGGCCCGAGACGGAATCGCGCGACGTCGCCGTGCTCCCGCGCCAGGCGCGTCAGGAACGCGAGCGGGTCCCGGCGGAGCGCGAAGAGGTGACTGCCCGGAAAACGCCGCGGGGGCCCGGGGACCCGCTGACCGCCGCCCACGGGGCAAGACTATGCGATCCGGTGCGTGGTGTAATCTGCCCCGCACTCGTGAAGGAGCGAATATGACCCGGACCATGCGGCGCCTGTCGTTTCTGATCGCGGCCACCGCGTTCGCGGCCGCCGCCTGCCGCGGCACGCATCCGCCGCCGCAGTTCGCCTGGGACAAGACCGCCGACTTCGCTCCGAAGACCTACGCCTGGTGGGACTCGGCCTATCCCAAGCCCCACGGCGACTCGATCATCGACGGCGAATTCATCGAGCAGCACGTGCGCGCCGCGGTGGACGCGAAGCTGGCGAGCAAGGGCTACCGGAAGGTCGACTTCCCGAGCGGGGGACTCTACGTCGGCTTCCTGAGCGGCGACACGCGCGTGAGCGACGAAGTCAAGGATCCCAACTACGCCTGGCTGACCGGATACGAAAGCATGATGTACGAGAAGTCGCGGCAGATCACGATCGACATCCGCGACGCGAGCACGAAGCACCTCATCTGGCGTGGCTCGATCACCCGGCTGGAAGGCGAGGATCCGGCGGCCGCCGGCCGCGAGATCGACCACGAGGTCGATGGGCTTCTCGACAAGTTTCCGCCGGCGCCCGGGATGGCGCCGACCTCGTGATCCGGGCGGCCGCGCGGCTCGGTTTCGGTGCCGCGCTCGTACTGGCGACGGCGTGCGCGGGCGCGCCGACCTACCACTACGCGTTCGACCCGACGTTCAAGTTCACGCCTCCGAAGACCTACGCCTGGTACGAAGACCCGAAGTTCCAGATGCCCGGCGGCAGCTCGATCGTCGACGGGCGCTTCGTCGACGACACGATCCGGAAAGCCGTCGACGACAGGCTCCGGAAGAAAGGCGTGGCGCCCGTCGCACCGGGAGCGACGCCGGACATCTACGTCTCCTACATCACGCGGCCCGATGGCGTGGCTTCGCAGGACCGCTTCGGCAAGTACTCCTGGTGGACCGTGACGATCTATGCCGGGACCAAATACCGGAAGGAAGGCACGCTCTATCTCGACATCCGCGACTCGGAGCACCGGCTCATCTGGCGGGGACTCAAGTCGGCGATCCTCGGCTCCAACCCGGACGCCGTCCGAAAGGACATCGAGCGGGCGGTCTCGGAGCTGCTCGCGGAGTACCCGCCCCCGCCCGGGGCGAAGAACGAAGTCGCTCCGAAGTAGGACCTACTTCGGCAAGGCGGCCGCCCAATTGACGACGACCGTCATCGGCTGCTCGCCCGAGACGGTCTCGGGCACGACGGCGAGAAACTTCTTCCCGTCGCGCGAGACGACGAAGTCCAGCCAGGGCCGGCCCGGGATCTTGAAGAGCTCCGTCGCCCGCCCCGCCTGAAAGGACGGCTGCGTCTCCACCGGAAGCGACATCAGGCGTCCGTCGGCGGAGACGTAGAACAGAGCTTTGCCGTCGGGACTCCAGCGCAGCAGGCGCGCTCCCGTCCCCGTCAAGCGGATCCTTTCGCCGGGGCCGGGAAACGGCGTCGCGTAGACCTCGCCCTGACCCGATTCGTTGGATATGAACACGAGGAAGCGGCCGTCGGGCGAAAAGCGGACGTCATTCTTGTCGTACGGAGACTGAAGGAAGAGCACGGGTCGGCCCTCCCCGGAAACCGGAACGGTCCAGACGTCGAAGACCCCCGGCGTCTGGCGCTCGATGTAGGCGAGCGTTCGTCCGTCGGGCGACAGATCCTGCGCCAGCTGATAGGCGGATCGACGGACCTGGGTCAAATGCTCCTCGCCGCCGCCGTCGAGATTTCTCCGAAACAGTTCCGGCGCGCCGCCCCGCGTGGACGAGTAGACGAGACTGTTGCCGCCGGGAACCGGTAGGGGAGCGATGTCGGTCTCGGGGCCGCTCGCGACCGGCGTCTCCACGCCCCGGGAGAGATTCCACGACCAGACGTCCATCGTGCCGACGCCGGGGCGCGCGCGATCGTAGAAAGCCCGCTGCCCGTCGCGATCGATCGCGACGTTCAGGTAGCTGCCGGGAGGCCCGATCGTCTCGAGGGGCCGGCCCGCCCGGTCGAACCAGGTCAGGCGGCTCACGTCTTCGTGAGGCTGAAACACGATGGTCCCGGCGGGCGAAGCGGCGAAGGCGGCGAAGCCCGTCGTCAGGAAATAGCGGACCTGCTCGGCGATCGAAACGGGGTCCCCGGACAAACGCCCGGATTTCGAGTCGAATCGCTGCGCGAGGAGCACGCCCTCCCGCGCGAAGACGAGGTAACCCGGTTCGACGAACTGCACCGAGGAGGTCCCCGGCCCGATCGGGCGCGGCGGCTTTCCGGGCTCGGCCAGCATCAACTTCGAAGCGCCGCCGGTCAGCTGCGCGACGTAGAGAAACCGATTGCCCCCCGGAAGGTACGAGGGCCAGCCGAGCCGAACCTCGCCCAGCGAGGCCTGAGCTTCCACGACGGCCCGCGGCGAGCCGCCGGCGGCGGGCACCCGGAGAATCGTCGTGCCCTGGATGTGCCCGAGCAGGATGTCACCGCCGGATCCCCAGCTCCCGTCCATCCAGAGTCTCGACGGCAGGTCGCACACGGGGACGGGAGCCGCACCCTCGGCGAGCAGGATCCGTTTCAACTTCCCCGGCGCGCAAAAGCCGAGCGCTTTCCCGTCGGGCGACCAGAAGACCGAGATCGCGCCCTCGGTCCCCGGAACCGGCCGGGCTTCGAGACTGGCGAGCTCGCGAACCCATATGCCGCGGCTGCTCCCGCCGGTGATGTTCGGAGCACGCGAGGACGACTCGGAATTCGACGACGAGACGTAGGCGATCCGAAGTCCGTCGGGCGAGACCGCAAAGGCCTTCGTCGTCATCGACATGAAGAAGGCGCGGTCGGCCGGCGGGGAAAGAGGGAAACGGATCGACGGACCCGCGGACGGGGCCGCGCTCCCGATCCGCAGGAGCGCGACGGAAGCGAGTACGGCGGCGACTCCCAGGGCGGCCCAGACCAACCCCCGCCGCGGCCGCCGCGACGGCACCGCCGCGAGAAGCTGAGGATGGGAAGAGCTCCCGCTCATCGACTCGAGCTGCAGGTCCACGTCGTGCGCGCTTCGCCAGCGTCGCTCGCGGTCCTTCGCGAGGCACAGAGCGACCAGCGGCTCCATCGTGGCGGGGGCTTCCGGCCGGACGGAGAGAATCGGCGGAGGATCGTTCGTCAGGACGGCCGAGAGCGTCGCCGCCACACTGGCGCCCTGGAACGCGCGCCGGCCCGTCGTCATCTCGTAGAGCACGGCGCCGAGCGCGAAGATGTCGCTCCGGGAGTCGAGCTCCCGGCCCTCGGCCTGCTCCGGCGACATGTAGCCCGCCGTGCCGAGGATGAGGCCCTCGGCGGTCAGATCCGACGCCACGGTCGGCGTCTGCGCCAGGTCTGCCGCGGAAGGCACGGGCAGGGCGAGGCCGAAGTCGAGGAGCTTGACGCCGGACCGCGTCAACATGATGTTGCCCGGCTTCAGGTCCCGATGCACGATGCCGTGGCGGTGCGCGGCATCCAGGGCCTGGGAGATCTGCCGCCCGAACCGCATGACCTCGTCGAGAGGCAGCGGCCCCGCGAGGAGCCTCGCGGCGAGGGTCTTGCCCTCGAGATACTCCATGACGAGATACTCGACGCCGTCCTGCCTCCCGACGTCGTAGACCGTACAGATGTTCGGGTGCGAGAGCTGCGAGATCGCCCGCGCCTCTCGCTCGAAGCGTCGGCGGAGCTCCGGCGACGCCGCCACGCGCTCCGGCAGCACCTTGATCGCAATCGTTCGCTCGAGGCGCAGGTCCCGTGCCTTGTAGACCTCTCCCATCCCGCCCGCGCCGAGCGGCGCGAGGATCTCGAAGGGACCAAGGCGAACGCCGGCGTCGAGGCTCAAGCTCTCCTCAGGATATTCGATCCCCCGGATGCGGGAGATCCGAGCGCGCCTTCCGGAAGACCGGAGCGACCCGGGCCGCGCCGCGCTTTTTGCGCTTTCGCGATCGCCCGCCCTACCGCGGCGGCGCCCCCACCCAGTTCAGGACGACGGACATCGGCTGTTCGTCCGCCGAGACGTCGGGAACGACGGCGAGAAACTTCTTCCCGTCCGGCGAGAGCGCGAATCCGAGCCAGCGCTTGCCCGAGACGGCAAAGAGCGGCGCCGGCGGGCCGGTCCGAAGCGACGGGCTCGTCGACACCGGAACCGACATCATGCGGCCTTCGCTCGACAGGTAGAGGAGCTCGCGGCCGTCCGGACTCCACGCCAGGAGGGTCGCTCCGTCCGAGGACAACCGAATCCTCTGCCCGGGACCGGGAAAGGGCGTGACGTAGGCCTCGGACCGGCCAGACTCGCTCGAGACGAACGCCAGGAAGCGGCCATCCGGCGAAAATCGGACCTGCCCCTTGCCGAACGCGGACTGCAGGAACGGCGACGGCTTGCCGGACCCGTCGAGGGGCAGCGTCCAGATGTCGAAACTGCCGGTGTCGGCTCGCTCGATGTAGGCGAGTGTACGGCCGTCCGGCGAGATGTCCTGCGCCTGTTGGAACGCCCGCTGCCCGGGGGCCAACCGCTCCTCGGCGCCGCTTTCCAGGCTCCGGCGGTAGAGCTCCGGTGCTCCCCCGCGATTGGCCGAGTAGACGATGCTCTTTCGGTCGGGCAGCTCGATGGCCGCGATCTCGGTCTCGGGATCGGTGGTGATGGGGGTCTCGACTCCGCGTTCCAGATCGAAGCTCCAGACATCGAAGGTTCCGATGCCCGGCCGCGTCCGATCGTAGAAGACCCGCCGCCCGTCATCGGCGATCGAGAGATTCAGGTAGTTGCCGGGCGGTCCGATCGTCTCGAGCTCGCGGCCGGAACGGTCGAACCAGGCCAGGTGGCTGACGTCGTCGTGCGATTGAAAGACGAGCGTCCCGGAAGGAGAGACGGCGAAGGTCGCGTGGCCCGTCGACAGGAAGTAGTTGACGTGCTCGGCGATCGGGAGCGGGTCCCCGACGAAACGGGAGGCCTCCGGATCGAACCGCTGGGCGAGCAGCGTCCCCTCTTTCACGAAAACCAGGAAACCGGGATCGGCGTACTGAACGGACGACGTCATTGGCCCCACGACCCGGGGAGCCTTGCCGACCTCGGCGAGCTTGAGCCGGCCGCTCCCGTCCGGGAGCCGAGCGACATAGAGGAATCTCTTTCCATCGGGGAGATACCAGGGCCATTTGAAACTCACCTCGTCGCCGGCGATCCTGATCTCGTCGACCGGTGTCCCTCCCGCCGCGGAGACCCGGGAAATGGCCGCTCCCTGGATGCTCGCGAACAGGATGTCGCCATTGGCTCCCCATGTGCCGGCCTTGCCGCCTCCCGCCGGCACGTCGCAGATGGGAATCGCGGCGCCTCCCGAGAGGAGGATGCGCTTCAACTTGCCGGGCGTGAAGAACCCCAGCTGCGTTCCGTCCGGGGACCAGAAGAGGGAGAGCACGTCCTCGGTCCCGGGAACGGGATGGGACTCGATCTCCGAGAGCCGGCGGATCCAGATCCGCCGCGCTCCGGAACCCTCGGGCGCGGCGATGCCCCGGCTCGCCGCCGAGACGCCTTGAGGGGACACGGCGAAAGCGATCTGTGTGCCGTCCGGCGAGACAGCGACCGTCTTGGCCTCGAACGTCGTGAAGTAGGAGCCTTCGGCCGGAGGTGGAAGGGCGAAGCGAACGGGTGTCGATGCCGGCGGCGCCGCCGGCCGGCGGAGCAGGGCCGCCGCGGCGACGGCCGCAAACGTCGCCGCGACGGCCCATGGCAGCCAGCGCAGCCGCTTGCCCGGAGCGACGGAAGGGACCGCGGCCGCCGAACTCGTCCCGGAATCGCCGAGGCCCGCCAGCTGCAGCCCGACGTCGTGCGCGGTCTGCCAGCGCGCGTCCGGGTCCTTGGCGAGGCAGCCGCGCACGATCCGATCGAGCACGGGCGGCGACATCGGCATGACCGCCGACACGGCCGGCGGCTCGCCCGAGAGGATCGCGGAGATCAGGCCGGCCTGGCTCGAAGCCCTGGAAGGCCTTCCGGCCCGTGGCCATCTCGTAGAGCGTCGCACCCAGAGCGAAGATGTCCGAGCGGGCGTCGGACGGCTTTCCCTCGACCTGTTCGGGCGCCATGTACGCGAGCGTCCCGACGATCGTCCCCTCTCGCGTGACGTCCGCCGCCGCGGTGTGCGCCGAGGTCAGGCCGTCCGGCGCCTCGCTCGGCTTGGCGAGCCCGAAGTCGAGCAGCTTGACTCCCGACTTCGTCAGCATCACGTTGGCGGGCTTCAGGTCCCGGTGCACGATGCCCTTGCGGTGCGCCGCGGAGAGCGCTCCGCAGATCTGCGCACCCACCTGCGCGATCTCGCTCGCCGGCAGCGGACCGCGGGCGAGGCGATCGGCCAGCGTCTCGCCGTCGAGCAGCTCCGTCACCGCATAGGTGATGCCGCCGTCGCGGCCGAAATCGTGCAGCGCGAGGATGTGAGGATGGGAGAGCCCCGCGACCGCGCGCGCCTCGCGCTCGAACCGCGCCAGCGCCGCCGGGTCTCCAGCGACTTTCTCCGACAGCACCTTGATGGCCACCTCGCGCCCGAGCCGCGAGTCCCGCGCCCGGTAGACCTCCCCCATTCCGCCCGCACCGAGGGGCGCGAGGATCTCGTAGGGACCGAGCCGGGTCCCGGCCGTCAGGGTCATTTCAGCGGCTCTGCATGCGTCGGCGCGGTCGATCGGCCAGCTAGGGAGCCGGAGGCGCAACACGCGCCTCGGCGAGGTTCGGAAGGTCGGCATCCGCGCGGGCCCAGTTCCGCGCGAGCCTCGCCCGCGCGTCCGCGGCCGCAGCCGTGTCGCCCGAGGCCTCGGCGGCCCGCATGAGGCCGAGCAGCGAAAGGGAGCGCCCGGGGGCCCCGGCGAGCGCCTTCTCGAATTCGCGCTGGGCGTCGGCCGCCCGGCCCTGCGCCAGCAGGATCTCGCCGGCGAGCTCGTGGGCCGGCTTGACGACGGGCGGCGGGCCGAAATCGAAAGTCATTGCGTCCTCCGCGGCGGCGGCCTCGGCGGCCAGGCGCGCGGACTTCGGAGCGTCGCCATCCCGGGCGGCGAGCAGCGCCTCGAGCTCGAGGGCGAGCACGGCGGCGATCTCCCCGTCGCGCGCCTCGCGATAGGACATCCCGGAGTGGCCGTGCGACGCCGCCGCCGACGTGGAGCCGGCCTTCAACCGGCCGAGCTCGTCGACGACCGCTTCCCGATCCCCCGCCGCGAGCGCGCAGACGCCGCGCACGAACCGGTCCCGGGCCCGGGACGCCTCCGGGCGCGGCCGCACCGCCGCGTCGCAGTCGCCCGTCTCGACGATCCACACCGCCCGCATCTCGTCGAGGCTTTCCAGCGTGTGCGCCGAGCCCGCCTTCGCGTCGGTTTCCATCAGCGTGAGCGTTCCCCGCGCGTCGCGGCGGCGGCCGAGCTGCAGGTACGCGTACTCGAGCCAGGAAAGCGCGTGGAAGCTGTGATCGTCGGGCCCCAGCCCCTTGCGCGCCGCCCGGTCGACCGAGGCCTTCCAGGAATCCTGGTTGGAGGAGACGGCCTCGTCCCACATGCCGGTCGCGAAGAAGATGTGCGAGGGCATGTGCAGCGCATGGACCGCTGCGGGCGCGATGCCGGCGTAGACGCGCGCCGCCCGCATCCCCAGGGGAGCGTGAACCGGGTCGTCGTAGCAGTGGATCAGATAGTGGGCCGCGCCCGGATGATGCGGATTCTTCGCGAAGACCTCCTCGGCCACGGCGGCCGCCTGCATGTAGACCGCCGCGTCGCGGCGCCCTTCGGTCGTCCCGAGCAGCGCAAGGGCATAGAAAGCGGAGGCGTCGAGATCCTCGGGGTATCGCTCGTGCAGACGCCGCATCGCTTCCGCGTAGGCGCGATCGCGGGCGGCGCGGTCCCCCTCGGCCCAGAGGACTTCGACGGCGTCCATGTACATCTTCTCGCGCTCGGTCGGCGCTTTCGCGCGGCGCGCCTCCGGCGTCGGCGCCAGGCGATCGAGCGCGGCGATCGCCGAGGCACGATCGCGTTCCATCCAGAGCGGATGGTTGTACGTCATCGCCTCGCCCCAGTACGCCATGGCGAAGCCCGGTTCGATTTTCTGCGCCGCCCGGAATTCCTCGGCGGCGTCGGCGTACTCGAAGCTGTGGAGCAGCAGCACGCCGCGCAGGAAGCGCTCCTGCGCGGCCGGCGAACCGGAGGTGGCGAAGTCGGTGCGCCCGAGTTCCTGCGCCGCGAGAGCGCCCGACAGGCCCAGGAGGAGACCCGCCAGGCGGATCGTCCGACGTCTCCGGATCGGCATTGGCGTCATCGTTTCACGTGAACGGCGTTTGCCGCCAATACTCTCGACCCCGCCGCGGGGCCGCATCATCGCGGCAGGCCGGATGGCCAGTTCGCCACGAGCGCGACGCGCGCGGCCTGGGCCTCGCTCGCCAGGTTGACGAGCAGGCGTTTGCCGTCCGGGGCGATCTCGTACGCGGGCGATTGCCGGGGGCCCGTAAAGAGGTTGATGGGAAAGAGCGGCTTCGCGCTCCCGACCTCCAGACCCTTGCCGCTGCCGTCGACGGGTGCCCCCATCAGCATTCCGTCGAACGAAAGGAAGTAGAGGGTCTTCCCGTCCGGGCTCCACCGCGGCTCCCATCCGCCCTGGCCAGAGACCTGCCATCGCGCTCCACCGGGAAAGGCCATGACGTAGATCTCGAAGGTCCCCGTCTGAAGCGATCCGTAGGCCAGCCAGCGTCCGTCCGGCGAAAACGCGCCGGCCCCCTCCCAGGACGGCGTCTGCACCACCGGAAAGGCCTTGTCCGGCTCGGCCACCGGGACGGCCCAGATGTCGGTGGCTCCGATGTTGCCCCTGTCGACCAGGACGTAGCGGCCGTCCCGCGACCAGTCGGTCGGCTCGATCCGCTCCGGGGAGCGCATGACCTCCTTTCGCTCGCCGGCCCCGAGTGACGGCAGCGTCTCCATGAGGTACGAAGGCTTGCTGGCGATGCTTTCTGTGCTGACGAACAGGATCTGAGACCCATCCGGCGACCATACGGGCGAGGTGATCACCTGGGCATCCGTCGTCAAGCGCGTCCGGACGCCGCGATCGAGCTCGTAGACCCAGATGTCGTTGTTCGGATCGCCGAGAAGCATCGATGCCCGACGACCGTCGGGAGACAGCTTCAGCGAGTAAGACTCACTCCGTTCGCCGACCGTCGAGAGCGTGCGGCCCGAGAAGTCAAGCCACGCGAGCTGGCCGCCGAGGCCTTCGCGCGCGATCTGGTACGCCAGGACACCCGTCTGCGACGCCGCGACGACGCCCCTCCAGGTGCCGGCGTCGAAGGCCGCGTCTCCGGCGACACGGACGGCGGGACCCGTGACCGCCAGGCGCCTGGCGTCGAAGGGCGTGGCCATCAGGCTCTCACCCTGCACCGTGAGGAGCCAGCCCGGTACGGACAGGGCGCTGCCGGGTCCCGGGAGGAGCCGCCGCGGCTCTCCCCCGTCGAGCGACGCCGCGTAGACCCCGGCTTCCTCGGACCGCGGGTTCGCATGGTCGGCGGCGAGGTAGATGAAATGCCGTCCGTCGGCCAGGAACCAGGGCCAGCGATGCGTCGAGTGGCGCTTCGTGTCGAGCGTCGTCACCGGCGCCGGCGTCCCGCCGCTCGAGGGAACCCGATAGAGGCCTCCCCGGAAATCCGGAGCGAACACGATCGTCTCGTCCGGTCCCCATGTGCCCCCGCGCGGCGTCGGCGCGTCACAGACGATTCGCGCTGACCCGCCTGCGGCGTCGATGGTCTTCAGTTTTCCGCCGCCGAAAAACCCGATGCGGCGCCCGTCGGGCGACCAGAACGGAAACTGCCCGCTCTCGGCCCCGGCGAGGGCGGCCACCGCGCCCGTCCGCAGCGACTGGACCCAGAGCTGTCCGGAGGCTCCGAAGACGGCGTTCTCGCCGTCGGCGGAGAGCGCGATCGGCGCCCCCTGGTCTCCCGTCAGCGCGAATGTCGTCTTGTCCGGTGGCAGGAGGAAGGCATGGATCGGTGGTGGCCGCACGGCGCGCTGCCGCGCCCACGCCACGCCAAGGGCCAGGGCCGCGGCGGCCGCGAGCAGTGCGACGATCCACGCGGCCCGCGCGCCGGCACGCCGCCGCGGGACCGGGGCCGCGACCGAGGCACCGGACTGGGACCCCTCCCCGATCCAGCGGAGCTCCCGCTTCAGATCGCCCGCCGACTGCCAGCGCTCCTCGGGGTCCTTCGCGAGGCAGGTCTTCACGACCCGGTCGAGCGCGGCCGGCGAGGTCGGCTGCACCTGCGAGATCGGCTGGGGCTCGTCGCGCAGGATCGCCGAGATGAGCGAGGCCTGGCTCGCTCCGGAAAACGCCTTGCGGCCCGAAGCCATCTCGTACAGCACGGCGCCGAGCGCGAAGATGTCGGACCGGGCATCGGCCTCGCGGCCTTCGAGCTGCTCGGGCGCCATGTACTGGAACGTCCCGAGGATCGTGCCCTCCTGCGTCAGGTTCTGCGGCGTGCCCATCGCCGTCGGCACCGAGGTCGCGCCCGGCTGCGACTGCGCGGCCGCGAGTCCCTTGGCCAGACCGAAGTCGAGCAGCTTGACGCCCGACCGCGTCAGCATCACGTTGCCGGGCTTCAAGTCCCGGTGCACGATCCCCTGCCGGTGCGCCTTGTCGAGCGCGTCGGCGATCTCCACGCCGTACCGGAGGGTCTGATCGAGGGGGAGCGGACCGCCGGCGAGCCGGTCCGAAAGCGTCGCGCCTTCGAGGAGCTCCATCACGAGGTACTCGGTCTCACCCTCCCGGCCAACGTCGTAGAGCGCGCAGATGTGCGGATGCGAGAGCTGCGAGATGGTCTTCGCCTCGCGCTCGAATCGCTGGCGGACCTCGGGCGAAGACGAAAGATGCTGAGGGAGCACCTTGATCGCCACCGACCGCTCGAGCCGGGTGTCCCTCGCCTTGTAGACCTCCCCCATCCCTCCGGCGCCGAGCGGCGCGAGGATCTCGTAGGGGCCGAGCCGGGTCCCGGAAGCGAGCGTCACTTCGCCTCACGGGCCGGAGCCAGCGGCTCGAGCTCCGAGAACCAGTTGGTCACCAGATGCAGCTCGCGGACCACGCCGGACTCGGGGGGGTCCTCGACCGCGAAGAAGCCCTTCCCGTCCGGCGCGACCGCGAAGCCTCGCAGGTTCGGCGACTGGAAAAGCTCCTCGGGCATCGAGGGCTCGAGCCTGCCTCCCACGCTGGAGACCCGAACTCGAAGATAGCGGCTGCCGTTGCGGTAAAAGATCGCCCTCCCGTCCGAGGACCAGAGGGGGCTCCGGCCGCCGCCCGTGGCCACTTGAACGCGCGGACCGGGACCGGGAAGAGGTTCCGCGACGACCGACCATTCCCCGCGGTTCAGCAGGTCGTACGCGATCCACTTTCCGTCGGGGGACACTCCCGTCCCGGCGACGAAGCCGTCGACGAGCCGCCGTTGAGGGCCATCCCCGGCGGCGGGCCCTGCCCAGAGCCCGGGTTCCTTGCCGAACAGCGTGTAGACGATCAGGCGCCCGTCCGGAGTCCAGGCCAGCGGGTACATCTCCTGGCCGGCCGGAACGACCCGTACCGGCTGCCCGCTTCCGTCGGCCCTGGAGCGGACGATGGCCCACCCCGATTCGGCCCGGGTCGAGGCGGAGAAGACCAGGTCCTCACCGGACGGGGACCAGATCACCGACCGCCCCTGGACCTTCCAGTCGCCCGTCGGTATGCGGGAGCGAACGCGCCTCGCGAGGTCGTAGATCCACAGCGAGCCGTCCATCGTCATGGCGGCGAGTCTTCGACCGTCCGGGGAAGGGGCCGGCACTTGGCCGAACGCATCGGGTTCGAACGGGAGCGGATCGATCCCGCCCTTCTCCGTCACGCGGACGAGGCGCATGGGTTCGAGACCGCTACCACGGAGGGTGCCCGTCGCATAGACCAGCGTCCCGGTTTCGGAGAGCGCGAAGGAACCTCCATCGTTGTCTCCGAACGCGACGTCCTTCAGCACGGCCACCGCCTCGCCCGTCATGCGGAGGCTCGCGGGGTCGAACGGAGCCGCGAGCAGCGTCCGGTCGGCCTTCAGCATCAGGAGCCGGCCGTCGGCCGAATACCGGCAGAACCTGACGTCCGTGGCGAGCGTCTGGAGGTGGCGGTTGCGAAGATCGAGCGCGGCGACGCCGATCGGCACGGCATCCCCGTCCGTGACGAGGGCCGCCGCACCTCCGGGAAGGATCTGCGGCCAGGACATCGACCGCGTCACCTCCTTCCCCTGCCAGACGACTCTCTCGGTCGAAGTGTCGGGCTTTCCGCCACCGGCCGGCAGACGCCAGAGGCCCTCGGTCGTCGAAGCGGCGACCAGAATCGAGCCGTCGGCGGCGAAGCTGCCGCCGTAGTAGTCGGGTATCGAGGCTACCGGCTGCGTCAGTCCGGTCGAGACCGAGTACTTCTTGAGCCGTCCTTCTCCAGCGCCCCCGGATTGCGAGACGTTCGTCGCGAAGCCGATCCACTGTCCGTCCTGCGAGAAGAAGGGGCCCTCCGCGCTGTCGCTGTCGGGGACGACCTGCGTGTCGTTGCGGTCGAGCCGGTGGATCCAAAGCCGCTGCGGCTCGTTCTCTTTCTCGGCGACGAACGCGACGACGCGCCCGTCGCGCGAGATCGCGACGACGGGAGACGCCCAGCCCGAGAGTCGCGCCCCGGGAGGCAGACGGACGATCGAATGGGTCGCCGCCGGGCGCGCTGCCGGAGGCTCGGCCCTCGCGAACCAACGCGCGGCGGCGTAACCCGCCGCCAGCGCGAGAACGACCGCCGCGGCCCAGCCGATCGGCAGTCTCCGGGAAGCCGGGGCCGGATCCGGCCCTGCCGCGCCCTCGAGCCACGCGTCGCCGATGTCGCGCAGCCGTTTCTTCGGGTCGCGCTCGAGGCAACGGCGGAGCAACAGCCTGACCGCCGCCGGAGTCTCGCGCGGGAGCCTCGACCACTCGGGGTCCTGCCGCAGAACCGACGCGAGCACGTCCGACACGGTCTCGCCCTCGAAGCACCGCTGGCCTGTCAGCATTTCGTACAGCAGCGCCCCGAAAGACCAGATGTCGGAGCGCTTGTCGACGGCCTTGCCGCGCGCTTGCTCCGGCGACATGTAGGCCGCCGTTCCGAGGACGACACCCGCCTGGGTCGCGGCGGCCGTGATCGTCGGCGAGCGGGTCACGTCGGGAGCGCCGCCGTCCACGGCCAGGGCCTTCGCGAGACCGAAATCGAGGACCTTCACGGAGCCGCCCGGCGTCAGTTTTACGTTGGCGGGCTTCAGGTCGCGGTGGACGATCCCCTTTTCGTGCGCCGCTTCGAGGGCTTCCGCGATCCCGCGCGCGACGCCGAGCGCTTCATCGATCGGCATCGGGCCCTGGGCCAGGCGTTGCGCGAGCGTCTCTCCCTCGACGAGCTCCAGGACCAGCGCCGGCACGCCCCCCACCTCCTCGAGGCCGTAGATGGCCCCGATCTGCGGATGATTCAGCGCGGCCAGGACTTGCGCTTCGCGCTGGAAGCGCGCCAGCCGCTCCGGGTCGCGCGCCACCGACTCGGGAAGGACCTTGATCGCGACGTCGCGGTGAAGCTTCGAGTCCTTCGCCCGGTACACCTCGCCCATTCCCCCCGCGCCGAGCGGCGCCAGGATCTCGTAGGGCCCGAGCCGGGTTCCGGAAGCGAGCGTCAAGTCGTTCGGAGCATACAAGATAGGCGCGACCCGTCCACCGCCGCCCCTGCCGCATCTGGTAGATTGATCGGCCCATGAACCAACGCATCCGGCATCGCACCGTGGGCGTCCCCGTCGGCAAGGTGATGGTCGGCGGCGACGCGCCCGTCGTCGTCCAGTCGATGGCGAACACCGACACGGCGGACGTGAAATCCACGACGCAGCAGTGCATCGAGCTCGCCCGGGCGGGCTCGGAGCTCGTCCGCATCACCGTCAACGTCCCCGAGGCGGCCGCGGCGGTCCCCGAGATCAAGAAGCGCATGCTCGACGCCGGCGCGGACGCGCCGCTCATCGGAGACTTCCACTACAACGGACACGTCCTGCTGACGAAGTTCCCGGACTGCGCGAAGGCGCTCGACAAGTACCGGATCAACCCCGGCAACGTCGGCAAGGGCACCCGGCGCGACGAGCAGTTCGCGACGATCTGCAGGATCGCGGTCGACAACGGCAAGCCCGTGAGGATCGGCGTCAACGGCGGCTCCCTGAACCAGGAGCTCGTCATGGAGAAGATGCAGGAGAACACGGACAGGGACCTCGGCAAGACGTCCGAGGAGATCATCAACGAATGCATGATCCTCTCGGCGCTGCAGTCGACCGAGCTCGCGCTGCAGTCGGGACTCCGCAAGGACCAGATCATCATCTCGTGCAAGGTCTCCCGGCCGCTCGACTTGATCGCTGTCTACCGGGAACTGGCGACGCGCACGGATCAGCCACTCCACCTGGGCCTGACGGAAGCCGGCATGGGGATGAAGGGACTCGTCTGGTCCTCCTCGGCCATGGGCGTCCTGCTCAACGAGGGTATCGGCGACACGATCCGCATCTCGCTCACGCCGCGGCCCAACGGCGACCGGCGCGAGGAGGTCTACGCCTCGTGCGAGCTGCTTCAGTCGCTCGGGATCCGGTCCTTCGCGCCCAGCGTGACCGCCTGCCCCGGTTGCGGCCGCACCACGTCGACGACCTTCCAGGAGCTCGCCGAGCGCATCCAGGGCTACATCCGCGACCAGATGCCCGTCTGGAAGCAGGAGCACGAAGGTGTCGAGAACATGACGCTTGCGGTGATGGGCTGCGTCGTCAACGGCCCCGGCGAGTCGAAGGCCGCCTCGATCGGCATCTCGCTCCCGGGCACGGGAGAGGAGCCCCACTGCCCGGTCTACATCGACGGCCAGCACTTCACGACGCTCAAGGGCACCTACGAAGAGCTCGCGGCGGCCTTCCGCGCCCTCGTCGACGACTACGTCGCGACGAAGTATCCGCGCAAGGAAGCCGCGCGGCCGGTCACGGCGTAGGGGCCCGACGCCGAGATTCCGAGCGCCGCGAGCTCGCAGAGGGACGCCAGAACCGCCAGGACCGTGCGGGCAGTGTGGGCGCGCTCCCAGCGCGACCAGAGCGCCTGAGCCTGCGCGGGCTCCGAGCCCTCGGTCGCCGAATCGACCCGGTTGTTGATCGGGATGTTCACGATCCGTGTAATCGCCACGACGAGAACGAGCGCCGCCGTCCCGACAACGGCCAACCCGAACTCGGCCGAATCCGAATGCGACCGGATCAAGACCAGCCAGCCGACACTCGCGACGACGGCCGCCAGGATCGGAGCCGGCATCATCGCTGCGAAACGGCGGTTCTGCTCCCGCTGGAACGCCAGGAAGGCCGCCAGCGGGAGCTTCGCGCGGGCGTGGGTGTTTCCGGCGCGGTCCCCGAACAGGATCCCGGCGAGCAGACCGGTGAAGAAGACCGCGACGCATTCGACGACGACGACAAAGTCCATGTCCGAAATCTCCGGGGCCATAGACTAGACCGGGAGGCCCGACGATGGACCTGCGTTCCGTCCAGAAGCCGCTGAAGGACCGCTACCGCGCCGAGCCCTCGGCCTCGCGCATCACGTTGCGCGCGAAGGGGGCCGAGGCTGGGGCCCCGATCGCCTGTTCGATTGACATCGGGCGGGCCGTGTACGAGGCCCAGGCGCACGCGGGTGTCGGTGGCGCCGGGACCGGGGCCTGCTCGGGCGACCTGCTGCTGGGCGCGCTCGCCGCCTGCGCCCAGGTGACCTGCCAGATGGTCGCGGCGGCCATGGGGATCCCGACGAAATCGATCGCCGTATCCGTCGAAGGCGACCTCGATCTTGCCGGCACGCTCGGCATCTCGAAGGAGGTCCCGGTCGGGTTCGAGTCGATCCGCCTCAAGTTCGACATCGACGCGCCGGAGGCCACGCCCGATCAGCTCCGCGCGCTCGCCGAAAAGACCGAGCAGTACTGCGTCGTCATGCAGACCCTGACGAATCCGCCGCCGATCCGGACCGCCTGGTCGTAAGGTGCAGCCGGCCGAGCCGCCCTATTTCTTCGCGAGCTCCGCGAGCCAGTCGGAGACCAGGCGGAGCTGCGCCGACGAGCTGTCCTCCACCGGCACGGCAAACAGCAGCCTCTTTCCGTCATGGGAGGCGTCGAACGGGCCGCGCGGCGAAGGCTTGCCGTCGAAGATCGGGCGCGGCGGACCGATCTGGAGCGAACCGCCCTTCGTGTCCACGTCCACGACGAAGAGCTTTCCGTCGGGAGGCTGGTCGTAGAGGATGGACCGGTCTGAGAGCCATCGGCCCTCCGTCGCCCCGGCCGTCGACACCTGCCGTTTCTCGCCCAGCCCCGGAAAGGGGACGAGGTACGTCTCCGACCGGCCGGACTCGTTCGAGACATAGAGCAGCCATTTACCGTCCGGCGAGATCGACCCGTTCAGGAACTGGTCCGGATCGGAATCGACGAGCTTGCGGGGCTGATGATCTCCGTCGAGCGCCAGGTCCCAGAGACCCACGCCACCCGTTTTCGAATCCTGGATGCGCAGGAGCATGTGCTTTCCATCCGGCGACCACGACAGCGGCCAGATGTTGGTCTTCTCGGCCAGGACGACCTTCGCTTCCGAGGCGCCATCAGCGGCCTTGACGCGAACGCCGAAGCCGGGATCACCGAACGCGATCTGGCGTCCGTCCGCCGACCAGGCCGGGAAGTTCGCGCCCTGGTCCCCGAACGTGAAACGGGAGCCAACGCCGCGATCCAGGTCGTAGAGCCGGACCTCCGGCTTCGAGGAAGCGCTCGCCCGAATGGTCGAGACCACCCGCCGGTCGTCGGGCGAAAGCGCTATCGAGAAGAAGTCCGCTGCCTCGCCCACCTGGCCGAGCTGCCTGCCGTCGAGGTCGAACCAGGTGAGCCGCCGCTTGCGCTGGGCCGTATTGCTCTGAAAGACCAGCAACCCCTGGTTCGAAACGGTGAAGTTCCCGAACCACCGGTAGGGCTGGAACAGCACGCCTTCGGCGACCGGAGTCGCGGCGCCCGTCGCCTTCAGGCTGGAGGGATCCAGCCGCTGAGCGAGGAGATTCCCGTCGCGCATGAACAGGAGGTAACCCGGTTCGGCGTATCGCCCCTCGCTGTTTTCGTGGGCGACGAACGTGGATCGGCCCGTCCGAAGGTCCAGCGCCTCGATGGCGCTCTTCTTCTCCTCGTCGGAGGTCTGCGTGCCGGAGAAATAGAGCAGGCGCTTCCCGTCCGGAAGAAACCAGGGCAGTCGGTGTGTGGCCCCCGCCCCTTCGGCTTTCGTCAGCGGCTCCGGCGTGCCGCCGCCGGCCGGGACTTTCCAGAGTCCGCCGAAGGGCGCGGGGGCGAAGACGATCAAGTCGTCCACGCTCCAGCTCGCGCCGCGGCCGTCCGCGGCTTCGCAGATCGTCTGGACCGCCCCCCCGGTCGCCGGGATCCGCTTCAACTTGCGATCGGCGAAGAAGCCGATGTTCCGGCCGTCGGGCGACCAGAACGGGATCGCGGCATCGTCGGTGCCAGCCAGGGGCGCAACGGTGAAGCCGTCCATGCGGCGAACCCAGATCTGGCGCTTTCCCTCCGCCCCGGTCGCCGCGAGGGCGAGCGTCCTGCCGTCCGGCGAAAGGGCGATCGACTGATTGGCGGGCTCGAGCTCCATCTGCGGCGGCAGATCGATCGACGATCGGAGCACGGGCGCCGCGGGAGCGCGATGCAGCAGACGTCCGGCGGCAAGGCCCGCCGCGGCGAGGACGACGGCGGCCGCCCAGGGCAGCCAGGCGGCGGAGCGCCGCCGGGCCGGCAGCACCGGCGCCGGGATGCCGCTCGCCGAGCCGCCCTCGGCGATCCACTTCAGCTCGCTGCCCAGATCCCCCGCGCTCTGCCACCGGTCCTCCGGGTCCTTGTCCAGCGCCTTCCGGATCACCCGGTCCAGTGCCGGCGGCGAGGTCGGCGTCACCGCCGAGACCGGCGCCGGCTCCTCCTTCATGATCGAAGAGATCAGCGACGCCTGCGACGAACCCGAAAACGCCTTCCGCCCCGTCGCCATCTCGTACAGCACGCACCCGAAGGCGAAGATGTCCGTCCGACCGTCCGCCTCCTTGCCCTCGAGCTGCTCGGGCGCCATGTACTGGAACGTCCCCAGGATCGTCCCTTCCTGCGTCAGGTTCTCGCCTGTCGCCGCGCCCATCACCGTCGGCAGCGACGTCGCTCCCGAGGACGGCGCCGCCGCCGGCGCCATCGCCTTCGCCAGCCCGAAGTCGAGCAGCTTCACTCCCGTCTTCGTCAGCATCACGTTGCCCGGCTTCAGGTCCCGGTGCACGATCCCCTGACGGTGCGCCTTGTCGAGAGCGTCGGCGATCTCCACTCCGAACTTCAACGTCTGCGACAGCGGCAGCGACCCGTTGGCCAGGCGCGCCGACAGCGTCTCGCCCTCCAGATACTCCATCACCAGGTACTCGGTCTCGCCCTCGCGCCCCACGTCGTACAAAGCGCAGATGTGGGGATGCGAGAGCTGCGAGACCGTCTTCGCCTCCCGCTCGAACCGCTGCCGCACTTCCGCGGAGGCCGAGAGATGCTGCGGCAGAACCTTCACCGCGACCGTGCGCTCCAGCCGCGTGTCCCGCGCCTTGTACACCTCCCCCATCCCCCCCGCCCCGATAGGCGCGAGAATCTCGTAGGGGCCCAGACGCGAACCGGCCGGCAAAGTCAAGGTTGCACCGAGCCTACAACGAACCGAGAACGGGTGAACCGGTGTGATCTAATCGGTCTCTCTCGCGCACCGCCCTCTCCGGAACAGGAGGTCCAGGTTGAGAACTCGATCCCGCAACAGCCTCGCCGCAGCCTCGGGAGCGTTGGCTCTCCTGTTGTCCGCGTTCCCGGCGGCCGCCCAGTCGGGAGCGCCGGCGCCCGAGGCGACCCCGGCTCCGCCGCCGCCGCTCGAGCCCGCCGCACTCGATCGCCTGAAGGCCATGAGCGAGCTCCTCAAGGGCGCCGGCAACTTCACCTTCAAGGCCACGTCCGACCGTGAGATGCCTTCCGTGAACGGTCCCCTCCTCGATTTCTTCGGAGAGGCGACCATCGCCGTGGCCCGGCCGAATCGCATGCGGGTCGACACGACCGGCGACCTTCACGACGCATCGCTCTGTTACGACGGGAAGACGGTGGCGATCTACTCCGCCAAGAGCACCTATTACGGTCAGGCGGACGCTCCACCCACGATCGACGAAACGCTCGTGATGCTGATGGACCGCTTCCAGATGCCGTTCCCGGCCGCGGGGTTCCTTCTCAAGGACCCGTACGCCAGGATGATGGAAGGTGTGACGACGGCGTTCGACGCCGGAGCGGCGCGGATCGACGGCGTCGCCTGTCGCCACCTGGCGTTCTCCGAGCCCGATGCCGACTGGCAGGTCTGGATCGAGGACGGCGCGAAGCCGCTTCCCCGCCGGATCGCCGTCACGTACAAGAACGTCAAGGGGACGCCGCGCATCGTGACGTCGTTTTCCGACTGGAATCTGTCCGCGAACGTTCCCGCCGACCAGTTCGCGTTCACCCCGCCCGCCGGAGCGACGAAGGTCGCCTGGCAGACCACGAAGCCATAGCGCCGGACAGGAGCAAGCCATGAAGATCCGAACCCTCGCCGCGTTTCTCTCGGCCGCCGCCTTCCTCGCCCTGTCCTCGCCCGCCAGGGCCTGGGTCGCCGCCGGCGGTTACCGCGGCGGCGTGGCCGTCGCGTACCACCCTCCCTGTTGCTATCACGGCTATTCCGGGGCGGCGGTCGCCGGCGCCGCGATCGGCGGCGCGATGGTCGGAGCCGCGGTCGCCTCGGCGGCCCAGCCCGCACCGGTGTACTACGCCGCGCCGGCCCCCGTGTACTACGCCGCCCCCGTCGCCTACACACCGGCCGTCGGCACCGTCGTCACGACCCTTCCGCCCGTCGGGTGCTCGAGCACGTCGGTCAACGGCCGCTCGTACATGAACTGCGCCGGCACGTTCTACATGCCCTTCTACTCGGGCGGCGCGCTCATGTATCAGGTCGCAATACCGTAGCGAACGCTCCGTTCGGGGCCTGCGCCCATCCGGGCGCACCGCCGGTCGGCTCGCCCGGATGCGGGCTCGACCGACCGGCTGGCCCCTCGCTCCGCGTTCGCTACCGCGGCGCGCGCCTCCTCCCTCGGTGACTTCGGGAGACTTCGCGCGCCGCGGACTTGAGCGTCATCTGAATTAGGAGAGGTTCTTTGCGGCGCAGTCGCCGTCGAGCTACTTCGAAGTCCGCGAAACGAAGTCGGCCATGTCGGCCTTCATCGCCTTGAGCGCCTCCTCGTTGACGTACATCATGTGACCCGCCGGGTAGTACTTCATCTCGATGCGAGCCTTGACGTCCTTCTGGGGCGAGACGTGCGCCATCATGTACTCGCTCGCGAAGAACGGCGTCGCGAGGTCGAACCGACCGTTGAGGGCGAGGACGCGCAGACTCGGGTTGAACGCCATCGCGCGTCCCAGATCGACGTTGGTGTTCGTCAGTGACGGCGAGGGGAAGGGCAAGTCGGGGATCGCGTGCTTGAAGTCCCACGTCCGCCACGCGTCGGCCGTGACGACGTACGACTTGCCCTCGCCGAACTTCAAGCCCTCGTGGTACCAGTCGAGAAACGCGGCCGTGTACGCGCCGGTGATCGAATTCGACTGCGGGTCGTTCTCGGTCTCCTTGGCGAGCGGGTCGAAAGTGGGCCCCACGAATCGCGAGTCGAGCCGGCCGACCGTGATCCCCTTCTGCCGGAAGAGCTCCTGCGTGAACTCGCTTTCGCTCACCCGCAGATCCGCCAGGCGCAGGTATTCCTCCGAGAGCCCGGTGTACTCGTGAAGCTTCTGGACGACCGCCGCGCGCCGTTCCTCCGTCAGCCGGTCGCCCGCGGCGATCGCCGCGGCGAAGTCGCCGGCCGCGAATCGCCGCACTTCGTCGAGCCAGGGCTCGAGGTCCTTCGGCGGGTTCGGAAGCGCCTTGTGGTACCAGGCCGTCGCCGCGTAGCTCGGCAGGATGAGCGGATAGGGCTGGTCGTTGCCCGGGAACGCGAAGATCGCGCCGAGGTCCGTCGCGAGCGAGACGAGGACCACGCCGTTGAACGACATGCCGCCGCGACTCTGGAGCCAGTCGACGATGCCGGGCGAGCGCGTCGTGCCGTAGCTCTCGCCGATCAGGTACTTCGGCGAATTCCAGCGGCCGTTGTCCGAGACGTACTGCTTGATGAACCGCGAGATCGATTCGATGTCGGGATCGACGCCCCAGAAGTCCTGGTCCTTGAAGTCTCCGAGCGGCTTGCTGATCCCCGTGCCGACGGGGTCGATCAGAACGAGGTCGGCCTTGTCGAGCAGGCTGTAGGCGTTGTCGACGACCTGATACGGCGGCGGCGGCGTCGGGGCGGCGTCCGCAACGACGACACGCCGGGGGCCGAGCGCTCCCATGTGGAGCCAGATCGACGACGATCCGGGGCCGCCGTTGTAACAGAAGGCGATCGGACGGCGCGCGGACGGGCCGGCGTCCTTCCGGACGTACGCCACGTAGCCGATGCTGGCCCAGGGGTCGTCCTTGGCGTTCCTCACGATGAGCGTTCCAGCCGTGGCCGTATAGGCCACCGGAACTCCGCCGATCACGGCGGTGTGCTGCGTGACGGACTGCTCGGCCTTCGGAGCCTCCTTTTTCGCGGCCTCCGGAGCCGGCGCGGGCTTCTCGGCGGGTTTGTCCTGAGCGAGCGCGCACACCGCGAGACCCCCGACGAGGAACCAGGCTCCAACTTTTCGCATCATCGTTTGTCCTCTCGAAATGTGGCGCGAAGCTTATCGCGCGGGATCCGGGCGGGATAGCATCGACGCCCGATGATCGCCGCTGCGTTGCTCGCCGCCGCATTCGCCGCGCCGGCCGGAAGCCCGCTCGAGGCACCGATCGCCGCGAAGATCGCGACCTTTCCGGGCGAGATGGGCCTCTATGCGAAGGACCTCGGCACGGGAGAGGTCGTGGCGGTCAACGCCGATCAACGTTTTCCGACCGCGAGCCTCATCAAGGTAGCCGTCATGGCGGAGGTCTTCCGGCAGATCGACGCGGGCAAGTTCGGCAAGAACACCCCGGTCACTCTCCACGACTCCGACAAGGCCGGCGACGAGACCATCCCGCTGAACATGCTCCACGACGGGACCGTGCTCACCGTCTCGGATCTCCTGAAGTTCATGATCGCCTACAGCGACAACACCGCAACGAATCTGCTCGTCGGCATGGTCGGCACGGCAAACGTGGATGCCCTCCTCGACTCCCTCGGCTTGAAGAAGACGCGGCTCTACCGTCCCACCTTCCGCGACGGCCGCGCCGACGTCCTCCCGGAGGAGGAGAAGGAGTACGGCCTGGGCTCGACGACGCCTCGCGAAGCGGCGACGCTGATGGAGCTGATCGCGCAGGGCAAGGTCGTCTCGCGCACTGCGTGCGACGCGATGATCGCGCTGCTCGCGACCCAGCAGGACCGGGCGATGATCCCGCGCTCGCTCCCCTTCGAGAAGGACGACATCCTCGTCGCCAACAAGACCGGCTGGGACGAGGAGAAGAATCCGGACGCGACGGGCTTCAAAGGCGACGTCCGCAACGACGCGGCCTACGTCAAGGGCCCGAAGGCCCGCTATGTGATCGCGATCTTCGCCCGGCGGATCCGGGACAAGCGCGCGAGCGCCGACAACGAAACCTTCCGGCTCGGCGCCAAGCTCTCCCGCATGGTGTACGACCGGTTCCAGGCGCGTTGAGGCTCTTCGAGAACGCGCTCGCCGTCGCTCTCGACAAGCCGCCCGGCATCTCGATGGCGACCTCGGCGCGCGAGGACAAATCGGCGGCCGGGGCCGTCGGGCGGCTCCTCGCGGCGTGCGGCGAAGACCCCTCGGAGCCGCTCCTGCTCGTCCACCGTCTCGACGTCGGGACCACCGGCGTCGTGCTCCTCGCGAAGACGGACGCGGCGCACCGGGAGCTCTCCCGGGCCTTCCAGTCGCGCGCCGCGCACAAGACCTACCGGGCTCTCGTCTGGGGCCACCCGGCGCCCGGGCGGGGGGTCTACGGGGACCCGCTCGGTCGGGACCCGAAGGACGGCCGCCGAATGAAGGTTCGCGGCGACGGCGGAAAGGCGGCCGTCACGCGCTACGAGACGCTGGCGCGCCTCCCTTCCGTCGCCGACCTGCGCCTCTTCCCCGAGACCGGCCGCACGCACCAGATCCGGGTTCACCTGTCGGCCCACGGCCACCCGATCGTCGGCGACGACCTCTACGGCGGGGCGACGCGCTGGCGCGGCGTGCGCGACCGGGAGTGGAGACGGGCCCTCGCCGCGGCGATGCATCCCCTGCTGCACTCGGAGCGGATCGTCGTCGCGGGCCTCGGCATCGACGCCGCCGCGCCGCTTCCGGAAGACTACGCAGCGATCCTCGCTGCAGCCCGTCCCGGTATGTAGGGGCGCCCCTTGCGGGCGCCCGCGTGCGCAGAAACAGCGGCCGCCGCTCGCGCCATTTTCAAGCCCGGCGTGGAAGCCGCCCCGCCTCACGAACCGTAGAACGCCGACATGAACCGGTAGAAGCTCCAGACGTCGACCTTGGACGACATCTCGAAGGGCGAGTGCATCGACAGGAGCGGCACGCCGAGGTCGATGACTTCCATGTCCCACGCCGACAGGTACCCGCCGATCGTGCCGCCCGAGTAGCCGTCGACCTTCGGCGTCTGCGTCTGCCACGCGATGCCGTTCTTTTCCATGATCCCGCGGATGCGCGCCGCGAACTCGGAGTTCGCGTCGAAACCCGCGCCGTAGCGCTTGATGGTCACGCCCCAGCCGAGGTGCGCGGCGTTGGTCGCTTCGCTCGTCTGCGGAAAATTCGGGTTGATGCCGTCGTTGACGTCGGCGGAGATGACCTCGGACCGGCGCAGCGCCTCCCGCAGGTCGAGGTCCGTGAACTTCGCACCGCGCTCGGCCGCGACGAGCCTCGCGAGCGTCGTGTTGTAGAACTGCGAAGCCGCGCCGGAGTTGTTGACGGAGCCGACCTCTTCGAAGTTCGAGAGATAGGCGAAGGCGGACCTCTTCGGGGTCCCGGAGAGGTCCAGGATCGCACGAACGGCGCAGTACGACGACAGCCGGTCGTCCTGTCCCGACGCGCCCACGAGCCCGCGGTCGAGACCCACGTCCGCCGACCGCGCCGCCGGGACGAGCGAGAGCTCCGCCGACGCGAAGTCTTCCTCGCGCACCCCGTAGGTCGACGTCATCGCGGCGACGACCTGGTCCACGACGGACGAGTCGCTTCCCGGAATGCTGCCGGCGACCGGATCGAGCTCCTCGCCCGAGATCACCTCGTTGTACTTGCGGTCCCGGAGCGGCTTGTCCGAATGCGGAGCGTTGTCGGCGATGACGAACACGGGATCGCCGTCCTTCAGGCCGATCGAGACGTCGATGCGCTTTCCATCGGCGGTGTCGATGCGGCCGACGAGCGCCAGCGGACGGTTCGCCCACTGGTACTTCTTGATGCCGCCGTAGTAGATCGTGTTGAAGAGGGCGAAGCCGCCGCTGGCGGATTCGAACGGCCTCGCCTTCAGGTCGATGTGCGGGCTGTCGTGATGCGTCCCGACGAGGCGACTGCCCGAGACCAGGGAGTCGGACCCGATCACCGCCAGGATGATCGCCCGGTCGCGTGCGGTCACGATGAGCTTCGCGCCCGCCTTCACCTGCGCCGCGTCCCGGAACTCCGTGAACCCCGCCGCCTTCGCGAGCCGGGTGACCTCGCGCGTCGACAGCTCGGCCGTGCGCGCGACGTCCAGATACCGCTTGTAGTCTTCGGCGAACTTGAAAGTCTGGTCCTTCTGGGCGGGCGCCAGGGCGAGCCAGGCGGACTTTTTGGCGTCCCAGTAGCCGCCGCCCTTCTGTTCCTTTCCCTTCTCCTGTGCCCGCGCGACGAGCGCAACCGACAGAGCGGCGACGACGACGACCGACTTCTTCATCCTGCCTCCTGCTTCGGGCCGCCGCCCCGGGCGGCCTCCCGAGTTAGCTCGCCACTTCGTGCTTCGCGGCGGTCCAGGCGCTCATGCCGCCGACGACGTTGATGACGCTCGAGAAACCCAGGCGCTCGAGAACGCTCGTCGCGATCGACGACCGGTAGCCCCCGGCGCAGATCGCCGCGACCGGCCGGGACCGGTCGACCGTCGGGGCGAGCTCCGCGAGCTGATGAAGAGGAATCGAGCGGGCACCCGCGATGTGGCCCGCGTTCCACTCGGGGGTCCGGCGCACGTCGACGACCTCGAGCTCCGGATTCTCGCGGAGCCGCTCGCGGAGCTCGTCGACGTCGATCTGCTCGGTGCGGGCGAGCGGCCGGCCCGAGGCCTGCCACGCCTCGACCCCGCCCGAAACCTGGCCGGCAATCGACTCGAGCCCCACGCGCGCGAGGCGAAGGCGGGCTTCGGCGATCCGCTCGGGGTCCTCGCCCACCAGCACGACTGGGGCCTGAGGAGAAAGGAGCGTGCCGGCCCAGGACGCATACTGCCCCGAGAGACCGATGTGCACCGAGCCCGGGACGTGACCGGCGCCGTACTCGGCCGCGCCGCGCGTGTCGAGGACGACGGCGCCCGCGGCGAGCGCCTTCTCGACATCGATCGGCGACAGCTCGGGGACGGGCGGGAGATCGGCGAGCGGCGGCGGGCCCTCGCGATTCAGCGCCGCATCGCGGGAGAAGTAGGCCGGCGCCTCGGGCAGGTCCGTCGTCATGAGGCGCACGAACTCGTCGCGCGGCATCGGACGCAGGGCCCAGTTGAACCGGCGCTGGTCGCCGATCGTCGAGCTCGTCTCGCTCGAGATGTTGCGGCCGCAGAGCGAGCCGGCGCCGTGCGCCGGATACACCTTGACGGAGTCCGGCAGGGTCAGGAGCTTCCGGTGCAGCGAGTCGTAGAGCATGCCGGCGAGCTCCTCGGCGCTCATCCGGGCGCCCAGGAGGTCCGGCCGGCCCACGTCGCCGATGAACAGCGTGTCGCCGGTCAAGACGGCCTCCGGGGTCTCGGACCGCGACCGGTCCGTGACGACCACGGACACCGACTCGGGCGTGTGGCCGGGGGTCTCGAGGAACCGCAGTGTCACTTTCCCCATCCGGATCTCGTCCCCGTCCCGAACCGCGACATGGGGAAAGGCGGCCTGCGCACGGGCCCCGAAGTAGATCTTCGCGCCCGTCTTCTCGGCGAGCTCCCGGTGGCCCGATACGAAGTCGGCGTGGAGGTGGGTCTCGATCACGTGCTTGATCCGGAGGCCCCGGGCCTCGGCCGCCTCGATGTAGACGTCCACGTCGCGCCGCGGATCGACGACCGCGGCTTCGCCATCCGACCCGATCAGGTAGGAGGCCTGCGCGAGGCAGCCCAGGTAGAACTGTTCGAAATCCATGGTTCAGCGCCTAGAGCACGGCATTGTAGTTCCGCAGGATCAGGAAGAGAGCGACGAGCACCACGAACCAGGCGAAAAGCCGCCGAAGCCCGGAGGGATGAAAGCGGTGCGAGAGCGCGGTCCCGACGAGGGCGCCGCCGACCGCGAGCACGGTCACCAGGCCGGTCAACTTCCAGTCGATGTCGCCGGCCGCAAGATGGCCCGCAAATCCGGCCGCGCAGTTGACGGCGATCACCAGAAGAGAAGTGCCGATGGCGGCCTTCATCCCCAGGCCGCCAAAGACCACCAGCGCGGGAACGATCAGGAACCCGCCGCCGACGCCCAAAAACCCGGTCAGAAATCCCACCCCGAGGCCCGCGAGGGCCGAGCGCGGAAGGCTCGGCGCACGGGGCGGCGCGTCGGGATCGGGATCGCGTCGCATCAGCATCACCGTCGCCACCACGAGCATGAGGGCCGCGAAGAGGAGCAGGAGCACCGGAGGCGACACCAGCCGGGTCAGCCGGGAGCCGAGGTATGCGCTCAGGATCCCGCTTCCCGCGAAGAGCATTCCCGTCCTCCAGGCGACCGACCCCCGGCGGTGGTGCAGAAACGTCCCGACCAGGGCCGTCGAGCCGACGACGGCGAGCGACATGGCGATCGCCCGGTGGGGCTCGACGCCCAGGACGTAGACCAGCACGGGGACGGTGATGATCGAGCCCCCGCCGCCGATCAGCCCGAGGGACAGGCCGATGCCGGCCGACAGGAGGAGGCCGATGACGAACACGATCAGGCTTCGGGCGGCAGGGCCGCCTTCGTGCGGAGAAACTCCTCGGCGCTCGTCAGGCGGACGCCGAAGCGCTCCGCCAGGGGTTTCCCGTCGAAGGCCGAGTCGCACATCGCCGAGACCCAGCTCATCGCCATGAGGTTGCCGGCCGGAGGCGACAGCGCCTCGAGGATGTCGGCGGCGACGCGATAGACCTTCGCCGGCGTGTGGATCATCTTCAAGGGCTTTCCGAGCACTTTCGAAAAGACGGCCACGATGTCGTGCCACGAGAGGATCTCCGGCCCGCCGAGATTCTCGATCAGGTTCTCGCCCGTCTCCGGCGCGGCGGCCGCCGCGGAGAGGATCGCGGCGACGTCGTCGAGCGCGACGGGAGTGTGCCGCGTCTTTCCGTCTCCCGGCACCAGGGCGATGCCGCGCTTGTCGATCGAGGCTCCGGCAACGGCCATGAACCCCTTCGCGAACCAGAACGGCCGCCGGAGCGTCGCCGCCGGCGCGCCGCGAAGCGGAAGCGTCGAGCCCATGAGCGCGAACCAGTCGTCCATGAAGAAGTCGCCGCGGAAGATCGAATGGGCGAGCCCGCTCCCCAGGATCTTCTCCTCGATGCGCCGCTTCATCCGGAAGGTCGTGACGCTCTTGTCGAAGGGCGTCTCCACGGCCGACATGAAGACGATCCGCCGCGTGCCCTCCGCCCGGCACGCATCGAGCAGGTTGGCGTACCCGGTATCCTCGACCTCCTCGAACGTGCCCGCGCCGCGCGGCACGACGGCGTTGGCCGTGGCGACGACCGTGGCCATCCCCTGGCACGCGGCCACGAGGCTCTCCGGGTCGCGCAGATCGCCGAAGGCGAGCTCGACGCCGTCCGGCGAGAACTCCCGCCGCGAGCCCGGGCGGACGAGCGCGCGCACGCGCACGCCGGCCTTTGCGAGGCGGTCGACGACCGCGGTCCCGAGCTGGCCCGTCGCGCCCACGACGAGGACGGGTCCCGCCATCCGTCAGGCCTCGATCTCGACTGCGAAGTGCGGCGTCAGGCGAAGGCGCAGGTGCACGATCCGGCAAGGCCACTTCTCGCGCTCGATGCGCGCGCCGACCCGCTTCCAGATCCACGCCGCGACGTTCTCCGCCGTCGGCGGGGTCGAGGCAAACTCGGGCACGTCGCGGTTGAGCTGGCGGTGGTCGAGCGGGCGGTCGACCTCCTCCTTGAGGATCCGGTCGAGGTCCGTCAGGTTGACGACCATGGCCGTCTCGGGATCGACCGCGCCCTCGACCGAGACCTCGAGCTCGTAGTTGTGGCCGTATCCGTGAGGTCCCTCGTCTCCGTAGACCGCGAGGTTGCGCTCGGGCGTCCAGCCGGGACGCCAGAGACTCCGGCCGGCGTTGAAGTGGATCGTGCGCGACAGACGGATCATGCGGGGACGTCCTCGAAGATCTTACCGGGGTTCAGGATCCCCTCCGGATCGAAGAGCCGCTTGATCCCGCGCATCGCCGCGACGACCTCCGGCGAGTGACGCAGGCCGAGATAGGCGCGCTGGGTGACGCCGACGCCGTGCTCGCCGGTGATCGTGCCCCCGAGGGCCACGACCTCGCGGAAGATCTCCTCGACCGCCCGCGCCCGCAGGGCGACCCAGCGCTCCCGCTCGGCAACCCATTGGGGCTGCACGACGTTGACGTGGATGTTCCCGTCCGCGGCGTGGCCGTAGCAGACGGCGTCGAGGCGGTGAAAACCGGCGACCCGGCGCACCGCCGCCAGCAGCTCCGGCAGCCTCGAGCGCGGCACCGTGCAGTCCTCCTCGGCGTACGGGCCGAGGGACTTCACGGCCTCGCCGACGGCGCGGCGCAACCGCCAGAAGTCGCGCACATCGCGCTCCGAAATGGCGACCCGGACGTCGAGGGCGCCCGAGGACAGCATGATCTCTCCGAACCGTTCCGCGTCGCGGTGGACGGCGTCCTCCGCGAAGCCGTCGGCCTCGACGAAGAGGTGCGCGTTGGCGTCGGCCGGAAGCGCGAGCGACAGCCACGCCGCCGACACCTCCGCCGCGCGCCGCTCCATGAACTCGCAGGCCGACGGCTCGCTCTCGCGCGCGTAGAGCCGCGCGACCGCCGCGAGGGCCCGGCCCTCCTCCGCAAACGACGCCCAGAGGAGCCGGCGGTGCGTCGGGAGCGGGACCAGGCGCAGCGTCGCCTGAGTCACGACGCCGAGCGTCCCCTCGCTGCCGACGAAGAGAGGCACGAGGTCGTAGCCGGCGACGTCCTTCCGGTTCTTGCCGCCGAGCGCGAGGACGGCGCCCCCCGGCAGCACGACCCGCAGGCCCGCGACGTAGCGGCCGGTCGTCCCGTACTTGGCGGCGCGCGGCCCGCCCGCGTTCTCGGCGACGTTGCCCCCGATGGTGCAGGAGCCGCGCGAGGAAGGATCGGGCGGATAAAAGAGACCGATTCGCTCGACTTCCTCCTGGAGGACCTGCGTCACGACGCCGGGCTCGACGACTGCGAAGAGATTGTCGCGGTCGATCTCGAGGATCCGGTTCATCCGGGTCAGGTCGAGCGCGACGCCGCCGGGCGACGGCAGGGCCCCGCCCGACAGACCCGTGCGTGCGCCCTGGGGCGTGACCGGAAACCGCCGCGCGCGCGCCGCCGCGAGAACCGCCCGGACCTCGTCTTCCGACCGCGGGGCCACGACGAGGGCCGGTCGGGACTCCAGGTCCTCGGTTTCGTCGTGGGCGTGCGCGTCGAGCGCCTCGACGTCGGACAGGATCGCCTCCGGCGGCAGCGCCCCGGACAGGACGTCGGCAAGCTCGGCAGGCGTCACGCGACGACCGTAGCACAAGGGATTCGACCGGGCTCCGGATGCCTCCCCGCCCTCGGGAAAGGCCCCCTGCATTAGAATCCCCGGGCACTTTCCGACGTGGAGCCATGATGAACCTCTACGCATCCCCGGCCGAGCTTCGAGAAGCCCTGACTCGCTCGGGGAGCGCCCGCCTCGACGGCGGCGTCGTCGTGACGAACCCGGCGCGATTCCGCGCCGAGATGATCGACGCGCTCGTCTGGACGGCGGTGTTCGCGCCGCCGGAGGCCCGCGACGCCGCACGCCACGCGATCCGCGAGGCCGCCGAGTCCCTCGGCATCCTCCCGGCCTCGATCCTGCCGCTCTACCAGGCGCGCGGGCGCGGCGAAGTCTCCGGTTTCACGGTCCCCGCGGTCAACGTCCGGATCATGTCCTACGACACGGCGCGCGCCGCGATGCGCGCCGCCCGCAAGCTCGACGTCGGCGCGCTCATCTTCGAGATCGCCCGAAGCGAGATGGGCTACACCGAGCAGCGGCCGGCCGAGTACGCGGCCGTGATGCTCGCGGCCGCCATCCGCGAGGATTGGACGGGGCCGTTCTTCCTGCAGGGCGACCACTTCCAGACCAACCCGAAGAAGATGAAGGAGGCGCCCGAGAAGGAGATCGCCGCCATCGAGGCGCTCATCGAGGAAGCGATCCCCGCGGGCTTCCTCCAGATCGACATCGACACCTCGACCCTCGTCGACCTCTCGAAGCCGACGCTCGAGGCGCAGCAGGACGTCAACGCCACCCTCTGCGCCCGCTTCACGAAGTTCATCCGGGAACGCGAGCCGAAGGCGATGCCCATCTCCGTCGGCGGAGAGATCGGCGAAGTCGGCAAGGAGAACTCGACGCCCGAGGAGTTCCGCGCCTACATGAACGTGTACCGCAAGGCGCTCGGCGAAGGCCTCGGCATCGAGAAAGTCTCGGTCCAGACGGGCTCCTCGCACGGCGGCGTCGTCGCGGCCGACGGCTCCGTCGAGCGGGTCGCCATCGACTTCAACGTGCTGAAGGCGATCTCGAAAGTGGCGCGCGAGGAGTACGGCCTCGCCGGCGCCGTGCAGCACGGCGCCTCGACGCTGCCGCCCGAGTATTTCGGCCACTTCCCCGACCACGACTGCGCCGAGATCCACCTCGCGACCGACTTCATGAACACCGTCTACGACCACCCCGCGTTCCCCTATCCGCTGAAGCGCGAGATCGAGCGCTGGCTCGACGAGAACG
The DNA here is from genome assembly GCA_963805495.1 of uncultured Acidobacteriota bacterium. Lineage (GTDB taxonomy): Bacteria > Acidobacteriota > Thermoanaerobaculia > UBA5066 > Gp7-AA6 > DAHUXD01. Next base: position 896,711 of record CAWDUQ010000001.1, on the reverse strand, counting down.
CGGCCGAGGAACGCAAAAAAGGCGAGACGCAGCCTCAGTTTCTCTACAAGACCCGCAAGAAGGCGATCGGCCCGTACAAGGAGCAGGTCTGGAACCTTCCCGAGGGCACCAAGGGCGCGATCCGCGCGACGCTCGAGGAGAAGTTCACGTTCCTCTTCGAGAAGCTGCGGGTCGGCGGCACGCGGTCGGTCGTCGCGAAGTACGTCAAGCCGGCGTCGGTCTACTCGGCGCACGCCGCCGCCGCCGGCGCCCGCGCCGGATTCGTGCGCGACGACCAGGCGGGAGACTGATGGCGAAGCCGGGAGGCGGGAAACCGGCGGCGGGAGGCAGGACTCCGAAGGGTCGGCCCGGGACGATGACGGCCGTCGTGAAGACGAAGGCGGCGCCCGGCAAGGACGCCACGGACATCCGGACCGTCCCCGTGCCAGTGCCCGGGCAGGCCGAAGTCCTCATCAAGGTCCTCGCGGCGGCCGTGTGCGGGACGGACAAGCACATCTACCAGTGGGACGCGTCGATCACCGGGATGATCCGGCCCCCGCGCATCTACGGCCACGAGTTCTGCGGCGAGATCGTCGCGTTCGGGCCGGGCGGCAAGCGTCCGCACCTCGAGGAAGGCCAGTACGTCTCGGCCGAGATGCACGTGACGTGCGGGGCCTGCCGCCCGTGCCGCACGGGCCGCCGGCACATCTGCGAGAACACCCGGATCCTGGGCGTCCACGGCGACGGCTCCTTCGCCCAGTACGTCGTCGTGCCGGCCTTCAACGTCGTGCCGCTCGACCGGGACATGATCCCGCCGAAGGTCGGCGCGTTCCTCGACGCCCTGGGCAACGCGGTCCACACGACGCAGGTCGCCGACCTCTCCGGCAAGTCGGTCGCCGTCCTCGGCTACGGGCCGATCGGCGCGATGTGCGCCGAGATCGCGCGCATCTCGGGCGCGGCGCGGATCGCGATCACGGACGTCAATGGTCTCGCCGCCGCGCACGCCCGCCGCTGGGCCAGGGAGCGAAAGCTCGCGCAGGTCTCGGTCATCGAGCTCCCCCGCACGAAGGACCCCGTCGGGAGCCTGCGCGAGGCGACCGGCGGCGGCGCCGACGTCGTGCTGGAGCTGTCGGGTGCCGAGTCCTCGATCAATCTGGGCCTCGCCGCCGCCCGGCCGGGCGCGGTCCTGTCGCTGCTCGGCCTCCCGCGGGACAAGGCCGTGACGATCCGCGACTACACCAACGACGTCGTTTTCAAGGGCGTGACGATCCACGCCATCATCGGGCGCCGCATCTTCGACACCTGGATCAAGATGACCGACCTCTTCCGGGCCGGCCTCGACGTCGAGTGGCTCGTCACCGACGAATTCGAGGGCCTCGAGAAGTTCCACGACGCGATGCAGCTGCTCAACGACCGCCGCGCGATGAAGGTCGTCTTTTATCCGAACGGGAGACCCTGACCATGCCCACGAGCAAACCCCCCAGGCCCGACCCCAATCAGGAGCTGACGGAACGGCGCATCGCCGAGTTCGCCGTCGAAGAGGCGCGGCTGTCCGCCGTCGCCTACCGGTTCCAGCTCGTCCCCCGCGACCGCGTCTGGAAGAACTGGGACCGCACCGAGTTCGAGCCCAACCACTTCCAGGTCGTGGGCCTCGCGGCCGTGTGCCTGACGCGGGACGAAGTCGAGAAGGCGGAGCGGATCGCCTCGCGGGCGCTCGAGGAGGTCGACGGCATTCTCTTCACGGTCGAAGACCCCGCCGATTCGATCGTCGTGCGCGGCGCGACCGGAACGATGGAGTTCGTGAGGACGCCGACCCTCTGCGCGGAGATCATGGCCGGCTCCGCGGCGGCGTTCGACCGGGCGCTCGGGGCGCTCGGCGCGGCGTTCCCTGGCGATCGCGTCGCGGGAAAGATCGTGTCGGAGTCGAAGTGACGACTCTCCTGGACCATCTCGCCGGGCAGATGGCCGCGCTCCGCGCGGCCGGCACCTACAAGGAAGAGCTCGTCCTGCAGTCCGCGCAGGGGCCGCGCGTCCGGGTCGGCGGCCGCGAGGTCATCATGCTGACCTCGAACAACTACCTCGGGCTCGCCAACCACCCGCGCATCCGCGAGGCCCAGAAGAAGGCGGTCGACCGCTGGGGCGCGGGCCTCGGGTCCGTGCGCTTCATCTGCGGCACGCAGGAGCTCCACAAGGAGCTCGAGGCCGAGATCGCGTCCTTCTTCGGCTGCGACGATTCCATCCTCTACATGACCTGTTGGGCGGCGAACGAGGGCCTCTTCGCGACCGTCCTCGAGGAGCCCGACGGCCTCTACTCGGACGAGCTCAACCACGCGTCGATCATCGACGGCGTGCGGCTGTGCAAGGCGAAGCGCTTTCGAGCGCCGCACGGCGACCTCGCGGCCCTCGACCGGATGCTCGGGGAGGACACGACCTCGCGCTTCAAGCTCTACATCACCGACGGCGTCTTCTCGATGGAAGGCGAGGAGGCCGACCTGCGGGAGTGCGTCCGCGTCTGCGAGAAGCACGGGGCCGTCCTCGCGGTCGACGACTCGCACGCGACGGGGATCCTCGGCGCGACCGGCCGGGGAACCGCCGAGGAGCAGGGCGTCTTCGACAGGGTCCCGGTCACGACGGGCACCCTCGGCAAGGCGATGGGCTCGGCGGCCGGGGGCTTCGTCACCGGGCCGAAGGCCCTCGTCGAGACGCTCCGGCAGCGCAGCCGCACGTACATCTTCTCCAATTCGCTTCCCCCCGCCGTCGCGGCGGGCGCGCTCGAGTCCTTCCGCCTCCTCCGGGAAGATCCGGCCCCGGTCAAGAAGCTCCGCGACAACGCCGCCTACTACCGCAAGTCGATCGCGGAGGCCGGGTTCCGGATCCCCCACGGCACGCACCCGATCGTTCCGGTCATCGTCGGCGAAACGGCGAAGGCGCTGTCGATGGGCAGGGCCCTCCTCGAGGAGGGCGTCTACGTCTCGGGGTTCGGCTTCCCGGTCGTTCCACAGGGCCAGGCGCGCCTGCGCTGCCAGGTCTCGGCCGCCCACGAGCGCTCCGACCTCGACCGCGCGGTCGACGCGTTTACGAAAGTCGGGAAAAAGTTCGGCGTCATCTGAGCGAAACCGATGGGGCCGGGTCTCGAATTTTCGGATTGCGGGGAGCCGAAAAATCCAGACCTGACCCCGTATTTTTCCGCCGGACGGCTCGTCGGGCGCCCTCACATGGGCGGCCGAACGGCCGCTACCGGATGGACCGCGGCCGAAAACGCCCCTACGCTTCCAGCTTCTTCCGGGAGTTCTGCACGAGCAGCCAGCAGAGGCCGGCGAAGACCACGGCGCCGAGGATGTCTCCCGCGACGCCGTCCTTGAACGCCGGGTAGAACTTCGCCCCGAGATCCAGCCGCTCGATGAGCGTCGGGTTCTCCATGTGGAGAACCGAGTCGCCGATGAACGCGACGAGGGCGATGAGCACGCCCCCGAGCGAGCCTCCGGCCACGAGGCCCGTCGAATAGAGCATGCCCGAGGAAAGCTCGCTCTCTTCCTTGCGGTGGGTGATCTTGTCGGCGAGGGCCTTCATCATGCCGCCGATCCAGATCGGGAACGTCGTCGAGAGCGGGAGGTAGGCGCCGACCGCCCAGGAAAGCGCGTGCGCGCCCGCCATCTGCGCCATGAACGCGAGGAAGACGCCGACGAGCACGGGGGCCCACGGCAGGTTCTGGGCGAGGAGGCCCTTGATGATCGTCGCCATGAGGGTCGCCTGGGGAGCCGCGAGCTTCGGGCCGCCGATGCCGTGCGGCTCGCCCATCGCGTACGTCTTGTCGAGCAGGAAGAGCGTCCCGCCGATGACGAGCGTCGACGTCAGCACGCCGATGATGAAGCCGATCTGCTGTCGCCGGGGCGTCGCGCCGACGAGGTAGCCGGTCTTCAGGTCCTGCGAGGTCGCGCCGGCGTTGGCCGCGGCGACGCAAACGATGGCGCCGATGCAGAGGGCGACGGCCTGGTAGACGTCGCCCGTCCGGCCGACGGCGACGAAGACGACACACGTCGCCATGATCGTCGCGATCGTCATGCCGGAGATGGGATTGGAGGACGTCCCGATGATGCCGACGATGCGCGAGGAGACCGTCACGAAGAAGAACCCGAAGACGACGACCAGCAGGCCCATCAGGAGCGAGCCCGGAAACGGGCCGTGCGGGAATCCCGGCAGGATCGTGATGAGCAGCGCCAGCACGAGCGATCCGAAGACCACGAGGCCCATGCCGAGGTCGCGCTCCGTGCGGACCGTCGACTTGTCGCCGCCCTTTCCGAAGCTCTTGACCGACTCGCGGAACGCGGAAACGATCGTCGGGAGGGTCTTGACGAGGGTCATGACGCCCGCGCAGGCCACCGCACCCGCGCCGATGTAACGAACGTACGCCCGGTAGATCCACTCCGCATGGGAGTGGCCCGCCATCCAGGCATCGCTGAAGCCCAGGTTCTTCAGGTCCTGGACGATCCGGCCGTTGTCGACGAAGATGGAGATCAGCGGGATCAGGGCGAGCCAGGAGAGCACGCCGCCCGAAGCGAGCTCGCCCGCAATGCGCGGACCGATGATGTAGCCGAGCCCCAGGTACTCCGGCGTGACGTCGCAGGAGAGCGTGGCGTCCGGAATCTTGCCGTTTCTGCCGGTCTGGAACCAGGTCGAGGTCTCGCGCCAGAGGCCGAGGATGCCGTACAGGAACTTGTAGAGCATCGCCATGCCGACGCCCTTGAAGACCATGCGGGCGAGGTCGCCGCCCTTCTCCCCGGCGATCAGGACGTCCGCGCAGGCCACCCCCTCCGGGTACTTGAGGTTGCCGTGCTCCTTCACGATCAGCGCGCGCCGGAGCGGGATCATGAAGAGAACGCCGAGGGTCCCGCCCACGGCCGACAGCACGAAGATCGTGACGTACTTGAAGTAGTGCTCGCCGTCCGAGAGGAAGAGGAGCGCCGGCATCGTGAAGACCACGCCGGCGGCGACCGACTCGCCCGCCGAGCCGATCGTCTGGACCATGTTGTTCTCGAGGATCGTGGAGTTGCCGATCTTCTTGAACACCGCGATCGAGAGGACCGCGATGGGGACGGAGGCCGAAACCGTGAGGCCGGCGCGCAGGGCGAGGTAGACCGTCGCCGCGCCGAAGAGGACGCCGAAGAAGATGCCGAGCAGGACGGCCTTCAGCGTGAATTCGGGGATGTCCTGTCCCGGGGAGATGTACGGACGGAACTCCGATCCCGGGCCGGCTTCGTGCGCCATGCGACCTCCGCTCTCTTCGATTCCCGATTGTCGGCTGCGGCGGATTATACGGGCAGGGCGCCGCGCGGCCACGCGCGCCGGCGGATGCTATGATTTTTTTCGAAAATCATGGGAAATCGCGGTGCCGCCGGACTTCTGGCGTTCTTCTTGTCGGCGTCGGTGGCGCCAGCAGGGACGGTCGCGGGCCGCGTCGTCCTCGTCAAGGACGGAAAGGAGCTCGCGGACGCTTCGAACTCGGTCGTCTGGATCGAGGGAACACACGCTGGGGCCGCGGCGGCGGCCCGCCCCTCGACGGCCGAGATGAAGAGCGCTTCGAAGCGCTTCCAGCCCCGGGTCATCGTCGTCTCGAAGAACGGAACGGTCGAGTTTCCCAACGCCGACCCGATCTACCACAACGTGTTCTCCGTTTCCGGCGCCAACCGGTTCGACCTCGGCCTCTACCGGAGCGGCGCGACCAGGCCCAGGACTTTCGAAGAGACCGGGCTCGTCCGGATCTACTGCAACATCCATCCCCAGATGGTCGGCTTCGTCCTCGTCGTCGACTCGGACTTCGCCGCGGTCACCGGAGCGGACGGGACGTTCCGGCTCGACGGCGTGCCCGAGGGAACCCGCACCCTCAAGGCCTGGAACGAACAGGCGGCCGGGGAGGTCAGCGTTCCGATCGCCGTGAAGGCGGGCGAGCCGCCCTCGACCGTCCGCATCGACGTCTCCGGGTTCCGGCCCGAAGCCCACAAGAACAAGTACGGCAAGGACTACAAGCCGCCGCCGCCCGATTCGGAAGATGAGCGCTACTGAGACGCCGGCCCGCGGGGCGACCTCGGCGGAAGTCCGGCCGAAGGGCCTCAGGCTCCCGCCGCCGGAGCCCCCGAAGGTCTCGCTGACGCTCAAGATCTTCCTCGCCATGGCCCTCCTCATCCTGGTTGCGGTGGGCGGGGCCGTCGCCGTCTCCGCCTTCCGGGCCCGCACGGTGGCCGACGCCAAGATCGCCGAAGACCTCAAGGAGACGGGACCCGGCTGGGAATCCTTCCAACAGAACCGGTACGACCAGCTCCACCGGGCGCTCGCCGCCGTCGTCAACAACGCCGGCACGATCTCGTTGATGTCGACGCTCGTCCCGGAGACCGGGCGGCCCGATCCGGCCACCGTGTTCGACACATTGAAGCGCGAGCAGGCGTCGAGCGTGCGCGCCAGCTTCCTGATCGCTACGGACCCCAATGGCGTGGCCCTGGCGCGCACGGACCGGCCGCTTCCCTACGCGGCCGACCTCTCGTCCGTCCCGACGATCGCCGGCGCGCTGCAGGGGGCGCAGACCGAGGGCATCTGGCTCTCGGGCGGCAAGCTCTACCACGTCGTCGCGGCACCGGTCCTCGAGGGCGGCGCGCGCCTGACGGGCGTCATCGCCGCGGCCTTCCAGATCGACGACGAGGTCGCCCGGAACCTCGAGCGCCTGCTCAACACGCAGGTCGTGTTCCTCGCGGACACCGCCAGGCCCTCCGAGCCGGCGAAGGCGGCCCTGGCGGCTTCCACGATGGGCGCCATGACGTCGTCCGCCGTGCAGGCGATCGAGAGACGTCCCGACCTCGTCCAGGCCGTTCTGCGGCAGGGGCGGACGATCGGCCCGCTCGTTCTCGAGCTTTCCGGCGAGACGTACCTCGCCTACGTTCTGCCGATCCGCTCGTCGGCGGACCAGCTCGTCGGCGCCGCCGTCGCCCTGCGGAGCCGCGAAAAGGAGCTCGCGGCGTTTCGCCAGATCCAGACGATCCTCGTCGCCGCGGGACTCGCCGCGCTCGTCGCCGCCTTCGTCCTCTCCTTTTTCCTCGCGCGGCGCATCACGGGCGGCGTCGGACGCCTCGTTCGCGCGACCGAGCAGGTCCGCGTCGGCAATCTCGACGCTCCGGACCTGCCCGTCGAGTCGAACGACGAGATCGGCATCCTCGCGCGGTCCTTCCGCGCGATGCTCGAGGAGCTGCGCGAGAAGGCGGCGCTGGAGCAGTACGTCGCGTCGCTGACGATGTCGATGGCGTCCGACGCCGAAACCATGGCTCGGACGGCCGTCTCCCCCGCCACGCGCCCCGGCGGCGAGCCCGTGGTGGGCCAGCTCTTCGCGGCCCGGTACGAGATCCAGGGCGTTCTCGGCCGCGGGGGCATGGGGATCGTCTACCGCGCCCACGATCGCGACCTCGACGACGCCGTCGCGATCAAGACGCTCCGAAGCGAGGCCCTTTCGGCGGACCCGACGCTGCTCGACCGGTTCAAGCAGGAAATCCGGCTCGCCCGGCGCATCACGCACCCGAACATCCTTCGCACCCACGACCTCGGCGAGTCGGGAGGCCTGCGCTACCTTTCGATGGAGTTCGTCAAGGGGCTGACCCTCAAGCAGCTCGTCGAGGCCGGCGACATCCTGCCGACCCCGGTGGGCCTGCGCATCGCCAAGCAGATCTGCGCGGGCCTCGCCGCGGCGCACGAGGTCGGCGTGATCCACCGCGACATCAAGCCGCAGAACATCATCATCGAGGCGACCGGGGGACTGAAGATCATGGACTTCGGCATCGCCCGGCTCAAGGAGGAGCGCGGCATGACGGCCGAGGGCACGGTCGTCGGGACACCTGACACCATGTCTCCCGAGCAGGCGCGGGGACAGAACCTCGATTTCCGCTCCGACATCTACTCGACCGGGGTCGTGCTGTACGAGGTCTTCACCGGCACGCTTCCCTTCGACGGCGAAACCCCGCTCGCCGTGGTCCTGAAGCACATCCAGGAGAATCCGCCGTCGCCCCAGGCGCGCAACCCGCGGATCGACCCGCGCGTTTCGCAGATCATCCTGAAGTGCATGCAGAAGGACCCGAAGGACCGCTACCAGACCGTCAACGAGCTTTACGAGGCGCTGACGCGCGTCACCGCGCAGGCCGCGTGAGGGTCGCGGCGCTGCTTTCCGCCGGGCTCCTCGCCGCGACGGCCGCGGGAGCCCAGGAGCCCCGGTACTTCGAGGAGCCTCCCGAGAAGCCCAGGTTCTCGCTGCGCTGGGACTTCCTCGCCCGCTACGACCGCGTCGACCACTGGGCCGGGTACGAGACGATCGACCGGGGCCGCTTCGAGCTGCGGCCGGAGATCGACTTCGAGCCCTTCGAGAACCTGCGGATCGGCGTCCGCGGGATCTTCGACTACGGCACCGAGGCCGAGGCGTATCCCTACCAGGACAATTACATATCGCGGTGGGCCTCCGCCGACCGCTGGTACGTGCAGTGGACTCCGGGAGACTTCACGGTCCGCGCCGGCCGCTTCGGGATGCCGCTCGCGGCCTCGGAGATGCTCTGGGACCGCGACATCCAGACGCCGGGGCTGGCGGCTTCCTGGACGAGCCCGGACGGCGCGTGGACGCTCTCGGGCGCCGGGTTCTATGGCCCCCAGCATTACAGCGATCAGACACGCATCGCGGCGGGCCAGGTCCAGTGGCGCACCGGAGAGCCCTCGCGCCTCTCGCTCGAAGCCTCCTTCGCCTACTGGAGCTTCGAGCCGCACGAGCTCTTTTCGGACTACATCCGGGAGAACACCGTCCGGATCGTCGCCGGGGAGCCGGTCTTCGCGACCGCGTTCCACGTCGGCGACCTGCTCCTGCGCCTTCGGTTCCCGGTCGGCCCGGTCCCGATCCTGATCTCGCTCGACGGTTTCCAGAACTTCGCCGCACGCGACGGGCGCCGGCTCGCCTGGGAGGGGTCGGTCGTCGCCGGCCAGGTCGGCACGCCGGGCCAGTGGCGGGGCTTCTACACGTACCAGTACATCCAGCGCGACGCGACGATGGGGGCCTACACGACCGACGACTGGTGGTACCACACGTGGTACGAGGGACACCGGGTGGGGGTGGCCTGGACTTTTCTTCCGCGGGTCTACCTCCAGGGCGCCTTCAGCGTCCAGCGCCGACTCGACCGGCGCTCCTGGATCAACCGCTATCTCGTCGACCTCGTGAAGATGTTCTGAAGGGTTCGCAGGCGTTCGGCAGTAGAATCGGCCAGCCCATGAGCAAGTCCGTCGTCGCCTGCGTCGAAGACCTCTTCTTCCGGTCGAAGATCGAGGCGACCGCCCGCCACCTCAACGTCCCCCTCCGTTTCGTGGGGCCGAAGGAGCTGGCGCGCGCCGGCGCCGCGCCCGAAACCGGGGCCATCCTGCTCGAGCTCTCATCCAATGGCGACGCCCTGTCGGCGGTCCGGGAGCTGCGGAGAGGGAAGGCCGCGGCCCTGCCCGTCATCGGGTTCCTCTCCCACGTCGACAAGGAGCTGGCCGGCCAGGCGGAGGCCGCCGGCGTGACGCAGGTCATGCCCCGGAGCCAGTTTTCGGAGGGCCTTCCCGACCTGCTGATGGACCTTCTCGCGCCGGGGACCAAGCGCGAGATGCAGGAAGAGCCCGAGCTTCCGGACGAGTAGCGGCCCAGGCACGGGCGCGGAACAGGCCATGCGCTCCCCGCGCCGAGCCCTGTCGGACTGGTTCGTCCGACGCCTCACGCGCCGCCGTAAGCGCTACCACCACTTCGTCGACAACGACCCGGAGAAGCTCAAGGCCACGATCCGGCCGGGCGACGTCCTCCTCGTCGAAGGCGACCAGCGGGTCTCCCAGGCGATCAAGTACCTCACGACGTCGTCCTGGTCCCACAGCGCGATCTACATCGGCGACGTGCTCTTCCGGCGCGACGCGGCGACCCGCGCCGAGATCCAGCGGCGTTTCGGGCGCGAGGGCAAGCATCTGCTGGTCGAGGCCCTCGTCGACCGGGGGGTCGTCGTCTCGCCCCTCGTCAAGTACGTCGACCTGAACGTCCGGATCTGCCGGCCGGTCGGCTTGAAACCCGAGGACCTCGCGGTCGTCCTCGACCACGTGATCTCGCGCATCGGCTGGAAGTACGACCGACGCAACTTCTGGGACCTGACGCGTTACCTCTTCCCCTTCCAGATGATCCCCCCGGACCTGCGCGAGGACGCACTCCACTTCGGCAGCGGCGTCGAGACCGAGACGATCTGCTCGTCGCTCCTGGCCGAGGCGTTCGGGAAGGTCCGGTTCCCCATCCTTCCGGTTCCCGTCCGGCAGAAGCCGAGGACGCTCGGCGAGCGGTTGAGGCAGCAGCTGCTGGGACGGCCGACCCGCCGCGCCTGGAGCGGACTGCTGCGCGTGCGCCATCCGACGCTGTGCGTGCCGCGCGACTTCGACCTGTCTCCCTACTTCGACATCGTCAAGTTCAACGCCCGCGAGGTCCAGGCGTTCGACTACCGCCGTCTGAAGTGGGAGGAGAAGCCGTAGCCCGCAAGCCGCAAGGGTGCGGCGGAGGGAGGGCGCCCTAGGATTCCCGGCGGAACACGCGCGCGAGTTGATCCTCGGGAATGCCGTGCTTGGCGAGATCCTTCCGGATCCCGTCGTCGGTGAGGTCGATCGGGTGCGAGTTCTTCCAGTCCGTCTCGAAGGTCTCCCGGAGGCGACGAACGATCTTCCGGTCCTCGATCTCGATCGCGAGCTCGCGCCGCGAGTCGAAGCTGCCGGGCGCGATGTTCATCGAGCCGACGATCGCCCGCCGCCGGTCGGCCAGCAGCATCTTGGCGTGGAGGTGCAAGCCCTTCAACTTGTGGATCTTGATCCCGATGTCGTGCATCACCCGCAGCCCCGCGACCCCTTCGAGAAGCTTCTTGTCCTTGAGGGCGTGCGGCGGCAGGGACATCAGGCGAACCTTGACCCCCCGCGCATGGGCCGCCACGAGGCGCTCGACGATCGTCGGGTCCTGGTAGCGCTCGTTCTGGAGACACAGCTCCTTTTTCGCGCCGTCGATGAAGCGCGCGATCCGGGCCCGGCCGTTGCCGCGGCACCAGATGAGCCGCCGCCCCTCCGAGTCGAACTCTCCGCGGCTCCAGTCGGCCTCGAACCCCTCCATGACCTCGGCGACCTCGTCCGGGTCGCGGGTGATGACGGCATAGTCGCGGGTGCCTCCGAAGTTCTTGGGCGCCCAGTTGTGCGACTTGACGAAGGCCGTGGTCCCGTCGACGACCATCGACTTCTCGTGCGAGACGTCGAACTCCGGGTGCGTGTCCTTGACCGCGACGCCGCCGGCCTTCAGCTTCGCCCGGGCCGGCGAGTTCTCGGACTCCCCCGACCGCCGGGCCGGGTTGAGCATGACCCGTACCTTGACGCCGCGCTTTCGGGCCGCGATGAGGGCCCGGATGAGCTTGGGCTCGGAGAAGAGGAACATCTTGACGAGGATCGAGTCCTTCGCGCCGGCGATCCCCTCCAGCACCGGGGCGATCCCGTCGTCGGGAAGAACGACCAGCGTGCGCGTATCCGGGCGGCTCATGCGCCGGGAATCTTACCTTCCGCAGCCACCTTCGCAGGGGCCGCCCCGCCGCCGAACTGAAGCGTGTAGAGCTGGGCGTAATGCCCGCCGCGGGCGAGCAGCTCGTCGTGCGTGCCCTGCTCGGCGATCCGGCCGTCCTTCAGCACCATGATCCGATCGGCCTGCCGGATCGTTCCGAGCCGGTGCGCGATGACGAGCGAGGTCTTTCCCTTCATCAGCCGGCCGAGGGCCTCGACGATGAGCGACTCCGACTCGGCGTCGAGGCCGGAGGTGGCCTCGTCGAGGATGAGGATCGGCGAGTTGCGGATGATCGCCCGGGCGATGCCGATCCGCTGCCGCTGCCCCCCCGAGAGCGCCGCGCCCCGCTCGCCGACGACGGTGTCGTAGCCCTTGGGCAGCTTCCGGATGAATTCATCGGCATTGGCGAGCCTGGCGGCCTCGACGATCTCCTCCCGGGTCGCGTCGGGCTTTCCGTAGGCGATGTTCTGCCAGATCGGCTCGTCGAAGAGGACCGTCTCCTGCTGGACGTAGCTGATCTGGTCGCGGAGCGATTTGAGCTGGAAGCCCCTCAGGTCCTGGCCGTCGATCCGGACCGTGCCCTTCGCCGGGTCGTAGAGGCGGGGAATGAGGTTGATGAGCGTCGACTTGCCCTCGCCCGTCGGGCCGACGATCGCGCCCATCTTCCCGGCCGGAATGTCGAAGTGGACGTCCTGCAGGATGAGCTTGCCGGGTTCGTAGCCGAACGCCACGTGCTCGAAGGCGATGTTGCCGTTGAGCCTGGGCGCCGGCTTCGCGTCGGCGGCTTCGGCCAGCAGGGCGTCGCTCTCCAGGATCTCCTGGATCCGGTCCATGCCGACGGCCGCCTTGGAGGCCGAGTTCGTCATCTTCGCCAGGTCCTGCATCGGCTTGAACATCTTGCCGAGGTAGAGCAGGAAGACGACGAGGGATCCGGCCGTCATCTCGTTGGCGATGACGAGGCTCGCCCCGTACCAGAGAACGAGGGCCGTCCCGATGGCGGCCACGACGTCCATGACCGGGCCGAGCAGCGCCTTGATCCTCCGCGCCGAGAGCGCGGCGTCGACGGATTCGAGGCTGCGTCGGGCGAGCTTCTCCTCCTCGATGTCGCCCTGGGCGAAGGCCTGGATCACGCGGATCGCCCCGAGGGACTCCTCGACCGTCGAGACGATCTCGCTCTGCTTGGCCCGGACCTGCCTGGTCGACTGCTTGACGAGGTGCGTGAAGCGCTGGACGAACAGGAACAGGAAGGGCGTGACCGCCATCGCGATCAGCGTGAACTTCCAGTCGAGATAGAGCATCACGCCGAACATCCCGACGATCGTGGTCGCGTCGATCACGATCGAGAGGAGCGACGCGGAGAAAAAGGCCTGGACGTTGTCGATGTCGTCGGTGATGGTCGAGAGGATGTTTCCGAGCTTGTGATGGTCGTAGTAGGAGAGCGAGAGGCGCTGGAGGTGGTGGTAGACCTTCCGGCGCAGGTCGTGCGCGAGGTACTGGCCGACGCTCGTCGTCAGGTACGAGTCGGCGTAGGAGGCGATCGAGTTCAGAAGCGCGATCGCCACGGTCGCGATCGCCGCGATCGCGACCGTCCCGCCCTTGTGCCGACCGAGGACGTCGTACAGGCCGGACAGGAAATGCGGAAGCGGATGGTGTCCGATGACCGAGTCGAGCACGACCTTGAGCGGCCACGGCTGCAGCAGCCCGGCGAGCGTCTCGAACAGCATCGCGACGAACGCGAAGAGGAGCGGCCACTTGTAGGGCCGGAGAACGTGTTCGACGAGAAACCGGCGATTCATCGGCGATTCATCGGGGTCAGGTCTCGTTTTTTCGGATTTCAGACGCGGCAAAGCTTACGCCTCTGTCTTCCCGAAAACCGAAAAAACGAGACCTGACCCTAGGGCTCGACCACGCGGCCGCCGGAGAGAATCCCGTTGACGGCCTGGACGCGCTGCTCGAGGACCCGGCGGAGCTTCCCGACCTCCGTCTCCGTCGCGACGAACCGGACCGAGTCTCCCTGGAACTCGAAGCGCAGGACGGCGTCGCGGTCGTCCGGCATCAGGCCGAGAAGCCCGGCACGGTAGGCGCGCATCCACTCGGGCGACGGCTCGTTGTCGAAGCGGATCCGGAAAAAGACGCGGCCGTCCGGGGACGGTCCTTCCCGCAGCGGCTGCTCGTTCGAGAGCCAGACGCGGTGGGTCGGCGGGGCCTCGCCGGGGCGGCGCCGCATCGGCCGACGGTGCTGGGGACGTCTCATCTCGACCGGGATTCTTTCATGTCCGCGCGGCGACTTCCAGAGCTATCCCGGATGCGGCCGTAAGCCGCAGGCGGTCCGCCGTCGGCGAGCTGACTCGATCGACGACGACTCAGGGCCGACGGCTTGCCGGCTCTCCGAAGCTCCCCGCCGAAACGATCGTGAAGTCCTCCGGCCGGACCCGCGAGGCGAAGGCGGCGTCGGCCTCCTCCTTCGTCACGGCGCCGACTTTCGCCGGAAACTCGTCGAGGTAGGAGACGCCGAAGCCGTAATAGACGGCGGAGTCGAGGGCGTTGGCGATCCCGGAATTGGACCCGAGGTCGACCTTGAACTTTCCGATCCGCGAGCTCTTCTCCTCCGCGAGCTCCCTCGGCGTGAGACCCGTCTTGAGAAACCGGCCGACCTCGTCGAGCGTCGACGCGAGGGCCGCATCCCGGCTCCCCGGCTTGACCGTCAGGCCGATGGTGAACGGGCCCGCGATTTGCGTGGCCGAGAAGCTCGAGTGAATGCCGTACGTCAGCCCCTCCGTGTCGCGTACGCGCACGCCGAGGCGCGACGTCAGCGAGGACTGGCCGAGCGCCGCATTGGCGAGCGTGCAGGCGAAGAAGTCCGCATCCGTGCGCCTGAGGTTCGCGGGCGCCGTGACGACGACGTCGGCGCTGGCTTTGTCCGGCATCTCCACGGTCTCCCGCCCCGGAGAAGGCGGCGGGACGGGAACGGGCGGGATCTCGGGCTTCGGCCCCGCCGCCCAGGAGCCGAAAGCCGCCTCGAGGGCGTCCAAAATCCGCCCGGAGTCCACGTTGCCCACGACGACGATCACGAGGGACCCGGCGCCGTAGCGCGCCGAGTAATAGGCCGCCAGGTCCTCGCGCGCGAGGGACTCGACCCGGGCGATCCGCTCCTCGCCGCGGAAGGCGTGCAGCGGGTGCTCCGGCGGATACATGCGCCCCAGGGCCCGCTCGTAGGCCCGGACGGACGTCTGATCCTGCTGCTGGCGGATCGAACCCACCAGCCGCTTCTTCTCCCGCTCGAGCTCGTCGGCGGGAAACACCGGCGTCCGCAGAACCTCGGCGAGCGCCTGCAGCAGCACCTCGGTCTCGCGGGAGAGCGCGGCGCCCGCGATGTCGACGCCGACCGGGTCGGAAGCGTCGGAGGAAAAGCCGAGGCTGATGGCCCGGCTCTCGAGGTCCTCGGCGAGCTGCAGCTTGGTGCGCCTCGCCGTGCCCTTCATCAGCTCGCCGGCCGTCACGGAGGCGATCAGCCTCCGGTCGCCGGGCGCGAAAAGACGGCCCGCCGTCAGGGACCCCGAGATCGCGACCGTCGGGTTGAAGTGGTTCTCGAGGACGTAGAAGCGGGCGCCGTTCGAAAGCTCCCGGTGGGAAGCGAGCTCCGCGAACGGGGCACGGCGGGATGCGGTCCGGCTCATGCGGCCTGCCCGCCGTCGGCCGGAGCGCCGGCGCCTTCCCCGGCCTTCGGAAGGTAGAGACCGACCGTGAGTCCGTCGTCGTGGAGGTAGGTCAGCACCACGCGACGCACGTCCTCCGGGGTCACGGACCCGATCTTTCCCGGATAGTCCGCGTACCACTCCCAGTCGGCCACGGCGATCGCTTCCGACAGCGACGCAGCGATCTGGTCGGTGGAGTCGCGGTCGAAGACGACCTCGGCCTCGATCTGGGTTCGCGCCTTGACGCATTCGGCCTCCGACACGCCGTCGGCCGCGATCTTCGCGAGCTCCTGCCGGATCACCGACTCCACCTCGGCCGGCTCGACCCCCGGCCTCACGGGAACGAAGACCGAGAAGAGCGCGGGATCACGAAGCTGCCAGGGCACGACCGTCACCGACAGGGCCAGCGTCTTCTCGACGAGAGCCTGGTGGAGGCGCGACGTGATGCCGCCCCCGATGATGTTGCCGAGCACGGCGAGGGCCGGCGTGTCGGCGTGCCGCGCATCGACCGTCCGCCAGGAGAGCCCGACCCAGCCGATCTGGCCGACGCGCCGCACGATGAACCGCCGCTCCCCTTCCTGCGGCGGCTCGACCGTGTAGACCTTCGGGATCGGCCGCCCGGATTCCGGGATCCCCCCGAACTCGCGGGCGATCAGCGCGAGCGCATCGGCCTCGTCGAAGTCGCCGATGACCATCGCCGTCGCGTTGTTCGGGTGGTAGAAGGTGTCGTAGAACTCCCGCAGGCGTTGGGTCGAAACCTCCTCGATGTCGCTGCGCCAACCGATCGTCGGGTGATGGTACGGGTGCTCGCGAAAAGCCGTCGCGAAGGTCAGCTTGTAGAGCACCTGGAACGGCGAATTCTCCCCGCGCTCGAACTCGTTGCGTACCACCGTCATTTCGGGGACGCGGTCCTCGTCGCGGAGCAGCGCGCGCCGCATCCGCGACGCCTCGATACGCACGGCGACCTCGAGCTGGTCGGAGGGGAGCGTCTCGTAGTAGTTGGTGCGGTCGAACCAGGTGGTCGCGTTGAATCGGGCACCGAGCGACTCGAGGACCGCCGCGACCGCGGTGCCGTGGGCCCGGTCGAACTCCGGGGTGCCCTTGAACATCAGGTGCTCGAGCAGGTGCGTCGCGCCCGTGTGCCCCACCGCCTCGTTGCGGCTCCCGACGTGGTAGACGACCGCGAACGTCGCGACCGGCGCCACGCGGTTTGAGAGCAGCAGCACCGTGAGGCCGTTGGAGTCCAGCCGAAACTCGCGGAAACCGGCCTTCTCCCTGACCAGCGTGAAGGGCCCCGGGGACAAAACCGCGTCTACCTTCCGCCCGCGATGTCCTCGGCGCCGTCGACGCCGATCACGTTGCCCGAGATCCAGGCCCCGCCTTCGCCGCACAGCGCCACGAGCGCCCGGGCGACGTCCTCGGGCGTCGTGAGGCGGCCCGCCGGGTGGAGGGACAGCGTGCGCTCGATCATGCCCTCGTTGCCCGGGATCTTGCGCAGGGCCGGCGTGTCCGTCACGCCCGCCCGCAGGGAGTTGACCGCGATCCCCTTGGGCGCGAGCTCGACGGCGAGCTGCCGCACGTAGGACTCGAGCGCGCACTTGGCGGCTGAGACCGCGCCGTAGGAGGGCCACACGATGTGGTCGCCCGCCGAGGTCATCGCGAAGATCCGGCCGCCCGGGGCGAGCAGGTCCGCGAAGTAGAGGTCCTGCGCCCAGTAGACGAGGGAGTTCGCCATGACGTCGAGCGTCATCTCGAGCTGGGCCTTCGAGATGGCGTTCTCCCGCGGCTCGCCGAAGAACGGCTTCAGGGTGCCGAACGCGAGCGAGTGGAGCAGCACGGTGACGCGCGAAGACGGCGGATCGCTGCCGCAGACGTTCTTGATCGCCCGGACGACCTCGGCGCGCTTCTCATCATCCGCGGCGTTGACGTTGAAGAACTCGGCCCGACGCCCCTCGGCGCGGATCTCGCCGGCGATCCGCTCCGCGTTCGCCTGCGTGGCCTTGCGGTCGAGGTGGACGCCGAAGATGTTCCAGCCGGCGCGTGCGAGCGCCAGGGCGCACGCCTCGCCGAACCCGGACGAGGCGCCGAGGACGACGGCCCAGCGGTGACGCGGCTGTTCGATCAAGCGGCCGGAATCTTAGTACACTCCGCTTCCGGGTGATGGAGGTGCTGGCGGCCAAGGCTCCGGGTCGGCGGACCCTCCTCGCCGCGCTCCTCGCCCTGCTCGCCGTGGTCTGGCTCGAGCCCCCGGGCTCGCGGCTCGCCGAGCCCGACGAGACGCGCTACGCCGAGATCCCGCGGGAGATGCTCGCGGCGGGCGATCTCGTCGTCCCGCGTCTCAACGGCGTCCCGTACTTCGAAAAGCCGCCGCTCCTCTACTGGTTGAACGCCTCGTCCCTGCGTCTCTTCGGCGAGACGGCCTGGGCCGCGCGGCTGCCGACGCGGCTCGCGGGTCTCGGCACGCTCGTGCTCGTCTTCCTCGCGGCGCGCGGGCGGGGACTCGGCGGGGCAGCCGCCGTTCTCTTTCTCGCGGCGCCGATGGGGTTCCTGTTCTCCCGCACCAACCTGACCGACGGGCTGCTGACGTTCTTCCTGACGGCCGCGCTCCTCGCCGGCCGGGGGGCCGTACGGCGCCGCGAGATCGAGCGGCCCTGGCGGGCGATGGCCGCGCTCTTCGGCGCCTGCGCGGCGGCCGCATTTCTCACGAAGGGCCTGATCGCCGTCGTCCTGCCCGCCGGGATCTTCCTCGTGTGGGCGGTGGCGACGGGACGGCTCGCGACGACGTTCCGCACGCTCGTCTTCTCGCCGGCGCCGCTCGTGTTCCTCGTCCTGGCGCTGCCCTGGCTCCTCGCCGTCGAACGGCGCCACCCGGGCTTTCTCGACTTCTTCTTCGTGCGCGAACACTTCCGGCGATTCGCCACGGGCGCCGCCAGGCGCCCCGGCCCGGTCTACTACTTCGTGCCCGTCTTCGTCCTCGGGTTCCTGCCGGGGATGGCGTTCTTCGTCCGTGGATTTCGGCGGGGACTCCGCGTGAGCGACGACGGCTTCTTCTTCGTCGTCTGGTTTGCCGTCGTCTTCGTCTTCTTCTCCGCGTCGGGAAGCAAGCTGCCGCCGTACCTCTTCCCCGCGATTCCCGCCGCGGCCGTCCTGGCGGCGTTCGGGATGCCGAAGGCGGGCGGGCGCGCTCTCTGGATCGTCCAGGCGGCGCTCGCGACGATCCTGGCCGTCGCGTTGATCTCGCATCCCGAGCTCCGCGTCTCGGCCAGGGCGCTCAACCTCGAGGCCGTCGTCGCGCCGGCCCTGGCATTGCTCGTCCTCGCTTCGTGGCTCGCCGTGCTGCTGGCGGCCCGCTCGAGGGAGCTCGCGCTCGCGTCCGCCGCCGCAGGCTGGGTCGCGTTCTTCGGCGCCGTGGCGATCGGCTGGCCGACGACGCCGCAGGCCCGGCTGACCCACGAGCTCGCGGACGCGGCCAGGGAGACCGCGGGCCCCTGGAAGGCTCCGATCGTCGGGTACCGCGACTACCTGAACGGCCTTTCCTGGGAACTCCGGACGCCGATCCCCGTCGCCGCCTACAAGGGAGAGCTCGAGCCCGAGTTCGAGACCGACCCGGCCGTCCGCGCGGCCCTCTTCTGGGATCGCGAGCGCTTCTGGAAGGCGTGGGAGAGCGGGCGTCCCGTCGTGGCCCTCGTCCGCCTCGGCGACCTCGTCGAGCTGATGACCGCGAAGCCGCCCGCGCGGGTCGTCCGCTACTCCGGCCGCCACGCAGTAGTCGCGAATTTTCCAGAGTAGCGACACTGAAGAGTGTCCGATCCCGCGCGAGGGCGGCCACAAGGGCCGCCCCTACGACCGGGGCCCAAGCCAGGCCGATTCAGTTTCAAGGCGCTGCCCCTGTCGTTCGCGGCGCAAATAGTCTCCCGACCGGAGGGAGGGAGGAGGTTTGCGCCGCGGGAGCGAGCGCGCCGGAGGGGGATCAGGCCCGCGGTCGAGCCCACAGGCGAGCCGCGGACCGGTGCGCCGGGGGCGCAGATCCCTCGACAAGCGCTCGCGACGGCTAGGGGATATATCCCTTGATCGTTCTTGCCGTGACGCCGGGCTTGTCGACCGCCACGGTGATCGTGCGGTATTCGCCGTCGGGCTTCTGGGAGTCGGTGCGGAAGGCCACGATGTACTGGGAGCGCAGCTCCTCTTCGATCCGCTCGGCCACGCCCTGGATCTTCTCGGCGTTGGAAATGTAGAAGACCTCGCCGCCGGACTCGCGTGCGATCTCGCCGAGCTGTCCGCGGATGCCGAAGTCGAGGACCGAAAGGTTGACCCCGATGATGTAGATCGGCGCGCCCGCCGTCCGGCAATACCGCAGCAGCGTCTGGTAGTCGACGTGGGAGTGGTTGTCGGCGCCGTCGGAGACGACGACGAGCGCCTTCCGGCCCTGCAGCGCGCGGAACTGGTAGAGGCCGAGGACGATCGAATCGAAGAGGGACGTCGCCCCGCGGGCCGACGTCTCCCCGGCCGCGCGCTGGAGCTCGGCGGAGCTCGACGTCAGCGACTGGAGCATGCGCGGCTGCTCGCGGAACTCGATCACGAAACCCTGGTCCTTCTCGCGGATCAGGCCCCGGAAGAGTTCCGCCGAGGCGTCGTGAACGAAGGGCATCACCTTCTCCATCGAGCCCGAGCCGTCCACGACGAGCCCGATGGTGAGGGGGAGTTTTTCGGCGACCTCGAAGCCCGTCACCGTCTGGGCCCGGCCGTCCTCCTGGACGGAGAAGTCGGATTCGGACAAGCCCTTGACGAAGCGCTTGTCCTTGTCCATGGCCGAGACGTGGAGCTGCACGACGTCGACCCGCACGTTCTCGATCGTCGTGTTCGGGCCCTTGAGGAAGTGCAGGTCGTTGGCCTCCTTGCCGTCCTCGCCGATCGCCGTGGCCCGCAGGAACTCGCCGCGCGAGTACTCCGCCATGGGGATCGTGACTTCGTACGGACCGGCGGTCGCCCAGGCCTTCAGCTTCTTGTCGTTGAGAAAGAGCTCGACCTGCTTGGCGACGCCTCCCGAGATCGACTGGACGGCGACCTTGACGCGCACCACGCCGGCCGCCGGATCGAGCTTCGGCAGGATCTTGACCGCCAGGCGCGCGCTGCCCTGGTTGATGGCCCAGGCATCCTCGTCGATGAGCCGGCCCGAGGCGTCGTACCCGACGGCCCGGATGGTCTGCTTGCGGGGCACCTCGCCGAGGTCGATCTCGACCGAGTACGGAGGACGCGAGCGGGTCAGGATCAGCTTGTCCTCGAGGTAGAACTCGACCCTGGTGATCGGCGGCTCGACGTCGGCCTCGAGACGCAGGAGGCCGATCGGCGTTTCACGGGCCGGGGGAATGATCTTGAGCTTCGAGCCGCCCGTCGACGCCGTGGTCGGATCGGCCTCGTCGGCGATCACGATCGCTTCGGCCGCCGGCAGCGTGGACGCCTCGCCCGGGGCCATGTCCGGCGAAAAAGGGTTCCCGACTTCCGGAACCGAGACGTCGGTCGCAGCCTCGCCGACCTGCTTGCCGCCCGGCGCGGCCAGCACGAGCTTGAGCCTGTACGCGCCCGGCTCGATCGAGCGCAGAAACGCGTACTGGAAGGTCGTGCGCTCCGAAACGTCGCCCGAAACCGGGTACCTGAAGGACTGGACGACCTCTTCGCCCTTGACGAAGGTGCCCTGCAGCTCGCCCGAAAAGCTCCGGAGCCCCCGCTTGGCGGCGGCCATGGAAAGCTCCGGCGCACGCAGCCGGACGCGGAGGACCGTCTTCACGCCCGCCATGCCGAGGTATTCCACCGTGACGTAGAGCGGGAACTGGCCGGCTTCGGTCGAGATCTGCGTCTGCGCCGGGGCGGCCCCGGCGACCGAGAGGGCAAGAAACAGGGCGAGGAGGGCGCGAGACTTCATCGAAACCTTCGAACGGCGGGACGGAGGGGTGGAATTCCCGAAAGCTCCGCCCTACGAGGCGATCGCGAGCTGTGCGCCCTGGAAGAAATCGTCCACCGCGGCCCGGAAATCCGCGGGCGTCGCGAGCTCCGAGATGCGGATCCGCAGGGCGCGTCCGTGGGGCAGCCCGCTCGTGTACCAGCCGGTCATCGTGCGGAGCTTGTGGAGGGCTTCTTTCGGGTCGTGGGCCGTTTCCTCGATCGCCGTGAAATGCGCGAGCATCAGGTCCCGGCGCTCGGCGAGCGTGGCCTCGCGGATGGGCCGGCCGGCCATCCGGTCGGCGATCTGGCGGAAAATCCACGGGTTCTTCATCGTGGCGCGGCCGATCATCACGCCGTCACAGCCGGTCTCCCGGAGGAGCGTCAGGGCGTCTTCCGGCGCGGTCACGTCGCCGTTGCCGACCACGGGTATCGACACCCGGCGCTTGAGCTCCGCGATGCGGGCATAGTCGGCGCGCCCCGTGTACATCTGGCGCGCCGTGCGCGCGTGCATCGCGACCGCAGCCACACCCTCGTCCTCGCACATGGCGGCGAGGTCGAGGAAGTTGACGCGGCGCTCGTCGAGCCCCAGACGGAACTTCACGGTCAGCGGGATCGAGATCCGCGCCTTGACCGACCGGACGATTCGGCGCGCCAGCGGCAGGTCGCCCATCAGGGCGGCCCCCGCGCAGCCCTTGAGGACCTTGTTGGCGGGGCAGCCCATGTTGATGTCGCAGACGTCGGGCGAGAGCTCCTCGACGATGTCGGCCGCCGCGGACATGCGGTCGGGGTCCGCGCCGTAGATCTGGATCGACAGCGGCCGCTCCTCGTCCGAGAAGACCAGCTTGCGCCTCTGGCGGGCGTTGCCCCGCGTGATCGCTTCGGACGATATGAACTCCATCGTCACCAGCCCCACTCCTCCGATCCGGCGCAGCATCAGCCGGTACACGTGGTCCGTGATGCCCGCCATCGGGGCGAGCACCAGGGGGGGGTCTATACGGAGGGGGCCCAGCGGCAGCATCGTAAGCCGACAATCTTACCGGCTCTCGGCCGGTCCGGCGGGCCTGGCAGGCTGAGCCCCCATTTCGGAGATTCCTTCGCGCCGCAATCGATGGGGCCTATGGCGGAAAGCGTCGCCCCGGTCGTAGGGGCGGCCCTCGCAGCCGCCTGCTCCCGGAGGGCGGGACGAGCCCCGCCCCTACCTGGCCAGGTCCTGGTAGGACTTCACTTCGGCAAAGCCCTTGGGTTTCTCGAAGAGGCTCGGGGCCGCCCCGACGCGGACGTCGAGGAGCTCCGTCGTGGTGAAGGGCTGCGACTCGTCGTCGGCGTCCTTTTTGGCGTGCTCGATCTTGACGACGAGGCCATCGAGGTCCCGGGCCGCCCAGATCGTGACGAGGTCGCCCGAGGGCAGCGTCATGCGCCACCGGTCGCAGGGATGGAGGCCGTGGGTGTCGTCGCCGATCCGCTCGATCTCGGCGCCGAAGCGGTCGGCGTAGGCCCGCGGGTCGAAGCGCGGGATCCAGCGGGTAGCCCGGCACGATCTCGTCGGTCGGCGTCCAGGCCGACGCGAAGATCCTCTTCGTCTTCGGCCGGTACTGCCAGACGGTCTTCAACTCCGGACGCGCGACCTTGACGAGGGGCGTGCCGTCGGCTTCCCCCTCGATGCGCCGCCACTCTCCCCGCACCGCCACCGAATAGCGCTCCTGCGACGAGTAGGCGAGGACCGCGGTGTAGCCGTCTCTGGCGATCGTCTTGAGGCCCCCGCCGCAGCCGGCGGCCAGAAGCAGCGCCAGGATCGCGACGGCCCGACGGCGCTTCACGGCGCGCTCGGGATCAGGATCAGCGTTTCCTGCAGCGTGCCGAGGGGCTCGCTTCCCTTGTCGGTCACGACGTAGTCCTCCTCGAGTCCGAATGCGACCGCGCCGCCCATCATCCAGGGCAGCTCCGTCCGCACGCTCGGCTCGACGGCGAACGTCTGGTCGCGCTCGATCACGTACGCGCCGAGCTTGCCGTACCGGTCGGGCCAGTTCGGAGCGAGCAGTGGACCGAGGTCGTGGGTGTAGAAGCCGATCGGATGCCCGGTCGCGTGCATGTACTCGGAATACCCGGCATCGGTCACGACCTTGCGGCCGGCGGCGTCGACGGCCGAACCCTTGACTCCGGGCTTCAGCGCGGCGGCCGCCGCCCGGTTGGCGGCCTTCGCGGTGTCGAACGCCTTCTGCACTTCGTCGGGCGCCTTCGTCTCGTCGGGCCGGAGCACGTAGGCGAGGCGCTGGATGTCCGTCTTGTATCCGGCATCGTCGACGCCGGCGTCGACGTGGATGACGGCCCCGGGCACGATCAGCGCGTCCGTCGCGCCGGAGTGCCCTCGGGCGGCACCGGCCGTGACGTTGGGATCGTGCGCGTCGCCCCACGACGATCCCAGGCCCATTTCCCGACGGCGCTTCTGGATGAAGTCCGCGACGTCCCGCTCCGTCGTCTCGCCCGGGGTGATGACCGCCCGGGAGAGTGCCTCGGCGAGGATCGCCTCGGTCTTCCGGACCGCCTCCCTCATCTTCGCGATCTCGGCCGGCGTCTTGCGGCTGCGGAACGAGACGAGCAAAGCCTCCGCGGACACGAGGCGCTTGGAGAGGTCCGGCCCGAGCGTCTCGCGCAGCCACTGCAGGTTGCCGGCCGTCAGGCCGTCGGCGAGCGCGAAGTCCCTGGACTGATCGACGGCAATCACTTTCGGCGCGTAGTGCCCGATCTCTTCCAGGAGCGCCGGGCCCGCGCCCTCCTTGCCGTAGGGGACGACGCGCGTGTAGAGGCCCGACTTTTCGAAGGGATCGGTGTCGAAGCTCGCGACCACCGCGACGCGCTCGAGCGTCTCGCCGCGGTCGACGAAGAGGCAGGCGGCGCGCCCGACGGCGTTCTCCGCGGCGACGTCGAAGGCCACGGGGTCCGTCGTGCCCTCGCGCGTCAGCACGAGCCACATGTCGACCCCGGACCGGCGCATGGCCGCCAGGAGGTAGCGGTCCATCCGGTCCTTGCGGGAGACGATCTTGAGGGGTCCGGCCGGGGGCGCCGGGGTCGGCGTCGGCCTCACGGGGCGCTGCGCCTGCGCTCCGCCCGGCACGGCGAGTAACAGGAGAATGATCGCCAGGGGTTTCATCGCGCGCAACTCTAACGCCTCCGACCCCTCTGCCATAATCGCGCGCCATGACGTGGTGGGAATCCTGGTTCGGCGAGGAATACCTCGACCTCTACCCCCACCGCGACCTCGAGGCGGCTCGCCGCGAGGCGGCCTTCGCGCTGGCGCACCTGCCTCCTTCGCCCGCCCCGCTGCTCGACCTGTGCTGCGGGTCCGGGCGTCACTCGGTTCCCTTCGCCGAAGCGGGTGTGGCGCCGATCGGCCTCGACTACTCGGCGCCCCTCCTGGATCTCGCGCGGCGGCGCGACCGCCACCCCTTCCTGGTGCGGGGCGACATGCGCTCGCTGCCGTTCTCGGACGGCGCCTTCGCGGCGGTCGTCAACTTCTTCACGAGCTTCGGGTATTTCCTGCGGGAGGCCGAAAACCTGTCGGTCGTCTCGGAGATCGAGCGCGTTCTGCGCCGCGGCGGCGCTTTTCTCTGCGACACCTTTTCCCTCGACTACGTCCTCCGGCGCCTGGTCCCGGAGGAGCGCCGGAGCTGCGGGGAGAAGCAGTACACGATTCGCCGCACGTGGAACGCGGAGAGCCGCCGGATCGAGAAGGAAATCGAGGTCCGCCGCGAGGGCTCGCTCGAGATCTTTCGCGAGAGCGTGCGTGCCTACGGCCCCGACGAGCTCGGCGGCCTCTTCTGCGGCGCGGGGCTCACGATCGAGGACATGTGGGGCGGCTTCGACGGGGCGCCGGTCGGCCCCGATTCGCCGCGCCTCATCGTGCTGGCGCGCAAGCCCGGTAGGCTCGCGTGATTCCGTTCGAGAAGTACCCGGGCCTCTCGCCCCTCTTCTTCGACTTTCTCCGGGGGCTGCCGGAGTTCTTCCTCGATCCGCCCTCGCTCGATGCCGCGGCGGAACGGGGAAAAGAGCTGCTCGCCGCCGGAGCGCACGCCCGCGTGCCGGCCTCCGCTTTCCGCCACCGCGGCGGCGAGGCGGCGCGGATGGCCGAGGACCTCGTCGCCGGGCGCGCCGTCGCCGTGTCGGCCGGCCACCAGGTCGGGATCTTCACCGGCCCGATCTTCACGCTGATGAAGGCGCTCGACGCGATCCACATCGCCCGCGAGCTGACGCAGCGCGGCGTTCCCGCGGTGCCCGTCTTCTGGGCGCTGACCGACGACCACGACCTGCAGGAGATCGCCCGCACCGCGCGGCCCGGACCGGACGGCCCGGAGGAGTTCGTGCTCGAGGGTGCGGACCGCCAGAATCGCCAGCCCGTCGGCCGCCTGCCGATTCCCGAAGGGATCCGCGCCGTCGTCGAGGCCTTCCGTTCCGGGGCGCGACACGAGGCCGCCGTGCGGGTCGTCGAGGCCTTCGCGCGGCGAAGCGCCCCGGGAACGCTCTACGGCGAGGCGTTCATCGAGACGCTGCTCGACCTCGTGGAGCCCGATCCGCTCCTCGTCCTGGAACCGCTGACGCCGGCGGCGCGCCCGCCGACGGTCGAGCTCTTTCTCGCCGCCGCCGGGAAATCCGCGGACCTCGCGGCGACGCTTCGAAACACGGAAGAGGCCCTTCGCCGCGCGGGCAAGCCCGTTCCCGCGCCGGTTCCGGACGCCTTCTCCTTCTTCCTCATCGACGGCGACGGGCGGCGGCGCGTGGCGGACGTTCCCGGCGCGGTCGCCCGGGTCGCGGCGGGCGACGGCTTTCCCTCGGCCGACGTCATAACCCGGCCGGCCCTCAAGTCGTATCTTTTCCCCATGGCGGCGAGCGTTCTGGGGGCGGCAGAAATCGCGTATCACGCCCAGAGTCTTCCAATCTTTCCGCTCTTCGGCATCCGGCCGCCGGTTCTCTTCCCGCGCACCCACATCGTCGTCCGCGGCCCCGCCGAGCGGCGCCTCGCCGAACGGCTCGGAATTCCCGAGGAGGACCTGCTCCAGCCGTTCTCCGCGGCCGGAGCGGCGCCCGTTCCCCAGGCGGAGTCCGTCGCGGCGCTCGCCACGTCGACCGAGCGAGACCTCGCCGCGCTCGCTCCGGAGCTCGCGGGGCTCGACCCCTCGCTCACCGGGGCCCTCGAGAATGCGTCGAAGAAGATCGCCTACCAGTTCGAACAGCTCGCCGACCGCGCGCGCAAGGCCTCCGAGCGCAGGGGCGACGTCGAGTCCAACCGGCGCAAGCGCCTCGCGCAGGCGATGCTGCCGTCGGCCGGCCAGGTCCCCGCCGAACGAATCTATCCCCCGCTCTCGGCCATGCTCGCCTTCGGCCGCGAAGAAGTGCTGGCCGCCCTCCGGGGCGTCGCCGGCACGGGGGCCGCGGGGGTCGCCGTCGTGGACCTGGGACTCGAGGAGGAAACACCCGATGCCGGTTGACGTTCTCGCGATCGCGGCCCACCCGGACGACGTCGAGCTGACGTGCGGCGGCACCCTCGTCAAGCTCAAACAGCGCGGCTATCGATTCGGCATCGTCGACCTCACGCGCGGCGAGATGGGCACGCGCGGTTCGGCGGAAATCCGAGCGCGGGAGGCCCTGCGCGCCGCCGAGATCCTGGGTGCCGAGTTCCGGGAGGCGCTCGACCTCGGCGACGGGGGCCTGCGGCGCGGGCGCGACGAGGAGATCGCCGTCATCGACGTCATCCGGCGCGAAAAGCCGCGCGTCGTGCTGACGCCCTTCCCCGACGACCGGCATCCCGACCACCGGCGCGCGGGCCAGCTCGTCACCGACGCCTGCTACTACGCCGGCACGCGCAAGCTCGAGACGAACCATCCCGCGCACCGCCCGCAGCAGACGGTGTACTTTTCGACCTTCGACTCGCGCCGCCCGGACTTTCTCGTCGACGTTTCGGACGTGATCGAGACGCGCCGGGCCGCCATGCGCGCCTTCGAGAGCCAGTTCCACAAGGAGGGCTCGACGGAGCCCACGACGATCCTGGCGCAGAAGCAGTTTCTCGAAGTCATCGAGGCGCGGGCCCGCGAGTTCGGCATGATGATCAACGTCGAGTTCGCGGAGGGCTTCCTCGCCCGGTGCCCGCCGCGCATCCCCGATCTCGTCCAGGCCTTCGAGGGGTCCGAGCCGGGCTTCTGACCCCATGAAAATCGGCATCACCTGTTATCCGACCTTCGGCGGCAGCGGGGTCGTCGCGACCGAGCTCGGCATCGCGCTCGCCGAGCGCGGGGACGAAGTGCACTTCATCTCCTATGCGCTGCCCTCGCGGCTGGAGCTCCCGCGGGCACGCGTTCACTTTCACGAGGTGGTCGCGCCGTCCTACCCGCTCTTCGTCTCGCCGCCCTACACGCTGGCGCTCGCCACGAAGATGGCCGAGGTCGCCGGCCAGGCGCGCCTCGACCTGCTCCACGTCCACTATGCACTGCCGCACGCCATTTCCGCGATCCTGGCCCGCGAGATGGGCAACGGCAACGGGGTGCGGCTCAAGGTCGTCACCACGCTCCACGGCACCGACGTCACGATCGTGGGCCAGGACCGCTCGTACCTGCCGATCACGCGGTGGTCGATCGACCAGAGCGACGCCGTGACGGCGGTGTCGCAGTACCTCAAGGACGTCACGGTGCGCGAGTTCGGCGTCAAGCGCCCGATCCAAGTGCTCCCGAACTTCGTCGACACCGCCCAGTACCGCCCCGACGGCGCCTCGCCCTTCGCCCGGACCATCGCCGCCGCGGGGGAGGTCCTGCTCGTCCACGTCTCGAATTTCCGGCCGGTCAAACGCGTGTCCGATGTCCTCGCGGTCTTCGAGCGGGTGCAGAAGGCGATGCCGGCACGGCTGCTCCTCGTCGGGGACGGCCCCGACCGCTCGCTCGCCGAACGGCTCGCCCGGGACGGCGGCTTCGCCTCGAAGACCACGTTTCTCGGCAACGTCGCCGCCATCGAGGCGATCCTGCCGGCCGCGCGTCTCCTGCTGCTTCCGTCCAACGCCGAGTCCTTCGGGCTGGCCGCCCTCGAGGCCATGGCCTGCGGCGTGCCCGTCATCGGCACGGCGGCGGGCGGGCTGCCGGAGGTCGTCGAGGACGGGGTGAACGGCTATCTGCGGCCGGTCGGCGACGTCGAGGGAATGGCGAACGCCGCGATGCGGCTGCTCTCCGACGCGACCCTCTGGTCGGCGTTCTCGGCGGCCGCCCGGCGGCGCGCCGAGCACGATTTTCCGACCGACGCGCTCGTCTCCCGCTACCGCGCCCTCTACGAGACGACCCTGGGGTCGTGAACGACGGCGCCGACGCCCGGCTCGTCCCGGCCCGCGAAGGGCGCGGCGAGGTCCGGGAGAAGGCCTCGCGGTTCTTCGGTATCGCGTCGCCCGCGGCCTCGGCCGCGGAGGCCGAGGAGTTCCTGGGGCGGATCCGCCGCGAGTACCACGACGCAACGCACGTCGCGTTCGCCTGGAAGGTCGGAACCGGCGCAGGCGCCGGCGTCCGCGCGTCCGACGCGGGGGAACCCGCGGGCACGGCGGGACGGCCGATCGCGGGCTCGATCGAGTCGGCCGGCCTGTCGGACGTCGTGGCCGCGGTCGTTCGCTACTACGGCGGAACCAAACTCGGCACCGGCGGGCTCGTCCGCTGCTACCGCGAGGCCGCCGCGCTGGCCCTGGCGGCGTGCGGATCCCGCACGGTCTTCGAGACGGTCCGGCTCGAAGCCCGCCCCACGCACGCGGCCGCGGGCGCCGTGCGCCGGCTCCTGCGGCCGCCCGAGGTCCGTCTCGTCTCCGAGCGCTTCGATCCCGAGCCGGTCCTCGAGCTCGAAGTCCGCCGATCGCTCGCCGAAGAGATCGTCGCCGCCCTCACCGAAGCGCGTATCGCGGTGCGCCGGCTGTGAGCGGGGACAAGCCGTCCACCGGAGGCAAGCCACCGGCGATAGGCAGCGCTGGCCGAAGGCCAGCGATAACCCCCGCCCCTGCGACCAGAGCGCGATTGCACTCCGTCACCATGGAAAGCGGAGGCTCCCGGTCGCAGGGGCGGCCCTTGTGGCCGCCCCTCCCACGAACGATCGACCGGCCTGCTAGACCCTCGCGCCGGCCAGAGCCTTGAGCCCCGCGTCCCGCTCCTCGCGCGAGCAGAACGCGGCGTGGAATGAGTTGCCGGCGAGCAAACGGATCTCGGCCTCGTCGAGCCCGAGCTCGTCCCGGGCGAACCGGTATTCGCCGGAGGTCGTCGTCCCGAAGAGCGACGGGTCGTCGGCCGAGAGCGTCACGCGGACGCCGGCCTCGAGCAGCGCCCGAAGCGGGTGCTCCGCGGCGCTGGCAACGGCTCCCGTCCGCAGATTGCTCGTGGGCGCCACGCAGAGGATGGTGTCCTCCTCCTTGAGCCGCGCGAGCAGGTCCGGATCTTGCGCGGCCGCGATGCCGTGGTCGATCCGGTCCGGCCGCAGCGTGTCGAGGGCTTCGCGGACCGACTCGGGACCCGACCACTCGCCCGCATGGACCGAAGTTCGGAGGCCCAGGGCCCGGGCCCGGAGATAGATCCCGGCGAAGGCCGCCGCCGGGAACGCGCCCTCGTCGCCTCCGATTCCGAAACCGACGATCGACGGCAACGGCATGCGCTCGTACAGGTCGAGCACGCGGTCGACCGACTCGGGTCCCCAGTGCCGCACGCCGTCGAGCAGAATCCGGCAGAGGACCCCGCGCGTCTCGAGGGCCTCGCGAAACCCGACGTCGATCGCTTCGAGACAGGCCGCGGAATCCAGGCCGATCCTCGGAAAGATCTCGGGAGAGACGTAGACCTCGGCGTAGCGCAGGCCGTCGGACGCCAGCGACTCCGCCACGGCGAGCGCCGCCGCCACGTAGTCCTCCGGCCGGCGAAAGAGACGGCAGACCTCGGCGAAGAGCGCGAGGAAGCCTGCCGAGTCCCGGACTGCCAGACGGGCCGCCTCGAAGGCCTCCGCGCCGCCGAAGGCGTGCCCGGCCTTGCGCGCGAGCCGGGCGATCTCGGAGGGCGGGAGACATCCCTCGAAATGCAGGTGACAGTCGGCGAGGGCCCCGCCGCGCGGGCGCGATCTGAGCGTTTCGTCGCTTTCGGGCTTCACAATCGAGTGGCCGCCCTTCAGAATTCCGCCGCACTCCACTATATGCGCCGTACCCGCCTGCTCGCCTTCTTTCTCGACGTGCTCGTCGCGGCGGCCGTGGCGGACGCGGCGGGCCTCGTTTTGACCGCCGTCCTCTGGACCTACCTTCCCGGCGCCCGGGCTGCGATTCCCTGGATCTGGAGGGTCTGCGGCGGGGGTGCGACGGTCGCCTTCCTGCTCCGGGACCGCCGCGGCGGCCGGGCCCGGAGGTGGCTCGCCCTCGAAGCGCGCCGCCCGGACGGAAATGCTCCGGGGATCCGGGGGTCGATCCGGAGGAATCTGCCCCTCCTTTTGCCTCTGTGGAACCTCTACGATGCCTGGCCGGTCCTTTCCGACGGGGCCGCGCCCCGCCGGTCGGACCGGCATACGGGAATCCGTATCCTGCGGTCAGAATGAGAGATGCGGCGACGTCGCTCCGTCCCCGGACCAGCGAATGAACCTTTTGTCCGGGTTTCCGTTAGTTAAGATCCAGATGAGCCATGCGTAAAGCCGTTCTCGCCGCCGCCTGCTTCGCCGCCGCCCTCCCCGTCCTTGCGGGCCAGGAGGAGGTCTTCGAGAAGGCCTACTCGATGGAGGGCATCAGTCGGGTCTCGATCGAGAACGTCAACGGACACATCGAGGCGACCGCGTGGGACAAGCCCTACTTCAAGCTCCGCGCGGTCAAGAAGGCCGACGGCTCGCGCGCGGAGGAGACCCTGCGCCTGACGGAGATCCGCGTGCAGAAGGTCGGCGACGAGATCCGCGTCGAGACCATCAATCCGAAACGGCGACGCCTCTTCGGCTTCCTCGATTTCGGCGGCGCGAACGCCCATGTCGACTACATCCTGCAGATCCCGGCCCGGACCGAGGTGCGCTTCGAGACCTGCAACGGCAAGGTCGTGGCCTCGGGATTTCTCGGGACGCTTTCGGGAGATGCCGTCAACGGTTCGATCGAGCTCGCCGGGCTCGAAGGGCCGACCAGCGCATCGACGGTCAACGGCTCCGTGCGGGTGGCCTTCAACGGACCGCTCCGGAAGAGCCGCATCGAGACGGTCAACGGCTCGATCGACGTGGCCTTCGCGAAGACCTCGCCGGTCAGCTATGACCTCGAGACGGTCAACGGGCACATCGAGGGCGATTTCGACATGCCGGTCGAGGGCAAGTTCGGGCCCAAGGAAGCCCGTGGAAAGTTGAACGGCGGCGGCGAGTCCCTGCACTGCGAAACGGTCAACGGCACGATCCGCCTGCGTACCCAGTAACGCACGGGACCATCCGCTGTATCCTCGGCCCCGGATGAGCGCCGAGGGCCCCTCCTCCCCCCGCCGACCCTGGGTCTTCGTGCTCTGCTACGCGGCGTTCCTCGGCTTCCTGCCGCTCCTCGTCGAGAAGCGCGACCCCGAAGTCCGCTGGCATGCCCGCAACGGCCTCGCACTCTTTGCCGCCCTTGCGCTCGCGGGAGCCGTCGCGACGCTCGTCGGCATTGCGGTGCCGTCGCTGTCGTGCCTCTACGCCGTGGCGATGTCGATCTTTTCGCTCCTCTACGTGATGATCGCGGTCCTCGCCACGGTCAAGGCGCTCGGCGGAGCCCGCCTCGTCATTCCCGGGATCTCCGCGTATGCCAGCCGCGCCGCCCGCTGAGCCGCCACGCTCCCCGCCGCGGGCCTCGCTCGCGGGGCCGGTCCTCGCCGCCTGTCTGGGCCTCGCCGTCGGGGACGCCCTGCGCCCGCCGCCTCAGCAGTGGAGCGTCCGCGCCGCGGTCGCGGCGATCGACGTCTATCGAGCCGCCGTCTCGCCGGGCCTCGCCCGAAGCGGTCTCGCGCGCTGCCGCTTCACGCCGACCTGCTCCGCGTACGGACGCGAAGCGATCCTGCGCTACGGCAGTCCGAGAGGGTTCCTGATGACGGCGGGACGCATCCTGCGGTGCCACCCCTGGGCCGAGGGTGGAGCGGACCCGGTTCCCTGAAATGTGCGCCGACGCCAGTCAGCCGGGCGGATGCCTCGCGACGCTCGCTGCGGACTGACTGTGCCTTAGGGGTTTCGAAGAATGGTGCCGTCGGCCGGACTCGAACCGGCATGGGTTACCCCATACGCCCCTCAAACGTACGTGTCTACCAATTCCACCACGACGGCACGGGGGGACGATCTCAAGGCTTCGCGGGGCTCTGCGTCGCGGGCTGTTGTCCCGCAGGCTGGGGCGCGGCCGCGTCGGGTGCGCCGGCCGGAGCCGCCGGAGCCGGAGCGGGCGCCTTCGCGCCGGCCGCCGCCGGGACGGTCTGGATGACCGACTTGCGCGGGCGGGCTTCCATGATCGAGAGCAGCACCGAAAGCAGGATGAAGCCCACGAAGGCTCCGGTCGTCAGCTTGTGGAGGAAAGTCGTCGCGCCGCGGGCGCCGAACGCCGTCTGGCTGCCACCACCGCCGAAAGCGCCGGCGATGTCCGCGCCCTTGCCCTGCTGGAGCAGGACGACGAGGATCAGAAAGAAGCAGATGACGATGTAAAGGACGACGAGGACGGCGTACAGCAAGGGGCCTCCACGAAAAGGGCGGGAAGTGTACGCGGCGGGAGGGAAGGCGTCAAGCGCGGGCGATCGACGCGAAAGCCGCAGCGGAAAGGCTCGCGCCCCCGACCAGGAAGCCGTCGACGGACGGTTCGGCCGAGAGGGCCCCGGCGTTGCCGGGGGTCACGGAGCCTCCGTAGATGACCCGCAGGGCGCTTCGTCCGGCCAGCAGGCGCCGCAGCCCGTCGCAAGCCGACCGGCAGTCCGGCGGCTCGGCGGCGCGGCCCGTGCCGATCGCCCAGACGGGCTCGTACGCCACGACCAGCGCAAGGGCGGCGGGGTGCGCATCGAGCGCCTCGACCTGGCGTGCCAGGACCGCCTCGGTCTCGCCGCGGTCGCGCTCTTCGAGGGTCTCCCCGACGCAGTAGATCGGGGTCAGTCCGGCCTCGCGGCACCGCGCGAGTTTCCGGGCGAGCCGCTCGCCGTTCTCGCCGAAGAGGCGCCGCCGCTCCGAGTGGCCGACGATGGCGTAGGCGCAGCCGGCTTCGCGCGCCTGCAGGGCCGAGACCTCGCCCGTGTACGCGCCTTCGGCCTCCGCCGCCACGTTCTGGCAGGCGATCGACCAGCGGCCGCGCGCGTCGCGCGCCTCGGCCAGGGCGGTGAAGGAGGGGGCGAGGACGAGTTCCCGGCCCGCGATGCCATCGCCGATCGCCGCGGCGAGCTCGCGCGCGTACACGGCGGCCTCCGCGCGCGTCTTGTGCATCTTCCAGTTGGCGACGACGAGCTTCATGCGCACGTCATTCAGTCCAGGGCTTCGATGCCCGGGAGCTTCCCTTCGGCCAGAAACTCGAGCGACGCGCCTCCGCCGGTCGAGACGTGCGTGAAGCGCTCGGCCACGCCGGCTTCGTGGACGGCCTGGACGCTCTCGCCCCCACCCACGACGGTCACCGCCTTCGAGTCCGCGACGAGCATCGCGAGCGCGCGGGTCCCCCGGTCGAAGGGCGGCTTCTCGAAGACCCCCATCGGCCCGTTCCAGAAGATCGTTTTCGCCGGCGCGAGCAGGCGGGCGAACTGCTCCAGGGTCTTCGGCCCGACGTCGAGGGCCATCGCGTCTTCCGGGATCTTGTTGATCGAAACCGTCCGCGCCCCGGCCGCGTCGTCCGGCGACTTCGCGACGACGAAGTCCGAGGGCAGAGCGATCGTCTTGCCTGCCTCTTTGCAGTAGTCCAGGATCTCGCGCGCCAGCGCGACCTTGTCCTCCTCGAGGAGCGAGCGGCCGACCGGCAGCCCGATCGCCCGGACGAAGTGGTTGGCCATGCCCCCGCCGACGAGAAGCACGTCCGCCCGTCGCGAGAGGACCCGAAGGGTGTCGATCTTCC
The DNA here is from genome assembly GCA_963805495.1 of uncultured Acidobacteriota bacterium. Classification (GTDB taxonomy): domain Bacteria; phylum Acidobacteriota; class Thermoanaerobaculia; order UBA5066; family Gp7-AA6; genus DAHUXD01. Next base: position 862,462 of record CAWDUQ010000001.1, on the reverse strand, counting down.
CCGAGATCTTCGCGCCGCCGAGGATCGCCGCGAACGGGCGCTGCGGCTCGAGCAGCCGCGAGAGCTCGCGGACTTCCTTCTCGAGGAGGAGCCCCGCGCCCTTCTCCGCCAGCAGCTTCGGCACGCCGACGATGGACGCATGGGCGCGGTGCGCCGCCCCGAAGGCGTCGTCGACGTAAACCTCGGCGAGCGCGGCCAGCGCCGTCGCGAACCCGGGGTCGTTCGACTCCTCGCCCGCGTGGAACCGGAGATTCTCGAGGAGCAGGACCTCGCCGTCGGCGAGCGCGTCCGCCGCGCGCGCGGCCTCGGGACCGACGCAGTCGTCGACGAACCGCACGGGGGCACCGAGCCTCTCGGCAAACCGCACCGCGACCGGCGCGAGAGAGAGCTCGGGCCTGCGCTTCCCCTTCGCCTTGCCGAGGTGCGAGGCGCAGATGACGCGGGCGCCGTTTTCCCGCGCCAGGCGTACGGTCGGAAGGGTCCCGACGATGCGCGTGTCGTCGGAGATCTTGCCGTCCTCGAGCGGGACGTTGAAATCGACGCGCAGAAAGAGCTTGCGGCCCTTCAGGGTGAGATCCCGGATGGACTTCATCGGGCCGGTAGAATAGCGCAGTGAAAAGGAAACTGGCCGCGGCGTTTGCGCTCCTTGCGTGGGCGGCCGTCGCCGCCGCCGCGCCGGCCCCCCGCTCGGCACGGGGCGCGGGCGGCGCCGTCGCGGCGGCGGAGGAGAACGCCGCGCGCGTCGGCATCGGCATCCTCGAAGGAGGCGGAAACGCCGCCGACGCCGCGGTGGCCGTCGCCTTCGCCCTGGCCGTGACGTGGCCGGAGGCCGGCAACATCGGGGGCGGCGGCTTCTGGACGTCGCGTGACGCCGCCGGCAAATTGCTCACGCTCGACTTCCGCGAAGTGGCGCCCCGTGCCGCCCGGCGCGATCTCTACATCAAGCCGCCATCGGGGAAGGCGCCGCCCTCCTCGCTCGAAGGCCCGCTCGCGTCCGGCGTTCCGGGCTCCGTCGCGGGGCTCGCGCTCGCGCACCGCCGGGCCGGCCGGCTGCCGTGGAAGTCGGTCGTCGACCCGGCCGTGAAGCTCGCGAAGGACGGCTTCGTCATGACCGCCGCCATCTCCGAGTCGATCGCCGACGAAGAGAAACGTCTCGCGGCGGACAGCCCGACCGCGCGCATCTTCCTGCCGGGCGGCGCGCCGCCGGTCCCGGGCGTCGTTTTCCGGCAGCCGGACCTCGCGCGCACGCTCGAGGCGATCCGCGACCTCGGTGAAGACGGCTTCTATCGGGGCCGGGTCGCCCGGACGATCGAGGACGGACAGAAGCGCGTCGGCGGCCTCATCACGCGAGGCGACCTCGCACGCTACGAGGCTCGGTCCCGCAAGCCCGTGCGCTTCCGCTTTCAGGGACTCGAGATCGTGACTCCGCCGGCACCGTCCTCCGGGCCCGTCCTCGCGGAAATGGCCCTCATGGCGGAGATCGCGGGCCTCGAGCGCATCCGGCCGGGCGGGGCCGAGTCCGCCCACTGGCTCGCCGAGATCGAGAAGCGCGCCTACCGCGACCGGAACCGCTGGATGGGCGACCCGGCCTTCGCCGCCTTCGATCCGAAGCTCTTCACCGATCCCGCGCGGCTCAAGGCGCTCGTCGCGACGATCAACCCCGATCGCGCCACGCCGATCGCTCAGGTGCCCTCGCTTCCGGGCGAGAAACCGACGACCACGCACTTCTCGGTGATCGACGACGACGGGATGGCCGTCTCGGTGACGACGACGCTGAACGACTCCTTCGGCAATGCGCGGGTGGCCCCGGGGCTCGGCTTCCTCTGGAACAACGAAATGGACGACTTCGCGACGCGCCCGGGCGAGCCCAACATGTACGGGCTCATCCAGGGCGAGTCGAACGCCGTCGGCCCCGGAAAGCGGATGCTCTCGGCGATGTGCCCGTCGATCGCGACGTCCGGCAGCAAGGTCGTGCTCGTGTGGGGAACGCCCGGCGGCTCGACGATCCCGACGACGAACCTCCAGGTGCTCCTGAATCGCGTGCTGCGCCGCCAGAGCCTCGAAGAGGCGGTCGCGGCGCCGCGTTTCCACCAGCAGGACCGGCCCGACGCGATCCAGATCGAGCGCGGGCGTTTCGACGCCGCCTGGATCGAGGCGCTCCGGGCGATGGGCCACGAGATCACGGAGCGAGGCCGCATCGGGAGCGTTCACGCGATCGCCGTCGAATCGGACGGCTCGCTCAACCCGGTCGCCGACCCCCGCGGCTCCGGCGCGGCCCTCGTCGTCCGGGAGACGAGGTGAAGCCGGAAGAGATGCTGCGGCCCCTCTATCGCGACGGCCGCCGGCTCGCCCTGCTCGACCAGCGCCTGCTGCCCGGCGCCGAGGTCTGGCTCTCGCTCGAGACGGCGCCGGAAATCGCCCTTGCGATCCGCGACATGGCGGTACGCGGCGCGCCGGCGATCGGTGTCGCCGCCGGCTACGGGACGGCCTTCGCGATGCGCAGCGGCGCCTCGACTCCCCCCGCCGAGCGCTTCCGGACCGCGACGCGCCTGCTTGCGTCGACCCGCCCGACGGCCGTCAATCTCTTCGCCGCCCTCGAACGGATGGACCGGGCCTTCGCGAAGGTCGCCGAGCGATCGCCCGAGGCGATCGAAGAAGCGTTGACGGCGGAAGCCGACGCCATCGCGGCCGAAGACATCGCGGCCTGCCTGCGCATCGGGCGCTTCGGACAGGAACTGCTGACCGGACGGCTCGCCGTCCTGACGCACTGCAACGCCGGCGCCCTCGCCACGGCCGGCTACGGAACGGCGCTCGGCGTGATTCGCAGCGCGGTCGAGGCGGGAAAGCCGATCCGCGTCCTCGCGTGCGAAACGCGTCCGTTTCTCCAGGGCGCGCGGCTGACGGCCTGGGAGCTCTCGCGCGACGCCATCCCGGTCGAGCTCTTGACGGACAGCATGGCCGGTCACTTCCTTTCGCGCGGCGACATCGAGGCGGTCGTCGTCGGCGCCGACCGCATCGCCTCGAACGGGGACGTCGCGAACAAGATCGGAACCTACACGCTGGCCGTGCTGGCCCGCGAGAACGGCGTTCCGTTCTACGTGGCCGCGCCGACCACGACGGTCGATCTCGCCTGCCCCGACGGCGCCGCGATTCCGATCGAAGAACGCGCCGCCGGAGAGGTCCTGTCGTTCGCCGGCCAGTCAATTGCTCCCGCCGGCGTTTCCGCGCGCCATGTCGCGTTCGACGTCACCCCGGCGCGCTACGTCACGGCGATCGTGACGGACCAGGGGATCTGTCGGCCGCCCTACGGCGAGAGCCTCCGCGCGGCCGTTCAAGCCCGAGCGTCGTGATCGTCCTCGGGATCGAGACCTCCTGCGACGAGACGTCCGTCGCCATCCTCGACGGCGAGGGACGCGTCCTCTCGAACGTCGTCTCCTCGCAGATGGAGGCGCACGCGCTCTACGGCGGCGTCGTGCCCGAGGTCGCCGCGCGCGCGCACCTCGAGAACCTGCCGTCGGCCCTCGAGGACGCCCTCGCCCGGGCTGACGCGAAGCTCGAGGGCGTCGGCCTCATCGCGGCGACCGCCGGCCCCGGGCTCATCGGGGCCCTCCTCGTCGGGCTCTCGGCCGGCAAGGCGCTCGCCTTCGCGCGCGGCATCCCGCTCGTCGGCGTCAACCACCTCGAGGGGCATCTCTTTTCGCCCTTCCTCCGTCCGCGGGGCGAGCGGCCGATCCCGATCGCATTCCCCTTCCACGGCCTCGTCGTCTCGGGCGGGCACGCCGAGCTCGTCCGGGTGGAGGAGGACCACGTCGTGGCTCTCGCGCGCACGCGCGACGACGCGCCGGGCGAGGCCTTCGACAAGATTGCCCGCCGTGCGGGCCTCGGTTATCCGGGCGGGCCGGTCGTCGACCGGGTCGCCGCACGCGGGCGGGGCGACCGCTTTCCATTCCCCGTGGGCCGCGTCGAGGCCTCGCGGGACTTCTCATTCTCGGGGCTGAAGACGGCCATGCTCCGCGAGCTCCAGCGGCGGTCGATCGACGGCTCGCCGCTCGAGGCCGACGCTCTCGATTCCGAGCTCGTCGATCTGCTCGCGTCGTTCCAGCGGGCGATCGTGTCGGCGCTGGTGTCGCGGGTCGAGGAGGTGCACCGCGAGGAGCGGATTCGCGCGCTCGCCCTCTCGGGCGGGGTCGCGGCGAACTCCGAGCTCCGCGCGACCCTCTCGGCCTGGGGCGAGCGGAACCGAGTCCCCGTGCACCTGCCCGACCGCGCTTTCACGACGGACAACGCCGCCATGATCGCCTGGGCGGGCCTCCTCCGGCATCGGCGGGAAGGCGCCCGCCCCCTCGAGGAGGCCCAGGCGCGCTCCCGCTGGCCCCTGGGAACCTGAGCCAGACGTCCGCCTGCCGATCGGCAAAGCGGGGCGGGGACAAGCCCCGCCCCTGCGCCCGCAAGCCCCCGACGAGTCGCCCTCGGTGCGGCGATCAGGCCGGTCGGTTATTATCGCCCGTTCGTTGAAATGACCGACCCCAAGTTCATCCGCAACTTCTCGATCGTCGCGCACATCGACCACGGGAAGACGACGCTGTCGGACCGCATCCTGCAGCGCTGCGGAGCCGTGACCGCGCGCCAGATGCACGAGCAGATGCTCGACGACATGGACCTCGAGAAGGAGCGCGGGATCACGATCAAGGCCCGCGCGGTCACCCTGAGCTACAAGGCGCAGGACGGCCACACGTACGTCCTCAACCTGATCGACACGCCCGGCCACGTCGACTTCTCCTACGAAGTCTCGCGCTCGCTCGCCGCCTGCGAGGGCGCGGTGCTCGTGGTCGACGCGACGCAGGGCGTCGAGGCCCAGACCCTCGCCAACGCGTACCTGGCGACCCACCACGACCTCGCGATCGTTCCCGTCATCAACAAGATCGACCTGCCCTCGGCCGAGCCCGAGAAAGCGCGGGAGCAGATCGAGCAGGTCGTCGGCATCCCCGCACACGACGCCGTCCTGACGTCGGCGAAGATGGGCACCGGCATCGACGAGCTCCTCGAGCGGATCGTCCAGGTCGTGCCGCCGCCCCACGGAGATCCCGACGCGCCCTTGAAGGCGCTCCTCTTCGACTCCTGGTACGACGCCTACCGCGGCGTGACTTCGCTCGTGCGCATCGTCGACGGGCGCCTCCGGCCGCACACGAAGATCCGCGCCATGGGCACGGGGCTCGAAACCGATGTCGAGGCGCTCGGCGTCTTCCGCCCGCAGGCCGAAGACGTGCCGGAGCTCTCGGTCGGCGAGGTCGGTTCGTTCTGGGGAAACATCAAGGACCTCCACTCGACCCGGATCGGCGACACGATCACCGAGGTCAAACGGCCGACCGCCGAGCCGCTCGAGGGGTTCGCGGAGGCAAAGCCCATGGTGTTCGCCGGTCTCTTCCCGACCGACGCCGACGAGTACGCCAACCTCCGCGACGCGATGGAAAAGCTCCGGCTGAACGATGCGTCGTTCTCGTTCGAGCCCGAGAACTCGACCGCGCTCGGCTTCGGCTTCCGGTGCGGGTTCCTCGGCCTTCTCCACATGGAGATCATCCAGGAACGCCTGGAGCGCGAGTTCGACCTCGACCTCATCACGACCGCGCCCGGCGTGAACTACCGCGTCACGACGACCAAGGGCGAGGTCCTCGCAATCGTCAATCCGAACCACCTTCCGGCGCCCAATTACATCGTGAAGGTCGAGGAGCCGTACATCACGGCGACGATCATCACGCGCGACGATTTCCTCGGCGGCCTGCTCAAGCTGTGCGAGGAGCGGCGCGGCACCCAGAAGTCGCTCGAATACCTGGCCTCGAACCGCGTCGTTCTGATCTACGACTTCCCGCTGAACGAGGTCGTCCTCGACTTCTACGACAAGCTCAAGTCGATCTCGAAGGGCTACGCCTCCTTCGACTACGAGTTCCAGGGCTATCGGGAGGGCGACCTCGTCAAGCTCGATCTCCTCGTCAACGGGGACCCGGTCGACGCCCTGTCCCTCATCGTCCACCGCGAGGAGGCGGTCGTGAAGGGACGTTTCCTGACGGCCAAGATGAGAGAGATCATCCCCCGCCAGATGTTCGAAGTCGTGATCCAGGCCGCGATCGGCTCGAAGATCATCGCGCGGGAGCAGGTCTCGGCGATCCGCAAGAACGTGCTCGCGAAGTGCTACGGCGGAGACATCACGCGCAAACGCAAGCTGCTCGAGAAACAGAAGGAGGGCAAGAAGCGCATGAAACGGGTGGGCCGCGTGGACATCCCGCAGGAAGCGTTCCTCGCCGTGCTGAAAGTCGAATGAAAAACCGACCATCCCCCGCCGCCGCCGCTGCCGAAACCGCCGAACCGCCCGGGCGCAAGCACTCGACGCTGCGCGAGTGGTACGAGTCGCTTCTCGTCGCAGGCGTCTTCGTGCTCTTCGTGCGCACGTTCGTCGTGCAGACCTACCAGGTCCCGACGGGCTCGATGGAGCGCACGATCCTCGTCGGCGACCACCTGCTCGTCAACAAGTTCGCCTTCGCGCCCCGCCTGCCGGCGCTCGCGAAGTTCCTGCCCTACCGCGACGTGAAGCCGGGCGACATCGTGGTCTTCAAGAAGCCCGGCGACGACATGAACCCGGGCAACGTGCTGGTCAAGCGCGCGGTCGCCAGGGGCGGCGACACGGTCCAGGTCGTCGACAAGCGCCTCCTCGTCAACGGGAAGCCGTACGACCTGCCGTCGACCCAGCACATCGATCCCGAGACCTACCCCGACAGCCCCGGCGTACCGGACATGGCGCGCCGACGCGACCAGTTCGGGCCCTTCCAGGTGCCCCCCGATTCGTTCTTCGGGATGGGCGACAACCGCGACAACTCCCTCGATTCGCGCTACTGGGGCGCCATCCCGCGGGCCAACATCTTCGGCCGGCCGTCGATGCTGTACTGGTCGTACGAGGCCGAGCCGAATTCCCACATCTGGAAGGGCCTCGTCGCCAAGGTCCGACAGCTCGCCGACGTCGCCATCCACTTCTTCTCCCGGACGCGATGGGAACGGATGTTCACCGTGGTCCGGTAGTGCCCTGTCACGGACGTCGCTTCAACGGCCGGACGCCTCCACGAGCGGGTGACGTGTCGGCCACGCCCGAAGCCGTTCCACTGGAATCCGCGCCGTGCCACGAGACTCTGTCGACGGAACGATAGCCGCCGGGCCTCCTTCTCCCGGGAGGTCGCGGCGCGAGCGGGCGGACCCGCTCGTCGCCGCCGTGGTATTCGCCCTCTTCGCCCGCACGTTTCTCTTCCAGGCCTTCGCGGTGCCGAGCTCCTCGATGGAGAAAACGGTGCTGACGGGCGACCGGCTCCTCGTCAACCGGTTCGTCTACGCGCCGTTCGCGGGGCCATGGGCGGCGCTCTTCCCGGGCCGCGCGGTTCGCCGCGGCGACGTCGTCGTTTTTCGCTTTCCCGGGGACCCGCGCCGCGATTTCATCAAGCGCGTCGTCGGGTTGCCGGGCGAGACGATCGCGATTCGCGACCGGGCCGTCTCGATCGACGGCCGCCGCCTCGAGGAGCCCTATGTCTTCCACGCCGACGACCGCGTCTGGCCCGACGATCCCGGCGTACCGGACGAACGCCGGCGCCGCGACCAGCTCCCGCCGCTGCGCGTCCCCGACGGCGCCTACTTCGTCATGGGAGACAATCGCGACGACTCGAGCGACAGCCGCGCGTGGGGCCCGGTCCCCGGGGACCATCTCGTGGGTCGCGCGCTCCTTTTGTACTGGTCGATCGTCCCGCGGCCGCCGGACGCGCCGCGACCGCCCTTGCTCGCCTCGATTCGCGACGCGTTCGCGCGAATGCGGTGGAAACGGACGTTTCTTCCGGTCCGGTAGGCGGCGAGCCGGGTTAGAATCGACGCAGTTCGAGTCGGAGGGGAAAAAGGCATGACACGGTCACGGCGAGGAATTCGCGGCGGCGCCAATTTCGGGTGCATCGTCTGGCTCGTCGTCCTGGCGCTCGTCGCCTACCTCCTCTGGAAGGTCGTCCCGGTCAAGATCGCCACCTCCGAGTTCTACGACGCCATGCAGGAGCAGGCGTCGTTCGGCTCGATCAAGGACCCGAAGTTCATCGAGTTCGAGATCCTGAAGAAGGCCGACGAGCTCAAGCTCCCGGTCAAGAAAGAGAACCTCAAGATCACCAAGCAGCGTGACGCGATCACCGTCGAGGCGCATTACGAGATCACGATCGACTTCTTCAACGGGGCCTACAAGTACCTCTGGAAGTTCGATCCGGTGGTGATCCGACCGCTCTTCGCGGTGTAAGAGGGGGCGCCCGCGGGGGCCATGCCGCCCGAGCCGTCGGGTCTGTCGATCTCCGCGGTCGCGGCCCGGACCGGCATCCCGGTCTCGACGCTGCGCTTCTACGAACGGGAGCTGCCGGGCCTCTTCCACATCCGGAAGACGACCGGGGGGCACCGGCGCTACAGCGACGGCGACGTGGAGCGCTTCTCCGCCGTCCGTCGCCTGACCGAAACCGAGGGACTCGGGCTCGCCGAGGTCCGCCGCGTGCTGATGTCCGCGGGCGACGCCGAGGCCCTCCGGGAAGAAGTCGAGCGTGTCCGGGACGCGGGCGCGGCCGACGGGCAGGCCCTCCGGGACCTCGCGCGACGGTTCGACGCGCTCGAGGCCCGGATCGCGGCACTCGAGGCCGGCCCGCCGCGGCGGCGCTGGTTGCGGCCGCGTTCGGGCTGAGGAGAGCGCCGCCCGGCTTCGGGGGAATAAATCGATCCCCGGGCTCGATTTCGAGCGGAGCAAGTCATAAGGAGAAGCGCGTGATGAAGAACCTGAAAATCGCCCTGTGTTTCGCGGTGTTCCTCGGTCTCGCGGCCGGCGCCGCCTTCGCCGACGGGCCCGCGATCGGCGCGGCCGCCCCGAATTTTCAGCTGACGACGATCGACGGAAAGGCCTTTTCCCTGGCCGAGGCCGAGAAAGCCCACAAGGCCGTCGTGCTGATGTTCATCGCGACCAAGTGCCCCTATTCGAACGCCTACAACGACCGGATGCGCCAGATGGCCGACGACTACGCCAGGAAAGGCGTTCTCTTCGTCGGCATCAACAGCAACAACAGCGAGCCCGAGTCCGAGGTCAAGGCGCACGCCAGCCAGCACAAGTTCGGCTTCACGCTCGCGAAGGACCCGGGCAACAAAGTGGCGGACCTTTACGACGCCAGGCGCACGCCCGAGATTTTCGTCGTCGGCCCCGACGGAAAGCTCCTGTACCACGGCCGGATCGACGAGAACTACGAAGAGCCGACGAAGGTCACCTCCCCGGACCTGAAGAACGCCCTCGACCAGATTCTCGCCGGCCAGCCGGTCGAGAAGGCCGAGACGAAGGCCTTCGGCTGCACGATCAAGCGTGCCTAGACAGGATCGGTCGGGCAGGCTCGCGCCTGACCTCGGCGTCGCCGGGGCGGGTTGCCGCGGCGCGGCGCGCGGCGTTTCCCATGGCCGGTGGCCTGCCCCTGGTGGACGGGCCTTGGGCCGGCTCGCGGCCGCCCTGTTCGTCGCTTCGACTGCCCTCGCGGCCCCCGAGGCCCCGAAGCTCGCCGGCGAGCTCGACGCGAAGGGCTTCGCCGACGCCGTGGCGAAACGCAGCGGTCAGGTGGTTCTGGTGAACTTCTGGGCGACCTGGTGTGTTCCGTGCCGCGAGGAGTTTCCGGACCTCGCGCGCCTCGAGCGCGCGTATCGCGGCCAGGGCCTCGCCGTTTTTGGCGTTTCGATCGATTCCGCGAAGGACCTCCCCGCCGTCGACAAGTTCCTGGCCGGGACGAGCCCCGATTTCCCCAATTACCGCAAGGCGAGCGGGGGCGACGACCAGGTTTTCATCGAGTCCGTCGACGCCAGGTGGGGCGGCGAGCTGCCCTTCACCGTCCTCTATTCGCGGGACGGGAAGAAGGCCAGGGTGCTGTCCGGAAAGCAGTCCTACGGGGACTTCGAGAAGGCGGTCAAGGCGCTGCTGTAGAGGGTTCTTCCTGCCGACGGACGAAGCGGGCGGGGACGAGCCCCGCCCCTACTCCGTCTCGGCCTGACGGCCCCCGCTCCGGTCGTAGGGGCGGCCCTCGTGGCCGGCCTTCTCAATTCGATCCGCGGGGCGGACCGCCTCTTCTTGAGCCTTCCATCCAGCCCCCAGACCTTCCCGGGATCGACGGCGAAGATCAGGACGAGAAGCAGCAGCGTGAACTTCGCCGTCAGGCCCGCGGTCACCCACTCGCTCCACGGGGCGGCAGCGGCGGGACGTGACCCCAGAAGGATCGAGATCATCAGGGCGATTCCACCCGCCGCCGCGGCCCGGGTGAACAGGCCGAGGACGAGCCCGATCCCCACGGCGATTTCGCCGAGCGCCAGGCCCCAGGCGAAGGCTCCGGAGTGGGGAACGACCGCTTTTTCGAGAAACACCTTCCAGGACGGCCAGGCCGTCGCCGCCATCTCCCGCGCGCTCTCGGCAAACCCCGTCTGGACGAAATCGCCGGCGGCCTTCTCCCATCCCAGGACGATGAACAGGACCCCCGTCAGGATGCGGACGGCGGCGGCGGTGCGCACGGGTGGGGAGTCTAGCTGTGAATTCTCAAGACGTTGTTCACTGTGCCGGCGCCCGCTTCGTGAAGCGACCCCTGAAACTGCCGCGCCCCGGCACGTAGGGGCGCCCCTTGCGGGCGCCCCCTCCTGGGCCCATCGAGGGGCGGCACGCGAATCGTCAGCGTGTTAGCCGGCGGCCACAAGGGCCGCCCCTACGGCCCGGGTCTCACCTCGCCGAATTGCGTGAACAACCTGTTGAGAAACGACATCTAGCAGCGGAGGGTTTTCCCCTTCGGAGGACGAAGAGTCGCGAAAACGGGACGCCGAAGCTCAGACTTCCGCAAAAGCCGTTCAAAGCGCGAGGTTGGACTGGGATTTGCTAATGTTCCACCCTGGTCGAGACGTCCGAACAGGAGATGAAACTATGAAGCGACTGAACCTCTGGGTCCTCGCGTCGGTGGTCCTCGGCCTCGCGGCCTCGCCGCTGGCGGCCGCGAACTCGAAGCCATCCACCCGTATCGTCAAGCGAAACGCCCCGGCGGCCGATGCGACGGCGCCCCGGGTCGAAACCAAGGCGACCGCCGCGGCCTACTCCGCCCAGGTCAACATCGTGACGCGCGTTCAGGGCACGTCGTTTTTCCGCACCGCGATCGACATCACGAACAACACCAACACCGACGGCGTCGTGGCGCAGGTTCAGTACTGCTACTCGTTCGGCGGCGTGTTCCAGTGCACGCAGTCGCAGGATATCGGCCTGGCGTCGCTCGACAACTTCCACACCGACGACATGGTCCAGTATCTCGGAACCCTCGGGGTCCTGGTGCCGGGTGCGGAGACCGCGTCCTTCGGGACGCTCCTCGTGACGTTTCAGAATCTGCCCTCCAACTTCGGGTGGGAGGGAACCGTCACCGCCCGCACCTATAACCCGATCGATCAGAGCAACCCGAACGCCGGCACGGTCGCCATTGCCTACCCGGGCTCCCTCTTCTTCGAGTCGGCCAACTCGACGCTCGTCGGGACGATTCGCGACACGATTCCCGCTCCGACCGAGGCGGGGGCGCTCCGTACGAACCTCGGCATCACGAACACGGACCTGAACGGCGTCGGTCCGGTCAACGTCGCGCTCTCGTTCTACGATCCGGTGACCGGACAGGCGGTGGGCAATGTTCTGAACATCAACAACCTCCAGCCGGGCGAAGTCCGTCAAATCAATAACGTCTTCGTGGCCGCCGCCATCCCGACATCGGTCGAATCCCTCATCACCTTCGCCGACATCACGAGCCCGTCGTCGGGGTTCCCGACGATCGAGGGCTACATCAACATCCTGGACGACGACACGAAGGACGGCGCGTACTTCGAGATGAAGTGCGCCGACACCGACGGCTGCGGTAACTGATGCGCGGCGCCGCGTCTGACGGGTCGGCTCCGAGCCGGCCCGTCAGATCCGGCTCGGCCGGATCCCCCCGGCGGCGATGTCGCGCCGCAGGTGCTTGCCCTCGAACTGGATGCGGTCGGCGGCCTCGTAGGCCCGCATGGCGGCCTCGGTCATCGACGGCGCCATCGCGGTCACGACCATGACGCGTCCGCCGGCGGTGACCAGGCGGTCGCCGTCGCGCGCGGTTCCGGCGTGGAAGATCTCGACGCCCCGCATCCGCGCGGCCTCGGCGAGACCCGTGATCGGCTTGCCGTGCTCGTACGTGCCCGGATAGCCACCGGAGGCGAGCACGACGCCGACACAGGCCTCGTTCTTGACCTCGAGAGGCAGGAATCGCTCCAGGCTTCCCCGGGCCACCGCGAGCATGACTTCGGCCATGTCGGAGGTCACGCGCGGCAGAATGACCTCGGTCTCGGGATCGCCGAAGCGGGCGTTGTACTCGAGGACCTTGGGGCCGGACTCGGTGACCATGAGTCCGGCGTAAAGAACGCCGCGGAAGGGACGGCCCTCCGCCTGAAGGCCGCGAAACGTCGGCCAGAGGATGTCGCGGAGCACCTGCGAGGCGGTGTCGGCGTTGAGGACCCCCGCGGGTGAGTGCGCGCCCATGCCGCCCGTATTGGGGCCGCGGTCGCCCTCGTAGACCTTCTTGTAATCGCGCGCCGTCGGAAGAGGAACACAGGTTTCCCCGTCGAAGAGCGCGAGGAACGAGGATTCCTGGCCGCGCAGGAACTCCTCGACGATGACCCGGTCGCCGGCGGCTCCGAACACGCGCTCCTGGAAGAAGAGGCGAAGCGCGCGCGCGACGTCCTCCGCGGACTCGATGATGAGAACGCCCTTGCCGCCCGCGAGCCCGTCGGCCTTGAGCACGACCGGAAAGCCGTACTGTTTGATGGCGCGCTTGGCTTCGTCGACGGACTGGCAGACCGTCGCCTGCGCCGTGGGGATCTTGTGCCTCCAGAAGAATTCCTTGGAGAAGACCTTGGAGGACTCGATCTGCGCGGCCAGGCGCGTGGGGCCGAAGATCGGGAGCTCGCGCTTGATGAACTCGTCCGCGATGCCGAGCGAGAGCGGGAGCTCCGGCCCCACGACCGTCAGGTCGACGTGGAGCTTCTCGGCGAGGTCCGCGATCTCGACGATGTCCGAGCCCGAGACCGGCAGGCAGTCCGCCACCTCGGCGATGCCCGGATTGCCGGGAGCGCAATAGATTTCCTCGACCGCGGAACTCCGGTGGAGCGACCAGCACAGGGCGTGCTCGCGCCCGCCTCCGCCGATGACGAGGATTTTCATGCGCCGTCATTGTATCGCCGTCGGGTCTCACGAACGGGGCCGCTTGCGCTTCCTGGACCCCGAGGAAGGCTTGCCCGGTCGACGCTCGCGTACGTCGGAGTCCCCGGGCGCGATCGGCGAGACCTCGAGGATGTCGTGCCGGCCCGGGAGCGAGATCAGCGTCTCGAGCGAGCCGTACGGGGCGAGCTCCAGGCCGAAGCGACCACGCTCGCGCACCGTCACTCCGCCGCCGCGGGCGCGGGCCTCGAAGGCGAGGGAACGGCCGGGCCACCGGCGCCCTCCGTGGTTGACCGCGCGCACGCGGCACAGCGTGACCTGGTCGCTCGAGGTGTAGGGATCGCGCGTGATCGACAGGTGGACTTCGATCCAGGGGTCTTCGGACGGATGGCCGGCCAGGAACAGAAGACCCAGGGCGAGTACGGAAAACATGTGCGGCTCCTTTCGAGGAGCCGGCGGAGAGCCCGGTCGGGCGATGAGGACGGGGAGATTGTAGCAGGCGGCCCGGTCCGCCCGTCCAGGAGTCGGAATGCAGGACTCGACCCCAAGGGCCGGCCCCACGTTGACTTCCGGGGCGCCCGGGCCTAACCTGACGGCGGCTCTTTGACTCCATCGAGAGTGGGTGAGGGACCGGCCCTGTGACCCCACGGCAACCGGACCGCGCGTCGCGGCGCGGATCGACAGGTGCCAATTCCGGATTCTCCGCAGGAGAAAAAGATGAGGGCGCCGCGAACCGGTCCGATGGGGCCGGCGCCTCTCGTCGAGAGGCTTTTTTTTCGGGCGCCAGATGAAAAAGAACTTCCGCAAGACGATCGCCGAAGAGGTCCTGCTCGCCGACGGGGCGATCGGGACGCTCCTGACCTCCCGCGGGGCCTCGCCCGACCAGGCCCGCTCGCCGCTGAACCTCTCGGACCCGGTGTCGGTTCGCGAGGTCCACGACGACTACCTCGAGGCCGGGGCCCGCATCCTGACGACCAACACCTGGGACGCCAACCGGGTCAAGCTCACGTCCCACGAGTGGGGCGACTCGCTCGAGAAGGTCAACCGCGAGGGTGTGCGCATCGCCCGTGAGGCCGCGGCCGGCGAACACGTCTTCGTCGCCGGCTCGATGGGGCCACTCGGGGCGCTCGTCAAGCCGTACGGCTCGCTGCAGCTGACGCAGGTGCGCGAGATCTTCGAGGAGCAGGCGCGCGTACTGCTCGAGGCGGGTGTCGATCTCATGCTGCTCGAAACCTTCGGAAGCCTCCTCGAGGCGGCCGAGGCCGTCCGCGCGGTGCGGGGGCTCTCGGCGGAGATCCCGATCGTCGCCGAGATGACGTTCCTCGCCGACGGCCGCACCGCCTTCGGCGAGGCCGTGGCGCCGGCACTCTCGACCCTCGCGCTCGCGGGCGCCGACGCCGTCGGAATGAACTGCACCCTCGGGCCCCAGGAGACCCACGAGCTGTTCTCGCGGCTCGCCTCGACGATCGCGACTCCGCTTTCGGCCATGCCGAACGCCGGATATCCGAGCGTCGTCCACGGCCGCAGCGTCTACCTCTCGTCCCCCGACTACCTTCGGGAGTACGCCGCGGCCTTCGTCGAGGCCGGGGCGGCCATCGTCGGCGGCTGCTGCGGGACGACCCCGGAGCACATCCGCGCGATGGCGCGCGAAGTCGCGGGACGAAGGCGCGCACAGGCGGCCCACCCCGTGTCCGTGGTCGTCGAGACGATGGTGGAGCACCTGGCCGAAACGGTGATCGAAACGTCGCGACTCAAGCGCGGGCTCGCCGACTCGGACGAGTTCGTCGTCACGGCCGAGGTCGAGCCGCCGAAGGGCGCCGACAGCACGGCGGCGATCGAGGGCGCGCGCCTCTTGAAATCGAAGGGCGTCGACGCCGTGAACGTGACGGACAACCCGATGGCGCGGCTGCGAATGTCCTCGATTGCCGTGGCGGCCCTCATCCAGCGCGAGGTCGGCCTCGACGCCGTCGTCCAGATCACGACGCGGGACCGCAACGTCCTGGGCCTGCAGTCGGATCTCCTCGGAGCGGCGGGGCTCGGTGTCAAGGCGATCCTGTGCCTCGGGGGCGATCCCCTCAAGATCGGGGACTACCCGCAGGCCAAACAGGTCTCCGAGGTCGACGTCCTCGGCCTCCTGCGGATGGCCCGTGGCCTGAACTCGGGCGCAGACCTCGCGGGCAACGCCATCGGAGCGCCCACGCGTTTCGCGATCGCCTGCGCCGCCAATCCCGCGGCCGCCGACCGGGAGGTCGAATTTTCCAAGCTGCGGGCCAAAATCGAGGCCGGAGCCACGTTCGCGCAAACTCAGCCGGTTTACGACCTCGATGCCCTCGCCCGGTTCCTCGAGCGGCCGGAGGCCCGGGCGATTCCCATCCTGGTCGGCCTGATTCCCCTGCTGTCCCTCAAGCAGACGCTCTTCTTCGCCAACGAGGTTCCCGGAATCGTGGTCCCGCCCGCCATCCAGGACCGCATGCGTCAGGCCGCCGAGCGCAGCCCGGAGCACGAGCGCGCCGAGGGCCTCGCGATCGCCCGGGACCTCGCCGCCGGCATCGCCCGGCTCGCCCGCGGCATCCACGTCATGCCGATGGGCCGATACAAGACGGCCGGCGAGGTCCTCGAGGCGATCCCGCGCCCCGTCCGGGGGCCCCGCGCGCCTGCCTGACCGGCCGGCCGGAATCCCGCGGCGTTCCCGGCCGTTTTCCGGTGCGGGCCGGACTTCAATAGAATCCGGTCGGGCGGCGGGTCGGGAACGGTGCCCCCCAAAGGAGAGTCATGAAGACCACGATGATGCGGTTGTCGGCCGGATTCGGGGCCCTGCTCGCGGCCGGATACCTCCACGCGGGCGCTCAGTGCCGGGTCGCCGGTTCGGTGACGGACTCGACGGGCGCGGCGCTTTCCGACGTCACAGTCAACGTCACGACTCCGAACCTGACGAGCTTCAGCCTCGATGTCCAGACCGACGCCAAGGGCAACTACGCGACCATCCTGCAGGACTGCACGATGCCCTATCACTTGAAGTTCTCGAAGGAGGGATACCTCCCCTTCGACCTCGACAAGAAGATCCCGATCGGCGAGGTCGTGACGGTCAATGCGAAGCTGATGAGCAAGACCGAGGCGCAGGCCAGGGCGGTCGCGGCCGCCGCGCCGCAGATGTCGGCCAACGACAAGGCCGTGATGGCTTTCAACGCCGGCGTCGAGGCGATGCAGGCGGGCGACAAGGCGGCGGCCGAGACCAAGTTCCAGGACGCCGTCAAGCAGAACCCGGACCTGCCCGCCGGCTGGCAGGCGCTCGCCCAGATGGCCTACGAGAAGCAGGACTGGGCCAAGGCGATCGAGTACGGCCAGAAGGCGACGGATCTCGATCCCTCGCTCACCAACCTCTACCAGATGATGGCGGACGCCGCGACGAAATCGGGCGACAAGAAGGCGGCGGCGGAGTTTCAGGCGCTCTGGGCGGAGGCCAACCCGGACTCGCCCGAGATTCTCTACAACAAGGGCATCGAGGCGTACAACAAAGGGAAGATGAAGGACGCCGAGAGACTGTTGACGAAGGCCGTCGAGGCCAAGCCCGACTTCGCCAACGCTCATTTCTGGCTGGGCATGGCATGCTTCAACCAGAACAAGAAGGCCCCCGCCAAGGAGCACCTCGCGAAATACCTGGAGCTCGACCCGAGCGGCAAAGAAGCGGGGACCGCGAAAGAGATCCTTCCGCTCCTCAAGTAGGGAGCGCGCGCGTTGCAGCGGACTCCGGCCGGGTCGGCTCGAGGCGGCGGAAGCGGCGGTCCGGCCGCCGCCGCCCGACTCGTTCTTTCGTCCGGCCCGAGTCTCGGGGCGACCGAGTCTACCGGGACTGGCCTTCGACCCGCGTGATCACGCGGTGGACCCATCGGAGCAGGACGTCGAAGGCGTCCTCCTCCGAACGGGTCCGGTCGGCGGGCCAGGCGCCGTAGGAGTCCGGCAGCGCCACCGCGCGCACCGGTGGCTTCACCACACGGGGCCGGTTCTCCACGAACTCGAGATCGTATGGGATCTGCATGATGCCCGGACGAAAATGCAAGCGCCGAGCCACGCGTACCAGAATCGCAACTCATTGATCCATAATGGCTTGGTAGCCTGACCCCCTGCCGCCATGACACCCGTGGCGGTGTCGGCCAACACAAGCCGGACAATTTCTGCCACGGGCCGGGAGAGAATCCGGCCGTGGGTCGCGAAGGTGCCTTCAAAGACCGGCCGCTCTGGCGTCGGCTCCAGCTCATCCATCACCAGATCAAGGAAGGCCGTTTTCCGAACACGAGCTCGCTTGCCGCGGAGCTCTCGGTTTCGTCGAAGACCGTGCAGCGCGACCTCGACTACCTGCGCGACGAACTCGAGGCGCCGATCGAATTCCGGCGCGAGGAGAACGGCTACGCCTACCGGCGCGACGACTACGTCCTTCCGTTTCTTCCGGTCGACGGCCAGGATCTCTTCGCGATGGGAGTCGCCGCCCAGGTGCTCCAGCTCCTCGGGGGCACGCCCCTCGCGCGCAGCCTCTCCTCCTGCTACACGCGGCTCGCGAAGCTGATGCCGCCGTCCGTGCGCATGCGCCCGGAGATCGTCCGCGAGAAGCTGACCCTGCGCTCGGCCGCATTCCGCCCGGTGCCCGAAGAGACCTGGCAGGCCGTTTCGGAGTCGCTGCAGAAGGGCGTCGCGCTCTCGATGCGCTATCGCCACCCGGGCGAAGGAGCCGGCGAGCCGCGAACGATCCGGCCGTATGCCCTGGTGCTCGCGGGCCGCGACTGGATGGTCCTCGCCGAGGACCAGGCGCAGATCAAGAACTTCTACCTCTCGCGCATCGAGGAAGCGCGCGTCACGACCGAGCGCTACGCGATCCCGCGCGACTTCGACGCAGACACGTTCTTCCGCAACACGTTCGGCCTGTTCGTGGGCAAGGGCTCGGCTTTCCGCTTCCGCGTCCGGTTTTCGCCCGAGGTCTCCGGCGAGGTGCGGGAGATGGTCTGGCACGCGAAGCAGAAGCTCGAGACCGGGGAGAACGGCGAGGCGATCCTCGAGCTGCCGGCGGAGTCGCTGCGCGAGGCCCGGCGGTTCATCCTCGCGTACGGGCGCCACGCCGAGGCCCTGGCCCCGCCCGAGCTCGTCGCAGACCTGAAGGCCGAGAGCGACGCCATGGCGAAGACCTATTCCGCCGCCAATGCCTCCGGAAAGCGGAAGAAGTCGGCCGCCTCCCCGCGTTCTTGAAGCTCATGAAATCGCCCGTCGCGGTCCGCGCCCTTTCGACCCTCGTCCTGTCGGCCCTTGCCGCCGTCGCCTGCGGCCCGCCGAAGGTCCGCCCCGTTTCGTTCCCGGACCCGGACGTGAGGTGCCCGGCCGGCCTGCTGTCCTGGAACCTCGAGATCCAGGACCAGCGTGCCGAGCCAACCGCCTCCGAGAACATGATCGCCGCGGTGCGGGACGGCATCCAGAAGTCGTTTCCTGGCTGCCACTGGTCTCCTGCGGGTGATGAAACCGCGACCATCACGGTCGCGATCCACCGGTTCGCCGCGGTGTTCAACGACCGCTACTACGACTCCGCGGTGGACTGGACGGTGACGGTCCGGAACGCGAGCGGGCGCACCATCACGGAGTTCGACGCCAACGAGCAGGAGACGCGTCCCGCCTATTCCGGCGCCGACGCGGAATCACTCAACGAGGCCTTCCGCAAGGCCCTGCAGCGCACGGTCAAAGGCCTGTCGCAGGTGCCGCGAATCGGGTCAATCCGTCCCCCGGCGGGGACGCCCCCTGCAGGGGCCGCGGTGCGCGACGTCGGCACCGCGAGCGACCTAAGCCTATGAGGACGAGTCCCTTCGAGTCCCCGGGGCGGCCGGCGACCCGCGCGCGGATCCATGGAACGGTTCTCGCAGTGTCTCAACCCCCGGAGGAACAATGAAGAGGCACCTGGCAGTCACACTCTCGGCCGCGATCGCACTGTGGGCGGCGCTCGCCGCGCCGCTCTCCGCCGCCACACCCGACCGGATCTACGAAATCGCCTCGATCCTCCAGGGCCGGTTCGAAGGCTCGACGCCCGGCAACGAGCTGACGCTCCAGATGGGTACCGTCACGATCGATCCGTCCCATCCGTTCGACATTTTCGTCCAGGTCACCGGACGCTATCAGGAAGACAGCGTTCGCCAGCAGGGCGTGATCCGGCTCGAGACGCAGGGCCGGGACATCTACTTCACGTACATCCCGCACTTCGACCCCGCGATCACGCTGCTCTCGAACGACGTCGGCCGCTTCACCGAGCGCGAGCTGACTTCCGCGTGCAGCTTCACACTCAAGCCCCGGGGCGACGGTTTTGCGGGCGACACGCTCGGCATCACGGCCTGCGCACTGGCGATGCGGGGCGCGATCGGCAAGTGGTCCGTCGAGCTCGAGCCCGGCAATCTCCGCTTCCGCAACGTGGAAAGCGGCGAGACCCTCCGCTTCAACCAGACCGCCAAGAACTAGGGATCGCCCGCGGCCGGTCGGGCCGCCGCCTATCCTTCCGGCAGGTACTTGCGCGCGACCGACTTCACCGGCTCGGAGAAGTCGCCCTTGAGGATCCAGCGCAGGAAGCCCGGCTCCTCCCGGCTGATGTCCTTCAGGAGACGCCCGCGGTTCTTGCCGAAGTTCACGGTGGGCTCGCCGTTGACGAGACGGAATCGGCCCTCCGGATCGATGTCCTGGTCGATGCCCGCGCAGAACTGGGCATGCAGCTCGGCGACCGAGTGCGGCAGCTCCGCGTAACGCTCGAGCTGGCCGACGAGCACGCGCAGCGTCATCTCGGCATCGGCGCGCGCGCCGTGGGCGCCGTCGTGCTCGGACTGGCAGTAGAACCGTGCGGCTGCAGCGAGGTGCCGGGGCTCCCGCGCGAAGAAGATCCGCTGCGCGTCGACCAGGCGGCGGTCCGTCACCTCGAACGGCACGCCCGCGCGCAGGAACTCCGCCCGGAGCACGGGCAGGTCGAAACCGGCGATGTTGTAGCCGGCGAGGTCGCAACCCTCGAGATACGCGGCGAGCTCCGCGGCCACGTCGCGAAACCGGGGCGCCGAGGCGACGTCGGCGTCGGAAATGCCATGGATCGCGGTCGAGGGGGCGGGGATCGGGATTCCCGGATTCAGTCGCCGCTCCCAGTCTTCGCGCCGCCCGTCGGGATGGATCTTGACGCAGGCGATCTCGACGATCCGGTCGGATCGGGAGTTGGTGCCCGTGGTTTCCGTGTCGAAGACGACGAGAGGGCGCTCGAGGGGCAGCAGGGTCTGAAGCACGTCGGGATCCTAACCCAGCCGGCCGAGGCGGCCCTCGGCCACTCTCAGTAGTTTTCCGAGAAGAGCCAGAAGAACGTCTCGCCGATCCGCGCCCAGAGACCCCGCTTCTTCCACTCCTTCTTGGTCAGGATGTCGCTGCGGGCGATGTCCGCGAGCACCATCGCTTCGACCTTCTGCGCGAAGGGCCGGTCGTAGATCGCGATGTTGACCTCGGCATTCTTCTTCATCGAGCGGTTGACGAAATTGATCGAGCCCACGGTCGACCAGATTTCGTCGACGACCATGACCTTGTTGTGGAGCATCGTCGGACGGTATTCGTAGACCTTCACACCCGCGTCGAGAAGGTCCCCGTAGTGATAGCGCGCGGCCGCCCTCACGTTCGGCGCGTCCATGTGCTCGCCCGGGACGATGACCCGGACGTCGACCCCGCGGCGCGCCGCCGCCATGAGGCCCTCGCGGATCTGCCAGTCCGGGACGAAATAGGCGTTCTCGATCCAGACGCTGCGGCGGGACGCCTGGATCGCCATGTAGAGCAGGAGCTTCGACATCGAGATCGAGTCGGCGCGTGCGGCCGCGATCACCTGCGCGAGGACGTCGCCCGCCGGCGCGATGCGCGGGAACTGGCGATCGCCGTTCAGGACCTCGCCCGTCGTGTGGACCCAGTCTTGAGCGAAGACATGCTGCAGCTGTGCCGTGACCGGGCCCTCGACCTCGATCATGGTGTCGCGCCAGGCAATCCATCGCTCGTCCAGCCCGACGCCGCCGCAGAAACCGATGCGGCCGTCGATCGTCAGGATGCGGCGGTGGGTGCGGTTGCCGACGCGGTCGATCGAGTAGATGCGGAGAGGCTTGTAGATCCGGACGATCGCCCCGGCGCGCTCGAGCTCCTCCTCAAGCGCGCCCAGGTGGGAACCCCATCCATCGACCAGGAGCCGCACCTCGACGCCGGCCCGCGCGCGCTCGGCGAGCGCTTTCGCGAAACGCTGACCCACGCGGTCGTCCTTGAAGATGTAGATCTCGAGGTTGATCGAGAGCCGGGCGGTGCCGATGGCTTCGAGCATGCCCGAAAAGATCCCGTCCGCGTCCTCGAGGAGTACGGCGCGGTTGCCCGGCGTCATTTCCGTTCCGAGCGTCTCGAGAGACCTCCGGAACTCCGGACTGTCGACCCCGTACTCGGGCTCGTACTGGTAAACCGTGCGTTTCTCCGAGAAGAGATACATGCAGCCCGCCGACGACACGGCGAGCGACGCGAGAACGGCGAACCGCAAAATTGAGGCAGCCCGGCGCCCTCTACTGCTGACAAATCTCGTCAGTCGGCGCGACATCCATGATCGTAAGGCGTTACATGACAGATACTTAGACTGTCGGCCCGAGCTGGCCGCGCGCTTGCTATCTCTCAAGGCGAGCAAAGGAACCTCAACCTCCTCCTTTCGCCCCCCGGGCGGCCCCACCCCGACCCGGGGCTTTTTTTTGCCCGCGCGGTCCTGGTGCGAAGGGAACTCTAAGCCGAAAACGGACCTGAGGAGTCAGACAGCGGTGGCCCCGGTCGGGACTCGCGCCGCCTCCCCAATCCGGGGCCGTTGACTCACGGCGAACGTTTTACCGGTTCTGCTACCTTTCTTCGCACTCATGCGAATCCTCGCGGGCGACATCGGCGGTACGAAGACCGCCCTCGCCATTTTCGAGATCGGGCCACGCGGCCGTTCGCTCGTGCGGAGCGAGCGATACCCGAGCGCGGCGTATCCCGGCCTCGAGGAGATCGTGGAGATCTTCCTCGCCGGAGACAGCTCGAAGCCGGCAGCGGCGGGATTCGGCGTCGCGGGCCCGGTCCGCGAGGGGGCCGCCAAGGTCACCAATCTCCCGTGGAGGATCGAGGAGTCCCGCCTCGCGCGCGCGATCGGAATCCGACGCGTGCGGGTGCTGAACGATTTCGTATCGAACGCCCTGGGCCTGCCCGAGCTGCGCCCCGGCCAGGTCGCGACCCTCGCCCGCGGGCGCGCCGAGCCGCGCGGGCCCATCGGGATCATCGGGGCGGGCACCGGCCTCGGGCAGGCCTGCCTCGTGCCCACGGGAGACCATCACGAAGTCGTTCCGTCGGAGAGCGGACATGCCGACTTCGCCGCGCGCAATCCGCTCGAGGACCGGCTCGTGGTCTTTCTTCGCCGCCAGGCCGGCCGCGCCACGCGGGAAAAGGTGCTGTCGGGCCGCGGCCTCGTCTATCTCTACGAGTTTCTCAAGTCGGAGCGCGCGGCGCGGGAAAGTCGCGCCGTCGCGGCCGAGTTCGAGCGAAGCGACGACCGCGCCGCGGTCATCAGCCGCTTCGGCCTCTCGCGCCGCGACGCCCTCTGCCGCCAGGCGCTCGATCTCTTCGTATCGATCTACGGGTCCGAAGCCGGAAATTGCGCTCTGGAATACCGCGCGACGGGAGGCATCTACATCGCCGGAGGGATCGCGCCCAAGATCCTGCCCGCGCTGCGGCGCCGGCCGTTCCTCCAGTCATTCCGGAACAAGCCTCCGATGGACGGACTGCTTTCGGCGATCCCGGTGCGCGTCGTGCTCGAACCGCGGCTCGGCCTGCTCGGCGCGGCCGCGGCGGCCTATCGGACGACGATCGAGACCAGTCGATCGCGCTGAAAGTACAGCACGCGGTGGTCCCGCGCGTAGGTCCAGCGTATCCGCTCGACGCCCTCGACGGTCTCGTTCTCCTTCGAATCCGGGTCGCCCAGCAGGTCGAGGACTTCGCGGGAACGCATTCCCTCGCGCAGGCTTCCCACCGGGAGATCGCTCTGCTCGCTGATCGCCGCCGACGCGTCGCCGACGACCCGGTTGCGCTCCGAGCTCTTGACGGCGGCGCGCGAGCCCATCAGCGGGTCCGTGATCGAGTCGATGAATCCGGAGGCGGTCGGGCGGTCCTTGTAGAACCAGTACGCCACGGCGGCCGCCGCGGCGAAGAAAAGGAGCTTGCGGATCTGCCGGCCACTCATTGGAACGATTGTACGACCCGACTACTCCCGTGTGTCGAGCTCCTGGCGAACCCGGTTGGCCCGATCGACGAGCTCCGCGAGCTTCGCGCGGCCCCGCCCGCTCTGGGACGCACGCATCGGCCAGGTCACCTCGAAGGCCGAGAATACGGCGCTTTCGAGCGAGGGCTCGTCCTCCTCCGGGCCGAGCGTCCACTCCTCGCGGAGCATGGCGCGGCGGGCGTACCGGAGCGCCTCCAGGCTCGGGGCGTCGGTCGAGAGCAGATGGCAGCGCAGCGTCACTCTCGCCTCCTCGAGGTTCGGTGCCGTCGCGGCGGTCGAAAAACCGATCTGCTCGCTCGTCTCCTCGACCTCCGAGAACCCGATGCGCAGGCTCATGCGCTTCGAAATAGCGAAGCCCGTGCCGCCTCGCATGCGAAGTCCTAAGTCACTCGAAACAGGCCCGGTCGAGCCGGGGCGAAGTCCGGACCGGCCACGGGGCGCGGCCAAAACTGTTACCGGGGGTAACGCGATCGCTGCGGCCGGATCTCTTCCAGGGCGCGGTTGGCGCGCAGGACGAGCTCCTCGAGTTTGACTCGGCACCAGGCGCCCTGGGAAGCCAGAGCAAACCAGCGGATCTCGGAGCCGGAGATCGTGGGGTCCTCGATCGAAGGCTCGTCCCAGTCGAGGCCTCGTGTCCGCTCCTCGCGGATCATGGCGCGGCGCGCATAGCGGAAGGCTTCCAGCGCATCGCCGCCGCCGAGAGTCACCTCGAACCGCAGCATCACGCGGCGCGATGGATCGAATCGGAGGGCCAGGGCATCGCGGGGCTCCCCCCGGTCCTCGGAGGCCGGCGTCGTCTCGCGAAAAGCGATGGGATCCCGGGAATCAGCGATGCACTCATTTTAGCAAATCGACGCGGTAGAGGGCGGCCTCGCCGTGCACGCCGTCCGGCCGCAAAAGTCCCGGGATAGACAACAGGCCTTCGGGCAGGCGCGCACGATCCCCGCGGACGAGCACGGCGCCGATGCCAAGCTCGGCGAAGCCGCGCCTCCAGGCCGACGGATCCGAGCCCCAGGCGGAAATCGGCAGAAACTCCGCCCTCCAGACGAGCGTCGCGGGGCAATGGAAGCGGTCGTTCTCGCCCACGAACACGACCCGGTCCGACGGTCCGAGCCGGGACTGCAGCGGGAGCGCCGGCAGCTGTGCCGCCAGGACGTCCGACCTCGACATCCCACCGAAGGCCGCCTTCCACTCGAGCCCGCTCGAGCCGGCCTGGACGGGGAAGGCGGCCGCCGCGGCGAGGACCGCCAGGCCGGCCAGGCGTCCGGCGGTGCCCGCAAACCCGGCGGTCAGCCGGTCGAGGCCGCCGGCCGCGAAGACCGCGTACAGGGGGTAGACGGGAAAAAGAAAGCGGATCGACGGAAGATAAAGGAGCGACCAGGGGACGAGAAACGCGAGCGTCACGGCGAGAAAGAGACCGACCCGCTTCGCACTCCAGCCCGCGAGCCCCGCGACGAGAAGGAGCGCCAGGATCCCGTTGTAGCCATCTCCATTCGCCTCGAACCGGCTGGAGTGGAAGACGAGGTCGTACGGGAGCCGCGCGAACGCCGCCGCGCGCCTTGCCAGAGACGGCGGAGGCCGGCGTGTCCCGGTCGCCGGCGACCTCGAGAAGTAGTGACCGTCGCCGAGGCGCTCCACGAGCTCGCCCGGGGAATCCGCGTAGGGCGCCAGGAACGAGCCGGCATGGCGCTCGCTCCAGACGAGCCAGGGCACGATCGGCAGCAGGGCCGCGACGACCGCCACGGAAAGGCGCATCGGCCGTGGGCGCGCGCGCGCCGCGAGCGCGATGAGAGCCGGAACCGCGAAAAGCGCAAAAACCTTGGTCGCGACCGCCGCTCCGAACAGGAACCCGGCGACGCGCATTCGACCGCGCTCGCCCGGACCGGCGGCGACCGCCCCGGCGGCCGCAGTCACGAGCAAGGCGGCCGGCCAATCGACGTAGGCAGTCTTCAGCTGGAGCATCGCCGTGGGGAACGCGGCCAGCGCCAGGACGACGAGCGGCCCCGAGCCCGCCAGACGCAGGCGGCGCCCGAGCGACAGCGCCGCGCCAAAGACCGCGAGACCGGCCGCGAACTGCAGGAACGGCACGGCGCGCTCGTCGGCGAAAAGAAACGCGATCGACAGGAAGGCCTCGTGATTGCGCCACAGGAGTGACTGGGGATGGAGGTCCGGCAGCGCGCGCACGCGGCCCGAAAGCGCGATGTCGCGGGCCTCGGGAAGGTGGTACGCGAGAGAGTCCCAGGACACGTCCGGCGCCTGGACGCCCGCCCAGACGGCCAGCAGGGCGAGCGCGGCGAAAGCGAGCCATGCCGACTCGAGGGAGGCCGGCGCGTCCGCGCGCGGAAGCCGCACCGCGCTGCATGCGAGGCGGCCGAGAGCTGAAAGGCGGCGCCGGCGCACACCGAGGACGATGGCGGCGAGCGCAAGAAGAGCGCCCCGTCCGAGAGCTCCCGTCTCGCCGAGCAGGAGCACGGTCACTCCCCAAACGGCGAAGCCGGCGGCGAGGGCGCCACAGAGATCGCCCCGCTCCGCCTCCGCGCCTCGCAGGGCGCGGAAGACCGCGTCGCCGGCAACGAACGTCGCGAGCAGAATTGCCGCCGCCGCCAGCGCCGCCCCGAGGTTGCCGGAGAGCACGACCATCGCACCGGCCGCGGCCGCGAAGACCGCCAGAGTCGTGCGCGGCCGCTTCCGGAGCCCCGCCCAGGTCAGCAGGAACGAGGCGAGGGCGACGGCGACCGCGGCGGCGGCCCAGGCTCCGGAGTGCCGTGAAAGAATTTTCTCGGCGTAGGCGCGGACGAGCGGCGCGCCGCGCGCGAGCAGAAGAGCCGCGACCGCGAGTACCAGGAGGGACCCGAGCCGCGGGCTCCGCCGAGCAGCTAAACCCGATTGCATGCCGGTGGTCGACAGTCGCGGGCAAGATACACCGGTCGCTCCGCGGGCCGCGGGATCTGCGCCCCGCGGGGCGCACCGCCGCGTTGCCCGGGTGGCGAAAGGCTCGAGCAGGGGTGATTCAATGGCGGGGTGGCCGGGGAGGATCGAAGTCTCGAACTGACCGGAGACGCGCTGCGGCAGCTGATCGATGAGGCCGCCGGGCGCATCGTTGCGCACCTCGATTCGCTCCCGTCCCAGCCCTCGGCCGACGCGGCCGATGGCGCGGCGCTGGCCCGGTCGCTCGTCGAAGACCTCCCGGAGACGGGAACACCGGCCGACGAGCTCCTCGACTTCCTCTTCGAGCGCGTGATCCCGAGGAGCTTCAACACCGCCGGCCCCGGCTACCTCGCCTACATCCCGGGCGGCGGGCTGCCGCAGTCCGCGGTGGCCGACCTCGTTTCGGACGCGACCAACCGCTACGTCGGCGTCTTCGCCGCGGCGCCGGGGCTGGCGCAGCTCGAGTCGAACGTCGTGCGCTGGTTCTGCGATCTCGCCGGCTACCCGCGGGCGGCCCGGGGCATCCTGACGAGCGGCGGCTCGCTCGCGACCTTCTCGGCGCTCGTCGCGGCCCGACGCGACCGGCTGCCGGAGGATTTCCTCTCCGGAACGATCTACGTCTCGGACCAGGCCCATCACGCCATCCAGAAGGCGGCGATCCTCGCGGGCTTTCCGGAGCATCGCGTTCGCGAGATCGAGACCGACGCCTTCTGCCGCATCCGCCTCGACGCCCTCGAAGCCGCCGTCGCCGCCGACCGCGCGGCCGGCCTCGCCCCGTTTCTCGTCGTCGGCAATGCCGGCACGACCAACACGGGCGCCGTGGACGACCTCCCGGCGCTCGCCGCGCTCGCCGCCCGCGAGAGTCTCTGGTTCCACGTGGATGCCGCGTACGGCGGCTTCTTCCTTCTGACCGGGGAGGGCCGGCGCCGGCTCGCGGGAATCGAGCGCGCCGACTCGGTCGTGCTCGACCCGCACAAGGGTCTGTTCCTGCCCTACGGGACCGGCGCCCTGCTCGTGCGCGACGGCGAAACGCTCAAGCGCGCCCACGCGCTTTCGGCGGACTACATGCCGGGGATGCAGGACGACGAGGACCTGACCGACTTCAACCTGCTCTCGCCCGAGCTTTCGCGCGACTTCCGGGGCCTCAGGGTCTGGCTACCGCTCAGGATGCACGGCGCCGGACCATTTCGGACCAATCTCGAGGAGAAGCTGGAGCTGGCAAGGTGGGCCAGCGAGCGCCTCCGCGAGATCCCGGGCATCGAGATCCTGGCCGAGCCGCAGCTCTCGATCGTCGCGTTCCGGCGGACGTGGCAGGACGCGACGGACGAGGAGCTCGACCGACGCAACCTCGCGCTCCTCGAACGCATCAACCGCCGCCGGCGCGTCTACCTCACCGGCACGAAGCTCAAGGGACGCTTCGCCATCCGAATCTGCGTGCTGTCGTTTCGCACGCACCGCGACCGCATGGAGCAGGCGCTCGAGGACATCCGGGCCGCCGCAACCGAAGGAGAGAACGCATGACGCCCGCAGCCGTCAAGCCCGTGGTCCCGGTCTCCGCGCTCGAAGCGATCGACGTCCGCGTCGGGACAATCCGGAAGGTCGAGGAGGTCCCGAAGTCCGACCGCCTGCTGCGGCTGACCGTCGGCTTCGGCGACCACGTCCGGACGATCCTCGCGGGAATGAAGCAGGAGCGGGCCGACCCGTCCGAGCTCGTGGGCCGGCAGGCGCTCTTCGTCGTCAACCTCGAGCCTCGAAAGATGATGGGCGAGACGTCCGAGGGGATGGTCTTCGACCTCGGGTACGCCGACGGCGTGCCCCCGGCGCTCGCCGTGCCCGAGCGGCCCGTGCCCGACGGGACCCGGGCGGGATGATTCCGGGGAGCTCCTCGGGATCGAATGCGCAGTGAGCGGGGGCGCACCGTGCCGCCGGCTAGACGAGCACACCCGCGGCGCGGCGGCGTTTCGATTCGCCGCCGGCGTAGGCCTCCCACGCGCGGGCGAGGCGCTCCACGCCTTCGCGCATCGGGGCGGCCTCGAGAACGAACGGAATCCGGAGACGGTCGCCGAACTCGCCGTCCGGGGACGCGAGCGTGCCGGGAACCACGGCGACGCCATGCCGCAGCGCGACCTGCGCGAAGGTGTCGGCGTCCCCGCGCGGGAGCTTGACCCAGAGCGAGAGGCCACCCGCGGGCGGCGTCCACTGCCAGTCGGGCAGGTGGCGCGCGAGGAGCTTCGTCAGGCGGTCGAGCCGCTCCCGCATCTCGCGGCGCCGCGAGGCCCGGACCCGCTCGGCCTCCGCCAGAAGGCGCACCGCGACCAGTTGCCCGATCGGCGAGCCTCCGAGGTCGGCCATGATCTTCAGACGTGTCATCCGAAGAAGGATCTCCTCGGACGCACGAATCCAGCCGATGCGGAGCCCCCCCCAGAAGAGCTTCGACATCGATCCAACGGTCAGGACCGGCGCCTCCGGCTCGAAGGCCGCGATCGGCGCCGGCGGACGGCCGCCGAGGGAGAGGTCGGCGAGCGTGTTGTCCTCGACGATCGGCAGCTGCAGCTCGCGGGAGAGACGGGCGACGGCCCGGCGGCACGCCTCGGGCATGACGGCGCCGGTCGGGTTCTGGTACGTCGGCATGAGGTACACGAGCCGCGGCGCCACGCGCGCCACGGTCTCCTTGAGCTTCGCGACCCAGGCCGCGTCGCCTCCCACGGGCACGGTCGAAAGGCGCGCGCCCTGGGCGGCGAAGATGTCGATCGAGCCGAGATACGTCGGGTCCTCGACGACGACCGACTCGCCGCGCTCGACGAGCAGCGCCCCGGCGAGCCCGATCGCCTGCTGCGCGCCGTGCGTCACCAGCACCTGGTCCTCGCCCGTCTCGAGGCCGGAAGCCGTGAGGTGGCGCGCGATCGCCTGGCGGAGCGCCGGGAGGCCCATCGGAAGATACCCGGGCCCGCGCGCGAGCTCGCGCAGCGCCTTCTCGTCGATTCGTGAAGCCTCGCGGGCGAGAATGTCCGGCGCCGGCAGATGGGCTCCGAGAAACTCGATCGTCCCGCCGGGGCCCTCGATGAAGCTCCGCCAGACCGGGTGGCGGCGGAACGATCCCGACGGGTCCTCGCGCAGGAGCAGCGCGGGCGGCCGCGATGCCGCCCCGCACACCCGGGTGCCGCTTCCCTGTCGACTCTCGATCCAGCGGTCCTTGCGGAGCTCCTCGTACGCCGCGACGACCGTCGTCCGCGAGACGGCCAGACGCGCAGCGAGCGCGCGCTCCGACGGCAGCCGCTCGCCCGCGCGGATCTCGCCCCGCCCGATCGACGCGCGGACGGCCGAGGCGAGCCGCCGATAGACGGGGCCGCCGCCCTCGGTCCAGCGGCCCAGAGCACCGACGAACGCCTGCGGCGTCATACGTGCCTCCGGGACCCAGTCCATTTCTGCGGCAGGTGGCTATTGATTCTCGAATGAGTCAGGTCCATCTTGGTAGCCACTTAGAGGATACACCCGAGATGGACTTTAAAAGTGGACCGGCGTACCAGCCACCCGTCAGGAGGTCTCCGATGGCCCTTCCACGTCATGCCTTCTTCCGCGGCCGAATCGTCCCGTACGCCGAGGCCAGGGTCGGCGTGCTGACCCACGCGCTCAACTACGGCACCGGCTGCTTCGCCGGGATCCGCGGCTACTGGAACGCCGAAGAGCAAGAACTCTTCGTGTTCCGCCCGCACGACCACTTCCGTCGGTTCCTCGAGTCGGCGAAGCTCCTCGACATGACCCTGCCCTACTCGGCCACCGAGCTCAGCGACGCGCTGATCGCCCTGTTGCGCACGGAGGTCCTCCGCGAAGACTGCTACGTGCGCCCGCTCGCGTTCTACGGCGACGAGTCGATCGGCGTCCGGCTCCACAACCTTTCCTCGCCCGAGGTTTCGATCGTCGCGATGCCCTACGGCCGCTACGTCGACAACGAGGAGGGGGTCCACGCCACCATCTCCTCGTGGCGCCGGGTCGACGACAACATGATCCCCGCGCGCGGGAAGATCACGGGCTCCTACGTCAACTCCGCGTTTGCCAAGACGGACGCGCAGCGCGCCGGCTTCGACGAGGCGATCGTTCTCAACCAGGACGGCCACGTTTCGGAGGGCTCGGCCGCGAACTTTTTCCTCGTGCGCCACGGGACTCTGATCACGCCGCCCGTGACCGAAAACGTCCTCGAGGGCATCACGCGGCGCACGATCATGGAGCTCGTGCGCGACGTGCTCGGCGTCCCGGTCGCCGAACGCACGATCGACCGGACCGAGATCACGCTCGCCGAGGAGGCGTTCTTCTGCGGGACCGGCATCCAGATCGCCGCGATCACGCGCGTCGATCACCGGCCGATCGGGTCGGGCCGCATGGGACCGATCGTCGCCGCGCTGCGCGAGCTCTTCTTCGACGTCGTGCGCGGCAAGCGCCCGGAGTACCGGGCCTGGTGCCACGCGGTGTACGCGGGCGCGACGCCGATTCCGGCGCGCGAGATCGGCCGTCCGGCCGGCGCCGCCGGATAGACCTCGGACGAGGACAGCCCCGAAATTTGGTGTTGCCCTCACCCACGGGAATCCGCTACGCTGCAAAATTGGTGACGGTTCATCGCCCATCGACGGTCGGTCTCTACTGGTGCCATCCGCTGGTCCTTCCGGAGTTCGAAAGGCTCATATCGGACGCCGGCCTGCGCTTGATCGCCCGGCGCCTCGAGGCCAATCGCATCCCGGACTTCGAGAGCCTGTCGGTGCCGAGGGCCTCGGTCCACGTGGTCGAGGCCCATCCGCAGCTCCCGGTGACCGAAGCCGTCGTGACCGGGATCCACGCGCGGCAATCGACAGCCCGCGTTGTCGTCCTCGGCGAGCGGTTCGCCGACCACCTGGCCTTCGGCCTGCTCCGGCTCGGCATCAAGGGCCTCCTGACCTACGAAGAAGCCACGCGCTCCCTGACGAGCGCAATCCGGACAGTGACCGACGGAGGGCTCTGGGTCGGCCGCGCGCTTCTGTCCCGGTTCGTCGACTCGGCGCTCTCCACGGTGCCGCTTCGGGTCTATGCGACCGGGTTCGAAGGGCTGACGCGCCGGGAGCGGCAGGTCCTCGAGGCGGTCCTCGACAACCTCTCCAACAAGGAGATCGCGCGGCGGCTCCACATGTCGGAGCGGACCGCCAAGTTCCACGTCTCCAACCTCCTCGTCAAGCACGGCGTGCGCCGCCGGGCGGATCTCCTGTTCTGCGCCCTGAAGAACGGCGCCTCCCGCCGGGCGGAGGCCGGGTCCGCCCACGTCCGGAACGTCTCGGCCGCCTGAACCCGACAATCTCCCGATAAACCCCGGCCTCCCTTCCCCGTAAGGAACCTCCAGAACACCGAAGGAGGAGTTCCCGATGAAGACGCGTTCCCTTTCCCTCGCGCTGACCGCGATCCTCGCCACGGCCGGCGCAGCCATCGCCCAGCTCCCGCCCCTCACCCTGCCCGACGCCAGCCCGGCCGCCACCGTGAGCCAGGTCATCGGGCTGACGGAGATCGCGATCGACTACCACCGGCCGGCCGTCAACAAGCGCACGATCTGGGGGGACCTCGTCCCCTACGGCCAGGTCTGGCGCGCCGGGGCCAACATGAACACCACGATCGAGTTCTCCTCCCCGGTGACGGTTGGCGGCAAGACAGTCCCGGCCGGGAAATATGGCCTCCACATGCTTCCGACCGACAAGGACTGGTCGATCATCCTCTCGAGCACCTCGACGGCCTGGGGCAGCTTCAGCTACGACGAGAAGGAGGACGTGGTCCGCTTCCCGGTGAGTCCGAGGCCGGCGGACTTCGAGGAGCGCCTCGAGTACCGATTCGAGAACCCGACCGACAGTTCCGTCGACGTCGTCATGCAGTGGGAGAAGCTCGCGGTTTCCTTCCCGATCACGGTCGACACGAACGCCGTCGTCATGGAGAGCCTCCAGAAGCAGCTCCGGGGCCTTTCGCGCTTCGGGTGGCAGGCCTGGAACCAGGCGGCCCAGTGGGCGCTGCAGCACGACGCCGGCCTCGACCAGGCGCTCCAGTGGGCGGACCGGTCGGTCGGGATGCAGGCGACCTTCGCGAACCTTCGGACCAAGGCCGCGATCCTCGAGAAGAAGGGCGACGTCAAGGCCGCCGAGGACCTGCGGGCCCAGGCCATGAAGATCGCGACCGAGGCCGACGTGAACCAGCTCGGCTACCAGCTCCTCGGCCAGAAGAAGACCGACGAGGCGATCGCCATGTTTCGCAAGAACGCCAAGGACCATCCGAACTCCTGGAACGTCTACGACAGCCTCGGCGAAGGCCTCGCGGCCAAGGGCGACACGAAGGCCGCCATCGAGAGCTACAACAAGGCGATGTCCATGACGACGGACCCGGCCCAGAAGAAGCGGATCCAGGACGTCCTGGCGAAGATGAAGGCGTAGCCCCCGGCTTGGCAGCGTAACTTCCCGCGGGCAGGCGCGTAGACGGAGGCATGAGACTTCGCTACGCGTTTGCCCTCGCGGTCCTCTTCGGTCTCGGTCTCGCCTCGTCGGTTCCGGGGGCGCCCGAGAGCGGTCTCACCCCTCCCGACACGCCCCCGGGCCGGCGGGTCCGGGCGCTCCTGAAGGCCTTCGAAACCGGGTCGCCCGAGGCCGTTGGCGGCTTCATCGCCGCGAACTTCTCCGAGGCGGCGCTCAAGGAAGTCTCCCTCGACCAGAGGACGCAGCGGCTGTCGGGAATCGCCGGGCAGATCGGGCCGCTCGATTTTCAGAAGATGCTCGCCGCGGGGGACGACGAGGCGTCCTTCCTCGCGCGCGCGAGAAAGTCCGGCGACTGGCTCGAGGTCGGCATGCAGCTCGACCCCGCCCCGCCCCATGGAATCCGCGGGCTCCGCTTCGAGCAGAGGGAGAGCCCGGAGGCGCCACGGGAAACGCGCAAGGGCTCCGACGCCGAGGTGGTCGCGGCGGCGGACGCGCACCTCTCGAGGCTCGCCGCGGCCGGCGAGTTTTCGGGCGTCGTCCTGATCGCGAAGAACGGGATGCCGTTCTTCCACAAGGCCTACGGGATGGCCGACCGGCCGTTCGCGATTCCGAACCGGGAGGACACGAAGTTCAACATCGGATCGATCAACAAGGCCTTCACCCAGACGGCCATCGCGCGACTCGCCGAAAAGGGCCGGCTCTCGCTGTCCGACACGATCCGCAAGCATCTACCGGACTATCCCAACGCGGCGGCGGACAGGGTCACGATCTCGCAGCTCCTGACGATGACTTCCGGCCTGGGAGATTTCTTCGGAAGCAAGTTCGACGCGACGCCGAAGAGCCGCATTCGGACTCTCCAGGACTATCTCGGCCTCTTCGCGTCGGATCCTCTCCTCTTCGAGCCCGGAACCAGCCGCCGCTACTCGAACGCCGGGTACGTCGTGCTCGGCCTGATCATCGAGAAGCTCACGGGCGAGAGCTACTACGACTACGTGCGAAAGAACATCTACGCGCCGGCGGGGATGACGAACTCCGACTCCTTCATGCAGGATGCCGTCGTGCTCAACCGCGCGGTCGGCTACACCTCCGAGGACGCGAGCGGGAAGCCGCTGCCCGAAGCGCGGACCAACGTCTACGAGCTCCCGGCCCGGGAAGCTCGGCCGGCGGCGGCTACTCGACGGCCGGCGACCTCCTGCGGTTCGACATGGCGATGCGGAGCGGCAAGCTGCTGTCGTCGGCCTGGACCGCCTGGTACTACTCCGACATGTCGACTCCCCCGCCGTCGGGTGCGTCCGGGACGCTGCGCGGGGGCAAGGGAATCGCCGGAGGGACTGCGGGCGCCAACTGCGTGCTCGAGATGGATCTCGATACCGGCTATACCGTGGCCGTGATGTCCAACGTCGACCCGCCGGCGGCGGAAAAGGTCGCAAAGGTCCTGCGCCAGTGGCTTGGGCTCAACTGACCGAAGAGTCGCGGATGCGGGGCCGAACCCGGCCCTAGATGTGAATTCTCAAGACGTTGTTCACTGTGCCGGCGCCCGCTTCGTGAAGCGACCCCTGAAACTGCCGCGCCCCGGCACGTAGGGGCGCCCCTTGCGGGCGCCCCCTCCTGGGCCCATCGAGGGGCGGCACGCGAATCGTCAGCGTGTCAGCGGGCGGCCACAAGGGCCGCCCCTACGGCCCGGGTCTCACCTCGCCGAATTGCGTGAACAACCTGTTGAGAAACGACACCTAGACGCGTCGCCGGAGGAAGGCGAGGGCCCACAGGTAAACGCCGTAGGAGGCGAGGCCGGCCGCGACGACCGCGAGAAACGCCGGACCGAAGGCCGTGTGGGCAAACGCATCGAGGGTGTCGCCGAGTGTCCGGACGACGCGGGGGTTGAGCTCCTCGGCGGCGCGGACGAGCGAGTAGCCGAGCGCGCCGAGGGTCACGCCCCGCACCGCGAGGCCGAACCGGGCGACGGCGGAAAGGGTTCGATGCACGCGGCGCGGCAGGACGTCTGAGCGCAGGAGGAGTTTCCCGCGGACGCCCCGCACGATCTCCCAGAGCCCTCCGACGATGACGCCCGCACCGATCGCCTCGAGCACGAACGACCCCCACGATTCCGAAAGAAGCCACGAGACGCCTTCCCGCCCGAGCGCAACGCCCCGGACGCGTCGGCCTGCTCGAAGCAGGAAGCCGCCGGCCATCCAGGCGAGTGTCGCGTAACCGAACCCGCTGAAGGCCAGGCCGATCCGCGCGATCGTGCCGCCGGGGCCCCGGAAGGCGCGCACGACGGACGCGAGAGCAATCCCTCCGAGCCCGGCGACGACCGCACCGAGCAGCCAGCCGCCGAACGGCCGGTCGAGCAGGAACCGCAGCGCTCCGGGGACCCCGTTGACCCGGTCGCGGGCACCCAGCAGCGCGACCCGCGCCGAAACGATGCCCATGGCGACGTAGACCGTCCCGATCGCCAGGAATCCCGAACGCACCAGCACCGCCCGCACGCGGCGTATCTAACATGGCTTGCCCCGCAAAGCTCTGCGGTAGACTGCCGCGCTCCGGCGGATTCGGATCGAAGCCGGGTGCCAGAAAGGACGCAAGCATGAAGCCGACTTCCCTTCTTCTCCCCGCAGCGCTCGCCGCAGCGCTCGCCGTCGCGCCCGCCGTGGGCGACGACGTGAAACCGACGCCCGCCCCCGAGGCGGCCAAGAAAAGCGAGTCCAAAATGAGAGCCACGCCGAGCGGACTTCAGTACGAGGACATCAAAGAGGGTACGGGCGCTTCGCCCAGGAGCGGCCAGGTCTGCGTCATGGACTACACGGGCTGGCTCTGGGAGAACGGCGCCAAGGGCAAGAAGTTCGACAGCTCGGTCGATCGCGGAACGCCGTTCGAGTTCCCGCTCGGCCAGGGCCGCGTCATCAAGGGCTGGGACGAGGGCGTCGCGACGATGAAAGTCGGGGGCAAGCGTCTCCTGCTCATTCCCCCGCAGCTCGGCTACGGGTCGCGCGGCGCGGGCGGCGTGATTCCCCCCAACGCCACCCTCCTCTTCGAGGTCGAGCTCATCGCGGTCAAGTAGAGCTCGCGCTCGCACAAATCCGGCGGAGGCACCCCCGGCGCCTCCGCCTTTTTTTGTCAGCTTCCGGTGTTTGCGCCTCTCGAATTCAGGCCGATAGCCTTTGATTTCAAGCGCTTAGACATCCGGCGGTCCACGGCCGGAAGCGGCATGGAAGCTGCTAAACTCCTGGAACCCAACAAAGTGATGACTGCGAAAGCTGACGAAGGCTGTCGGCGGGAGTTCCTCCCGGACACCGGGTTCGACCGGCCCCGGTCGGTCGCATGAGCGGTCCGGCTCCGTTCCTGTCGCGGCAACTGGGCGAGTACACGCTCGTGGCCCAGCTTTCCGAGGATTCCCTGGGAACGGTCTACCGCGCCCTTTACGCCCCCGACGAGCGACGCTTCGTCCGCCTCCGGATTCTGCAGTCGGCCGAGCTCTCGCACGACGCGATCGATCGGGCGATCCAGGAGAACGCGCTGCGCGGCGCGATGGTCCACGACGCCGTCGTCGCTCGGGCGCAGCTCGACGAAGTCGAGGGCGTCCCGTTCCTGACCTGGGACGAGACGTCGGGTTGGACGCTCGACGCGATGCTCGCGCGCGTGCGCACGCTCGGCATCCGCATTCCCGCCGAATACGCCCTCCTCATCACCGAACGCATCGCCGCGGCGCTCGAGTACGCTCACCAGACCATGGTCGATGGCCGCCCATCGGACCACGGACTGCTCTGGCCGGGATTCGTGTCGATCTCGCACGACGCGGCGGTTCGCGTGGGCGGCTTCGGCGTCGCCGAAGGCGTCCTCCCGTCGATCACGTCGCCCCGGCTACTGGCGGAGATCGGGCCGTACATCGCTCCCGAGGTCCGGTGTGCCGGCCTCGTCGGCGCCAACGCCGACGTCTATTCGCTCGGCGCGATCCTGATCGAGCTCCTGACGGGGCGCCGTCCCTCGCTCGACACGCCGTCCGCGGAGCTGCGCGCGGGCGATCCCCGCTCCGAAGAGCTCGAAGCCTTTCTCCGGAAGTGCCTCGCCCCGGCCACCGAGCGGTTCGAGTCCGCCGTCGACGCCCACCGCGCCCTCCAGCAGATCGTGACCGGCAACCCGTTCTCTCTCTACACCGCGAACCTGGCGCTTTTCCTCTACAAGCTCCTCAATCCCGAAAGCCAGGCCGTCGCGGCGACCTCCGACATGGAATCCACGAACCCGGTCGTCGTTCACGGGCCGGTGCTTGCGGCCGAGCCGGTCGTCGCGGCGCCCCCGCCGTCCCCGGAAACGCCGCGACGGCGCCGGGGCGATGCCGTGCCCGACGAGAATCCCCTGACACCCGTGGACGTTTCCGAAGTGGCCGCCCTGTCGGAGCCGGTGCCGACCCCCGAAGAACTCTGGATCGAAGCCGCCGTCGCGCCCGAACCCGCGCCGACACCGCAGGCCGGCGCCGACCTCTCCGCGGCCCGCCTCCATTCTCTGCCTCCCCTTCCGCCGCTCGCCCGCGCCTGGGCGCGTCCGTTCGCCGCGCTCGCTGCGGCGGCGGGGCTTGCCCTCGGCGCATTCTTCCTCGCGAGCCAGATCCAGTCGTCACGCGGAATCGTTCCGAGCGAGCCGTCGGTGGCGGAGTCTTCGGCAGCCGCGCCCGCGCCGGCGCTCGCCGCGCCGCCGGTCTCAGCCGCTCCCCCGAACGTCCCGGCGGCGCTGCCGGCGTCCCGTCGGCCGCCCTCTCGCGCCGCGCGCCTCGTCCATCCAGAGGTGCGCCAGTCGGCGGAGAATCTCCGGTTGAAGGCCGCACTGGCGCGCATCGACGCCGAACGCATCAATGCGCGCGAGACCGCGGGCCCGATCTTCGGCGAAGGACGCGTCAGCGAGCAGGAAGGCGAGCGGCTGCTGCGCGACCGCGACTACGAGGCCGCCCAGCTCGCCTTCGGGCGGGCCGCGCAGCTCTTCGAGCAGGCCCGTCAGCTGGCCTTTCAGGAGCGCGTCCGGCGGACGGACCTCGCCCAGGCCAACCCGCTCCCGAACGAGCCCCCGGCGCGGTAGGATGACCGGCCTGTGATGAAACACAGGCTCGAACCCGCCCGACTCAAGCCGGGCGTCCTCCCGACCGACCTTCCCGGGCCCCGCCCCTCCGACACCCCGGACGGGGGAGGCGCGCCGCGCCCGGTTCGGGGCCGGGCCCTGATTTTCTGGGACCCCGAGCGGCCCGGGAGCAAGCGCGACGCGATCGACACCGACCAGATCACGCCGGCCGCCGACTGCGTTTCGGAGAGTCTCGACACCCTCGACGAGCGTTGGAAGGCCGGGTCGTTTCGCCACCTGATGCCGGACTTCCGCCAGCGCGTCCACCGCGGCGAGACGTTCATCGTCGCCGGCGAGCGCTTCGCGATCGGCTCCTCGCGCGAGATGAGCCCGGCCGGATTGAAAGGCGTCGCCGAGGAGAAGGAGCTGGAGCTCGTCGTCGTCTGCAGCCACGGGATGGGCGACATCTTCCGCCGCAACGCGTTCAACCTCGGGCTCCACGTCGTGCAGTCGCCGGAAGCCGTCGAGGACGCAAAGGACGGCGACGTCTTCACGTTCGATCCGGCGTCCCGCCGCCTGACGAACGAGACCCGGGGCAAGACGTATGCGCCCGTCCCGCTTTCGACGAAGGAGGAGGAGATCCGCTCGAGCGGAGGCATTTTCGCCGTGGGCCGCCGCGAGTTCCGGGATTCCGTTCGCCGGGTGCCGGAGGTCCGCTTCCCCGACCCGGAACTGGCGCGCCGGATGACGACGACCGAGCAGATCGTGTGGGCCCATCGCGTGGACAAGGAGGCGACGGTCGAGCCCGGGTCGACCCTTCGGGTCTACGCCGACCTGTTGCCCGCATCCGACGGGACGGCCCCGTTCGCGATTCACACCTTCAACCAGATCACCGGCGGCCG
The DNA here is from genome assembly GCA_963805495.1 of uncultured Acidobacteriota bacterium. Lineage (GTDB taxonomy): Bacteria > Acidobacteriota > Thermoanaerobaculia > UBA5066 > Gp7-AA6 > DAHUXD01. Next base: position 823,537 of record CAWDUQ010000001.1, on the reverse strand, counting down.
CGCGATCCATCCCCGGCAGGCCGCGATCGCCAACGACCACTTCGTCTTCACCGGCCGGGAAGACGACGACCGCCAGACCGCGATCGGCCGCGAGTTCGCCCGCCTCCACGGCATCGTCAAGCCGTACTACGCCGACCCGGGCGACGGGATCTTCCACTTCTACTTCCCCGAGCAGGGGCTCGTCATGCCGGGCCAGTTCATCCCGGGCGCCGACTCCCACAGCCGAGCGTACGGAGCCTACGGCGCGGTCGGGTTCGGCGTCGGCTCGACGACCCTCGGCTTCGGCTGGTCGACCGGTTACATCTTTTTCACGCTCGCCCGACAGCGCCGCGTCGTGTTCCGCGGCAAGCTCCAGCCGTGGGTGTCGGGCAAGGACATCGTGCTCGAGCTCCTTCGCCGCTGGGGGTCGAAGCAATCCCAGGGAATGTCGGTCGAGTTCGTCGACGCGGACCGCCAGCTGCCGATCGCCTACCGCAACACGATCGCGAACATGATGGCCGAGGCCGAGGCGCTCAACGGCATCTTCGCCGAAGACGATCTGACCGACGCGTGGTACCGGAAGAAGGGAATCGAGGGGCTTCCGTACCCGCGGATCGCGCCGGGGCCCGACGCGCGTTACGAGATCGACGAGGCTCTCTCGCTCGCCGACGTGCAGCCGATGATCGCCAAGCCCTTCTCGCCGGGTAACGCGTTCCCGGCCGGCGAGGTCGCCCGGGAACGGATCACTTTCGACAAGGCCATGATCGGCTCATGCACCAACGGCAGCTACGACGACCTGCTCGCCGCGGCGCTCGTCCTGCGCGCGGCGCGGGCGCAGGGTTTCAAGAAGGTCTCGCGTACGTTGGCCATTTTCCCGGGCTCCGGGGGCGTGGGACGGCAGATCGAGCAGCCCGACCCGCGCCTCTCGGGTGAGTCGATCGCCGAGGTCTTCCGCTCGGTCGGCGGCGAGATCCGGCAGTCGTGGTGCGGCCCGTGCTTCGGCCAGGGGCCCGATGCCCTCGCTCCCGGTCAGCGCGCGATCACCTCGTTCAACCGGAACTGGCAGAACCGGATGGGGTTGGGGGGCGAAGGCTATCTCGCGAGCCCCTCGGTCGTCGCCGCCTCGGCCCTCGCCGGCTACATGGCGCCGCCGTCGGAGCTCGGCCTCGACTGGAACGCGGAGCGCTTCGGGGTCTAGTGCCCTCGTTCTTCTCCCATCCGGCCGCCGCGCTCTGCCTGTCCCCCTGGTTTGCAGCCCGCGCCGCGCGCGAAGCTCAGGGCTCGCCGAGGACGGGAGCGTAGAGGCCGAGGAGCTTTCTCGTCCACCAGGCTCCGGTGCGGCGTCTCTCTGCCGCGTCGGTGAAGCGGTAGTCGTAGACCACGGCGCGGACCGCGCGGGGCGGGCGATCGGGAAACGGGTTCGAGGCGAGCAGACCGAGCACCTCGGGCGACCCCTCCCGAAGTCGCTCCATGAAACGTGTCAGCCACGGGTTCTCGCGGCCGGTTCCGAGCGCGGCGAACCACATCTGCCAGTCGAGGCGAGGCTGGTGCGGCGCCACGAAGTGCGGGCGGCGCATCGGGTCTCCCGGTTTCCAGCGAAACTCGTAGGGGCGCCAGAGCGTGCCGTCGTCGCTGCCCTCGATCACGATCTCGTGCCGCTCGGTCGTCATCACTGCGAAGAGTCCGTATCCGTTGGCGCTGCGCAGCGGGGAGACGGCGCGATAGACGGCGATGAGCGGTCCCGGGATCGCCGAGCGAAGCCCGACCGAGGCGAGAAACGGCGCGGCCGAGGCCGCGAGGAGGACGGCGGCGGCCGGGACGCGGAGGGCCCGCGGCCATGGCTTCGGTACGGCCCCAGCATCGCCCGGCGGCGCCCGCCGCCGAAACGCCGCGTCGTCGACCAGAAGAACGGCCAGCGCGATCGTCAGCAGATTGAAGAAGGCGTAGTTGCCGGTCGCCGCGATCAGGACCTGCAGCAGGACCGTCATCGCGCAGGCAAAAAGGCGCAGTCGCCTCGGGGCGAAGAAGAGCCACGGCACCACGAGCTCCACGAAGAACAGGAACACGCAGGAGACGGTCTGGAACGACGGCGGCCACTGGTGCGCGAACCATGCCGTCCAGGGCGGGAGCGGCTGGGTTTCGTAGTGGACGCGGAGCGCGGTCAGGCTCCTCCAGGCCGGGTCGTGGCTGACGAGCTTGACGGCCCCCGACGACAGCATCAGCCGGAAGAGCAGCCACACGAGAAGGAAACGCGCGAGGCGCGGCGACTCGAGCCGACCGCGCAGGCGCCGGAGCGCCGGGGGCGCCAGGAAAACGGCGAGGAGTCCCGCCTCGGTGAGCAGGACGTCCCACTGGAACTCGAGGAAGTGCTGGCCGGCGATCGAGAGCGACAGGTAGAGACCCCACGCGGCGAGCGCGCTCCAGGCGGGCAGGAAACCCGCGACGAGCAGAATCGAGGCCGCGACTCCGGCAGCGCACTGGAGATGAAGGGCCGCATCGCTCGCGGAGATCCAGGAGAGCGTCGGCAGGAGCCAGTAGCGGCTGGCGCCGGTCTGAGAACGCGCCCATTCCAGAAACTCCGAGACCGGCAGAATTCCGCGGGAACCGACGAGGCCGTCGACCTGGACCCACAGCGAGACGAACGCGGCGAGGTAGCAGAGGCCGAGGAGACGAAGGAAGAGGGCCTGCGCCACGGCGTAGGTGGGCCGCAGGACCGAGGCGCCCCACGCCAGGCGCGTCAACGCCAGCGCGGCGGAGCGATGCCCGGCGACGAGCCGGTAGGCCGCCTCCGCGAGCGGCGCCACGCCGGGAACGCGGCGGTAGATCGCGAGGCCGGTGCCCGCGCCGGGCGTCCGGCCCGTCATCCCGAGGACGGCCTCCGCGCCTTCGAGGACGCGCCCGTCGGGAAGGACGAGTTGAACCGCGCGGGCAAACCGTTCCGGCGGGATTTCCGGGAAGAGCGACCCGACCTCCTGCGAGGGCGCGTAGTCCACTTTCGGACCCGTTCGGAGTTTCCAGCGCGCGATCCACAGCCGGCAGAATCCGCAATCGCCGTCGAAAATGGTCAGCGGGCGCTCGGGAGGACGCGCCACACGTAAACCGCCGGTCACGGGCCAAGTCTAAGTCCGCGGGCCGCATGGGAACGGACTTTGCAGTATGGTCTCTCCCAAGGAGGGAACCCGATGAAAACAACTCGCAACGTGGTTCTCACCGTGCTGTCCGCGGCCATCGTCGGCGCCGCGTTCGCGCAGGATTACGGCACCCCGAACTCCGGCTTTCCGGACGACGACATCCGCCAGACGGTGGCGCGCCTCGCCTACATCTCGGGCGACGTTTCGTTCGCGCGGGGCGACGATCCGGACGAGTGGCAGCCGGCGGACCCCAACATCCCGATGACCCTCGGCGACCGGGTCTGGACCGGGGGCGGGCGTCTCGAACTGCAGGTCCACGGCGGCAACATAGTCCGCCTGGCCAACGGAACCGACCTGGCCGCCCTGAATCTGACCGAGGATACCCAGCAGTTCTCGGTTTCCTCGGGAGTCGCCTCGTTCCAGATCCGGCGCCTCGGCGACGACGACGTCTTCGAGGTCGACACGCCCAACGCCGCGATCACGTTCGAGCGGACCGGCGACTACCGGATCGACGTTCGCGAAAACGGCGAGACGCGACTGCAGGTCCGGCGCGGCCGGGCGATCGTCGCCTCCGGCGGCGGCCAGGTTCCGCTCGGCGCGGGCGACGGGATCCTCATCGAAGGGCAGGAGCCGCCGCGATACGACATGGTCGCGGTCTCGGCGCCGGACGGCTGGGACCGCTGGGTCGCCGAGCGCGAGGCGGGCTACGCGAACGTGCGCTCCTACCAGTACGTCTCGGCCGACATCGCGGGGGTCGTGGACCTCGACCGCCACGGAAACTGGCATCAGGTCCCGAACTACGGGTGGTGCTGGGCCCCCGCGTCGGTGTCCGTGGGCTGGCAGCCGTACCGCGCCGGCCGATGGATCTGGCAGGACCCGTGGGGATGGACCTGGGTTTCGACGGAGCCGTGGGGCTGGGCGCCGTATCACTACGGGCGCTGGGTCACCTGGCACTCCCGCTGGTACTGGGTTCCGGTCGCTCCACGCGCCGCGGTCGTCGCTTACAGCCCGGCGCTCGTCGCCTTCGTGGGAGGGGGACCCGGCTTCTCCGTCTCGGTGGGGGTCGGGGTCGGCTACGTCGGCTGGTTCCCGCTCGCGCCGCGCGATCCCATGATTCCCTGGTGGGGCCGGCCGGCCGTCAACGTGAACGTCACGCACGTCACGTACGTCAACCGGACCTACGTGACCGTCGTCAACCAGCAGACCTTCGTCTCGAGTCGGGTCGTCACGAACAACTACGTCCGCGACCGTTCGATCATCCGCGAGGTGGAGCGCGCGCCCGTCGTGCGTGGCACGGTTCCGATCATGCCGACGCACGAATCGATCCGGGTGGTCTCGCGGCAGGCAGCCGTGGCCCGCCCGCCCGCATCCGCCGTTTCGAGGACGGTCGTGACGCGCTCGGCTCCCCCGCCGGCTCCCCCCCGGTTCGACCAGAAAGTCGCCGTGATTCGCGAGAACCGCGGACGCCCGGTGACGAGCGCCGAGGCGACCAATCTCGCCCCGCGGGACGGCCGCGCCGCCCAGCCGGTGCGCCCGGCGGCCGCCGAGGCAGGCCGCGTCACGCTCGCGCCGAAGACCGAGAACAGCCGGGCGCCCAGGCCGGAGCCCGTCGTGCCGGATCACGGACGCACGCTCGCGACGAAGGAGCAACCGGTGGCTCCGGACCGCACCGGGTCAACTGCCCGGCCGACGTCCCAGGCACGGCCCGAGGACCGGGATCGGGCCCCGACGAATGGACGGCCTCCGGCACCGCCCCAGTCCCAGGAGCGGCCCGAGAGCCAGGAGCGGAAGGCGCCGAGCGCGCGGCCGACGGCACGGCCTCAGCCCTCCGCGCGGCCCGCGAAGAACGAGCAGCCGGCGACGAGGCCGACGCCGCGGCCTCAGACGCAGGTGCGGCCCGAGGACCGCGGTCAGGACGCGACGCGGGATCGCTCGCAGACGCAGGCGCGGCCCGAGGATCACCGGCCGCCGCAGCGGCCGACGGCGCGCTCCCTCCCACCCGAGTCCCATCCTCAGGCGAACCCGGAGCGGTCGGTCGAGCGACCGGCGAGCCCGCCACCGGCCGGGGCAAACGAGCGGCACGCCGCGCCGAAGCCGACTCCGCGTCCGACGGTGGCGCACGTCCAAAGCCAGTCGCGGGTTGCGGCGCCGCACGAGGGGGATCCACGCATCGAGCCCGAGTCGCGCAAGGCAAATCCGGCCCCGTCGTCGGCTCCTCCCGAACGCGGACGCAAACCCACTCCCACCCCGAAGAAGAGCGGCCACTAGACCGCGCTCCCGTCTCACCCCGAACGCCCGCCTCGTGGCGGGCGTTCTTGCTATATCAATTAGAATCAGTGGCTTAGATGGCAAGCTAAAAATTGACTTTCTTGTACAGATTTAAATATGCTTGCCCTGTCATGGCTTCCGAGAACTCTTCGATCCTCGAAATCACCAACCGGGAGTACAAGGCCGGGTTCGTCACCGACATCGAGTCGGAATCGATCCCGCCCGGCCTCTCGGAGGACGTCGTCCGGCTCATCTCGTCGAAGAAGAACGAGCCCGAGTGGCTCCTCGAGTGGCGCCTGAAGGCGTACCGCCACTGGCTCACGATGAAAGAGCCGACCTGGCAGAACGTTCACTACCCTCCGATCGACTACCAGGCCGCCGTCTACTACTCGGCCCCGAAGAGCAGGAAAGACGCCCCGAAGTCGCTCGAGGACGTGGACCCGAAGCTGCTCGAGACGTACGAGAAGCTGGGGATCCCGCTGCGTGAGCGGGCGAAGCTCGCCGGGGTCGCCGTCGATGCCGTTTTCGACTCGGTTTCCGTCGCGACAACGTTCCGCGAACAGCTCTCGAAGGTCGGCATCATCTTCTGTTCCTTCTCCGAGGCCGTCCGCGACCACCCGGAGCTCGTGAGGAAGTACCTCGGCACCGTCGTCCCGTACACCGACAACTTCTTCGCGACGCTGAACTCCGCGGTCTTCTCCGACGGCTCCTTCTGCTACATCCCGAAGGGCGTGCGCTCTCCGATGGAGCTCTCGACCTATTTCCGCATCAACTCGGCGAACACCGGGCAGTTCGAGCGGACCCTGATCGTCGCCGAGGAGCGGGCCTACGTCTCGTATCTCGAGGGCTGCACGGCTCCGATCCGCGACGAGAACCAGCTCCATGCCGCCGTCGTCGAGCTCGTGGCCCTCGACGAGGCCGAGATCAAGTACTCGACCGTCCAGAACTGGTATCCCGGCGACAAGGACGGCAAGGGCGGCATCTACAACTTCGTCACCAAGCGCGGCGCCTGCCGCGGCCGCAAGTCCAAGATCTCCTGGACGCAGGTCGAAACCGGCTCCTCGATCACCTGGAAGTATCCGAGCTGCATCCTGCAGGGCGACGACTCGGTCGGCGAGTTCTACTCGGTCGCCGTCACCAACAACTACCAGCAGGCCGACACCGGCACGAAGATGATCCACATCGGGAAGAACACGAAGTCGACGATCGTCTCCAAGGGCATCTCCGCCGGCCACGGCCAGAACACCTACCGGGGGATGGTCAAGATCCTCGGCAAGGCCGACGGCGCCCGCAACTACTCGCAGTGCGACTCGTTGCTCATCGGCGACAAGTGCGGGGCGCACACGTTCCCGTACATCGAGGTCAACAACTCGACGGCCCAGATGGAGCACGAGGCCTCGACTTCCAAGATCGGCGAGGACCAGATCTTCTACTTCCAGCAGCGCGGCATCTCGCCCGAGGAAGCCGTCAACATGATCGTCAACGGCTTCTGCAAGGTCGTCTTCCGGGAGCTCCCGATGGAGTTCGCCGTCGAGGCGCAGAAGCTGCTGGGAGTCAGCCTCGAAGGATCGGTGGGATAACGGCAATTCCAACGGGCGGGGACAAGCCCCGCCCCTACGACCGGGGAGCCGGATGGCCCGCCCCGGGATGTAGGGGCGGCCCTTGCGGCCGCCCGCCGGAGAGAAACAGAGATGACACAGCCACTTCTTCAAATCCGCAATCTGCACGCCTCGGTCGCCGGCAACGCGATCCTCCGCGGCGTCGACCTGACCGTGAACCCCGGCGAGGTTCACGCCGTCATGGGACCCAACGGCTCGGGCAAGTCGACGCTCGCCCACGTTCTCGCGGGGCGTCCCGGCTACACGGTCACCGAGGGCGAGGTCCTCTACAAGGGCCAGGACCTGCTCGCCATGGCTCCCGAGCTGCGCGCGCGCGAAGGCGTATTCCTCGCGTTCCAGTATCCGGTCGAGATCCCCGGCGTCTCGAACGTCTACTTCCTCAAGGCCGCCGTCAACGCCATCCGCAAATACCGGGGCCTTCCCGAGTACGACGCGATGGAGTTCCTGGCGCTCGTCAAACAGAAGGCGAAGCTCGTCGAGATCGACGAGGACCTCGTCAAGCGGCCCGTCAACGAGGGCTTCTCGGGAGGCGAAAAGAAGCGCAACGAGATCTTCCAGATGGCGCTCCTCGACCCTTTGCTCGCCATACTCGACGAGACGGACTCGGGCCTCGACATCGACGCGCTGCGGATCGTCGCGGGCGGCGTGAACCAGCTTCGCTCCCCCGAGCGCTCGATGATCGTCGTCACGCACTACCAGAGGCTCCTGAACTACATCGTTCCCGACTTCCTCCATGTCCTCGTCGACGGCCGGATCGCGCTTTCCGGGGGCAAGGAACTGGCGCTCGAGCTCGAGGAGAGGGGTTACGCCTGGCTCGAGAAGGAGCCGCCTTCTTCCGCCGCGGTGCCGGCGAGCGCGGCGCGCTGAGCATGGAAGCGGTGGCCCTCGAGAAGGGCTTCACACCCCAGCCGCCGTCCTTCGGCGGCGAGCCCGACTGGATCCAGGCGCTCCGGCGCGAGGGGTTCGCCCGATTCGAGGCGCTCGGATTTCCCACGGCGAAGGACGAGGCGTGGCGCTACACGGGGCTCCAGCCGATCACCGAAACGTCCTGGCGCCGTGCCGAGCGCGCCGCCCGCGTGTCCGGACCGCTGCCGAAAGGGGTTCGGGTCGTTTCGCTGTCCGAGGCGTCCGGCACCGCAGCGCACGCCGGCCGAATCGCCGACTTCCAGAAGAGCGCCTTCGCCGCGCTCAATACCGCGCTCTTTGCCGGTGCGCTCGTCGTCGAGATCGCGCCCGGCGCCGTGGTCGCCGAGCCGATCGAGGTCCTCTTCGACGCCGGCGCCCCGTCCGCGCCGGAGGCCCTCTACCCGCGTCTCCTGGTGCTCGCGGGCGAGGGCTCCGAGGCTTCGATCGTCGAGATCTACACGGGGGGTGGGCTGACCTTCACCAACGCGGTGACCGAGGTCCTGCTCTCCCCCGGCGCGATCCTCGAGCACACGAAACTCCAGGAAGAGTCCGGGCAGGCGCGCCACGTCCACGCGCTCGCCGTCTCCCAGGCGCGCGACAGCCGCTTCACCTCGCACAACGTCGCCCTCGGAGCCGCGCTCGCGCGGACCGAGCTGACGGCGGTGCTCGAGGGCGAGGGGGCCGAGTGCGCGTTGAACGGCCTCTTCGTCGGCCGGAACCGGCAGCACCTCGACACCCGGACCGTCATCGACCACGCGACGCCGCACACGACGAGCCGCGAGCTCTACAAGGGGATCATGGACGGCGCGTCGCGCGGCGTCTTTCACGGGACCATCGTGGTCCGGCCCGACGCCCAGAAGACCGACGCGGTGCAGACGAACAAGAACCTGCTGCTCTCGCGCGAAGCGCTCGTCAACTCCACGCCCGCGCTCGAGATCTTCGCCGACGACGTCAAGTGCAGGCACGGATCGACGACCGGCCAGCTCGACGCGACGGCCCTCTTCTATCTGCGCTCGCGGGGCATCGGCGAGGCGGAGGCGAAGGCGCTCCTGACGTGGGCCTTCGCGGCTGACGTCGTCGAAAAGATCCGGGTCCCCGCCGTGCGGCGGCGCGTCGAGCGCGAGCTCGGCCTGCGCCTGCCGGGGGCCGTGTCCGGGGAGGCCTCGTGAGCACGGTCGTCGGCGAGACCCCACGGAATTCCATCGCCTACGACGTCGCCGCGGTCCGGCGGGACTTTCCGATCCTCGCGACCAAGGTCTACGGAAAACCCCTCGTCTACCTCGACAACGCGGCGTCGGCACAGAAGCCCTCGGCGGTGATCGACGCCGAGCGCCGCGTCTACGAGACCTGCTACGCCAACATCCACCGGGGCGTGCACTGGCTCTCGGTCCACACGACCGACGCCTACGATGCGGCGCGCGAGAAGGCGCGGGCGTTCGTCAACGCCGCGGCCGCGCACGAGATCGTGTTCGTGCGGGGAACGACCGAGGCCGTGAACCTCGTGGCGCAGACGCTCGGCCGCCGGCGCGTGGGCGCCGGGGACGAGGTCCTGATCACGGGACTGGAGCATCACTCGAACATCGTCCCCTGGCAGATGCTGTGCGAGGAGAAGGGCGCGCGGCTCGCCGTCGCGCCGCTGACCGAGGAAGGCGACGTCGATCTCGCGGCCTTCGAGAAGCTGCTGTCGCCGCGCACGAAGATCGTCTCGGTCGCCCATCTCTCGAACGCCCTCGGAACGATTCTCCCGGTCCGCCGGATCGCGGAGCTCGCGCACTCGGTCGGCGCCGTCTTCTTCGTCGACGGGGCGCAGGCGGCCCCGCGGATGCCGGTCGACGTGCGCGCCCTCGACTGCGACTTCTACGCATTCTCGAGCCACAAGATCTACGGTCCGACGGGCGTCGGCGTGCTGTACGGCAAGACCGCGCTCCTCGAGTCGATGCCGCCGTACCAGGGCGGCGGCGACATGATCCGTTCCGTGACCTTCGAGAAGACGACGTACAACGAGCTTCCCTACAAGTTCGAGGCCGGCACGCCCAACATCGCGGGCGGAATCGCGTTCGGCGCCGCCCTCGACTACGTCGGGGCGCTCGGCCTGCCGGCGATCGAGGCGCACGAGCGCGATCTTCTGATCTACGCGACCGAAACGCTCTCGGCAATCCCCGGGCTGCGCGTGGTCGGCACGGCGCGCGAGAAGGCGGGTGTGCTGTCCTTCGTGCTCGAGGACATCCACCCCCACGACATCGGCACGGTGCTCGACCGCGAGGGTGTCGCGATCCGGACCGGCCATCACTGCGCCCAGCCCGTCATGGACCGCTACGGTCTCCCGGCGACCGCGCGCGCGTCCTTCGGTCTCTACAACACGCGCGGCGAGGTCGATGCCCTTGCCGCGGCGATCCACAAAGTCATCGGGATGTTCCGCTGATGTCCGACCTGCGCGACCTGTACCAGGAAGTCATCCTCGACCACAGCAAGCGGCCGCGGAACTTCCACGCCCTCGCCGGCGCGAACCGCCAGGCCGAGGGGTACAACCCGCTCTGCGGCGACCGGGAGATCGTCTACCTGACGCTCGACGGCGACCGGCTGCGCGAGGTGGCCTTCCAGGGCGCCGGCTGCGCGATTTCGACCGCCTCGGCCTCGATGATGACCGAGAGCGTGAAGGGCAAGACGCGCGCCGAAGCCGAAGCCCTCTTCGAGCGGTTCCACGACCTCATCACGGGACAGAAGGGCCAGGCCGATGGAGCGCCCGACCTCGGCAAGCTCGAGGTGTTCTCGGGCGTGCGCGAGTACCCCGTGCGGGTCAAGTGCGCGACGCTGCCGTGGCACACGTTGAAGGCCGCGCTCCAGAGCGACGGCGCCACGGTGTCGACCGAGTCCGAGGGCCCGCACACGGGCAGCGGGGGGGCATGATGCAGATGCGAAAGGAAGCCACCGTGTCGCGCGACGTTCCCGCGCGGGAGATCCCGAGCGGAACGCCGATCACGCTGAAGGCCGGGGACCCGGTCATCATCACCCAGTCGCTCGGGGGCAGCTACACCGTGATGACGCCGGTCGGGTTTCTCGCCCGGGTGGACGGCAAGGATGCGGACGCCATCGGCGAGACGGTCGCCGCAGTCGACGCCGCCGCTGCCGAGGGCAAGACCACGGAGGAGCTGGCCTGGGACCAGCTCCGCACGTGCTTCGACCCCGAGATCCCGGTCAACATCGTGGACCTCGGCCTCGTGTACGCCCTGGCCCTGTCGCCGCTCGAAGCCGGCGGCCAGAAGATCGACGTGAAGTTCACGCTCACGGCGCCCGGCTGCGGCATGGGCGACGTGCTCCGCGAGGACATCATCGGAAAGCTCCTGACGGTGCCCGGCATCGCCGAGGCGGATGTCCAGGTCGTCTTCGATCCGCCGTGGAGCCTCCAGATGATGTCGGACGCGGCCAAGCTGCAGCTCGGAATGATGTGATCGGAGATCGCGCGGCATGAAACTGACTTCGCAGGAAGAGTACGGTCTGCGTTGCCTCCTCCGGGTGGGCCGGGGCGGCGGCGGCGCGAGCCTGACGATCCCGGAGCTCTCGCGGGCCGAGGGGATCTCCGAGCCGAACGTCGCGAAGATGATGCGCATCCTGCGGCGCGGCGGCTTCGTCACGTCGACCCGGGGCCAGTCGGGCGGCTACGCCCTCTCCCGGCCGGCCGAGGAGATCGTCGTCGGCCACGTGCTCGCGACGCTTGGCGGCCGCCTCTACGAGCCGGCGTTCTGCGACGGCTACTCCGGCCTCGAGCAGCTCTGCACCCACATGCCCGACTGCTCGATCCGCTCCGTCTGGCGGCGCGTCCAGAAGGCCGTGGACGAGGTCCTCGGGAAGATCACGCTCAAGGACCTGCTCCGCAGCGAGCCCGAAATGAACGACTGGCGCGCCGGCTCGATGGCCCTCCCGACCTACTCGCCGCAGGCCTGAAGGGCCGCCCGGCCGGGGCGGTCTTGCTAGGCCCCTTCGGGGACCCGGGCGAGGAGCCGAAGAGCCTCGCGCCAGTGGCCGCGCGCGAGCGCGAGGTGCTCCCGGTATTCCTTCCAGTCCTTGCGCCGCTTCTCGGAGACCTCGCTCCAGAGCGCGGCCGCGCGTTCGAGCGAGTGATGGGCGGACTCGAGGCGGTTCTGGATCGCTTCGGTCAGATACGACGGCGCCGAGACGAGCTCCTTCTCCGCCCGGCCCATCGCCGTCTGCAGGCGCGAGCGCTCGATCACCAGGGCGGGCGTGCGGCGCAGGCGCCGGGCCAGCCTGACGGCGGCGAGACCGCGGATCCACCACTTGCTCGGGTCCCACTGGTACCAGCGCAGCCCGTTGCGGAAGTCCGTCGGGAAGCGGTGGTGGAAGTTGTGGTACCCCTCGCCGTTGGTCACGAGCGCCACCCAGGGGTTGTCCCGCGCCGAGTTCTCCTCGGTGTAGGGTCGCGTGCCGTAGAGGTGCGCGATCGAGTTGACGAAGAAGGTCGTGTGGTGAATCACGACGACGCGCAGGAATCCACCCCACAGCAGTCCGCCGAGCGGATCGCCGAACGCCCAGCCGATCAGGGTCGGGATCCCGAGGCCGAATCCGATGCCGATGAGGTTCGAGAAGCGAAACTGGAGCCGCACGAGGGGATTCTTCTGCAGATCCGGGACGTCGTCGAACTTCCGGTCGGCCGGGCTCTTGTAGAAGATCCACACGATGTGGGCCCACCAGCCGCCCCTCTGGATGTTGTAGGGGTCCCAGTCGTGATCGACGTAGCGATGATGCAGGCGGTGGTCGGAGGCCCAGTTCAGGATCGAGTTCTGCAGCGCCATGGCGCCGAAGAACAGGTAGAAGGCCTGGACGGCCGGATGGCACTCGTAGGTGCGATGCGCGAAGAGGCGGTGGTAGCCCGCCGTTACCGAGACACCGACGCAGGCGTAGAGCACGAAGAAGAGCGCCGGCTGCCACCACTGAACCCCGTGCGTCACGGCCCAGGCGGCCGTGCCGAGGATGCCGACGACCGGCGAGAGGACGAAAAAGGCGATTCGGACCCAGTCTTTCTTGCGCTCGCTCACGCCCGTCCTTCTCTCTGCCCCGGCAGCCGTCCGTTCGCCAGCATTTCCATCGCCTCTTCGGTCACGTCCACGGCGATCTCGGCGCTCGGTTTCCGCTGGAGTGTCTCGATCAGGCTGCAGATCTCGGGCGCGCCGGCGCCGAGGTCCTCGAGCAGGACCGCGAGGTCGCCGTCGCCGTAGAGGTAACGGACGTCGAGCGAACCTTCGTCGCGGCCCGAGTCGCGCCCGACGAACGTCGCCTTGAAGACGTACGGAGTACGTCCGGCCGCCTGGACTCGAATCTTCCAATCGTGGTTCATCGGGACACTCCCCGGCCGCATTCGGCCGTGCCGCGTTCGCGACTCAATAACGGTTTCCCCGTCCGCCGCCGCCGCCGTAGCCGCCGCGTCCGCCGCCGCCGCCGCCCTCGGTCTTGGGACGGGCCAGCGAGACCGTCAGGGCGCGTCCGGAGACTTCCTTGCCGTTCAAACCGGCGATCGCGGCCTGGCCCTCCGCGTCGTTGGCGAACTCGACGAATCCAAAGCCCTTGGAACGCCCGGTGTCGCGATCGGTGATGACCGCGACGGACTCCACGGCGCCATAGGCCGAGAAGAGGTCTCGCAGGTCGTTTTCGCCCGCGTTGTAGGAAAGGTTGCCCACGTAAAGCTTCATCATTCTGCCCTTTCGAATGCTCCGAACCCTCGGCGACGTTCGGACGGAAGGGCCCGCCGAGGCACCCTCACGCCTTCTCGCTTCGTACCGTTCGGGATTCGGGCAGGGGCCCGGAATGGGGCGAGCGGACGAGAACCTCAAAAGCATAGCATGCGGGACGAGAGGCGCCGGCCTCCGGGGGCGTGGGCCATAATGCCCGCAAATGCGGATCCTGATGCTGGCGGCGGAAGCAGCCCCGCTGGCCAAGGTCGGGGGACTCGCGGACGTCGTCGGTTCGCTCCCACGCGCACTCGCCGCGCTCGGACACGAGGTTCGTGTCGTCATCCCGGGCTACGGGTCGATCGACTGGGCGCGCTACCAACCCCTGCGCGTGGCGCAGTTTCCGGTCTACACGCTCGGCGGCGAAGAACGCGCCGAGGTCTGGCAGACCGAGTCCGACGGCACGCCCGTCCACCTCGTCACCGGTCCTCCGATCCCCCAGGACCGCTGGATCTACGGACGCTCGATCGAGGAAGACGGCCCCAAGTTCGTCTTCTTCTCGCTCGCGGCTCTGTGGTCTTCGGAGGCGACGTCGTGGAAACCGGATGTCGTCCACGCGCACGACTCGCACACCGGTCCGGCCGTCTGGTGGCTCCATACGGAGGGGCGCGAGAACCCGTTCTTTCGCGACGTCGGCTCGGTCTTCACCATCCACAACCTGCCCTACGCGGCGCAGGGCGCGGGTCGGTTCCTCGGCGACTACAAGCTCCGCCAGAACGACGCCCTCGACGCACTGCCCCCGGACTACCGGGACTCGCTGATGGGGCTCGGCATCCTCGGCGCCGATTTCCTCTCCACGGTCTCTCCGACCTACGCCCGCGAAATCCTCTCCACCGAGGGCGGGCACGGGCTCGACGGGGTCCTGCGGCTGAGGGCAGACCGGCTTTCCGGGATCCTGAACGGCATCGACGTCGATTCGTGGAACCCGTCCGTCGATCCCGACATCGCCGTTCCATTCGACGCGGCAACGCTTTCCGAGCGTTGGAAGAACAAGGCGGCGCTCCAGGAGGAGGCCGGCCTCGAGAAAGACCCGCGGATGCCGCTTCTCGCGGTCGTGTCGCGCCTGGTCCGGGAGAAAGGGTTCGACATCGCCGCCCCGGCCGTGCGCCGCTGGCTCGAGCGCGGCGGGCAGTTCGTGCTGCTGGGGACCGGCGACCCGAACCTCGAGCACGAGTACGCGGAATTCGAGATGCGCTACCCCCGGCGCGCGAGCGTGCGCCTGCGCTTCGACGCGCGGTACGCCCGCCGGGTCTATGCGGGGGCGGACGCCCTTCTTCTCCCGTCGCGCTACGAGCCCTGCGGGCTCGCGCAGATGATCGGCATGCGCTACGGCTGCGTCCCGGTCGCGCGCCGGACGGGAGGCCTCGCCGACACCGTGACCGACGCCGGCGATCCCGGCGGTACCGGACTGATGTTCGACGAATTCCATCCCTGGGCGCTCTGGGACGCTCTCGAGCGCGCGTTGAAGGTGTACGCTCAGCCCGCCCGATGGCTCGAGCTGCAGAAGAACGGCATGGCCCGCGACTTCTCCTGGTCGCGGTCCGCGAAGGAGTACGCCGCCCTCTACGAGCGCGCCCGGGCGACGCGCTCGCCGGGGTAGGCCCCAGCCGATGAGGGCCCGGGCGGTGATCCTCGCCGGCGGCGAAGGTTCGCGCCTCGGCGTGCTGACGGAAAAGCGCGCCAAGCCCGCCGTGCCCTTCGCCGGCAAGTACCGGATCATCGACTTCACGCTCTCCAACTGCGTCAACTCCGGCATCTCGGACGTGATGATCCTGACCCAGTACCGGCCGCACTCCCTGAACGAGCACATCGCCTCGGGACGCCCCTGGGACCTCGACCGCGGGTTTACCGGCGGCGTTCAGATCTACCAGCCCTACCGCGGGCGCTCGGTGACCGACTGGTACAAGGGAACGGCCGACGCCATCACCCAGAACCTCTCCTTCGTGGAGCGCGGCTCGCCGGACCTGATCCTCGTCCTCTCCGGTGACCACATCTACAAGATGAACTACGGGTGGCTCGTCGCGTTCCACCTCGAGAAACAGGCCGACTGCACGATGGCGACGCTGAACGTGACGCGCGACGAGGCCACGCGCATGGGCATCCTCTCGACCGACGAGAACCAGCGCGTCACGAAATTCGTCGAGAAGCCGGCCGACCCGCCCGGAACGCTCGCGTCCATGGGCATTTACGTTTTCGGCCGCACCATGCTCGCGCAGGTTCTGACGGAGGACTCCAAGCGTCGCGACTCGTCGCACGATTTCGGCAAGGACATCCTTCCCCGCATGATCTCGGCCGGCCAGCGCGTCTTCGCCTACCCGTTCCAGGGCTACTGGGTCGACGTCGGGACGACCGAGGCCTACTGGCAGACCCAGATGGACCTTTTGAAGACGCCGCCGCCCGTCGACCTGAACGACCGTGCCTGGATCATCCACACGCGCTCCGAGGAGCGGCCGCCCGTATCGATCCACAGCGGCGCCGCGATCCGCGACAGCATGATCACCGACGGTTGCATCATCTCGGCCGGGGCGCGCGTGGAGCGGAGCATCCTCTCCCCCGGAGTCTTCGTCGGTCCCGACGCGTGGATCCGCGAGTCGGTCATCCTGACGGACACCTGGATCGACGCCGGGGCGAAGGTCGAGCGCGCGATCGTCGACAAGGCGGTGCGCATCGGGCGCCGTGCCCGCATCGGCAAAGTCGCGCGCGGGGAGAGGCCGGCCGACGGCGTCGGCATCACGACCATCGGCAAGAACGCCGAGATCCCCGACGGCGCCACGGTCCGCCGCGGGACCGTCATCCACACGGACGTCACCGCCGAGCAGTTCGTCCAGGCCCCCCGCAGGCGCGCGCCGCGCCGCAAGCCGGTGTCCGGGACCGCCTAGCCCACCCGGTCCTCTTCGGCCACCGGATCCCGCTGGCCTGCCGATTGCAAAAGAGACTCTTCCTCGGGTGCCTCTCGGTGAGGACACCCTTCCATTAAGGAGGTTTCGATGAAGAAGATTCTTCTCTCTGCGGCGATCGCTTCCGCCGTCGCGGCGGCAGCCGTGGCCACGCCCCAGGACAAGCCGCGCGATCCGCAGGATGCGTCGGCCGTCTCGCAGTCCGCTCAGGCGCCGGCCAAGACAATGCGCGGATCGGTCACCTCGATCGACAACGCGGCGAAGAGCTTCGTCATGAAGGACGAGGCCAGCGGCCGGGAAGTCACGGTCTACTGGACCGGCTCGACCAAGGTCAACGGAGACCTGAAGGTCGGCTCCATGGTCTCCATCGAGACCAACGAGGAGTCCGGTCGGACAGTCGCGAACGCAATCGACGTGACGAAGAAGCCCTACTAAACCCTCACCAGGCTTCGTAGGATTTCTTCGCCCGTTTCGAGCCGGGGGCAGGAGCCCCCGGCTTTCTCTTTCACGGGTCGCGAATGGTGCCGGCGACCCAGTCGATCGCGAACCTCTCCGCCCAGTAGCGGGCGTCCCAGGGAGCCCTACCGGAAACGAACCCGATGTGGCCGCCGCGGGAAGTGACGAGAAACTCTACGGGCGGCGCAGCAGCCCGGCGCGCACGTTCGAGCGCCTCGCGCGGGAGGAAGGGGTCGTCCGCGGCCGAAAGACACAGCGTCGGCGCAGCGATTCCCGGCAGGTAGCCGAGCGAGCTCGCGCGGCGATAGTAATCGTCGGCGCCTTCGAATCCGTGGAGAGGAGCGTTGGCCGCGTCGTCGAACTCCCAGAACGTGCGGGCCGCGAGGGCCCGGCGCAGGTCGATTTTCCCGGCGGCCTCCGGGAAGCGGGAGCGGACCTCCACGGCCTTCCCCTTGAGCGTCGCGAGGAACCTCCCGGTGTACGCGCGCCCCAGGACCGTGTCGAGGTGGCGGGCACTCGCCGCGAGATCGTAGGGCGTCGAGATCGCGACCGCCGCCGCGAGCGGCCGAGCCGCCCGCCCTTCACCGAGCCACTTGAGGAGCACGTTTCCTCCGAGCGAAACGCCGACGGCGAAGAGGGGCGCCGCGGGGTCGCGCGCCGAGAGCGTGCGGGCCAGAAAGTCCAGGTCCTCGGTCTCGCCGGAGTGGTAGAGCCGCGGGCGGCGGTTGGGAAGCATCCGCTCGAGGTCGGCGGGATCGCGGGCGCACGAGCGGAAGTTCATCGCCGCCCCGCGCCAGCCGCGCTCGCGGATCTCGTGGAGAAGGCCCTGCGCGTACACCGAGTAGGAGCTGCCCTCGAGGCCGTGCAGCACGATGCCCCGGGGCGATCCCGCGGGCCCGTCGACGTGGTCGACCACCAGCTCGTCGCCGTCCGGGGTCTCGAGGACCTCGCGGCGGAACCGGACCTGCCGGCGCGAGCGTGCCAGGCGCCCCCAGACGGTCTGGAGGTGCGCGCCGGGGAGCCAGGCGGCCGGACGAAAGGCGGACGGGCCGGGAAAAGGCCCATTTTCGGCGGGCAAGAACCTTCCTCGCTTTCCGACGTACAGTTCAGCCGTCGGAGCCGAGGAGGATGACATGAAACTGGTTTCCCGCGCCCGGGCGGCCGTCGGGCTCCTGGCCTGCGCCGCCGCATTCGCCGCGTCCCCCGCCTTTGCGCTTCCCGCCGCCCCGGCGGACTTCGAGATCCCGGTCGACTACTCGAAGCTCCCCAACGGCCTGAAGGTCGTGCTGTCGCGGGACACGACCGCTCCGGTGGCGGTCGTCGCGGTGTACTTCAACATCGGGTTCCGCATCGAGCCGAAGGACCGGACCGGGTTCGCCCACCTCTTCGAGCACATGATGTTCCAGGGCTCGGAGAACCTCGGGAAGATGGAGTTCATCAAGCTCGTCCAGTCGAACGGGGGCCTCCTCAACGGCTCGACCCGGTTCGATTTCACGAACTACTTCGAGGTCGTCCCCGCGCACGCGCTCGAAACCGCGCTCTGGGCGGAGGCCGACCGCATGAAGGGCCTCGCCATCACGGCCGAGAACCTCAAGAACCAGCAGGAAGTCGTCAAGAACGAGGTCCGGGTCAACGTGCTGAACCGGCCCTACGGCGGGTTCCCGTGGCTCGACCTGCCGCAGTACGCCAACACCAACTGGTACAACGCCCACAACTTCTACGGAGACCTGGCGCACCTGGATGCCGCCACGCTCGAAGACGTCGCCAACTTCTTCAAGACCTTCTACGCCCCCAACAACGCGGTCCTGGTGGTCGTGGGCGACTTCGAGCCCGCGGCGACGAAGGCCTGGATCACGAAGTACTTCTCGTCGATCCCGGCCACGAAGCTTCCGCCGAAGGCCGACATCTCGGAGCCTCGGCAGGAAAAGGAAAAGCGGGTCACCAAGGACGACAAGCTCGCCACCCGGCCCGCCATCGCGATCGGCTACCACGCGCCCGACCAGGGCACTCCCGACTACTACGCGATGGGGTTGATCGACCAGATCATGGTCCAGGGCAAGGACAGCCGCCTGTATCAGGCGCTCGTGCAGAAGAACGGCCTGACCGGAGAGGTCGAGGGCGGGATCAATTCGGGCCTCGGCGACATGTTCAACATCAACGGTCCGACGCTCTGGGACGTCTCCATGTTCTTCGACAAGGACAAGACTCCGGACCAGATTCTCAAGGTCTTCGACGCCGAGATCTCCCGGATCCAGACGACTCCGGTCGACCAGGCCACGCTCGACCGCGCCCTCGTCAAGATGCGCTCGAGCCTCTACGACAAGATGGAACAATTCGTCGGCTTCGGACGGGCGGACCTGCTCGCCTCGTTCGCCCTCTTCGACGACGATCCCGGGAAGATCAACCGGATCGAAGCGGAGTTTCGCAAGGTCACGCCCGAGCGGATCCAGAAGACGGCCCGGGAATACCTGCGGTCCGGCAATCGCACCATCCTCGTCATCGAGCCCAAGGCCGATGGCAAGCAGGGATCCTAGGAGCGACCATGAACAAGACCACCGCCGCCATCCTCACCGCCTTCGCCGTCGCCCCGGCCCTCCTCGCCGACAAGCAGGCACCGCCCGCTCCGGGGGCGCCGAAGGGCTTTTCGGTGCCCAAACCGACGACCCTGACCCTCCCCAACGGCCTCGGGGTGACGCTCGTTCCGTACGGCACGGTGCCCAAGGTCTCCGTGAACCTCGCCGTGCTGACCGGCAACGTCGACGAAAAGGCCGACGAGGTATGGCTCGCCGACCTGACCGGCGACATGCTCTCCGAGGGCACCCGGACCCGCAGCGCGTCGAAGATCGCCGAGGACGCGGCCCGCATGGGCGGCGCCCTGGAGATCGCGGTCGGCGCGAACCGGACCGACATCGCCGGCGACGTCCTCTCGGAGTTCGGGCCCGAGATGGTGGCCCTCATCGCCGACGTCGCGCAGCACCCGAAGTTCCCCGAAACCGAGCTCGGCCGCCTGAAGGCCGACCGCGCCCGCCAGCTCTCGATCCAGAAGAGCCAGCCCCAGCCGCTGGCCCTGGAGAAGTTTCGCGCCGTTCTCTACGGGGACCATCCCTACGGGCGCGTCTTCCCGACCGAGGCGATGCTCCAGGGCTACACGGTCGCCCAGGTCCGCGACTTCTACGAGCGCAACTTCGGCGCCGCGCGCTCGCGCATCTACGTGGTCGGCCGGTTTGACGCGGCGGCGATGGAGGCCGCCATCCGCAAGACGTTCTCCGACTGGAAGCGGGGGCCCGCTCCGAATACCTCGCGGCCGAAGCCGACGAGTGAGCGGGCCGTCTACCTCATCGACCGTCCGGGTGCCCTGCAGTCGACCCTCAACGTCGGAATGCCCGTCATCGACCCCTCGAACCCCGACTGGGACCGGCTCTACCTCACCAATGTCCTGCTCGGCGGCTCCTTCGCCTCCCGGATCACGTCCAACATTCGCGAGCAGAAGGGCTACACGTATTCGCCGCAGGGACAGCTTTCCAACCGGTATCGCGACGCCTACTGGATCGAGATCGCCGACGTCACGACCAGCGCGACCGGACCCGCCCTGAAAGAGATCTTCGGCGAGATCGACCGCCTCCAGGCCGAACCGCCCTCGGAGAAGGAGCTGAAGGCCTTTCAGAACTACCGGGCCGGAGTCTTCGTTCTGCAGAACTCCTCCCGCGCGGGGATCACCGGGCAGCTCGAGTTCGTCGACCTGAACGGACTGCCGGCCGACTATCTCAACGGATACGTGGCGCGGATCTACGCCGTCACGCCGGCCGAGGTGCAGGAGATGGCGAAGAAGTACCTCCAGGACGACAAGGCCACGATCGTCGTGGTCGGGGATCGAAAGGTCGTCGAGGAGCAGGTCAAGGAGTTCGGCCCGCTGAAGTGACGGACTTTCGAGCGGCCGCCCGAGTCGAGCCCCGCTTCCTTCGCCGCGCCGCCCGCATCCAGGCCGGCTTCTTCTTCGCCACGCTGTCGTAGACCGGGCAGCCCGGCACGTGCGCTCCGCGCAGGTAGCCCGTGCTGAGCAGGAACGATTTCACGATCTCACCCCCGGTGAAGACGAACGTCGCCTTGAAGAGCTTCTGCCATTCCCGCGCCGAGCGCGGGTGATGGGCGTCGAGCCACCGCGCGAATGACCCGTGCGTCTCCCGGATCGCGACGAGGCGCCGCGCATTCTCGATGACCGCCGCGATCTTGAGACGATTGCGGACGATGCCGGCGTCGGACATCAGGCGCCGCTTTTCGCGTGCCCCGAAGGCCGCGACGGCGTCGGGGTCGAAGTCCGCGAACGCGCGCCGGAAATTCTCGCGCTTCACGAGCATCGTGAGCCAGGAGAGGCCCGCCTGGTTGATCTCGAGGGCGAGGCGCTCGAGAAGCGCCGCTTCGGAGCGGACCGGAAACCCGTACTCCCGGTCGTGGTACGGACCATGAAACGGGTGCCCCTTCGCCGCGCGGCAATAGCTCATGCTCGCCGAAGTCTAACCGCGGCGCGGGGCGCGTATCATCGGGTCATGAAGAGGCTGCTGCTGCTCATCGCCGCCGTCGGAGTCGTCGCCTACCTCGTCAAGACGCAGGGCCTGCTGACCCGCTCGACGCCGGGTGAGACGCGCGGCTCCCCCATCGACCGCGCCCGGGCCGCGGCGGCGGCGAGCGGCGCGCGCACGGCCGCGGGCGACGCGATCGGCCGCGAGATCGATCAACCCTCGACGGGCACCGTGACGGAGAACATGACGCCCGACCAGGTCCGTTCTCTCCTCGGCTCCCCCGACGACGTCTCGACCGAGACCACCGACGCGGGCGTCGCCCGCGAGACCTGGACCTACCGCAGCGTCGGCAAGACCGTCGTGTTCGAGAACGGCATCGCCGTCTCCATCCGATAGGGTCAGGCCGACCCCGGGCTACTCGGTGGTCTTCTTGAAGCGGGCGATGGCGAGGGTGATGATGAGGACGGTGTAGAGGGTCAGCCACGCGACGGGCTGCCAGAGCTCCGCGAGGCCCGCGCCGCGCAGGATGATCCCCCGCAGGACTTCGATGAAGTAGCGGGCCGGGATCAGCCGGGACAGGGCCTGAAAGATCCCCGGCATGCCGTCGATCGGGAAGACGTACCCCGAGAGGAAGACGAACGGCAGCAGAACGAAGGTCGACATCTGCATCGCCTGCATCTGGGTCTTCGCGACGGTCGAGATCAGCATCCCGAGCCCCAGGACCGCGGCGATGAAGAGCAGCCCGACGGCGTAGAGCTCGAGGACGGACCCCTGGATCACGATGCCGAAGAGAAAGCGCATCAGGATGAGGGTCATCGTCAACTGGACGTAGCCGATCACGGTGAACGGCAGGATCTTGCCCAGGATGATCTCGACCCGCGTCGCGGGCGTGACCTGGAGCTGCTCGAGCGTCCCGCGCTCGCGCTCGCGAACGATCGCCGAGGCCGTGAACTGGATGAGCGTGAACGTGAGGATGATCGCGATCAGCCCGGGGATGATGAAGGTCGCGGTCTTCAGGTCCGGGTTGTACCAGGGCCGCACCCGCAGGTCGACCGGCAGCTGCGGCCACTCCCATCCGGCGCGGCGCGCAAGGACGCGGATCGACAGCCCGTTGGCGATGCCGGAGGCGATCGACATGGCCTGGCTCGACGTCGTCGTGTCCGAGGCGTCCACGATGAGAAGGGCCTGGGCCGGCGCGCCGCGGTGGACGTTCTTGCCGAAGTCGGCGTCGATGACGAGGCCCACGGAGGCGTGTGCGGAATCGAGCTCCCGGCGCAACTGCTCGAAGGAGGATACGTGGCCGACGACGCGGAAGTACTCGGTCGCCGTCATCTTGGAGATCAGGTCGCGGCTCTCGACCGACTTGGCCTCGTCGAGGACGACGGTCCGCAGGTGCTTGACGTCGTAGTTGATCGCGTAGCCGAAGATCAGCGTCTGCATGATCGGCACGAACAGGATCATGCGCATCGTGATCCGGTCGCGCCGGAGCTGCAGGAACTCCTTCCAGGTCAGCGCCAGGAGCCGCTTCACGACGCCACCCGGTCCCGGGCCGTCCGCCGGCGCGCGAGCGAGACGAAGACGTCTTCGAGCGACGGTTCCGCTTCCCGCGGCTCGCCGAGCGGCCCGAGGAGCGAGCGCGCCTCCGCCTCGTGCCCGCGGCGAACGACGATGCGCAGCCGCACGCCGAAGAGATACGCGTCCTCGAGGGAGGCGTCGTCCCGGATCCGGGCGAGGGCGGCGAACGGGTCGCCGGCCGTCACGACCTCGAAGATCCGGCCTTCGAGGTCCGCCTTCAGGTCGTGCGGTGTGCCCTCGGCGATCAGCGCCCCGTCGAGGATGAACGCCAGGCGGTCGCACTGCTCCGCCTCGTCCATGTAGTGGGTCGTCACGAGCACCGTCATGCCGCGCTCGGCGGCGAGCTCGTAGATGAGGTCCCAGAAGAGCCGGCGGCCGCGAGGATCGACCCCGCCCGTGGGCTCGTCGAGAAAGAGGAGCTCCGGCTCGTGCAGGAGGGCAGCCGCGAGCGCCACCCGCTGCCGCTGGCCCGTCGAGAGGGTCTCGGTCATGATCGGCCGCAGCGCTTCGAACTCGAGCCGCGCGGCGAGCGCACGGATCCGCTCCTCCAGCCGCGCCGGCTCGAGCCCGTAGATCGATCCGAAAAAGCGCAGGTTCTCCTCGACCGTCAGATCGACGTAGAGAGAAAACTTCTGGCTCATGTAGCCGAGGCGCCGCTTCCACTCCTCCGTGTCTCGAGCCACCTCGAGTCCTCCGAAGCCGACGGCCGAACCGGACGTCGGCTCGAGCAGCCCCGTGAGCATCCGGATGGTCGTCGACTTGCCGGAACCGTTGGGCCCCAGGAAGCCGAAGACCCGGCCGCGCGGGACGGCGAAGCTGACGGCGTCGACGGCCGTGAAGTCGCCGAAGCGCCGCGTCAGCCCGCGCGCTTCCAGGAAAATCTCCGGGGCGGCGACGCTCACGCCAGCGCTCCTTCTTCCTCGCTCTTCAGCACGAAGACGTCTTCGAGGGAGGGTGCGAGGGACTCGACGTCGTCCGGCGGCACGAGCCCGGCGAGCCTTTGCCGGACGAGGTCGGCCAACTCGTCCCCCGCGCCTTCCGCGCCGCGGACGTGCAGCCAGCTCCCGAAGAGCGACACGTCGTCGACCTCGGAGCTCGCGGCCAGGCGCTCGCGCACCCGGACGCGGTCCGACGAGCGAACGACGAGGAGGCGCCGCGGATAGGAAGCCACGATTTCCTCGCGCGTGCCGAGGGCCGAGAGCCTCCCCTCGTCGAGAAAGCCGATCCGGGAGGCATATTCCGCCTCGTCCATGTAAGGCGTCGAGATCACGATGGTCAGCCCCTCGTGGTGGAGCTCGTTGAGGAGGCCCCAGAACTCGCGGCGCGAGACCGGGTCGACGCCCGTCGTCGGCTCGTCGAGAAGAAGGAGCGGCGGCCGCGTCAGAAGCGCCGCCACGAGCGAGAGTTTCTGCTTCATCCCTCCCGAGAGCGCTCCCGCGAGGCGCGCTCCGAACCGGTCGAGTCCGACGCGCGCGAGCAGGTCCGCGGCGCGCCGCTCGGCTTCCGCGTCCTCGACGCCGTAAAGCCTGGCCCGGAGGCGCAGGTTTTCGTCGATCGACAGGTCTTCGTACAGGCCGAAGCGCTGCGGGACGAATCCGAACGCCGTGCCGCGCTCGCGCACGACGCTGCCCGCCGTCGGCTCGAGAAGGCCCGCCACCAGGCGAAAGAAGGTCGTCTTGCCGGCGCCGTCCGGGCCGATGAGACCGAAGAGCTCCCCGGCCCGGATCGACAGGTCGATACCCTTCAGGGCCCGATGCTTCCCGAAGTCCTTCACGAGGCCGCGCGCCTCGATCATCGCGGAGCGCTCTCCGTGTCGACGGCGACGTTCGCGGGCTGCCCCGGCACGAGCGGATCTTTCCAGCCGGCCACGAGGTCCACCTTGGTCGAGTACACCAGGTTGACGCGCTCGTTCCTGGTCTCGACCGGTTTCGGCGTGAACTCGGCGTCCGGCGAAATCTCGGCGACGCGGGCTTCGAACGTCCTGCCGGGGAAGGCGTCGACGCTGACCCGGGCGCTCTGGCCCGTCCGCACACGGCCGAGCCGGGTCTCGGGAATGAAAGTGCGCACGTAGAGGCGGTCGAGAAAGGCCATGGTCAGGGCGGGTTGGCCCGCCGCGAGCAGAAGCCCGGGCTCGGCCATCCGGTGGAGGATGACGCCGTCGGCCGGCGCGCGGATCTCGGCCTCCTTCGCGACCGTCTCCGACTGCTTGAGCTGGACCCGCGCACGGTCGGCGTCGAAGCGGGCGCCGGCGGTCTGGTCGTGCCGGGATCCCTCCACGGCGAGTCGCAGGCGGTCCTGGCTCGCCTTGAGCACCGCCTCGGCACGCTCGAGGTCGGTCTTCGCCCGGTCGTGATCGCGCTCGGTGCCGACCTTCTTTTCGAGAAGCATGTTCTGGCGCTCGAGCTCCCGGCGCGCGAGCTCGACGGCCGCGCGGCGGTCGCTGACCTCGGCCTCGGCGGCCGAGATCTCGGGCTTTCGGCTGCCCGATGCGAGGTCCTCGTACCTGGCCTCCGCCGAGCGAACGTTTTCACGGTCGCGCTCCACGGCGAGAGCGGTCTCGCCGAGATCGAGCCGCGCAAGCACTTCTCCCGCCTTGACGCGGTCCCCCTCGCGGACGAGGACCGCGACCACGCGTCCCGAAACCTTCGGGGCGAGATCGACGAGCGGCGCCTCGATCCGGCCGCTCAGGTGGACGATCTTTCCGTCGTCCTTCGCGCGGCAGGCGAGGAGCGACGCCGCCAGACCGACGGGGAGGAGCAACCCTCGAACCATTCTCATCGGGAACCTCCCGCGGCCGCGACGGCCGGACCGTCCTCGGCAAACTGGATGTGATGCTGCGCGAGAAGCGTCCCCGTGGCCCGCGCATAGTCGGCGAGCGCCCGGCGATAGCCCGTCAGGGCGGCCGTCTCGGTGCGGGCCGCCTGGGCGAGCTCGTTCTGGCGCGTCAGGACGAAGAAGTTGGACGTCACTCCCGCCGCGAACCGGACGTTCTCGGCCTCGAGTTGCGTGCGGGCCGCGCGCAACCCCGCCTGCGCGGCCTCGATCGACTGGGCCGCGGCCTCGACCGCCAGGGCCGCCGTCCGGACCTCGACGCCGACCCGCTGTTTCTGCTGTGCGAGGACGATCGCGGCCTGCCGGCGCTCGGCCTCCGCGGCGGCCACGTCCGCGCGCGCCGAGCGGTTTCCGATCGGAAGCCCGAACGTGAAGCCGACCGTCGCGTCGGGAAAGGCGTTCTCCCCGATCGTCCCGTAGGACCGGCCGAGACCGCCGAGGACCTGCGGCGGGATCGTGACCGGAAAGTTGGGAATCGTCACGAGGTCCGGATTGACGGTGCCGGCCAGGCCGTACCGCCCGTACGACGCGACGAGATCGAAACGCGGAAGGACACGGTTCTTCGCGGCCGCCGCGTCGACGTCGCGCCGGGCGAGGCCCGTCGCCGCTTCGGCGACCTCGGGCCGCCGATCCGGCGCTTCGGCGAGATCCCGGGACACGTCGAGCGGCACGACCGGCGTCTCGGGCGGATCGCTCGGCCGCAGCGTTTCGTCCCAGAGGGAGTCGCCCGGTTCGTCGAGCATCAGCGTCTTGAGGTCGAGGGCCGCGCGCTGGGCGGCCTCGCGCGCCACATAAAGGTCGACGCGCCGGCGCTCGACCTCGGCCTGCGGCACGGCGATGTCGGACTCGGAGAGGAAGCCCGCCTCGATTCGGGAGCGCGTGTCCGACTCCTGGGCCTCGGCGAGGCGGACCGACTCCTCGCGGACCGCGACGTCGCGATTTGCCGCCGCGAGTGTCCAATAGGCCCGCTCGACGGCAGCGACCGTATCGGCCACGACCGCCTGGAGCTGCGCCCGGGAGCGGTCGCGCTCGATCCCGGCGACACGGATGAGCCGGCGCTCCGGATCGATGTCGCGGTTCTGCAGGAGCGGCTGGCGCAGGTCGATGCCGACGAAGGTCGAGTAGGCCGGCGTCAGCAGCGTGAAGATGTTGTCGGTCGTTTCGCGGCCGATCGACGTGCCGAGGTTGACCGTGCCGCCGGTCGGAAGCCGTTGAGTGACCGCGGCCTGGCCCAGAACGCCGTTCGAGGTCGGGCCGACCGAGCCGGGGGGCGCCCCCGAGAAGATGAAGTTGACGGCCTCGGTCTGTTCCTGCCAGCGGAAGTCGAGCCGGAACTCCGGGTCGTAGCTTCCGTCGGCGCGCTGGAGGTTGGCCGCGGCGACGGTCTCGGCCTCGCGCTGCACCGCGATGTCCTGGTTTTTGCCGAGGGCCCGGTCGATCGCCTCCGCGAGCGAGAGGTTCCGTTCGGCGGCCGAAGCGACGCCGGTGCAGAGGACGAGAGCGGCGGCGAGCGAGGCTCGATTCATCGATTCCTCCCCTTGGCGGCGGGCGCGATGGCGCCCTGTGTCCAGACGGCGAGGACGGTGTCCAGGTATTCGCCGAGCGGCATCGGCTCCTCGAGCGCTTCCACCACATGCTGCAGGAAGACGAAGGAGTGCACCGTGGCGAAGAACGCGAAAGCCGCGGCGCGCGGATTGGAGACGGCAAGCCGGCCGCGCCGCGTCGCGCGGCGCACGTAGTCCTCGAGAAAGCGCAGGTTCTTCTGGGGCGGCGTGGGCCGCGCGTCCGGATCGAAGGGAAGCGGAATGGGCCCAACGCCGGGAATCGTCTTGAAATAGACCCAGCGGGCGACGATCTGCCGGATCCGCTCCTCGAGGAAGGGGACCATCGTCTCGGCGACTCGTCGCAGGACCCTCCGCGGGTCCTCCGAGCCGTCGAAACCCTCGAGGAACGCGAGCGGCGCCAGGTCCGGCTCGTCCGTGCTCATGCACGCGAGAAAAAGCGCCCGCTTGTTCGGCGCATGGCGGAGCAGCGCGGCGGGCGACACCGACAATTTCGCTCCGATGCCGGCGAGCGTGGCGCCTTCGAAGCCGCGCTCGACGAACGTCTCCCGCGCCGCCGCCAGCACCTGCTCCCGCGTGACCCGTGCCGTCCGCCCCATTCATAAATAACTTATCACTAATTTATATACTTGGGGTCAGACCTGAAATTCTGAAGTTTCGGTGATGTAACCTCTGCAGCCTGACTTGAGTGGTTAGTACCGGGAGGGCCAGATGCACATCGTCTCCGTTCAGGTCGGAAAGGCACGCGCCGTCGAGCACCGCGGCCGCAGCGTGCGGACGGGGATCTTCAAGGACCCAGTCCTTTTTCGCGTCCATGTCGGTCGCCTCGGTCTCGAGGGCGACGTCCAGGCGGACCTGCGCGTCCACGGCGGTCCGGAAAAGGCCGTCTACGCCTACGACCTCTCGGGCTACGCCTACTGGCGAACGAAACTCGGGCGCGACCTCCCGCACGGCCAGTTCGGCGAAAACCTGACGGTGGACGGCATGCCCGAGACCGAGGTCCGCTTGAACGACGTCTACCGCGCCGGCAGTACGCTCCTGCAGGTCGTGTCGCCGCGCAGCCCGTGCTTCAAGCTAGCGATGAAGATGGAGCAGCCCGACTTTCCAAAGGCTTTCCTGCAGAGCCGCCGGACGGGCTTCTACCTGCGGGTCCTCGAAGAAGGCGACCTCGGCGCGGGCGACGCGATCACGCTGGTCACCCGCGACCCTGGTGCGCCGTCGATCGACACGGCCGTGCGGGAGACTTACGGGATCTGAACCGGGCGGCTCTCCCGCCGCCTGGTGTCCTGTCACCAGGCGCCATGCTGTGGCGGGGCGGCCCTCGCGGCCGCCCGCGGGCGGGGACAAGCCCCGCCCTTACGACCGTGTGCCGAATAGCGACTTCCGTTACGGAACACTCGATGTGAATTCTCAAGACGTTGTTCACTGTGCCGGCGCCCGCTTCGTGAAGCGACCCCTGAAACTGCCGCGCCCCGGCACGTAGGGGCGCCCCTTGCGGGCGCCCCCTCCTGGGGGCCCATCGAGGGGCGGCACGCGAATCGTCAGCGTGTCAGCGGGCGGCCACAAGGGCCGCCCCTACGGCCCGGGTCTCACCTCGCCGAATTGCGTGAACAACCTGTTGAGAAACGACAACTAGAGCGTCGCGAGCAGCTGAAAATAGTCTTCCGACGTGTCGGACAGTCGGAGGGAGAACCCGCTCGGAATCAGGCGCGAGAGCGCCGCCGGAACGCGGAACGAACGGACGACCTTGCCGCGCACCGGGATCCGCTTGCCCTCGGGCAGATGCAGGTTGGCGCTCAGGAACGTCCCGGGACTGGGCAGCCTGACCGAGCGGACAAAAATGCCGGTCGGCGACACGTCGTAGGTAAAGCCGTTGCACGGGGCTCCTTGAAGGACGTACTCGACCAGGAACCGCCGTTTCTTGCGCGCGAAACTGCGTCGCTCGGCCACGGCCGCAATGATTGTCCACCCATTCCCGGTGCGGTTGCAAACGGAAGGGACAGAAACCCGGCCGGCTACCCCCCGACCCGCGTGAAGACGACGCCCCGCACCCGCCCGGCATCGAGGGTGAACCCGGCCCCTTTCCGCCCCGGCCCCCTCCGGAAGGCGAGGTTCAGCCCCTCGACCGTGAAGGCGTCCCGGACCGTCGGGACGAGCGCCGCCTCCGGCAAGCCCCGGTGCCGGATGAAGAGCTGCCCGCCGTCGGCGACGAGACGCCACGACGTGTCGAGCTCCGAGGAGGCGTACGTCCCGGCCAGCCCGGCGAGGTCCGTCGCGCTCGGCGTCCAGCGCTCCGCCGGCTCGAACGTCTCGGTCTCGACGTCGCCGTCGTCCTCGGTGGTCGTGACCTTCATCCGCGGCCGCGCCCCGCGCCCGCCGGACAGAAAAGCGATCTCGCTCCGGGCACCCCGCGGTCCGTTTTCCAGCCGGAACGCGTTCGGCCCGGAGGGCGACAGTCCGTACGGCTTGCCGTCGACCTGCGCCACGAGGACCCCGTCTTGGAGCGAAATCGTGACGAGCTCGCCGCTCACCGGGTTCCGGTAGGCCCCCGCCAGCGCCTCCGACCCGGCCGGCGCCTCGGCGGCCGGCTCCGCGGACTTCGGCGCCGGCTTGACCACCGCCGGCGTCATGAGGTCCCCGAGGTAGACCTCGGCCACCTTCTGCGCCAGCCGGCTCGGGTTGGCCGACCCACCGTTGTTGCACAGGCACGCCACCGACAGCTGCTGCTTCGGAAACCGCATGAGCTGCGCGCGGTAGCCCGCCCACGATCCGCCGTGCGTGACGGCCGGCAGCCCCCGGTAGGTGCTCACGTAAAGCGCCGATGCGTACTCGAGCTTCTTTCCGCTGTTGAGCACGCCGACCTCGTGCATCGCCGCGAGGACGTTCGCATCGCCGACTTTCGGATCGTAGAAGTTCCGGTCCCACTGAAGGAGGTCCTCGACCGTCGTCATGACGGCCCCGTCTCCCGTCTGCTCCCAGTCGGACATGTCGATTCCGAAGGCCCCGTTCCTGGCCCGTGTGTAGCCGGTCGCGCGGTTCGGGATGATCCGCGTATGCGAGTCGTTGAACTGCGTGTGGCGCATTCCGAGCGGGCCGAAGATCCGCTCGGCCGCGAAGTCCCGCAGCGACTGTCCGCTCGCGCGCCGGACGATGACCGAGAGGAGGAAATACCCGGTGTTGCAATACAGGTGCTCCTCGCCGGGAGCGAAGTTGGGGGCCTTCTGGCGCGCCATGATGTCGAGAACGTCGGCGTCGCCCGTCAGGTCTTCGGTCATCACGCCCTGCAGGCTCATCAGCTCGATGTAGTCCCGCAAGCCTCCCGTGTGGTGGAGGAGGTGCCGGATCGTGACCGTCCTGCCGTAGGAGGGAATCTCCGGGACCCACTTGCGCACGTCGTCGTCGAGCGAGAGCTTCCCGTCGCGCGCCAGGAGCTGGATCGCGAAGGCCGTGAACTGCTTCGACGTCGAGCCGATGTCGAAGACCGTGTGCGGCGTGTTGGCGACCCCGAGCTCGAGGTTCGCCATCCCGTAGCCGCGGGCGTACTCGATCCGGCCGTCGCGGAAGACTCCGAGGGCGCAGCCGGGCGCATCCGAACGGTCGTAGTCTCGGAAGAGCTCGTCCACCCGGGACCGAGCGTCCGGAGCCCCGGCGGGCGTCGCGCCGGCGGCGAAGGCCAGGAGAACCAGGGCGCAGAGCAACGCGCGGCGCATGCGGGACCTCCGAGATCGGGCCGGATCTTACTGCGGTCCGGCCTCGAAAGCCTCGATCTCGCGGCGCCGCTCGGTCGAAAGCGGCGCCTTGCGCCGGCTTCGCCAGTCGAAGCAGACCTGGGTCGTCGTCGCCTCCGCCACCAGGCGGCCGTCGGCCCCGGTGACGCGATAGGAGAAGTCGAACGACGACGTCCCCATGCGCGAGACGTGGATCTCGATCCCGAGGACCTCACCCATGTGCGAGGAGGACCGGTAGTCGATCTCGCAGCGGGCGACCACGAAGTCGATGTCGAGGAACTCCATCGAGCCGCGCATCGCCAGCCAGTACTTCTGGCGGGCCCACTCCAGGTAGCGCAGGTACGCGACGTTGTTCAGGTGTCCCATGGCGTCGATGTCGCCGTAGGGCACTTCGACGGAGAGCTTCACCTGTTTCGGCCGGCGAGAGTGGACGACACGGCGCGCGAAGGGGCGGGCGCCGGAGGCGCGGGCCGCGGCGGCGCGGCCGGCACGAGCATCCCCAACCTCATGCCCGAACGATAGCCCGATGCCGGTCGATCCACCAGCCCCACGGGACGAACAGCCACATCGCGAGGCCGGTGTACTCCACGATGCGTTCGGACGGCGGAGGCGGGCCGGCGATGGAAGCCACAAAGACGAGCGTCAGAAAGCCGACGAGGGCCCGGAGCGCCCAGACGCCGGTCCGATCGCGCGCGGTCGTCGTCCGGAGATACAGAAGAATGCCTCCGCCGAAAACGACCGCTTCGGCGGCCAGGGTCAGCGGCACGGAGTTCCAGAGTGCCAGGCCGACGTAGGGACCGGAGGGCCCGACCGGCATGTCCGGCCGGTGGACGAGCGCATCGAGGAACCAGTGGCTGAACACCCCGAGGCCGAGCACCAACGCCCCGGCCCGGCTCCTGCGAAACACGAAGTACAGCCCGCCGATGACGAAACTCCAGGCTGCGAGCCCGAGCAGGCCGTGGCTCCACGGATAGTCGTAGAAGTCCATCGGAGTCACGCGCGTCGCCCCCGGCGCAATCCGGAAGTGCTCGATCCCGGCGAGCGAAAGGATCCAGAAGAGCAGGTCCGCCCACTGGGTCGCGAGGAAGAGGGTGCCGAGGGAAACGGCCGGGGCGATCCGCTTGCCGGCGAACGAGAGACCAAAGTGGCCGAGGAACACGCGCTTCGAACTCCTTGTGCCCCGAGGACCTTGCCTCCATTTTCCAACGAGAATATTCTGTAGTCGCTATTTCCATGCGCGTCAAAGCGATTCCGCGACCGGTACGGATAACCGACTGGCACCCACGACGCCTGGCATCCGCCTGACCCGACAAGGAGCACAAATGAACGCTCGTGCCCGTGGGTCTCTCCTGGGAATGCTCATCGTGTCGGCACTCGCGGCGCCGGGCGCCGGCCAGACATGCAGCCCCACCATCTTCATCGAGGCCGTCGGCTACCCCGCGGGCGCCTCGGCGCGCATGGTCGCGATCGCCGACTTCAACGGAGACATGAAGCCGGACGTCGCCACGGCGAACACGAGCCCGCGAAGCGTGTCGATCCTTTTGAACGACGGAAGCGGCGGCCTCGAGGCGCCGATCCTAACCGCGCTCACGGACGATCCCATGACCCTCGCCGCAGGCGACTTCCGCGGGAATGGCATGACCGACCTCGCAGTCGCCACCTACTCCGGCGTTTTCATCCTTCTCGGCCACGGGGACGGCACCTTCGACGCGCCCGTCTTCTACCCTTCCGACACCAACAACGTCTCTTCGATGACCGTCGGCAAGTTCGATGCGAATTCCTCGCTCGACATCGTGGTCGGCTCGCGTTACGGTTCGAACGAGATTTCGCTGCTGCCGGGCGTCGGCGACGGGACGTTTGGAGATCCGATTTTCATGTCGGCCTCGACTCCGATCCCCTCGCTGGCGTCGGGAGATTTTGACACGGACGGCCACCTCGACCTCGTCGCGTCCGGCGGCGATTCCGGCTACGTGCTCGTCTACCCGGGCCTGGGCGACGGCACTTTCGGCGCGCCCTCGGCCTTCATTGCCGGCCCCTCGCTCGACGGAGTGACGACGGGCGACTTCGACGGCGACGGCCACCTCGACATCGCCGCCGGAAGCTCCAGCTCCGTCTCGATCCTCCTCGGCACCGGGTCGGGGGGATTCGAAGCCGCCCTCTTGTATCCCGCGAACATCGAAGTCGGAAACCTCGTGATCGCCGATTTCGACCAGGACGGGGCCCTCGACGTCGTCGTTTCGACGCCGTACGACTTCTACTACGGCAACCCAACCCTGATGTCCGTCCTCCTCGGACGAGGCGACGGGTCCTTTGAACCCGGAGCGCCATATTCGGTGGGCGGGGCGACCAGCCTCGCCACGGGGGATCTCGACGGGGACTCCCGGCCGGACGTCGTGACCGCCGGGGGCCTCGTTTTCGTTGCGTTCGCCACCGCGGACGGGTCTCTCCTGGCCGTGCCTGAATCGACCGTCCAGGGCGCCTCGAACCCGAACTACGCCCGGGGCGACTGGAACGGCGACGGTCGTCTCGACTTCGCGTGGTCCACCGGGAGTCAGGTGCTCGTGGTCGAGGGTGACGCGGGCGGCCGTTTCCGGCAAATCGGAGCGCTCGACTTCGGGTTCATGTATCCCCAGCCCTACGGTGTCGCGGCGGGCCGATTCTTCGATTCCACGACCATGGACATCGTCGCGACCACGTACGGCGACGTCTGGCTGTTTCGAGGCAACGGCGACGGGACGTTTCAGTCTCCCGTATCGATCTATAGCGGCTCCAACCTCGGAGCCATTGCCGTCGCGAATTTCGACGGCCGCGACGACGACGACGTCGTCGTCGGCCAGGGCTGCTGCCCCACCTCCATCGTGACGCTGCTCAACAACGGCGACGGGACCTTCGCCGCACCCGTGCAGACGCCGTTCCCCGACGACATCACCTACTTTCTGCCGGCCGTGATGAAGATCGAGTTTCCGCCGCCGAGCAGTTCCGGAACGAAAGACCTCGTCGTCGTGTCCCCGTTCAGCGTCCGGGTGTTCATCGGGAGCACCAGCGGGGCGTTCTCCCTTCGTTCGACGATCGCGAGCGGCTACGGACCCTCCGTGGCGGTCGGTAACTTCGACGGCGACCCCGAAAACGATCTCCTGGTCTCCGCCGAAACCGCCGACGTACGGTTGTACCGAAACAACGGAGACGGCACGTTCAAGCCCCCGGTAACGATCGCGCTCGCCAGCAACGGCGGGAGCGTGGCCACGGGCCACTACGACGACGATGGTCTCGCCGACTTCGCCGTCCTCAGCGGAGGCAACGTCCTCGTGTTCCTCGGCCTCGGCGACGCATCCTTCCTGTCACCGATCATTCTGAAGACCGGGCTCTCGGCGTCGTTCGTCACGACCGAAGACTTCGAGGGAGACGGCATCGACGATCTCGCCGCGATCGGGCAGGTCGGCATCGCCGCCTTCCGAAACAGCCGTGCGGGCGCGGTCGCGCAGGGCGCCACGGTGCTTGTCGGGCAGCCCGCGGTCCTGTCCGCCCGGGCGTCGGGATACGGGGCGATCGCCTACCAGTGGCGCAGGGACGGCAACCCGATCTCCGACGGCGGACCCGTCTCGGGCGCCACGACGTCCACCCTCACCATCGATCCTGCCGCGTTCACCGACGCGGGAGCTTACGACGTCGTCGTCACCGACACGTGCACCAACGTCACGTCGAACGCCGTGGAGCTCGCCGTCGAGTTTGCCGACGTGCCGGATTCCTCCCCCTTCCACGACGACATCATCACGATCGCCACGGCCGGCATCACGGGGGGCTGCGGCGGCGCCGACTATTGCCCGACCTCTCCTGTCCGGCGCGATCAGATGGCCGCCTTCCTGCTCCGGTCCGAGCACGGCACGGCCTACGTCCCGCCCGCGTGCGCGGGGATCTTCGCCGACGTCCCGTGCCCCTCGCCCTTTGCCGACTGGGTCGAGCAACTGGCGGCCGAGGGGGTCACGGGAGGCTGCGGAACCGGGATCTACTGTCCCGACCAGTCGGTGACACGCGCGCAGATGGCGGTCTTCCTGCTCAAGACGAGCGAGGGATCCGGCTACACGCCCCCGGCCGCGACCGGTATCTTTGGCGACGTGCCGGTGGGTTCCTTCGCCGCCGACTTCATCGAGGCTCTCTACGACAGCGGCATCACCGGCGGCTGCTCCGCTTCGCCACTTCTCTACTGCCCGGGCAACACGGTGCTTCGGCAGCAGATGGCGACGTTTCTCGTCCGAACCTTCTTCTAGCTCTCAGCGCCTCCCGTGCGCGATCTGCGCGGCCTCGGGAAGTCCGCGCAGTCGCAGCATCGCGAGGATGCCGAGGGCCGGTCCCGGCGCGAGGACCGTGAACGCCCAGCGCCAGCCGACCAGCCCGGCGACCCGGGGAACGAGCTCGATCGAGACCATCGTGATCAGGAAGCCGACGCAAGTCTGGACCGTCAGCGCCGTCCCCACGTAGCGCGGGTCCGAGAGCTCCGTGACGCAGGCTGAAAACTGCGCGGAGTCGGCCACGACCGAGGCCCCCCAGACGACCGCCACGACGAGAAGCAGCGTCGGGCTTCCGCCGAACAGCAGACCGATCGTGAGGCAGCACCCGCCGGACAGGCCCATCGCCCAGGAGGTCACGGCCGTGCGGCCGAGACGATCGGCGGCGAGGCCGGCCAGGATGCACCCCGTGGCGCCCGCGCCGATCACGAAAAAGGCCCCGAGCTCGGCGAGCGCCGGACGGCTCACGCCCCGCGCCGCGAAGCTCTCCCGCAGAAACACCGGGAACCATGTCCACATGGCGTAGAGCTCCCACATGTGGCCGAAATAGCCGAAGTCCGCGAGCCGGACCCCGCGGTTGGAGAAGACCTTCGCGATCTGCCCGGCGTCGAAACGCGCGGCCGCGGCCGCATGGGGCCCGTCGTGCACGAAGAAGAGAACGAGGGCGCCTCCGGCGACCGCCAGGGCCGACACGTACAGCACGTTGACGCGCCAGTCGGCGCTGCCGACGGCGTTGACGAGATACGGGAATCCTTTGCCGAGCGAGAGGCAGCCGACGAGCACTCCGAGAGCCATGCCCCGCCCGTACCGAAACCAGCTCGCCATGATCTTCATGCCGGGCGGATAGACCCCGGCGAGAAAAAATCCGACCGCGAATCGCAGGGCGACGGCGCTCGCCGGGCCGCGTGCCCAGAGAGCGAGGCCCGCGTTGGCCGCGGCACCGAGGAGGGCGGACGCGGCGAAGAGACGCCGGGCCGAGAAGACGTCGGGAAGATTTCCGAGAGCCGAAACGAGCGTTCCGGCGACGAAGCCGAGCTGGACGGCGAGCGTCAGCCAGGCCACGCCGGAGTCCGACATCTGCCACTCGACCTTGAGCGCCGGCGCGACGGCCGAGCCCGAGAACCAGAGCGACATGCCGAGCAGTTCGGCGCTTGCGATGAGGGCGAGGGCGCGCCAGCGGGCCGGCGATTCGGAAGCGGCAGGCGCCGTCATCGGCAAAGCTTGCCATACCGCCCTGGGGTCAGCCCTGAAGAACTGAAATTTGGAGCCGCACACGAGAAGCCGGACCGCGGTCCCCGGGTCCATCCATCTGTCAGACTTTCAGGGCTGGCCCCATCAGGCGAGGT
Organism: uncultured Acidobacteriota bacterium; assembly: GCA_963805495.1. Classification (GTDB taxonomy): domain Bacteria; phylum Acidobacteriota; class Thermoanaerobaculia; order UBA5066; family Gp7-AA6; genus DAHUXD01. The sequence goes on along the minus strand of CAWDUQ010000001.1, from coordinate 786,697 downwards.
CGAAGACGAGGAGCTCCGCCGGGCCATCGCCGGCCGCGGCGAAGCGGAAGGCGGTCTCGTCGGAGGCCGCGAGGCCGTCGCCGGCCCGGAGAGATTTGCCGTTGACGTCGAGCGATCCCTGGAGGACCTGGACCCAGAGGTGCCGGCCCGGCGAAAGCGTGAGGGCGGCGGACTGGCCGGGATCGAGAAGCGAGGCGTACATGCGGACGTCCTGGCGGATCGCGATCGAACCGTCCTCTCCCGACGGCGACACCACCAGGCGCAGGCGGCCCCGCTTCTCCTCCGGGCCGAAGCGCTTCTGGTCGTAGCGCGGCGCCAGCCCCTCGGCATTCGGCATGATCCAGATCTGCATGAAGTGCACGGGCTCGGTCTTCGACGCGTTGAACTCGCTGTGGCGCACGCCGGTTCCCGCGCTCATGTACTGCACGTCGCCGGGCGTGATCACGGAACCGGTCCCGAGGCTGTCCTTGTGGGCCAGAGCGCCCTCGAGGACGTAGGACACGATCTCCATGTCGCGGTGGCCGTGCGTTCCGAAGCCCTGTCCCGGAAGGACGCGGTCCTCGTTGATGACGCGAAGATCCCGAAACCCCATGGCCCGGGGATCGTGGTAGTCGCCGAACGAAAAAGTGTGGCGGGTGTCGAGCCAGCCGTGATCGAAATGGCCCCGCTCTTCCCCGCGCCGGATCCGGATCATGGAAACCTCCGGCCGGAAGTACGTCCGCCGCGGCGACGACGGTTCAGGTCGCCGCCGCGGCGGATGCGAGAGTGCCTCAGGGCCTGACGGGGGCGTCTTCGGCTAGATTGCTCCGCGGCATTCGGCGAGATCAGAACGCCAGCGCACCATGCGCCGACCAGCTATCCCCGGAAATGTTGTCGACGCTCGCCCCATACGAGCTCCACCAGGTCGTGGAATTCGAGGTGAATTGGAGGGCCACGTCCCCGTACGACCCGTCACCGGGAATCCGAACCTGCATCATCGAGTATGCGGGTACGTTGATCTGGAACGACGTCACCGTCGCTCCTACGATCGAGACCGTGAACGTTCGGGCGACGCTGTCGAGATTGACGACGCCGGCATTGGTACGGAAATTCTGATCCGAGCGGAGACCGAGCGCCGTCGTGCGCGCTCCCGCAGGGACATCCTGGACGGGCACGCCCGGAAACATCTGCGCGAGCGTTCCGCCGGCGGCGTCGGTCTGATACAGGCGCGCCGAGCCGTCGATCTTGGCGGTGCTGTCGATACTTCCGCCGCTGTCGACGGCGATGATCATGATCGACCCGATTCCACTGATCGACAGCGCGGTACCGAAGAAGTCATGCCAATAGGTCACGAAATTCGCGGGCAGTGTGTAGGTCCGAGGGCCGGCGGTCCTGTTGTCCTTCCCCTGCTCGAGGAAATAGATGTACAGCCGCTGCGGCGCGCTCTTGTAGTTGATCAACATGAGATCCGATCGCCAGCCCGGGATTTTCCCCAGGACCGGGAAGAGAAGGTCCGAGGACGCGGAATCGAGATTGAGTGCCTTTTGCCGGAAGCCTTCCGGACGGTCGAGAAACTGCCCGACGCTCGTTCCGGAGTCGGGCAGCGCCAGAGTGCCCTCCCCGACCCCAAACGGGGATTGCTGGCCGAGCGCGAAGACGGTCGCGCCCACGAGGACCGTCCCCACGATCAGGAGTCGCCGCCATGACAGGTGCGCCGAGGGTCTTTCGACTCGCATCGAGATCTCCGTTTTCTCGCCGCTGAACGCGATCCTGCTTGCGTCGGGCGATGGCGCAGCAGGTTGTTTCCAACCCCGGGTATGGCCTTCGCCTGCAGGTCCTCCTGGGCCGCTGCGCGCCATCCCCTCCCCGCTCCGAGAAGTTGTCAGGGCCGATAAAACCGTTGCGGACACGTTACGCCGATTGCGCTCCGACGGCAACCGGCCGGCGCCCTTGACCCGGCGCCTGCCACACATCTGTAACACTCGATATGAAGAGCGATGCCGACCTCGTCCTGGCCTTCAAGGCGCTCGGCGACCCGACGCGGCTGAAGATCCTCGAGCTGTTGCGCGCGCGCGGCAAGTCGTGCTGCGACCTGATCGCGCGCGACGAACGGGGCCTGTGCGCCTGCGACATCGAGGCGTCGGTCGGCCTGTCCCAGGCCGCGGTTTCGCATCACATGGGACTGCTGCGCCGTGCCGGCCTCATCGACGCCGAAAAGCGCGGCCGCTGGATCTTCTACCGGCGCAACGACGTCGCTCTCGCGGGCCTCGCCGAGGCCGTCGCTCGGGCGGTCTAAGCTCCGCTCAGCGCTCCCGCCACCACTCCGGGATCTCCGGTGCCGCGGCCGGTTCGATGCTCTCGCCCGGGCGCGGCGCCAGCACTTTCACCCCCAGTGCCGCCGCGGCGGCCGTGGCCCGGAGGATCGGCTCGTTCCAGTCGTGGAACGCGAGATTGAACGTCGCCCAGTGCACCGGGATGAAGACGCCGCCCCGGATCTCGACGTGCGCCCGCACGAGCTCCTCCGGCGTCATGTGGACGTGCGGCCACGTCGGACCGTACGAGGCCAGGCTCATCAGGGCCGCGTCGAAGGGGCCGTACGCCGCTCCGATCTCCCGGAATCCGTCGGAGTATCCCGAATCCCCGCTGTAGTAGACGCTGTGATCATTTCCAGCGATCACCCAGGAACCCCAGAGGGTCGCGTCCCGATCCCGGAGGCCGCGACCCGAGAAGTGCCGGGCCGGCGCGAGCGTCGCCGTGACGCCGCCGACCAGCCGCGACTCGTCCCAGTCGAGCTCGTCGATCCGCGAGGGCGGCACGCCCCAGGCCTCCAGGTGCGCCCCCACGCCGAGCGGCACGAGGAAGCGCGCGTCACGCTCGGCGAGCGCCTCGATCGTCCGCATGTCGAGGTGGTCGTAATGGTCGTGTGACACGACGACGGCGTCGATCGGCGGCAGCTCTTCGAGCGGGAGCGGGGGCGCGAAGAAACGCCGCGGGCCGATCCACTCGGACGGCGAGACGCGCTCGCTCCAGACCGGGTCGGTCACGATCCGCGCGCCGTCGATCTCGAGGAGCGCGGTGGCGTGGCCGAGCCACGTCACGCGCAGGCCCGTCACGGGCGGGCGGTCGAAATCGGCGCGCGAGCGGGCGACGACCGGGATCGGGCGCGTCGGATAGCGCGCCTCGTCGCTGCGAAGGTGGAGTCGGAGGGTTTCCAGGATCCGGCTCGGCGCCACCGTCTCCGTCGGCACGCGGTTGCGGAAACGTCCGTCCTTCCAGTGGGGCGAAGAGCGCACGCGCGCGCGACGCTCCCCCGCCGGTGAGCCTCCGAACGCCCGCAGCCACTCGGTCGACCGCGCGAAGGCCACCGCGCCGGCCCCCGCCGCGGCGAGCGCCGTGACGCCGGCGACCCGGGCCGCCCGCCGGGAACTCGGGCCGATGCGGCTCCTCACCGCGACTCGCCGGCAGCGGCCGCCGGCTCGACGACGATGTTGCGACGTTCGAGCAGGACGCCGGTCGCCCGGGCGAGCTCGGTCGCCGCCCGCCGATAGTCGGTCAGGGCGTCGGTCTCCGTGACGCGGGCCTGCGTCAGGTCGTTCTGGCGCGTCAGCACGAGAAAGTTCGTCGAGAGGCCGACCGCAAACCGCTCCTGTTCCGCGTAGAGCTGCGTCTGGGCCGCCTCGAGCCCGGACCGGGCCGCGGCCACGCGCGACCGCTGCGCCGCGAGAGCACTGAAGGCGAAGCGGACCTGGGCCTCGATCTGCTGGCCCGTGCTCTGGAGGTCGACGATCGACTGCTCGAGCTGCGACCTCGAGATCGCCAGGTTCGCCTTCGCGGTCCGGTTCTGGATCGGCACCGAGAACGCGAGGCCGACGGCGTAGTCGGGAAAGCGGTTTTCGGAGATCGTTCCGTAGGAACGGCCGCTCGCGCCGAGGAGCGGGGGCGGCACGACGATCGGCTGGCCGTTGAAGCTGACCGCGTCCGGGTTCTGGTTGCCGGCCAGCCCGTTGCGCGCGTACGCGCCGACGAGATCGAGCCGCGGCAGGATGTCGCTCTTGCGCGCCTCCACCACGACCTCCGCGACCGTCCGGCGCGCCTCGGCGGCGACGAGCTCGGGCCGCCTCAGGCGCGCAGATGCGAGCGCCGCCTCGAGGTCGGGCTGCTCGAAGTCGGCGTCGGGGGAATCCGACGGCACGATCTCCGCGGCCCAGAGCGGGTCGGCCGGATCGGCCAGGATCAACTGTTTCAGAGCCGTTTCGGCGCGGACCACGGCCTGCTGAGCGAGGGCGAGGTTGCCGAGCCGGCGATCCCGTTCCGCCGTCGGTTGCGCGATGTCCGTCTCGCCAAGGACGCCCGCCTCGACCCGGCTCTTCGTCTCTTCGAGTTGCTTCTCGGCGAGCTCGACGGAGCTCTGGATCGAGGCGACGTTGCGGCGCGCGGCCACCAGCGTCCAGTACTCGAAGTCGACCTGCGTCACGTTGTCGGCCACCGTCGCGCGCAGCTGCGCTTCCGTTTGTCCGCGCTGCGCCACCGCGATGCGGATCGCTTCGCGGGCGGGGTCGATCGTGAGGTCCCGCAGGAGCGGCTGCCGGAGCGAAATGCCCGCAAAGGTCGAGTACGCCGGAGACAGGATCGTGAAGACCGCGTTCGTCGTGTCGCGTCCCCAGCCGGTCGTCAGGTCGACGCGGCCGCCGGTCGGCAGAAGCTGAGAAAACGAGGTCGAAATCGAGGCGTCCGTCATCGTCGGCGCCAGGTCCCCGTCCGGGGCTCCCGAGAACTGGGAGTTGATCGGGTCCGTATGATCCCGGTATCTCCCCTCGGCCGTCCAGAAGAGGTCGTAAGCGCCGTGCGCCCCGGTCACGGCGGCGTCCGCCTGAACGACGTTCTGTCGTTCGACCGCCAATGCGTTGTTCTTTTCGAGAGCACTCCGCGTCGCCTCGGCGAGCGTGAGTGCGACCGGCGCGGGCGCCGGGCCGGCGCCCAACACCGGCGCGGCGACCACGGCGAAAACCAGGGTGGCAAGGCGTCGCATTCCGTTACCCCTTTCCATAATCGAGCGCGGATGGTACACGCACATACGAATTACACTCGTCATACGACTTGGATTCGCGGATTTACATGGTCTCCATACCGTGACATGGCCATAGAATGCATCCCGAAAGGACATACATACCGTGAGACGTAAAACCAAGAAAGAACTGAAGCTCTCGGCGCAGCACGCATCTCTCGCGCTGCAGATGTTGCTCGAGGACGGGAAGATTGCCGCCAAGGACGTCACGGCCGCGCTGAAGCGCCGCGAGAAGACGATCCGCGAGCTGCGGGCTCGGCTCTCGGCGCTCGGCGAGGACGTCGCCAGCTCGGTCGCCAAGACCGCCGCCCGCGAGGGTCCCCGGGCCCGCCGCGCCATCTCGCGCGCCCAGCGAACCGCCCGCCAGGCCCAGGGCCGCTACCTCGGAGCGATCCGGAGACTCTCCAAGCAAGCTCGCGCCCGCGTCAAGGCGATCCGTGCCGAGTCCGGGATCGATGCCGCAATTCGCGCGGCCGCGAAGATGTCGAAGTAACTCCGGCCGGAGACGGCCGCCGGCCTGTTAGAATCAAGCGTCAGACTTTGACGCTTTTTCAATGACGTCTCCGGAGGGAAGCGAGACCGGCATGCCCCCGCGAGGCGAGCGGGCGGACGAGGAATTCCCGGCCACGCCCGCCCGCCCGGGCGCGCATCCCCTGGGCAGTCCCTCGGGCGATGCGCCGCCCGACGAGGTGATCGCCAGCTCGGGCGACGGACTCGTCGCCTTCGACCGCGACCTGAGGCACACACTCTGGAACCCGCGCATGGAGGAGCTGACCGGGGTTCCCCCGGGGGCCGTGCTGGGAAGGGACATCCTCCAGGTCTTTCCGCCCGCCCGGCAGAAGGACATCGCCTCGCTCCTCGAGCGGGCCCGCGCCGGCGACACCGTCACCTCCGACGATTTTCCCTGGCCCGGGACCGGCGGCCCCGAGCGCTGGCTCTCCGCCGTTTTCTCGCCCCAGCGCGATGCGGAAGGCCTGATCCGAGGCGTCGTGGGGGTCATCCGCGACGTGACCGCCCGGCGGAGCGTTCTCGAAGCGATCGCTTCGGTCGCGCCCGAGTTCCGGCGGCTCGTCGAGCAGTCGGTCGCCGGCATGTACCTCGTCCAGGACGGCCGGTACCGGTACGTCAACCCGAGGTTCGCGGCGACGCTCGGCTACACGCAGTCCGAGGTCCTGGAGTTCGAATCCTTCGCCAGCCTCGTCGCGCTCGACGATCACGCCCTCGTCTTTTCCCGCCTTCGCCAGACGTTCGAAGGCGGCGAGGACGGCCTTCCCTACACGTTCCATGCGATCCGCAAGAACGGTCAGCCGCTGGAGGTTGAAGTCCTCGAAGCCGCCGTCGAGTTCGAGGGACGCCCCGCGGTCATCGGAACGATGACGGACATCAGCGAACGGCGCCGCGCCGAGGCCCAGATCGTCGCCCAGGCCTACAACGACCCGCTGACCAAGCTGCCCAACCGCGCGCGCCTGCTCGACCGCCTCGACGTCGACGTGGCCCAGGCCAAGCGCCACGGCCGCAAGCTCGCCGTCGTCTACCTCGACATCGATTTCTTCAAGTACGTCAACGACAGCTTCGGACATGCCGTCGGCGACAGCCTGCTCCAGTCCCTCGCGCTTCGACTGAAGCGCTCCGTGCGCGAGGCCGACACGGTCGCGCGGATGGGCGGCGACGAGTTCGTCATCCTGGTGCCCGAGCTCCGCCAGAGCGAGGACCTCGCCAGCATCGCCGCCAAGCTCCTCACCCTGATCGGGCGCCCCTTCTCACTCGACAGCCGAACCGTCCAGATCGCTGCGTCGATCGGCATCGCGAGCTACCCCGAGGACGGCGCCGACGCCGAGACGCTGCTGCGCAACGCCGACGCGGCGATGCACCGCGCCAAGGAGCTCGGCCGCAACAACTTTCAGCTCTGCACACGCGAGCTGACCGAGCATGCCGCCGAGCGCCTCGCACTGCAGAAGGGGCTCCGGCTCGCCGTCGACCAGGAAGAGCTCGTCCTGCACTACCAGCCGATCACGAGCATCGTCACCGGCCGCACCGTCGGCCTCGAGGCCCTGGTGCGCTGGCAGCACCCGACGAAAGGCCTCGTGGGCCCCACCACCTTCATCCCCGTGGCCGAAGAGACCGGGCTGATCCTGCCGCTCGGCGACTGGGTGCTGCGCTCGGCCTGCCTGCAGTTGCGGCGCTGGCAGGAGACCTGGCTCGACGGCCTGCGCGTCTCGGTCAATTTTTCCGCCCGCCAGTTCCGCGAGCGCAATCTCACGTCCCTGGTGGAGCGCGCGCTGACGGACGCCAACCTCGAGCCGCAGCACCTTGAGGTCGAGATCACGGAGTCGACGGCAATGGAGGGTGCCGAGATCGTCGTGGCGAACCTCAACATCCTGCGAAGCATGGGGGTGGGCATCGCGATCGATGACTTCGGCACGGGGTACTCTTCGATGAGCTATCTCAAGCGCTACCCCGTGACGTCGCTGAAGATCGATCGCTCATTCGTGACGGACCTGCCCGTCAACCCCGCCGACGCGGGCATCGTGCGGGCGATCATCGAAATGGCCCACGGCTCGCGCCTCAACGTGATCGCCGAGGGCGTCGAGAGCAGAGACCAGTTCACCCTTCTCCAGGGTTACGGCTGCGACGAGATGCAGGGCTACTGGATCAGCCGCCCGCAGCCTTCCGCCGGCATCGACGATCACCTCAAGGCGGAAGTCGAGCTCTGGACAGCGAGATAGCCCGCCGCCCCGCCCGGGACAAGAAAAGAGGCGGGGTTTCCCCCGCCTCTGGCGTAAGTCCGAGATCGCGCCTCAGGAGTGATGGACGATCGGCGGCTGTGGGACGTGCCTCGTCGTCGCCGTGATCGGCCGATCGAAGATCGACAGCTTTTCGACCCGACGGCGCCGGACAGTCAGTCCGATCACGAAGGCGATGCCGAGGGCGAGGGCCGCAAGAACGACGAACGTTCCGGCACCGAGTCCCGACTCGACGTTCTTCGTCTCCACCGTTTCCGTCCGGGCCGCGGCGTTAGTCTCGTCCGCGGACAGAGGCGGAACCATGGGCGCGGCATCTCCCGCCGCCGCGGCCGGAGCCGGTGACGTCGTTCCGGAGGCTCCGCCGTCCGAGGGGGGCGTCGCGCCCGAATCGGCCGCCGTGGCGGCCGCGGATTCCACCGTCTTGTCGCTCTCCTCCGGCTTCGAATCGGAACCGACAGCGATCGCCTTCTTCGGCGACGCCTTCGCCGCGGACTGCTTCATCGACGGTTTGACCGACTTCTTCTCCCCCGCCTTCATCGCGGCAGAGGCGTCGGGGGATTCGACCTTCGGCGATTCGACGACCACAGGCGGAGCGGGAATCGGGGCGGGCGCGCTCTGCACGTCGGCGGAAGCGGCCTCGATCGGAAGGGGCGGCTGTGCCTCCGGCTCGACCGCCACGCCGGTCGACTGAGTGTCGTTCGGCAGGGCCGTCGGAGCCATCGGGTTCGGCGTCGGCGTCGCGGCCGGCGCCGTGGCGGTCGGCTGGGGAGCCTCGGTCGCGGGGTCGGGCTCCTGCGCCCGCGCCGCGCCGGCCGCGATGACGAAGACCGCAGCGCCTGCCAGCAGGTAACGAGTCACGGATCGCATCGCTGTCTCCTTTCTTTCTCCAGTGGGCGCGCCTTGCGTCCACGCTCACCCGAAAGAGCAGAATCCGTGCCACGTGCTGGAATCAGGAGACTTGGGCGGGCCACAAACCGAAACGCTCGCTACGTCGAGTAGTCGGCCGGCGGAAGATCCAGGGGAGCGCTCGGGAGCGCCTCCGGATCGATTCCGTCTCGTCGTTCCTTCTCCGATTTGGAGCACGGAGCCATTCGAGCCGAGCCGGAGGAGGAGGAGCGCCGCGCACTTTACCCGGTGCTCGCCGACCGGATAGGTCGGCGAACGCGCTAACATTCTCCAATGGAGTTTGAGGGCGAGGAGCGTCGGATGGCGCGCTGGTTCTGCGGGGCCTGCCGATCCCCGAGATTTGCGGCGATCCCGCGGGACGGCCGGCTGAAGTGCCCGATCTGTTACGCCGCAGTCGCGTTCGACCCGCGAAGGCATGCCCGGCGCGATCCTTCGGACCGCGGCAAGCGACCGGGGGACATTCCGCCTCGAGCCTGATCGCTCCCGCCAATGGGCCCCGCCCGTGTCTCACGTCACACGCGATCCGTGCGGCCCGGGCCTACATTGTTCGTTCCATGCTTGGCCCAAAGGATCTCAGTCCCGAGGAGTTGCGGCGTACCGGCCTCGGCTTGATCGAGCGTCCCGGTTTCGGAGAGCCCATCCGTCGGGCGTACTGCCTCCGGTGCGGCGGGCAGGTCGCCTCCGAGCGCCGGGAGGTCGATCCGGAGGGTTGGTGGATCTGCGGTCGGGGCTGCAACACGCGCTACGCCTCTTCGGCGCCCTACCCCACGGACTTCCCGGTGCCCGAAGCGCGCAGGGTCCGCGGGCGCTCCGACTCCCGCTAGCGACCCGGCCTACGGGCCGTAGAGGCGAAGCCCGAACGTCTTGACGAGGAAGACGGCCATCTGGCCGCGATTGTTCGGGCTCGACGGGCAGTAGACGCCCGTGCCGCAGCCTCCCGTGATGGCCTCGGCGAAGAGCTCTTCGATCCAGTCCGCGAACTGGCTCGGGCAGGGAACATCGGAGAAGATGCCCGCGCACGTCGGCGGCACGTAGCTCGACCCGTACTTCGCCTTGAGCAGGAAGGCAGCCATCTGTGCGCGGGTCACCGGATTGGCCGGACAGTAGTTGCCGCCGCCGCAGCCACCCGTGATCCCCTCCGCCGCGAGCTCTTCGATCCAGTCCGCGTACAGGCTCGGGCACGGGACGTCGCCGAAGATGCCCGAGCAAACGGGCGGAATGTACGACGCGCCTTGCTTGGACTTCAGCAGGAACACCGCCATCTGCGCACGCGTCGTCGAATTGCCCGGGCAGTATGTCCCGACTCCGCAACCGCCGGTGATGCCGTTGTGGAAGATGTTCTCGATGAAGACGTAGAACTGCTGCGTCGTCGGGACGTCGAGGAAGCTTTCGCCGACGTGGAGCGTCCAGGTCTTGGACGGCGGGCCGGAACTCAACGCTTCGGAGAAAGTCGCGTCCCAGTGCGGAACCGGGCGGGGGCCCGTCACCGTCATCAGGTAACAGTCATGACCCGGGCTGGCACCCCAGCAGTCCGACACGGCGTTCGAGGCGACCGAGCCGTAGCTCGCTGAACCATCGTCGATCCCGTATGCGGGCCCCGGGGGGCCCGTCAGATTCGAGGCGGTCGCCGAGAGGCTCAGCGCGGAAGCGTTCGGGTTCAGCCAGCCCGGCTCGACAACGACCGTTTCCCCCGACTCGAGCACCTGGTTCAGGTTCGAGGTCGTGCCGGAGCCATCCCGGTCGACGACGAGGGCGGTCGCCACCGGCGGCACCGGCGTTGGCGTCGGGTTTGGTGTGTTCGTCGGCGTCGGCGTCGCGGTGCTGGTCGGCGTCGCGGTCGGAGTGAAGGTCGGCGTATTCGTCGGGGTATTGGTCGGGGTGAAGGTCGGGGTATTCGTCGGGGTATTGGTCGGGGTATTCGTCGGGGTAAACGTCGGCGGAATCGGCGTATTGGTCGGCGTATTCGTCGCCGTGTTCGTCGGCGTATTCGTCGCCGTGTTCGTCGGGGTATTGGTCGCCGTGTTCGTCGCCGTGAACGTCGGCGTGAACGTCGGCGGAATCGGCGTGTTGGTCGGGGTGTTCGTCGGCGTATTCGTCGGGGTAAACGTCGGCGGAATCGGGGTGTTGGTCGGCGTATTGGTCGGCGTATTCGTCGCCGTGTTCGTCGGGGTATTGGTCGCCGTGTTCGTCGCCGTGAACGTCGGCGTGAACGTCGGCGGAATCGGCGTATTGGTCGGCGTATTGGTCGGCGTGTTCGTCGGAGTAAACGTCGGCGGAATCGGGGTGTTGGTCGGCGTATTGGTCGGCGTATTCGTCGCCGTGTTCGTCGGGGTATTGGTCGCCGTGTTCGTCGCCGTGAACGTCGGCGTGAACGTCGGCGGAATTGGCGTATTGGTCGGCGTATTGGTCGGCGTATTCGTCGGGGTAAACGTCGGCGGAATCGGCGGTGTTGGTCGGCGTATTCGTCGCCGTGTTCGTCGGGGTATTGGTCGCCGTGTTCGTCGCCGTGAACGTCGGCGTGAACGTCGGCGGAATCGGCGTATTGGTCGGCGTATTCGTCGCCGTGTTCGTCGGCGTAAACGTCGGCGGAATCGGCGTGTTGGTCGGCGTATTGGTCGGAGTGAACGTCGGCGGAATCGGCGTGTTGGTCGGCGTATTCGTCGCCGTGTTCGTCGGAGTAAACGTCGGCGGAATCGGCGTGTTGGTCGGGGTGTTGGTCGGCGTATTCGTCGGTGTGTTGGTCGGCGTATTGGTCGGGGTAAACGTCGGCGGGATGGACGTGGCCGTAGGCGTCGGCGTCAGGGAGGGCGTCGGGGTCGGTGTGACCAGGGGGTTGAAGAAGAGGATCGCCGTGCTCGTCAGCGAGGCACTGTTCGTGTAGGTGATCGTGTCGAAATCCGACGTCGTCAGCTCCCAGCCGACGTCCGGATGCCCGGCGTTGAGATTGTTGTTCGAACCGTACTGAAAGACGAAAGTGCCATCCTCGTTCAGGATGACCTGGACGTTGAAAAAGCTCCCGGTCGTCCCCCAGTCGGGGACCGCCTGCCAGGTCACGACGAACTGACGGTTCGGGGCCGAGCCGAGCGGGGTGGCGGTGAAGCGAACGGAGCAGGCCGGCGAGGGGCACGTGGTCGCCCCCGGCCCGCCTCCGGACCCGCTCGGGCTGGCGTCGAGATCCGCGCCGTACACCCGGATCGTGTTGACGAGGTTGGCGTCGGGGTACGGAAGCGTATATGTGCGGGGCGGTCCGATCGAGTTCGTGCCCGCAAAGCAATACGTGTTGCCGAATTGCAGGCGGCCGTTGGTCATGATGTTCAGCTGGTTGTAGGCGCTGCCGCCGAACGTGAAGGGAAATCCGATGTTGATCGGGGCGGTGATGGCGTCGTCGCCGATCGTGTCCCCGAAGGCGGTACAAAGAGTGGGGTTGCTCCAGACCACGGGAGCATGAGACGAGGGATCGATCCAGCCATAAGTCGCCGGTACATGGCTGTAGGTCGCCGCCTGCGCCGCGACCGCCAGGCCGGAGAAGACCACGGCAACCATCCCGCGGAGCGCGGTTTCGAGTCGTCGTGTGGCGGCGTGGTTCAAATGAAAATCGCTACGGTTCGAGATTCGGGCGAGCCGGATGACGTCATTCTAGCAAAACGGCGCATTGGGTCGGCATCTCTGCGTCGGGCCTCGCCCTATCGCTTGTTCCATCCGTAGACCGGCCCGGCATGGAAGAACTTCTCGGGCGTCATCACCCCTTCGCGCTTGAAGACCATTCCGTCCTTCATGACGAAGCGCACGTCGCGCAGCGCGTCGATGTCCTCGAGAGGATTGCCCCGCACGGCGATGATGTCGGCGGCGAGCCCCGCCCGTATCGGCCCGCGCTGCTTTTCGACCTGCGCGCACTGGTAGCCAGTGATCGTCATCGCCTTCAGGATGTCGGCGTTGGGGATCCCGGAGGCCTTCCAGGTCAGGAGGAAATTGATCGTCCGCTCTCCCCGGGTGAGCATGTTGCCCTGCTCCCAGTAGTCCATGTCGGTCGAGAAGGTGATCTTCACGCCGTGCTGCCATGCGCTCTTCAACTGCGCGGCGGCCTTTTCCATGTTTTCCTTCTTCCCGGCATAGGGCGTGAACGGCGTGTCGGTCGAGGCGAGGAAGATCCCCTTCTGTGCCATGAGCTTGTAGTGCTCGTCGGTCAGCGCGAAGCCGTGCTCGATCGACCAGATCCCGGCCTCGATCGCGCGGCTGGCCCCTTCGGGAGTCTGGACGTGGCCGGCGACTTTGAGGCCGCCCTTGGCCGCCTCCGCGATGAAGAGCTTCATGTCCTCGACCGAGTAGCCCCAGGGCTTGCAGTCGACGCAGATCTTGATGATCTTCGCGCCGAACAGCATGTTCTCGCGCACGGCCTTGATGATCTCGTCGTGGGTGTCCGCGTCGAGGTACTCGGGATAGACGATGTCGTGGTACTTGACCATCTCGGGCGTGGGCCAGAACTGGCCGCCCTTGCCGCCGATGATCAACCCCGAGTTGATGAGCGTCGGGCCCGGGATCCATCCCTGCTCGATCGCCTGGCGGTGCGCGGTGTCGGCATAGAGGGCGTTGTTGCCGAGGTCCCGCACGACCGTGAAGCCCGAGTTCAGGAGCTGAATGCCGTTCGAGGCCGCCTGGATGGCCCGAAGCGGCGTCGACTCCATGACGTAGGTCAGGTAGTAGTAGTTGTGCTCGGGAACGTCCTTGTACGTGATGCCGAGGTGCGTGTGCGTGTCCACGAGCCCCGGAAGCACGGTCAGGTCCGACAGATCGAGAACGGTGGCGCCCGGCGGGATGGCAAGGCCGGGCCCGACGGCCGTGATCTTGCCGCCGTCGACGAGAATGACCTGTTGGGAGGCCGCGCGGCCGGTCTCGGGGTCGACGAGGCGGCCGGCGCGGATGGCCGTGACTTCGGCCGGAAGAGCGACCGACAGGGACCCGAAGACGACGATGGCCGCCAGAATCCTTCGCATGGTGCCTCCCTTGTTCGCCGGGAATGCGGGCCGAGGTGACCCGCCCCTTGAGCGGATAGTTGCCTTTGCGCGTCGAGGAGTCAACGCGGCGCCACGATGATGCGTTTGTATCTGGCGGGCCCCGTCGCTCTGGACTTGCATGATGGGGAGAAAAGAGCGCGGGTCGAACGGGCCCGCGACCCGCGGAGGTGCAGGATGGAAACGTCGCCGCTCGTTGCGATTCTTTACGCCCTGGTCGGTCTGCTCGTCGTCGTGCTGCCCGTGGGCCTCCTCGAGTACGGGGAACTCCAGCGAAAGAAGAGCGTCATCTGCCCCGAGACGGACGACGCGGCCTGCGTGGGCGTGGATCCGCGGCAGGGAGCGCTCGGAGTCACTTTCGGCTTTCCGCTCCTGCGCGTCCTGAGCTGCTCCCGGTGGCCGGCGCGAAAATCCTGCGACCAGGCCTGCCGGAAACAGGTTCGCGGCCCGGGGCACGTTTTCGTGGCCTGAGGCCGCACCCTCTCACCTCACTCATCTGCGTCCGAAGGGATCGACGCGGAGGACGCGGTTCTCAGAGACGCGCCCGGGCTCAGACCGTCTCGAGATAGGTGTGCACGAGGCCGACCGTGCCCGACCCTTCGCCGACCGCCGCCGCCACGCGTTTGCTGGAACCGGAGCGCACGTCGCCCGCGGCGAAGATGCCCGGCACGCTGGTCTCGAACGGGTACGGGTCCCGATCGAGCGTCCAGCCGCGGGGCCGGCGGCCCGGCGTCGACAGGGCGGGTCCGGTCATCACGTAACCCTGCGGATCGAGCTCGAGCAGGCCGGCGACCATCTCGGTCCGAGGCCTCGCCCCGATGAAAATGAACATCGCCGCCGCATCGAGCTCGCATGGCTCCCCGCCGGGCGTCGAGGCGAACACGACCTTCTCGAGCCGGCTGGTGCCCCGGACCTCCCGGACCTCGACGCGCGTGACGACCTCGATGTTCGGCGTGACCGCGATCCGGTCGATCAGGTACTGCGACATCGACGTTTCCAGGGACTCCCCTCGGACGAGCATCGTGACGCGGCGCGCGTAGCGCGAGAAAAAGAGCGCGCCCTGGCCGGCCGAATTCCCGGCGCCGACGATGCAGATGTCCTGGCCGCGGTAGGTTGCCGCCTCCGTCATCGCCGCGCCGTAATAGACGCCGATGCCGAGGAGGGACTCGACTCCGGGCACCTCCAGCATCCGCACGGAGACCCCCGTCGCGAGGACGACCGCGTAGCAGCTCAAATCGGTTCCGTCGGCGAGACGAACCACACGGTACGGGTCCTCGCGGCGAAGAGCGACGGCCCCCTGCGCGATCACTTCGGCACCGAAGCGGCGCGCCTGAGTCGTGGCGCGCCGCGCCAGATCCGCCCCGGACACGCCCGACGGGAACCCGAGGTAATTCTCGATCCGGGAGGTCGTTCCGGCCTGGCCCCCGGGTGCGCTCTGTTCGAGGAGCACCGTCCGCAACCCCTCCGAGGCCCCGTAGACCGCGGCCGCCAGGCCTGTCGGCCCGCCGCCGACGATCACGAGGTCGTAGAAAGGCTGGCTCGCCCGGGTCTGCATCCCGATCTTTTCGGCCAGCTCCCGATTGGTCGGGGCAACGAGGCGACTGCCATCCGGGAAGAAGACCACGGGCAGCCTCGCGGCATCGCCGAACGAGCCGATCAACTCGCGCGTCGGCTGGTCCTGGTCGACGTCGATCCAGTGATAGGGAATCTGATTGGAGGACAGGAACTCCTTGACCGCGAAGCTTCGAGGCGACGATCGCGCGCCGGCGACACGAATGCCTTCGTAGGGAAGGCGCACGTTCGCCATCCAGTCCGACAGCAGGTCGTCGAGAACGGGATAGAGCCGTTCCGTGGGGGGATCCCAGGGCTTCAACAGGTAGTGATCCAGGCCGATGTCGTTGATGCCCGAGATCGCCGCGTGCGTATCGGCGTAAGCCGTCAGCAGGACCCGGCGCGACTCCGGGTACAGCTTTAGAACCTCGCGTAGGAATTCCGTACCCGTCATTTCGGGCATCCGCTCGTCGGCGAGAAAGAGGGCGATTGCAGCGCCCCTCTGCTTGAGCTGCCGCGCCGCTTCCAGAGCGTCCCTCCCGGAACCGGCCTTCAGGATTCGGTAGTCGTTTCGATAGTGCTGGCGCAGATCGCGCTCGACGGCCGCGAGCACCTCGGGGTCGTCATCGACGGTCAGAATGACCGGCCTGGCCACGTCAGACCGTTCCCGCGTCGATCGGCAGGGTGACGCGGAATTCCGTCCGCCCGGGGCGGGAATCGACCTCGATCTCTCCGTGGTGCCGGAGTACGAGCCGCCGCGCAATGTCGAGGCCGAGGCCGGTGCCCTGGCCGACCGGCTTCGTGGTGAAGAAGGGGTCGAAGATGCGCTCGCGAACCTCGGGCGGCAACCCCCCTCCATCGTCGACGACCCGTACCACCACGGAATGGCCGTCGCGGACGGCCGCGACCGTGACCTGTTTCTGCGCCGCATCGAGCGCGTTGTCGACCAGGTTCGCCCACACCTGGTTGAGCTCGCCGCCGAAGCCCTGAATGCGCGGAAGATCGGCCTCCACCTCGAGGCGAACGCCCACGGACTTCTCGCGCGCCTTGGCGTTCAACACGGCCAGCGTGTCCGACAGCCCCTGCCCGATATCCACCGGTTTGGGCATGGTGGCCTGGTCCATGTAGGTGAAGCCCTTGACCGCCGCGACGAGGTTGTGGATCTTGGACGCGGCCGTCTCGATCTCGGATGCCAGCTGGTGGGTCGAGCAACCGGCCACCAGCCACGCGAGGGCCGCCTGGAGCGCTTCGCCTTCGAGCGCCTCGGCGAGCCGGTCGAGTGCGTCGAGCGAGACTGCCGAGTCCGCCAGGGCCTCCCCCGCGACGGCGTCGGCGCGGTGGCGTGCGAGCCAGTCGGCGATGGCGTCTTCCCGGTCCGCCCGGTCGAGGGGCGAGCGCCCGAACGTGGCGCCGGCCGCGGTGATGCACATCTCCCGCGCCCGGTCGACAGCCGCCTGCTGGGCCCCGGACAGCCGGGCCGCGCCGAGCGCGCGCGACGCCTTTTCGACCTCGGACAACCGGAGCGTCAGCCCCTTGGCGCTTCGCGCGACGGCCGACGCGGGGTTGTTCAACTCGTGCGCCAGCCCGGCCGCCAGCTTTCCGAGGGAGGACATCTTCTCTTCGTGCAGGTCGCTCGACGTGAAGTGGCGGGCGCGGTCGATCATGACGTGCACGAAAATCGAGGTCAGTTCGTGGCAGTCGCGGATCAGGGCCGGCAACTCCTCGCGGTCGATCAGCAGAGTCTCGGTCGGAACCTCGGCCTTGACGTCCCCCGGCGGAGAGACCAGACGCGAATACGGCAGCAATCCCGTGACGTCGCCCGGACCCCATTCCATGACCTTGTGCGGTCCCGCGCCCCGGTCGATGTGAATCGACAGGTGGCCGGAAAGGACGATGTACAGGCCGAGCACCGGCCCGGTTTTGGACGTGAGGACGCTCCCCGGCTCCAGCCGGACCAGATGGCCGTGGGCGGCGAGCCAGGCCAGCTGCTCGGGCGGCGCTCCGGCGAACAGCCGGTGCGCCGACAGACGATCCTGAATCGAAGTTTCCAACTTGGTCGCGCCGGACGACACTCTAATATGTCTGCAGTCCCCGATGCACCCGGGCCGACCATCGTCCTCCTGTGGGAACATGAGGTCTCTGTTGGCCAGCTCTTATTGGGATTCCGCCGAGAACGTCGAGCGCTTTGCGGCGCGGGAACCCGACGTGCGCCTGACGGAGCTCCTGCGCGGGTACCCGGATCCCTCGAGGGTCCGTGTCCTCGATCTCGGTTGCGCGGCGGGCCGAAATGCCGTTCTTCTCGCCGGGAAGGGATTCGACGTCGAGGCCCTCGACGCCTCGCCGGCCATGGTGACGAAGACGCGTCAGCGCCTGGCCGCGATCCTCGGCGTCGAGGATGCGGAAAAGCGGGCGCGCGTCGGGCGCATGGACGACCTCTCGTCGGCGGCCGACGCGACGTTCGACCTCGTCGTCGCGCTCGGTCTCTACCACTGCGCGCAGAGCCGCGCGGAGTGGGAGCGCGCTCTCGCGGAGACCGCGCGCGTCATGAAGCCGGGAGGGCGGCTGCTCGTCTCCGTCTTTACCCCCGAGACCGACCTGACCGGCCGCGGAACCCGTGCCGTTGCCGGGGAACCCGACGTTTACGAAGGCTTCGAAAGCGGCAGCCGCCACGTCCTCGTGGATGCCGCCCGGCTCGACCTCGACATGGCGCGGTTCGGCCTCCGGGCCCTCGAGCCCACCCGCACCGCGCGGCCGAAGGTCGAGACGGGCCGTCGTGTCTCCGCCAACGGCCTGTACCGGAAGATGGGCTGACGGGCGATTCCCCGTGCCCGGTCCTCCGTCCCCCGCCGTCGTCGCCCCCCTCGAGCCGGCGGCGCATTCCGAGTGCTTTCACTGCGGCCTCCCCGCCCCCGACGGCGCGCGCTGGCGGGACCTTCTGCTCGGGGAAGATCGCGAGTTCTGCTGCGGCGGTTGCCAGGCCGCGGCACGGGCGATCACGGAGAGCGGCCTCGGCCGCTACTACGAGCTCCGCACGGCGACCGCGCCGACCGCGATGGCCGGCGACCGGACCGATCGAATCTTCGACCGGCCGGACCTCCAGGAGTCGTTCGTCCGCCGGGTCGGCGCTCTCCGCGAGGTTTCGCTCCTCCTCGAAGGCGTCCGCTGCGCGGCCTGCCTGTGGCTCAACGAGGAGCGGGTCCGCGCGCTGCCGGGCGTCGTCGAGGCGATCGCCAATCACCCGGGGCAGAGCCTGCGCGTGTCCTGGGATCCGTCGCGGCTGGCGCTCTCCGAAATCCTGGGGGCCGTGCGGACCATCGGTTATCGCGCACTGCCCCTCGATGCGCGCCACCGTGCGGGTGTCGAGGCCGAGGGCCGCCGCCGCGATGCCGCGAGGCTCGTGTTCGCCGGCCTGGTCGGGATGATGGTCATGAACCTCGCCCTGGCGTGGTACCTCGCGGGAGGGCCCGACGCCGCCGGGCGGTTGCCGCTCTGGGAGATCTTCGGGCGGTGGGCCTCGCTCGCCGCGACGGCCGCCTTGCTGGCGTATCCGGCACAGGATTTCTTCGCCGGGGCGTGGCGCGACCTGCGCCTTCGCCGGGTCGGAATGGACGTGCCTGTCGTGCTCGGGCTCGTGACGGCGTGGGCCGGAAGCTCCTGGGCGACCCTCCGGGGCTCCGGTCCCGTCTTCTTCGACGCGATCGCCATGCTCGTCTTTTTCGTCCTGCTCGCCCGGGCATTCGAGACACGGGCGCGCCGGGCCGCCGCCGCCGGCCTCGATCGGCTCGCCGTCATCCGGCCCGCGACGGCGCGACGCCGGGAGGCGGACGGTCTCGAAACCGAGGTCGCCGCCGCGGACCTTTCCCCGGGCGATGTGGTGCGGGTCCTTCCCGATGAGATCGTGCCGGCCGACGGCGTTCTTCTCGAGCGCGCCGCGAGCTTCGACGAAGCCGTGCTGACCGGCGAGCCCTGGCCCCGGGCGCGCGAGATCGGAGAGCCGGTCGTCGCGGGGAGCCGCCCTCGCGAACGATCGGCGCTCCTGCGCGTGACGAATGCCGCGCAGGACTCGACCCTCGCGGAGATCCAGCGGTTGCTCGAGAGGGGCCTGGCGAGCCGTCCCCGCTTCGTGGAGCTCGCGGACCGTCTCGCGCCAAGGCTCGTCGTCGTCGTTCTCCTCTTCGCCGCCGGAACGGCGGGCTGGTGGCTGGCCCACGACCCTGCCCGGGCGCTGCCCGCCACGCTCGCCGTGCTCATCGTCACGTGCCCCTGTGCCCTCGCTCTCGCGACGCCCATCGCGCTCGCCATCGCCGCAGGCCGTTTCGCCGGAATCGGCGTGCTTCCGGCGCGCCTGGCCGGACTCGAGAGGCTCGCGCGCGCCGACACGGCCGTGTTCGACAAGACCGGGACGCTGACGCTCGGCACGCCGCGCCTCGAATCGGTCTGCACCGCGGGAGGGCTCGATCGGGACGACGCCCTCGCGATCGCGGCGGCGCTGGAGGCCGGCTCGACGCATCCGGCGGCGCGGGCCATCGGCCGTGCCGCCGGGACCCCGCCCGTTCCCGCGAAGGCCCGGGAAGACCACCCGGGAGCGGGCGTTTCGGGGACCGTCCGGAACGAGCGCTGGTGGATCGGCGCGCCGGCTTTCGCCCGGGGCCCCGCGGCGATGCCGGACCGCTGCGCCCGCGCGCTCGCCCTGGCGAGGGAGCGGGGCCGGCTCGCCGCCCTGCTGACCGATCGCGAGGGCCGGGCGGCGCTCTTCGCATTCGCCGAGGAGCTTCGGCCGGGGGCGGAAACGATCGTCGAGGCGCTTCGCGGCTCCGGCGTCCGGGACGCCGTCCTTCTTTCCGGCGACGCCCCGGCGCCCGTCGAGCGGCTCGCGCGCTCCCTCGGCTTCGGCGAGGCGAGGGGCGGCATGACGGTGGAGTCGAAGCTCGAGTGGATCCGTGAACGGACGCGTTCGGGCGCCCGCGTTCTCTTCGTGGGCGACGGACTCAACGACGCGCCCACGCTCGCCGCGGCCGGCGCCTCCATCTCGTTCCTGGAAGCGCCGCAGCTGTCGCGACTCGCGAGCGATTTCGTGATGCTCGGGAAGGACCTTGCTTCCGTCGCGGCGGCACGCCATATTGCCCGGCGCTCCCGCCGCGTCCTCTCGCAAAATCTGGTATGGGCGCTCGCGTACAACCTTCTCTCGGTGCCGCTCGCGGCCTGCGGACTCGTGCCTCCCTGGGCCGCGGCCCTCGGCATGTCGGCGAGCTCGCTCGTCGTCGTCGCCAACGCCGTGCGCCTCGCGCGGCCGGCCGCCGGCGAGGCCGTCAGTGGAGAACGTGCAGCCCGTGCCGGAGGTGCGCGGTGAGATCCGGAATGCGCGCAAGACCGAGGAGGCCGAGCGCCACGACCGCGAGCCCCGCGATGCGGCGCGCGAGCGGCTTGCGCACCAAACGGCGCAGGCTCTCCGCGGCGAGCCCCGCGGCGAGGAGATTCGGCAGGGTCCCGAGGCCGAACGACGCCATGACGAGGGCCCCCCGGCCCGCGCCCCCCGACACGAGGGCGGTCGCAAGAACGCTGTAGACGAGCCCGCACGGAAGGAACCCCCACGCCAGGCCCACGACGACCGCGCGCCGCCGGGTGTTCGCGGGGGACAGCCGGGCCCCGAGCCCGTGGACCACCCTCCAGACGACGCTTCCCGCACGTTCCAGCGCGAGCACGGCGTTGCCGAGACCCGCCAGGTAGAGCCCGAGAAGAATGATGAGCCCGTTGGCGGCGACGAGCAGGGCGACCTGGACGGGCAGGGCGCCTCCCCCCGCGTCGACACCGAGACCACCCAGCCCGCCCGCCACGGCGCCGGCACAGCTGTAGGAGGCCACGCGGCCCAGGCTGTACGCGAGCTGCCGGGGGACGCCGGCCGACGCGGGGCGCGGGCCGGCCGACGGCGCCCCGAGCCCGAGGGCCGCGACGATGCCTCCACACATGGCGACGCAGTGGACGCCGCCCGCGAGGCCGACGAGAAACGCAGTCGCGACGAGGGCGGGCATGGAGGGTCCGCATTGTGTCCGCCGCCGCCGGGCGTCGTCAATCGCGGAGCCAGGGACTTGCGGCGGCCCGCTCGATCCGCATATTGTCGCGAAAACTTCGCATCGCAGTCCGAGCTCCGGGAGGTGGCGTGGCCGGGCCGACACCAGAAGAGAAGCGGATTCTCGCCGACGCTCCGAGGGGCACCTTCGCCCTCATGCTCATCGTGGCGGCGCTCCTTTTTGCGGGATGGGCGTTCCTCTATTTCGGCCGCTTCCTCGCGAGCGGCCCGGTCCGGTAAAGCGTGGGCATCCATCGACTCGAACGCCGCTGGTTCGTAATCTCGACGCTGCTCGTCGTGGTGATGGGAGGCCTGATCGTCTACACCGCGGCCGCGATGAAGATCCACCCTCCGAGCAACGTCGAGACCATCGACTCGACGCGACTGCACCTGACGGCGGAATTTGCGGAGGACCATCTCGGCGTCGAGCGCGCGAAGGACGGCGCCGTCGTCGTTCGGCTCGTCATGGCCCGGTACATGGTCCATCCCCAGGAGATCACGGTTCCCGCCGAGACCCCGATCGTTCTTCGCGCCGCCAGCGCCGACGTCCTCCACGGACTCCACGTGGCAGGCACGAACATCGGCACGCAGGTCGTGCCGGGCTACGTCTCCGAGGTGCGGACGACGATCCGCTTCGACTCGGTCGCCCGGGTCGGAGTCGCCAACCCGGACGGGAGCGTCACCGTGCCCCTCTTCTGCAACGAATACTGCGGCCTGGGTCACCAGTCGATGTGGGGCCGGGTCCGGGTCACCCGCCCGTGAGCGCCGCAGACCCGCGCGCCGGCGAGAGCGTCCGGCGACTCTCGCTCGCCCACATGTGGATCGCCTTTTCGCTCTCGGGCGTCGCGGCCCTGCTCGGCCTCTTCCAGCTCCTCGCGCGCGACGAGCTCGTTCGGACTCCGCCCTCCGCGTACTACGCCTCCACCACCCTGCACGGAGTGGTGCAGGCCTTCGTGCTGACGACCTTTTTCATCGTCGGGTTCGGCTACTTCGTTTCGAGCACGAGCCTCGAGCGATCTGTCCGCTGGCCCCGCCTCGCCTGGCTCGGATTCTGGACGATGCTCGTGGGCACCGTGGTCGCGGCCCTCTCGATCGTCGCGGGCCGGGCCACCGTTCTCTACACGTTCTATCCGCCGATGATCGCGCACTGGGCCTTCTACGCCGGCGCGGCGCTTCTGCTCGTCGGATCGCTGGCATGGACCGCCATCACGATCGCGATGACGGTGGCCTGGAAACGCGAGAACCCCGGCCGCCCCGTGCCGCTGCCGCAGTTCGGCATGACGAGCTGCGCGATTCTCTGGGCCTGGACGCTCGTCGGGGTCGTCGTCGAGGTCGTTTTCCAGCTCCTCCCGCTGTCGCTGGGCATGACGTCGACCATCGACGTCGGGCTCGCCCGTGCCCTCTTCGCCTGGACCCTCCACCCGATCGTGTACTTCTGGCTCATCCCGGCCTATGTCGCGCTCTACTCGATCGTGCCGAAGGCCGCGGGCGGCTATATCTTTTCCGACGAGGCCGGCCGGGTCGTCTTCGTGATGCTCCTCGTCTTCAGCCTGCCCATCGGTCTCCATCACGTCTTCGTCGACCCGGAGCAGGCGGCGGGCTGGAAGCTCATGCACGCGCTCGGCACGTTCCTGGTGGCGCTGCCGACGCTCCTGACCGGCTTCACGGTGACGGCCTCGCTCGAGACGGCGGGACGGCTTCGCGGCGGCAAGGGCCTCTTCGGCTGGATCGGCCGGCTGCCGTGGAGCGAGCCGGTCGCACTCGGAGGCATTCTCGCCGTTTTCACGCTCCTGCCCGGGGGGTTCGGCGGCCTGATCAACGCGTCCTACGCCATGGACACGATGGTGCACAACACGGCCTGGATCACGGCCCACTTCCATCTGATCCTCGGCGGCACCGTCGTGACCGTCTACTTCGCCAGCGCCTACGCGCTGTGGCCGCGGCTGACCGGCCGGCGGCTCTACTCCCGGCGCCTGGCGACGACCCAGCTCTGGCTGTGGTTCGCCGGCATCTTCGCGCTCACCATTCCGTGGCACTACCAGGGCCTGCTCTGGATGCCGCGGCGCATCGCCTACGCCCCGTACGACGCCGCGATCGTCGCGCGGTGGCGCTCCGCGAGCTCCGCCATGATCGTCGGCGGCGCGCTCATGGTGCTTTCGACCGTGCTGTTCCTCGTCAACCTCGCCCTCACGCACCGAGACCGCGCCGAGGAGAACGACGGCGCCATGGCCTACGCCGAGACCATGGAGCCGGTCGTGCGGGTGCCGGCGCTGCTCAACGGCTTCGCGGTCTGGAACTGGCTGCTCGTCGTCCTGATGGCGATCGCCTGGGCCTACCCGATCGGGCAGTTTTTCTTCGTCGGAGTCCACAAGGCCCTCGGCTGGGGCTTCCGGTGAGACGGAGCGCCGCCCTTTCCGCCGCGGCGGCGTTCGTCGCCGGGATCCTCGTCGCCAGCGGCCCCTCCTCCCGTGTCGCCTGGACGGTCGAGACCGTGAAGCTCGTGCGCAGCGGCGATCCCGCCCGAGGCCAACAGCTCCACAAGGACTGCTCCGACTGCCACGGGCCGGCCGGGAACATCGACACGCCGGACGTCCCGAACCTGGCCGGCCAGGACGCCCTCTACACCTTCAAACAGCTTCAGGACTACAAGAGCGAGTCGCGCCCGAGTCCCACCGTCATGGGCGAGGCCGCGCAGGCCCTGTCGGATCGCGACATGGCCGACCTGGCCGCGTTCTACGCGGCCCAGGCCCCCGCCTCCTCGCCCAAATCGACGCCGGCGCCGGATGCGGGAGCGGCCCGCCTCGTCCGGATGGGCGACGGTGCGCGCCTGATCCCGCCCTGCGAGGCGTGCCACTCTCCGGAGGGAATCGGCGCGCGCACTTCGCACGGCAATCCCGACCTGCAGAATCAGAAGTACGACGACCTGCTGCTGCAGATGACGGACTTCCGGTCCGGCGCGCGCGCCAACGACGTCTACCGGGTGATGCGCGACGTGAGCCGCAACCTCACCGACGCCGAAATTGCCGCTCTGGCCGCGTACTATTCGAATACCGCACCTCGAACCCCGACGGCCTCCGCGGCGGCGACCTCCCCGACCGCGGCCGCGCCCTCGGACAAGAAGTAGACGAACGCTCATCCGGGCCGAACGGTCGGGCCGAGGTGAAGATGGGCGCCGTGCCTTCAGCGCCTCGATCCACTGAAAGAACGGATGCGAGGTCGGCACGTCGTTGAAGGACGCCGAGGCGGGTGGAGGGCTGACCTGCAGCTTGTAGCCGATCGGGTCCGAGGCGCTCCCGCCTCCTGAGACCCAGGGAAGGCAGAATGATCCGCGCTAGACTCC
Source organism: uncultured Acidobacteriota bacterium (assembly GCA_963805495.1). GTDB lineage: Bacteria > Acidobacteriota > Thermoanaerobaculia > UBA5066 > Gp7-AA6 > DAHUXD01. The sequence goes on along the minus strand of CAWDUQ010000001.1, from coordinate 762,036 downwards.
AACAACGTCAGACACCGGGTGTCTCGGTCTCGGCTCATGACGTACAGTGCGCCGCAGTCTGCCGACGCTGAGATTGCGGGGCTCGCCGCGCGTGATTCGAAAACCGCCCATCAGAAGGCAGTCGCGACTTGGACCTGCGACTCACGCCCTGCGGCTCACGGGGGATCTGGCCCGCTCACGGGTGCCTCCCTTTGGTCCTTGGTCGGCTTCCCACTTTCGACGGATGGCCTCCACTCCGATGTCGGACCTTTCAGGGGCGGACGCTCTTAGGACTTCGCTCTCTTCGAAGATTTCGACTTGCCAGAGCGGTTGCGAGCGACCGCCTGCCGAACGAGCGCCTTGAAGGCGGACCCATCAACTTCTTCTCCTTCGTGAATGTCGATCGCGCGGCGTACGTTTCCGTCGAGACTCGAGTTGAAGAGACGGGCCGGGTCCTTCAGGGACGCGCCCCTGGCGAAGGTGAGCTTCACGACATTTTTGTAAGACTCGCCGGTGCAGATGATGCCGTCGTGCGACCAGATCGGAGTGCCCATCCACTTCCACTCCTCGACGACGTCCGGGACTGCCTCCTTGATGAGCTTGCGCATTCTTCCGAGGGTTTCTCCGCGCCAGTCCCCGAGTTCGGCGATTCTTTTCGAGATGAGTTCCGATGCCGACTGGCCCTGGCTCGCGTCCGATTTTTTCATTTCTCACTCCCGATCTCGCTGCACCGCGCCATCGGCCGCTCCAGGCCGACAGCCATATTCTCTCCAGGACCCCCTCGAACCTCGGATCCGAACGATGAGGCTCGACGCAGGGATCCCCGCCACTCCTGGAAGCACCTTGATCGCCGCGTCGCGCCCGAGCCGGGTGTCCCTGGCTGGGTACACCTCATCCATCCCGCCCGCGCCGATCGACGCGACGATCTCGTGGAACCCGAGCCGGGAGATCGAGCAGCTCGCGGCCGAAGGCGTTACCGGAGGCTGCGGCGGCGGCAACTATTGCCCCGACAACCCGAACAACCGCGGCCAGATGGCTGCCTTTCTGGTCAAGGCTTTCGGGCTTCAGCTCTACAGGCTGCGCCGTAGACGATCGTCTCGCCGCCGGCCGCAAAGCGCGCCGACTGGACGAGCCGCCGGTCGGCAGCAGAACGACCACCCGAACATCACGGCGGTGACTCTTGCGCAAGTGTCGCTCGAGGGCGGCGCGCCGAGGCAGGCCAGGACTACTTCCCACCGGCGACGAGCTTCTGGAACCTCGGGTTCTTGCGCAGTGGATACACTTCCCCCACCCCGCCCGCGCCCAGAGACGCGAGAATCTCGTAAGGGCCGAGGTGAGTGCCTGGAGAGATCGTCACGATGCGCCGTCGTGTGCGCGCCTGGCGAGCACGGTCGGCCAGTTCACGAGCAGAGTGATCGGTTCCTGCGCGCCCCTCTTGGTGGAGGCGACGAGAAAACGGTGGCCGTCGTCGTCGGGCGCGTAGGTGAAGATCGGCGAGTTTCCCGACGAGGGGATGCCGGTGAAGAGGGGTCGCGGCGCGGAACGCTCCTCAATCGCCGCGGTGCCCGGTCCGGCGCCGAGCGCGACGGCCATCAACGTACCGTCATTGGATCTGTAGTAGAGCTCGCGCCCGTCGCGCCGCCAGCGCGGCATCGAGCCGCCGCCGGTCGAAATCTGCCAGAGTGCGCCGCTCGGCGGGACGGTCGCGACGAAGACCTGGAACTGCCCCTGCTCGTCGCTGGCGTAGGCGACCAGCCGCCCGTCGGGCGAGAACTGCGCGTACGCTAGCTGGCCGGGAGCGGTGATGAAGGCGACCGGCTTCCGCTTGCCGGCGAGCGGCAACAGCCAGAGGTCTCCTCGGTCGTCGCCGTAGAGAATCGAACCGCCGTCCGGTGACCAGTCCCACGGAAAGAGGAACGACTTCGCGGAAAGCAGCATCTCTTCGCCGCCGGCGCGATCGGCGCGCCGGCGGCGGATCTCGTACTGCGGAAGGCCGACCAGATCCTGCGTCGTGTAGACGATCTCGCTGCCGTCGGGGGACCAGATCGGGTACGCCCACCCCGGCGCGGGGCCGAAGGTGAACCTCGACGGCTCGCCTCCCGAGAGCGACTGTGTGAAGATGTCGGGCGGATTGCCGGCGCCGAAGGCCAGTCGTCGCCCGCCGCGCGCGAGCGAGAGTCCGTAGAAATCGCCCATCTCCGCGTTGGCGGAGCCGAGCCGCTCACCCCGTTCCCCGGAACTTCCGATCCAGACGAACTCGCTGCTCGTGGCCGCGTCGGCGCTGAACGCCAGCAGGCCGTTCGCCGAGAGCGTGAAGGCCCCGGAACCGGTGTTGGCGCCGACGCCGACGCCGTTCGCCACCGGCACCTCCTCGCCGATTTTCCTGCGGCTGCCGAAGTCGAATGATTGCGCCATCAGCGTGGTCTCGCGCCGGTGAAGGAGGTATCCGCTCCCGCTCCCGACGGCGCGCGCAAAGACCGCCTGATCGGAACCCTTGAGCACGCGCTCGGGTGGGCCGCCGTCGAGCTTCCCGAGATAGACCCCCGCGACCTCCGGCGACGGCGCCAGGTAGAGGAAGAGGAAGCTCTTGCCGTCGGGCAGGAACTGCGGGTAGCGGTGGGCGTCGCTGGCCGCTTCAGTGGCCAGGCGCGTCACCGCCGCCGGTACGCCGCCCTGGGCGCTCACTCGAGACAGTCCCCGGTTCCCGAAGCGGTCGCTGAAGAGGATCACGCCGTCCGCTGACCAGCTTGCGCCGCGGCCGCCCGGCGCCGCGCAGATCTTCTGCGCCCGGCCGCCGTCGCGCGCGACCTTTCTCAACTCGTTCTCGGCGAAGAAGCCGATCCAGGCGCTGTCGGGCGACCAGAACGGATAGGTCGCGTCTTCGATCCCTTCGATTCGGCGGGCGGAGACCGAGTCGAGGGGTCGGACCCAGAGCTCGCCCGCCTCGACGATCGCCAGGAATCGGCCGTCCGGCGACAGCTCGAAGAACTTGCCGCGGTTGGTCGGAGAAGAGGACTCGGGCCGCGCGATGTCGAAGCGGATCGCCTGCGCCGGCTCGGAGCGCGGCGCACGGAACTGGACGATCGCCAACGCAACCGCCGCGACGATCGCGATCCCGGCGAGCGCCCACGGCAGCCAGCCCTTCTTTTTCGTCGGCTCGGCAGCGCCCGCGAGCGAGGCGTCGGTCTCCTCCACGCGGCCGGAGGCCACTTCGTCGAGCACGATGCGCGCCTCGCCAATGTCGCGCAGACGGTTTTTGGGATCGCGCTCGAGACAGCGAACCATGAGTCGCCGCACCGTCGAAGGCACAGCCGGCGGAAGGTCGTTCAAGGAGATTTCGTGCCGCAACACCGCGGCGAGCGTGTCGGAAACGGTCTCCCCGATGAAGAGCCGTTTCCCCGTCAACATCTCGTAGAGCACGCACCCGAACGCCCACACGTCGCTGCGCTTGTCGACCGCCCTGCCCCGCGCCTGCTCGGGACTCATGTACGCCGCGGTCCCGAGGATCATGCCCGCCGCCGTCGCTCGGCCGGTCAGCGTCGGCGAGCGCGTGGCCGACGGTGAAGAGCCGGTCGGATCGGACTCGAAGATTTTCGCGAGGCCGAAGTCGAGGAGCTTGATCTTGCCTTCGGGCGTGACCTTCACGTTCGCGGGCTTCAGGTCCCGGTGAACGATGCCCTTCTCGTGCGCCGCCTCGAGCGCCTCGGCAATCTGCCTGGCGTACGCGAGGGACTCATCCGGCGGAAGAGGGCCAGAGGCGATCTTCTCGTCGAGGCCTTCCCCCTCGACGAGCTCCATGACCAGGATGTGGCGCCCGGAAATCTCCTCGAAGGAATAGACGGCAGCGATTCCCGGGTGATTCAGCGCGGCCAGGGACTTCGCTTCCCGCTCGAAACGCGCGACGCGATCCCCGTCCTCGAAGAATTCCTCCGGCAGGACCTTGAGCGCGACGTCTCTCGAGAGGCGCGAGTCCGCCGCCCGGTACACCTCTCCCATCCCACCTGCGCCGAGCGGTGCGAGGACTTCGTAGGGGCCGAGACGTGTTCCGCCGGAGAGCGTCATCCGATGGTCAAGAACTCTACACCGCGGTTCTCGGACCGAATGTGCGAAGAGTATTGGCTCCCACCACAGTTCCCAGTTGGAACCTTTTCGGGGGTTGGTTGCGGGGATTCGCAAGGCTGCGCGCGACCACCGCCCGGGCGACGAGCTCGGTGGAAATCCGTCAGCGCAGCCCCTCGACGAGATAGAGCTCGGAGAGCCCTTTCACCGCGCCGTAGACGTAGAAGCGGCCGTCCGGCGTCACGCGCACCCGGACGAACCCTACCGATTCGTCGAGAGGAAATTCTTTCCAAAGACGCTTCTGGCCTGTCTCGAGATCGAGGAGGAAGAATCCGCGCTCCACTGGATGACTCGATCGTCCGCCGTAACCCCGGGCACCGCCCGCCCCTCGCCGCCGCCGTCGATCGGATAGACCCAGGCCCTGCCCTCTCGAAACCCGACGACGGAGCGGCCGTCGGGCGAAACCGGGCTCGTCAACTCTTGAATCTCGACGCCGTTCGGACTGAAGCGGTTCGAGCCGGTCGAGCGCCTTCTCAGGCTCACCGACGAGGATGTCGCTCCGTGCGAGCTGGTGCTGGTCGTAGGGGCCGCTCTCGGCATCCTTCGACACCGGATCGAGCGAGACGCCACGCTCGCCCTCACGGATTGCAGCAAGCAACTGTCACCTGTCCACCACCTTGATCCTCTAGAGTTCAAGCGGCAGAACCTGCAGCGCCTTATCGGTGACTGCGTAGAGAGGTCGGTCTTCTCATCCCACCTCGGTTACTTCGGGAGACTTCGCACGCTGTCGCACATCGAATATTGACCCCAAGTCATTGACCTGTAGTGACCTCGGCACCCGTTTGCCCCGTTCGGGTCCCTCCGAGGGGCGGTGGTCGAGAGTCGCCCGATCACGCCGTGTCTTGATCAACCTGTCCCTGAGGTCATTATCCTGTCCCCGAGGGCAGGAACGCGGTAGTGTGCTCGCCAAAACGGAGTACAACATGCCGCTGCCGACGAGGGTCGTCCCGTCCCTGCTCGCCGTGTTTCTGGCGGCGACCGTCTCCGGCCAGGTCATCACCGAATTCCCCACGACCACCCCTGCGGCCGCCCCCAACGGGATCGCGTCCGGCTCGGACGGGAACCTCTGGTTCACGGAGTTCTTCACCAACAAGATCGGGCGGATCACGCCGGCCGGCGGCATCACCGAGTTTCCGATTGGATCGACCGGCGGCCTCCCCACGTACATCACAGGCGGGCCGGACGGGAACCTCTGGTTCAGTGACCTGGGCGCCAACAAGATCGGGCGCATCACCCCGACGGGCGGCGTGACCGAGTTTCCGGTCCTCTCGGCCAATGCCGGGCTCTCCGGGATTACGACCGGCCCCGACGGCAACCTCTGGTTCGCGGAAGGCGGAGCCCACAAGATCGGCCGGATCACGACGGCCGGCGTCGTCACCGAGTTCCCGACGCTCACGGGGGGCTTGAGTCCCTTGCACATCGTGGCGGGGCCCGACGGCAACCTGTGGTTCACGGAGCACGACGGCAACAGGATCGGCCGGATCACGACGGCCGGCGTCGTCACCGAGTTCCCGGTCACGACCGCGAGCAGCGCGCCCCAGGGCATCACCGTCGGCCCGGACGGCAACCTCTGGTTCGCCGAGGAGGACGGCAACAAGATTGGCCGGATCACGACGGCCGGAGTCATCACGGAGTTTCCGATTCCGACGGCGAGCAGCGGCCCTGTCGGCATCGCGGCCGGGCCCGACGGCAACCTCTGGTTCGCGGAGCTCTCCACCAGCGGCAATCAAATCGGCCGGATCACGCCTCAGGGGGACATCACCGAGTTCCCGATACCCACGGCGAGCAGCGGGCCGATCTGGATCACGGCGGGTCCCGACGGCAACCTCTGGTTCACGGAGCAAACGGCCAGCAAGATCGGGCGCATCACCCCCGCTTCGCTGACCCCGCAACTCATGGCAGTCGACGCCAACGCCGCGACCGGCACGAATTCCAACGTCAACGGCGTGCTCGAGTCGGGCGAGACGGTCCAGGTCGCGCCGGCGTGGAAAAACACGCTGGTCGGAGCCCAAACGCAAAGCTTCACGGGGACCGCTTCCGCTTTGATCGGGCCGGGGGGCCCGACCTACACGATCGACGACACCCAGGCCGACTACGGCACCGTCGCGAGCGGCGCGATCTCGGACTGCGACGGCGACGGAAACTGCTACCGGATGACAGTCTCCGGCGCGCGCCCGACGCCGCATTGGGATGCGACGTTCACAGAGAGTCTGAGCGCGGGCACCATCACGCGGAGCTGGGGCCTGCACATCGGCGGCAGCTTCCCCGACGTGCCGACGACGCATCCGTTCTACGCCTTCATCGAGAACCTGATTCACAGCGGCGTCACGGGCGGCTGCGGTGGCGGGAACTACTGCCCGACCGGCTCCGTCACCCGCGCCCAGATGGCGGTGTTCCTGCTGAAGGGCAAGTTCGGCCCGAATGTCGCGCCCCCGCCGGCCACAGGCACGGTTTTCGGCGACGTGCACGCCGGCGACTTCGCCGACCAATGGATCGAGAAGCTGGCGGGCTTCCAGATCACGGGAGGCTGTGGGAACGGGAACTACTGTCCCGGCAATGCCGTCACTCGCGCCCAGATGGCCGTTTTCCTCCTCAAGGCCAAGCACGGGTCGGCGTACCTTCCGCCCAACTGCATCGGAGTATTCAACGACGTGCTGTGTCCGTCCCAGTTTGCGAACTGGATCGAGCAACTCGCGGCCGAGGCCATCACCGGGGGCTGTGGTGGCGGCAACTTCTGCCCGAACCTCACGATCAATCGCGGGCAGATGGCGGTCTTTCTCGCCAAGACCTTCGGCCTCAAGCTCTACGGCCCCTAGGGCCGCGAGGGGCGGAGCTTCGGGGCGTCGGCGCAGCCGCGGTGGACAGGGCCGGCCCTCGGGGCGGGGGGGCGGATGAGCGCAGGGATCGGAGGAGCGCGAGTTCAAGGGCGCCCTCGACTTCGCGGAGCACGTGCTCAAGAACCCAGCCAGGGCATGGGCCGAGTTCTTGACCAGAAGCAGAGGTTTCAAAAGATCGTTTTCCCCGAGGCCGTGGAATTCGACCCCCAGCGAGGATTTGGCCCACACACACACATCTTGATTTTCAGATATTTACGTCAGATCCAGACCGGCGAGTCCAATATGGCTCCCCACATAGTTCCCCGTTGGAACCATTTCGGGGGCCGGCTGCGGGAATTGGCGGGGCTTCGGGCCGTCCCGTTCGGTTCCGGCGTAGAGTGATGGCGGGCCTGGGATTTGCGACACGTCACTTTTCTCTCGCTGTGCTCCCCCAGGAGGAACCGATGCGCCGTCTCTTGGACTTCACTGCCGCCTTCCTGATTCTCACTTTGCCCGCTCTTGCAGCGGCCCAAGCGCCTCTGACTTTCGAAATCTCCTTCACCAAAGAACTCTCAGCCTCTCCTGTGGACGGCCACATTCTGCTCATCCTGTCCAAGGACGATAAGAAGGAGCCTCGTTTCGGCGTGGTCGAAGGTATCAATTCCCAGCAGGCCTTCGGTGTCGATGTGGATGCCCTCGCGCCCGGCGCCGCCGCTCGTGTCGATTCCGCCACACTCGGCTTCCCCCTAGAGACCTTGCGCGACCTCCCGCCGGGTGACTACTACGTGCAGGTCGTGCTCAATGTCTACGAGACTTTTCACCTCGGCAACGGCAAGGTCGTCTCGTTGCCACCGGACAAGGGTGAAGGCCAGCACTGGCAGACCAAGCCCGGTAATTTCCTGAGCAAGGTGGAAAAGCTGCATCTCGATCACAGAAAATCAGGCCCCATTCGCATCATCCTCGATCGCAAAGTTCCCCCGCTGGAAAAGGAACTCGCCGACGTTGACTCGATGCTCGACTGGCGCCCGATCACCCGGCCTCCTTCCGCGGAAGACACCAAGTGGGAAAAACACGTTCGCATGCGCAGTGAGCTGCTGACAAGGTTCTGGGGTCGTCCCACGGATATCGGCGCGGTTGTGCTCGTGCCTGACGGCTGGGACGAGCACCCGGATGCGCACTACCCCGTTCTCATCTCGGAAGACCACTACCATCGCCACTTCTTTCCCGGCTTTCGGGCGACTCCACCCGATCCCGGGGCCGGTGCGGAATGGGCCGACTCCAAGGAGAGGGAGCTGCAGGAAGTTGGCTGGAGCTTTTTTCAAGCTTGGACCAGCGGTCGCCTGCCCCGCGTGCTGATCGTGATGCCACAGCACGCCAATCCATATTTCGACGATTCTTACGCCGTGAACTCAGCCAACCTCGGGCCCTACGGCGACGCCATCATGCACGAGCTGCTGCCCATGATCGAAAAGCAGTTCCGTGGCCTCGGCCAGGGTTGGGCGCGGACGGTTTTCGGCGGCTCCACAGGTGGATGGGAAAGCCTCGGCGTCCAGGTGTTCTATCCCGACGACATCAACGGCGCCTGGGTCGCTTGTCCTGACCCGATTGACTTCCGAGCGTATGGCACCGTCAACATTTATGACGATGAGAATGCGTTTTTTCGCCAGGGCCCTTTTCTACAGGTCCCGCTCCCCGACAAGCGCAAAACCAACGGCATTCTCGACTCCACCATGGAACAGGAGAATCGCTACGAGCTTGTGCTCGGAACACATTCCCGCTCCGGGGAGCAATGGGACATCTGGCAGGCCGTCTTCAGCCCCATGGGCGACGATGGTTACCCCAAGCCAATCTGGGACAAGCGCACCGGCCAGATCGACAAGTCAGTCGCTGAGTACTGGCGCGAACACTATGACCTCAGCAACATCATGAAACGCGACTGGGTGACGCTGGGTCCCAAGCTGGTGGGCAAGCTCCGCTTCACGGTTGGCGACATGGACACGTGGTATCTCAACAACGCCGTTCACCTCACCGAAGCCGTGCTCACCGACCCCAAGCTGTATCCCCCGGCCAACGCCACCTTCGACTACGCCCCCCTGCAGCCCCATTGCTATGCTGGCGTCCGCCTCGACGCGCCCCGGATCGAACGCCTGAACGCGCTTCCCGTCCTCATCTGGCAAATGGTGACGCACATTGAGGCAACCGCGCCCGCCGGCGCCGACCTGAAGAGCTGGAAGTACTGAGGGCGAATCGGATCGCTACTCTCTCGAAGTTCGTGGACGATCTGATCGACCACGCTGCCTATCGAAAGCAGCTTGCGCAGATCGAAGACGAGCTTGCTTTCGTGATGTCAGATCACCCCGTCGAGGTCATGGAGGAGCGCGAGTTGAAGGGCGTCCTCGACTTCGGAGCACGGGATCAAGAACCCAGCCAGGGCATGGACCGAGTTCAATCTCGACCAGAAGCAAGGGTTCCAAAAGATCGTTTTCCCCGAGGCCCTTGAATTCGACCGTCAGCGAGGATTTGGAACCCCGCCAACATCTTTGATTTTCAGATATCGACGGCAGATCCAGACCGCCGAGTCGGATATGGCTCCTCAGGTAGGATTTGAACCTACAACCCTCCGGTTAACAGCCGGATGCTCTGCCATTGAGCTACTGAGGAGCAGAGCGGACCGGGAAGAATAAGGACATTGGAGCGGGGAGTCAAACGCGGCCGGGCGTCAGTCCCCGACGGCGTGCCAGCCGGCGAAGGCCAGCTTCCACTCGTTTCCCTCGCGAACGAGCCGCAGGTCGAAGTCGTACTTCGCGGCCGAAGGCAGGAGGCCGCCGAAACCGCCCACGGAACGGGCCTGCCCGGTCATGTCGGCCCGCAGGCGAACGCGTGCCGCGGCCTCGCCCCGCTCGATCTGGACGTCGGAGACTTCCACGTGCAGGTTCTCGTAGGCCGCGAAGTAGCCCTTGAGCCTCGCCTCGATCTCGTTCCGGCCCGTCCCGTCGGCCGCCTCGAAGTCGAGGGCCACCCGCGCGAGCAGCGCGTCCGCGTCACGGGCGTTGGCGGCCTTCACGACCGCGTCGATCGTCGCCCGAACCGGATCGGCCGGCTTCGCGCAGGCGAGGGCTGCCGCGACGAGGACCAGGGCGAGTGTCCGCCGGACGTGTTGCATACCGGCATTGTCTCCCGCTCGCGAGGGACGGCGTCCGGAAATTCGGCGGCTGCTCGAGGCGCTCCGGAGCTTCAGCGGATCGCCGTGATGACCCAGGCGTCGCCGCGCTTCTCGAACTGCAGGACGCGAACGGAGTCGACCCGCTGCTCGTTGCCCGCCTTCGGAACGGCGAGGCGCGACTCGAAGCCGGAGACGACCGCGGACTGACCGCGCGGGTCGATCTCGATCTTCCGGATCTCGAACTCGACGGTCTGTGACCGAAAATTTGCGAACGCCTCCTGCACCCGCGACCGGTCGACACCGGGGAAGATGCGGACGTAGAGGTCGGGGCTCAGGGTGTTCTGGGCCGTCTCGTAGAGACGCACGGCCTCGCGCAAGCGGTCCGCCTCGGTCGGCGCCGGCCGCGGGGAGGGCGCGGGGAGAGCGGTGGCCCGCGCCGGTTCGGTCGGGACCGCCGGAACGGGCGACGGCAGGCGGGCGATGTCGGGGGCGGGCGCCTGCACGGCCACGATGGCCGGAAGCGCGGGGGCCGGCGGCGCCACGACGGCCGGTCGCGCCGGGAGCGCGGTCGGCCGTACCGAGGCAGCGCGCGACCGCGAAACGGGCTCGCTCGCCGGGGCGGCCGTCGGAGGCGGAGTCGGCGGCACGGGCGTCGGCGGGAGCGCCGTTGGTTCCGGCGTCGGGCGCTCAGTCGGGGGGACCGCGGCCGCGGGCGTCACCAGCGCGGCCGCCGTGACGGCCGGCGGCTCCGCGCTTTTCGATCGCGACAGCAGGACGGCGGCGACGATTGCTGCCGCGACCAACGCGACGACGGCGACGAGCCCTGCGCGACGCCGGCCGGGCGGCGCGTCGACCGGGACGGTCGGCACGTTGGCTTCGCGGTCCGACCAGTTCGTTTTCACCGGTGCCGCCGCCGTCAAATCGTTCTCGGTCGAGCGCGCCGGCGTCGGGGTGGTCGACACTCCGAACTGCAGGTCGAGATGGCTCTGGGCGCTCGGCGTCGCGGGCCACACGAGGACTTCCCGGCTCGGCCGCAGCTTGGCGACCGCCGCGCGCGTCTCCTCGAAGTCCTCGGGGCGGACGTAACGGGCCTGGATCGTCAGGATCTCCTGGTCGAAACTCTCGGCGTCCGCGAATCGATCTTCGCGGCGCTTCTCCAGCGACTTCAGGACGGCCGCGCGCAACTCGGCCGGGACCCGGCCCTCCGGGTCGGATTGGACGAAAGGTCGCGGGGGCGCGAAAACATGGGCGCGCAGCAGCTCGACCACGGTGTCGCCTTCGAACGGCAGCACGCCGGTCAGCAGCTCGTAAAGAACGATGCCGAGCCCGTAGAGATCGCTCCGGCCGTCGAGGCGCTCTCCCTTCTTGAGAGAGCCGTATTGCTCCGGGGATGCGTACTTGAGCTTCCCGAGAAAGACGCCCGTGGCCGTCGCCTCGACCGGTGCCTCCGCGATCTTCGCGATGCCGAGATCGATCAGCTTGACGAGGGGCAGGCCCTGCTCGTCGCGCGTCAGCATGATGTTGTCCGGCGCCACGTCGCGGTGCACGATCCCCTTGCGGTGGAGAAACCCGAGCGCGAGGAGACTCTGGTGGGCGATCTCGAGCGCAAGCGGCAGCGCCGGGCGCCCCTCGAGCTTCAGGAGCTCGGAGATGCTCGGCCCCTCGATGTACTCCATGACGAGATACGCCATGCCGGAGTCGTCGATCGCGAAGTCGTAGATCGTGCAGATGTTGGGGTGCTTGAGCCGCGTCGCGGTCTTGGCTTCCTCGACGAAGCGCCGCCGCAGGTCGGCGTCCGCCACGGCGTTCGGCTTCATCACCTTGATAACCCGAATCTCCTCGAGCAGGCGGTGCCGCACGCGGTAGATGGACCCCATCCCGCCCTCGCGGATCTTGTCGAGGATTTCGTACTTGCCTTCGAGAAGCGTGCCGGGCTGTACCAACGTGGGTCGGCCCTCCCCTGAATCGGGTGATTGTAGTCCCCGGCTCCCGCTCCGCCGTGCCAGAATCGCGGGCCGTGGGCGGACTCGAGGACCTGCGACTCGCGCACCGGCGGCTCGACCGGCTCCTCGGACAGTTCCTCGCCGCGACCGATGCCGGCGCGCTCGCTCCCGCCCGCGAAGCGATCGTGGCGTTCGACGAAGAGCTCCGCCGTCACACCGCCCTCGAGGAAGAAACGGTCCTGCCGCGCGCCGCCGGGCACGGACTCGCGCCCGCCGAGGCCGAGACGGCCGGGGAGCGGCTGGGACGGGAGCTGCGGCTCGAGCACGTCCAGATCCGCGAGCTGTCCGGGGTCATGCGGCGACTCGCCGAGGGCCACGACCTCGAAGGCGCACGCCGACTCTTCGGCAACCTCGCGCGCCGCTGGGACGCGCACACCGAGAAGGAGGAGCGGGAGCTCGGGACGCCCGGCTAGAGCCCCGCGACGCGCACGGTGCGCTCGCGCGGCCCGTCGAGCTCGATCAGAAAGACTCCCTGCCACCGGCCGAGCTGGATCTTCCCCTTCTCCAGCGGCAGGAGACGTGCATTCCCGATCGCCTCGGACAGAAAATGCGCCGCCGAGTTGCCCTCTCCGTGGTCGAACCGCACGTTCGGCACCCAGGCGTCGAGCGCCCGCTCGATGTCGCCGGTGACGTCGGGGTCCCAGGCCTCCCCCACCGTCACGGCCGCCGTCGTGTGCGGCGTCGTCACGAGCAACGCTCCCGCGTCCCGCCCCAGCGATTTCGCGGCGTTCTCGACTTGTTTCGTGATGTCGAGGCGCTCGATCTTGCGGGAGGTCTTCACCCGAAACTCCCGGGATTCGCTCACGGCCGGATTCTAAGGCGATATCCTCGGCCCGCCGTGGCACCGAGCCTCGCCGGATGAGACCTCCGCCGCCGCGCCGGCGTGGCGTCGTGCCGCTCCTCTTTCTTGCGGCGCTCCTCGCCTGGGCCCTCTGGCCCTGGCTGCCGTTCTCGCGCGCCGAGGCGAGCCCGCCGACGATCGTCTTCTACGGCTTCAGCATCCTCGCCGACGCGATGAACGACGGCATCTTCCCGGCGTTCCGCAGAGTGTGGCGCGCGGGCGGCCACGGCGACGTCGCGTTCATTTCCTCGTTCGGCGGCTCGGGCACGGTCACGAACCAGGTCATCCTGGGTGTCCCGGCGCAGCTCGTTCTCCTGTCGCTCGAGAGCGACGCGGAGCGCCTGGCCGACGCCGGCGCCATCGCCGCGGGAAGCTGGAAGCGCCTGCCCCACGAGGGCGTCGTCAACCTCACGCCGTTCGTCGTTCTCGTGCGGCCCGGCAATCCGCTCGGCATCCGCGACTTCGGCGACCTCGCCGGCGGCCGCGCGCGCATCGTCCACCCGGACCCCATGACCTCGGGCGGGGCGAACTGGGCGATCGTCGCCGAGTACGGCGCCGGCGCGCGGGCCGAGCCGGGCCGCCCGGGCGCGGGCGAGGCGATGCTCGAAGGCATCTGGAAGCACGTCGTCGCGCAGGCGTCCTCGGCCCGAGCGGCGCGGACCCAGTTCTCGCAGGGTTTCGGCGACGCACTCATCACGTACGAGCAGGAGGCGATCTTCGACCGGGGCCGCGGACGGCTCTTCGCCGACGTGGTCTACCCGGCGCGCACGATTCTCTCGGAGCACACCCTCGTGGTCGTCGACCGGAACGTCTCGGCCCGGCAGCGGCCGCTCGTCGACGCCTTCGCGCGCTTCCTCTGGACCGAGGAAGCTCAGCGCATCTTCGTGCGCTACGGGTTTCGCAGCGTGGACGAGAATCTCAACGCGGGGCACGCCGAGTTCGGCGTGATCGCGGACCCGTTCCGCATCGCCGATTTCGGGGGCTGGCGCCGGGCGAAAAAGGAAATCGTGGACGGCGTCTGGAAGAATCGGGTCATGAAGGGCGGAATCGAGCGATGAGCGCTCCCGCGAGCGCGATCGTCCGCACGGGCCGGCGCGCGACGATGCCGGTCGCCCTCGTCGTCCTGGCCCTGCTGCCCCTGATCCTGATGCCGCTCGCGGCGGTCTTCGTCTTCGCGTTCCGCGGCGGCGTGGCCGCCTTCGTGGAAGCGCTCTCCTCGAGGGAGGCGTTGTTCGCTCTGCGCTTCTCGCTTCTCATCGCGTTCGCGACCGCGGCCGTCAACGCGATCCTCGGCACGTACACGGCATACGTGCTCTCGCGCTACCGCTTCCGCGGCCAGCGGGTGCTCGGCATCATCGTCAACCTGCCGATCGCGATCCCCACGGTCGTGGTCGGGACGTCGCTGCTCCTGCTGTGGGGCCCCATCGGCCTGCTCGGTCGGCTGCTCGAGCCGCTCGGCATCCAGCCGATGTTCGCGCCCGCGGGCGTCCTCCTGGCGCACCTCTTCGTGACGTTCCCGTACATGCTCGGCGCGGTCAAGCCGGTCCTCGACGAGCTCGAGGAGACCTACGAAGAGGCGGCCTACACGATCGGCGCGACGGCGTGGCAGACCTTCCGCTGGGTCATTCTGCCGACGCTGCGCGGGGGACTCTTCGCCGGCGCGCTGCTGACGTTCGCGCACTCGCTCGGCGAGTTCGGCGCCACGGTGCTCGTCTCGGGCAACCTGCGCCTGCGGACGCAGACGGCGCCCCTCTACATCTTCGCGCAGTTCGAGGCGGGCAACGTCGAGGCCGCCAACGCCGTGGCGGCCGTGCTCGCGTTGCTGTCCTTCGTGATCTTCTTCTTCCTGCTGCGCTATGCCGCCAGGCGGGGCCGCTGATGTCGATCACCCTCGAGAACGTCAGCAAGCGCTTCGACGAGCAGGTCACCGTCGATCGCGTGTCGCTCGAGGTCGAGGCCGGCGAGCTCTTCGTGCTGCTCGGGGCGTCCGGCAGCGGCAAGAGCACGATCCTCCGGATGATCGCCGGACTGATCCTGCCGGACGAAGGCGTCATCCGCCTCGGCCGCCGCGACGTGACGCACCTCCCGCCCCAGGCGCGGGACGTCGGCTTCGTCTTTCAGAACTACTCGATCTTCCGGCACATGACCGTCGCCGAAAACATCGAATTCGGCCTGCGCATCCGCAAAGTCTCTTCGGCCGAGCGCGAGCAGCGCCGCGAGGAGCTCCTGGAGCTCGTCGGCCTCTCGGGCCTCGGCGGCCGATACGAGAGCCAGATCTCGGGGGGCCAGCGGCAACGGGTCGCCCTCGCGCGCGCGCTCGCCTACCAGCCGAAGGTGCTCCTGCTCGACGAGCCGTTCGGGGCGCTCGACGTCAAGATCCGCGTGCAGCTGCGCCAGACGCTCAAGGTGATCCAGAAAACGCTGGGCGTCACGACGATTCTCGTCACCCACGACCAGGAGGAAGCTTTCGAGCTCGGGCAGCGGATCGGGGTGGTCGACCGTGGGCGGCTCGTCGAGGTGGGCGAGCCCGACAGCCTCTACGAGAACCCGCGATCGCTCTTCGTTGCGACGTTCCTCGGCTCGGGCGCGATCCTCGTGGGCGGCTCCCGCGGCGATCGCGTCGAGCTCGGGCCGGTGAGCCTCGCGATCCCGCCGCACGTGCCGCACGACGAAGGAGACCGGGTCCGGGTCCTGGTTCGCCCCGAGCAGCTCATGCTTTCCGGGACCGAGCCGCCGAAGGGCACCCCGGTCCTCGGGCGCGGCGAGATTGTCGAGCACACGTTTGCGGGGCCTCGCCGGCGCGTCCGCGTTCGCCTGCCGGCGCTCGCCGGCGTGCGCCAGGTCGTGCCGCCCCTTCCCTACGGCGAAGAGAGCATCCTCCTCGACGTCGACGTCCCCGCGCACGCCGAGCCGCCGACCGGGCAGCCGTGGGTCGTCCTCGACCGGTGGCACATCCTCCGGCAGCCCACGCCGCGCCTGCTCGTCTGCGACGAGGGGACGGGCCTTTCCGCGGCGCTCGAGCTCGCTCCGCCGCTCGTCGAGGCGCTCGACGGGGCCGCGACGGTGCTCGGCATCGCGCCCGACGCGCATGGCCAGGAGGCGCTCCGCGAAACGCTCGCCCGCCGGGCGGCCGCCGCGGGGCTCCCCGAGGCCGCGATCCGGGTTCGCCGCGGCGGCGCCGCCGAGCAGATCGCCAACGAAACCCGGGAATCTCCGTACGACTTCGTGCTCGCCGGCGCCGGCGAGCTGGAGTCGACGCGGAGCCGGCGGAGCTCCCCGAGCTTCGCCGAGGAGCTCGCCGCGCAAACCACGATCCCCCTTCTGCTCGCGCGCGGCCGGCCCCGGCGCATCGAGCGCATCCTCATCTGCACGGCGGTCGGCGAGCCCGGAAAGACCGACGTGCGCGCCGGCGGCTGGCTGGCGCGCCGACTGGGCGCCTCGGTCACGCTCCTCCACGTGACGCACCCGGACCGCGCGCCCCTGCCGTTCGCACGGGCGCACCTGGAACGGGGCGTTGCGACGCTCCGCGAGCTCGGCGTGTTGTCGCGTTTCTCGGTCCGCCAGGACGAGACGCCGCTCGGCGGAATCCTCGCGGAGCTGCGGGCGGAGGCCTACGACCTCCTCGTCGTCGGCGCCGGCGGCGTCATTACGCGCCAGGCGCTGCGGGAGGCCGGGTGCTCGATCCTCGTCGTGCCGGAAGGCTCCTGGTGAAGAGGGAGGGGACGAGCCCCTCCCCTACTCCTGTGTCGCCGATCGGGTGATCCCGGCGGTTCTCACGGATACAGTTCGCGGTAGGACTCCGCGAAGAGCAACACCCGGCGAACGTAGTCGCGCGTTTCGTAAAGGGGGATCGACTCGAAGAGCTCGTCTTCCGGCACTCCCGGGTTCTCGCGGACGAGCCGCGCGATCCGCGTCGGGCCCCCGTTGTAGGCGGCGAGCGCCAGGATCGTCGAATCGTCGAATCGGTCGAGCAGGCTCCGCAGGTACGCCGCGCCGAGGCGGGAGTTGACGCCCGGGTCGTAGAGAAAGGCCCGGCGATATCGGGAGCGAAGCACCGAGCGCGACAGGCTCCTGGCGGTCGCCGGCATGAGCTGCATCAACCCCATCGCGCCCGCCCGCGACTTCGCGTTCGAATCGAAGACGCTCTCCTGCCGGACGAGTCCCCGAAGCACCGCCGGGTCGAGCGCGAACTCCCTGGCCCGCTCCGGCAGGAAGCCGCCCTCCTCGATCGGGTAGTAGAGCCTCCTCCATCCGTCCGGAACGCGCCCTTCCTCCGCCGTGCCGATCTCCGGAAGCGCCCGTTTGATCGAGACCGCCGCGGTCAGAAACCGTCCGAGCGCGAAATCCGACTCGGCGATGCGCAGCTCCCGTCCCCGGGACGGCGCGAGGAGGCGGGCCTCCGCCGACGCCTCTTCGAACATCCGCAGCCGCAACAACTCGTCGACCCGGGCAAAAGCCGCCGTCGCGGTTGAGGGATCGCGCAGCGAAGCACGCTCGAGCCGGTCCGGCGCGCTCGCGCGCGGCCGCGAAAACCGGGCATAGACGTCGGCCGGCGACGCCGCCGCGAGCTCCCCGAAGAGCGCCTGCGCTTCTGCCACCCGGCCCTCGCGCTCGAGGCACCGCGCCCGCCAGTAAGCCAGGCGCCGGGAAACGGAGATGCCCCGATAGAGCCCGGCGAGCGCCTCGAAATCGGAGCGGGCGCCTTCGAGGTCTCCCGCGCGGAACCGCTCCCAGGCCAGGCGCCAGAGCGTTTCGAATCCTGCGGCCCCGTCCGGCGCATCCGCCACGAGCTCGCGCGCCTGGCCGAACGCGGCGTCGAAGTCTTCGCGGTCCGCGGCCAGCCGCAGGAGGCGCTCCCGCGCATCGCGTCGGACCGACGCCGGCACGGCAGGATCGGTCAGCGCGACGAGGGCCGCCTGCACCGGATCGAGCCGCGGATCCGACGGGTCCAAAGGACGTCGCCCGGACTTCAGCCTCGTCAGGACGAGGTCGCAGCGGAAGAGCTTCGCCTCCCACGCGGCGAGCGTTCCGTCGGCGGGCACCCGGGCGGCCGTCGACTCCGCGGCCCGGAGGCTTCGCGAGGCCAGCTGACCGCGCGCAAGCGCCAGAAGGTTGGCGGCGCGTTCTCCCTCGGGCCAGGCTTCGGGCTTGTCTTTCGAGAGAAGCGCGACCCCGCGCTTGCCCTCGCCCGCGGCGACGAGGGCCTTTCCGCGCCGGCCCCGCTCGGCCGCGCTCAGGTGCCGCTCCGCCTGCGCCGCCGCGCGGCGCGCGAACGCCGGCGTCGAGGACATTGCGTCGTACGTCGGCGCGTCGAGCAGCAGCCTCCGCGCCGCCGCGTCGACGGCCGCCGGATCCTTCGACGCGATCCCCAGGCGGATCTGGCCGATCGCGACCTCCGCGCTCTCGGCCGGCGACTTCGCGGCGTCGGCGGCGAGCATCAGCAGACGGGCGCCCTCGCCCGGACGCCCGCGCCTTTCCTCGAGGCGTGCGAGAAGCATGGCCGCGCGGATCCGGTACGCGAAGCGTCCCTCGGCCGCGAAGGCGCGCCCCGCCTCCTCGATCGCCTCGTCGGGACGGCCCGAAAGCTCCAGAGCCTCGGCGCGGCGCAGGCTTCGGTAGGCCTCGAGGCCGATCGCCGCGGCGCGAATGTCCGCGAGACTGGCGGCCGCCGCCGCCCACTCCTGGCGGCTGGCGTCGTCGGACGCGAGCAGCATGGCGGCCCGCGCGTCCCAGGCCGACGGCCCCGCCCGCCGGCGGACCTCGGCGAGCACCGCCTCCGCCTCACCGCGCTTTCCCTCGTCGAGGAGATCGGCGGCGCGGGCGAACTCGGCGTCGAAGTCGCTCGAGACCTGCGGCCGCGCGCGGTCCGCTCGCGCGTGCCCGGAGAGCAGGAGCAGAAGGATGCTTCCGAGAACCGCGAGGCGCTTGACCGGGGGGTGCCGTGGGGGGACGGAGACCGCCGGCGAAGCGTCAGGTACCCAGGGCCTCGGGCCGGCCATCGGCGAGGATCCGCACGAGTTCTTCCTGGAAGAAGTTGGTCGAGGACCGGACATCGTCGGGGATCCGTTCGTCGTACATCTGCCGGCTCCGGTCGATGTCGTCCTTGAGGCGATGGTAGATGTTTCCGCCTTCGCGTCCCTCGAGCACCGCGCGCTCGTTGTAGAGCTTGATCTCGGAGACGAGCAGGCGCGCGAAGCGGCGTGCCTCTTCCTGACGCTCGTCGGGCGACGCCGTCGCGAGCGGCCCGCCGAGCCGGCGCGAGGGCTCCGGCATCGGGATCGCCGGGGTCACGATCGACGAGGCCGGCGTTTCGCGCGGATGCTCCTCGAGGCGGGGCCCCGGCGCGGGCTCCGGTTCGGGAGCGGCGCCGACTTCCGCCGACGGGGGCAGGTCCTCGACGGCCGCGGCCTCGTCGTTCATCCACATGCCCGCGGGCTCCGGCTTCTTGACGGGGTCGGGCACGCGGAGCGCCGGCGCGGGCTTCAGCTTCCGCGACGCGAGGCGGTCGACGACGAGGCCGGCGAGATACGTCAGGAGAGCCAGCGCGTCCGGATCGAAGCTCTCCTCTTCGCCGAGCACCGCGTCCGCGTAGAGGGCGCCGGAAATCTTCTCCCGGACCACCATCGGAATCGCCACGGCGTCGGCGACTTTCGACGCGCGGAGAAGAGTCGAGATGTCGTTGACCGCGGGCAACCGCACGGCCGTTCCGGTCATCAGCCTCGCGAGGAGACCGCCTTGCGTGAGCGGGAGCGCGATTTGCCGCACCGCGTCGTCCTCGCCACCGTGACCCGAGAAGCCCACGGCTTTCCACGCGCCGATCGAATCCCCGCGCGCGACGAGGAGGGCCGCGCGGGAACAGTGCTTGCGGCACTCGTCGAGGAACCGGTGGAGAACGTCGACCTGGGTCGCGGCCTGGTCGAGACCGCGCACCGCCTCGATCCCGACCGAGCCCGGCTTGGCCGCCGCGCCTCCTGCGGGCATCGGGACCGACTCGATGAGCTCGGTCGGAACGACGCCCTTCAAGTCCTGGTTGAACTTTTCCAGAAATCCGTACCAGCGGCGGTCGGTCTCGAGCCGCAGGCGGTCGAACTCTTCGCGCAGCGCGGCGAACCTTTCGGAGAGCCGCCGTTCGATTTCCGTCTCGACCAATTTCGCCCGGTCCGGAGCTTCGGAATCGGTCATTGCTGGCATTATCGGGTCAGAGGCCCCTTTCGCAAAGTCGATACGAGAAATCGCTCGTTTCTAAGCCTTTCTTTCGATTAGGGATACCGGCATTCCCGTTGACACTCCGGACCCGCATCTCTAGAATCACGTGCTCTCTGTAAGGTCCTGGGTAAGGGGGTGAGTGTCCGTGCCGTTGGTCCACGTCAAGGAAGACGAGTCTTTCGAGAACGCCATGCGGCGTTTCAAGCGCAAGTGCGAGAAGTCCGGCATCCTCTCCGAGCTCAAGAAGCGCCAGCATTACGAAAAGCCGAGCGCCAAGAGAAAGCGCAAGATGATTCAAGCCCGAAAGAAGATGCTCCGCAAGCTGTCGGAGGAGAAGCGGGCTTCGGTCTAGCACCCGCAGACGGAGGCGGCGCCGACCGGGAGTCTCTCGAGTTCGGCGTCGTCCTTCGGCTCGTTTCCGCCCTCGCTCGAACGCCGCCCGGTCGGGCGGCGGTTCTGTCTCTGGCCCCCGCCCTCGAGGAGAGCGGCGTCGCCCGGCTCCTCGCCGAGACGGCCGAAGCCTCCGCGTTCCTGATCCGGCACGGCCGGCTGCCGCTCGCCGGACTCGACGACGTCGCGCCCGCGCTCGAGTCCCTCGCCGCCGCGGGAGGGTCCGGCGCTCCCGAGGACTTCCGACCGATCGTGCGCGCAGCGCGCGCCGCGGATGCCGTTCGCCGCGCGCTGGCGAAAACGGACTCTCCCCTTCTTTCGGCGCGGCGGGAGACGCTTCCGATCTTCGACGCGCTCACCGCGCGCGCCGCGAAGCTCTTCGGCGACGATTGGCAGCTCAAGGACGATGCCTCGCCCGAGCTTCTCGCGATCCGTTCGCGGCTGCGCCGGCGGCGGGGCGAAGTGTCGCGCCTCCTCGAGAGACTCGTCGACGACCGGCGCGAGGCGCTCGGCGACTCGGTCGTCGTGCTCCGCAACGACCGCTACTGCCTGCCGGTGCAGGCCTCGAGTCGCGCGCGCGTGCCGGGAATCGTGCACGACCGGTCCGGGTCCGGCCAGACCGTCTTCGTCGAGCCGATGGAAGTCATCGAGTCCAACAACGATCTCGCCCTCCTCTCCGCCGAGGAGCGGCGCGAGATCGAGCGGCTGCTCGCCGACTTCGGCCGCACGATCCTCGCGCATGGCGACGACCTGCAGCGCGCCGTCGACGCCCTGGCGGAACTCGACGCGCTCGAGGCGAAGGCGGAGTTCGGCGAGATGGGCGAGGGTCGCCTTCCCGAAATCTCGGACGACGGCGCCTGGGCCCTCATCGGGGCCCGTCATCCGCTGCTGGACGCGCGCTACGAGAAGCTGCGCCGCCGCGTCCTCGGCGAAACCCGAGAGGGCCGGCAGGCCGTGCCGCTCGACATGGAGCTCCCGCCGGAGCGCCGCCTCCTCGTCGTCTCCGGGCCGAACGCCGGCGGAAAGACGGTCGTGTTGAAGACGGCCGGCCTCTTCTCGCTCCTGGCGCAGTCCGGGATTCCCATCCCCGCCGCCGCGGGCACGCGCATTCCGGTCTTTCGCTCGATCCGTACGGAGATCGGCGACGCGCAGGCGATCCTCACCGACCGCTCCACGTTTTCCTCCTCGATGGAAACCCTCGCCGGGATCCTCGCCGACGCCGGGCCGGGATCGCTCGCGCTGATCGACGAGATCGGCGGCGCCACGGATCCGGAAGAGGGAAGCGCTCTCGCGGTCGCCTTCCTCGAGGCGTACCTCGCGAGCGGAGGCCGCGCCCTCGTGACGACCCACCTCTCGGCCGTGAAGGGCTTCGCCGGCGCACGCGCGGAAGCCCTCTGCGCGGCGATGGAATTCGACGAAGAGACGGGCCGGCCGAACTACCGCCTGCACCCGGGACTCGCCGGCCGAAGCCGGGCGCTCTCGGTGGCGCGGGAGCGCGGCATTCCCGAAGGCGTGCTGGAACGGGCGCGGGAGCTTCTCGGCGAGGCCTGGGAGCGCCGCGACCGGTCCGAGAGCGAAGCCGAAGCGACCCTCGAGCGGCTCCGCGGCCTCGAACGGTCGCTCGCTCACGAGAAGGAGGCGGCCCGCGTCGAGTCGGAGCGGCTCGCCGAGGAACGCCGCCGATTCGCCGACGAAAAGGTCCGCATGCTCACCGAGGGCCTCGCCGGCTTCGAGAAGGCCCGACGGGAGCTCTCCCGCAAGGTCGCCGAGGAGCTCGAGGCGTCGCGCCGCGACAGCGCCCGGCTCGCGCGCGCGACCGCGGCCCGGGTGCTCGAGGATGCCGAACGGGCCGCCGGGGAGGAGGCCGTGATCGGGCAAGCCCGGGAAGCCGAGGAGGAAAGGTCCCGCGAGGTTGCGATCGGAGACGTCGCCCGCATCCGCGAGCTCGGCAGCGAAGGGCGCGTCGTCGCCTTCGACGGCGACTGGGCGCACCTCGAGTCCCGCGGCAAGCGGATCCGAGTGCGGCGCTCCGAGCTCGCGCCGGCGCCGGGCGCGTCGCGCCGGGCCCCTCGTCCAGCGTCGCCGCGGCCGGCCGCCCCCGAGCCCGGGGCCGATGCCGGTGGCCCCACCGCCGAGGTGAACCTCATCGGGCAGCGCGTCGAGGAGGCGCTGGACGCCGTGGAGCGCGCGCTCGACCAGGCGCTTCTCTCGGGCGCTTCGCGCCTGCGCGTGATTCACGGCCACGGGACCGGCCGGCTGCGGGAAGCGGTCCGCGAGCGCTTCCGAACGCACGGCGCCGTCGCGTCCCTGCGTTCGGCCGACCGGACCGAGGGCGGCAACGGGGCCACCATCCTGGAATTGAGATAAGAAGAGGACTGCTTCGCGGCCGCATCCACGACCCATGACGTCCTACGACCTCGACATCAACGATCACGTCCTCGCCGAGCTGCGGTCGGCGGCCGACATCGTCGAGGTCATCGGCGACCACACGACGCTCAAGAAGGCCGGCCGCTCCTGGAAGGGCCTCTGCCCGTTTCACAACGAGCGGACTCCCTCGTTCACGGTGGACCGCGACAAGGGCCTCTACCATTGCTTTGGCTGCGGAGCCGGAGGCGACGTCATCCACTTCGTCCGGCAGATGGACCGGCTCGAGTTTCCCGAGGCCGTCGAGGCGCTCGCCGGCCGCTTCGGCGTCACGATCCCGCGGCGGGAGCGGCGAAGCCCGCGCGACGACCGGCGGGATCGACTCTACGAGGTTCTGTCGGCGGCCGAGCGCTTCTACCGCGAGCGTCTCGGCAAGCCCGGAAGTGCGGCCGCGAAGTATCTCGAAAAGCGCGGCGTGCCGGAGCCGCTGTGGGCCGAGCTCACGCTCGGCCACGCGCCCGACGCCTGGGACTCGATCGGCAAGGCCCTGTCCCCCGCGTTTCCCGAGGAGCTCCTGATCGAAGCCGGGCTCCTGCAGCCGCGCTCCGAAGGCAAGGGCGCCTACGATCGCTTCCGCGACCGGCTGATCTTCGTCGTGCGCGACGAACGGGGCCGGCCCGTGG
This sequence comes from uncultured Acidobacteriota bacterium, assembly GCA_963805495.1. Classification (GTDB taxonomy): domain Bacteria; phylum Acidobacteriota; class Thermoanaerobaculia; order UBA5066; family Gp7-AA6; genus DAHUXD01. Next base: position 738,472 of record CAWDUQ010000001.1, on the reverse strand, counting down.
GTTTCGGCGGTCGCGCGCTTTCCCCCGAGGGGGAACCCAAGTACCTGAACTCCCCGGAGTCCCCGATCTTTTCGAAGAAGCGCCTCCTCTACGGTCTCTCCTCGGCGCGCGACGCGGTCCGCCGGCGCGACCGCGTCGTGCTCGTCGAGGGCTACTTCGACCACCTCGCGCTCGTTCGGGCGGGGGTCGGAGAAGCGGTTGCGTCGATGGGCACGGCGCTGACCCCCGAGCAGGCCGAAAAGCTGCGCCGCCTGACCTCCAACGCAATCCTGTGCTACGACGGAGACTCCGCCGGCCGCAACGCGACGCGCGGAGCGCTGACCCTTCTTCTGGCGCAGGGATTCCGGGCCCGCGTCGCGCGGCTCCCCGAGGGAGAAGACCCGGACGATCTGCTCGCGCGCGAAGGTCACGAGGCTCTCGCCCGGCGCATCGACGAGGCGCCCGACTACCTGACCTGGCTCCTCGAGGACATGCGCCCGGCGGAATCCGGCCTTTCGTCGGCCGAAAAGCGCGAGCGCATCGGTCGGATCCTCGAGATCGTCAACGCACTTCCGGACCGGATCCTCCGGTACGAGGAGCACCGCCGGGTGGCCGATGCGGTTTCGGTGCCCCTCGAGGTCCTCTGGAACGCCGACAAGACGAACCTGAAGCCGCCGATTACGCGTTCTATAGATGTGGGAACGCCCGGGAATACCACCGCGTTATCGGCCTTGGCGGTGCCGGTCGTGGAGCGCAAAATTCTCCGGGCGCTGGCCACGGGCGACCTCAACTCTCTGATTCTAAGGAGCTTGAAAGACGAATACCTGTCGGATCCGAGGGTGAAAAGGGTGGTTTCAGCGTTCCGGAAGTCGGCCGGGGCCTCGGAACCTGTTGATTTTCAGCGGCAAATCGCAGACCTTACGGAGGACGAGCGAACGTTTCTCTCTGGCGTCGCGCTGGATGAATCTCCCGAGCCGACCGAGAAAGACGTGGACCGACTCCTCAAGGCCCTCGAAATAAGACACTTGGAGGGAGAGAGCGCGGCGCTTCTCCAGTCCATCCGGCAGGCGGAGGCGGCGGGCCGCCCGAACGGGGAGCTCGACACGCTTCTTCGGGACAAACAGGACAGAGATCGACGGATCGCGAAGCTGAGGTCGCGGAAAGGAAATGAACTTGGCGATTGAGGAAAAGTTCCCCGAAGTCGGAGTGCTGCTCAAGGGCGGCCGGGAAAAGGGTTACATCCTCTACGAGGAGATCCACACCATCCTTTCGGACGAGGCGACCGCCGCGCCGAGAGACCTGGAAGCCATCTACGCCCGTTTCTTCGAGGTCGGGATCGAGATCGTCACCGATCCCGACCGGGCCGCGCGCCGTCGGGCGGCCGACGCCGCCGAGACGGCCGAAGAGGCCCGCGAAGCCGTCGAGAAGACCAACGACCCGGTACGGATGTACCTGCGCGAGATGGGCACCGTCAAGCTCCTCGACCGCGAGGGCGAGGTGCGCATCGCCAAGCGCATCGAGCAGGGCGAGGCCAAGATCTACCAGGCCCTCGCCAACAATCCGGTCGTACTCGAGGAGATCCTGAAGCTCCTCGAAAACGCGGGACGCGACACCCGCATCGTCGACGAGCTCGTCAACGCCCCGGACGAGGACGACGAAGAGCCGGCGGAGAAGCCGAACCTCGACGACCGCTCGACGCGTCGCATCGAGGGCATCCTCGCCAGCTTCCGCAAGATCGGCGCGCTCGACAAAGACATCAAGCGGATGAAGTTCAAGGCGCGCACGCTGAAGAAGGGCACCAAGACCCTCGCGCGCATCGAGGCCTCGATCGACAAGAAGATCGCCGACATGGCGAAGTTGATCCGGGCCGCCGACTTCACGCCGGCCGTCCTGAACCGCGCCATCGGGATCCTCAAGGACATCGACCGCCAGATGTCGGGTCCCGAGATCACGATCCGACAGGACACCAACACGCTCAAGAAGGAGAAGAACCCGACGCGGATCGACTTCTACAAGCGCCGGATCGCGAAGTACAAGAAGTCGCTCCGCGAGCTCGAGCAGAAGTTCGGCGTCTCGCACGAAGACGTCAAGAAGACGCTGCGCATGGTGCGCGAGGGCGAGGAGGAGGCCGACCAGGCCAAGCACGAGCTGATCGTCGCCAACCTGCGCCTCGTGGTTTCGATCGCGAAGAAATACACCAATCGCGGCCTCCAGTTCCTCGACCTCATCCAGGAAGGCAACATCGGCCTGATGAAAGCGGTCGAGAAGTTCGAGCACCGCCGCGGCTACAAGTTCTCGACGTACGCGACCTGGTGGATCCGCCAGGCAATCACGCGCGCCATCGCGGACCAGGCCCGCACGATCCGCATCCCGGTCCACATGATCGAGACGATCAACAAGCTCACGCGCACGTCGCGCTCGCTCGTCCAGGAGCTCGGCCGCGAGCCCAACGCCGAGGAGATCGCCAAGCGCATGGACATGCCGGTCTCCAAGGTGCGCAAGATCATGAAGATCGCTCAGGAGCCGATCTCGCTCGAGACGCCGATCGGGGAAGAAGAGGATTCGCATCTGGGCGACTTCATCGAGGACCGGCAGGTCCTCTCGCCGATCGAGGCCGTGCTCGTCTCGAACCTCCAGGACCAGACGCGGAGGGTCCTGAAGTCGCTCACGCCCCGCGAGGAGCAGGTCCTGAAGATGCGCTTCGGGGTCGGTGACGGCTCCGAGCACACCCTCGAAGAGGTCGGCCGGTCGTTCAACGTCACGCGGGAGCGCATCCGGCAGATCGAATCGAAGGCCCTGCGGAAGCTCCGCCACCCCTCGCGGGCCAAGAAGCTCAAGCCGTTCCTGGAGACCATTCGCTGAGGAATCCGACCACGGACCCCGTTCGGCCCACGCCCGCCCCGGGGTTTGCGGGCCCGCTTGGCAAAGGGGCCCCCTTTGTTATATTCATCGGGGTCCATAGCTCAGCGGTCCAGAGCCACCGGCTCATAACCGGTCAGACCCCGGTTCAAATCCGGGTGGACCCACCAACGAAGGCGGAAGATTGAGGCTTCTGATCCGAAATCGAATTTCAAACGCGCGGCCAACGCAAGGGTGTTCCACAGCCGGAACACCTTTTTTTATCCCCGGGAGGACGCGATGAGCGACCTCCTCTCCCAGCTCTACCGGCTCCAGACCCGGATCCAGTTCGTCCGCGATCGCGAGAAGAAGCGCGACACGGTCCCGCCCGACCTCGTCGAGGTGGACCGCGAGTACAAGGAGAAGGTCGAGGCCGTCGCGCAGCTCAAGGCCCGGCTGAGCCAGGCCGAGCTCGAGCGGCGCAAGGCCGAGGGCGAGCTCGCCGACCTCAAGGAAAGGCTCAAGAAGTACCAGGCCCAGCTCCGCAACGTGCAGTCGAGCCGCGAGTACTCGGCCGCCCTGAACGAGATCGACGGCGTCGAGAAGGCGATCCGCTCGACCGAGGACACGTTCCTGGAGCTCGAAGAAGAGATCGAGACCGCCCGCGCGGACCTCGACGCCCGCGAGAAAACGCTGCCCGAGGAAACCGAGCAGCACGAAGAGCGGATGAAGGACTGGCGTGTCGAGCAGCGCGCGATCAACGACGAGCTCGGCAGCGCGACGACCGAGATCGAGCAGCTCGAGGCGCAGATTCCGCCGCGCGACCGCGCGGAGTTCCGCCGGCTGATCGACAAGAAGCACGGCCTCGCCGTCGTGCTGGCCGTCGGGGGGTCCTGTTCGGCCTGCCACGTGAAGATCCGCCCGGCCGCCATGCAGATCCTCCGGCGGGGCCACGAAATCGTGTACTGCGACAGCTGCAAGCGGATCCTGTACTACGAGCCGCAGAGCTCGTAGAGCCCCGTATGCGCTTTCGGGCGTTCATCGACGGGGCCGCGCGCGGCAACCCGGGGCCGGCCGGCGCCGGCGTGTACGTCTCGGCGGAGGAGACGCTGCCCGCGGAGGAGCACTTCGAGGCCCTCGGCCACCAGACCAACAACGTCGCCGAGTACCGGGCGCTGCTCCTGGCGCTCCGCCGCGCCGCCGAACGGGAGGCGTCGGACGTCTCGATCGCCTCCGACAGCCTCCTCCTCGTCCAGCAGATGCTGGGACGCTACCGGGTCAAGGCGCCCAACCTCCAGCCCCTCCATTTCGAGGCGCTGGTGATCGCGAAGGCGTTTCGCCGCTTTTCGATCACCCACGTCCCGCGCGAGGACAACAAGAAGGCGGATCGACTCGCCAACCTCGGCGCGGACGCGAGCGAGCGGGAAATGGCCGGGGAGCGGTTCCACCGCGAGCCATGAGCCCGGACGCCGGGGAGATCGCGCGGCGGCGCGACGACATCCTGGCGTCGATCGCCGCGGCCGCGGCCCGGGCCCACCGCCGGACCGAAGAGGTCGTGCTGATGGCCGTCAGCAAGACCCAAAGCGCCGGCGTCGTCCTGCTCGCGGCGCGCGCCGGCATCACTCGCTTCGGCGAGAACCGCGTCCAGGAAGGGGCCGCCAAGGCCGAGGCCCTCCGTGCGGAGTTTCCGGACCTCGAGTGGCGCCTGATCGGACCTTTGCAGACGAACAAGGCCAGGACGGCGCTACAATGGTTCCGGGCCATCGAAACGCTAGACCGGGAAAGACTTGCGGCGCGCCTCGAGGCGCTGCAGACGCAGAAGGGCGGGACGCTGCCGGTGCTGCTCGAGATCAACGTCGGCCGGGAAGAGTCGAAGGCGGGCGCCCTGCCCGAGGACGCCCCCCGGCTGTTCGAGGCTGCGCTCGCCTGCCCGCATCTCGACGTGCGCGGCCTCATGGCGGTTCCGCCGTACGACCCCGATCCGGAGAAGTCGCGCCCATACTTCCGGGAACTGAATTCGCTTCGCGACGGTCTCGCGGAGCGGTTCGGGCGGCCGCTGCCCGAGCTCTCCATGGGCATGAGCCACGATTTCCCGGTCGCGGTCGAAGAAGGCTCGACCGAGGTGCGGATCGGGACGGCCCTCTTCGGGCCGCGGGGGCCGGCGTGAACTTCGGTGGCTCGGCGGCGGGCGCGATCTTCGACGCCATCCTCTGGCTCCTGACCGGGCTCCAGTGGATCGTGATCATCGCGGCGCTCATCTCGTGGGTCAACCCGGATCCGCGCAACCCGATCGTGCGGTTTCTGTGGGGCGTGACCGAGCCGATGTTCCGCCCCTTCCGCCGGCTCGTGCCTCCGTCGCGGACCGGCGGCATCGACATCTCTCCCCTGCTCGTCCTGCTCATCATCTACCTGCTGACGCGTTTCGTCGCGCGGCTGGCCTATTCGGCGCCGCTGTAGAGACACTGGAGGTCCCCATGCGCCCCCGCACGAGCCCGCTCGAAATTCAAAAGCGCGAGTTCTCCAGGAAGTGGAAGGGCCTCGACCCGGTCGAGGTCCAGACCTTCCTGACGGACGTCGCCGAAGACATGGAAGTCCTGGCCCGCGAGAACGCGGCGCTCGAGAACCGGCTGCGCTCACTCGAGCAGGAGAACGAGGAGCACCGCGAGCGCGAGCGCATCCTGAAGCAGACGCTGCTCTCGGCCCAGCAGGCTTCCGAGGACATCCGCTCGGCTGCCCGCAAGGAGGCCGAGCTCATCGTGCGCGAGGCGCAGGACTCCGGCGAGAAGCTCACGCACCACGCCCTCCAGCGCTCCTCCGAGATCGAAAAGGCGATCCAGGAACTGAAGGTCCAGCGTGCGAACTTCCGGCTGCAGCTCCAGAAGATGATCGAGCTCTTCCAGCAGGTCCTCGAGTTCGACCGGGACGAGGACGAGAAGGATAGGCCGCTGTCCTACATGACGCGCAAGGCCAACAAGGAAGAGACGGCGGGATGACCTCGCCCCCGTCGTAGGGGCGGCCCTTGCGGCCGCCCGAGGGCGGGGACGAGCCCCACCCCGCATTGCATGCCGTCATGACGACCATCGACTCCCTCGAGATCCGCAACATCGGCTGTCTCGCGACGCCCCTCGGCCGCGAGGCCCGCCGGGGCCCCGCGCAGGGCGAGATCCTCCGCATCCGGGACGCCGCCCTCCGCGCCGAAGACGGCCGGATCGTCTTCGCGGGAGCCGAGAAGGACTACGCGCGGCAGTACGCCGGCCGACCGGCCGACGCGGTGCTCGACGCCCGCGGCCGCGCCGTCGTCCCGGGGCTCGTCGACGCGCATACGCACCCGGTGTGGCTGGGCGATCGCGGAGCCGAGATCGGCCGGCGGCTGGCGGGCGAGTCCTACGCCGCGATCGCGGCCGAGGGCGGCGGCATCAACGCGACGGTTCGCGCGACCCGCGCCGGCACGGACGAGGAGCTCGCCGCGACCGTCCGGCGCCGCCTCGAACGCATGCTCGCCCACGGGACGACGACCGCCGAGGCCAAATCGGGATACGGCCTGACCGCGAAAGACGAGATCCGGGCCCTTGTGCTCCTGCGCGATCTCGGGACGGACCCGGCGCTCCCCCGCCTCGTGCCGACGCTCCTGGCGGCGCACGAGATCCCGCCCGAGTACGCCGGCGATCGTGACGCGTGGGTGCGGATCGTGGCCGAGGAGATCGTTCCGCGCGCCGCCGCCGAGGGGCTCGCCCGGTACTGCGACGTCTTCTGCGAGACCGGCGTCTTCACGGTCGACGAGTCCCGCACGATCCTCGAGGCGGCGCGGCGGGCCGGGATGGGCCTGCGCCTCCACGCCGACGAGCTCGCGCGGTCGGGCGGGGCCATGCTGGCCGCGGAGCTCCGCGCGGCCTCGGCCGATCACCTCCTCTTCATCGAAGAGGCCGAGATCGCCGCTCTCGCCCGGGCCGGCACCGTCGCCGTGATCCTGCCGGGCACGGCCTGGTGGATGCGCTCGCGGCGGGCGCCGGCGCGCGCCCTCATCGAGGCCGGCGTCCCCGTGGCGGTGGCGTCGGACGCCAACCCGGGAACCTGCTGCACCGAGTCGCTGCCGGCCGTCGCGGGGCACGCCTGCCTCGATTCGGGCCTGTCGGTCGAGGAGACCCTGACCGGCATGACACTCAATGCCGCCGCCTCGCTCGGGCTCGCCGGCGACGTCGGCAGCCTCGAGGCCGGGAAATCGGCCGACCTCCTGGTTCTGGACGCCCCGGACGACCGGCACCTCATCTATCATTGGGGTGTCAACCTGGTCGACGCCGTCGTGTTGCGCGGCCGCGTCGTGGAAGGCAGTCGGACGTGACGAACTTCGCCGCCCTCTCGCTCGAGCAATTCCTCGATGCCCTTGCCTCGGAGGCGCCCACGCCCGGCGGAGGCACGGCCGCGGCCACGGGAGGCGCCATGGGCGCCGCCCTCGCCCAGATGGTGGCGGCGCTGACCCTCTCGAAGGAAAAGTACGCCGCCTCGCACGAGGCGGTCCGGCCGATCGCCGAGGCGGGCGAGCTCGCACGCGCCGAGTTCCTGGATCTCGCGCGGGAGGACTCGCAGGCCTACGACGAGGTCGTCGCGGCGCGCCGGGCGCCCAAGGCCACGGACGAAGAGAAGGCCGCGCGCGCCCGCCGCATCGCCGTCGCGAACCGCCGGGCCACGGAAGTGCCCATGCGGACGGCGCGGGCGGCTGTCCGCCTCCTCGCCGCGCTGCCGGAGCTCGCCGAGAAGGGCAATCCCAACGCGGCCTCGGACGTCGGCGCCGCGGCCCTCCTCCTCGACGCGTGCGTCGAGGGGGCCCTTCTCAACGTGGGGATCAACCTCTCGGGCGTCGAGGACGCGGCCTTCGTCAGCGAAATGCAGAAGGAAACCGCGGTCCTCGGCGAGGAATCCCAGCGTTTGCGCTCCCAGGTGCTCGCGATCGTGCGCAAACGCTTCTAGTCAACCCACTGACAACACGAGTCTTGCCACACCGCCGCATGGCGGACGAATTCGCTTGACACTTTCGAGCGCTTTTCGTAGACTGGGTAAATCGAATCGCGCGATACCGGCAACGGGTCGCGCGGTTTTGTTTTTTGGCCCCCTTTTTCCGGGTCAATCCTCTGAGCGCACTCCGGTTCGCGGACCGCCCGCGCACTCCCCGATCGCTCCTCGCGCCCCGAGGTCCGCGCGAGGAGGCGCACCAAAACGGCGTTTGGCCGGCGTCCGAGCGCCCCCCGCCGCGCGCCATAGAATCCGGCTTCCATGGCCGAGGCCCGACCGACGCTCTACCTCGTGGACGCCATGTCCAACATTCACCGGGCGTACCACGCAATCCGGGGGCTCTCGACCTCAACCGGGCGCCCGACCAACGCCGTCTACGGGTTCGTCACGATGCTCCGTAAGATGCTCCGCGAGCACCCGACGGACTACCTGGCGGTGGCCTTCGATCGCAAAGAGAAGACGGTCCGGCACGCCGAGTACGACGGCTACAAGGCCAACCGGCCCGCCATGGAGATGGATCTCTCGACCCAGATTCCCGAGATCCGCCGTGTCCTCGACGCCTACCGGATCCCGGTCCTGGAGCTCCCGGGCTACGAAGCCGACGACGTCATCGGCACCCTCTCCCGGCTGGCTGCGGCGGCGGGCTTCGACGTCGTCATCGTGACGGCCGACAAGGACATGCTCCAGCTCGTGTCGGGCGGGCGGGTCCGCGTCTTCCACACCGGCCGCGAGAAGTTCCTCGACGAGAAGGGCGTCGTGGAGTTCTTCGGGGTCTCGCCCGCGCAGGTCGTCGACGTGCTCGCGCTCATGGGCGACGCCTCGGACAACATTCCCGGAGTCCCGCGCGTGGGCGAGGTCACCGCGAAGAAATGGATCTCCGAATACGGCAGTCTCGACGGTCTCCTCGCCCGGGCGGCCGACGTCAAGGGCAAGGTGGGCGAGAGCCTGCGGCAGCACACCGAGGATGCCCTGCTCTCCCGGCGCCTCGCCGCGATCCGCTGCGACCTGCCGATCCCTTTCGATCCGGACGCACTCCGCCGCTCCGCTCCCGACAACGAGAAGCTCAAGGCCCTCTTCGTGGAGCTCGAGTTCCACTCGCTCGCCGCGGAGATCCACGGCGAGGAAGCGTCGGCGCAGCTGGCGTCCCGACGCCTCGGGCCGGACGAGCCGCTCGCCGAGGGCGGCGCCTCTCCCCGGGGCGTGGCGCTTCTCTCACACGCCGGCGAGCGCCTCCTCGCGGTGGCGGACGGCTCGAGCGTGCAGATCGTCGAGGGATCGGAAGAGGCGGTCCTGGCCCGCTGGGACGAGCTCGACCATGCGGGCGCCTCGCTCGCCGCAGCCGACGCCAAGCCGCTCGAGCGCCTTCTCGCGGCGCACGGACGAACGTTTCGCGCAGACATCTTCGACGTGGGCCTGGCGCAGTACGTCCTCTCCTCCGGGGTCGGAAGCTCGGAGATCGAGCCCCTTCTCTTCCAGCGCCTCGGGCAGAAGATCTCGCCCGACAAGGGCGCCGGCGTTTCCGACGGCGTACTGCCGAAGGAGTATGCGATCGAGGCCGCCGACCGCTGGCTGACCGAGCGCGCAGCTGCCGCGGCGGCCCTCGCACCGCTTCTCGCCCGCGACCTCGAGGCGCGGCCCGGCCTCGAGAAGATCTATCGCGAGATCGAGCGCCCCCTCACCCGGGTGCTGGCGCAGATGGAGCTGTTCGGCGTGGCGATCGACACGCCCCTCCTCAACGAGATGTCCGAGCGCATGGAAAAGGACCTGCGCGCCCTCGAACGGACGATCTGGGAGGAGGCCGGGGAGGAATTCAACGTCAATTCCCCCGTCCAGCTCGGCCAGATCCTCTTCGAGAAGCTCAAATACCCCGTCCTCAAGAAAACCGCGAAGACGCGTTCTTCGTCGACCGGCGTCGAGGTCCTGACGGAGCTCGCGGAACAGGGGCTCACGCTGCCCCGCCGCGTCCTCGAGTTCCGCGAGATCTCGAAGCTCAAGGGGACCTACGTCGACGCGCTGCCGCTGCTCGCCGACGCGGACGGGCGCGTGCACACTTCCTTCCGCCAGACCGTCGCGGCGACCGGGCGCCTGTCGTCCTCGGACCCGAACCTCCAGAACATCCCGATCCGCACGGCGGCGGGGCGCGAGATCCGGCGTGCGTTCGTCGCGCCCCCCGGACGCCGGCTCGTCGTCGCCGACTACTCGCAGATCGAGCTGCGGATCCTGGCGCACATGTCGGGAGACGAGGCCCTCGTCTCGGCGTTCGAGCAGGGAATGGACATCCACCGGGCCACTGCGGCCCGCGTCTTCGGGGTCGCGCCCGAGCTCGTGTCGCACGAGATGCGCTTCGCGGCCAAGCGCATCAACTTCGGACTCCTCTACGGCATGGGGGCCTACTCGCTCTCCCGGGACCTCGGCGTTTCGACCTCGGAAGCGAAGAAATTCATCGAAGCCTACTTCGCGCAGTTTCCCCGGGTGCGCGGCTGCCTCGACGCCATCCTCGACGTGGCGCGAGAGAAGCGGGAAGTCGCGACGCTCTTCGGGCGGGTCCGGCCCATTCCCGACATCGCCGCCTCCAACGCCGGAGTGAGGGCAAACGCCGAGCGCATGGCGCTGAATGCTCCCTTTCAGGGAACGGCGGCCGACATCATCAAGATCGCCATGATCCGGCTCGATGAGGCTCTTCCCGCGGCCGGTCTGACGGCGCGCCTCTCCCTGCAGGTCCACGACGAGCTCGTCCTGGAAGCGCCCGAGGCCGAGGCCCCGCGGGTCGAGGGCCTCGTGCGCGAGGTCATGGAGGGGGCGGCGCAGCTGAAGGTCCGGCTGGCGGTCGAGGTCGGCTCCGGCACGAACTGGCTCGAAGCCAAGTGACTCGAAGCGCCCCCGCCGCGCGAAGCGCCGGGGGATCCGGACCCGGCCGCCCTTCCCCGCTCCAGTTCCGGGATCCCTCGCCTCGCCCGGGAGGACGGCAAGTTCCCGCTCGGGATGGCCGCCCGGCGACTCGGCCGGAAGCCCGGAGGGCGCCGGCAGAGCCATGATTTCCCATATACTTCGGACAAACACATGCGCTTCGCCCTGAGAGGTTCGTGGGCCGCGGCCCTTCTCGCCGCTTCCATCGGCCGGGCCGTGCTCGCGCAGGAGCCCGCCGCCGCACCGACGCCTCAACCGGCCGACGCCCCCGGATCCGCTCCGGCCCCGGGCACGGTCCCGACCCCGCCGCCCGCTCCCGCACCGTCGGCTGCTCCTTCTGCCGGAGCCGTGTCCGCGCCGGTCGAGTCTTCGGCGCCCCCGGTGACGCCGGTGCCCGCCGTGTCGCCCGGTCCCGCCTCGGCTCCGCCCGTCCGCATCGTCGACGCCCCGAACATCTGGGTCGCGACGATGCCGACCGACAATCCTTTCGGCCGCACCGTCGACGCGCCGGCGGCCCTTCCCGCCAAGCTTCCCTTCACCGACGCGAAAGTTGCGGTCGGTCTTTTCGTTTCGGTTCACGTCGACGCCAACGGCAAGCCGCTCGCCGTGCGACGCGATCGGGACCCGATCCCCTCGCTCGCGGCCGAGACCATGAAGTCGATTCAGCGCTGGACGATCACACCTGCCCGCCGCGCCGGACAGCCGGTCGACACATGGGGCGCCTACCGGCTCGACCTCGCCGTCGAGATCGACACGCCGAAGATCAACCAGATGGGGATGATGCCGATCACGCCGGCGACGGCCTTGCCCTCGCCGTTCTCCTGGCCGGCCGAGACCGACTGGCTCGAGAGTCGGCGGCCGCCGGCGCCGACCGACGGCACGGTCTCCATCCTCGAGGTCGACAGCGCTCCGATCCCGCAGAAGACACCATGGTCCGGGGACTCCTTCAAGGGGCCCTTCGCGGCCAGGTACTGGGTCCAGGTCGACAAGTTCGGCCGCATCGGGCGAGCGATCCCGATCGAGATCAGCGACCCGGTGCTCCTGGCGTACTTCCGCCGGGCGATGAGCACCTGGCTGCTGAAGCCGGCCCAGTCCAAAGGCGGGCCGGTCGAGTCCTGGAACGAGCTCGTGCTCGCCGGCCAGATCAGCTTCGACGACGAGATCCGACAGATCTCGGCGCTGCGCCGCGCGATCGGGCCCTGAGAACCGCCGCCCCTCCTCAGCGGAGCACTTCGCGCCGGTCGCCGACCCGCCGGGTCACCTTCGTCGCGTCGAGGTGCTCGAGCAGAGGAATCGCCAGCCGGCGCGTGAGGCCGAACATCGCCTTGAACTCGGCGACGTCGACGGCCGGCTTCCCCGAGGCGCGCAGGCGTTCGACCACCGAGTCGACGGCCTCGCGCGCGACGATCCAGCCGCCAGGCAGACGGACGAGAGCGCCCTTCTTCGCCAGGTAGCCGATCAACCCCTCGATCACTTTCGGATGGCGCTTGACGATCGAGGCCACCTCGGAGGGCGAGGGCGGCTCCAGGCCGCGCTGCCGGAACACGTCGGCGATCCGCGCCGAGAGCTCGCGATCCGCTCCGGCGAGATCGTCGCGACCCGGGGCGCGCGCCTCGTCGGCTGCGATCACGATCGTGCCGCGGGCCACCAGAGCAGCCTCGACCGCTTCGGCCCAGCGCGGGTCCGCCCGGGGCAGGAGTTTCTGGAGAAGTGTCCCCCGCGGAACGCCGACGGCCGTCGGATCGGCCGACACGAGCTTCTGAAGCTCGGAGGTCGCGCGCACGGCGAGGCGGCCGAGCACGGCCTCCGCCATGTAGCGGTCGGGCGAGGTTCGCAGCGCCCGGATCCGACCCTCGGCGAGGGCCGGCGCGAGAGCCGCGCGGACGGCCGCACCGGAGCTCCCGGCGCGCTGCGCGAGCTCGTCGACGGCGGCACCGCCGTCGCGCGACTCCTCGATCCACAGGACGAGACGCTCGCCGAGCGAGCCGTTCTCCAGGCGGTCGAGGGCCCGGCGGCGCGCTTCGTCCGCGCGTCCGCGCACGGCGGCGGGCCGGGGATCCAGTACGACGCCCCCCCCGATCGTCTCGACCGGTGAAAGCCGGCGGACGACGAACCGGTCTCCCGCGACGGTGGCGACCGGGGATGCGAACCGCAGCGCCACCCGCGCCGACCCGCCGCCGGAGATGCCGGTCGCGTCGAGCAGGCGGACTCCGGCCGTCGCCTCCGAGGCGAAATGGTGAAAGGCGACGCGATCGCCGCTCTCAAGCGGCGGCGCCGAGGGCAACAACTCCAGGCGCGCGATGAGGCGCTGGGAGGTTGCGATCGCCGAAGGGTCCGCCAGCACCATGCCACGGCGCAGGTCCGAGAGCTCGACCCCCGCGAGGTTCACGCTGACGCGTTCGCCCGCGCGCGCGACCTCCTCCTCGCGGCCGTGGACTTCGACGCGGCGAACGCGCACGGGCTTGCGCTCCGGCAGGAGCTCGAGCTTCTGCTCGCGCGCGATCGTTCCGGAGACGAGGCTGCCGGTGACGACGGGCCCGAACCCGGGCACGAGAAACGCCCGGTCGATCGGCAGCCGGGTCACGGCCTCCTCGCGCCCCTCCGAGCGCGTCGTCCGCGCGGCCTCGAGCAGCGCGGTCCTGAGGGCCTCGAGGCCCTCGCCGGTGCGCGCGGACACCGGCACGATCGCCGCCCCTTCGAGGAACGATCCCAGCGTCAGCTCCCGGACGTCGGCGGTCGTGACCTCGATGAGCTCGGGTCCGGCCCGGTCGACCTTCGTCAGGGCCACCACGCCCGCCGGAATTCCCAGCATGCGAACGATCTCGAAGTGCTCGCGGGTCTGCGGCATCACCGATTCGTCGGCGGCGACCACGAGCAGGACCGCCTCGATGCCGCCCGCGCCGGCGAGCATGTTGCGCACGAAGCGCTCGTGGCCCGGAACGTCGACGAACGACATGCGCACGCCGTCCCATTCCGCGTGCGCGAAGCCCAGGTCGATCGTGATTCCCCGCCGCTTCTCTTCGGGCAGGCGGTCGGCGTCGATCCCCGTCAGCGCCTTCACGAGGGAGGTCTTCCCGTGGTCGATGTGGCCGGCCGTGCCGATCAGGAAGCGCCTCACGCGCACAGGCTATCGCCTTCCGCGCCACGGCGCCGGTGATAGCCTCCCCGCATGCAGGCCCGCATCGAGGAGGACCTGAAGGCGGCGATGAAGGCCGGCGACAAGCGCCGCGTCGCCACGCTGCGCCTGATGCTCGCGGCCCTCAAGAACGAGAAGATCCAGGCACAGCGCCCCCTCACCGACGAGGAAGTCGAGAGCGTGCTGCGTCGCGCGGTCAAGCAGCGCAAGGACTCGATCGATCAGTACGCGCGCGGCGGCCGCCAGGACCTCGTCGACGCGGAAACCGAGGAGCTCGCGATCCTCGAGGGCTACCTTCCGCAGGGCCTCACGGAGGCCGAGATCGAATCCGCGATGCGCGCGATCGTCGCCGCGAAGGGCTTCTCCTCCGCCAGGGACGTGGGCCTCCTCATGAAAGAGGTCATGGCCGGCCACAAGGGGCGCGTCGACGGCAAGAAGGCCCAGGAGATCGCGCGCCGCCTGCTTCCGTGACGCGGCCCGACGGTCCGGGCCCGCGGGAGGAAGTCGAGGTCAAGATCCCCGTTGCGGATCTCGCCGGCGTCCGCGAGCGGCTGAAGACGGCGGGGGCCCGGCCGCTCGCCCCCGAGCACGACGAGTCGAACATCCTGTTCGACGACCCCGATCGCAAGCTCTCCGGAAGCGGCCGGACCGTGCGCCTGCGCCGCGCGAACGGACGAGCGATCCTGACCTACAAGGGCGTGGCCCGCTTCGAGGCGGGAGCCAAGGTCCGCGAGGAGCGCGAGACCGAAGTCTCCGATGCCGCGGAGACCGTGGCCATCCTCGCGGGGCTCGGGCTCTCTCCGCGTTTTCGATACGACAAACGGCGCGAGGAGTGGAGCTGCGAGGGCGCGATCGTCGCCCTCGACACGACGCCGATCGGCCTGTTCGTCGAGATCGAGGGCGATCCCCCGATCATCCGCCGGCTCGTCGGCCGGCTCGGGCTCGATGCCTCGGAGTCGGTCCCGTACTCCTACGCCGAGCTTTACGCGCGGCGGCGCAAGGACGAGCCCTCGCTTCCGCCGGACATGGTTTTCCTTCCGTAGCCCGATGCGGGCGATCCTGCTGTGCGCCGGCCGCGGCCTGCGCTTTCGTCCGGTGACCGAGCGGATCCCGAAGCCCCTCTTACCGTTCCTCAACGTCCCCCTCGCGCGGGCGCACCTCCGGCGCCTGCACGAGGCCGGCATCGGCGAAGTAGCGGTTAATCTTCATCATCTCGGCGATCAGATCGAGCGCCATCTGCGCGAGCAGTCGGCGGAGCTTCCGGACCTCCGCTTCTTCCCGGAGCCGCAGATTCTCGGGACGGCCGGGGCCCTGCGCAACGCGGCCGAGTTCCTCGGGCAGGACGACTTCTTCGTCGTCAACTCCGACGCCGCGATCGACGTCGACTTCGAATCGCTTCGGTCGCGCCACCGGACATCGGGGCGCGCGGCGACTCTCCTCGTCACCGAAAACCGGGACCCGGAGCACTACACGCCGCTTCAGGCCGAAGGGGACCGCATCACGGCCTTCGGCGTCCACGGCCCAGGCGCGCTTCTCTACACGGGCGTCTGCCTCCTCTCGCCGCGGTTGCTGCCTCGCATCCCGGCCGGGGAGACGGCGCTCGTCGCCCATCTCTGGCAGCCGATTCTCGACGAGGGGCGCGAAGAGCTTGGCTTCGTCCTCCACCAGGGCCCGCACTCCGATCTCGGCCGCCCGGGCGATTTCCTCCGCGCGTCGCTCGAAGCGCTCGCGCGCGGAGGCCCCTTCCCCGAGGGAAGCGGCGTCTACGACCCGGGGCGACGCGTCCTCGCCCGCCGGCCGCCCGCCGGGTTCGAGGCATCCGACAGCGTCCTGGGTCTGGCCGACGTCGCCGGCGGCTCCGAGATCCGGCGCTCGGCCGTCTGGGACGGCGTTTCGGTGGGAGCACGCGCGCGCCTGACGGACTGCATCGCCGCTCGCGGCCGGATTCCCGACGGAGCCCACTATGAGAAAGCCCTTCTCTGGGCCGAGGGCGACGGGAAAGTCGTCGGCGTTCACACCCTCGCCGGATTCGATCGGAACGATCATGGCTTCCAGCCTTTCTCTCCCCGCCGGTAGTAGAGCGTCCGGATTTTCGCGGTCGCTCCGAAGACCCGCACGACGGCCATGCGGTCGTGCGCGTTCCAGAGGTAGACCGAGCCCGGCGTGCTGTCCCCGATCGGCGAGAACGAGCAGATGTCGGAGTTGTTGAAGCGGATCGGGTCGTCGATGCGATCGAGGTACCGGCCGGCCGAGCTCGGGTCCGGCACGCGGATTCCGGTCATGATCGCGGGCCGCACGTCGTCGCGCGACCATGGCAGGTAGACGCCGAGGGGTCGGTCGACCCCGCTCGCGATCTCGGCCGTGCGCACGCCGTTCCCGTTGCCGTCCCCGTAGAGCGCCCACTCCCACCGGTCCCCGTTGCGGCGAAACTTGAGTCCGACGTTCCGGCCCCGCGAGATCGCGTAGGCCCGCGCCCGGAAGAACGCGACTGTCGTCTCGTGCACCGCATTGCGGATCGCGACCGATTCGCGCAGCGACCAGACGCCCGGGGCGAGCATGAGGAGCAGGAACGCGCCGAGCATCAGCGCTACGAGAAGCTCCGGCACCGTCACCCCGGCGGAGGAGGAAGGCCCGGGGCCCCGAGGGCCCCGGGCGGGCGGAGGGGTCACCGTCCCTTGCCCACGGGGACGGAGTTCGCGGGCTTCTCCTTGGCCGCCGGCGCCGGGGAGGAAGCGCGGCGAACGGAAGGAGAAGAGGACAGGCGGACCTTGGCGTCGAGGGTGGTGGGACCGGACACGACGACGTAGGGCTTCAGACTCAGGAAGAGCTTCTCCCCGATGCCCTTGACCTCCATGAGGTCCTCGGGCCGGGCGAACGGCTTTTCCTTGCGCCGCTCGACGATGCGCTCGGCCACTTTCAGACCGATGCGGGGCAGGAAAACGAGCTCCGTCGGCGAGGCGGTGTTGATGTTGACCTTCTTGCCGCTCGCGGCTGGCACCTGGGCGCCCTCGCCGAAGAGCAGCGCGCCGGCGCCGAGCGAAAGCAGCACGGCGATGGCGGCGACGCGGATACGGGATGCGAGCATCGAAATTCTCCTTTCGGAATTCGGGTGGAACGAACGAGACGAGAAAAGGCGTCGACTCTTTTGTCCTCATCGAGTCGCTGCGATCAGGCGTTCTCCATCGGCACCTCCTTTTCGGGAGTTCCGGGATGGCGAAAGTCGTGCCGTCATGCCCGATCGCGTCGAAGCCGCGTCGGGGGAGGGATTTAGGCCGCGGGCGGTCGCGGCGGCGGCCCGCTCGGACCGACAAGAGATTCTCCCAGCCGTATGCCCCCGGTCCGCACCGGCGCTCGTCCGGCGAAGCGTCCGGGGGGATGACAAGCGATCGAGACGCCCGTCGAATTTCTTGTCGGTGCCGCCGTATGGATAGACTGGCCCGCGTGCCCGGCCGAGAAATCATCGTCGGCGTCTCCGGAGGCTCGGGCTCCGAGCTCGCGCGGCGCTTCGTGCAGATCGCCCTCGCCTCCGCGGGGCTTTCGCGCCTTCACCTGATCGTCTCGGACCCCGGCCTCGACGTCGCGCGGAGCGAAATTTCTCCGACCGTCGCCACGGGGCGGGACTGGATCGAGCGTCTCCGGGCGCCGAAGGCGCAGCTTTCCCGCATCACTCTCCACGACAACGGCAACGTCGGGGCGACGATCGCGTCGGGCTCCTACCCCGCCTCGGGCATGATCGTCATTCCCTGCAGCGGCGGAACGCTCGGCTCGATCGCCCACGGCATCGCGCGGGACCTGCTCGCGCGCGCCGCCGATGTCTGCCTCAAGGAACGCCGGCCGCTCGTCCTCGCGTTCCGCGAGTCCCCTTACTCCCTGGTGCACATCGAGAACATGCGGCTGGCGACACTCGCCGGCGCGATCGTCGCCCCGCCCTCGCCGGCCTTCTACATCGACTCCCCTTCCGTCGCCCGGTTCCTCGACGCCTACTGCGTGCGCGCGGCGCGGATGCTGGGGCTCTCGCCACGGGGCGAACAGTTCCGGTGGACCGGGGGGGCTCGTCGGAGCGGGCCCGGGCCATCCCGCAAGACGGCTCCGCCCCGCACGAAGTGAGCGCGCCGGCGGGCGTCCTCCGGTCCTTCCGGGCAACGCTCGAGATGATCAAGTTCTCCCACACGCTCTTCGCGCTTCCCTTCGCCCTCCTCGCCGCCGTCCTCGCCGCCGGAGGCTGGCCGGCCGCTTCGACTCTCGGCAAGATCCTCGTCGCGATGGTCGGCGCGCGCAGCGCCGCCATGGCCCACAACCGTCTGGCGGACCGGCACCTCGACGCGGCGAACCCGCGCACCGCCTCCCGCGCGCTTCCCGCGGGCACCTTGTCGGTCGGTTTCGTCCGCGTCTTCCTCGCGGCCTCGGTCGTCGTCTTTCTCGCGGCGGCCGCGAGCCTCAACCGCCTGACGCTGCTGCTGTCGCCGGTCGCGCTGGCGCTGCTGCTCCTTTATTCGTACACGAAGCGGTTCACGACGCTCTCCCATCTCGTCCTCGGGCTGTGCCTGGGGATCGCGCCGGTCGGAGCCTGGATCGCCGTCCGCGGGGAATTCGCGCTCCTGCCGGTGCTTCTCGGCCTCGCGGTCCTGTTCTGGACCGCCGGATTCGACGTCATCTATTCCCTGCAGGACGAAAAGCACGATCGGATGGCGGGCCTCCGGTCCATCCCGGCCCGGTTCGGGGCCCGGCGCGCCCTCTGGATTTCGGGGATCCTTCACCTCGCGATGGCAGCCCTTCTCCTCGTGGTCTGGCGGCTTTCGGGCGGAGGCTGGATTTTCCTTGCCGGGGTTCTGGCGACCATCGCCGCGCTCGCCTACCAGCACGCGATCGTGCGGCCTGGCGACCTTTCGCGCGTCGACGCCGCCTTTTTCACGGCCAACGGTTTCGTATCCGTCACGCTCGCGGCCTGCGGCATCGCCGACGTGCTCGCGCGTTCGCATTAGAATCCGGTCGATGCCGATCCCGTCGGAAGGCGACGTCAAGCTCCGCCACCTCGCGGTGGAGGGGGCGATCGGCGTGGGGAAGACGGCGCTCGTGGAGATGCTGGCACGCCGCTTTCATGGGACGAAGGTCCTCGAGGACGTCGACAACCCCTTCCTGCCCGACTTCTACAAGAAGAAGAAAGGCGCGGCGTTCCAGACCCAGCTCTTCTTTCTCCTGGCGCGGTACCAGCAGCAACAGGAGATCGCCCAAATCGACCTCTTCACCAACCTCGTCGTGGCCGACTACCACTTTCCCAAGGACAAGATCTTCGCGTGCCTGAACCTCGACGACTCGGAGCTGTTGATTTACGACAAGCTCTACACGCTTCTCTCGGAGTCGGTCCGGAAGCCCGACCTCGTGATCTTCCTGCAGGCCTCCATCGACACCTGCTTGAAGCGGATCAAGAAGAAGACCCGCCCCCTCGAGAAGGCGGTCACGCCGGAGTACCTGGCGCAGTTGATCGAGGCCTACAACTACTACTTCTACCACTACGACGAGACGCCGCTGCTCGTCGTCGACACCAACGACATCGACTTCGTCAACCGGCCCGGCGATTTCGACGACCTCGTCGCCCGCATCCAGAAGGCGAAGAAGGGTGTCCAGTACTACGTCCCGGCGGCGAGCGCGCCCGAGTGACCGCCGGGGACGCCGGGGCGCCCCTTCCCCCGCCGCCCCCAGGGCATATAATTCACCCCTCGCCCTGATCGGCGGCGATCCGGTTGGGCTTCAAGCGGGGACTTTCCGGTCCCCGGGCCCCTGGGTTCCGGACGTCGACCGAAAGGCAAGGAGCGAACGATGTCCGACCTGCCGGAAGACGAACCCCTCTCGATCCCCCGGATCGTCGCGGCCAAGGGCCGCGAGAAGCTCTCGATGTTGACCGTCTACGACGCGCCCTCGGCGCGCCTGCTCGACGAGGCGGGGATCGACATCCTGCTCATCGGCGATTCCGTCGAGATGACGGTCTACGGCGAGCCCAACACGCTGTCGGCGACGATGGACGAGATGATTCGCCACTCGCGGGCGGTGGCGCGCGCGACCAAACGCGCGGTCGTCGTGGGCGACATGCCGTTTCTCTCCTACCAGGTCGACCCCGCCCGCGCAGTGGAGAACGCGGGCCGCTTCCTCGCCGAGGCGGGCTGCGCCGCGGTCAAGGTCGAGGGCGGAAAGCGGATCCTGCCGGCGGTCGAAGCGATCCTCGCGGCGGACATCCCGGTGATGGGTCACGTGGGGCTGACGCCCCAGTCCTATCGCAAGTTCGGCGGATTCAAGGTCCAGGGTCGCGAAGTCGACTCGGCGCGCGAGATCCGCGAAGACGCGAAAGCGCTGGTCGAGGCGGGCTGTTTTGCAATCGTGCTCGAGTGCGTGCCGGAGTCGCTCGCCGCCGAGATCACCCGGGAGATCTCGGTCCCGACGCTCGGGATCGGTGCCGGCCCGCACTGCGACGGACAGGTCCTCGTCTTCCATGACGTCGTCGGGCTGACGCGCGACCTCCGTCCGAAGTTCGTCCGCCGGTACGCCGACCTCACGACGGTGATCGGAGACGCCGCCCGGGCCTTCCGCAAGGACGTCAAGGACGGCTCGTTCCCGTCGCAGGAGGAGTCGTTCACGGGCAAGCCCCCGGCGCTCCGGAGAGTGCACTGATCGTCGTCCCGGCCGGAACCTCCGCGTGAGCCCGTGAAGACCATTTCCGACCTCGACGCTCTCCGCGCGGCGGTCGGCCGCGCCCGCTCGGCGGGTGAGCCCGTCGCGCTCGTCCCCACGATGGGCGCGCTGCACGAAGGGCATCTCTCGCTCGTTCGCCTGGCGAAGCGTCAGGCTCCGTTCGTCACCGTCTCCGTCTTCGTCAACCCGCTGCAGTTCGGGCCGAACGAGGATTTTTCACGTTATCCCCGCCGCGCGGGCGAGGACGAGCGCCTCCTCGAGCGGGAGGGCGTCGACGTCCTTTACCTTCCGGCGCCGGACGCGTTCTACCCCGCCGACTTCTCGACCCACGTCGAGGTTGCGGGCGTGTCGGAGGGCGGAGAAGGCGCGCGGCGGCCGGGGCACTTGCGCGGTGTCGCAACCGTCGTGACCAAACTCTTCCTGCAGGTGCTCCCCGACGTCGCCGTCTTCGGCCGCAAGGACCTCCAGCAGGTCGCCGTCGTGCGCCGCCTCATCCGCGATCTCGACCTCCCGATCCGTCTCGTCGTGGGCGACACGGTCCGGGAGCCGGACGGCCTGGCGATGTCCTCGCGCAACGCCTACCTTTCGTCCGAGGACCGGAGCCGCGCCGTCGACCTGTCGCGCACGCTTTTCGCCGCCCGGGGCCGCGCCGGGCACGGGATGCGGGACGCCCGGACCCTCGAGGCGGAGGCGCTGCTCCAGCTCGAGGCCGCGGGGCTCGAAGTCGACTACGTCGAGGCCGTCGACGCCGTCACGATGGCCAGGGCCGCCGAGGTCCGGCCCGGCGTGGCCCTGGCCGCCGCCGTCCGGCTCCAGAATACGCGCCTGATCGACAACGTTTTCCTTCTTGACCCGGACCGGGCCGGGGACTAAACAGGAGTTCGCCATGGCGACCGACGCGACGATCGACACGCTTCCCGCGGTGGCGGCCGATCCGTTCGTTTTCGGCGGCCGCACGTTCGGATCGCGGCTCATCGTCGGGACCGGCAAGTACGCGACATTCCCGCTCATGAAGGCCGCCCTCGAGGAATCGGCCGCCGAGATCGTCACGGTCGCGGTGCGGCGCGTGAACCTCACCGACCGCACGAAGGAGTCCCTCCTCGACTTCATCCCGAAGGGGATGACGCTCCTGCCGAACACGGCCGGCTGCTACACCGCCGAGGATGCCGTCCGCGCGGCCCGTCTGGGGCGCGAGGTCGGGCTCTCGAACTGGGTCAAGCTCGAGGTCCTGGGCGACGAGCAGACACTGTGGCCCGACAACGAAGCGCTGCTCGCGGCGACGAAGACGCTCGTCCAGGAAGGGTTCGTGGTCTTCCCGTACACCTCCGACGACCCGATCGTCTGCCGCCGGCTCGAAGACGCGGGTGCCGCCGCGGTGATGCCGCTCGGCGCGCCGATCGGCTCGGGCCTCGGCATCCAGAATCCGAACTCGATTTCGATCATCCTCGAGCGTGCGAAGGTCCCGGTCATCGTCGACGCGGGCGTCGGGACGGCGTCGGACGCCTGCGTGGCGATGGAGCTCGGCGCGGCCGGCGTCCTGATGAACACGGGCATCGCCGGAGCAACCGACCCCGTGCGGATGGCCCGCGCCATGCGGGACGCCGTCCGGGCGGGCCGGGACGCCTTTCTGGCCGGCCGGATCCCGCGCAAGCGCTACGCCACGGCGTCGTCGCCCATCCAGGGCGTCATCGGCTCCTAGCCACCCGGGCCTCCTCTATCTGCAAGCAGGGGCGGGGGTTGTCCCCGCGGGTCCGGTTCAGCGACTTCGCGCGCCGCGCACCGCCCTGTCCTCAGGTACAGAATCCGCTTGCAACGATTTCAATCCCCGTGCTACGTTCCGCCAGCTTTTACGAAACCCCGCACATCCCTAACCGCCGCCTTTATGCTTTCCATCCCCCATCCGTACGCCCTCTTGCGGGGAGGCGTCCGCGCGTCGAAAGGGGGTTGGTCCTAGAGAGAGCTTGATCCCGGCGCGGGGCGCCGGATTTCTCAAGAGTTCCGTATTCGTTTCGCCATTTTTTTTCGCCGGAGCGGACAACCGCCCGGCCAGGGGATTAAACCCAGGAGATCTGTAACTTCCATGATGCAGCAATACACCGACAAGAACCTCACGTGCGTCGACTGTGGGGGCACCTTCCTTTTCTCGGCCGACGACCAGGAGTTCTACGCGCGCAAGGGTTTCACCAACGAGCCCAAGCGCTGCAAGCCCTGCCGCGACAAGCGCAAGACGTCCTCGGGAGAGGGCCGCGAGCGCACCTTCTACGACGTGACCTGCGACGGATGCGGAAAGCAGACGCAGGTGCCGTTCAACCCGACCAACGGCAAGCCCGTCTACTGCCGCGAGTGCTACTCGGCACGCCGTTCGCAGCAGGCATACTGAGCCGTTCGTAACCGTCTTTTCGAGCCCCGGCATCCGCCGGGGCTTTTTTGTTATCGTGGCCGGGAGTCGCATTTTGGCTGCCAAACTGGACCCTTCGGAAACCGCCCTGCGCCCGGCCGGACGCCTGACCGGCGCGATCGGCTCGACACCCCTCGTCGAGTTGCCGCGCTTTGCACGGGGGGCCGCGCGTCTCTTCGCCAAGCTCGAGTGGTTCAACCCGGGCGGGAGCGTCAAGGACAGAATCGCCCGGGCCATGCTCGACGACGCCGAAGAGCGCGGACTGCTCGCCCCCGGGGGGACCATCGTCGAAGCGACCTCCGGGAACACCGGCGTGGCGCTGGCGCTGCTCGCCGCCTCGCGCGGCTATCGCTGCGTCATCGTGATGCCCGAGGGCTCCGGGGAGATCAAGGCGAAGCTAATGGCGGCGGCGGGCGCCGAGGTCGTTCGGACCCCGGTCGACGACCGAATGGCCGGCGCGGTCGCGCGTGCCGTCGCGATCGCCGCGTCGACTCCCGGCTCCTACCTTCCCGCCCAGTTCCAGAATCCGGTGAATCCGCGAACGCACTACGAAACGACCGGCCCCGAAATCGCCCAGCAGATCGGTGGGCGGGTCGACGCCTGGGTGGCCGGGGTCGGCACCACGGGAACCTTCACGGGCGTCGCACGCTACCTGACGGAGCGGGAGCCGGGCGTGCTTCGGGTCGCCGTCGAGCCCGAGGGCTCGATCCTCGGGGGCGGGAAGGCCGGCTCGCACGAGGTCGAGGGCATCGGCCTCTCGCAGATCTGGCCGATCCTCGACCGGAGCGTCATCGACGAGATCGTCACCGTCCCGGACGCGACGTCCTTCGCGACCTGCAAGACCCTCGCCCGCGAGGAAGGACTCTTCGTCGGCGGCTCCTCGGGCACCGCGGCCGCCGCGGCCCTCCAGATCGCGAAGCGCCTCGGGCCCGGGAAGACCGTCGTGACGCTCTTTCCCGACGGCGCCGAGCGCTACCCGCACCAGGGCATCTTCAACGTCTGACACCTTCAGGTCATGACACGAAAGGACGGCGATGGGCTTTTCGACCGACTGCATCCACGCCGGTAACGCGCCGGAGCCCGCGACCGGGTCCGTCTCGTTCCCGATCTACCAGACCTCCACCTACGTGCAGGAGGCCCTCGGCCAGCACAAGGGGTTCGAGTACGCGCGCACACAGAATCCGACGCGGGCCCGGCTCGAGGAGAACCTGACCGTCCTCGAGGGCGGGACGGGAGCGAAGGCCTTCGCCTCGGGAATGGCGGCGATCACCGCGATCTCGACCTTCGTCAAGCAGGGCGACCACGTGGTCTGCTCGAACATGACGTACGGCGGGACCTACCGCTACTACACGAAGATCCTCGCGCGCTACGGCGTCACGTTCGATTTCGTCGACACGGCCGACCCGGCGGCGGTCGAGCGCGCGATCCGGCCCGAGACGCGGATGCTCCACCTCGAGTCGCCGACCAACCCGACGATGCGGCTGGCCGACATCGCGCAGCTCTCGGAGCTCGCCCACCGCGTCGGGGCGATCGTCGTCGTCGACAACACGTTCGCGTCGCCGTACCTCCAGCAGCCGCTCTCCCTGGGGGCCGACATCGTCATGCACTCGACGACGAAGTTCCTCGGCGGCCACTCCGACACGGTCGGCGGCGTCGCCATCGCGAAGGCGAAGGAGCACGTCGAGTGGCTGGGCTTCGTGCAGAACAGCTCGGGAGCCATCCTCTCGCCGATGGACTCGTTCCTGGTCCTGCGCGGCATCAAGACCCTCGTCGTGCGGATGGAGCGCCACGAGGAGAACGGACGCAAGGTCGCGGACTACCTCGCGAAGCATCCGAAGATCAAGCAGGTCCACTACCCGGGGCTCGCCTCCCACCCCCAGCACGCGCTGGCGAAGAAGCAGATGCGAGGTTTCGGCGCGATGATCTCCTTCGATCTCGGCTCGCTCGAAGCCGCGGGCGCCTTCCTCGCGAAGGTGCGCCTCTGCTCGCTCGGTGAGAGCCTCGGCGGCGTCGAGACGCTGATCTCGCACCCCGCGTCGATGACCCACGCGTCGATCCCCGAAGAGGAGCGCAACCGTCTCGGCGTCACGCCGGGGCTCGTACGCATCTCGGTGGGGATCGAGGACATCGCGGACATCCTCGCGGACCTGGGGTCAGCCCTGAAAGAATGACATTTGAACTTTCAGGCGTGGCACCAACTTTCAGACTTTCAGGGCTGACCCTGGCCTGACTCGGCGATCTCGATCTCCTGGGGCAGCAGGCGGCCCTCGACCCAGACGATCGCCTGGGAGTCGAGCGTGCTTCGCAGCCGTTCGTAGGCGGCGCGCATGCCGCGGCTCGTGCCGATGGCCTCGACACTTCCCCAGGGCGAGCCTTCAGGCGGCTCCGCCTCGAGGGACCATACGAAGAGCGGCACGCGGAGGAGCTCGAGATACCGCCGGACGACCGGCGGCTTGTAGGTCGACAGGTCCGGTGAATCTCCGCCGAGTATCAGGAGCACCGCGCGGCGTCCGAAACTTTCGAAGGCGTTGAGGCCCGCCACCGCGACGGCGTCCGTGTACATCGGGAAGAGCCCCGCCGGCTCCGTGTTGGCGATGTGCTCGAGCAGAAAAGCGAGGCCGCCGTCCTTGCGCGTGAATTCCTGCGACGACGGGAAAAGCGCCGTCGGCACGCCGGCGCCGCCGATGCCGCGCGGACGGGGCCAGAGAAAGCGGACGGAGTCGTCCTTCTTGAGCGGGAGGGCCACGGGCGAAAAGAGACGGCCGAACGCGTCGCCGCCCGACGCCCGCAGCTTCCGGTAGGCCTCGAGCGCGCTCTCGTCGCGGACGATCCAGAGGGAGGCACTCCCCTCCTCGACCGTCGCCACGCGGAGCGGCTTTCCCCCGGCCCGAAGCATTCCGTCGAAGGCGCGCGGCTCGAGGCGCCCCTTTCCATGACGGCGCACCGGCACTGCGGTCAGCTCGCTCTGCGCCTCGTCGCCCGCCCCGCCGCCAATCGCCAGGTCGTCCCGCGAGCTCATGCCGCTCGCAAACTCGAGCTCGACAGTCAGGATGTGCGAGACCTCGGGCGCGTATGTCGGGATCACGGCGCGTCGCAGGGCATCGACCGGGATCGGCCGTCCGTCGAAGCTGACCGCGATCGACGACGGCGTTTCGCCGAGCAGGTTCTGCCAGGCGATCGAGGCCGCTCTCACGCGTCCGGTCCCGTCGCGCTCGAGAAGGATCTTCGCCTCGGCCGGCGGCCGCGGCATGTTGATCCACTGGCGGGCGCTCGCGAGCTCGCCTCCCTTCTCGTCGAGCGCCCTCGCCACGAGCTCGTGGGGGGCGAGCGCCGGGCCCAGGTCGAGCGGCGCGACCCAGGGCGGGCTGTCGAGCGTCGCCACGGTCTCACCGTCGAGGCGGAGCTCGACTTCGGCGACGCGGCCCTGGACGTTGAGGCGGACCTGCTGGTCTCCGGAGGTCAGGCCGAGAAAGAGGGAGAGGAACGCGACCGTCGCGCTCGTGGCAACGACCTCACGCTTTCGCGCGTCGAGTCTTCCGTCTCGTTGCCCGGGCGGGCTTTCTCCGTATGGCTTTCTTCGCCGCCGGCTTGCCGGCGGGGACCTTTCGCCGGGGCGCCAGCGTCATCTTCTCGATCCACTCGGCAAAGCCCTTCGAGGCCCAGTCCACCCGGTAGCCCAGGACCTCGGGCAGCTCGTAGGTGTTGACCTTGTGAATGGTCTCGCGCACGGCCTCGAAGTTCGACGCGCGCGTCTTGATGATGAGGAGCATCTCGCCGTCGTCGCAGACCCGGCCCTTCCAGCGATAGATCGAATGGACGTTGGGGACGATGTTGACGCACGCCGCGCGCTTGCCGCGCACCAGGGCGTGCGCAACATCGAGCGCCTGCTCCTCCGTCCCGACGGAAGTCACGATGACGATCAGCTCGTGAGAAGCCACGCCGCCGATTGGACCCCGGCGGACCCGTGCGAGTCAAGCCGGGAAGAACCGCGGTCCTGCGGGTGATAGACTCCCGCTCCGTTCTTTGAGTCTCTTGCGATCGAGACCGCGTGGGGGCGAAACGGCTTCGACGGGGACGATGACGCGAGAGGTTGCATGCCGAGGTCTCACCCCTCCTCGTAAAAGCAGGGTGAAAAATAGTAGCTGCGAACAACAGCAACTTCGCTCTGGCTGCTTAATTAAGTAGCCTCGTTGGACGGATAGCGCACCCGCCGCGCTCCGGCCGACGTCGCGAAATGCGGGTGTAGCCGCTCCGGACCCCCGGACGGAGAGGCGAAACACATTCGGGGTTGCCCTGCCGCCGTTTTGCCTCTTCTCGAGGCGGCAGGGCGAGAACCAAGAAGAGGCTGAGCATGGAGTGGCCTCTCCCGCCGCGCTTCCGGACGCGGGTTCAACTCCCGCCGCCTCCACCATTCAATGTCTACCCGGGTTAGGGCCGGATGTTCCAGCTCTTTTCCTTTCAGCGGGTTAGCTCCAGTCCGCCGCCGATCCAGACGCCCCGGCCGCGGTAGCCGAGCGGCGTGCGGATCGGACGGTGCGTCGGCACGCGTACTGAATCCTCTGGTCCGTGACGCTCACTTCTCGATCGTGTAGAGGACGTCGCCACCGGTGGCGCGCACGCTGCTCTCGGCGCGGATCGCCCACCGCCGCGACAGCTCGTAGCGGATCTCGATCGTGCTCTCCTGGTGGAAAATGCCGATCCCGTACTGGAGGTAGAGGTCCGGGGTCAGGTACTTGCCGACGACGAGCGCCGCCTCCTCGAAGGTCCCCTCCGTCTCGACCTTCGCGACGTCGAGTCCCGCCTTGCGCGCGAGATCCGCGGTCAGGAGGTTGGCCCCCTTGATGCCCAGGGAGGTGGCGGCGCTGGCAAGGAGGCTGGTGTCCGACCCCGAGGACTCGTCGAGCTTGTGGCCGAGAACGACGTACGCGAGGGCGTCTGTCTCGCTCATCGGCGGCTCGGAGTAGACCGAAACCTCGGGGCGCTCGAGCGTCCCCCGGACGATCATCCCGGCGACCACTCCGTCGTCGGCGGTCCGGGAAGCCTCGAGATCCATCGCCGGGTTGCGGATCGGCCCAGCGAACGTGAGCCGGCCCTTCTGCACTTCGAGATCCTGTCCGTATTTCTTGTACCGGCCCTCGACGATCTCGATCGAACCGGTCCCCTGCACGGGCTCGCCCGGCGACTGCTCGAGGAGCACGCTTCCGGTCAGCCGGAGCTCGGCGCCGAGCCCGATGAACTCGACCCGGCGTCCGAGAATCGACACGCACGCGCGCCGTGACCTCCCAGCCCCGGGACGGAGACGCCTCCGCGGGGCGCTTTCGCCCGCCGACCACGACCACGTCGGGAGAGACGGGGATGCGCGCGAAGCGACTTTCGTACTTGATGCGCGCCTGCGGGACAGTCACTTCCCCGGTCACCTCGAGGCGGCGGCCCGGCGACGTGACGGTCAGGTCCGGCGAGACACCGCACCACGGCTTCCTCGGTGTCCGAAAGAAGGAAATTCTCGCCCGGAGATCTCGAGCCGGCCCGCGCCTTCCTTCGCGGCGCCGAGCGCTGCCGCCACCGGGACGGTTCCCCGCAGCTCCACGCGGCCGTCGCCCGACGCAACCCGGCCTTCGACACGCAGGTGCTCGCCCTCGCCGTGAATCGCGATCTCGATCGTGCCGCAGCGAGAGGCCATACTCCGGGATCTCGGCGCTTCGCTTCGCGCAGCGCCGCGAGCCCGGCGACCCGGGGATCGCCGACCGTCCCCGAGATCTCGAGGTCCGCCTCGAGGCGGCCGCCCTGCCGTTCGATGAGCGGCAGAAACGCGCCGAGCAAGGCAACGTCCGGAAGTCCCGCCTGGATACGCCCCTGAAGCGGCTGGCCGCCTCCCGGCATTCCGGCGCCGGATAGCCGGGAAGCGAAACCTGAGCCTGCAGGTTTCCCCGGCCGCCCGTTCGCAGCGACGCGTCGGCCCGGGCCCCGTCGGGCCCGACCTCCGCTTGGAACGAGCCGCCGTAGACCGCGATCGAAGTGCCCTCGCCGGAGTTCCATGCGATCCGGCCGGCACCGAGCGCAAGCTCGGCGCGCGCTTCGACGTTGCGGGCGCCATCGATCGATGCCCGGAGGTCGCCGCCGACCGTGCCGGTCCAGGTCAGTCCCGTCGGAAGGAAGGCGCGAGCGAGCGACAGCGGGATCCGCTCGAGCCGGACCTCGACGGTCGACTCCGCGGCCCGGCGATAGGCGCCGCCGGCGCAGAGTACGGCCGCCGCCGGCCGCGCTCCAGCAGAACCCCTCGAGCGACGCGGCCTCGGACGAGATCGCGAGCGACGCGCGACGCTCGAGGCTCCAGTCGCCGAGCTCCCGCGACCGCAGCGCGAGCGTGCGGATCTCGCCCTTCCAGCTCCGGCCGTCGAGGCCGCCCGAGACGGAGAGACGCAGCTCCTGGGTGCCCCGGGAGGCCGTGGCCGTCAGGGTGTGCGCTTCCCGCGTGCCCTCGCCGTGAATCGCAACGCGCTCGACCGCGAATCCGCCGGACCGCACGGCACTCGCCGACAGGTCGATCGCCGACTGCGCCCGTTCGCCGAGATCGACGTGGCCCTCGACCCGCAGATTTTCGGCGGCGAGATCTCCGATGCACAGGGACGACCCCTCGACACGACCCTGCACGCGCGGCCGGTCGGTGCCGCCCGACCACCGGCCGCTCGAGACGAGGGACCCCGCGGCGTCAGGAAGGACCTCGGAGATCTTCGGCACGTCGAGCGTCCACTGGAGATCGGAACGGCCTCCGGCGACCTCGCCGCCGGCGGTCAACCTCGCGGAGCCGAGAGAGACTTCCGTCCCGCGGATTTCATAGCGGCCCGGCTGGATCTCCACGTGCGCCCGGCCCGACAGGGGTTCGTCCCGGAGGCGCCCATCCAGACGGGACAGCAATACGGTCCCGAGGGGCCCGCCGTCCTCGACTGTTCCCGCACTCGCGGCCGTGAAGTCGATCCGCCCCGGCCATTCGGGAAAGGCGGCGCCCGGATCCAGCCCCTCGCCCGAAAGCCGCAGGTCCCAGGCCACGGCCGGCTTCCAGGACACTTTTCCCGCGCCTCGGACCTGGCCCGAGAACGCCAGAAGCGCGAGGGTCTCGATGCGCATGCCCTTCAGGTCGCCGCGCGCCGAGACGCTGAGCCGGCCGGGGGCTCCGTTCTCCGGCCGAACGGCGGCGTCGATCGAGAGCGCGTAGTCGTCCAGCCGGCCCCGCGCCGTGAGCGTGCCCTCCGGGGTCGAGACGGCAGAGCCGCCGCCCACGTCCTCCCACTTTGCGCGCAGGTCGAACCGGGGGTCGGAACCGAGGGCGGAGACCTCGCCCGCGACCTGCACCCGGCCGGGCCGGCCCGGTGCCGTGAGCGCGAGGTCGTCGATGCGGACACCGTCGCCCCGGCGGGCGATTTTCAACTGCGCGCGCAGGTGCTCGGGTACCCCGCTTGCCCGACGCGCGTCGACGAAACCGCTGACCGCAAGCTCCGCGATCCGGCCCTCCGCCAGCAGGTTCACGCTCGCGACCACCGCGGGCCAGTCCGGATCGATCTCCCGGAGCTCGATCCGATCGGCGCGGAGGCGGCCGCTCACCTGCGGGTCGCGCAGGGGACGCGCGATCGAGGCTTCGAGATTCGCGGCAAACGGGGCGGTCAGCCGGTGGCGGACCTCGAGGTCCTCAAGGCTTCCGGACAGGCTCCCTTCGCCCGCCAGGCGCGGCGATCCGGCGGGGGTCGCGGACCAGTCGAACCGTACGTCGAGCGGGTAGTCGCCGGAGGGCGAGAGCTCGCCCTGCGCCCGGACCGAGACCGCCGGGCCGCGTACGGAAAAGCGATCCACCAGGACCCGTCCGCCTTGGGTCCGGCTGGCGAGCTCGATCCGCTCGATCCGGATCGGCGGCCCGGCCTCCGGGCCGAGGATCTCGACGTCCGACACCGATGCCTCGCGCACGACGACGTTGACCGGCAGGCGAAAGGCCGGGAGCCCTTCGGAAGCCGGCTCGGCGCTCGAAGCGCTCCGGACCACCCGGATTCCCCGCGCGTCGATCCGGCTGATGTCGAGCAGGCGCGACCACAGCGCCCGCGGACGCCAGTCGAGCTCGAGTCGGGCGACCGCAAGACTCATGGTCTCGCTCCGATAGTCCAGCCCCTCGATCACGAGGGGTCCGGAGAGCGTCCCCTCCAGGGACTCGACGCGAAGCGAGCCGGAAACCCGGTCCGCGGCACGCGCGAGGACCCAGCGGGCGCCGGCGGGCGTCGTCACGGCCCACCAGAGAAACGCCGCGGCGGCCGCCGTGAGCAGGCCGAGGCCCGCGAAGATCGCCAGGAGGATGCGCCGCCGGCGGGTCACCCGCTCCTCCTCACAGGTCCGGCCCCACCCGCACGCTGACGAAGACCGGCTTGCTCGGCCCGTTGAGGCCGAAGCCGACGTCGACGTACACTGGCCCGACCGGGGACCTCCAGCGCACGCCGGCGCCGACACCCGTCTTCAGCGGGCCGGAAAAATCGTGAAACGCGTTGCCCGAATCGACGAAGACCGCCGCGCCCCACCTGTCCAGGAAGTAGTGCTCGAACGAGATGCTCCCCGTGGCCAGCGTGTTCCCGCCGATGACGTCTCCCTGGGCATCGACCGGTCCGAGCGCTTCGAACGCGTAGCCCCGGACGCTCTGGTCGCCGCCCGCGAAGAAGCGCACGCGCGGCGGGAGGGCCGCGAAGTCGTTGGTCGTCAGCCAGCCAACGTCGACCCGTCCGATCAGCCGTTCCCGACCCTCGGCGTCGAGGCTGAGGACACCCTTGCCCCGCGCGGTCAGGCGCAGGTAGCCCACGTTGGAAAGCACGCCGTCGACGGCCCCCGAGCCGCCGAGGTCGATGCGGAAACCGCGGCGCGCAAAGAGGCGGTCGTCCGCTTGCACGAGCGTCCAGCTGGCGCCCGGCGTGAAGAGCTTGGCGACGCCCGACTGCGAGGCGACGACGAAGTCCTCCCGCTGGTAGCTGAGCGAGAGCGTCTGCCTCCACTTCCCGACTGAGCGGGCGTAGTTGCCCCCGGCGAGGTAGGTCTCGCTGTCGCTCGTGTCCGTGTCGAGCTTCGAATAGCCCGCGAAGAGGGTCCAGGCGTCGGTTCGCGGGTACTTTCCCGGGATGACGTAGTTGGCCTCGGCCAGTTTTTCGATCCGCGAGTACGACCCTTTGACGCTCGCGCGGTGGCCGAGGCGGTTGACGCGCCGAAAATCCACGCCGGCCGAAACCCGTGGCCCGGTGTCGGTGCCCCATCCGGCGCCGAGCGAATACTTGTGCGGCTTGGCGGGCTCGAGATCGACGACGACCGGGACCTCGCGGTCCACGGCCTCCTCCTTTTCCATCCGAACCTCGACGCGCGCGTAGTAGGACGACGCGGCCAGAGCGCTCTGGAGCGTCAGCAGTCGAGTCGTGTCGAACGGGTCGCCGCGCTTCCAGGTCACGTAGCCCTCGAGCAGGTCCGGATCCAGAATGTCCTGCCGGAAGGTGACAGGACCGAACCGATACCGGGGCCCCGTGTCGTAGCGCAGCTCGACCGAGCTCGTGTACCGGTCGAGATCCACCCGGACCGCGTGGCTCACGAACCGTCCGTCGAGAAAGCCGCGCCGGGCCGCCGCCTCCTCGATTCGCGCCTTCCCGGCCTCGTAGGCCGGATGGAACAGGACATCGCCGTCCTTCAAGGGAAAGTCGGCAACGGCCTTCCGGAAGGCCTCCTCGTCCGCGCCCGGCCCGACGACGGTGACCTCGATCGAGGAGATCCGGACCGCCGGCCCCGGGTCGATCGTGTAGGTGGCGACCCAGCGTCCGCCATCGCCGCGCAGGTCGGACCGGATCTCGGGCGCGTAGAAACCGAACGGTTCCAGGGCCGTCCGGATCTCGCCCGGACCGTCCTCGAACAGGTTCCGGATGCGCCGTTCGGTCAGGTCCTCCTCGTCTGTGGCCCCCTCGATCCCCAAGGCGGACAGCACGTTCTGGCGCAGGTCGCTGCCCTCGAGCGAGAGTTTTCCCAGCCCGCCGAGCGCGCCACCGAGGCCCTCGACTTCCACCCTCACCGTGTCGGCGGCCGCTCGCGGCGCCAGTACGGCGTCCGCGCCAACCAGCAACGCGAGTGCGGCCACGACGGCGCGCAGCGGACGGCGGCGCCCGACGCCGGGTCCCGGACCGCGCGTCACGAACGCGGTTCCCCGGCTTCCTCCGCCGGCTCCGGGCCGGAAGCCGCCTCCGGGGAAGCGTGTGCGCCCCGGCCGAGCACCCGCAGCGACAGGACCCGCGTCAGCTCCGCTCCGAGCAGCACCACGAGCGAGGCGTAGTAGACCCAGAAAACGATCACCACGAGCGAGCCGGCCGCGCCATAGACCGATCCCACGGCGCTGCGAACCAGATAGAGGCTGATCAGGCGGCGCCCACCCCCGAGGAGCAACGCGGTCAGACCCGCGCCCATCCACACCTCGCGCCAGGAGATGTCGGTGTCCGGCAGGATGCGATAGATCATCGCAAAGAGCACGGTGGCCAGGGCGAAGGACACCGCGGCGTTTCCGTACGCGAGCGCGACGACATCCAGGCCGAAGCGCTCGGCGAGGAGCCGATCGAAACCGCTCAGCAGCGCATCCATCGCGAGCGACACGAACAGCAGGGCACCGAGCACGAGGAGCAGCAGAAACGAGATCGCCCGTTTTCGGATGAAGCGCTTGAAGAAGGACCCCTCCGGCCGGACCTCCCAGACCGCGTTGAGCGAATTCTGCAGCTGGACGAACACGGCCGTGGCTCCGAAGAGGAGCACGACGATCCCGAGTGCCCCCGCCCGACGGGCGTCCCGGCGGGCGATCGCATTCTGAAGCACCTCCTCCATCGCGGCCGCGCGGCGGGGGCCCACGAAAGTCCGGAGCTGCCGGACCACGCCCGACCGCACCTCGGCGCGATCGAAGGCGACCGTCGTCACCGACACGAGGATGACGAGCACCGGTGCCAGCGAGATCAACGAGTAGAACGCCAGGGCGGCGCCCTGGGTCATGGCGCCGTGGCGGAACCAGTTGTCGAACGTTTCGCCCAGGATCCTGAGTACGCGTCCGGCCGTTCGTGTCACGTTCTCCATGGCGTTCGCTTTCGAGTGCTGCACCGGAAGTGCCACCACGACACCGCAGATCGGTGAGGATGCGGCACCCAACGGCCGCGCCGCTCGCAGACGGCGGACCCGGCGCGGCTCGCCGCCGCCGGCGGCCCGCGAGACTCCACGAGAGCGTCGGGGCCTGACGACGGTCGATAACCGAATCCCAAGCCTACCACCCGGGCCCAGCGCGACGGCACGCCCGCAACGGGTCTGTAGCCGTATATCGATGCGGTCCGCGACCACGGGGTTGGTCACTCGGATAGGGGCGATCGCTCAGTCCGGTGGCCGCGGGGAGAACGTGACTCCGACCACGGTCATCATCGAACCTGCGATCGTGGACAGCATCCCGCGCGCGCCTTCCGCTCCGGCGCCGAAGAGGCGCGGCCAGCAGTCCATCCAGTCCATGCTCCCGCTCGAATCGATCTCGATCGGACCAACCGCGAGCACGATGCTGACCGCGATGATCATCGACGGCAGGAACCAGAAAGATGACCGCAGATTGCTCCAGAGCTGTTTGAGCTTGCTTATGGATCGAGAGGGGGTCTCCGGCCGCGGGCCATCACAGGCGCCGTCCGGTTCTCAGTCCCGACCCTTCGTCCCGGCGGAAGCGCTGGCCGAAGGCGCCGGCAGGAGATTCTCCCCTTCCTTCAAGTGGGACGCCTGCCGCGCCTGTTCTTCGAGAACCCCGGCCTCGCTCGATAACCCGGCCTCCGCCTTCGTGGACACCGCCTCGGGCTCGTCGGCCCGCGGTTTCGCGGGGAGTCCTTCGGGCGGCATTTCGCCCGTTCGTTCCGCAGGCTTGCTGTCGAGCCCGGTGACCGGGACGCCCCGCGGGAAGACCACCTCTCGGGCTTCGTCGGGCATCGAGATGCCGTGCTTCTGAAAGGCGCGCTTTACGAGGCGAATGAGCGAAGACCGCACCTTCAACCAGCTGGTTTCGCGGCCGTTGATCCAGAAGTAGACGCGCAGATTGACCGTCGACGCGCCGAGGCTTTCCGCCAGCACCAGGGGCTCGGGATCTCCCAACACGGCCGGATGGCCCGTCAGCACGTTCAGGGCGATCTCCTGCGCTTCGCAAATCGAATCGTCGTAGCCGATACCGACGACGAAATCCTCCCGCCGGTTGGCGTTGGCCGTGAAGTTGCGGATGGTGCTCTTGTAGACGCTGGAGTTCGGGATCTGCACGAGGTTCCCATCGAGTGCCATGAGGATCGTCGTGCGCATGTTCAGCTGCTGCACATAACCGGTCACCCCGGAAACCTCGATCAGGTCGGCCGCTTCGAACGGCCGCTGGATGCTGAGAAAGATGCTGGCCAGAAAGTTCTCCGTGATGTCCCGGAAGGCGATGCCCACGGCCAGGCCGATCAGGCCGGTGCCGCCCAACAGCGTCAACGCCAGCTGAGTCAGGCCCGAGACTCTCAAGACGATGTAGGTGCCGAAAAGAACGACGAGCGCGCCCAACGAAATGGCGATGACGTTTCGCAGTAGCCTCGTTGGAATTCGAGGGCGAAGAAACGCGCGGGCCCCGCGCACCGTGAGCAGGCCGGCCCCCATCGACACCGCCAGGATCATGAGCCCCACGAGGAGAAGCGGAACCGAGCGGAGGAAATCGCTCCAGAGCCTCCGCAGGCCGCTTCGGGCGGGGCTCAGATCCCAGATGGACGGCTTCGTCACCTCCATGCCGTTGACGACGGCGACGACGTCCTGGGTGTTGCGCGCAAGATCGCCGGCCCACTTCTTGAGCTCGGCGGATGCCGCGCGGCCCTTCAGGAAAACGACGCCTTCCTCGACCCGGACCTTCGGATCGGTGAACCACTTGGTGGCGTCCAGGACGCGGTCGAGACGCATGCGGATTTCCTCGTCTCGGGCGACCGGTTTGACATCCACCTTCGCCGCCACGGGAGCTGGCTCTTCTCTGCCCGGAGCGGATGACGGCGCCGGGCCGGCCATGGCTCCGGGCGTCTGTGCCATCGCCGCCGAGCTCGCCGCACCGCACATCAAGACAACGCACACAACCCACACCGCGCAGAAGCATGCCGAGCGTTTCATGCGAACGGGCAAGGGCCCAGACGGTCGGAACTTCGGCCGCGGCTCCTCGGAACCGCGCGAAGGGAACGCCGGATCCGCCCGCGGCGCATGGTCGAGAACACGCTTCCCCGGCGTCCGCGCTGCAGACATGGTCCGAAGCGTATACCCCGCAACGCTGGCTCGTCACGCCTACGGCTCGCGCACGGCCATGTGCAGAACCTCGGCGGCACATCCGGCGCGGCTCCAGGAATCGCCGGGTCCGTCTTGTGCCACGACTCGGAGCCTCGAGGGTTCAGAGCCGCGCCCTCCGCAGCCGAAGGGCGTTTCCGATCACCGACACAGAAGAAAAGCTCATCGCCGCTGCCGCGATGATCGGCGACAGCAGAAGCCCGAAGGCGGGATAGAGGATGCCCGCGGCGATCGGGACACCGAGGGCGTTGTAGACGAGGGCGAAGAAAAGGTTCTGCTTGATGTTGCGCATCGTCATGCGGGAGAGGAGGCGTGCGCGGACAATGCCGCGGAGGTCCCCCTTGACGAGCGTGACGCCCGCGCTCTCCATGGCCACGTCGGTGCCCGTGCCCATCGCGATGCCGACCTGGGCCTGAGCCAGCGCCGGAGCATCGTTGATGCCGTCTCCGGCCATCGCGACGATCCGTCCTTCTGCCTGGAGCTTCCTGACCCTCTCCGCCTTCTGATCCGGAAGCACCTCGGCCATGAGCTCGTCGATGCCGAGCTTCGGGCCAACGGCCTGCGCGGTCGTGCGACTGTCGCCCGTGAGCATGACGATGCGGACGCCTTCACGGTGTAACGATTCGATTGCCTCCGCCGTGCTTTCCTTGATCGGATCCGCCACACCGAGAAGCCCGGCGAGCTTCCCGCCGATCGATACGAGCATGACCGTTTGCCCGTCTCGTCGAAGCTCCTCCGCACGGGCCTCCAGCGGCCCGGCGTCCACCCCGAGACTCTCCATCAATGCGCGGTTGCCGAGCGCGACGTCGCGCCCCGCGACGCGCCCTTTCACGCCCTTGCCCGTCACGGACTCGAATCCTTCGGCGTTCGACGGCACGGCGCCTCGCTCCTCGGCGCCCTTCACGATCGCGGCGGCGAGGGGATGCTCGCTGCCGCGCTCGAGAGAACGCCGAAGCGATCGAGGTGATGCGCAAGGTGGACACTCTCGTCGTCGACAAGACCGGCACGCTGACCGAAGGAAAGCCAAAGCTGGTCACCGTCGAGCCGGCGCCCGAACGAGAAGGTTGCGGTGACCGACGGTCCGTACGCGGAAACGAAGGAGTATTTGGGTGGAATTCAGGTGCTTGAAGCGCGAGACCTGAATCACGCAATTCAGCTCGTTTCCCAACATCCGGGAGTGAAGTGGAAGTGTGGAACCGTCGAGATACGTCTGGCGGCGGACTTGAACGAAATGATGAGAGAGAGCGAGCGGCGACGGCGAGAGGACACCTCGCGATGAAGCCGGCAGACTGACTTCCGGAAAGCAAAAGCATCTCCTTCCCTCGACCGCGCCTCGGCCAGCCGTGATAGAGAAGCAACGTGAAAAGAATCTCGGATGGCCGGCGTTCGGAACACTGCCCCGCGCCAAAGCCCCATCTTCACCGCGCCCCGGCACCAACGGCTCTCGGGTGCTCGCCTGCGTAAGCTCCGCATCGGCATCATCGATCTCGTCGCCAAAGGGCCAACGCGCGCCTTGTACGCACGCGTGATGAACGCAAATCTCGCGAGCATCATGCCCCAGGTGCTCGGCGTGTGGTGTGAAGCCGAAGGTCACGAGGTCACCCTGGTTTGCTATACCGGGTTCGAAAATCTGCTCGACGAACTTCCGGATCGTGTCGATCTCGTCTTCATCGGTGCTTTTACCGAGGCCGCGTTTCTGGCTTACGCGCTGAGCAACCTGTTCCGGTCAAGGGGGGCGGTCACCGTGCTCGGCGGGCCCCACGCGCGCTGCTACCCGGAGGACGCGCGAAAGTACTTCGACTACGTCGTCGGCTTGACCAACGAGGCCGTGATCCGCGAGGTGCTGCGCGACTGCTCGCCACATCAGCCGTTGGGCCTGCACGTTCAGGCCAGGGCTCAACCCGCCACCCTCCCCGGGGTCCGCGAGCGCTGGAAGTTCATCGAGCCGACTCTTCGAAAGGCCCCCCTATTCAAGATGGTGCCGATGCTCGGCAGTCTGGGCTGTCCTTACACCTGCAGCTTCTGCATCGACTCGGTCGTCCCGTATCAACCACTCGACCTCGGGGTGCTGACCGACGACCTCCGGTTTCTCCTGCGCAAGCTTCGGCGGCCGCGTGTCGGCTGGCACGATCCGAACTTCGGCGTCCAATTCGACCAGTACCTGGACGCCATCGACGCGGCCGTGCCGCCCGGCCGGATCGATTTCGCCGCGGAAAGCAGCCTGTCCCTGCTGTCGGAGCCACATCTGAAGCGGCTCAAGCGGAGCGGTTTCAAGGTGGTGTTACCCGGGGTTGAGTCGTGGTACGAGCTCGGCAACAAGTCGAAGACCGGCCAGCTCACGGGGATGGACAAAGTGCGCCAAGTCTCGGATCACGTCAACATGATTCTCAGGTATCTCCCCTACGTTCAGACGAACTTCGTGCTCGGGCTCGACTCGGACGCCGGGGAGGAGCCGTTCGAACTGACGAAACGTTTCGTCGACCTTACGCCGGGCGCATTCCCCGGCTATTCGCTTCTCTCGGCGTTCGGACGGGCAGCCCCGCTCAACCTTCAGTACCAGCGCGCGGAACGCGTGCTGCCGTTCCCATTCCACTTCCTGAACAACAACGGAGCAATGAACATCAAGCCGAAGAACTACTCCTGGCGCGACTTCTACGACCGCGTGATCAGTCTGACCGACTACACGTTCTCCGGGCGCGCCATCGCCAGGCGTTTCCGCGCGGGCCGGATGATGATTCCGCGAGGGCTGAACGTCGTCAGGGCGGTGTCGTCGGAAGGGTTTGGCAGGCTCAAGTGGTACAACGAAGTGCGGCGGAGACTCGATGCGGACTCCGACGTTCGGCGCTATTTCGATCAAGAGACAACCGAGCTTCCGAGTTTCTACGTCGACCAGGTACGCAAAGATCTGGGGCCCTTATGGGACTGGTTGCCGGCCGGGGCTCTCGAACATGACCCCAACGCGTATCGAAAGTCAGCAGATACGCAGCTCCCGACAGCCTAGCCGACCCTTCATTGGCTGATCGATCCATACGACGTTCGGGAGGCCCGGGGTGCCGGACGGAGAACACGAGCAACGGAACGCTCGGCCTCACGGCCCCTACACTCAACCTCGAAGCCTGGGAAGTCGGGCCTCGTCGGCTTCGCCCGGACTGACTCGGACACACGGCCGGACGCGCGACTCCAGGTGATTGACCCGTCGTGCCCTTCCTGAAGGTTCGAGCCCTGCACGACTCACGACTCGCGGAAAGCGATACGGACAAACCGGGAGAGTTACTCGAAATCATTCGGGAATTCGAAAGAATTCCGTGGGTGCGCAAGACTGGACTCTAGTGATTTCGCTTGCGGTTTGCAGTCGCGACCCGACCATGGTCACGCTCGTCGCGGTTGGAAGCTGAAACGGCATCCCGTAATCGAAAGGACACGCGTACCCCGCGGCCCGACCCGCTACTTCGCTGCGACGATGCGGGCGATGACCTCCGGGTCGTCCGGAAGGAGCCCCACCTTCGAAAGGCGGGGCGCCATCTCGCGCCACCGGGGGTAGAGCCGGTAGGCCTTCGCGAAGACCGGGAGCGACTCGTCCACGCGCCCGGCGTTCACGAGGGCGACGGCGTGCCAGTAGGCCATCTCGGCGTCGCCGGGGACGAGGGCCTCGGCCGCCCCGTACG
The DNA here is from genome assembly GCA_963805495.1 of uncultured Acidobacteriota bacterium. Lineage (GTDB taxonomy): Bacteria > Acidobacteriota > Thermoanaerobaculia > UBA5066 > Gp7-AA6 > DAHUXD01. The sequence continues at coordinate 698,514 of CAWDUQ010000001.1, read as the reverse complement.
CTTTGAGCGCCGCGGCGTCGTCCTTCTTCTCCAGCGCCCGGTCGCCGTCGTTCGCGAGGTTGTAGGCGCGCTGGAGCCGGACGAGGCGCCGGAGCTCCCCGAGCGGTGACGGATTGTCATCGACGCGGAGGTCGAAGATCTTGTCCTGCCACGGCCGGCCGCTCGAGACGCCCTTGACGACGAGGATCGCGGCCGACTGCATGCCGCGGATGTCGCCTCCCGCCGCCTGCGCGGCGTCGAGGGCCGCGAGCATCCGGTCCGCGAGGTCTCCGCGCGTCGTCTCGAAAGCCTTCGCCATCGCGGGCCACACGGTGGCTTTGTCCATCAGGTTCGCCTGGACGGAGTAGTTCTCGCCCACGTGGTCCCCCGCGGCGGGGATGCATTTCGCACCGGTGTGGGCCGCGACGCGGCCGGAGGCGTCGATCATCGCCACCTGCCGCACGTCGCGCCCGTCGTCGGCCGCGAGGAGCCCCCGGAGCGCGTCGGGGGCGCTCCGTCCGGCGCGCATCATGGCGAGACCGAGCGGACCGTAACTCGGGTCGATGAACGACTGGGTCGCGACCGCGCCCACCCCCGCCTCGGCCCAGCTGACGCCCGAGCCGACCGAGAACGCGTGCGACTGGACGGCCACGCCCATCTCGCCGGTCGCCGGGTCCCGGGCGACGATCGAGTAGGTGTGGACCGGGCGAAGCGGGACCGGGGCCGGAGGATCGGCGGTCAGCACGACCGGCACCAGAAGAAGCGCGGCGAGAACGGCGGTCCGGCGGCTCATGGCGGCACCTCCGGCCCCACGACACCAGCGGCCCCGGCGCCCTCTCCCGAACCTCGGATCAGCTTCGCGAGTCCGGACCTCAGCGGCAATCCGTCAGGCCCATTTCTTGCCGAGCGCGTCGAGGCCCGCGCGGCCCAGGTCCTCGGGCGTCATCGCGATCCGGAACTCCACTTGGGCATCGAACGTCAGGAACCACGGTTCCGCGTAGAACGGGATCTTCGAGGAATCGGCCACGTTCACGACCATGACGCAGCCGCGGTGGCCGTCCAGCTCCGCAAAGTGAGCGGATTCCGGCTTCGTCTCGTCGAGGATGCTTCGCACCTTCTTGTCCAGGCTGCCGTCCCGCACGGCAGCGTTGAACTTCTCGAGCGGAAACTTCACGAACATCAGCATCTTCACAGGGCTTCACCTCCCGATTGCCGGCGCCCAGAATGAGCGCCTCGTGCACCATATGCCCGCGCGCTCCGGGCTTGCAACCCGCCGGACGGGCGGCATGCGATGAACGAGGCTTCGAAGCCGAAGCCATCCCGGGTCAATCGTGGAATCCTGTATTCCGTGTCCGCGGCTGCGCTCGTCGAGAACTCAGGTGAATACAGGAATGCACGATTGACCCCTAAGCTTCGCGGCGTGCCAGGCGGAACCACGCGAGGAAGAGCGCGAGGACGCTCGCCAGCGCCACGCCGAGACCGGCGATCAACGACGCCGACCGGTAGATCAGCTCCACCCGGTGCAATCCCGCCGGCACGGCAAGCTCCAGCGGTTCGCCGGGCCGGGCGGTCAGAGCCGCCGGCTCGCCGTCGATCCGCGCCGTCCAGCCCGGGAAGAAGGGATTCGCGACCGTCAGACGGGTCGCCGCCTCCGCGTCCACCGCGAGGCGCCATGACGCGGGCAGCCGCTCCTCGATCTCGACCCGGCCAGCGCCGGCGAGCCGCGCCCGGGGCTGGGCGCGGCGGTTGAGCAGGATCCGGCCGTCCGGCCCGGAGTAGATCTCCTCGAGATCGAGTCCCAGGTTCCGGCGAAACGCCTCGGCGCCGAATTCGAAACCGGGATGCAGCAGGAGATAGCGGACGTTCCAGAAGTCGAGCCCCTTCCCGCCGGGCGCGAGGTCCCACGGCTCGACGACGTCGGTCACGGTGGGCGTGCGGGTGAACCGGCCGATCTCGCGCCGGCGCTCTCTCCAGCCCCGCGGCCCCAGCGCGTCGTATCCGCGAACGTCCTCGAGCCCGTAGGCCGTGGCGGATTCCGGGGGGAGGAACGTGTGCAGGGGCAGCACCCGGAAAACGCCGGGCTCGGAGCGCAGGCGGTCGAGGAGCGGAGTCGAGCGCGAAAGGCTTTCGGGCGGCGCATGCCCGTGAACCCCCTGCGCACGCAGAAGCAGCTCGGCGGCGACGAGCACGACGGCGGCCGAATCGACCACGCCTGCGAACGTCCGCCATCCCCGGGCGACGCAGGCCTCCCCCAAACGATCGAGCGCAGCCGAGGCGAGCGCGCCGAGGGCGAGCGGCAGAAGCAGGAGCGCCCGCGTCCAGTACATCGGAGTGTGCAGCGCCAGCAGGCGGGCGACCGGGTTGTCGTACGTCACGAGGAGCATGGCGGCGGCGGCGGCGGCCCAGAAGCGCAGGTCCGCGCGCCGGCGAAGAAGCGAGAGCGCGCCGAGCGCGAGAACGAGCGCGGTCAGCGAGACGGCGGCCGCCGCCTCGATGACGTTCGAGCCTGGTAGCGTCCCCACGATGAAGCGCTGCAGGTCACGGAGCGCCAGGACGAAAGGGTGCCGGCCCTCGCCGGTCGCGGCGTCGCTCAACGCCAGGTACTCGATGAAGGGAAACAGAAGCGGCGCCGCCAGTCCCGCCCCGAGGAGCGCCGCCGAGAGCGACACGAGGATCGCACGAAACCCCGCCGACTCCCGGAGCGCGACGCACGCCGCGAGCAGGGCGGCGAGAAGGGCCGATTCCGGCTGGCCGCCCGCGATGACGAAAAAGGTCGTCAGGACGACTCCGAGGAACGAACTGCGCGAGGGATTCCGGGCGACCCGGCGGGTGAAATACAGCAGCAGGGGCAGCGGCGCGAGTGTCAGCGTCTCCGGGTGTTCCAGCCACGCGACGAAGGGACCCGACAGGGAGAACACCGTCGCGCCGAGAATCGCCCCGCTCCTCGAGCGGCCGAGATCGCGGAGCCAGAGGAAGGCGCCGCCGAACGCGACGAGGAGCCGCAGCAGCAGGGACAGGTTCCATCCGCCGGCGACTCCGAGGCCGAGCACGGGCCAGATGAGCGGAGAGCCCAGGGCCGACTGACTGTTCCCGAGCAGCGGGGCGCCGCCGTTCTGATAGGGGTTCCAGAGCGGCCAGCGGCGCGACCCCAGCTCCCGGCGCGCCAGCTCCAGCCACGGAACGAATTGCCAGACGGGGTCCGAGAGAGCCGGCGCGACGATTTCCCGGGCGGGAAACGAGGGGGCCCACGGCCAGACACGCGACTTGACGTCTTCAGAAAGCAGAAGGCCCCGCTGCATTCCCAGGCCGAACCAGCCGACCACCGCGGCCGCGGCCAGAAGCCCGACCGCCCGGCCGATGCCGCGCCCGGGTTCTCGCGACGCGGGCCGCACCCCGATCGACGGATGACCGTGCGGCCTGGACCCGGGCCCGGTCGGAATCTCCATCGTGCGGGGAGGATAGCGCGGCGAGAGCAGGGTCCTCCCCCAGGCGCCCCGGGCTCCTCCCGAGCGGCAGGCCATCCGCTTTGCTTGTGGGGGGAATGCCTCGCGCGTGAACCGTCTCCCGGTCGCCCATGTCGACGCTGCTTCCGGCGCAGGGGAAAGGGATCGCGGCCCCTTCGACGGTGGCGAACGATATCCGGATGGTGTTGTTCCCGGGATCGCCAAGAGCATCCGGGGGTGACGTTCTACTTCCTGCCCGTCGACATGGTCAGCCAGATCCTCATCTTCGGGCTGCCGGCGCCGATCGATGTGCAGATCGTCGGGAACCGACGGGACTCGGCGAGCCGAGAACCGGCAAGATTTTCGGGGCCCGTCGCTACGGCCGCGCCAGGCCGTCGACCGTCTCGGGCAGCGCGGGCACGCGAAACTCGACGATCGTCTTCGTGCCGTCCTCGGACACTACGCCGATGGCGTCCTCCCTCCCGGCCCCGTCCAGCTCCACCCAGACCTGCCGGGGCGAAGCGATCTCGTGCTCGACGTTGGCGTCCGCCCCGCCGAGGTGGAGCGAGATCGGCCCGGCCGCGTCGGCCGCCGAAACGATGCCCTCGAGCGCAAGCTCGCGGGCCTCGACCTGCGATCCGAAGCTCGGATGGAGCACCCGCACCGTCACGAGCCAGCCCTCGTAGCGGCGGCTGAACTCCTGGAAGAAGCGGAACCACTCGGACCGCGGCACCAACCGGTTACGCATGGGTCCCTCCGTGGACGCCCGCGCCGGGGCGCCAGGCCGGGGGGTCCGCGAGGTCCGCCTCGCGCGCGCGGGCCTCCCGGAGAAGGTCGACGACTTCCGCATCCTCCGTCTGGTCGAAGTTCCGGTAGAAGCGCCCGACCGCGAGGAAGGGCTCCGGCGTCGACGGGCAGACGACTTCGTCGGCGAATTGCGCGAGCTCGCGGACCGTGTCCGGCGGACCCACGGGCGTCGCCACGACGATGCGGCGCGCTCCGCGCCGACGCGCGGCCTTCACGGCCGCCCGCATCGAGGACCCGGTGGCCAGACCGTCGTCGACGAAGATGACGGTCCGCCCGCCGATTTCGACCGGCGGAAGGCCGCCGCGATAGGCGTACTCGCGGCGGCGCAGCTCCCGCTCCTCCTGCTCAACCACCCGCTCAACCGCGGCCGGGGAGATGCCGACGTGGCGGACGAGGGCCTCGTCGATGACGCGGATGCCGCCGGACGCGATCGCGCCCATGGCGTACTCCTCGTTTCGGGGAAAGCCGAGCTTGCGGACGAGAAAGACGTCGAACGGCGCGCCGATCGAGCGTGCGACTTCGAAGCCGACGGGCACGCCTCCCCGCGGAAGAGCCAGGACGAGAACGTCGGACCGTCCCGCGTACTGCGCCAGGGCCTTCCCGAGCACGCGGCCCGCCTGACGGCGATCGCGATAAACCCCGCTGAATCGAGTCGACGGCATCGAGTCACGGGCCTCTCCCACGTCGTTGCGCAAGCGGCTTTTCATTTCCCACCCCCCCTCGAGCCCGGCCGGGCTCGGCTCGTTGCTTCGCCTTCACCCCGACCATGCCTCCGAGCCATTCCGGCCGAAAGATGCAGCGGCATCAAATCAGCGCGACGGCGACCCGCTCGAAGCGATGGATTGATTCAGCGACATCTTTTCCGTGTCTGCGCCAGGGTGTATCCCCATCGATGGACAACCTCGAAAGGAGGGTCATCATGCCCGTCATGTCGGTCAGAACCGATCGGGACATTCAAGAGGACGTCCTGAAGGAGCTCCGGTGGGATTCACGGATTCGTCAGGAGGAAGTCGGCGTCGAGGTCGATGAAGGAGTCGTCACCCTGACGGGCACCGTCGACAGCTGGGCGAAGAAGCTCGCGGCGAAGGAAGCCGCGCACCGCGTCGTCGGGGTCCGGGACGTCGCGGACGACGTTGGGATCAAGCTTCCGGGCAGCCTGCAGCGGACCGACACCGAGATCGCCCAGGACGTGCGGCTCGCGCTCGAATGGGAGGCGTTCGTGCCCGACCAGAGCATCCGCTCGACCGTCTCGGACGGCCTCGTCACGCTCGAAGGCCAGGTCCACACGCTCCGCCAGAAGGACGACGCGGCCAGGGCCATCCGGAGCGTCCGGGGCGTCCGGGGCGTCAACAACTGGCTGAACGTGGCTTCGGCGAAGGCCGACCCGGCTCAGCTTCGCAAGTCGATCGAGCAGGCGCTCGAGCGCCGGGCCGAGCGCGAGGCGGACAAGGTCCGCGTCGCCGTCGACGACGGGATCGTCACCCTCGAAGGCCGCGTGAGGACGTGGCCGGAGAAAACGGCCGTCCTCGGCGCCGTCAGCCACGCGCCGGGAGTCCGGGAGGTCCGCGATCACCTGGCCGTAAGCCCCTGGAACTAGTCCCGGGCGGAACGGGGGCCGGCGTCCCGTCCCCACCGGGGCGCCGGCCCTTCACTCGACGCGTCCAGCACGCGTCGCCGGGTCGACGAGCGGGGAGGGAACCTTCGGAGGAGGCGAGCGGCGCCTCCCGCGCCGCCGTGTCGCGATGAGAGTCGCCGCCCGGAGGCAGCCTCCCGCCTAGTCCTCGTCCAGATACTCCTGGGGAACGTCGTCTTCGGGGACCTCGCGCGTCTGCACTTCCTCTTCGTCCGGGTCGCGCGCGTTCTCGACGCCTTCGACGATACCGGCTTCGAAGGCCTGTCCTTCCTCCAGCAGCTCCTCGACGCTCTCGGAATCGGCCAGCTCGAATCGCGAGACGCCTTCCGTGTCGCCCGCCTGGCCGCCCGCTTCCGGGCCGAGACCGCGCGAATCGTGCGCCGGGGAAAGCCCCGAGCTCGCCGTGCCGCGGCGACGCCGCGGAGCGCCCGACCGCTTCTTTCTTTTCGAGGCGACGGCCTTCCTCTTTCTCGAGGGAGCGGCTTTCGGGCGCCTCGGCTTCGCGCGGCGCGCGGGCTTACGCCCGGCGGCATGCTTCTTTGCCGGTTTGCGTCCCGGCGCGGCCTTGCGGCGCCGGGGCGGGGCTCTCTTCTTCTTTCGCGGGGATCTGGCCATGGCGAAACTCTACATCTCCATGGAGTACTCTCACGGCCGGAACGGCAACCCCAAGCATGATCGGACAACACGCATGCCCGTGACGTCGTCGGCCCGGGAGATTTGGCCCCCGCTGCCGCTCGAGCCCTGGAAGGACACCCTCGCGACGCTCCACATGTGGACGCAGGTCGTGGGGAAGGTCTGCCTCGCCCTGACACCGCTCGTCAATCACTACTGGAACATCGCGTTCCACGTGACGGCGCGCGGTCTCTCGACGCCGTCGCTCACTCATCGGAACCGGGCGTTGACGATCGTCTTCGATTTCGTCGACAACGAGCTCGTTCTCCGCTGCTCCGACGGCGGGGCCGCCCGGATCGCGCTCGAGCCGCGCACCGTGGCCGAGTTTCACCGGCTCGTCATGGAGGCCCTCGCCCGGCTCGGAGTCGAGGTCCGCATCTGGACGCAACCGGTCGAGGTCCCGGACCCGATCCGGTTCGAAGCGGACACCGTGCACCGGTCTTACGACCCGGCGGCGGCCCGTGCTTTCTGGCGGGCCCTCGTCGCCATGAAGCCTGTGTTCGACACGTTCCGCGGGGACTTCCTCGGCAAGTCCAGCCCGGTCCACTTCTTCTGGGGAAGCTTCGACCTCGCCGTGACCCGCTTCTCGGGCCGCCGGGCGCCGGAGCGGCCCGGAGCCGACCCGATCACGCGGGAGGCCTACTCGCACGAGGTCATCAGCCACGGGTTCTGGCCCGGCAGCGTCGGCGGGCCGTTCGCCGAGCCGGCCTTCTATGCCTATGCCGCGCCCGAGCCGGCGGGCCTGAAGACCGCGGAGGTGCGCCCCTCGGCCGCCTCCTACGCGACGGCGCTCGGCGAGTTCATCCTGCCGTACGAGGCCGTCCGGACGGCGCCTTCGCCCGAAGCGGAGCTCTCGGCCTTTCTCACGAGCACCTACGGCGCGGCCGCGGACCTCGCGGGCTGGCCGCGCGCCGAACTCGAACGGAAACGGGAAACGGCCCGGCGATGACAGGCCGCTTTCCGGGCCGAGTCGCTCTGGTCGCCGGGGGCACGGGAGGGCTCGGCCGCTCGGTGAGCCTGGCGTTTCTCGAGGACGGCGCCGACGTCGTCGTGACGTACCGCGGAAACGACGAGCTCGAGCGACTTCGGAAGGACTCCGCCGACAACTTTTCCCGTCTCCATGCGGAGCGGACCGACGTCACCGACGAGGCCGCCGTCCGGGTGCTCGTCGGCGGCGTCATGGCGCGGTTCGGGCGTCTCGACTTCCTCGTCAACGCGGTCGGCGGGTTCGCGGGCGGTTCGAAGCTCTGGGAAGGCGACGAGAAGGTCCTCGACCGGATGCTCGACCTCAACCTGCGCTCGGGACATGCGCTCGCCCGCGCCGCCGTTCCGGCGATGCTGCGGCAGGGCCACGGGGCGATCGTCAACGTGGCGTCGCGCGCGGCCCTCGAGCCCGCCGCCGGCCAGGCCTCGTATGCCGCTTCGAAGGCCGCGGCTGTGGCGATGATGAGCTCGCTCGCCGCGGACCTCGCCGGGACCGCCGTCCGAGTGAACTCGGTCCTGCCGAGCATCATCGACACGGAGGCGAACCGGCAGGCCATGCCGAAAGCGGACTTCGCCCGCTGGGCGAAGCCGGAGGAGATCGCCCGCGTGATCCTGTTTCTCTGCAGCGACGAGGCGCGCGTCGTGCACGGTGCGGCGATTCCGGTCTATGGCCATCCCTGAAACGCAACGCCGGCGGGACGCGGCGACTTGACCGAGTCCCTGGCGCTGCGGCTGGCGATCTCCCTCGGCATCGGCCTGTTGATCGGCGTCGAGCGGGAGCGCCGCAAGGGCGAGGGCGCCGGCCGCGCACCGGCGGGGATCCGGACCTTCGCGCTCGCGTCGCTCGCGGGGGGCCTGAGCCTCGCGTTCGGCGGAGAAGCCGTTCTCGTCGCGACCGCGCTGGTGATCGGCGCGCTGGTCGCCGTCGGGTACGGCCGTTCGCGGAGCCGGGACCCCGGTCTCACGACCGAGGTGGCCCTGGTCACGACCGTGCTCCTGGGAGCCCTCGCGGTCCGCGAGCCGGGCCTGGCCTCGGGCATCGCCGTCGGCGTGGTGGCCCTGCTCGCTTCGCGCTCGCGCCTCCACCGGTTCGTCCGCCGGGTGCTCACCGAGCGGGAGCTCCACGACGCGCTCATATTCGCGGCCGCGGCCCTCGTGATCCTGCCGCTGACGCCGGACCGGGCGGTCGGGCCGCTCGGGGTCCTCAACCTGCGCACGCTCTGGCGCCTCGCCGTCATCTTCATGGCGATCTCCGGCGGCGGTTACGTCGCCCTGCGTTCTCTGGGCCCGGGCATCGGGCTCTCCGTTTCGGGGTTCTTGTCGGGATTCGTGTCGAGCTCGGCTACGATCGGCGCGATGGGCGCGCGCGCGAAGGAGAACGCGGCGGTCCGTCCGGCCGCCGTCGCCGGGGCCGTCCTCTCGACCGTGGCGACCATCCTGCAGGTCGTGGCCCTGCTCGCCGCGACGAGCCGACCGACGCTCTCGGTCATGCGGTGGCCGCTCGTCTTCGCGGGACTCGCCGCGGTCGGCTACGCGCTCGTCTTCGCGATCCGGGGAGCGCGGACCCGGTCGGGCGCCGAAGCGGACAAAGGCCGCGCCTTCCGGCTGCCGGTCGCCCTCGTTTTCGCCGCGACCGTCTCGCTCGCGACGCTCGGCTCGGCCGCGGTCCACCACTGGCTGGGCGAGCGGGGCCTGCTGCTGGCCTGCGCCGTGGCCGGCTTCGCCGACGCCCACTCCGCCGCGATCGCCGCGGCATCGCTCGTCGCGGCGGGACGGGTCGCGGCGCCGGAAGCGGTTCTCCCGATCCTCGCGGGACTGACGACCAACACGGTCACCAAAGTGGTGCTCGCCGTCTCGTCCCGGGACCGCGCCTACGCGCTCGAGGTCATCCCGGGGCTCGTCGCGGTCATCGGCGCCGCGTGGGCCGCTCTGCTTTTTCTCTGAGCGCGTCGCGGCCGGGCGGCCTCAGGCCTTGACGGTGAGGACCGGGCAGGGCGCGGTCGCAACGACACGCGAGGCGACGCTCCCCACGACGAGCCGCGAGAGCCCGGTCCGGCCGTGCGTTCCGAGCACGATCACGTCGGCCCGGCGCCCGCGGGCGGACCGGCGGATCGCCTCGTGCGGCACGCCGCGGAGGACGAGGGTCCGGGCACGGGCTCCGGCGCGCCCCGCGGCTCCGACCAGGGCGCGCAGCCTCTTCTCCGCGTCTTTCCGGATGAAGGCATCCATCTCCCGGTACATGCGCGGCAGCGCGCCGCCGTCGATGCGGCCCGGGGCCGGGGGAATCACGTGGCCGATCCAGAGCGTCGCCCGGTTCGCGGCGGCGAGGTCGACGGCGCGGCGAAAGGCCGGCCGCGACGCCGGCGAAAAATCGGTCGCGAAGAAGACGTTGCGAATGCGGCTCATGACGGCAGCTTTCTCCGATCCGACGCGTTCAGGTCGAGCGCGGGGCCGGGTCGATCGGGTCCCCGGCCGCGTCGCCGGCGTTCCGGTTGCACCCCCGCTCGCAGATCCACCAGTCGGTCCGGCCCGCCACTCTCCGCGAGGCGTACAGCGGGAGGCCGCACCGCGCACAGTAGATTCGAACCGGAGACTCGGGGCGGCAGGTCGCCTCGCACAGGCCGCGGCGTGCGAGCCAGCAATGCTGGCAGAGAATCACGGGTCCGACGCTCGCACGCTTCCGCGGCAGGCACAAGATGCAGCCGCATCAGCACGTCGGGAGCAGCCCGCCGCGCCGCGCGGCCACGACGGCCTCGAGCTTCGAGTGTACGTTCAACTTCTGCAGAATGCTCTGCACGTGATTGCGCACGGTGACGCGGGCGATCGAGAGGTTCTTCGCGATCGAAACAGTCGTCAGGCCGGACGCGAGACAGCCCAGGATCTCCTTCTCCCGTGGCGTCAGCGCCACCGTCTCCCCCCGCGCCGTCAGCGGCGCGAGCGGTTCTCTCTCGGCCGCCTTTCGCGCCGAGGCGGCGGCCGGCCGCTCCGCGGGGCGCAGCACGTGCACCACCGTCGTCAGCGACGGGTGGTAGGAAGGGACGGCGAACATCGACGTCGAGAGGCGTCGCCGGGTGCCGTCTCCGGCCGCCACATCGAGTTCGAAGCGGCGGACCGGGTCTTCCCGGAGGTCCCTGGCCTGGTGCGCCACGGGGCAGCTCGCGTGGCAGTAGACGTTGCCGTTGGAATCGCGCCCTCCGACCACTTCGTGGCAGCGCTTGCCGATCACGTGCCGCGCGGGCCGGCCCACGAGGTTCTCGCACGCCTTGTTCCACAGGATGATGCGATTGGCCCCGTCGACGGCAAAGACGGCCTCTCCGCTGCGTGCGATTCGATCGATGGTTTCGTCGAAAGCTTCCATGGGAACCTCCCTCGGGATCGGTTCCATCGTGGTTCCGGGGCGCGGGAAGACCGATGATGCGTCTGCATCATTTCTGATGCATCGGCATCAGGCCCGAGGCGGGGCCTCGTTCAGATCAGATTGTGCTGGTAGGCGAAGACGACCGCGGCGAGCTTGGTGTGGACGTCGAGCTTGTGCAGGATGTTCTGGATGTGATTGCGCACCGTGACCGGCGAGATGAAGAGCTTCTTGCCGATGGCGCCCGTGGGCAGCCCCTCCGCCAGGCACCGCAGGATCTCCTTCTCGCGTGAGGTCAGGTCGATCGGCTGGCCCGTCCGCGTCTCCATCGGCCAGAGCGGCTCGCGGACTTCGGCCTCCTCCGCGAGCCCCCGTTCGAGGGCCGACGGCTTCTTCTTGCCTTCCCGCAGGACGTGGACGAGCGTCGAGAGCGCCGGATGGTAGGACGGGATTGCGAAGAGCGAGACGTCGACCGCTTTGCGGGCCCCGTTGCCCGAATCGACGGTCAGCTGAAACCGGTGGACCGGCTCCTTCGGCTGCTCGCGGGCCTGGAAGGCGACCGGGCAGTTGCGATAGCAGTAAACGTTGCCGTTCTGGTCGCGGCCGCCCATGACGTCGTAGCAGCGCTTCCCGAGCACCGCGCGGGCGGGCTTGCCGAGGAGCTCCTCGCATTTCCTGTTCCAGAGAATGACCCGGTCGGCGGAGTCGATCGCGAAGACGGCTTCGCCGCTGCGGGCGATGCGGTCGAGGGCTTCGGAAGAGTGTGGCACGGCTCGGTTATCGGAGAAGGCATTAAGCCTAGCACCGATCCGGGGGCCGCCGTGCTTCAGCTGGCCTTGCGTCGGCGGGGCGCCCGCACGACCGTGACGGGTCGGCGAGCGACGTAAATCAGCCGGAGAGCGGTGCCGCCGACGACCCACTCGTCGAGCGAGTCCCGGCCTTCGCTCCCGACGACGACGAGGTCCGCATGGCACCGATCCGCTTCGCGCGAAATGACTTCCGGGACCTCCACCCCGCGGGCCGACACGGCCTGGAATCGGGTCTGGCGGCGGCCACTTCCCATCTGCCGGGCGGCGGCCTCCAGCACCTTCTGGGCCCCGGCTCCCGCGGACCCCAGCTTTCCCGAGCTCCCGTTCGATTCGACGGTCAGCACGATGACCCGGCTCCCCCGGTCTCCTCCGGCGAGCTTCGCCGCGAACTTCACCGCCGCCACGCCGGCCCGCGAACCGTCGGTCGCCACCAGGATCTTCATCAGTTTCCCCTCCATGCCCGGACGTCTTGCCCTTGATAGCAGCCGCGCCGAAGAGGCGCCTGATGCGATCGCATCAAGCGCGCCTCAGTGGGCGGCGAAGCTCTTCCGGCCGACGACGCTCTTGCGGCGCGGGCCGCGGCCCTTCAGCGTCCAGCGCCTTCCCTTGTCGACCGCTCGCTCCGCGCCGCGTCCGATGCGCTCGAGCAGGTCCGTCGTGGTCACGATGCCGACGAGATCGCCGTTCTCCACGACCGGCAGGCAGCCGATGCTGCGGCCCCGCAGGAGGTTGGCGACCTTCCGGATCGTCATGTCGGACGTCGCCGAGATCACCGGAGCGGTCATCACGTCTTCCACGCGGAGCCTCTCGCCCGCGCCGAACTCACGCAGATCGCGCTCGGAGACGATGCCCACGAGGTGGGCGCTCTGCATCACGACGAGATGGCGGATCCTCTTCTGCCGCATCCGCTCGACAGCCGCTTCGACCGGTTCCGATGACGCGATCGATTCGACCTTCCGGGTCATGATGTCCTGGACTCGCATGTCGACCTCCTCGTTCGCTCGTTGCCGATCGGTTCAGGCCGCCGCGGCCACCTGCGCGTAGAGCCGCTCGACGTCCGGGGGGCGGCAAAGCTCGGTTCCCGCGTTCATGACCGTCGCGGCGCCCGCCGCCACGCCGAAACGGACGGCGTCCGGGAGATCGGCCCCCTGCTGGAGGCGCAGCACGATGCCGGCGAGCATCGAATCGCCGGCGCCCACGGTGCTCCGCACGGGCACGGTCGGCGAGAGCAGGCGCTCGCTCGCGCCGGCCGTCGCCCAGAGGACGCCGGCCGCGCCGAGCGAGAGAACGACCACCTCGCAGCGGCCCGACCCGATCCAGCGCCCGCATTCCGCGACGAGTCGGGCCTCGTCCGCTTCGGCGAGGCCGCTGAGATGCTGGAACTCGCGCAGGCTCGGCTTGACGAGGAAGACGCCTTCCTCGAGCCCTCGCCGGGCCGCCTCGCCGGAGGCGTCGAGCACGAACCGGGCGCCTCGATCCCGCGCGAGACGCGCCACGCGCGCGAGGAAGTCCGTGGGAACGCCGGGCGGCAGGCTTCCGCTCGCGACGAGATAGGCCGGGAACGGCCGCACCCTTCCGACCTCATCGAGGAGGGCCTCCTGCTCGGCGAGGCTCAACTCCGGACCCGGCAGGACGAACCGGTACTGATGCCCCGTCGATTCCTCGCGAACGTTGAGGTTCTCGCGCGTCCATCCCGCGATCGGCAGCGGCCGGTGCGCCAGGCCCTCGCGGTCGAGCAGCGCCGACAGCAGCTCCCCCGCGGTGCCTCCGGCCGGATAGATCGCGATGGCTTCGCCCCCCAGCCGGCGCACGGCGCGCGCCACGTTGATCCCGCCGCCGCCGGGCTCGTAGCGGGGCGGGCCGCAGCGAAGCTTGCGGTCCGGGACGACGCGGTCGACCTCGGCGCTCTCGTCGATGCAGGGGTTGACGGTCAGCGTCACGATCGGCGCGACGGCCTTCGGCGGGGCGTTCATTACGCCGGCGATCCCGCCACGCTGACGTCCACGATCGTCGTCGTGCCGTCTTCCGAAACGACGCCGAGGGCTTCTTCGGCCCCGCCCTCCGAGAGCTCGACCCAGATCTGCTTCGGGTCGGGGATCTCGTGCTCGACGTGGCTCGTTCCGGCGAAGCCGACGTGGATCGAGATGGGGCCCGATGCGCTGGCCGGCGACACGACGCCTCCGAACGGCAGGCCCCGGGCCTCGACCTGGGACCCGAAGTCCGGATGCAGGATCCGGACGGTCGTCGGTGCGCCGTCGTGGCGGCGGCTGAAGTCGTCGAGAAACCGGAACCACTCGCTTCGCGGAACCAGCCGGTTGCGCATGGGGACACCTCCCGGAGACTTCGACTCTAGGCCCGACCTCGATTCCACTTATGATCCATTCGCATCAGGTTCCGCCGCGCGGATCACGCGAGCCTTCCAACGGAGGTTTCGTGCCCAGGAAAAGCAAGCCCGTTCCGGCCGGAGGGCCCGCCTACCCGAGGGAAGAGGAGAGGGACGTCGTCCTGCGGTCGGGCTCCACCCTGCGCCTGCGGCCCATCCGCTCCGACGACGCCGCCGCCCTCCTCGCCTTCTACCGCCGGCTCTCTCCGGACAGCCTCTACTTTCGGTTCTTCTCGATCCCTCAGGTCGACGCGGAGAAGGCCGCGGGATTCTGCCGCGTCGACTACGACGACCAGTTCGCCCTCGTCGGCGAGGCCGCTGCGGGCCGGCTCGTCGCGGTTGCCCACTACTTTCGCCTTCCGACCCATCCCGACCGCGCGGAGGTCGCCTTCACCGTCGAGGACGCGCTCCAGGGACAGGGGGTGGGCACGCGCCTGCTCGAACGGCTGGCGGACATCGCGCGCGGCCACGGGATCACGACCTTCGAAGCCGAGGTCCTCGGCCACAACCGCCGGATGATCGACGTCTTCCGGAGCTGCGGCTTCGATACGACCGAGCGCCGGATGGAGGGCGGCGTCGAGCGGATCGTCCTGACGATCGCGCCCACGGCCGCCTACGAGGAGCACGCCGCGGACCGGTCGGCGCGCGCCGCGTTCGCCTCGATGCAGCAGCTGTTCGAGCCGGCCGTCGTGGCCGTCGTCGGCGCCAGCCGCGAACGCGGGAAGATCGGCGCCGAGATCTTCCACAATCTCCACGGCACGTTCCGCGGGACGGTCGTGCCGATCAACCCGCACGCCACCGAAATCGAGGGTGTGCCCTGCCACGCGCGGCTCGCGGACGTTCCCGGCCCCGTGGACCTCGCCGTCATCTCCGTGCCGAGCGACCGCGTCGAGGGCGCCGTCGACGAATGCGCGGCCAAGGGTGTCGCCGGGATCATCGTGATCACGGCCGGCTTTTCCGAGACGGGCGACGAGGGCCGACGCCGCGAGGCCGCCCTGCTCGACAAGGTCCGCGCCGCCGGAATGCGGATGGTCGGGCCCAACTGCATGGGGCTCGTCAATACCGATCCCCGGTTCCGATTGAACGCCACCTTCGGCCCCATCTATCCGCCGGAGGGGCGCGTCGCGCTCTCGTCCCAGAGCGGCGCGCTCGGGCTCGCCCTCCTCGACTACGCCTCGAAGCTCAACCTCGGGATCTCGACCTTCGTCTCGGTCGGCAACAAGGCGGACGTCTCGGGCAACGACCTGATCCAGTACTGGGCCGAGGACCCGCGGACCGACGTCATCCTGCTGTACCTCGAGAGCTTCGGTAACCCGATCCGCTTCTCGCAGATCGCACGCCGGGTCGCGCGCCGCAAGCCGATCGTCGCGGTCAAGTCGGGGCGTTCGCGCGCCGGGTCGCGCGCCGCGAGCTCGCACACCGGCGCGCTCGCAGAATCAGACCAGGTCGTCGACGCGCTGCTGCGCCAGGCCGGCGTGATCCGGACGGGGACCCTGGAGGAGCTCTTCGACGTGGCGATGCTGCTGGCCAACCAGCCCGTCCCGCGTGGCCGCCGCGTCGGAATCCTGACCAACGCCGGCGGCCCCGGCATCCTCGCCGCCGACGCCTGCGAGGCGCAGGGGCTGGCGCTCCCGGCGCTCGCGCCGAAGACGATCGAGGCCCTGCGCGCTTTTCTTCCCGCGGCCGCGAGCGTCGGGAATCCGGTCGACATGCTGGCGTCGGCTCCGCCGGAGCACTACCGCCGGGCCGAAAAGATCCTGCTCGCCGACGAGACGATCGACAGCCTCGTCGTCATCTTCATTCCGCCCATCGCTTCGAACGCCGACGACGTGGCGTCGGCCATCGTCGAGGGAGCGCGGGGCGCCCGCAAGCCCGTCCTCGCAACCTTCATGAGCGCCAAGGGAGCACCGTCGGTCCTGGCGCCGATCCCGTGCTATCCCTTCCCCGAGTCGGCGGTCATCGCGCTCGCGCGGGCCGCGGCATACGGCGAATGGAAGGGAGGGCCGACCGGGAAGATCCCGAAGCTTGCGGGCCTCGACGAGGAGAAAGCCCGCGCCATCGTCGAGCGCACGCTCGAACGGGGCGGCGGCTGGCTGCCCCCGCTCGAGACCGAGGAGTTCCTTTCGTCCTTCGGAATCCCCGTCGCTCCCATGCGAATCGCACGGACGGACACCGAAGCGGCCGCCGCGGCGCGCGAGCTCGGATTCCCCGTCGTGCTCAAGGCCGTCGGCCCGACGATCCTCCACAAGACCGAGGTCGGGGGCGTCCGTCTCAACCTTTCCGACGAGGCCGCCGTCCGGGCGGCCTGCCGCGATTTGAAAAAACGCCTCGGCGGCGACCTCACGGACTTCCTCGTCCAGTCGATGGTCGCGGGCGGCGTCGAGGTGATCGCCGGCGTCACGAACGACCCGACGTTCGGCCCGCTCGTCCTCTACGGCAGCGGCGGCACGCTGGTCGAGCTGCTCTCGGACGTGGCGTTCCGCCTTCCGCCGCTCACCGACGTGGACGTCGAGGCCATGCTCGGCGAGGTCCGCGGCACGGCGCTCCTGCGCGGGTACCGCGGCGCCCCGCGCCACGACGAGGCCGCGCTCCGGGACCTGCTGTTCCGCCTCTCGGCGCTCGTGGAGGCCTGCCCGGAAGTGCGCGAGATGGACCTGAACCCCGTCAAGGTGCTCGAAAAGGGGGTCCGGGTCGTCGACGCGCGGGTGCGGATCGCGCGCCGCCCGGTGCTTCCCCCGTCGCGGCGGATCGCGTACTAGAAGCCCGCATGCGCGACGATCGCGCGTTCACGGGACTCTCCGCCTCCGAGGCGCGGGCGCGCCTGGCGCGGGACGGCCCCAACGAGATCGCCGACGCGAAGCGGCGGGGCCTCGCGGCGATCGCGGGCGAGATCCTGCGCGAACCGATGATCCTGCTGCTCGTGGCCTCCGGTGCGATCTACTTCGCGCTGGGCGATCCCGTGGAAGCCGCCATTCTGCTGGCGTCGATCGCCGCCGTGATCGGCATCTCGCTTCTCCAGAACCGCCGGACCGAGCGCTCGCTCGAGAAGCTGCGCGACCTCGCGAGCCCCCGCGCGCGCGTCATTCGCGACTCGGCGCAGGCGCGCATCGCCGGACGCGAGGTCGTGCGGGGCGACCTGCTGATCGTTTCCGAGGGCGATCGCGTCGCCGCCGACGGCGAGGTCCGGTGGCTGTCGAACCTCTCCGTGGACGAGTCCCTCCTGACGGGGGAATCCGTGCCGGTCGAGAAACGTGAATCTTCGCCGGACGCCGCGCGTCCCGCCGACCCGGCCGCGCGGGTCTTCGCCGGAACGCTCGTCGTCTCGGGGCAGGGGCTCGCCGAGATCACGGCGACCGGACCGGCGACCGAGATGGGCCGCATCGGCCAGGCCCTCCGGACGATCCCGGCGGAGAAAAGCCCCCTCCAGCGCGAGGTCGGTCGAATCGTCCTGAGGCTCGGGGCGGTGGGGATCGCGGTGTGCGTGCTGATCGTCGTCCTCTACGCCCGCTCGCGGGGGAGCCTTCTCGAAGGCCTGCTCGCCGGCCTGGCCGTCGCGATGTCCGTGCTGCCGGAAGAGTTCCCCGTGGTTCTGACGGTGTTCCTCGCCCTGGGCGCCTGGAGGATCTCGCGCCAGCGGGTCCTGACGCGCCGGATCCCGGCGGTCGAAGCGCTCGGGGCCGCCACCGTTCTCTGCGTCGACAAGACGGGAACCCTCACCCTCAACCGGATGGCGCTGGCGCGCCTCGTAACCGGCGACCAGTCGCTCGACGTCGGCGATGCGTCGACTCTTCCCGACTCGTTTCACGAGCTCGTGGAGTTCGCGATTCTGGCGAGCCAGCGCACGCCCTTCGACCCGATGGAGCAGGCCATCCGCGAGTTCGGCCTGCGTACCCTGGCCCGCACCGAACACCTCCACGAGGACTGGGAGCTCCTCCGCGAATATCCCCTGTCGCCGGAGCTCCTGGCCGTGGCGCACGCCTGGAAGGCGCGCGGCCTCGAGGAGTCCGTCATCGCCGTCAAGGGCGCGCCCGAGGCCATCGCGGACCTCTGCCATCTCCCCGAGGGCGAGAGCCGCCGGCTGACCGGCCATGTCGAGGAGCTCGCCCGCGACGGTCTCCGCGTCCTCGCCGTCGCGAAGGCCCGCTTTCGGCCGTCGCAACTGCCGCCCCGCTCCCACGATTTCCCGTTCGAGCTCCTCGGACTCCTCGGCCTCGAGGATCCGGTGCGTCCCTCGGCGCGCGCGGCGATCGAGGACGCCCGGTCGGCCGGGATCCGCGTCGTGATGATCACGGGGGACTATCCGGTCACGGCCGTCCGGGTGGCGCGCGAGATCGGCCTGCCCGACGCCGATCCGATGACGGGGGCCGGGCTCGACGGACTCGACGACGCCGCGCTCGCCGCCCGCATCGGCGGGATCTCGGTCTTCGCGCGCATCGTCCCGGCACAGAAGCTCCGGCTCGTCGAGGCCCTCAAGGCCCGGGGCGAGGTCGTCGTCATGACGGGAGACGGTGTCAACGACGCACCGGCCCTGAAGGCCGCCCACATCGGGATCGCGATGGGCGGCCGTGGTACCGACGTCGCGCGGGAGGCGGCGGCCCTGGTGCTTCTCGACGACGACTTCGCCTCGATCGTCGCGGCGATCCGGCTCGGCCGGCGCATCTTCGACAACCTCAAGAAGGCGACCGCCTACCTCGTCGCCGTTCACGTGCCGATCGCGGGGATGGCTCTGGCGCCGGTACTCCTCGGCTGGCCCCTCCTGCTGCTGCCGGTCCAGATCGTCTTTCTCGAGCTCATCATCGATCCCGTCAGCTCGATCGCGTTCGAGGCGGAGCCGGCCGAGGACGACGTCATGCGGCGGCCGCCCCGCCCGCCGGGCGCCCCGCTGCTTTCCGCGCGGAGCCTGGCCCTCGCCCTGCTGCGCGGGGGCGTCGTCCTCGCCGCGGGCCTGGCGGTCTACGCCGGGCTTCTCCCGGGCCATCCGGTCGGGGCCGCCCGCGGCGCGGCCTTCGCCTCGCTCGTCGTGGGAAATCTCGGCCTCGTCCTCGCGCACCGGTCCCTCGCGCGCACCGCGCTCGGCTCGCTCGCCCGGCACAACCAGGTGCTCGGCTGGATCGTCGGACTCGCGGCGGCGACGCTGCTGCTCGTCCTCGCTCTGCCGTGGCTGCGGGAGCTCTTTCACTTTTCGGGGATCCGGCCTTCGGACGCCGCTCTGGGAATCGGCGCGGGCCTCGCCGGCATCCTGGCGATCGAGATCTTCGATCGGGCGCGCCGGCTGGTCGCCCGGTAGCCGGCGCGAAGGGCTACTCTGCCCGGAACCGGAGCGCCTCGAGCGGGTCGAGCGACGGCGCGCTTTCGACGCGTCCCGTGGCCGCGCGAAAAACCGTGACGGGCACGCGCGCGGGACGGAGAATGGTCCGTCGAAGCCCCGCGACCGGTGCGGCGGCCGCCGCGAGCCACAGCGGTCCGCGCACCACGCGGCCGGAGTCCCGACTCGCGAGCCGGGCGGGCGCGGCCACGGAGCGTTCCGCGACCGCCTCCCCGGCGCGCCTAACGGCCCCGGATGGTGAGAACGGGGCAACGCGACGTCGCGACGACCCGCGAGGCGACGCTGCCGACGAAGAGCTTTGCGACCCCCGTCCGCCCGTGCGTCCCCATGACGATGAGGTCCGCGTGATGCCGCCGCGCGGCGCGATTCAGCGCGTCGTGCGGCACGCCGTTCAGGATCAGGGACCGGGCCCGCACGCCGGCCTTGCGCGCCCGGGAAAGCAGGGCCCGCAGACGCTTCTGCGCGTCGTTCCGGATGGCGAGGTTCATGTCCTCGTAGAAGCGCGGCAGAACGAAACCCTCCGCAGACAACGGGGCGGGCGGCGAGGCGACGTGCGCGATCCAGAGCGCGGCGCCGCTTTCGGACGCCAATTCCAGGGCGCGGCGGAAGGCCGGTCGGGACGCCGACGAGAAGTCGGTCGCCACAAGGATGTTGCGGATGCGCTTCACGAGGCGTGCCCCTTCGGAGGGTGGCGCTGGACGTAGCCGCGGACGAACTCGAGCGTTTCCGGCTTTGTCAGACCGGCGCGGACCGCCTCCGCCTCGGCCTTCTCGAGGGTCCAGCCGTCGCGCAGGACTCGCCGGATCATCCAGTAGGCGGCGGCACGGTTGCCCTCGGCACAGTAGACGTAGACGGGGTAGAGCTCGACTTCGTCCGTGACCGCCAGGAACTTCGCCACGGAGGCGTCGGTCGGGTTCGTCATCGAGACCGGGACCCGGACGAAGCGGATTCCGGCGGCCCGGGCGGCCCGGAACTGCAGTCCGTCGTTGAACTCCGAGTCCTCGCGCAGGTTGACGATGGCGTTGAAACCCTCGTCCGCGAGCGCCTTGACCTGCTCCGGCGTCGGCTGCCCACCGGTCGCGACCTGGTGACTGATCCGGTGAAAGTTCTCGATCGAATTGGCCCCGACCGAGGCGAAAGCCGCGGCGGCCACGACCGCCGCCGAAAGCGGAAACAGCATTCTCACCCGTGCGCTCATGTTCAACTCCTCTCCGTGTAGAGGCGGACGAAATCCGACTCCGTCAGGATCCCGACGAGGTGTTCCCCCTCGACGACCGGCAGGCAGCCGATCTTGTTCTCGAGGAGCATCGACGCCGCCGACTTCAACGACTCGTCCGGCTCGACCGTTTCGATCTCGGTCGCCATGATCTCGCGCACGTTGCGGCGGCGGAGGATCTCCTGCTGCGCCGAGAGCGGCAGGATGTCCTGCGTGCCGAGAGCGCTCCGCGCGAGATCGCGCTGGGTGACGAGGCCGACGAGGTCTCCGTCCCCATCCACGATCGGAACGTGACGCACGTGGTGCGCGTCCATGAGGTCGTAGAGGGCCTCGAGATCGTCGGCGGGCTGCAAAGTGAAAACCCGGTCCGTCATGAGATCGCGGACCTCCGCGGGGCGCACCGGACGGGCGGCGGGCGCCGGCGTTTGTGGAACGGACTTGACTTGCATCACACACCTCCCTGTCCGGGCTTGCGTCGGGCGGCGCCATGCCGCGCGACGTCCCGCCGGCGGCGCCGTACGTAGTCCTGAAGCTGTCGCCGGGCGGCGTCGAAGGCCCCGTGGACCACCTGGCGCGGATCCTCGTCGGCCGGCTGGTGGTGGACCACGAGCTCTTCGTCCGGGACCGTCAGGCGGATGCGGACTTCGTAGATCCGGCCCTGGCGGTGGTGGCCGTGCGGCGCCTCCACCCAGACCTGGCAACGCTGGATCTCGTCCGAGTAGCGCTCGAGCCGCGCCGCGCTCTGCGCGATCGCTTTTTCCAGGCCCGACGCGTCCGCGACCTCTCCGAGGTGAACCTGCAAGGGCATCGTCGTCATGTGAAGAGTCTCCCCGCGAGGCCGGCCGCGCCGATTGATGAGAACGCATCATTCGGCGCATCGCACGGAACCAGATGATTCCGGCTGGGGGCCATGAAGACGTTCGATCGAATCCTCGCGGCCACCGATTTCTCGCCGGCCTCGGAGCCGGCGCTCGAGGAAGCCGAGCGCATCGCCCGCGAATGCGGCGGTCGCCTGACGATCGTCCACGCCTACCAGGTTCCCGCCCTCGCCGCGGTCCCGGAGGTCCCGATCGGCGCCTATCCGCCCGGAATCTACGAGGACTTCGCCCGGGTCGTCCGGGCGAGCGCCGAGAAACGGCTGGAGGCCGCCGTCGACCATGCCCGCGCCGGGGGAATCGATGCCCACGGGGCCCTGCGGGAAGGACTCCCGGACGAACAGATCCTGGACGCCGCCGAGAAGGAGCGGGCCGCCCTCATCGTCATGGGGACCCACGGGCGCCGCGGGGCCTCGCGCATTCTGATGGGAAGTGTCGCGGCCCGGGTCGTTTCCCGCGCCGCGCGACCCGTACTGACCGTCCGAGCGGCGCAGGGCTGATGCCGCACCAGGGACCGCGCCGTCACCACGGCCCGGCGACGCGAAGGGAAGGCTCGATGCTGCGTCCGGATGATGCGGGACCTCGACTCTGGGCGGTCGTCCTCGCCGGCGGGCAGGGAAGGCGCCTGGCGTCCCTCGTCGAGCGCGTCCACGCCGACGGACGGCCCAAGCAGTTCGCCGTGCTCACCGGGTCGCGGTCGCTCCTGCGGCAGACGCTCGACCGCGTGGCGCTCTCGGTGCCTCCCGAGCGGACGGTCGTCATCGCCACCGAGGTCCATGCGGCGTTTCTCGCCCGCGAGGTCGCGCGGCGGGACGTACCCAAGGTCCTGGTTCAGCCGACCGACCGGGGAACCGCGGCCGGCCTGCTTCTCCCCGTCCACTGGATCGCCTGGCGCGACCCGAAGGCCGTCGTCGCCATCTTCCCGTCGGATCACTTCGTGGGGGACGACACGGCGTTCATGGGCCACGTCGCGGAGGTCGCCCGCCAGGTCGAGCGTCACCCCGCGCACATCGCGCTTCTCGGCGCGCAGCCGGACGCTCCGGAGACCGGCTACGGCTGGATCGAGCCGGGCAGCGAGCTCGAGCCGGGACTGCGCCTCGTGCGCCGGTTCTGGGAGAAGCCCGACGCCGGGACGGCCCGGTCCTGCATGGAGCGCGGAGGCCTCTGGAACACGTTCGTCATCGTGGCGCGCGCCGCGGCCATCCTCGACGCCGGGCGGCGGGCCCTTCCCGGACTGCACGCCGCGCTCGAAGAAATCCGCCCCTTCTCGGGCACGAGCGCCGAGGCCCGTGCCATCGGGCGGGCCTACGCGGCGGCGCCCTCGGCCGACTTCTCCGAGAGCATCCTCCAGGCCTTTCCCGCGCTTCTCGCCGTATCGGCCCTGCCGGCGCTTTCCTGGAGCGACTGGGGAACCCCCGACCGGGTCCTCGAGACGTTGCGCCACGAAGGACTCGTCCCGAACTGGTCCCCGCCCTTAGCTCCGACCGCGACCGCCTGACCCGCCGCAGGCCGCGGTGGTGCGTTCGAATCAAGCCGCCACGCCTCCCGACTCCTAAAGTCACCGGAGCCGCGCCATCACCGCGGCCACGCCAGGAGGTCGAATGGACGCCGCCAAGGATCCTCGTTCCGACCATCTCGACCGCTTTCTGCCGCGAGCGGACGTCCGGGAGCGCCACGAGGTCGTGGTTCGTGCGCCCGCCGATCTCGTCTTCGACCTCGCCAGGCACCTCGACCTCCGCTCGGTCGCGCCGATCCGCGCGATCTTCCGGCTCCGCGAGCTCCTCCTCGGCGCGCGCCGCCGCGAGCGCCCCGCGCGCGGGCTCGTCGAGGAGACGCTCGGCCTCGGCTGGGGAGTGCTCGAGGAAGAGCCGGGCCGCTTCTTCGCGGCCGGCGCTGTGTGCGAGCCCTGGCTCCCGGACGTGATCTTCCAGCGCGTGGAGGCCTCGCGTTTCGCGTCCTACGCCGAGCCCGGCCGGGTCAAGATCGTCTGGACGCTGGAAGCCCGGCCTCTTTCCCACGGGGCGACCCGTTTCGTCACCGAGACCCGGGCGGCGGGCACGGACGCCGAGGCCAGAACCCGCTTCCGCCGCTACTGGCGACGGGTGGGCGCGGGGGTTGTCCTCATCCGACGGCTCTTTCTCCGGGCCCTTCGCCGGGAGGCGGAACGGCGCTTTCGCCGGGGCCCGGAGGCCAATGCTCTCGTTTGATTCGTTTACATCATACGGGCGGACTGCCATCCGGGTCAGAGTCTCCGACGTGGAACCGTCGAGAAAAGGAGAAAAAAGATGCCCGAACTGCTGAATCGCGAGATGAGCCCGTCCCTGCCCGTGGAACCCGACTTCCTGTCCCGCCGCGAGGTCGCGAGGCTTTTCGGAGTCTCGACCTCGACGGTCACCCGGTGGGCGCGCGCCGGCTTGCTGTCGACGATCCGGACGCCCGGCGGCCACTACCGCTTCCGCGCCGGCGAGACCCTGCGGGCCGCGCAGAGCGGCACGTCCGAAGTCCGCAAGCCCGACTGACGCCCCCATGAAAGACCTGATCCATTCGCATCAGGCGCCCGAAAATTCCCCGGGCGATCCTGTCTCCGTGGACGAACCCACGACGCCGATGCGGCCCCTGCACCTGACGCGCCCGCAGGCAATTGCGGCGATCCGGGAGCGGCTCGCGAAGCTCTGCGACGAAGAGCACTGTGCGTGCTCCGCGGCGGCCCACCTCGGCATTCTGTGCCGCGGGTTTGCGGGGATGACCGACGGTCAACTCCGGAATCGCTTCCCGTGGATCGCGCAGCGCCGTCCCGACGCCTCGCGCGAGGAGCTCGAGAGGCTCGTCGGCCTGTACCACATCGGGCGCGAAGAGGTCGGGGGCTTCACCCTCTGCTGCGACGCCGAGACGCGCGATCACTGCGGCTGCGACGGCTGGAACCAGTTCGACAACACGAAGCTCGCCGAGACCTACAAGGAGCTGACCGGTCGTGAAGCCATCATCGGCTGAAATTCTCCGGGCTGGTGCAGATGCATCATGGACTCCGACGGGGTTCGAGGATCAGATGCGGTCAATGAAGGAAGTCTGGACGCGCGCGGAGGCGATCACCCGACTGCGCGAATCTTTGGTGAAGATCTGCGGCGACGGGCGCTCGATGTGCCAGGCTGCCGCGGACCGCGGCATTTTCTGCCGCGGCTTCCGTCAGTGGCCCGAGCGGGAGTTCCACGATCTCTGGAAGCCGCTCATCGGCGTCAGCACGCACCTGAGCCGGGCCCAGATGGAGCAGTTCGCCGACCTCTGGCAGCTCTCCGAGCAGATCCGGCAGGGGCTGACCCTCGCCTGCGACGCGCAGGTCGTCCGTCCCGGGGTCTGCCGCGGCTGGGACGAATTTTCGAACGTCGACCTGTCGGGCTTCTGCGCCGAGATCCTGGGGCGCCGGGTCGTCGTCTCGGACGGACAGCCGATCGCGATCGAAAACGCTCCCGGGTCCCGAAACGGGCTTGACACGAGCCGGGGTCCGGGAGTCTCGTTTGATACAAATGAATCAGATTTGACAAGATGCCTTGAGCTGAGGAGGTCGGCGCCATGAAGAAGTTTCGCAACGGTCTCGTGATGGCGATGACGGCCGGAGCGCTGGCAATCGTGCCGGCGTCGAATACCCGAACGACGCAGGTCGTCGGCCGCGGAAATCCCGATCCTCAGGCGCTCTACGCCAAGGACAAACGGGAGTTCTACATGACCGCCGAGGAGTTCGGCTACATCCGGCCGGGACTCAAGATCACGGTCAACAGCATCACGATCGACGCCGATCTTCATCCGGTCGTCGACGTCACGTACACCGACGACCTGGACCAGCCGCTCGACCGCAACGGCAAGGTCACGGCGGGGCCGATCTCGATGAGCATGATCCTCGCGTGGTACGACGCCGGCGCGCGTCAGTACACCTCCTACACGACGCGCCCGAAGACCAGCGCCCCCGAGAGCCAGAACCCGGGCGTGACCGTGACCCAGGCGTCCGCGGACTCCGGAGGCACGTGGGACGACATCGACATCGGCCACTCGATCTACACGTTCAAGACGATGCTGCCGGCCAACTACAACCAGACGATCACGACGACCCTCGGCATCTACGCGACCCGCAACATGGCGGGCATCCAGGACAAGAACTACTACGACAACGTCGAGCAGGACTTCGTTCCCAACGGCTCCACGGTGACGCAGGCCTGGGACGAAATCGCCAACTCCGCCTGCAACACCTGCCACAACCCGCTCTCCGCGCACGGCGGCTCCCGGCAGGACGTCAAGCTCTGCGTCCTCTGCCACTCCCCGCAGACCGTCAACCCCGACTCGGGCAACACCGTGGACTTCAAGGTCATGGTGCACAAGATCCACATGGGCGAGAGCCTGCCGAGCGTCGCCGACGGCATCCCCTACTACTTCTACGGCCGCGGCACCATCACGGACTTCTCCGAAGTCGCCTTCCCGCAGGACATCCGCAACTGCACGACGTGCCATGCCCCGCCCGCCACGCAGGCCTCGACCTGGTTCACTTACCCGTCGCGGGCCGCCTGCGGCGCCTGCCACGACAACATCAACTGGACGACCGGCGCGGGTCACCCGGCCGGAGCTCAGCCGAACGACTCCGCCTGCGCGAGCTGCCACCAGCCGGTCGGGGACCGCGAGTGGGACGCGTCGGTCCAGGGCGCGCACACGGTTCCCTATGAATCGACCCAGCTCAAGGGCCTCAACGCCGCGATCCTCTCGGTGACCCACACCTCCCCCGGCGAGTTCCCGGTCGTGAAGTTCAAGATCACCGAGAACGACGGCACGGCCCTTCCTCCGGGCCCCTTCACCTCCAACCTCAACCTCCTGATGGGCGGCCCGACGACCGACTACGCGATCAACCCCTATCGCGAGCGCGCCGACGGAGCCACCTTCGACGGAACCAACTGCACCTACACGTTCACGCACGCCATTCCGGCCGACGCCATGGGCACCTGGGCCTTCTCGATCGAGGCCCGCCGCACGATCGCCCTCGACCCCCATCCCAACAACGAGACGACCTTCACCGAGGGCGCGGTGAACCCGGTGGCCTACGCGGCCGTCGACGGCGGCACGCCCGAGCCGCGGCGCACGGTCGTCGATCTCGCCAACTGCAACACCTGCCATGCGCGCCTCGCCCTCCACGGCGGACAGCGGCTCAACACGGAAGAGTGCGTGATGTGTCACAACCCCAACGCGGACGACTCCTCCCGCCGCCCGGCGGACGCCGCCCCGCCCGAGTCGATCGACTTCAAGCGGATGATCCACCGCATCCACACGGGCGAGGAGCTCACGCAGGACTTCACGATCTACGGGTTCGGCGGCTCCGTGAACAACTTCAACCACGTCCTCTATCCGGGAGACCGCCGCAACTGCGTCAAGTGCCACGTCGATGGCTCGCAGCAGGTCAGCGAGAACCCGCCCCCGGGCCTCCTGGCCACGGTCACGCTGCGCGACTGGTACACCCCGCAGCAGCACAACGCGGCCGCCTGCCTGGGTTGCCACGACACGAAGCCCGCCGCGGCCCACGCCTTCGTCATGACGGCGCCCTTCGGCGAATCCTGCGCGGCATGCCACGGAGACGGAGCCGACTTCGCGGTCGACAAGGTTCACGCTCAGTAGGAGCGGTCGCAAGACCGCTCCTCTTTCTAAGAGAAGGAGACAGGGAGTGAAGAGGCGCCAGGCCACCCCGTCGATCGCCCTCGCGGTGCTGGCGACCGGCCTGCTCCTCGCAGGCAGGAGCGCCGCCGGGGCGCCGGATCCCACGCCCGCGGCTCCGCCGGCGGCGACCACCGCGCCGCCGCCGAACGCCGCCTCATCCGACGAGACCAAGTGCGCCGACTGCCACGGCGACATCGTCGAGGCCTTCGCCAAGAACCCGCACGGGCGGTACTCGGGCAAGGGCCAGAAGCCGGACCCCAACGACATCTGCTCCACCTGCCACGGCGACGGTGCAAAGCACATGGAAGCGGGCGGCGACAAGAGCCTCATCTCGATGCCGAAGGGCGCGGAAGGCGCGCAGGACTGCCTTTCCTGCCACGAGAGCGTGAACGCGTTCTCGAACGGCGGGCAGGACTCCTTCGCGAGGGGCGTCCAGGATTCCCTGTCGAACAGCGTCCACGCCAACTCGGCGGCGGTCAACTGCCTGACCTGCCACTCGATGCACAAGAGCGCGCCGAAGAGCATGCACCTTCTGGCCGCCGCACCGGGCGAGCTCTGCGCCAAATGCCACACGACGCAGACCGCCGCCTTCCAGAACAAGCCTTACGTCCACCGGCTCGACCGCGGCGGGATGACCTGCCTCGACTGCCACTCGCCCCATGCGCGCAAGGGCCAGGCCGTCAAGATGACGACGCAGGGTGAGCTCCCCTGCCTCAACTGCCACTCCGAGATGCGGGGGCCCTTCGTCTTCCAGCACGTCACCGGCTCGGGCGGGGACTGTCTGTCCTGCCATCAGCCGCACGGCTCCAACAACCCGAACATGCTCCTGTGGGCCCGCGTCGACCAGCTGTGCCTCTCCTGCCACTCGCAGACCGGAGGCCCGAAGACCTACGGTTCCCAGCCGCCGTCCTTCCATGACCTGACGTCGCCGCGCTATCGCAATTGCACGAGCTGCCACGTCGCGGTTCATGGTTCGAATCTCTCGCCGGGGCTTTTGAAGTAGAGGCCGACATGAGAAAAGCTCCCCTGATCGTCGCCCTCGCCGCCGCTCCCCTGGCGCTGCTCGTCAGCTCGGGCGCGCTCCTCGGTCAGGCCATCCCGCTCGATCTCGAGGTCGGGTACCGCTTCGTCGACGTGTCCGGGAACGAGCAGGAATACCGGACGCAGATCAACGACCGGCAGGGCTTCCTGCTGCGCTCCCTCGACTACACCTCGACCGGCCCGCTCGGAGCGATGCTCGACTACTTCCACGTCGACGCCTCCGACATCGGCGCCGGTCCGGCCGGGCAGCTGCGCCTCCAGGCCGGCGCGGCCGACATGTACAAGCTGACCTTCACCTGGCGCAAGACCGACCTCTACAGCGCTCTTCCGGCCTTCGCCAATCCGTTCCTCGCGGAGGGGATCATCCCGGGGCAGCACACCTACAACCGGACGCGCAACATCTACGACGCGACCCTCGAGCTTCTCCCGGGCAAGATCGTCAGTCCCATCCTCCAGTACACGCGCAACGTCTACAACGGCCCCGGGACGACGACGTACCACCTCGGCGGCAACGAGTTCCTGATGAACGACCAGGTCAACTCGGTCGACGAGCTCTACCGGCTGGGTCTCGGCTTCAACTGGGGCCCCGTCCAGGGCGGATTCACCCAGGGCTGGCGCTACTTCCGCTGGCAGCAGGTCAACACGCTCGTCCCCGGCGCGGGCGACGGCAACGTGACGCAGCCGATCCTCGGACAGGACGTCCACGCCAATGCGATTGCCTCGGTCGAGGAGAACAAGGTCAACACGCCCGTCACCAACGCCTGGATGACCGGAAACCTCTTCGGACGGATCAAGCTCGTCGGCTCCTACATGAAGGCCGACGGCTCGAACGAGACGAGCTACCTCGAGGCCGACGCCGGCAACTTCGTCGGATTCGAGATCGCGCGATTCTTCTCGGGCCTCGGCGAGACGGTGAACTCGCGCGCCCGGACGGACTACTGGCGGGGCTCGGCGCGCGCCGAGATCGAAATCGTCCCTCAAGTGACGCTCGCCGGAGGCTGGACGGAGAACAGCCGCACGCTCACCGGCCAGGCCCTCATCGCGAGCCTCTACCTGAACACCGTGACCTACGCCGGCGTGCCGACGGGCGACATCCTGCGCCAGATCGACGCGCGGACCGAGGTCGAGCGCAAGGACACCGTCTACGACGCCTCCGTCTCGGCCCGCATGCTCGGACCCTTCGCCGTCAATGCCGGCTGGTCGCAGACGCAGCAGAATGTCGTGGCCTCTCCCGACGCCGCCGAGATCGTGGTGCCGGGCGGCCAGGGCGGCACCTTCGACCGCACGATCAACACCTATGGCGGCGGCGCTTCGTTCTCCAAGTGGGGCGTGACGCTGACCGGGGACTACCGGCACGACGACGCGAACCAGCCGATCTTCCGGACGGACTTCATCAACCGGGACCGCTACAAGTTCCGGGGCGTGTGGAACTTCAAGGACGTCCTCAAGGTCGGGGCCGTCTTCTCCGAGACCGACGCCAACGACGACATCGTCGAGATCGGCTACAAGACGAAGGTCCGGGAGTTCGTGGCCGACGTCGAGCTGACACTCCTCCAGAACATGCTGACCCTGCGTGGGGCCGGCGGCGAGTTCGCGGTCAACCGGGAGATCCTCATCCGGGTGCCCCAGGACTTCGACATCGTCCCGACCACGCAGGAGGAGTTCGGCCACACGTGGGAGGGCGGCGTCCACTTCCAGGCGGGCGCGTTCTCGCTCGACGGCGGCTACCTCTGGATGAACAACAACGGCTCCATTCCCTTCACCTTCAACCGCGCCCGGGCGCTCGCGGAGTACTTCTTCATCCACAACCTCGGACTGCAGCTCGAGTGGAACCTCGACCAGTACGAGGAGCGCGTGGCCTTCGACCAGGCCGGCCCGCTCGCGAACTACGACGCCAATCGCTACTACGTCGGCTTGCACTGGCGCCCCTGACAGCCCCGACGCCATAGAATCTCTGGTCAAGGAGGGACCCCATGTCGAAGACCGGTTCCCGTCTCGGATCCATGGTGACGCTGCTCGTGTGGTGCGGGTGGGTGGCATTCAGCGCCGTTTCGACGGCCACGCTCGACATCCAGAAACAGGCCAAGGCCGCCGGGGTCGACGCCAAGAACTGCCAGTACTGCCACGTCGACAAGCTGCCCAAGAAGGACGCCGGCAAGCACGATCCCAACGACGTCGGCAAGTGGCTCATCGCCGAAAAGGACAAGAAGGGCGCCAAGGCCGTCGATGGCGCGTGGCTGAAGGACTACCCGAAGAAGTAAGCCCGGCATCCGTGCCGAATGGAGGCCCGACCGTGAAGAAATCGAGTTTGAACCCCGTGCTGGCGGTTGTCGTTCTGGCCTGGAGCGGATGGGTCGCTTTGAGCGTGCCCTCGTCCGCGAGCATGCCGATGCAGAAGAAGGCCAAGGAGCTCGGCTTCCCGGCCGCGAACTGCCTCTACTGTCACGGTGAGAAGCTGCCGAAGAAGGGCGCCGCAACCTACAACGATCGCGGACAGTGGCTGGTGGATCAGAAGGCCAGCCGCAAGGCCACCGAAGTCGACGTCGCCTGGCTTAAGGACTACCCGGCCGAGAAGAAGTAATGACCGACCGGCCCCGGGGCGATCCGCCCTCGAACGGCGGGCCCAGGGGCCGGGTTTCCCCCGCTACCGCCCTTCGGCTCGGGATCCTCGTCCGCAGCATCGTCGCGGCGGCGCTCTTCTCCACGGTCGCCTTTTCCGCCGCCGCCACCCCGGCGGCTCCCACGAACGAGGACTGTCAGGCCTGCCACGGGGACGCCGAGGCCAAGCGCGCCGACGGCCGGAGCGTCTTCGTGTCGGAGAAGAAGTTCGCCGGGTCCGTCCATGGCCAGGCGGGAATCTCCTGCGTCGACTGCCATGCCGATCTCGCGAAGACGTCGGACTTCCCGCACAAGGAACGCCTCGCGCCCGTCGACTGCGCCGCCTGCCACGACGCGGCCGGCAAGTCGCACGCCTTTCATCCCGGAGTGGCGCGGGCGACCGCGGGCCAGGGCAAGGCCGAGGCGTCCTGCAAGGCCTGTCACGGCAGCCATGAGGTCGTCGCGGTCAAGGACGCCGCGTTCCCGTTCGCCCCCGCCCGACAGGCCGCCGCCTGCGGGACATGCCATGCCGACGAAAAGACCCGTTTCCTCGCATCGGAGCACGGCAAGGGTGTCGTCGCCGGAACGCCCCGGGCCCCGACCTGCATCGACTGCCACCGCGCGGGAGTCACGGCCGGCTCCGCCCCCGAGACCGCCGCCTTGAAGCTCGCCCAGGAGCGCCTCTGCCTTTCGTGCCACCTCAAGGACAAAACCGTCCGCGAGAACGGCGCCTCCCCGTCCGGCTTCATCGAGTCTTTCGAGCACAGCGTGCACGGGGCCGCTCTCGCCCGCGGGAACGCCCGGGCGCCCACCTGCGTCGACTGCCACGGCGCGCACGACATGCGGTACGGGTTCGACTCCGCCTCGAAGGTCAACAAGATGCGCGTCGAGCAGGTCTGCGCGCGCTGCCACGAGGCGGAAAGCCTCCAGTACGACGCGAGCGTCCACGGTGCGGCGATCCGAAAGGGGAACCAGGACGCCCCCGCGTGCACCGACTGCCACGGCGAGCACGGCATCCTTTCGCCCAAGGACCCGCGCTCCCCCGTCTCGGCCGCCAACGTGTCGGCCCGGGTCTGCTCGCCCTGCCACACCTCGCTGAAGGTCACGGAAAAGTGGGACCTTCCCCGGGACCGGACGAAGACCTTCGCCGACAGCTACCACGGCCTCGCGGCCCGCGGCGGAGTCATCGAAGTGGCCAACTGCGCCAGCTGCCACGGAACCCACGACATCCTCCCGTCCTCGAACCCGGCCTCCCGGATCAGCCCGGCGAACCTGGCGAAGACCTGCGGCGCATCGGGCTGCCATCCCGGGGCCAACGAGCGGTTCGCGAGAGGCAAAATCCACGTGACCGCGACGGCACAGGAGCAGCCTCTGCTCTACTGGATCGCGACGCTGTACCTGATCCTCATCGTCGTGGTCGTCGGCGGAATGCTCGCTCACAACCTCCTCGACTTCCTCCGAAAGTCGAAGAGGCACATGCAGGTCCGACGGGGCGAGATCGTCGAGCCGCCCGCCGGCCGCGGGCTCTACCTCCGGATGACGCTCGGCGAGCGTCTCCAGCACGGGACCCTGACGGTGAGCTTCGTCCTGCTCGTCGTGACCGGGTTCATGCTCCGCTACCCCGACGCCTGGTGGGTCCTCGCCCTGCGCCGCTTTTCCCCGACCGCATTCGACGTCCGGAGCCTCGTTCACCGGATCTCGGCGGTCCTGATGGTGGCCTCGAGCGTCTACCACGTCGGCTATCTCGCGCTGACGGCCCGCGGACGCCAATTTCTCCGCGACATCTGGTGGCGCCGCCAGGATCTTTCCGACGCGGTCGCGGTGCTGAAGTACAACACGGGGCTCTCTCGGGAAAAGCCGCGGTTCGATCGGTTCAGCTACATCGAGAAGAGCGAGTACTGGGCCCTGGTCTGGGGCACGTTGTTGATGGCCGTCACGGGCACGATCATGTGGTTCGACAACACGTTCATCGGTCTCCTGACCAAGCTCGGCTACGACGTCGCCCGGGTCATCCACTTCTACGAGGCCTGGCTCGCCACGCTCGCCATTCTCGTCTGGCACTTCTACTACGTCGTATTCAACCCCGACGCCTACCCGATGAACATGGCCTGGCTGACGGGGACGCTGACCGAGCGCGAGATGGAAGAGGAGCACCCGCTCGAGCTCGAGCGGATCCGCGAAGGCGCCGGCCAACCCCCGCAGAAGAACGAGCCGGGGGGACCGACGCGGGAAGAAGAGCCCGAAGGATGACCCTCCCCGGCAGGAAGGCGGTCGCGAGGAGCCTTCGCCTCGTGCTTGCCGTTCTGGCACTCGCTCCGGTCCTCTCCGCCCAGGAAGCCGCGACGCCGACCTCCGAGGATTGCACGGCATGCCACGAGCCGGGTCCGAGCGCGGGCAAGCGTCGCCCCGGCGAGGCCCCGAACTTCGACGCGGCCGCGCTCAAGGCGTCGCCCCACGCCGACCTCGACTGCACCTCGTGCCACGGCGACGTGACGGAGCTTCCCCACCCGGACAAGCTGGCGAAGGTCGACTGCGGCGCTTGCCACACGGACGAGCAGAAGCAGTACGTCGAGAGCGTGCACGGCCGGAAGGCCGCGGCCGGCGACGCCTCCGCCCCGGGCTGCAAGTCGTGCCACGGCGCGCACCGCGTCCAGCGCCCCTCGAGCCCCGGTTCCCCGACCTCCATCATGGAGATCCCGCGCCTCTGCGGCAGCTGCCATCGCGAAGGCACGACGGTCAGCCTGACGCGGCAGATCCCCCAGACCAACATCCTCGAAAACTACATGGACAGCATCCACGGCGAAGGCCTCTTCAAGCGCGGCCTGACCGTCACGGCCGTCTGCACCAGCTGCCACACGGCGCACTTCGTGCTGCCGCACACCGACCCGCGCTCCTCAATCGCCAAGCAGAACATCTCGAAGACCTGCACGCACTGCCACGCGCAGATCGAGACCGTCCATCGCAAGATCATTCGCGGCGAGCTCTGGGAAAAACAACCGCACCTGATCCCGGCCTGCGTGGACTGCCACTCGCCTCACAAAGTGCGGAAGGTCTTCTACACGCAGGGCATGGCCGACCAGGACTGCCTGCGCTGTCACGGGAACCCCGACATCAAGGCCACCCGGAACGCCGGCACGGTCTCGCTCTTCACCGACAAGGACGAACTCGCCCACTCGCGCCACGCCCGAATCGCCTGCGTGCAGTGTCACACGGGAGGCGATCCCGCCGACGCGACGCGGCCGTGCCGCGTGATGGTCGCCAAAGTCGACTGCTCGATCTGTCACGCGGAGGTCGTGGAGCAATACCGTGGAAGCACGCACGGCCAGCTCTTCGCACAGGGAAACCCGGACGCCCCGGCGTGCGGCGACTGCCACAGCGCCCACGGGACTCTCGGCAAGAACGACTCCAACTCGCCGACGTTCTCCCGCAACGTGCCCGCGCTCTGTGCCAACTGCCATCGGACGGGACAGAAGGCGGCCGTTCGCTACAAGGGTGCGCAGCGGCAGATCGTCGAGAACTACCTCGAGAGCATTCACGGCAAGGGGCTGATGCAGGCCGGCCTCACGGTCACGGCCAACTGTGCGGACTGCCACAGCGCCCACGGAGAGTTGCCGGCCGCCGACCCCCGGTCCACCGTCAACCCCGCCAACGTCGCCCGCACCTGCTCGAAGTGCCACCGGGGGATCTACGAGCTCTTCACCGAGAGCGTCCATTCGCCCACCGTGACTCACACGACGAAGAAGCTGCCGGTCTGCAGCGACTGCCATTCCGCGCACAGCATCCAGCGCACGGACCTCTCCAACTTCCGCCTCCACATCATGGACCAGTGCGGCCGCTGTCACGAGCAGATCGCCGCAACGTACTTCGACACGTTCCACGGGAAGGTGTCGAAGCTCGGGTACCTGACGACCGCGAAATGCTACGACTGCCACGGGTCGCACGACATTCTGCCGGTGACCGATCAGCGGTCGCACCTCTCGCGGACCAACATCGTCAAGACGTGCGGCAAGTGCCACAGCGGCTCGCACCGGCAGTTCGCGGGCTACCTGACGCACGCCACGCATCACGATCCCAAGCGCTATCCGTTCCTGTTTTACACGTTCTGGGGCATGACGACGCTTCTCGTGGGAACCCTCGCGCTGGCGGGGACGCACACGGCGCTCTGGCTCCGGCGCTCCCTGAAGGAGCGCCGGACCGCCCCCCCCGAAGCCTCCGAGACCACGGGCGTCTACGTCCGGCGCTTCACGACCTACCAGCGCAACCTCCATCTGACGGTGATCGTGAGCTTCCTCGGCCTGGCGCTGACGGGGATGCTGTTGAAGTTCTCCTACGCGCCCTGGGCCAAGTTGCTGGCGAGACTCCTCGGGGGATTCCAGGCGGCCGGCCTCATTCACCGATTCTGCGCCGTCGCGACCTTCACGTATTTCGGCCTCCACATCTTCGACCTCTTTCGGCAGAAGAAGCGCGAAGGCAAGAGCTGGCTCAAGTTCATCTTCGGCCCCGACAGCATGATGTTCAACGGCCGCGACTGGCGGGAGTTCGTGGATTCCCTCAAGTGGTTCGTCAAGAAAGGGCCGCGTCCCCGGTACGGGCGCTGGACGTACTGGGAGAAGTTCGACTACTTCGCCGTGTTCTGGGGCGTCGGGGTCATCGGCATGACCGGACTGATCCTGTGGTTCCCGACCGTCTTCACCCACGTGATGCCGGGCTGGATGGTCAACGTCGCGACCACCATCCACAGCGACGAGGCGCTGCTGGCGGTGTGCTTCATCTTCAGCATTCACTTCTTCAACACCCACTTCCGCCCGGAGAAGTTCCCGATCGACACGGTGATCTTCACGCAGGGCGTTCCGCTCGAGGAACTCCGGAAGGACCGTCCGCGCGAGTACGAGGAGCTCGTCGAAAGCGGCGGGCTCGAGCGCCTCATGATGCCGGCGCCCCTGCCGTCGGCCAGCCGAAACTGGCGGCGTCTGGGCTTCATCGCCCTGGGGATCGGCCTCGCCCTGATCGCGCTGATGCTGTTTGCGACGATCTTCGTGTACCGGTAAGCTCGCAGCCAGCCAACAAAGGAGATCCCGCGACATGAGCCGCTTTTCGGAACGTCCCGGCGTTCGCACGGCCGTCTATCTCGGCCAGAATCGGATCACGGAGGCCGGAGTCGTGCTCACGACGAGCGCGGCGGTGACGCTGATCGCGTTCTGGATTTACCTCATCGTGCAGGCACGGCCGGTCCAT
This sequence comes from uncultured Acidobacteriota bacterium, assembly GCA_963805495.1. Lineage (GTDB taxonomy): Bacteria > Acidobacteriota > Thermoanaerobaculia > UBA5066 > Gp7-AA6 > DAHUXD01. The sequence goes on along the minus strand of CAWDUQ010000001.1, from coordinate 662,473 downwards.
CCCTACACCGGCATCGTCTTCTTCCTGATCCTGCCGGGAATCTTCGCCCTCGGCCTGGTGCTGATTCCGATCGGGATCTGGCGGCGTTTCCGCACCCTCCGGGCGAAGGGCGAGCTGCCCGCCGAGTACCCGAAGGTCGACCTTCGGAGCCCGTTCCTGCGGCGGGCCGTCGTTCTCGTCGGCGCCCTGACCTTCGCCAACTTCGCCATCATGGGCGCCGCGTCCTACAAGGGCGTCGAGTACATGGACTCGGCCCAGTTCTGCGGCCAGACCTGCCACACCGTCATGGAGCCGGAGTACGCCGCCTACGTCAACTCTCCCCACTCTCGGGTGTCCTGCGTCGAGTGCCACATCGGGCCGGGGGCGCCCTGGTTCGTCAAGGCCAAGATTTCGGGCGTGCGTCAGGTCTTCGCCGTCGCGTTCAAGACCTACTCCAAGCCGATCCCTTCTCCCGTTCACGATCTGCGGCCCGCCCGCGACACCTGCGAGCACTGCCACTGGCCTCAGAAGTTCACGGGAGACAAGTTCCTCGTGCGGACAAAGTACGCCGACGACGAGAAGAACACGCCGGCCACGACCGTGCTCCTCCTGAAAATCGGGGGGCGCACGGCCGAGGGCCTCGTCGGCATCCACGGCCGGCATCTCGCGGACGCCGAGCGGATCGAGTACGTGTCGACGGACGGACGGCGCCAGGTCATTCCCCTCGTGACCTACATCGACGACGCAGGCAAGAAGGTCGAATACGTCTCGACCGACGTGACGCTGACGACCGAGCAGCTCGCCAACGCCGAGCGCCGCAAGATGGACTGCATGGACTGCCACAACCGCCCGACCCACGCCTTCGACATGCCGGATCGGGCCGTCGACAAGGCCATGCGCGACGGCCGAATCAGCACCAAGCTGCCCTTCGTGAAGCGCGAGGCGGTCGCGGCCCTCAAGGCGACGTACCCCGACCGCGCGACGGCGTCCCAGAAGATCCCCGCCGCTCTCGGCGACTTCTACCGCACGAAGTACCCGACGGTCTTCCAGAACGAGCGGCCGGCCGTCGAGATGGCCGGCGAGAAGGTCAAGGAAATCTACATGCGCAACATCTTCCCGGAGATGGGCGTGACGTGGGGCAGCCACCCGAACAACATCGGCCACGAGGACTTCCTGGGCTGCTTCCGCTGCCACGACGGCAAGCACAAGAGCTCCGACGGCAAGGTCATCACGGACGACTGCGAGGCCTGCCACCAGGTCCTGGCCCTCGAGGAAGAGGAGCCCAAGATCCTTGCGGACCTCGGCCTGAACAAGTAGCCCGAGCAAAAGAAGCGGCCGGCGCAAGCGCCGGCCGCCGAGGTGCGCCGCGACCGCGGCGCCGTTCCGCCGTGGGGAGGACTACGAAGCGACCTTCACTTCGATGGCCTTGGGCCGCGGCTTTTCGGCCTTGGGCAGGTGGACCCGAAGGATGCCGTCTTTGAAGTCGGCCGCGACCTTCGTCTCCTCCGCATCCAGCGGAACCGTGAACGTCCTCAGGAAGACGCCGTAGGAGCGTTCGATCCGGTGGAACTTCTTCCCCTTCTCTTCTTTCTCCTGCTTGCGCTCTCCCTGGAGGGTGAGCACCCCGTTTTCGACGGTCACTTTGACGTCTTCCTTCCGGACCTCGGGGAGCTCGGCCTTGATCAGGTATTCGTTGTCGGACTCCTGGATGTCGACCACGGGCGTCCAGTCGGCGACGGTCAGGGATTCCTTCCCCCCGTTGCGCACGCGGCCGCCGATCAGGCGATTCAGGCGCTCCGACATCTCTTCCATCTCGCGAAACATCGGAAACGACGTCGGTTCGTAGCGAATGAGGTTCATCGGGTTCTCCTTTTCGTTGACGCCTCCCACGATGTACCGGGATGCCCGTCCCTGTCATGAGATCGTTGCATCATTTAGAGTTGGAGCCGGCGTCCCGCGGGCCGGGCCCGCCGGTCGCCGAGGCATCCTGATGCGAATGCATCAGGCCTGAGTGCAGCGGATTTTCTATGCTCCGGGAAGGAGAATCATTGGAACAGAGGTCAGCGGCTGTCGACGAGTCCCGCCGGCGATGGATTACGTGGCTGCTCGGAGGGAGCTTCGGAGCGACTTTCCTGTCGTTCCTGTACCCGGTTCTGCGCTACGTGGTTCCGCCGCGCACCTCGGAGCCGTCGCTCTCGGAGGTTGACCTCGACATCAAGCCCTCGGACATCGCGCCGAACAGCGGGCGGATCGTCCCGTTCGGAGGCAAGCCGGTCCTCATTTTTCGCACCGCCGCGGGCGAGCTCAAGGCCCTCTCGGGGACCTGCACGCATCTGGCCTGCACCGTCCAGTACCGCGCCGCTCGCAGCGACATCTGGTGCGCCTGCCACGACGGGGTCTACGACACCAACGGGACCAACGTCTCCGGACCGCCGCCGCGGCCGCTGACGAAGATCGACGTCAACGTGAGGGGCGACAAGCTCGTCCTTCGACGGAGCTGACACGGGCGCCCCGGCCGGCCTCTCGCTCGCGGCGTGGGTCCGCGATCGCCTCGGGTGGGACGGCTTCGCCCATCTGGCAGCCAAGAAGGAAGTCCCGGTCCACCGGTACACGATCTTCTACTACCTCGGCGGCATGGCGCTCTTTCTCTTCTCCGTGCAGGTCGCGACCGGGATCCTGCTGCTTCTCTACTACCGGCCGAGCGCCGCCGAGGCTTTCGAGAGCGTCCAGTACATCATGGCGGAAGTCCCGTTCGGCTGGCTCATCCGGTCGATCCACTCCTGGGCCGCCAACCTGTTCCTGGGCGTGGTCATCCTGCACCTGATATCGGTCTTCTTCCTCAAGGCCTACCGGGCGCCCCGGGAGATGACCTGGATCTCCGGAGTCGTTCTCCTCTTCCTCGCGCTCGGGTTCGGCTTCTCCGGATACCTGCTGCCGTGGAACGAGCTCTCCTACTTCGCGACGAAGGTCGGGACGGACGTGCCGGCGCAGATCCCGGGCATCGGCGCGCTGCTCTCGCGAATCCTGCGCGGCGGCTCCGACGTCACCGGCGCCACCCTGTCCCGGTTCTACGGCATCCACGTCGCGATCCTTCCGGCCGTCACGACCGTCATCCTCGGCCTGCACCTTCTTCTCGTGCAGCAGAAGGGCATGAGCATCCCGCCCTCCGTCGAGAAGAAGGGCCCCCGGCCGACGATGCGATTCGTTCCGGACTTCCTTCTCCGGGACGCGATCGGTTGGCTGACGGCCGTGGGACTCCTCGCGGCGCTGGCCGCGTTCCTGCCGTGGGAACTGGGACGCAAGGCCGATCCCTTCTCGTCGGCGCCGGCGGGGATCCGGCCCGAGTGGTACTTCCTCTGGATGTTCCAGGCGCTCAAGTACCTGCCCGCCGAGATCGCCGGAATACCGGGCGAGACGCTCGGCGTCCTCTTCTTCTCGGTGCTCGCCCTGCTGCTCGTCGCGGTGCCGCTGCTCGACCGTGGCGCCGCCCGCGGCCGCCCGTCCCGGCTGTGGAACGCGGCCGCCGTTCTCTCGCTGATCGGAGCCCTGGTCCTCACGGTGCTCGCGGTCCTGCCCCATGGAAAGGTCAGCCCGTGAAGCTCCTCGCCGCCGCCGTGCTCGCCGGCCTTTTCGCGGCCGCCTCGGCTCTCGGCGTGCCTCCGGAGCCGGCCGCGGCCTCCTCCTCCACCTGCGTCGAATGTCACCTCGCGCTCGACGACGCCCGCCTGACCCCGCCGGCCAGGGCCTTCGCGGACGACCTGCACGCGCGCGCCGGTTTCACCTGCGCCAACTGCCACGGCGGCGACCCGAAGGCCGAGGACCAGGACGCGGCGCACGACCGTCGCAAGGGATTCCGGGGAAAGCCCTCGCCGCGGGAGATCCCGGGCCTTTGCGGGGGCTGCCACGGCGACGCCGCCAGGATGAAGCAGTACAACCCGAGCCTGCGGGTGGACCAGCTCGTCGAGTACCGCACGAGTGGCCACGGCAAGAAGCTGGCGGCGGGCGACGAGAGGGTGGCGACCTGCGTCAGCTGCCACGGCGCGCACGGAATCCTGCCCGTCAAGGACGCGCGGTCTCCCGTCTACCCGACGCGCATGGCCGAGACGTGCAACCACTGCCATGGCGACGCCGGCCTGATGGCCGCCCACAAGCTCCCGTCCGACGTGTACGCGAAATACAAGCAGAGCGTGCACTTCGAAATGCTGATGAAGAAGGGCGACCTCTCCGCCCCGACCTGCAACTCCTGCCACGGAAACCACGGCGCCGCCCCGCCCAACGTGGGCTCGGTCGCCAACGTCTGCGGCACCTGCCACTCGGTCTTCGCCGACCAGTTCAAGGCGAGCCCGCACCAGAAGGCGTTCGCCGAGATGGATCTGCCCGGATGCGTGACCTGTCACGAGAACCACGAGATCGTCCACCCGGTCGACGAGTTCCTCGCCGACGGTGCCCAGAGCAAGTGCTCCAGCTGTCACGACGCCGGAACGAAGGGCGCGGAGGCCGCAGCGTCGATGTACGCGGAACTGCGGAAGCTACGGGACGACACGGCGGCCGCCAAGGCCATGCTCAACGTCGAGGCCGAGGCCGGGATGGAAGTTTCGCGCGTGCAGTTCGAGCTCTCCCACGCCGACGAGGCGTTGACCAAGGCCCGTGCCGACGTCCACCTCTTCGACCCCGCGGCCGTCAAGAAGGCCGTCGACGGAGGCCTCGCCGTGACCCGGACGGCGGCTGCGGCGGCGACGAAGATCCATGCCGAGCGGGAGTTCCGGCGCAAGGGACTCTTCGGGTCGCTCGGCCTCATCCTCCTCGCGATCGTGGCGCTCGTCGTCAAGATCCGCGACCTGGACAGACACCGGAAGCCGTGAAATGGCCGGCCCCGAACCGGGCCCGCCGACGAACGGGGACAACGGCCCGCGCATGCCCGCCGCCTTTCGCTGGGCGCTGATCGGTCTCGTCCTCGGCCTCGGCGCCCCCGCCGGGGCCCTGGCGATCCGGATGCTCAGCGGCGTCTCCGACATTTCCGAGGAGTTCCGCCAGCACGAGTTCTTCTATCGCTACCAGCTCGTCGGGTCCTGCCTCGTCTTCGGGCTCGGGGGCTGGATCCTGGGTCGCCGGGCGGACCGGTACCGGGCCGGCCGGGACCGCTACCGCGACCTCGCCGAGCACGACGAGCTGACCCGGCTCGCCAACGGCCGGGCGTTCCTCGATCACTACCGGCGCGCGGTCGAGCACGCCACCCGGTACCGCGAGCCCCTGGCGCTGCTCCTGATCGACCTCGACGAGCTCAAGTCGATCAACGACACGCTCGGCCACACCTTCGGCGACGCGGCGCTGCGGCACGTGGCCGACGTCCTCCGCGAAAGCAAGCGGGAGGACGACGTGGCGGCGCGCTGGGGAGGCGACGAGTTCGCGCTCCTCCTGCGGGGCGCCGACGACGACGCCGCGCGGCGACAGGCCGACGCGTTGATCTCGGGGCTCCGGAGAAAGCCGCTCCGCGCGGGCTCGGTCGAGCGGCCCGTTTCGGTCACGGTCGGCGTCGCCACGACCTGCGGCGAGGATTTCGACTCGCTCTTCGAGCGGGCGGACCTGGCGCTCTACGCGGGTAAAGCCGCCGGCCGCAACCGGGCCGTCAGCGACCACGAGCGGCGCGCCGAGCGCTGACCTTTGCGGGATCCCGCCGCAGGTGATGCGTTTGCATCAGCCGGGGCGGCACCGCCCGGAAACACAATTCCCGCGTGATCCCGAAGCCGCCCTTCGCGCGGGACCTTTCTCCCGATGAGGAGATCGCCGCGTTCGAGCGCCTCAAGCCGCGTCTGCGCGATCTCTGGAACGCACTCTCGGCGCGTGAAGAAGAGCCCTACACGTCGGTCGTGATTCCCTCGCTCACGCTCGACCAGTCGGAGCTCGCCAAGGTCGACGGTGTCAACTTCTACGAGGAACGGCTCCTGTTTCTCCTGATCCGCCTGCGCAACCCCCAGGCCCGGATGGTCTACGTGACGTCCCAGCCGGTCCATCCCCTGATCCTCGAGTACTACTTCCAGCTTCTCGCCGGAATTCCGGCGAGCCATGCCCGCGCCCGGCTGACACTCCTGTGCGCCTACGACTCTTCGCCGCGGTCGCTGACGGAGAAGGTCCTCGAGCGGCCCCGGCTGATCCAGCGGATCCGGTACGGCATCGCCGACCAGAGCCGCGCGTACATGACCGTCTTCAACTCCACTCCGCTCGAGCGCCGGCTCGCCGTCCTCCTCGGCATCCCGCTCAACGGCGTCGACCCCGCCCTGTCCCACCTCGGGACGAAATCGGGGAGCCGGAAGGTCTTTCGCGAGGCTGGCGTGGCGCTGCCCGACGGGTCCGAGGACCTGCGCTCCGAGAACGACCTCGTCGACGCGCTCGAGGACCTCCGGAAGCGACGGCCGGGCCTCCGGCGCGCCGTCGTCAAGCTCGACGAGAGCTTCTCGGGCGAGGGCAATGCCGTCCTGAGCTTTCCCGAGGCCCCGGGCCGCGCCGCAGTGGGCGACGCCCTCGACCGTCTGGCCTTCGCCGTCCCGACCGAGACCCCCGACGGGTATCGCCGCAAGTTCGCGGAAATGGGAGGCATCGTCGAAGAGCTCCTCGAGTACCCGGAGTCCGCCTCCCCGAGCGTCCAGCTTCGCGTCGACCCGGCGGGCGAGGTCGTTCTCATCTCGAGCCACGACCAGATCCTCGGCGGGTCGTCGGGACACGTCTACCAGGGATGCCGGTTCCCGGCCGCCGATCCGTATCGCCGGGCGATCCAGGACGCGGCCCGCGCGGTCGGCGGCGTTCTCTCCCGGCACGGCGTCGTCAGCCGCTTCGGCGTCGACTTCTTCGTCGGCCGCGCGTCCCCAACGGCCGCCTGGGAGCCCTACGCCCTCGAGATCAACCTCCGCATCGGCGGAACGACGCATCCCTATCTCGCCCTGCAGTTCCTGACGGGGGGCCGGCTCGACCCGGCCTCGGGCCACTTCGTGTCGCCGAGCGGCCGGCACCGGTTCTACCGCTCGACCGATAACCTCCGCTCCGAGGCATACCGGGGCCTCGCCCCGGAGGACCTGATGGACATCATGACCTTCCACCGCCTGCACTACAGCCACGGCACCGAAACCGGGGCCCTTTTCCACATGATCGGCGCCATCTCCCAATACGGGAAGGTCGGCCTGACCGCGATCGGCGGGAGCCCGGAAGAAGCCGACCGCATCTATGCCGATGCCATCGCCGTCCTCGACCGCGAGACCTCCGTCTGAGAATCCGTCCCGGACCTGTCGATTTCGCCCGTCCCCGTTCGACTAGAGTAGGAAAGGGGACGAACCATGCGCTACATGCTTCTGATCTACAGCAAGGAATCGGACTGGGCGGCACTCGACGAGAAGGGTCGAGGGCAGCTCTACCAGGAGTACATGTCCTTCACCGACGGCATCCGCAAGACCGGGCATTACGCCGCCGGTGATCCGCTCGAGAAGACGACCACGGCGACCACGGTGCGGGTCCAGAACGGCAAGACCGTCTCGACAGACGGCCCGTTCGCCGAAACGCGGGAACAGCTCGGCGGCTACTACATCGTCAAGGCACGCGACCTCGACGAGGCGATCGGAATCGCCGCGCGGATTCCAGGAGCCCGGATGGGCTCGATCGAAGTTCGTCCCATCGCGGAGATGGGTTAGCCCGGACCCGACCGCCCCGGCGGGCACCCAGCCCCGCCGGGGCGATCCCATGTCGATCGACAGCCTCTATCGGGCCGAGTCGGGCCGGATCCTCGCGACCCTGATCCGGCTCGTCGGCGACTTCGACCTCGCCGAGGAGGTCATGCACGATGCCTTTGCCGCGGCGCTCGAGCGATGGCCGGGGGGCGGAGTGCCGCAGCGCCCCCGGGCCTGGCTCGTCTCGACGGCCCGCCACAAGGCGATCGACCGCCTGCGCCGCGACGCACGGTTCCGGGCCAAGCGCGACGAGCTCGCACGCTGGGCCGCGCTCGAGGAAAGCGCGCCGGCGGAGTTCGCCGACGGGCCGGATGGCCGGCCGGAGGACGACCGCCTGCGGCTGATCTTCACTTGCTGTCACCCCGCCCTCGCCGTCGAAGCGCAAATCGCGCTGACGCTTCGGACGCTCGGGGGACTCACGACCGAAGAGATCGCGCGCGCATTCCTCGTGCCGGCGCCGACGATGGCCCAGCGCATCGTGCGCGCCAAGGGAAAGATCCGCAACGCCGGCATCCCCTACCGCGTGCCCGCCGACGACGCTCTGCCGGAGCGGCTCGACGCGGTGCTGCGCACGCTCTACCTCGTTTTCAACGAGGGCTACTCCCCGACGTCCGGCGAGGAGCTCCGCCGGGGCGATCTGTGCGCCGAGGCGATCCGCCTCGCCCGGCTCGTCGCGGAGCTCATTCCTGCTTCGACGGAGGCGCGGGCCCTCCTCGCCCTGATGCTCCTCCACGACTCGCGCCGCGCCGCGCGGCTCTCGGCCGCGGGCGAGATCGTGCTGCTCGAGGACCAGGACCGCGGGCTCTGGGACGCCGGAGCGATCCACGAAGGAATCGTTCTGACGCGGTCGGCGCTCGAGAACGGCGGCCCCGGTTTCTACGCGCTCCAGGCCGCGATCGCGGCGATCCATGCCGAGGCGGCGCGGGCGGGCGAGACGGACTGGCCCCAGATCGTGGAGCTCTACCGGGAGCTTCTCGCGCGCTACCCGTCGCCCGTCATCGCCCTGAACCACGCAGCCGCCGTCGCCCAGGTCCGCGGCCCCGAGGAGGGCCTGCGCCTGATCGATGCCCTCGAACGCGGCGGCGAGCTCGCCAGCTACCACCTTCTGCCGGCCGCGCGGGCCGACCTGCTCACGCGGCTCGGCCGCCCCGGCGAGGCGGCCGGCGCCTACCGCCGCGCCCTCGAGCTCGTGACGAACGAAACGGAGCGACGCTTCCTGGAGCGCCGGCTGGCGAATGTCGAGGGGGCCGCGGGCTAGATGTCAGTTCTCAACAGGTTGTTCACGCAATTCGGCGAGGTGAGACCCGGGCCGTAGGGGCGGCCCTTGTGGCCGCCCGCTGACACGCTGACGATTCGCGTGCCGCCCCTCGATGGGCCCAGGCAGGAGGGGGCGCCCGCAAGGGGCGCCCCTACGTGCCGGGGCGCGGCAGTTTCAGGGGTCGCTTCACGAAGCGGTCGCCGGCACAGTGAACAACGTCTTGAGAATTCACAGCTAGAGTGCTCTCGCTCGGCCGCCGAGAGGCTTCCCGGCCGGCGATCCGGGGCCATCGGGACCTATGATGGCACTACCCATGCGCCGCGTCTGCTACCGGGTGGCGACGAGCCTCGACGGGTACATCGCCGGACCCGGCGGGGAGTTCGACTGGATCGTGCCGGACCCCGAGGTGGATTTTGCGGAGCTCTTCGCGCGCTTCGACACGCTGCTGATGGGACGTCGGACTTTCGAGGTGGCCCGGGCGGCGGGCCGGGAAACCGTTCCCGGAAAGAAAACCGTCGTGGTCTCCCGAACGCTCCGGCCCCGGGAGCATCGCGGCGTCACGATCCTCGAGAAACCGGAGGCCGTGTCGCGCCTCAGGGAGGAGACGGGCACGGACATCTGGCTCTTCGGCGGCGGCGCGCTCTTCGCGAGCCTGCTCGACCTCGGGCTCGTCGACTCGGTCGAGCTGGCCGTGGTCCCCATGCTTCTCGGGGCCGGGATCCCGTTCCTGCCGGAGCGGTCGTCGCGCACGCGGCTGAGGCTGACGGGAAGCCGGATCTACGGGACGTCGGGGATGGCCCTGCTCGAGTACGCCGTCGAGCGCTGAAGCCGGCGGGGTTCGGCCCCGACCGGCGGCCGAACCCTAGGAGGCGGCGTCCGAGTCGGTCGACGTTTCCGCGACCTCGTTGCGCACGGCGCGCACCAGCGCATCGACCGAGGTTTCCTCGAGACCCGCGGGACCGAAGTTGCGGCGCGCGAACTCGACCCATTCGCCGTCAACCTGGACGTTGAGCGTCAGCATGCGGGGCTTGCCGTGCCAGCGGACCCGAACGTGCATGTCGGGCGACTGAAAGACGACCAGTCGATCCTCCGGGGCATCGGCGGGCCGCTCGTCCTTCTTGACGGCGTAGCCCCGTTCCCGCAGCGCCGAGCCAATTCGATCGAAAGCGGCTTCCATGTTCAGCATGTCGGGCCTCGCTTGGGTTGGCCGCTATGCTATCGCGGGGGCCGGCGGCGCCGTCAGCCCTGGCTGCCGCTGACGGTCGCCGGGAAAACGGCCTGGCCGCTCTCCCGCTCCTCGGGGCCCGGCTGGGTCGTGTCGAGAGCGTCCTCGCCCCGGTCATGCCACCATGCCCGGGCCTCGCCGACCGTCCACGGGGGCGCAACGGCACAGGCCTCCAGAACGGCGTCGAGCTCTTCGGCGGAGGCCGGCCGGGCGTGGCGATCGAAGGACAGGCAGCGGCAGATCGCGGCGTCCAGAGCCTCCGGCACCGGGACGGGCGCGGCCTTCCGGAGGGGAACCGGCGGCCCCAGCCGCTCGAGCTTGAAAACCTCGATCGCCGTGCGGCCGGGAAACGGCGCCTTCCCCGTCAGCAGGAAGTAGCCGACGGCGCCGAGGGCGAAGATGTCGGCGCGCGCGTCGACGCCCGTCGGGTCGCTCATCCCTTCGGGGGCCATGTACAGGGGCGTCCCGAGGAGCGATCCGTCCTGCGACAGGGACGCGTCGCCCCCGTCTCCCGTCCCGCCCTCGGGCATCGCCCCGTCCCCGGCGCCGATCGCCTTGACGAGCCCGAAGTCGAGGACCTTGAGGAAGTCCGGGATCCCCCCGTAGATGCAGGCCATCAGGTTCGCCGGCTTGATGTCCCGGTGGATCAGCCCCGCCGCGTGCGCCTCGGACAGGGCGCCGCAGGCCTGCCGCAGCAGGTGGACGACGCGGCCCGGCACCAGCGGACCGTCGAACGACACCAGCTGCTGCAGGTTGATGCCGCGCAGGAGCTCCATCGCGTAGTAGAAGACGCCGTCGGCCGTGCGCCCGTAGTCGTAGATGGCGATCGTGCTCGGGTGCGTGAGGCCGGCCGTCAGCTGGACCTCGCGCTCGAAGCGCGCGAGCGCCCGTTCCCCTTCGGTCCCGGGGGCGAGCAGCTTGACCGCGGTCGGGCGCCGAAGCAGCGCATGCCGCGCCTCCCAGACCACTCCCATCGCTCCCCGGCCGAGCCGTCGCACGAGCCGGTACGGACCGACCTTTTCGCGCTGGCGCTTGAGGCGCAGGATCAACCGCAACGAGACCCACAGGGCGAGCCCGATCACTCCGGTGAGCACGCCGGCCACCGCGGCGGCGATGGGGCCGCGCCAGGAGGGCTCGAATCGCCCCGGGAGCGGAACGGCCTCGAGCACCCACTTGCGGCCGACGAACTCGTAGTCGAACTTCTGCTCGAAGCCCTGGCGGCGGGGCAGGCTCGAAAACCGCAGGGGGCGCTCCGCGAGCGAAGGCGCGTTCGGGGCGCCGGTGTCCCGGAGGATGTAGGCGATGTTCCGTCCGTCGACCTGCGCGGCCGCGGACTCCATCAGCGGCGCAACACGAAAGACCACGAGGGCGAAACCCGTGAGGGCCGCGCGGCGCTCGGCGAGCGTCGCCTGGTCGCCTTCGACGTAGACCGGCGTGTACAGGGCGACCACGGGCGTGGTGCCTTTCCCCGTGTCCTCGACGAGCTGGAAGGGCTTCGAGCAGACGATCTGACCCGTGTCCCGCGCCTTCTCCGCGATCGCGCGGCGCGCCGGCTCGGAGGCGACGTCGAAGCCGAGCGCTCCGGCGCCGGGCGGCTCCATGAAGTGAATCGGTACGTAGAAGGGCCGTTTCGGCGCCTCGCGGCGGGACCCGTCCGGTCCCGTCTCCCAGATGCCGTAGTTCGTGAGACCGCCGGCGCGCGCCTCGGCCTCGACGTCGGCCCGATGCTCCTCGCGCACGAAAGGAAGCCACTCGAAGGCGTAAACCGAGCGATGGCGCCCCAGCATCGGGGCCGCGAGCAGCCGGAACTGCTGGCGTGTCAGGCCGCCCGAGACCTCCATGAATCGCGCGAGCGCGGTGATGCTTTCGAGGGGCTGCGAAAGCCGCTCGACCATCGCGCCCCGGAGGAGCTGGGCCTTCTGCTCGAACAGGCGCCGCTGCGCCTCCTGACTCCGCACGAAAAAGTAGGCGGCCAGAAAGATCGACGCGGTCACGGGGATGCTGGCGACGAAGAGATCGCGGCCTCGGATGGAGGATCGCCCGAGCGCCAGGGCGGACCGGAGGCGTTTGACCGAGAACCGGCCCGTCGGTGTCCCCGAGCGGGGCCCTCCTCCGCTCGTCCAGGTCGTCACCGGCCCACCCGATCCCACCCCGCCGGCGTTGCGTTCACGGGGCTACTTCGACCCGGGAGTCCGGGCGATGACGACTGCGCCCGCGAGACCTCCTGCGAAAACGATCCGCTTCATGGGTCCTCCCCGGTTTCCGGAAGGCGTCGACGTGACCGAACGATAGCGCAAGAGCCCGCCGCCCCGGGCGGACCGCTCGGCTCCGTATACTCGCCCGCATGATTCCGGATCGCGGACGCCTCCGGGCCGCCCTGGCGCGCGAGGAGGAGCAGTTCGCGGCCGCGCGGCCCCGGTCCCGGCGGCTCGCCGAGCGGGCCCGGGAACACTGGCTCGCGGGCGTCCCGATGCACTGGATGGTGCGCTGGGCGGGGTCCTTTCCGGTTTTCGTCGCCGAGGCGTCGGGGGCGCACTTCACCGACGTCGACGGACACCGGTACGTCGATCTCTGCCTCGGGGACACGGGGGCGATGACCGGGCACGCGCCGCCGGCGACGGTCGAGGCCATGGTGTCGCAGGCGCGCAAGGGGATGACGTTCATGCTGCCGACCGAGGACGCGATCTGGCTCGGCGAGGAGCTCGCCCGGCGCTTCGGCCTGCCTTTCTGGCAGGCCGCCCTGACGGCGACCGACGCCAACCGCTTCGCGATCCGCCTCGCCCGGCACCTGACCGGGCGTCCGAAGATTCTCGTCTTCAACGGCTGCTACCACGGCACCGTCGACGAAACGTTCATCATGCTCTCGGACGGCGTACCGCGGGCGCGCGCCGGCAACATCGGCCCGCCCGTCGATCCGGCCGAGACGACCCGGGTCGTCGAGTTCAACGACGTTCCGGCGCTCGAGGCGGCGCTCGCGCATGGCGACGTGGCGTGCGTGCTCGCCGAGCCGGCGCTGACGAACATCGGGATCGTTCACCCGGAGCCCGGCTTCCATGCGGCGCTCCGCGAGGCGACGCGGAGCGCGGGGACGCTCCTCGTCCTCGACGAGACGCACACGATCTCGGCCGGACCCGGCGGCATGACCGGGGCGCTCGGCCTCGCTCCCGACGTGCTGACGATCGGCAAGCCCATCGCGGGCGGCGTGCCGGCCTCGGTCTACGGCGTGACCGCGGAGATCGCGCGCCGGCTCGAAGAGTCGATTCGGGTCGACGAGTCGGACACGGGCGGGATCGGCGGCACCCTGGCGGGCAACGCACTCTCGCTCGCCGCGATGCGCGCCACGCTCGAGCACGTCCTGACGGAGGCGGCCTACGCGCGCACGATCCCGCTCGGTCGGCGCTTTGCCGACGGCGTCCGGAGCGTCATCGCGGAGCGGGGGCTCCCCTGGCACGTGGCGCAGCTCGGCTGCCGCGCCGAGTACTGGTTCCGGGAACGGCCGCCTCGCAACGGCTCGGAGGCGGCGGCCTCGATCGACCCGGAGCTCGACCGGTACATGCACCTGGCGGCGCTGAATCGCGGCATCCTCATGACGCCGTTCCACAACATGGCCCTGATCTGCCCCGAGACCACGGTGGAGGACGTCGACCTCCACACGCGGGTCTTCCGCGAGAGCGTCGAGGCCCTCTCCGGCTGAGCCCGGCCCGTTCGGTGGCGTGCCGGACGGAGCCGTGAGTGTGCGGACCGGGCGGGCGCGGTGCTAGGCTGAACTGGCCGGGCTCGCCCGGCCAGGAGGCGGCATGACTCCGTACGTTCGACTGACCGAGCCGATGGTCCGCGACGGCGCGACGCTCCGGAAGGCGTCCTGGGACGAAGCCCTCGACCGGGCCGCCGAGGGCCTGCGCCGGGTCCGCGACGCGCACGGGGGGAAGGCGATCGGCCTCTTCTCGTGCTCGAAGGCGACCAACGAGGTGAACTATCTTGCCGAGAAGCTCGCCCGGGTCGCCCTCGGCTCGAACAACATCGATAGCTGCAACCGCACCTGACACGCCCCCAGCGTCGTCGGTCTGACGACGGTGTTCGGAGCGGGCGGCGGGACGAGCTCCTATCGGGAAGCCGAGGAGGCCGACCTCATCCTCCTGTGGGGATCGAACGCGCGCGAAGCGCATCCGATCTACTTCCACCACGTCCTGAAGGGCGTGCGCAACGGGGCCCGCCTCGTCGTCGTCGACCCGCGCCGCACCGTCTCGGCCCAGTGGGCGGACTCCTGGCTCGGCCTCGACGTCGGCTCGGACATCGTGCTCGCCAACGCCATGGGCCGCGAGATCCTTGCCGCGGGGCTGGAGAACCGGGAGTTTATCGGCCGCGCCACGACGGGCTTCGATGCCTACCGCGCGAGCGTCGAGAAGTACACGCTCGCTTACGCCGAGAAGGAGACCGGCGTGCCCGCCGCCGCGATTCGGGACGTCGCGCACGCCTATGCGAAGGCCGGAAAGGCACAGCTGTGCTGGACGCTGGGAATCACCGAGCATCACAACGCGGTCGACAATGTCTTCGCGCTCATCAACCTGGCGCTCCTGGCCGGCCACGTCGGCCGGTGGGGCTCGGGACTGTGTCCCCTGCGCGGGCAGAACAACGTCCAGGGCGGCGGCGACATGGGCGCGCTGCCGAACAAGCTCCCGGGCGGACAGGACGTCGAGGACCCCGAGCACCGCGCGAAGTTCGAGCGGGCCTGGAAGGCGAAAATCCCCGCGACGAAGGGCTGGCATCTCTCGCAGATGTTCGAGGCGATGGAGCACGGCGGCCTTCGGGCGCTTTACGTCCTCGGCGAGAACCCGGTGCAGTCGGAGGCCGACCAGAAGCGGACCCTGGAGCTTCTCTCGCGACTCGATTTCATCCTCGTCCAGGACATCTTCCTCACGAAGACCGCCGAGATCGCCCACGTCGTTCTCCCCGCGGCGGCGTCCTGGTGCGAGGACGACGGCACCGTAACCTCGAGCGAACGCCGCGTCCAGCGGGTACGCAAGGCCCTCGAGCCGCCCGGGGACGCGCGGCCCGACCTCTCGATTCTGGTCGAGCTCGGCCGGCGGCTCGGCGCCGACATCGGGACGCCCGACGCCGAGAAGGTCTGGGACGAGCTGCGTTCGCTGTCGCCGTGGCACGGCGGCATGAGCTACCGGCGGCTCGAGGAGTTGAACGGAATCGCGTGGCCGTGCCCCGACGAGTCGCACCCGGGCAGCCCGTTCCTCCACGGCCGGCTCTGGGCCGATCCGGTCGAGGGGCCGAAGGCGCCGTTCCACGCGGTCGAGCACGATCCGCCGGTCGACCGGCTCTCGGGCGAGTTCCCCATTCGCCTGACCACGGGCCGCCGCCTCGACTCGTACAACACGGGCGTCCAGACGGCCGGTTACACGTCGCCGCTGCGGCGGGGCGAGTCGCTCGACATCTCGCCGGAGGACGGCGCCCGGCTCGGCGTCGCGGACGGCGAACTCGTGCGCGCGGTCTCGCGCCGCGGCGCAGTCAACGTCCCGGCGCGCTACGACGAAACCCTGCGGCCGGGTCTCGCTTTCATGACGCTTCACTTCCAGGACGACGTCGCCACGAACTTGCTCACAATCGACGCCACGGACCCCAAGTCCGGCACCGCGGAGTTCAAGGCCACCGCGATCCGCGTCGAGAAGCTGGAGGCGGCGGCCGTCCCCGACTAGACTAGGGCGGATGTCGCCAAGCAACAGACTCCTCCGATCCCTCCTCACCGCCGCATTTCTCCTGATCCCCGCCGCCGCCGCCAGAGCACAGGCGGCGCAGACAGACGCGGCCATCGCGAAGTTCGCCGACGATACGTGGAAGGGCGACCTCGACGGCATGATCCGGCGCCGGCGGATCCGGGTCCTCGTCCCCTACTCCAAGACCCTCTACTTCATCGACAAGGGACAGCCGCGGGGCATCGCATACGACGCTTTCAAGCTCTTCGAGGACGACCTGAACAAGGGCCTCGGGAAGGGCCACATTCGCACCCACGTGGTCTTTCGGCCCGAGGCCCGGGGAGACTTCCTCGCGGCGATTCGGGACGGCCGGGGCGACATCGCCATGGGGTACGTGACGATCACTCCGGAGAGGTTGAAGGAGGTCGACTTTTCCATCCCGACCGAGACCAACGTCTCCGAGATCGTCGTGACGGCACCGGGCGAGCCCCCGGTCGCGGCCCCCGCCGATCTTTCGGGCCGCGAGGTGTACATCCGGAAGGGTTCGTCCTACGACGAGAGCGTCCAGACGCTCAACGCCGAGCTCAAGAAGTCGGGGAAGCCTCCCGTCCGGGTTCGCTACGCGCCCGACAACCTGGAGGCTGAAGACATACTGGAGATGGTCAACGCGGGGCTCGTGCCGGCGACGATCGTCGACGACAACCGGGCCGAATTCTGGAAGAAGGTCCTGACCAGGATCACGCTCAACCCCGGCGCCGCGGTCCGGACCGGCGGACAGCTCGGCTGGATGATCCGGAAGAACAGCCCCCAGCTCAAGAAGGAGATCGACGCGTTTCTCGAGCGCTACCCCGCAAAGTCCGCGACCCGCAATCAGCTCCTCGCGAAATACCTGAAGAACACCAAATACGTGAAGAACGCGACTTCGGCGGAGGAGCGGGCCAAGTTCGACCAGGCCGTCGCCCTGTTCCGCAAGTACTGCGAAAAGTACGACATGGACACCCTGCTCATGGCCGCGCAGGGCTACCAGGAGTCGCGTCTCGACCAGTCGGTCAAGAGCCCCGTGGGTGCGATCGGCGTGATGCAGGTGATGCCGGCGACCGGCAAGGAGCTCAACGTCGGCGACATCCAACAGATCGATCCCAACATCCACGCCGGGGTCAAGTACGTCCGCTTCATGCTCGACAAGTACTACGGCAAGGAGCCCATGGACGCCCTCAACAAGGGCCTCTTCACTTTCGCCTCCTACAACGCCGGGCCCGGACGGATCGCCCAGCTCCGCAGGATCGCCAAGGAACGGGGGCTCAATCCCAACGTCTGGTTCAACAACGTCGAAGTGATCGCCGCCGAGAAGATCGGCCGCGAGACCGTGACCTACGTCAGCAACATCTACAAGTACTACCTCGCCTATCAGCTCGTGCTCGAGCAGCAGAAGGAACGGGAGGCGGCGCGCGAGAAGGCCCGCAGCGAGGTGAAAAAGCCCTGACCGCCGCGTCGACGGCTACGGCCGGGTTCATCTAGACTAGGCCGAGTGGATCTTCATCTCATCCCCGATGCCGTCCCCTCGGACGAGGAGCGCGCGGCGGTCGATGCGGCCCTGGGATCGCCGGCTTCGGGATGGGAAGGCGGCGCGCGGCGGCCGGACCTCGACGGTCACCTCGCGATGGGCGGCGACGCGCTGCGCGCGAAGCGGCATCTGCTCCTGCCCGCCCTCTGGGCCGCCCACGCCCGCGCCGGCTGGATTTCGCCCGGTGCTCTGAACTACATCTGCCAGCGCCTCTCGGTCGCCCCCGCGGAGGCCTGGGGCGTCGCAACCTTCTATGCGATGTTCTCGGTCGGGCCGCAGCCGAGGACGATCGTTCACGTCTGCGACGACCTCGCCTGCCGGCTCGCGGGAGCGAGAGACCTGTGCGCCGAGGCGGAGAAGCATCTGCCGAAAGGCGCGTTTCGCACCTCGCCGTGCCTCGGCCTGTGCGAGCGCGCGCCGGCGGTGCTGGTGCAGAACGCGGGCGAGGGGGCGAAGGATTACGTCGTGGCGCCGGCGGCCATAAGGGCGGGGACGAGCCTCGCCCCTACGAACGGGGCCGAGAGTGTCGTGGGGGCGGCGCTTGTGGCCGCCCTCCCCGGTCCGGGCTCCCCTTCCGCGCCGCAGACGCTCGACGGGCGCCATCCCGGGCTGCGCCTTCTGCGCCGCGTCGGCCGCGTGGACCCCGGAAGCCTCGCCGACTACCGGGCACAGGGCGGTTACGCGGCCCTCGAGCGGGCCTTTGCCCTCGGGCCCGAGGGCGTGATCCGCGAAGCGCTCGAATCGAAGCTCGTCGGCCGCGGAGGCGCGGCGTTCCCGGCGGGCCGAAAGTGGGACGCGGTGGCGAAGCAGCCCGCACGGCCCCACTTCATCGTCTGCAATGCCGACGAATCCGAGCCCGGCACGTTCAAGGACCGCGTCCTCATGGAGGAGGACCCGTTCGCCCTCGTCGAGGCCATGACGATCGTCGCATTCGCGACGGGCTGCGAGCACGGCTACGTCTACGTGCGGGGCGAATACCCGCTCGCGATCGAGCGCGTCGAGGCGGCGATCGCGGCCGCGCGTGCCGGCGGGCTTCTCGGAGCCTCCGTCGCCGGCCGGTCATTTCGCTTCGATCTCGAGGTCCGCCGCGGCGCCGGGGCCTACATCTGCGGCGAGGAGACGGCCCTCTTCAACTCGATCGAGGGCTTCCGCGGCGAGCCGCGCAACAAGCCGCCCTTCCCGGTCGAGAAGGGCCTCTTCGGAAAGCCCACCGTCATCAACAACGTCGAGACCCTCGCCTGCGTGCTGCCGATCCTCCTCGAGGGCGGCGCGGCATTCGCGGCGATCGGCTCGGGCCAGTCGACCGGGCCCAAGCTCTTCTGCCTCTCGGGCCACCTCGCGCGGCCCGGCGTCTACGAGGTCGAGTTCGGCGCGACGCTGCGCCAGCTGATCGAGGAAGCCGGCGGCGTTCCGGGCGGGCGCGGCATCCGCGCGGTGCTGCTGGGCGGCGCGGCCGGCTCCTTCGTCGGCCCGGAGGCCCTCGACACGCCGTTGACCTTCGAGGGCACCCGTGCGATCGGCGCCTCGCTCGGGTCGGGCGTCGTCATGGTCTTCGACGAGCGTGCGGACCTCGCGGACGCGTTGAAACGCATCGCCGCCTTTTTCCGCGACGAGTCCTGCGGCCAGTGCGTCCCCTGCCGGGTCGGCACACAGCGCCAGGAAGAGCTCGTCGCGCGGATCGCCTCCGGCCGGCCGCTCGGCTCGATCGACACGGAGATGGCGCTGCTCGAGGACATGGCCCGCGCCATGAAGGATGCCTCGATCTGCGGCCTCGGACAGACGGCCTCGGGGGCGATCCAGTCGGCGATCGGCAAGCTCGGAGTCTTCGGGAGCGCGAAGTCGTGATCCCGACGGACCGGCGCCTCGACCCGACGCAGCCGATCGACCTCACGATCGACGGCGAACCCGTCACGGTCCCGCGCGGAACCACGATCCTCGAGGCCTGCCGCGCGAAGGGCGTCGACACGCCGACGCTCTGCTATCTCGAGAACCTGATGCCGGTCAACGTCTGCCGGGCTTGCGTCGTCGAGGTCGAAGGTTCGCGCGTTCTCGTTCCGGCGTGCTCGCGCCCGGTCGAGCCGAAGATGAAAGTTTCGACCGACAGCGAGCGCGTGCGCCTCTCGCGCCGCGTCGTCCTCGAGTTTCTGGCCTCCTCGGTCGACCTCGCGTACGCCTCGGACGACGTGCGCCGCTGGATGGAGCGCTACGGCTGCGTTCCCGAGCGCTACGGCCCTCCCTCGGCGCCGGCCGCGGCGGGAGAGCGCGACGCAGCCGTTCCGGGACACCACCACGCGTCCCCGTCGGGGCGCGCGGCGACGGTCGCCCAGCCGGTGATGATCGACAACGACCTCTACGTCCGCGACTACGCCCGATGCATCCTCTGTTACAAGTGCGTCCAGGCCTGCGGCGTCGAGGCGCAAAACACCTTCGCGATCGCGGTCGCGGGGCGCGGCTTCGACGCCCGCATCTCGACCGAGCTCGCGACGCCGCTGCCCGAATCCGCCTGCGTCTACTGCGGCAACTGCATCGGCGTCTGCCCCACGGGCGCCCTGATGTTCAAGAGCGAGCACGACCTGCGGCAGGCGGGGCGCTGGGACGAGTCGAAGCAGAGCGTGACGGACACCATTTGCCCCTACTGCGGCGTGGGGTGCACGCTCGAGCTGCGCGTCCAGGACAACGCGATCGTCCGGGTGACTTCGCCGCTCGATCACGACGTCACGAACGGGCACCTGTGCATCAAGGGCCGCTTCGGCTGGCAGTTCGTCCAGAACCGATAGTCGCCGTAACGATCCGCCGCCTGCGGGCACATGGCTTCCGGAGCGGGAGATCGGCTCTCCCCGCGGGGGTTGTCATGACGAAGATCGCCTGGTCGGTCGGCGTCCTGCTTCTCGCGGCGGTGGCGACGGCGCGGACCATTCCGGAGCTGTTCGGCCAGCTGAAGGACCAGGTGACGGCGGGCTCGTGGCCGGGCGCATCCAAGGCCCTCGACGCCCTGGACGCCGAGTCGGCGAAACCCGGCAACGAGGCGATCCAACACGCCCGGAGCCGCGAAGGGAACGGCCGCGGGCGTAGAATTCTCGGTCTGGGAGATCCGATGATCAAACGCTGGCTTCTCGCGATCGGCCTCGCCGCCGCCGCGGCCGGACTCGCGGCCCAATCGATCCCCGAGCTCTTCGGGAAGGCCAAGGCGGAGATCAAGTCGGGCTCGTGGGCGGACGCGTCGAAGACGCTCGACACGCTCGAGGCCGAGGCCAGCAAGCCCGGCCAGGAGGCGGTCAAGAAACAGCTCGAGGCCCCGCTCGCCTTCTACCGCGGCGTCTGCGACGCCAGCCTCGGCCGGCCGGACGAGGCGGTCGAGCAGTTCGGCGCGTTCCTGAAGCTTCAGCCCGGCGCCGCGATCGACGCCGCGATGTACCCGAAAAAGGCCGTTGCCGCCTTCGAGAAGGCGCAGAAGGCCGCCGCCGCGCGCGCCCCCTCGCTCGCCGAGGCCTACAAGGAGTTCCAGCCGCCGGCCGACGCGAAGGACCGCGATCCCGCCGATCAATACTGGGGCGACGGCCCGGTGAAATGGATCATGACGGAAGAGGAACGGGAGGCCTGGCCGTCCCTGGCGGACGCGAACGCACGCATCGACTTCGTCGAGCAGTTCTGGTCCGCCCGACGGTCCATGCCGGGGGCGGACGGGCGCAATTACCGTCAGGAGTTCGAGCGCCGCGTCGCGTTCGCCGACGTCAACCTCGCCGAGGAAGACGAGCAGCGCGGCAGCCTGACGGACCGCGGCATGGTCTTCGTCCTGATGGGCCCTCCGACCTACGCCGGGCGCAAGCCCATGCGCGCCGGCGACGACGCCTCGGACGATGGAGGGCTCTCCACCGTCACCAGCCATGACGTCGAGACCACCGAGCGACAGACGCATGCCGCGGCCCAGGCGCGCGGCGCACGTGCCGCAACCTCCTCCCAGCTCGCGCGCGCCAATGCCCAGTATTCCGCGCCGACCACGAAGGCCGCCACGTCCGGCGACGACAAGATGGAAGTCTGGCACTACCGCCGCGAGCTCCTTCCGAAGGGCATCCCCTACCAGCAAGTCGACTTCCAGTTCCTGACGAAAAAGGGCTACGGCGCGAACGTGCTCCAGCGGGAGCCCGAAACCGTCAACACGCTCGAGGTGGCGAAGGACGCGACCCGCCCGCCGGCATAGAATCGCTCTGAGGCACCCGATGCTCCTCCAGCGCCTGTTTCTCGCAGTCGGCCTCACCGCCGCGGCGGCGGCCGGACTCGCGGCCCAATCGATCCCCGAGCTCTTCGGGAAGGCCAAGGCGGAGATCAAGTCGGGCTCGTGGGCGGACGCTTCGAAGACGCTCGACGCGCTCGAGGCCGAGGCCAGCAAGCCCGGCCAGGAGGCGGTCAAGAAACAGCTCGAGGCCCCGCTCGCTTTCTACCGCGGCGTCTGCGACGCGAACCTCGGCCAGTCCGACCAGGCCGTCGAGCAGTTCGGCGCCTTCCTGAAGCTCCAGCCGACCGCCTCGATCGACTCGACGATGTACTCGAAGAAGGCCGTTTCGGCCTTCGAGAAGGCCCAGAAGGCCGCCGCGGGCGATCCCGACCGGGCCCCCTCCTTCGCCAACGCCTACAAGGCGTTTCAGCCGCCGCCCGGTACGACCGAGGTCGTCGACCAGTACTGGGGAGAGGGTCCCGTGAAGTGGATCATGACGAACGGTGAGAAGAAGACCTGGGCCGGCCTGACGGACGGCAACGCCCGCGCCGACTTCGTCGAGAAGTTCTGGGAGGCCCGCAAGACGCTGCCGGAGATCGACGGGCGCAGCTACCACGCCGAGTTCGAGCGCCGCGCGGCCTTCGCCGACGCCAACCTCGCGCTCGACGCGGAGCAGAAGGGCAGCCTGACGGATCGCGGCATGGTCTTCGTCCTCCTCGGCCCGCCGACCTACGCGGCGCGCAAGCCGATGCGGACCGGCGAGGATGCGAGCATCTCCGACGGCCTCTCGACGGCCGGCTCGCAGGACCTGAAGAACTCCATGCGGAAGGGCAGCGGCACCTCGACCTCCGGGAAACAGGCCGTCGCCGCCTCCGCGTTCGTCGGCCCCGGAAAGACCGCGCTCGACTCGTCCAACAACACCGTCGAGACCTGGGTCTACCGCAAGGAGCGGCTGCCGTCGAACGTCCCCTACCAGGAGGTCGACTTCAAGTTCCTGACGAAGCAGGGCTACGGCGCCAACGTCCTGCAGCGCGAGTCCGAGACGATCACCGTGCTCGAGGCGGCGAAGCCCCGCGTCCCGGCCTCGTAGACCCGGGCCGTCTCAGGCCTCCAGCGCATCGACGTAGCGCAGGAAGTCCGTCGAGATCGCCTTGTGGCCGAGCTGGCGCAACAGCGTCGCCACCTGGCCGCGGTGGTACGTGCCGTGATTCGCGAGGTGGAGGAGCGCGTCGCCGAGTCGGCGGGTGAACGCGTCTCCCGAAAAGGCCACGTAGGACAGCGGCTCGGCCAGGCGCTCCTGCGTGAGAGTCGCGATGTACGCGTCCTGGCCCGCCTCGACTTCGCGCCACTTGCGCGCGAGGTCCTCGAGGGGCAGATTGTCGTCGCCCTCCGGCACCGACCGCGGGGAGCGTCCGTGAAAGCGCTCGAGCCAGACCCAGTCGGCGCCGTAGACGTGCGCGAGGGTCCCGCGGACCGAGCCGAAACTGCCCCCGACCGGGCGCGCATACTCCTCCGGGCTCAGGACGGCGGCCGACTCGAGGGTCTTCCGGTTCGCCCACCGGCCGAAGGCGAAAAAGTTGCGAAGCGTCGCAAGATCCTGGTCCATGGGCTGCTCCTTCTCCGGGGGGTCCCCGGCGGAGTCCGAGAGCCTATCGCCGGAAGGTCAGCCGCGCGCGGTCCGGCCGCCGAGGTCCGGCCACCGGTCCTCCGCGGCACAGGGCTCGCAGCGGAAATAGAGGGTGGGGTACTCGACCATCCGCTTCGACGCGCGGCCGCAGGCGCGGCACGCGAAGGCGGGCAGGCGCGAAGCGTGCGCCTTCAGGATCGTGAGTCGCGGCTCGTCCTCGAGCCCCGCGGCGCGGCCGTGCGCTTCGCACGAGCAGCCGTCGCCCGGCCGGTGCTCCGCGCCCGCGTCTTCGCGGCACCAGCGCTGCCGGCACCATGCCCGGGGCGCGAGGAGCCGGCCGGTTTCCGCTTCGATTTCCATCCCGACCCCAGAATGCGGCCAGGGGTCGGACAGATGATGTCCTCGCCGGATGACTGTCCCTGCGGCCGGGCCGGCGCCCTGACCTCTCCCGACCCGCCGGCCTCGGATATCGTCCCTCGTCAGAGAGGTCACCATGAAACGCATAGGCATCGCTCTGCTCGTCCTGGGTCTCGTGGGTTTCGTGCTGGCCTCGAGCCAGCGCGCCGGCTTCGACTCGGTCGAAGGCGGCATCAAGCAGCTCTTCTCCTCGAGCGAGCGCTCGAAGAAGGAAGGCTGGGAAACCGCGCGCTGGGTGGCGGCTGGCCTCGGCGTCCTCGGCCTGGTGCTGACGCTGATGCCGGCGAAGAAGGGATAGCCCTCGCCCCGTTGGTCGCACGGGCGGCCACAAGGGCTGCCCCTACGACGAGGGCCGACGCGCCCGGCCCTCGCGGCCGCCCTATCCGACCGCGAAGCTCCGCATCGAGAGCGTCCCGTAGCGAAAGCCCTCGTGGATCGTCGTCACGCGCTCGCCCGCGATCGAGGAGCCGAGGACGACGAAGATCGGGTCGAAGTGCTCGGGCGTGGGAACGGCGAGATCGGCGTGCGGCCCGGCCGTGCGGTACGAGGCGATCCCGGCCGAATCCATCGCCTCCAGACGCCCGGCGATCCATGCGTCGAACTCCCGCGCCCAGCCGGCGACGCGGTCGGCCCGGTCCTCGAGATCGACCTCGCGCAGGTTGTGCACGATGCCGCCCGTGCCGAGGAGCAGCACTCCCTGGTCGCGCAGCCGCGACAGCGCCGCGCCCATCCGCAGGGCGTCCTCGGGATGGCGGCGGAGGGGCTGTGAGATCTCGACGACCGGAACGTCCGCTCCCGGATAGAGGAACCGAAGCGGCACCCACGCGCCGTGATCGAGACCCCGTTCGGCGTCGGTCCTCGCCTGAAAGCCCGACTCGTCGAGAAGCCTCGCCGTCAACGCGGCCAGACCCGGATCGCCCCGGGCCGGATATCGGATTTCGTAGAGGGGCGCCGGGAACCCGCCGAAGTCGTGGATCGTCTCGGGCGCGGGCGAGGCGGTCACGCGGACCGGCCCCGCCGACTCCCAGTGCCCCGACACGACGGCGACGGCCCGCGGCTTCGGGACCGTCGCGGCGAAGGCCGTGAGCGCACGGCTCCACGCGTCGTCCTCGAGCGCGGCCATCGGCGAGCCGTGCGAGACGAAAAGAGCGGGAAGCCGGGCCACACCCGGATTGTAGAGCCCCCGTCGCTCGCGTGCGCTCGGTGTCCTGCGCCCTTCGGGCGCACCACCCTGCGGCTCGCCCGGATGCGGGCTCGACCGCAGGGCTGGCCACCTCACTTCCGCTCGCTCCCGCGGCGCGAGGCGTCCTCCGCTGCGCTCGCGGAGATTCCTCGCGCAATTTGCCGTTCGGCGGGTCGAAGGTTCCGATTCCCGAGTCAGGCCGCGGAGCGCGCTCCCGCGACGGTCACCAGATCTGGCAGCGCACCTCTTTGACCATCGGCGTTCCGCCGGTGCACGCGAACGCCCTGGCGAACTCCGGCATGTTGACGACGGTCCCGACCGCGCGGTACTTGCCGAGCGGGTGCTCGTTGGTCTGGGCGAGGAGGCGCGCGAACTCGGGACGGTTGTTCGATGCCCAGACGCGCGCCCACGCGAGGAAGAAGCGCTGGTCGGCCGAGAACCCGTCGATCGGGGCCGGCGCGGGCTTGCCCTCGAGGCTCATCCGGAACGCGCGGTACGCGATCGTGAGCCCGCCGAGGTCGGCGATCGATTCGCCCTGCACGAGCTCGCCGTTCTCATGGAGATCCGGCGCGACGAAGTAGCCGTCGAACTGCTGGATGATGCACTTCGCCCGCTCGTCGAAAGCCTTCGCGTCCTCCGCGGTCCACCAGTCGACCTGGTTTCCCTTCGCGTCGAACTTGCGGCCGGAGTTGTCGAAGCCGTGAGTGATCTCGTGGCCGATGGCACCGCCCATCGAGCCGTAGTTGATGGCATCGTCGCCCTCCGGATAGAAGAAGGGGGGCTGGAGAATGCCCGCCGGAAAGGTCAGCGCGTTCTTGGCCGGACTGTAGGAGGCGTTCACCGTCGCCGGCGTCATGCCCCAGTCGTTGACGTCCGTGGGCTTCCCGATCTTGGCGATGTCCCGCTTCCACTCGAACTGCGTCGCCGCCACGAAGTTGGCGGAGTAGGACGCGCGCGCGATCGAAAGACCCGAGTAATCGCGCCACTGGTCCGGGTAGCCGATGCGCAGCCGGAACGCCGCGACCTTCGCGGCAGCCGCCTTCTTCGTCGACTCGCCCATCCAGGTCAACGTTCGGAGGTCGTCGCTCAAAGCGAGCAGGAGGTTCTTCACGAGCTCGTCCGCGCGCTTCTTGGCCTCCGGTGGGAAGTACTCCTTGACGTAGGCGTGGCCGAGCGCCATGCCCATCGCCCTGTCCGTCGCGGCGACACAGCGCTTCCAGCGAGGCTGGATCTCCGGCGTCCCGGCGAGCGTTCGGCCGTTGAAGGCGAAGTCTTCCTCCACGAACGCCTTCGTCAGCGTCGGCGCAGCCGCAGCCAGGAGGCGCCAGCGAAGGTACGCCTTCCACGTCGAGAGCGGCACCGAGGTCAGGAGCTTGTCCGTCGCCTGGAAGTAGGACGGTTGCCAGACGTTGACCGGGGCGCCCGCCGGCACCTTCTGTTCGGCGAAGTAAGCCGTCCAGGCGTAGCTCGGCGCTTCCTTCGCGAATTCCGCGACGGTCATGGGGTGATAGGTCTTGTCGGGGTTCCGAGAGTCGACCTTGCTCTGCGACACCTCGGCGAGCCTCGTCTCGAGATCCATGATCGCCTTCGCTTCGGCGGCCGCGGTCTCGGGCAACGCGCCCCCGAGCGTCAGCATGTTCTGCACGTGCGCGACGTACTTCGCGCGGAGCTCCACGGACTTGGCGTCGGTCTTCGTGT
Organism: uncultured Acidobacteriota bacterium; assembly: GCA_963805495.1. Classification (GTDB taxonomy): domain Bacteria; phylum Acidobacteriota; class Thermoanaerobaculia; order UBA5066; family Gp7-AA6; genus DAHUXD01. The sequence continues at coordinate 635,895 of CAWDUQ010000001.1, read as the reverse complement.
AATAGTCCCGGTCGGGCATCCCGAGGCCGCCCTGCAGTGCAGCGGCGATGACTCTGGAGGAGTCCTTGCGGTCTTCCTCCGACCCGAACTGAAAGAGGACGTTCACGCCCATCGTCTGCAGGACGGCAATCTCTTCGCGGAGCGCCGCCAGGCTCTTGATCGAGTCGATCCGGGCGAGTTCCGGCTCGATCGGCTTCATCCCCGAGGCCTCGATCGCGGCCTCGTCCATGCAGGCGCCGTAGAAGTCTCCGAGCTTCCTCTCCTCGGACCCGGCCGGAGACGACGACGCGTCGGCGGCGAGCCCGTCGAGGATCTTCCGCAGGTCGTCGAGGTTGTGCTGCCGCAGCTCGTCGAACGAGCCCCAACGGGGGCGGTCCGGGGGGATCGGGTTCCTCCCGAGCCATCCCCCGACGGCGTACTGGTAGAAGTCGACGCAGGCCCCGGCCTTCGGGTCCATGTCGGCGGGCGACAGCGATTTGGCGGGCGGGGGCAGTGTCTCTGCGGCCGGGGAGGCGGGCAGAGCGCCGGCGGACACGACGGCGACGATCCCGAGGATCGAGCGAGCGAATTTCAAGGTCTTTCCTCCCTATTGGCGGCAGGGCTCCGCCCGGCCGATGCGTGTGGATACGTATGGCGGCCGCCCGGGTTTGCCTCGACTCGCGCCATAGAATCCCGGCCGTGCCCGATCTGCTGACGCTCCTCGGCCTTGCGGCATTCGTTCTGATCTTCGCCGGCCTCGCCGAAGGGTTCGTGTCGCGGGCGCCCCTTTCGTTCCCCATGATCTTTCTCGGGCTCGGGTTCCTGCTCGGGAGCCGGGGCCTGATCTCGACGGCGTCCGACTCCCCCATGCTCGAGGCGGTGGCGACCGTCACCCTGGCGCTGGTGCTTTTCCTCGACGCCGTCCGGATGAAGTTCGACCGGTCTTCCAGCGAGTGGCTGGTCCCTTCGCTGGTGCTCGGGCCCGGCACGATCCTGACGCTCGTCATCGTCGCCGCGGCCGCGCACTTCCTTCTCGGACTGGGCCTGGCGGCCTCGATCCTCGTCGGCGCGATTCTCTCCTCCACCGACCCGGTCGTGGTGCGCGACGTCGTTCGCGACAAGCGAATCCCGGGTGCGGTTCGACAGTCGCTGACGACGGAAGCCGCGACGAACGACATCGTGGTCCTCCCGGTCGTTCTCATCACCATCGCGGTCGTCCGGGCCGAAGCCTCCGGAGCCGGCGAGTGGGCGCTGGCTCTCGGCAAGCTCCTCGTGCTCGGGCCCGCGCTCGGATTCGGGATCGGCGCCGCGGGCGCGTGGCTCATGTCGTGGATGGACCGCCATTTCGGCATCCGCCGGGAGTACCAGTCCCTTTACGGCATGGGCCTCGTCTTCGCGACGTACACGGCGGCCGTCGGCGTCGGCGGCGACGGATTCCTCGCCGCCTTCGCTGCGGGCGCCGCCATCGCCGCTCTCGATCTGAAGCTCTGCGACTGTTTCCTCGAGTATGGCGACGCGACGTCCGAGATGATCATGCTGTTCGCCTTCATCCTGTTCGGCGCCGTGCTCTCGACGCTCGTCGGCACGGTGCCGTTGGCCGCGACATTCGCGCTCGCCGGGGTCACGCTCTTCGTCGCGCGCCCGGCGGCCATCGCGATCGTGCTGCGCAACGCCTCGGTCTCGGGCAGCGCGCGCGCCTTCATCGCCTGGTTCGGGCCGCGCGGGCTGGCGTCGCTGCTGCTCGCGCTCCTCGTCGTGCAGGCGAAGCTCCCCGGCGCCCAGACCATCCTCGCGATCGCCGGGTTCGTCGTGACCGTTTCGGTCGTCCTGCACGGCGTCTCGGCCACTCCGCTGGCGGGACGGTACGCCGCCCGCGTGGCCCGCGAGACGCTGGCCGAGGAGCGGGTCAGCAGCGCGGCGGACCTGCTGCGCTCCGGGGCCGTCAAGATCGGACGGCCGCCGACGGTCGAGGCGCGGGACCTCCTGCCCTGGAGGGCGACCGACGATCTCCCTCTCATTCTCGACGTTCGGTCGCGTTCGAGCCACGAGAAGGACCCCGGCGGAATCCCGGGGAGCGTCCGCGTGCCGCCGGACGAGGTCGACGGCTGGGCCGCCCCGCGGCCGCGCGACCAGGCGATCGTCGCCTACGACATGGACGACGCCACGAGCGTCAGGATCGCGGAGAAACTGCGCAGCATGGGCTTCCAGGCCTGGGCCCTGAAGGGCGGCCTCGAGGCCTGGCGTAAGGCCGCGGGCGGACCCACGAGCCCGACGTCGGGGCCGCCACGGGCTGATGCCGGTCCCGCGTCGTAGGGGCCGGGCTCGTCCCGCCCTCCCCCAACCGGGCCGCCACGGGGCCGCCCCTACTTGCCGAAGACTTTCTTCAACAGGTCCGTGACCTGCGCCGCCGGGTTCGTCCGGATCTTCTTCTCCTGCTCCCCCAGCACGAGGAAGAGGCCGTCGAGGGCCTTGCCGACGACGTAGGCCTGGATGTCGACGGACGGAAGGCTCGACGCGAACGGAACGGACTTGTAGGCGCCGACGAGCTGCTCGTACTGCTGGACGACGCCGACCTGCTTCATCGTGTCGTCGACGACCGGGCGAAAGGCCGCCGTGAGCGTGTCGCTCGTCTTCGCCCGGAAGTACTCCGTCGCGGCCGTGTCCCCTCCCGCGAGAATCTGCCGCGCGTCCTCGAACGTCATCCCCTTGATGGCGCCCCAGAAGATGTCCCTGGCCGCGGGCGCCGCCTTCTCCGCCGCGCGGTTCATCCCGAGGACGAGCTCGTCGACCTTCTGACCCTGCCCGATGAGGCGGAGCCCCTGCTCGACGCTCTGAAACTGCGACGGCAGGAGGATCTTGATCGCCGCGTTGGCGAAGTAACCGTCGACCTGGCCGGTCAGGTCGACGGTGTTGGTCGTCCCGACCTCGAGCGCTTCCTTGAGGCCGGCGACGATGTCGCCGTTGGAGAGCTTCGATTTCGAGTCGGAACCGAAGATCTTCCCCAGGTCGATCTGCGCCAGGGAAGTCGAGGCGATGGAAAGAAGAACGACGGCGAGGAAAAGACGCGTGCGCATGACGGTCCTCCTTATCGGGGCCGAGGCGTGGGCGTGGGCGTGGGCGGCGGAGGCTTCAGAAACTGCTGGAGCAGGTCCGTCGGGTTCGCGGCCTTCCCGTCCCCGCCCTCGAGGACGCTGCCGAGAACCTGGCCGGCCGTCCCGCCGAGCTTCTCCCCGGCCTCCCGGGCGAGCACCCGGCGGCCGAGATCGAGGACGATGCTCTCGTCGATCGTGACCTTCGGCGATGCGATCGGCCCCGCGGCGCGAAACGGGAGCGCGAGCTTCCCTTCGGAATCCGCGAGGTATCGGCCGGCGCCGCCGAGACTCTTCACGACGCCCGGACCGAGGACGATGCGGCCCTGGTAGGAGATCGTCCGGTCGAGGCCGATCGAGCCGTCGGCCGTTGCGGCGACGTCGCGGCCCGACAGCTTCAGGTCGGGCGTCGCGACGCGGCCGTCCGCGAGCCGAAGCGACGTCTCGAGCGTCGAGAACTTCGTCGACTCCAGACTCGCCGGCACCTGGAATCCGGCGACCTTCCCGACGGCCGCGAGCGCGCGGGCGACCTCCGGCATGAGCTGTACGGTGCGCAGGTCCGCCTCCGCGACCGAGATCCGCCCCTCCCCCCGGCCCGTCTTCGAGATCGCCTCCCACCCGAGACCTCGGCTCGCGATCGCGAGCTTGCCTTCGAGCCGCCCCGAAAAGACTCCGCGGAGCGAGGTCGCCGACTCGAGGAGGGACTTCGCCTCGACGCCCCGGAGGTCGAAGGACACGTGCGAATCGGAATTCGCGTGCGCGAAGTCGGACTGCACGCGCGCCGAAATCGTCCCGCCGTAGACCGTCGCGGACGGGACGAGCGTGAGCGCGCCCTTGTCCCAGGTCCAGTCGGCGACGAGGCTCTCGAAGGGAACGTCGCGGAGCTTTCCCGACGGGATCGTGAACCGGCCGGCCATCGGGGCCGGACCCCGCGAGGCGAGCGTCGCGCGGGCCGAGGCCGCGGACACCATCGCTCCTCCCTTGGATTCGACGGCGAAGGGCGCGGCCTCCACGGTCGCCTGCATGTTGAGGTCGGACGTCGGGCCCTGGATGCGTGCCTCGAGCCGCGCGCGCCCGGAGAGTTTCACGCCCTCCGGAAGCGTTCCCGCGATCCCGGGAAGTCCCGTGACGCTGTCGATGGAGACGTCGCCGGGCGTCGACAGGCGAATGTCCATGCGCGGCTCCCTGCGCAGGCCGTCGATGCGGCCCTCGACCTTCAGCGGCAGGTTGGCGGCCGACAGCAGAGTGTTCGTGATCGCGACCGTGCCCGCTCCCCAGTCGAGGGCGAGCGCGAACGTCCCGTCGGCGTCCGGAACGGGCGAAGCCCCGCCGGCGGTCACGAGGGCAACCCGGCCGGAGATCCCGAGCGCACCGAGCAGTTCGCCTTCGGCCGTGCCGCTCGACGAAAACTCCCCCGGATCGGTCGACTCGAACGCGGCGACCCAGGGGGCGAGGCCCTTCAGACCGAGGTCCTTTGCGGAAAAAGCGGCCTTCAGCGGCGTCCGGCCGACGGGCCCGCTCGTCGGCGGTGGGCCGAACGTCCCCTTCAGGGTGACGTTGCGGCCCGAGGGCGCGAGAAACCGCGCCGAGAGATCGAATGCGGCGGGCGTCGCCGGCCCCACGTCCGTGATGCGTCCGGTCAGATCGTCGACGGCCAGGGTCGCGGTCTTTCCGGATGCGACCTTGCGGTCGACGAAGGCGGCGCGGCCGCGCTCGATCTCGATTCGCGACACGGAGAGCGCGGCGGCCGCGGCCTGCGTGGCGGGGGCGCTGTCCCGCGAGCCGGCGGAGATGAAGTCGTCGATGTTGAGCTTCCCCGAGGGCGACCGCTCGATCGTCAGCGTCACGCCCCGGAGCACGACGCGGCGCACCTCGACGCGGCGCGAGAGGAGCGGCCAGAAAGCGACCTTGAACGAAACCGCGTCGGCCGAGAGGAGTGAAGGGCTCTCCCAGCCCTCCTGGTTCCGCACGACGACCTTCTCGGCGCCGGCGCCGAGACCCGAGAAAATCTGGAGACGCATCGTCCCGATCTCGACTTTCCGGTGAAGGGCCGCCTCCGCCGCGGCAACGACCCGCGCGCGCACGGAATCGAGCGGGACGAGAAACGGCAGAGCGAAGAGGAGCAGGACGAGAACGGCCGCCGCCGCGGCAAGGATGCGGAGGAGACGCCGGGATCCGGGTTTCATGACGCCAACCTACTCCATTGGAAGGCCCCGCACGTGGGTCGACGGCATTAAAGTCTCGGCCATGCCCGAGGGCGACACCATCCACCGCTTCGCGAGGCTCCACAACGAGGACTTCGCCGGCCGGCGGGTGACCGTCGACTCGCCCCAGGGCCGCTTCTCGCGGGAAGCGAAACGGCTCGACGGACGGCAGTTCCGGCGCGCGGAAGCCTTCGGCAAGCACCTCTTTCATCACTGGAGCGGCGGGCTCGTCGTCCACGTGCACCTTGGGATGGCAGGCTGGTTCTATCGCTACGCGCGCCGTGCGCCGGAACCCCGCCCGACGGTGCGGATGCGCCTGTCGACCAGGGAGGTGGCGACGGACCTCATCGGCCCGCCCACCTGCGAGTTGATCCCCGAGTTCGCGCGGCGCGCGCTCCTCGAGCGCCTGGGGCCGGACCCGTTGCGAAGCGATTTCGATCCGGACCGCGTGTGGCGCGAGCTCCAGCGCCGGGGCCAGCGCGCGATCGGTGACGCCCTCCTCGATCAGCGGGTGCTCTCGGGAGTCGGAAACATCTACCGCAACGAGGCGCTGTACCTGACGGGCATCCATCCGCTCCGCGCGAGCGGGCGGGTGACGCCGCACGAGTGGAACGCGCTGTGGCGGACGATCCGCCGGCTCATGCGCCGCGGCGTCGTCCAGGCCCGGGTCCGCACCGTCGCCGCGCGGGAGCCCGCGCACCCGCTCTCGGGACGCGCCGCCCGGGAGGATGCCTTCTACGTGTACCAGGCGGAGGTCTGCCGGCGTTGCGCAACGCCGATCCGCGAGTTCCCTCTCTCGGCGCGGCGCATGTTCGCCTGCGAAACCTGCCAGCCTCGCGGCGTCGCGAAACGGAAGGTTGTCCGGAAGCGGACAGCGAGTTCCCGGATTGGCGCGCGGACCGATCCCCTCGACGCCCTGCGTCCCGAGTAGCGAAGGCGTCGGGGGCCGGACGCGGGTCCACCCTCGTCCACGGCGGGTTCGCGCGAGCCGCCGACACTTCGGACGATCCGTGCGGGTGGGGACCCTGGCGAAGCTCGAGGGCGAGGCGGAAGCGCCTTAGAATCCGGCTCGGACGAACAGGAGGTCTCCATGCTCCACGCGCTGCTCCTCTCCTCGCTCCTGATGACCCGGACCGCCGACGCGCCCGCCCGCGACGCGTCCCTGCCGCCGCCGGCCGAGCAGGCGAAGGCCGCTCTCGACGCATCGCCCCGGCACGGCGAATACGTCGACGTGCCGAATCCCGGGGGACCGGCGCTCAAGACCTGGATCTCGTACCCGGAGCGCAGCGACAAGGCCGGGATCGTCATCGTGATCCAGGAAGTGTTCGGCCTGACCGACTGGCTCCGCGGCGTCGCAGACCAGCTCGCGAAAGAGGGCTTCATCGCCGTCGCCCCCGACATGGTCTCCGGGCTCGGGCCCAACGGCGGCGGCACCGACTCCGTCGCGAGCCGGGACGACGTCGTCGCCCTCGTCCGCGGCATTTCGCCCGAAGAGGCGAACAAGCGGCTCAACGCCGTGCGGGACTGGGCACTCAGGATCCCGGCAGGCAACGGCAGGACGGCGACCGTCGGCTTCTGCTGGGGCGGCGGGAAGAGCTTCGCTTACGCCGGGGCGCAGCCCGCCCTCGACGCCGCCGTCGTCTTCTACGGCAGCTCCCCCGACGCGCCGGTGCTCGCGGCGATCAAGGCGCCGGTGCTCGGCCACTACGGCGGCGACGACGCGCGCGTGGACGCCACGATCCCGCCGGCCGAGGCCGAGATGAAGAAGCTCGGCAAGTTCTTCGAGCCGCACATCTACCCGGGCGCCGGCCATGGTTTCCTGCGCGACCAGTCGGGACGCGACGGCGCGAACCTGAAGGCCACCCGCGAGGCCTGGCCGAAGACGATTGCGTTCCTGAAGGAACGCCTGAAGTAGCCTCAGCGGGCCGGCCACCTCTTCGCCGCGCCGCTCGCGATCGTCTCGTCGATGAGGCGCCAGAGAGCCGCTTCGGCCTCGGCTTCGACAGCATCCTCGCGCGCGTCGAGCTTTCGCTCCTCGGCATCGAGCTCGCGCTGTCGCCCCCGGAGCTCCCGGCGGGGAGTATCGAGCGCGTCGCGACGCCGTTCGAGCTCGCCCCGCTCCGACGCATCGACCGCGATGCCGGCCTCCTCGTCCGCGTCGAGGTCCTCGAAGTCCCGGTCGATTTCGTCCTGCTCGCGATCGAGGGCCTCCTCCCTCGCATCGAGGCGAGCCTCCCTGTCTTCAAGAGCCGCCTGCTCGGGCTCGAGGGCCCGCAGCGGCTCGAAGCAGCGCGAGGCCTTCGCGAGCATCGTCGGGTCGTCGACGCGGTAGGCCGCCCCGGCGCGCCGAAACCACAGGAAGTCGCCGGGGAGCCTCTCGCGCATCCCGGCGAGCTCGTCGATGTCGATGTCTCCGCTCGTCCAGCGGTCGCCCACCGCCAGCACGTAGGCGTCGCTTTGCTCCCGCGGCGGCACGGCGAAGACGGCGGAGGCGGTGAGGCCCGTGAAAACGAAGGCGGCGGCAAGGGTGCGCATGGAATCCTCCCCTGCTTCCGGGAGACGCCGGTCGGACTGGCAGGTTACGGGCCCGCCGGCGTAGACTTTCGGCTCGCGGCCGCGCCGATGATCCTGACCTGTCCCGCCTGCGGAAAGAAGAACCGATCGCCCGCCGGAAGGCTGGCGGAAGCGGGCCGCTGCGGAAGCTGCAAGACGCCGATCTCCCCGGTCGCGCGCCCGATCGACGCCGACGACGAGATTTTTCGGGAGGTGATCGGGAAGGCCCGCGTCCCGGTGCTCGTCGACTTCTGGGCAGAGTGGTGCGGCCCCTGCAAGATGGCCGCGCCCGAGGTCGCGAAAACCGCGGCCGACATGGCCGGTCGGGCGGTGGTTCTCAAGGTCGACACCGAGGCCCATCCGGAGATCGCGGCGCGCTACGACGTGCGCGGCATCCCCAACTTCGCCGTCTTCCGCGAGGGCCGGCTCGCGTTCCAGCAGCCCGGCCTCGTCCCGAGCGCGACGCTGAAGTCCTGGCTCGAGGCGAAGGCGGGTTAGGCGAGCAGGCGCTCCAACACCCGCGAGAGCGGCGCGCCCTCGTCGACGCCCTCGAGGGCCGGCACTTTCGCCCGCAGGACCGCCAGGCGGGCGGGTTCGCTCGTGAAGTCGTGCGCGATCACGACCCGCGCACCGGCGGGCAGATTCTCCGCCAGCGCGTCCGCCAGGAAGAAGCCCTGGTGCCGCGCGAGGTGCTGCCGGACGCGGGACGCGTCGCCGGCGAACCGGGCGAGGAGGGCGGCGCGCTCCCCGCAGAGACGCTCCTCCGGCGTCCGGTCGAAGACGACGTCGAAGAAGATTCCGTCGACGCGCCGGCGTTCGAGAACCGCCCGGGCCTCGACCGCGTCCGCCGCGCGCAGGAGCTGGACCTCCCGCGCATCCGCGAGCCGGCCGAAGGCCTCGACGTACTCGGTCCCGTCCTCGACGACCAGGACGACCTTCGCGGTCAAGCCGTGGCCTCGATCGCCGGCAGGTCGAGGGCGATGCCTTTCGTGTAACCGGCTGCGGGCGCCGGCGCGATTTCGAACGCCGCGTCGTTGCGGCGGAGCAGGTCGGCGATCACGCCCCATCCCCTCTCGGCGGGACGGGACCGCAGCTCTTCGGTCGTGAGGACGCCGGGCAGATCGTCGGCGAGCACCATCCGGAGTCTCAACTCGCCCGTCGCGGCGTCGCGCCGTTCCTCGGCCCAGAGGCCGAGCCGCACCGGGTCGGGGACGCGGCCCCGCCCGCCGGCGATCGCGTTGGCAAACAGGTTCCGCCAGAGGGTCTCCCAGTCGAGCGGGGCGACGCGGACGTTCGGGAGCCGTCCGGCTTCGACGAGTGCCCCGATCGGCTCGAGACGGGGTCGGGGCAGGGCCGCTTCGGCCGCCACGCGCGAGAGGAGGGCCTGCAGGGCGTCGAGCCGCACGGGCATCGCCGCGGCGCGGTCGAGCATGCCCTCGATCCCCGCTCCCGACGCGAGGGCGAACTCCCGCGCCGCCTTCGACAGCCGCTTCGCCGCCCGCGCGGCGACGGCCTCCGGGGCCGCGCCCGAACCGGCGACCCGGTCGAGGCCCGGGCGCGCTCGCTCCAGCAGGTCGAGGCCGCGGGCGAGGCGCGAGAATGCCGGGTCCCGCCGCTCGAGGTTGAGCCTCGTTCCCTCCTCCCGGGCGGCCGCCGAGAGCTCGGCCATGGCGGCGCGCGCCTCGGCCACGAGGCCCTGCCCGCCCGACTCGCCGTAGAGGCGGCGGAGCATCCGCTGCGCCGCGTCGCGTCGCGCGTCGGCGTCGCAATCGCGAAGCCGCTCCGCCGCTTCCGGCAGGAGAAGCCCGCCGTGCTTGAGGGCCTCGTGCCGCAGGCGCCCGACGATCGGCCGCACGCGATGGACGCGCGCCGGGTGCTCGACCAGGAACTCCTCGAGCGTCCGGCCGGACCGGCGTCGGTAGAGCACGAACGCCGCCGCGCCGGCGGCCGCCGCGGCGAGGACGGCCAGCGCGCCGTGCACGCGCGCCCGGGACGCTTCCAGCCGCGCGATGGCTTCGGCTGCCTCCGCGGCGTGGAGACCCGCCGGGGCCTCGTCCCGATATCGCCGGTAAAAGCTCAGCGCCTCTCCGGTTCGTCCTCCCGCCTCCGCGGCGCGTGCGAGTGCCGCGAGCGCCTCGGTGGATCCGGCCGCGGCCGCCGCACGCCAGGCCCTTTCGGCGTCGGCCCGGCGCTGCCCATCCTCGTCGAGCAGCCGCGCGAGCTCTTCGCGGGCAGCGGCGCGCGCGGGATCGGCGTGGATCGCGCGCAGGAGGGCGCTCTCGACGGCCGCCCGGTCGCCGAGCCGCCGGTGGATCGAGGCCGAAAGCTCCGCCGCCTGCGGAAACGCCGGATCGAGCCGTTCGGCTTCGGAGGCCAGCGCGAGCGCGGCGGCCAGGGATTCCGGGTCGCCGGCGTCCGCCAGGACCTGCGCCTTGCGCCACCGATCGACGGCCTCCGAGGCCGGCTCGGCGACCGCGTCCCCGGCCGCGCCGGCGGCGTCGCCCGCACCGGCCACCCGCCGCGACAACGCGTCCCGCAGCGGGGCGAGCTCCGCCTTCTCGCCCGGACCCGCCTGCGCGAGATACCGCTCGAGGCGCTCGAGGGCGCGCGGCGCATCGCCGATCTCGGCGTAGCGCTCGGCCGCGATCCGCAGCAGCCCCGGCTCCCCCGGGCGCAGCGACGCCGCGCGGTCGAAGAGACCGAGCGCCTCCTCCTTGGCGCGCCGGTCGGGCTCGGCCCAGAGCAGACTCCCGAGCGACGAGATCGCCTCGACACGGTCGGGCTCGGCGGCCACGGCCCGGCGCGCCGCCCTCAGGGCCGCCGCCGGACGCCCGGCACGCGTCTCCGTCGCCGACAGCGCGAGCAGGGCTTCGACGTATCCCGGTGAAAGGCGCGTCGCGAGCTGCAGCTTTTCGCGCGCGGCACGCAGATTTCCGGACGCGAGCGCGCGCCTGCCATCGGCGAGGGCCAGGCGCGCTTCGACCGGCGGCCCGGGCGGGGGCGGCGCGATCGACGCGGCCCGGGCTTCGATCTCGAGATCCCGGATGTGCGGCGAGATCCAGGGTGCCGGCTCGCCCGAGACCGCGAGGAGCTTGCGCAGGGAATCGTACCGCTGCATCGCCTCGCGCCAGCGCCGCCGCTCTTCCGCCCGGCGCGCCAGGAGAAGGAGCTCCGGCGGCGCGAGCGCCAGGCGCGGGTCGGCTTCGGCCGCCGCCGCGAGCAGGTCGCCGCCCTCCTCGGTGTCGCCGGCGGCGAACGCCAGATCGGCCGCCATCAGGTCCAGGGCGACCGAGCGGCCCGAACGCCTCGCCGCCCGAAGAAGGCTCCGGGCGCGCGCGATCGCCTCCTCCGACGGCCCCGGCGGCGCGAGGAGAGCTCCGGCGCGTTCGGCGAGCGTCTGCGAGTCCCGGGAACAGTCGCCGGAGACCGGCGGGGCCGCCGCGGCCGCCGACGCATTTTCCTGCGCCAGCAGGACCGCGAAGGCCGCCGCCGCGATCACCGGTCGTCCCGCGCGGAGAGCCCGATCTTGTTGAAGCGCAGGCGCACCGCCCGGGCCTCCCGCCGCGAGCCCGTCATGGCCTCGGCCATCCGCTCGAAGTCCCCGCGGGCCTCGCGGAAGAGCGAGCGCATCGCCACGCGCTCGAGCTCCCGGCGAAATCCCGCCACCGACGAGGATTTCGGCCGCTCGAGCGCGAGGCGGCCCTCGCCGGCCTCGGCGGCGCGGGCGCCGGCGAGCAGGTCGAACAGCAGGCGCGCGTCCAGCGCGATGCGTGCGCGGCCGGAGGCATCGATCGCCGCTCCTCCTCCCGCGTATACGGCGGCCGCGAGGGCATCCGCCAGCGCCATCTCGAACTGCCGGACGTTGCCGGGCCACGGATGCCGTTCCATGGCCACCCAGGCCTTGCGGGGGAGGACGAAGGTGACCGGGGTCTCCGCCCGCCGCGATTCGTCCTCCGAGAGCGCGAGGGCGAAGTCGCCTGAGGGCTCGGGCCCCCCCGACGCCCGCACGAGCGAGGCGATCGCCCGACGGTGGCGCAGGTCGGCGAAGAATGCCGCGGCGGTCGCGCGGGCGAGCTCGGGCAGGTCTTCCCGGCGCTCGGACAGCCGCGGAAGCTCCAGAGCGAGCGAAGGATTCAGGCGCATCAGAAGATCGGAGCGGAAACTGCCGTCGGAGACTTTCCGCGCCAGGTCCGAGTTGGAGGCGGCGACGAGGCGCGCCGAGTGCGGAATCTCCGCCGTCGCGCCGAGGCGGCGGATTTTCCCGTCGTTGACGGCCGTCAGCAGCATCTTCTGGGCGTCGCCCGCCAGGTTCTCGACCTCGTCGAGGAAGAGGGTGCCTTCGGCGGCCGCCTCGAACACGCCGGGACGGTCGGCGATGGCGCCGGTGAATGACCCGCGCAGGGCCCCGAAGAGCGCCGCCTGAAGAAGGCCCTCGGGCACGGTCGCGCAGTCGAAGGGCACGAAGGCGCCGGACCGGCCCGAGAGCGAATGGATCACGTCGCGCGCGAGCAGGCTCTTGCCGGTCCCGGTCGGGCCGGTCACGAGCAGCGGCATCGGCGTCGGCGCGAGCGCCGAGACGCGGCGCCGAAGCTCCCGCATCGCGGTGCTCGACCCCCAGAAGAAGCGGCCCGTCTTCGGGGGCGAGTCGCTCTCGGCGAGGATCCGCCGCAGCGTCCGAACGATGCCCTCGGCCGACGCCTCGTCCTCGCCGACCGCGTAGGTGAACGCGTCGGCGCGCAGCGCCAGGGCGGCCTCCTCGAACGGAATCTCCTCGTACGCCGTCGTCAGGAGGACCGGAAGGTCCGGGCGGCGGCGGCGCAGCCGTTCCAGGATGTAGACGCCCTGCCGGTCGCGCCGCTCCCGGCGCCGCCGCCGACCGGCCGCGTCTTCGCCGAGGGCGCGCTCGTCGGGAAGCAGCTCTTCGTCCGGCCGATCGAAGCGGACGTCGAGCACAACGGCGTGGAGCGGGCGGCGAGCGTCCAGCAGCGGGGCGGCTTCCTTCCAGCAGCGCGCGTAGGGCCGGGCGGAGGCGCCCGACCCGACGGTCACCAGATCCAGGTCCCGCGCCGCGAGCCTCCCGAGGGCTTCGGCCGTCCGCGGCTGGTCATCGATGACGAGGACCCGCGGCCGTCCCCGGCGCGCCGTCATGGGCCCTCCGGCGTCCGGACCCCGGCCGCGAGAACGCGACATTCCTCCGCGATCGCCCGCGTCAGCGCGTCGAGGCGCTCGAGCTCCGGGCGGGGGAGTTCGGCGAGCCGGCCCGAAAGGCCCCGGACTTCCTCGATCGCTCGCGCGATCCGCCGCAGCGATCCGGCCGCCGGACTGTCGGCGAAAAGGCGAGCCGACCCGGCGGACCAGTCATCGAAGATCGCCGCCGCGGACCGAGGCCCTTCCGGTCCCGAGCGCGGCGCCGCGACGTCGCGTGCGAGGCGCGCCCGAAGTTCCTCGGTGTCCGGCTCGAGTGCCTCCGGGGCCGAAAAGCGCACGGCCTTGCCGAGGTCGTGGCGAAGCCTCTCGGCGGCGAAGGCCGCCTCCTCGTTGCGGCGCGACCCGGCGGACATGAGCGCAGAATACGGCGAGATCCCACCCGACACAAGACTGCTACTCCGATTTGAGACTGTAATCTTCGATTCAGAGCACACGCCCGGATCCGCGGACCGATTTTCCGGGCACGCTGCTTGAAGTGTCGTCGCCCGTCCGCCACGCCGCGGACGGAAAGCGAGGCCGAGATGGAACACTTCAGCCTGGACGACACACCGCAGCCCGACGATCCCGTCCAACCGGAGGCGGCCCTGTCCTGGCGCCGCCTGCTGGGGAAGATTCCCGGGATCGACTTCGGCGCGCCGCGCCGCGTCCCGCGCCGGACCCTCCGGCTCCTCCTCCTCGCGGCAGCCGCCGTGCTCGCCTGGCGCGCGGCGCAGGCGAGCCTGCGCGGGGTCCCGGCCGGGTTCGTCGGCGTCTGCGCCAACCGCTTCACGGGCTCGGTCGAAGCACTCGAGCCCGGGACACACTTCCGGCCGCCGGCGATCTACGAGATCCACCCGGTCCGGGTCTCGGACCAGATCCTCTCGGGGGACGCCGCCGGGTTCAACCTGACGACGAAGGAAGGCGTCCTCGCCCGCGTGACGGTCCAGGCCCGCTGGGCCGTCGACCGGAAGGGGCTGCTCGCGCACTGGTCGGACCTGCCGCCCCACCCCGGAACCGAGCTCGTGGCCCCGGTCCTGTTCGCCGCCTTCCGGTCGGCCTCGCCGCGCTACGAGGTCGGCCGGCTCGTCTCCGAGAAGCGCGAGGAGCTCGCGGCGGTCGCGGCCGTGGAGGCCCGCCAGCGCCTGGCCGAAAGCGGCGTCGTTCTCAAGGAGGTCCTCATCGGCGACCTCATCCTCCCGGCAGAGTTCGAGAAGGGGCGCATCGCGATGGTCGACGAGGTCCAGTCGACCGAGCGCCTCGACGTGACGCTCAAGCGCAAGGTCAAGGAGGTGGAGGAGACGCGGCTGACCGCCGAGGCGCAGAAGGCGCGCCAGGTTCAGGAAGCCGAAGCCGCGGCGGCGCAGCGCGTGATCGCCGCGCGGGCCGAGGCCGATGCCATGAAGCACGTGCTGGCCCTCAAGGAGAAGCAGATCCAGCAGAAGAAGCTGGAGGCCGAGGCCGAACGCCAGTCGGTCGTCCAGCGCGCGCGGGCGGCCGCGGAAGCCTCGCGCATCCAGTCGCAATCGGACGCCGCGCGCCGCAGGGAGATGGCCGACGCCGAGGCGTACGCGACGCGCGTCCAGGCGCAGGCCGAGTTCGAGGGCCTCGCGCGCGAAGCCGAGCTCGTCTCGGCCAACCCGCTCCTGATCCCGAAGACCTTCGCCGACCGCCTCTCCGACCGCGTCCAGGTGATCCTGACGCCCTCGATCGACGGCGACGCCTTCACCGGCGAGGTCTACCGGCGGGTCGTCGCCGGACAGCCCGCCGTCGCTCCGGCACCCGAGCCGCCGCCCGCGCCGACGACCGCGCTCGCGGCCGCCCGCCGGAGCAGGCCGCACCGGACGCCAGCACAGTGAACGCCGTGAACACCGAACCCACGACCTCCAAGGAGGAAATCATGAAAGAGCTTGCAAGGGCCTTCGTTCCCCGTCTCCTGATCGCGCTCATCCTTTCGCTCGGCATCGCCGGCGCCTGCGGCTACGCCGCGGCCGAGACACGGGGCGCCCCGGCCGGCTCCGACGTCTTCACCACTCCGCGCGAGGCGCTGCTGCGCGAAAGGCCGTCGCGCGAGGCGAAGATCCTGGCGCGTGTGCCCCAGGCCACACGTCTGACGCTCCTCGAAACGCGCGACCGGTTCCTGAAGGTCGAGGGCAAGGGACTGCCGGCCGGCTGGATTTCCGGCCAGCTCGTCGTGATCTTTCCGCAGTCCCCCGACGCGACACGCGAGCTCGTGGTCGTCGGCCGGGCCTTCGCCAACAACGAGACCCAGCGGCTCCTCGCGGCCGGCCTGCTGGATCGCGCCGCGCAGAGGCTGCGCGAGGCGAAGACGCCGGACCCCGACGTCGAGGTGCTGCTCGGCGAGACGCTCGAAGCGCTCGCTGCCTCGGGCGGGCCGTACCGCGCCGAGCTCGGCCTGAGCGAACGGACCGGCCCCTCCGGAACGCGCGGCTTCTACGACGGGGCGGCCTTCCAGCGGGCCGTCGACGAGCTCGGTGGCGACACCGGCGCGGAGCGCGCCCGGACCCGCGAACGGGCCCGGGCCGGGATCCTGCGGGTGCAGTACCGCGACCGGCCGACTTCGCTCGCCGGCCTGCTGCAGGAGGCGAACGCCTGGTTCGGACTTCTCGAGACGGCCGAAGACCCGTCGGTCCTGCGCTCGGCCGCCGAGCACGCCGGCGAGTCCTCGCTCGCGATCGGACGCTACCTGCTCGCCCTCGGCAAGGCCGAGGAGCTCGCCCGGCTGGGAGCGCGGCTCTCCGCGGCGAGCGCCCGCGTCGCGACGCTCGCGCCGGGCGCACCCGACGGACGCCGCCTCGCTTCCCGGGCCTCCATCCTCGCCGCGATGCGCGGCGACGGCTCCCCCGCCTTTCCGCAGGAGGCGCGGGTCGCCTCGGGGGCCCGCGAGCGGGCCGTGCGGATCGAGGGCAAGCTCGGCTCCCTGCAGCTGACGGTCGAAACACGCGCCGGTTCGACGCGCGACGTTCAGACACGCCAGGCGGCCGTCCCCATCCTGCCCGTGCCCGGGTCGCTGCGGATCTCGCCCGACGGCCGCACTGTCGCGTGGGTCGAGGTCGCCGGGCCGTCGCAGCTGGTTCCGGTCATGACCTCGCTCGACCGCGACGAGCCGGCCCGCGAGGTCGCGTTCCTCGCCTCGGGCCGTCCCCTGCGGGACCGCGTGCTCGCCCACGTCGTCGCGTCCCTCGCGGGATTCTCGAAGGACGGCCAGCGGCTCGGGCTCGCGATCGACGCGTGGAACACGACGCCCGGCCCCGCTCCGCGCTACTCCGTCGTCTCGGTCGCGACCGGGGACCTTCTCTTCGAGACCTCCAGCGACCTGAAGAGCTTCCAGCGATTGATGCAGTGACCGACCCGCCGCGACCGGCGATCCCGCACGGCGCCGCCGCTTCCCCACGGCGGTGCCGTGCTACCCTCTTCTTCGTATCCTTAGACGCGTCCATCCTCGGTCGAGAGACCGCCGCCTTCCGGCGCTTCCGGCGCTCGCCGCGGCCCTCGTCGTCCTCCTCGCGGCGTTCGCCGCGGCGGCTCCCGGCGAGGAGCGGGGGACGATCCTCTGGAAGGGAGAGAGCCATCCCATTGGCATGCTCGGCGGCCGGGAGTTCGTCGTTTCCGACGCCGCGCGCGCTCTCGGCCTGACGGTCGCCTCCGACCCCGGGACCGGGGTGCTGACGATCACCGGCGCCGGCCACCAGGTGCTGCTGGGGCCGGGAACGGCTCAGGTCCCGGTCGACAAGCGGAT
Source organism: uncultured Acidobacteriota bacterium (assembly GCA_963805495.1). Lineage (GTDB taxonomy): Bacteria > Acidobacteriota > Thermoanaerobaculia > UBA5066 > Gp7-AA6 > DAHUXD01. The sequence goes on along the minus strand of CAWDUQ010000001.1, from coordinate 619,126 downwards.
CGTCGCCATCTCGGGGCCCGCGCGCCTGGTTTCGGGGGCCCTCTACGCCCCCTCCGACTTCTTCGAAAAGGTTCTTTTCCCGCTCGCGGGGGCCGCCGGCGTCTGGGACGCCGCGAAGAAGACGTGGACGCTTTCGCCCGGGGGCCCGCCTCCCCTCTCGATCGAGGTCGCCGTCGTCCACGTCGAGCCGACGACGCAGGTCGTGTTCCGGCTCTCGGACGCCGCCCGGACGTCCACCGCGCTTTCCGACAAGGGACTGCAGGTTCGATTCGCCGACACGAAGATCGACCCGCCGTTTTCGGAGAAGAAGTTCGACGATCCGCTCGTCGCGTCGGTGCGGTTCGCGGGCGAACTCGCACTGATCGACTTCCGGGAGCCGGGACTCTCGGCCCGCGCGTATCCGCTGACTGCGCCCGACCGGCTGGTCGTCGAGGTCGGGCGCCGGATTGCGCCGCTCCCGGCGCCGGCGGAGTCGACGGCACCCGCCCCGATCGGCCCGCAGGTGACGATCGTCGTCGATCCCGGCCACGGGGGAACGGAAACCGGGGCGATCGGGCCGGACGGCCTCCTGGAAAAGGACGTCACGCTCGAGATCGCCCGACGGATCGTCGCGACGCTGCCGAAGGCGATCGCCTGTCGCACCGTCCTCACGCGGGATTCCGATCTCCTGCTCCCGCTCGACGACCGCACGTCGATCGCCAACCACGAGAGGGCGGACCTCTTCCTTTCGATCCACGCCAACTCCTCGCGCTCGGCCTCCGCCCAGGGCTCCGAAACGTACTACCTCTCGCTCGAGGCCTCGGACAAGCTCGCACAGGAGGTCGCCAGCCGCGAGAACGAGTCCAACGGCGGCGCCCCGGGCCCAACGGCCGAAACCGGCAACCCGGACCTCGACTTCGTCCTCTGGGACCTGGCGCAGAGCGCGCACCTCAAGGAGTCGAGCGAGCTCGCCGAGGCGCTCCAGGTCGAGATGAACGCCGTCACCGACACGGCCAACCGGGGCATCAAGCAGGCGCCGTTCCGCGTCCTCGTCGGCGCGACGATGCCCGCGATCCTTCTCGAGGTCGCGTTCATCTCCAACCCCGCGGAAGAGAAGAGCCTGAAGAGCCCCGAGTTCCAGCAGACCGTGGCCGACGCGGTCGCCCGCGCGGTGGCGCGCTTCTACGGCAAGCGGCTTCCATCCGCGATCCGGGCGATGCCGCCCGCCGAAGCGCCGACGCCGCGACCGTCGCCCTCCCCGACCGCACGGGCCCCGCGCTCGAAGGCCCGATGAGCCGGCGCGCGGCGGCGATCCTCCTCGCGGTCCTCGCCGCCGCCGTCGCGGCCCTCATCCTCGCCAACCGCGGCGACCTCGCGAACCTGTCCCGGCGCGGGCCGCGGCCGTTCCTGCGGGTCACGCCCGCGCCCGCCCCGATCGTCACGCCCGCCCCGGGGGTGACCGCGCCCCCCGCCGTCGAGACCGTCCGCGTCACTCTCTACTTCCCGGACCAGAACGGCATGCTCCTCCACGCCGAGGAGAGGGACGTGCCCCGGCCCGCCGGCCCCGCCGCCTTCCTCCAGACGATCTTCGCCGAGCTCCAGAAGGGGCCGACCGGGGAGGGCCTGATCGGCGTCATCCCGCCGAAGATGCAGCTCCGCAACGCATTCCTGCTGCGGGAGGGAGAGGCCGTGCTGGACCTCGCGGTCGATTCCGGCCTGACGTTCGGCTCCGACGAGGAGCTGACGATCGTCGGCGCTCTCGTCGATACGACGCTCCAGAACGTGGCCGAGACGTCTCGTGTGAGAATCCTCGTCAACGGCGAGCCCGCCGAAACCCTGGGAGGCCACGTGGACCTGACCCGGCCGCTTCTCTTCCTGAAGAACATCGTCGCGCCGGAGACCGACGCCGCCGTGACGCCTCCGCCCGAGGTCACGCCGTGAAGAAGTCGACGCCGCGGCCCGACGGACGCCGGCCGGCACAGCTGCGTCCCGTGACGATCGAAACCGGCGCAGCCCGGCACGCCGAGGGTTCCGCGCTCATCACCCTCGGCGACACGCGCGTCCTCTGCGCGGCCTCGGTCGAGGACCGCGTCCCGCCGTTTCTCAAGGGCAGCGGCAGCGGCTGGGTGACGGCCGAGTACGGCATGCTCCCCCGCGCCACGCACACGCGCTCGGCGCGCGAGGCCGCCCAGGGGAAGCAGGGCGGGCGCACGCTCGAGATCCAGCGCCTCATCGGGCGGTCGCTGCGGACGGTCACGGAGCTGCGCGGCCTCGGCGAACGCACGATCACGCTGGACTGCGACGTCCTGCAGGCCGACGGCGGGACCCGCTGCGCCGGGATCACGGGCGCCTGCGTCGCCCTCGCGATGGCGCTCGCGAAGCTCTGCCGCGAGCAGAAGATCCCGCGCTGGCCGCTGCGGGAAACGGTCGCGGCCATCTCCGTCGGCATCTGCGCCGGCCAGGCGGTCCTCGACCTGGCCTATGCCGAGGACGCCGAGGCCGACGTGGACTGCAACGTCGTCGGGACGGCCTCGGGCGCCTTCGTCGAGATCCAGGGCACGGCGGAGCGCCGGCCGTTCTCGGAGGCGCAGCTGACCGAGCTGCTCGCGCTCGCGAAGACGGGCCTCGCGTCGCTGCGCGAGGTCCAGGACGCGGCGCTCGCGCCACACCTGAAGGGAATCGAGACGCGATAGGTTGCCGCCGGCGGAGGCGATCGCGGTTCAGGAAAACAGCCGCCGGGGGCGCATTCCGCTTCGCCCGAAGAGTGGCTCCGCGCATGGTGCCCGCGCAGGAGGTCGCCGCCGAAATCGTTCGGGTGGCCCCGGAGGGCGCGGCGCCCCATACAATCGCGCGCCGGAGGTCTCGCGCATGACGTCCCGCGTGGGTTTCATCGGACTCGGAACGATGGGCGCCCCCATGGCGCGCAACCTCGCGAAAGCGGGGTTTCCGCTGACCGTCTTCACGCGCACGCCCGCCAAAGCCGCCGCCCTGGCGGCCGAGCTCGGCGCGGGCGTGCGGGCGGCCGCGAGCGCCGAGGATGTCGCTCGGGCGTCCGACGTCGTCGTCTCCTGCCTCCCCGACTCTCCCGAAGTCGAGTCGGTCCACCTCGGCGAACGCGGCACGGTCCGCGGGGCGGCGGCCGGGACCGTCGTCGTCGACTGCTCGACGATCGCGGCCGGCGCCGCCCGCTCGATCGGCGCCCGACTCGAGGCGGCCGGCATCGCGTTCGTCGACGCCCCGGTCTCGGGCGGGCAGAAGGGCGCGATCCAGGGAACGCTGACCTTTTTCGTCGGGGGCGACGCCGCGGCGCTCGAGAAGGCGCGGCCCGCGCTCGAGGCCATGGGCAAGCGCATCACCCACCTGGGAGAATCCGGAGCGGGCCAGCTCGGCAAGGCCACCAACCAGATCGTCGTCGCCAACACTCTCGTCGCCGTGGCCGAGGGCATGGCCTTCGCGGCGAAAGCGGGCCTTCCGCTCGAGTCGCTCCACGCGGCGCTGATGGGTGGAGCGGCGAGCTCCTGGATGCTCGACGTCCTCGGCCAGAAGATGATCGGCCGCGACTTCGCCCCGGCCTTCGCGATCAAGCATCAGCAGAAGGATCTTGCGATCGTCCTCGCGACGGCCCGCGCGAACGGCGTGCCGCTGCCGGGAACGGCCCTCGCGCACCAGCTCCTCTCGGCGCTCGAGGCGCAGGGCCGCGGCGAGGACGGCACGCAGGCGCTTCTGACGCTCTACGAGCGCATGACCGCGTCCGGCGCGGTGCGATGAGCTCGGCGCTCTCGGGAGCGAGGGCGCTTCTCTTCGATCTGGAGGGAACGGTGTTCCAGTCGGGGGCGCTCATCCCGGGCGCGGCCGACGCCCTCGCCGAAGCCGAGCGCCGCGGCATCGCGTGGCGCTTCGTCACGAACGCCACGAGCCGCCCGCGCGCGGCCCTGCTGACCGAGCTCGCCGCGATGGGGCTCGCGGTTCCGGCCGAACGGCTCTTCACCGGACCCCGCGCCGCGCGGGCGCTCCTGCTCGCCCGCGGTTGGAGGCGCTGCCACTTTCTGCTCCGTCCGGCGGTCCTCGAGGACTTCGACGGAATCACGCCGGTCGATTCGGGCGCGGACGCCGTCGTCCTCGGCGACCTCGGGGAGGGAATGACGTACGAACGGCTCAATCGGGCGTTCCGTCTGCTGCTCGACGGCGCGGAGCTGGTGACGCTCGCGCGGAACCGCTACTGGCAGGCGCCGGAGGGTCTCATGCTCGACTCGGGACCGTTCGCCGCCGCGCTCGAGCATGCTTCCGGCCGGAGGGCCTTGCTCGCCGGGAAGCCTTCGCGCGCCTTCTTCGAGACCGCGCTCGCCTCGACGGGCGCCGCGCCCTCCGAAGCGGCGGTCATCGGCGACGATCTCGATTCGGATGTCGGCGGGGCGCAGTCGGCGGGCATGCGGGGAATCCTCGTGCGCACGGGGAAATACCGCGAGGGCGACCTCGGCCGATCGTCGGTCCGGCCCGATGCGGTCCTCTCCTCGATCGCGGACCTGCCCGCGCTTCTCTGATAATCTCGGCGGCGATGGCCGACACGCCTCGCGACGACGAGCACGCCGCCCGGGTGCACGAGTCCTTCGATGCGCTCCACGCCCAGGTCGGAGACCGCATCGACGACGAGGGCCGCGCCGCAATCGAGAAGCTTCGGGCGGCGGCCGCGGCCCGGGACGCCGAGGCGCTGCGCGCGGGGCTCAAGGACCTGCGCGACCGCCACGGGTGGCTTTACCGCGAGCTCGCCGCGCACCCGCGCGTCGCCAACCTGCTCGACGACCTGGCGCTGCTCGGCCTTTAGCGGGCGCCGGGGCCCCGGCCCTCCCGGGATTTCCGGGAGAAACCCCTTTCAGGTCAATAGTTTGGCGTGGCGGCCCGCCACGCTTCGTGTCGAGGGGCGGATCGCGCGGGGCCCGCCGCCGGATCCCGGGACGGGTCTCCTGCGTATGCTCCGGGCAAATGCCTTCGCGCCACGACTGGCTCCAGCTGCTTCGCGGGACGTTTTCCGCCGTCGGACGGGAGGACCTCACCGGCCTCTACTCGCGCGAGTGGCGGCTCGCCCAGGAAATGCTGACCGCCGAGGACGCGTCGAACACGAAACCCGCGAGGCGGGGCGGCCGCGTCCGGCGATTCCTCCACACGACCAACAGCGTCCTTTTCGGTCTCGCGAAGCGGCTCGCGCCGGCCCGCCGAGTTGTTTTCCTCGTCGTGCTTCTGTGTCTCGTGATGTCGATGTGCGGGCCGAACTTCCACCGCAGCGACACGAAGGTCGAGGACGGCGTGCGGCGGACGACGTCCTATACCGTCGATCTCGACAGCTTTTTCCTTCTCGCGTCGACGGTGCTGCTGGGCCTGCTGCTCGGGATGGAGCTCGTCGACAAGATCAACTTTCGCGACGAGCTCGAGCTCGCGCGCGATCTCCAGGCGAGCCTGATCCCGAAGGAGATGCCGCAGACCGCGGCCTTTGCGGCCGGCGCCCACAACGAGATCGCGAACACGGTCGGCGGGGACATCTACGACTTCGTTTCGCTGCCGGACGGGCGGCTCGCGGTCCTTTTCGGCGACGCGTCGGGCCACGGGATGGCGGCCGGGCTCGTCATGGCCGTCGCCCATGCCGCGTTCCGCACGCAGCTCGACGTCGACCCGTCGCCGCCGGCCATGTTCGCGACGCTCAACCGCATCCTCTGCCGGACCGGGAGCCCGCGGGCGTTCTTCTCGTGCGTGTACCTGCTTCTTTCGCCCGACGGGACGTTCGTCGGGTCGGTGGCGGGCCACCCGCAGCCGATCCTGGCCGGAACGGACGGAAGCGTCCGCTCGCGGATCGGGAAGGGCGCGTATCCGCTCGGAATCCGGCCGCAGCTCTCCTGGATCGTCGAAACGGGTCACATCGAGCCGGGCGAGACGCTTCTCCTGCACTCCGACGGCCTCTCCGAGGCGCGCAATGCCGCGGGCGAGGAGTTCGGAGATTCCCGCATCGAGATCCTCCTGCGGCACGGGCCGGCGCTGCCACCCCAGGCGCTCGCGGACTCGATCGCCCTCAGCCTGCGCGCCTTTCGCGGCACTATCCTTCCGGACGACGACGTCTCGATCGCCGCCATCCGTCGTCTGGCGCCGGGGTCAGCCCTGCAAGTCTGAAAGATGAGCGGGGAGTGACTGTGTCACTTGAAGTTAGACCGAAGTGTCAGACATTCAGGGCTGACCCCATTTGAATCTGCGTGGGAGAGACTCACGTATATGGAATTGCCGGGGGTGGCCGGGGGTTGGGGTCCATGCCGGACTTCGAACGCCCGGTCCGGCGGCGCGCGTAAGCGACTGACCGGCAAGGAGAAAAGGACCACTATGTCCGAGACGAACTTGAAATCGCTTCCGGTCGTTCCGATGCGGAACGCCGTGCTCTTCCCGGGCGTGACTTTCCCCATTTCGGCCGGTCGCGCGGGGACCCTGCGCGCCATCGAGGCGGCCATGGCCTCCACCGATCACCGGGTGTTCGCCGTCGCCCAGCGCAGCGAATCCGAGAGTGTCTCGCCCTCCGACCTCTACACGATCGGGACGATCGCGACGATCGGCTCGGTCCAGCGGGGCCTCGGCGGGATCCGTCTCGTGCTCGACGGCAAGGCCCGCGGCATCGCCATGCGGCTTGCCCGCACGAAGCAGGGCTTTCTCGAGGCGACCGTCCAGGAGGCGAGCGAGATGCTGCCGCTCGACCCGCGCGACGCGGCGTTCGCCGGTCTTCACCGCGAGGCGCGCGAGCGCGCGGCCGAGCTCGGCAAGAAGCTCGGCCTGCCCGACGAGGCCGTCGAGCAGATCCTCGCCGAAGTCGACGAGCCCGGCCGCCTGGCGGACCTCGTGGCCGGCTATCTCGACGTCCCGGTCGCGGCCAAGCAGGTCCTTCTCGAAACCCTGTCGGTCGAAGACCGTCTGCGGCGCGTCCTCGTCCACGTCCAGCGCCAGGTCGACGTCCTGTCGGCGCAGGAGGACATCCAGTCGAAGGTCAAGGAAGAGATCGGCAGCCGCCAGCGGGAGATGTACCTGCGCGAACAGATGAAGGCGATCCAGAAGGAGCTCGGCGAGTCCGACGGCTCCTCCGACGAGAGCCTCAAGGAACTGCGCGCGCAGCTCGACGCACTCGAGCTCCCGGAGGATGCGCGCAAGGAGGTCGACCGCGAGTGGCAGCGGCTGACGCGGATCGGCCGCGAGTCGATGGAATCGCAGGTCATCCGGACCTACCTCGAGGCGGTGGCCGAGCTCCCGTGGAACAACCGCAGCGACGAGAAGCTCGACGTGCCCGAGGCCGCCCGGATCCTCGACGAGGACCACTTCGGCCTGAAGGACGTCAAGGACCGTATCCTCGAGTTCCTCGCCGTGCGCCAGCTCGGCGAAGAGCGGGCGAAGTCGGCCGCTTCGGGAACAGCCGAGGCGCCAACGCCCGCCCTTTCGGGCGACGAGGCTGCTCCGGCGGAGAACGCGAAGGAATCATCGAAGAAGCGATCCGGCAAGGGCCGTATCCTGCTCTTCGCCGGGCCGCCGGGCGTCGGCAAGACCTCGATCGCCAAGTCGATCGCCCGCGCGATGGGGCGCAAGTACGTCCGGATTTCTCTGGGCGGCGCGCGCGACGAGGCCGACATCCGCGGCCACCGGCGAACCTACATCGGCGCGATGCCGGGCCGGATCCTGCAGGGAATGAAGCAGGCGGGCTCCAAGAACCCCGTGTTCCTCCTCGACGAGGTCGACAAGCTCGGCGTCTCGTACCAGGGCGATCCGGCCTCGGCGCTTCTCGAGGTGCTCGACCCCGCGCAGAACGACTCGTTCACGGACCATTACCTGGGCGTGCCGTTCGACCTGTCGGAGGTCCTCTTCATCGCCACGGCCAACTTCGTGCAGAACATTCCGGGGCCGCTCCTCGACCGCATGGAGACCGTCCACTTCGCCGGCTACACCGAAGAGGAGAAGCTCCAGATCGCGAAGAGCTACCTGGTGCCGCGCCAGGTCGAGGAGAACGGCCTCGTGGCCGGGCAGCTCGACCTGACCGAGGGAGCCATCCGGGAAGTCGTCGCCAGCTACACCCGCGAATCGGGCGTGCGTCAGCTCGAACGCGAGCTCGGCAAGCTCGCCCGCAAGGTCGCGCGCCGCATCGCCGCGCGCGAAATCGAAAAGGCAGAGATCCGGGCCGAGGACGTCCGGCCGCTCCTGGGACGGCCGCACGTGCACCCCGAGAAGATGGCACCGGGCGACCAGATCGGCGTCGCGACCGGCATGTACTACACGCCGGCCGGCGGCGACATCATGTTCGTCGAGGCCTCGCTGATGCGCGGCAAGGGCGATCTCATTCTGACGGGCCAGCTCGGCGACGTCATGAAGGAATCGGCCCGCGCCGCGTGGACGTTCGCGCGCAGCCACGCGCCGCTCCTCGGGATCGACGAGAAGGATTTCGAGCGCGACATCCACATCCACGTGCCGGCGGGAGCGATCCCGAAGGACGGTCCGTCGGCCGGCCTCGCCATGGCTTCGTCCGTCGCCTCGGCGCTCTCGCGCCGGGCGGTGCGCAACGACGTCGCCATGACGGGCGAGATCACCCTCTCGGGCCGGGTCCTGCCGATCGGCGGGCTGAAGGAGAAGATCCTCGGCGCCGTCCGTGCGGGCATTCGCACGATCGTGATCCCCCGGGACAACGAAGCGGACCTCGAGGACCTCTCCGAGGCGGTCCGCGGGCAGATCGAGGTTCTCCCGGTCACGACCCTGTCCGAGGCGCTCGCGGTCACGCTGCGCGACGCGTCGCTCGAGAACGGCCGGCTGACCTACGCCGCGGCCTCCGCGCCCGAGGCCGGCCCGACCACGCCCCAGTAATCGCGTCTTCGGGGGCGGCACCCGCCGCCCCCGGGGACTCTACGACGACCGGGCGAACTGGACGCTGGGGTCGTTGGTCGTGTTGTCGGTCGTAGCCCCGTAGACGATCGTCCCGCCTCCGTTGATGACGATGCGGATCGTTCCGTTGGGCGGCAGGGGAACGCCGAGCAAAGAACCGGCCTCCTGCTGGAGGAACGAGGATGCGGGCATCGTCTTCGACGAAAGTCCGACGATCGACCCGTTGGCGTTGCGCACGGTGAACTGCACCGATGCCGCCGAAGCCAGCGTCCGCAGGCCGATGTTGAAGCGGAAGCGGTCCGTGTCGGCGGGCAGGACAAGGTAGCCCGACCTTCCGTTGGTGATCACGCGCCCGCCGGTCCCGGTCTCGTTCGGGCTGATCGCCTCCTCCGTGAAGCCCGCCGTACCGGCCGCGTCGGCGTCGTTGAAGATCCGCGTCACGATCACGGCGGGCGACGACGAGGCCGACGGCAGGAGAATGTCGAGGGTCCCGAGGCCCGACTGCCCCATCGCGGGAAGAATGTCGTCCCAGGTCCGCGTCTCCTGCGCGGGCACCGAGAAGTCCATCCCCGGGTCCGTCGGAAGGCCGGCCACGTTCGCGGCGTGGTAGACGAACCGGCCCGACATCGAGCCCGAGCCGGGATTGAAGATCTGAACCGAGGTCTTGAAGAACGAGCCCGCGGCGCCGGCCGTGGAGCCCGCCGCCGGGAGCACCCGCCCCAGCGGCAGGGCCGCCGTGGCCTCGTCCGCCGCCCCGAGCTCCTGGGCCCGGCCGACCGGCGCGAGCGCAACGGCCGCAGACACGAATAGCCATACCCATCGACGCATGGAAACCCTCCTCGACGCAGTGTGTGAAATAAGGAGGTTACAGCCACGAGGTCGCGGGACGGCGTGAGCCAGATCACGCAGACGGTGAACCCCGAGCGACGCAGGTACGTAGGGCTTCGCATGGCGAAAGAGGAGGACTCGTGAAGAGAAGGGGTACCGCGATCCCGACCGTCGCGACGGCATCGATCCTGACGATCCTGTCGCTCGGATGCGGCACGACGGCGCCGCCGGCTCCGCCACCGCCGGCTCCCGCCGCCGCGGCGCCGATGCCCGAGCCGACACCCGCCGCCGAGACGCCGCCGCCCGCTCCGCCGGCCCCCGCCGGGGGCATCGACCCCGCCGACCTCGACCCGTCCGTTTCGGCCTGCGTCGACCTCAATCGGTTCGGCAACGGCGGCTGGCTCGCCTCCCATCCGATCCCGCCGGACAAGTCCTACTGGGGCTCCGTCAGCATCCTCTTCGAGGAGAACCGCGACCGGCTCCACGGAATCCTCGAGAAGGCCGCCGCCAACCCGGCCCCGGACGGTTCGGACGAACGCAAGATCGGCGATTTCTGGGCGAGCTGCATGGACGAAGCCGCGATCGAGGCGGCCGGCGCGGCTCCGATCCAGCCCGAGCTTGCGCGCATCGACTCGATCGCGACGCCCGCCGACCTTCAGGCCGAGATCCTGCGGCTCCAGGGCCTCGGCGCCAACGCCGTGTTCCGGTTCACCGCGGAGCAGGATCGCCGGGCCTCGACCGAGGTCATCGCATTTGCGTCGCAGGGCGGCCTCGGCCTTCCCGAACGCGACTACTACCTGAAGACCGACGACGAGGCGAAGGCTCTGCGGGAAAAGTACCTCGCCCACGTCGCCCGGATGTTCGAGCTGATCGGCGACGACCCCGGACGCGCCTCCGCCGACGCGAAGACCGTGATGGCGATCGAAACCCGCCTCGCCGAAGCGTCGATGTCGCGGGTCGAGCAGCGCGATTCCGAGAAGACGTACAACCGGATGGACTCGACGCGCCTCCAGGCGCTGACGCCCAACTTCTCCTGGAGCGCCTACTTCCGGCAGGCGGGAGTCTCGCCCGCCGCGGTCAACGTCGCGCAGCCGAAGTTCTTCGAGGCCGTCAGCAAGGAGATGCGGGCGACGCCGATTTCGGGGTGGAAGACGTATCTGCGCTGGACGGCCGTCAACGCGGCGGCGCCGAGCCTGTCCCGGGCGTTCGTGGACGCCGACTTCGACTTCTTCAGAAAGACGCTCCAGGGCACGCCCGAGAACGAGGCGCGCTGGAAGCGCTGCGTCGTCGCGACCGACGCCGCCCTCGGCCAGGCGCTCGGCAAGTCGTTCGTCCGAGACTACTTCCCCCCCGAGGCCAAGGCCTCCGCCGACACCATGGTCCGGAACCTGATCGACGCCCTGCGCGATGACCTGGGGGCGCTTCCCTGGATGAGCGAGACGACGCGGCAGAAGGCCCTCGCGAAGCTCGCCACCTTCCGGCCCAAGATCGGCTATCCCGACGTCTGGCGCGACTACTCGTCGCTCGCGATCGACCGCGGGCCGTACGTTCTGAACGTCCAGCGCGCCTCCGAGTACGAGTTCCACCGCCTGTTGTCCAAGATCGGCCGGCCCGTCGACCGCGAGGACTGGCAGATGACGCCGCCGGAGCTCAACGCGTACTACGACCCGCAGTTGAACGAGATCGTCTTCCCGGCGGGGATCCTGCAGCCTCCCCTCTTCGACCCGAAGGCGGACGACGCCGTCAACTACGGCGCCATGGGCAGCGTCATCGGCCACGAGCTGACGCACGGCTTCGACGACGAGGGCCGGAAGTTCGACGCGTCCGGGAACCTGGCCGACTGGTGGACGCCGGAGGACGCCCGGAACTACGAGGCGCGGGCGAAGTGCGTCGAGACCCAGTTCGACGGGTACGAGTTCGAGGGCCAGCACGTCAACGGCAGGCTCGTCCTCGGCGAGTCGATCGCCGACCTGGGCGGCCTCGCCATCGCATACCGCGCCTACCGCGGGACGCTCGCCGGCCGGGCCGAGCCCGCGCCGATCGAGGGATTCACGGCCGACCAGCGCTTTTACCTGGGCTGGGCCCGCGTCTGGGGCGCCCACGTTCGGCCGGAGCTCGCGAAACTCCTGATGAACACCGACCCGCACCCGCTGCCGCAGTTCCGGGCGATCGGGGCGCCCTCGAACCTCAAGTCGTTCGCCTCGGCGTTCTCCTGCACGGCGGGCGACCCGATGGTGCGCAGGGAGACCTGCCAGATCTGGTAGACCGCCGCGGGAGCGATCTCGGGTCGGCGGCCTCGCGCCGCGAGCGGATGTTTCCGATCGGCGGACCGGAAGCATAGACTTTGCCGCCATGAGCTATCCGCACGTCGACAATGAAGAGCTCGACGGCGAGGGACTCGAGCTCCCGACCCGCTTCAGCGCGGGGCTGCCGGGCGGCAAACCCGGCATCGACCTGGCGGAGCTGGAGCGCATGCCCGCTCCGGCGGAGCGCGTGCCGATCACCTGCATCGACTACGGGCCCGACCGCGTGGAGACCCGGAGGGTCACGGACTTCGACGAGTTCGTCCACAGCCGCCGCGAGCCGTGGGTCCGCGTGCGCTGGATCAACGTCGACGGTCTGAGCGATCCGCGCGCGATCCGCGCCCTCGCCCTCAAGTACGGACTCCACCCGCTCGCGATCGAGGACGTGATGCAGACGGGCCAGAGGCCGAAGCTCGAGCCGTATCCCGCCGACGGCGAGCGGCCGCCGCACATCTTCCTGATCGTCCGCATGCTCCAGCACTCGGAGGCGGGCCTCGAGAGCGAGCAGGTCAGCATGTTCCTCGAGAGCGGACTCGTGATCACGATTCAGGAGTCGCCGGGCGACATCTGGGACACCATCCGGGCCCGCATCGAAAAGCCGGCCTCGCGGCTGCGTTCCCTCGACGCCAGCTACCTCGCGTACGCGCTGATCGATGCCATCGTCGACCATTGCTTTCCGGTGCTCGAGCACTACGGCGACCGCCTCGAGGAGCTCGAAGACCTCGTGCTCGACCAGCCCACCCGGCAGACGATCCATGAAATTCACTCGGTCAAGCGGGACCTTCTGCTGCTGCGCCGCGCGCTCTGGCCCATGCGCGAGGTCGTCAACGCGATGTACCGCGAGCCCCACGAGTGCATGAGCGAAACGACGCGGACCTACCTGCGCGACGTCTACGACCACGTCGTCCAGATCATGGACATCATCGAAACCTACCGCGAGGTCGGCTCGAGCCTGACGGAGACCTACATGACCTCGATGTCGAACCGCATGTCCGAGGTCATGAAGGTGCTGACGATCATCGGGACGATATTCATCCCGCTGACGTTTCTCGCCGGGGTCTACGGCATGAACATGCACATTCCCGAAAACCAGTGGACGGGCTCCTACCCGATCTTCTGGGGGGTGTGCGTCGTCCTCGCCGCGGGGATGGTGGTGTGGTTTCGAAAGCGCGGCTGGCTCTGAAAATCCTGCTGATTCTGCTCTTCGCCGCCAGGGCATTCGCCGCGGACGATCCCGGGCCATGGACACCGCTCGAGACGCTCAAATACCGGCCGGTCTCCGACGTGCGGATCTCACCGGACGGCCGGCGCGCCGCCTGCGTGGCGCGGGAGTCGGTGATGGAGCCCGACCGGAGCGAGTACCGCACGCAGATCTGGCTCGCGACGACCGACGGACGGGAATTCTGGCAGGCCACCTTCGGCGACACGTCCGCGACGCGTCCCCGCTGGTCGCCCGACGGAAAGTGGATCGCGTTTCTCTCCAAGCGGGATGGAAAGACGGGCAACGTCTGGCTCCTGCCCTCCGCCGGGGGCGAAGCCGTGCGCCTGACCGACGCGCCGGCCGACGTGACCGAGGCCGCCTGGTCGCCCGACGCGAAGTGGATCGCGTACGTCGCCGCCGACGGTCCCGACCCCGACCGCGAGCGGCGCGCGAAGGAAAGGGACGACGCCCGCGTGGTCGGCGAAGACGACCGGCCCCGCCGGCTCTGGATCATTCCCGTCGCGGCCGATGCGACGGGCAGGCGCGAAGGCCGCAAGCTCCTCTCGACCGGATTTTCGGTGGGCGGGGTGCAGCTGGCTGGACCGGACGCGGTCGACTGGTCGCCGGACGGCTCGACGATCGCCATTTCGCACACGGCCCGGCCGGTCGCCGACGACTGGCCGACCGCCCGCATCTCTCTGGTCGACGTCGCGACCGGCGCGCTCCGGCCCTTTGCCGCGACCGGCGCGGCCGAGACCTCCCCGCGCTTCTCGCCGGACGGCCGCACGCTCGCCTACCTCGCGACCGACGACCCGCCCCGCTGGCCGCACCGGGAGAGCATCCGGCTCGCCCCGCTCGACGGCGGCGCCCCGCGCACGCTCCCGGACTCGCCCGACGAGTCGCCGGCCCTGGCCGGCTGGTCCGCGGACGGCCGGACGATCTATTTCGCGGAGGGGAGGAGCGTCTCCGCGATCGTCTACGCGCAGGACGTTGCGAGCGGCGCCCTGCGCGCGCTGACGCCCGCGGGCGCGGTCGCGAACGCCGCGAGCGTCAACCCGCGCGGCACCTGGATCGGGTTCGTCCGGCAAAACACGACCGAGCCGAGCGAGGCGTGGGCGAGCCCGCTCGCGCCCTTCGCGCCGATCCGCATTTCGAGCGTCAACGCCGGGATGCCGAAGCACCCGTTCGGACAGACGCGTGCGATCACCTGGACCGGCGACGGCGGCCGGGCGATCGAGGGCCTGCTGACACTGCCCGTCGGGTACGTCCCGGGCAAGCGCTATCCGCTGCTCCTCGTGATCCACGGCGGGCCGGCCGGAGTCTTCCAGCTCGCCTACACCGCGGCGCCGAGTCCCTACTCGCCCGCGGTCTTCGCCGCGGACGGATACGCGGTCCTGCGCGCGAACCCCCGCGGCTCGTCCGGCTACGGGGCCGCGTTTCGACGCGCCAACGAGAAAGACTGGGGCGGAGGCGACTACCGTGACCTCATGGCGGGGGTCGACGCGGTCGTCGGCATGGGAATCGCGGACCCCGACCGCCTCGGCGTGATGGGTTGGAGCTACGGCGGGTTCATGACCTCGTGGATCGTGACGCAGACCGACCGCTTCAAGGCCGCATCCATCGGCGCTCCCGTGACCGATCTCGTGTCGTTCACGGGCACGGCGGACATCCCCTCGTTCATTCCCGACTACTTCGGCGGAGAGCTCTGGGAACCGCGCGTCGCCGAAACGTACTGGGCCCATTCGCCGATGGCCTTCGTCGGCCAGGTCAGGACCCCGTCGCTCATCCAGCAGGGCGAGGCCGACGTGCGCGTTCCCATCTCGCAGGGATACGAGTTCTACAACGCCCTGAAACGGAAGGGCATCCCCGCCCGCATGGTCACCTACCCCCGGCAGCCCCACGGCGTGCGCGAGCCCCGGCTGGTGCGCGACCTGGCCGAACGCAACCTCGCCTGGATGGCTCAATGGCTGGGCCCCGTGGCCCGGCCGGCCCCCTCGAGCCCGCCGGCCCCGTGACATAATCCGCGGTTCTCCGGGGCCTGCCCGGCATCAACAACAAAGCGAAGGACCCGCATGAAACGCATTGGAATTCTGTTCGGCCAGGAGCGCTCCTTTCCCCTCGCCCTCGTCGAACGCATCAACCGCGAAGGCCAGGACGTCGTCGCCGAGCCCGTCGTCATCGGGGGAATCAGCCTCGACAGCCCGCGCCGGTACGACCTGATCCTCGACCGGATCAGCCAGGACATTCCCTTTTACCGGGCCATACTCAAGAAGGCCGTCGCCGACGGCACGATCGTCGTCAACAACCCCTTCTGGTGGTCGGCCGACGACAAGTTCTTCAACAACGTGGTGGCGCGCCGCGTCGGGGTCGCCGTGCCGAAGACGGTGATTCTGCCCTCGAACCAGCACCCGCCCGACACGACCGCCGACTCGATGTCGAACCTCGTCTTCCCGCTCGAGTGGGACGAGATGTTCCAGTACATCGGCTTTCCCGCCTACTTCAAGCCGTACTCCGGGGGAGGGTGGAAGAGCGTTTACCGCGTGGAGAACCCGGAGGGGTTCTTCGCGGCCTACAAGGACTCGGGACAGACCGTCATGACCCTCCAGGAAGAGATCGTCTTCGACGAGTACTTCCGGTGCTACGCGATCGGCCGCAAACACGTTCGCGTCATGCGGTACGACCCGAGGCGCCCGTTCCACGAGAGGTACGTCAAGGACGGTCCGCCGATCGATCCGGCGATGCACGAGCGCATCCAGAGCGACTCGCTCAAGCTGATGAACGCCCTGGGCTACGACTTCTGCACGCTCGAGTTCGCGGTGCGCGACGGGATCCCCTACGCCATCGATTTCCTCAATCCGGCCCCCGACGCGGCCGTCGAGTCCGTCGGCCCGGAAAACTTCGGCTGGGTGATCGAGCACTCGACCCGGTGGCTCGTCGAGCGGGTGCAGCAGCCGGCCGACCCGCTGACCGACTACCGCTGGCAGCGATTCCTGGGCGGCGACGATGCCGTCGCGCCCGCGAAGACGTCGACTGGCCGGGCGAAGAAGTCGGCCGCTCCGCGTGAGCCCGGCACCGCGCCGCGCAGCCCGCGCCGCGAGGCCTGACCGCGGGAATGGAAGCCCCGGCCTTCACGCTCGGCGTCGAGGAGGAGTTCCAGATCCTGGACCCGGTGACACGGGAGCTGCGCTCGCACGTCCAGGAGATCCTCGACGAGGGCAAGCTCGTCCTCAAGGAGCGGGTCAAGCCCGAGATGCACCAGTCGGTCATCGAGATCGGCACCGGCATCTGCAAGAACATCGCCGAGGTCCGACAGGACGTCGGCGAAATGCGCACGGAGATCGTCCGCCTCGCCTTGAAGAACGGCATGCGCGTCGCCTCGGCCGGCACGCACCCCTTCTCCAACTGGGCCGACCAGAAGATCTTTCCGGACCCGCGCTACGACAAGGTCGTCGAAGAGATGCAGCAGCTGGCGCGCGCCAACCTCATCTTCGGCCTGCACGTCCACGTCGGCATCAAGGACCGGTCGCTCGCGTTCCAGATCATGAACGAGGCGCTGTACTTCCTGCCGCACCTGCTGGCGCTCTCGACCAACTCGCCCTTCTGGCTCGGTCGCAACACGGGGTTGAAGAGCTACCGCACGAAGGTCTTCGACCGGTTCCCCCGCACCAGCATGCCCGAGCACTTCGAGACTCCGGCCGAGTTCGACGAGTTCGTCCGCATCCTCGTCAAGACGAATTCGATCGACAACGGCAAGAAGATCTGGTGGGACGTCCGGCCGCACCCGTTCTTCGAGACGATCGAGTTCCGCGTCTGCGACGTGCCGATGCGGCTCGAGGAGACCGTGACGCTCGCGGCGCTCTTCCAGGCGATCTGCGTCAAGCTCTACAAGCTGCGTCTCCAGAACCTGGGTTTCCGGCGTTACCGGCGCGCGCTCATCCTCGAAAACAAGTGGCGCGCCAGCCGGTACGGCATCGCGGGCAAACTGATCGATTTCGGCAAGGAGATCGAAGTGCCTTTTCCGGACCTGATCGCCGAGATCCTGGAGTTTCTCGACGACGTCGTCGACGAGCTCGGCTCTCGCCGCGAGATCTTCGACGGGGTAAACTGGATTCTCAAGAACGGATCGGGTGCCGACCGGCAGCTTCGCGTTTACGAGGCGACGGGCGGCGACCTCAAGAAAGTCGTCGATTACATCTGCGAGGAGACGACCCACGGCCTTCCCGTCGAGGCCCCGGTCAACCAGCCGGCGTCCCGCTGACGCCGACTGATCCCCGCGCCAGGAGAACGATTACACGATGTCGCACGAGACGGGAACCCTGACCGCCTACGCCGAGGACCTGATCCCCGGCGCCCGCAACGCCATCCGCACGTGCCTGCGGGTGCAGCCGAACGAGCACGTCGCGATCGTCACCGACCGCGAGACCGAGGAGATCGCCGCGAGCCTCGCCGACCAGGTGCGCGAGGTCGGCGCGCCGAGCGAGACCCACATCATGGAGGACTACGGTCCGCGGCCCATGCTCGAGCTCCCGGCGTCGATCCGGGCGGCCCTCGAGCGCGCCGACGTCTCGATCTACGCCGGCCAGCCCAAGCAGGGCGAGCTCGCTTTCCGCCGCGCGCTGACCGCGATCATCGACCGCCGCCAGATCCGCCACGCCCACATGGTCTCGATCTCGCACCGCATCATGATCGAGGCGATGCGCGCCAACTTCGACGAGGTCGACGCGATCTCCTGCCGCGTCCTCGAGCGTGCGAAGAAGGCGACGAAGATCGTGGCGACCTCGCCCGCGGGCTCGCGCCTCGAGGCGACCTTCGACCCGACGATCAAGTGGCTCAAGACCTCGGGCATCATCTCGACCGCCAAGTGGGGCAACCTCCCGGGCGGCGAGGTCCTGACGGCCCCGGCGCGCGTCGACGGCATCTACGTCGCCGACGGCGTCGTGGGGGACTACCTCTGCGCCCGCTATGGCGACCTCCAGAACAACCCGCTCGCCGTCACGATCGAAGACAGCCGAATCGTCGACGTCGAATGCGACATCGCCGCCCTCGTCGAGGACTTCCGCGCCTACACCGCGACCGACGAGAACTCCAACCGCGTCGGCGAGTTCGCGATCGGCACCAACATCGCCGTCCAGGACGTCATCGGCAACATCCTCCAGGACGAGAAGCTGCCGACGCTCCACATCGCCTTCGGCCACCCCTATGCCGAGCACACCGGCGCGAAGTGGAAGTCGACGACGCACATCGACATCGTCGGCCGCCGATTCGACATCTGGTTCGACGGGGACCAGGTGATGCGGGCGGGGCAGTTCCTGATTTAGCCGTCGCCTTCGCTTGCGAGGGATCTGCGCCTGACGGCGCGCCGGCCGCCCTCGTACGCAGGGGTGGGGCTTGCCCCCGCCCAAACGGCATTCGGTAAACTGCGCCGCGATGATCCCGGAGCTGCGGCGTGCGTACAACGCGGCCTACACCGACGCGCGGTACCGCGAGTACGCCCGGCGACTCGGCGAACGCGGCGGGATGGAGATCCCGTTTCGTCTGGCGGAAACGCCGGCGTTCCTCCCACCGGAGCTCCGCGACGAGATGGTCGAGGCGTCGCTCGAGATCTTCCGCCAGCTCTCGACTCCGGCGGCGCTCTACCGGTCGCTCGCCGCGGTGCCGCGCGCCCTCGACGTGCCCGGCTGCGACGAGCTACCTGTCTTCGCGGTCACGGATTTCGCGGTCACGCGCGACTCCGGCGGCCGCCTCGCCCCGAAGCTGATCGAGCTCCAGGCCTTCCCGACGCTCTACGCGTTCCAGGTCGCCCAGTGCGAAGAGCTCGCGCGCCTCTGCCCCGACGGCGATACGCTCGACTGGTACCTCTCCGGCCTCGACACCGCCTCCTACAAGCGAGTCGTCGGCGACGCGATTCTCGCGGGGCTGCCTGCGGAGGAAGTCGTTCTGCTCGACCTCGACCCGCCGCATCAGAAGACCGCCATCGACTTCGCCTTCACGGAGCAATTCTGGGGCGTCAAGGCGCTCGACCCCTCCGAGATCGAGAAGCGAGGCCGGGAGCTCTGGTACCGCCGCGACGGCAAGCCGACGCGCATCCGGCGCATCTACAACCGCCTCATCTTCGACGAGCTCGAGGCGACCGGCGCAAAGCTCCCCTTCGACCTGACCTCGCGCCTCGACGTTTCGTGGGCGGGCCATCCCAACTGGTACTTTCGCTGGAGCAAGCACTGCCTGCCGGAGCTCCGCCACCCCACGGTACCCGAGTCTTTTTTCCTTTCGGAGCTTCCGGAGGCTCCGAAGGACCTCGACAATTGGGTCTTGAAGCCGCTCTACTCCTTCGCAGGCTCGGGCGTGAAGGTCGAGGTCACGCCCGGCGACCTCGCGGCCGTGCCCGAGGACCAGCGCGCCCACACGCTCCTGATGCGCAAGATCGAGTACGCGCCCGCGATCGAAACGCCCGACGGCAACTTCTCGAAGGTCGAGGTGCGCATCATGTTCGTGTGGCGGGAAGGCGCGCCCCTGCCCGTCACGACCCTCGCCCGCCTCTCTCAGGGCAAGATGATGGGCGTCAACTACAACCACGACAAGACCTGGGTGGGATCGTCGGGCAACCTCTGGCCGGCGTGACCCCGTGCCGGGGCGGCCGCAAGGGCCGCCCCTACGCCATTTTCGGTTCCCGGTCGCAGGGGCCGGGGCTTGTCCCCGCCCCCTCCGGTCGTCCCTACGGAACGTAGCTGCGGATCTGGGTCATCCACCACGGCCAGTCGTGTCCGTAGGGCGCCTTCCAGACGCTCCCGCGGTGCCGGATCCCCTTGGCATCGAGGATGCCGAGCATCGTCGTCGTGCCCGAGAGGATGTTGTCGGTCTCCCCGGTGACGATCGCGATGTCCATCGCCGAAAGGCGCGCCACCCATTCGCCGTCCATGTTGGGCACGTTCGCCGTCGGGCAGTGGAAGTAGCACAGCTCGTCCCAGTATCCGTCGAGGAAGTTGTGGATGTCGTACTTGCCCGAGAAGCCCACGACCTTGTCGACGAGATCGGGATGGCGGAAGCCGAAGTTCGCCGCGTGGTAGGCGCCGAACGACGTGCCCAGCGTCGCGATGCGGCCCGCGTGGCGCCCCCTGGCGGCGGCGAACGGAACGACCTCTCCGGCGAGGTACGCGTCGTACTGATCGTGCCGCCGGATCCTCTCGGACGGGTGCTTCTCCGAAGCGTAGAAGCTCTCCGAGTCCACGCTGTCGACGCAGCAGACCTGGATTGCGCCGCGGTCGATCAGGTCCGCGACCGCGCCGATGAGCCCGAAATCCTCGTTCTGGTAAAAGCGCCCCTGCGAGGTCGGGAACCAGATCATCGGCTGTCCGCCGCGGCCGAACCAGAGAAGCTCCATCCGGCGCCCCAGCGCGGGCGAATCCCAGGCGATGTATTCGCGCTCCATCGACTCCCATCCTTCTTGTTTTGATCGTTCGAAAAGAGGCGGGATTCTCCCACACTCGGCCGGAGGGTCAACCGACGATCCGCCGGCGGCCGCCATCCGCGAGGAATAGGAGGCTCATGACGAGAGGCATGGGAACGTCGTGCCGGCCCGGCTTTTCCCGCCCCGGAATCCCGTCTTCCGGACGAAGATCCTCGCCGGATCGCGGATGACCGGGTCGGGCCGATCGCCGCAGCCTGGATGGGCCACCCACAACCGAGCGACCGATGCGACCAGACAATGCAGGGCCCGGGCGGAAGGGCTTTGCTAGAGTCGGTCGGGTGACCGGAGGACTCATCAAGGAGACGATCGACAGGGCGGTCACTCCGCAACGCGGAGTCTTCGAGGGGCCCAACGCCCTTCGGGACTTCCTGAATCCGGACAACCACCGGGAGCTGCCCCTCGTCGAGCTTCCCGCCCGCCTGAACCCCTTCCGTGAGAATGACGTCCGGATCTTCGCCAAGCTCATGTACCTGCTGCCCCTGCTGAACATCAAGTCCCTGACGGCGATCAACATGCTCCTCGAGGCCGAGGCCGCCGGCGATCTCGAGGGCGTCGAAACGCTCGTCGAGAGCAGTTCCGGAAACACGGCTTTCGCGCTCGGGATCCTCGCCGAGCACTTCGGGATCTCGCGCGTCGTGGCCATGGTCCCGTGGGACCTCGCCCCCGGCAAGCTCGACCTTCTGCGGCTCTGCGGGGTCGAACCGCGGTTCGTCCGCGATACGGGCCGATCGCCGAGCGGGATCGCGCAGGCCCGCGAGATCGGAGGCCAGCCCGGGTGGGTCAACCTCGCCCAGTACGAGAACGACGCCAATCCCCGGGCCTTCGAAAAGTGGCTCGCTCCGGAGATGTGGGAGCAGACCGGGGGCCGGCTCACGGTTTTCGTCGCCGGACTGGGGACGACCGGGACCCTCGTCGGCGCGAGCCGCTTCTTCCGCACCAACGCGACCGGGGTGACGGTCGTCGGGGCCATGTGCGATCCCGACAGCGCCGTTCCCGGGCTCCGGTCCGAGCGCGCGCTCGGCGAAATCGCTTTTCCGTGGCGCGCCGCGATGGACGGAGTCGTCGAGGTCGGAACGAAAGAGTCCTTCAAGAGAAGCCTCGAGCTCTGCCGCTGCGGAATCTTGGCCGGCCCGAGCTCGGGGCTCGCCCTGGCGGGATTGTTGAAGTTCCTCGAAGGACGGAAAGATTCCGGGCTCGATTCCCTCCGGAACAGGGACGGCGAGGTTCTCGCGACGTTCGTCTGCGCGGACTCTCCACTGCCCTACCTCGACAAGTACTCGACGCATCTGGATCCTTCCGACTTCTGATGCCGGCCACGAGCGTCATCACGATTCCGGAGCCCCGCCTCGAGCGCGCGGGGCCCGACCTCTGGCGCCTCGTGGCCACCGTCGCCGGCACCGAGGTGTTCTTCGAGTCGCGTCTGCCGCTGTCCCCACGGCCGGAGGTCCTCGTCTGCCCGTTCCTGATGCCGGTGATGTCTCTCCACGCGAACCTCGACGTCGCCGGCCGGCTCGACGCGGCCCTTCTCGAAAATCTCGACTTCGTACGGCGCCGGGCGCACGAGTGGTGGCCGGCGCTCTCCGAAGGCGGGGTCCGCGCTGCCGTCGGCGCCGCCCCGCCACCGGGGCCGGACGCGGGAGTGTTCTACACGGGCGGCATCGACTCCGCTTACGTTCTGCAGCAGCTGCATCCGCGCCTTCGTTACGCCGTCTTCGTCGAGGGTTTCGACATTCCGCTCTCGGACGAGGACCGGCTCCGCCGCGCCCGTGCCTCGCTCGGCGCGACGGCCGCGGCCTGCGGCGTGGAGTTCGTCACGATCCGGACCAACCTCCGCGACCATCCGGTGTTCAAGCTGGTCCGCTGGGGGACCAATCACATAGGGGCGCTGGCGGCCATGGCCCACGCCCTCGGCTCCCACGTCCACACGATGTACGTTGCCGCGAGCGACGTCCCGCCCCCCTGGGGATCGGCGCCCGACCTCGACGCGGCATGGTCCTCGGGGTCGGTGAAGCTCGAGAACTTCAGCGCCGAGCTCTCGCGCCTCGAGCGCGTCGCTTCGGTCGCAAAGTGGGACCGGCTTCACGGCCGCCTTCGCGTCTGCCTGGCGATCAAGACGCGTGAATTGAACTGCGGAATGTGCGAAAAGTGCATTCGCACGCGCATGCAGCTGCTCGTGTCGGGTTCGCCCGACGGCCTGGCCTCGTTCGAGACGGCCCCTTCCCTGCGAACTGCGATCGGCAGCCTGTACGACGTGCATCCGGAAGTGGAAGGCCAGTGGCGCGAAATCGTCGCGGGTCTCAAGGACCGCCGGCTCCTCAAGCAGGTGGAGCGCGCACTTTCGGGACGCCGGCAGCCGCTCTGGCGCCGGGGGCTGCGTCAGCTGGGGATCCTGGCCGCCCGCGGCCTGCGAGCAGACGAGCGCCGCGCCGCGCCGGCGCGGTACAGTCCCCGCAATGACGGACGGTCCCGACACCGCAGACTCCGAGTCTCCCGACTCTCTCGATCCGGCCGACTGGGAGGAGTTTCGCGCGATCGCCCACGCCGCCCTCGACGAAGCGATTGACTTCGTCCGCACCGTTCGCGACCGCCCGGTCTGGCGTCCGGTCCCGGAGAGCGTCCAGGCGAGACTCGCCGAACCGCTGCCGGCCGATCCCCAGGGGCTCGCGGCGGCGTATCGGGACTTCCGCGACCTCGTTCTTCCCTTCCCCGTCGGCAACATCCACCCGCGGTTCTTCGGATGGGTCCACGGCGTCGGCCTTCCCTCGGGCATCGTGGCCGAGCTTCTGGGCGCGGCGATGAACGTGAACTGCGGGGGGCGAGTCCATGCCGGGCTCTACGTCGAGCGCGCCGTCATCGACTGGTGCCGCTCGATGTTCGGATTTCCATCGAAGGCGAGCGGCATCCTGTTGACCGGAACGTCGATGGCCAACCTCGTCGGTCTGACCGTCGCGAGAAACGCCCGTGGCGACGGCGACGTCCGCCTCCGGGGCCTGCAGGGCCGCACCCGGCCGCTGACGGCCTACACCTCCGCGGAGGCCCACCAGTCCGTGACCCGGGCCGTCGAGGTTCTCGGGCTCGGACGCGAGTCGCTCCGCCCGGTGCCCGTCGACGCCGGCTTCCGGATGGACGTCCAGGCGCTGCGCGGTGCGATCACCGCGGATCGCGACGCCGGGCGGGAGCCGTTCTGCGTCATCGGCACCGCCGGCACCGTCAACACGGGCTCGATCGACGATCTCGACGCGCTCGCCGCGGTCTGCCGCGAAGAGATACTCTGGTTCCACGTCGACGGGGCCTTCGGCGCGCTCGCCGCGCTGAGCGACGAGCTGCGCCCCCTTGTGCGGGGACTCGAGCAAGCGGACTCGCTCGCGTTCGACTTTCACAAGTGGATGCACGTCCAGTATGACGCGGGGTGCCTCCTGGTCCGCGACGGAGACCGGCACCGGGCGGCTTTCTCCATGCAGCCCGCTTACCTGCGGTCCGTCAGCCGCGGTCTCGCCGGCGGCGGCGAGTGGCCCGCCGACCTGGGCCCCGAGCTCTCCCGCGGCTTCCGGGCGCTCAAGGTCTGGTTCGCGTTGAAGGAGCACGGCGCCAGGGCGTTCGCGCGGGCAATCGAGAAGAACTGCCGGCAGGCGCAGTACCTCGCCGATCTCGTTCGCCGCACGCCGGGGGCCGAGCTGATGAACGACCCCTCGCTCGACATCGTCTGTTTCCGCTTCCGGCCGGAAGGCTGGGACGACGCGACGCTCGACCGCCTGAACGAGGACGTCGTCGTCGATCTGCAGGAGAGCGGCGTCGCCGCCCCATCCACCACCCGGATACGCGGGTGCCTCGCGATCCGCGTCAACCTGACGAACCACCGCACGCGCCGCGCCGACCTGGATCTCCTGATGAGGGCGGCAGGCGAGACGGCCGCCCGGCGCATCGCCGGCCGCTAGTGTTCCGTAACGGAAGTCGCTCTACGGCACACGGTCGTAGGGGCGGGGCTTGTCCCCGCCCGAGGGCGGCCGCGAGGGCCGCCCCTACACACCATGGCGCTATCAACTCTTCGGTGACAGGCCGCTAGCTCGCGGCGCGGGTCACTGGCACTTCCGGATCCGAGAGACTCGGCCCTTTTCCAGCGTAAAGGTCCCGACCGTTCGCGACCCGGTCGTCCGCTCGACGGTCAGTGTCATCGTGTCCTTCTCGACGCGGCCCGAAAAACGCGCCGGTTCGCCCCCGTCGTCGTCCACCCGAACCGGCCCCGGACCCTCCCGGACGAACACTCCGGCGACGTCGAAGCGGCCCTCCTCGTCGAGGACGATCGCCGACTCGATCGACGCGTGGGCGCAGGAGAACTCGAGCTGCGCCCCCTTCTCCGCCACCACGAGGCTGACGCCGCCGCCGCCCCACTCGCCGGCCGGGAGAGCCTTTCCGCGGTCGGGGGCCGCGACGAACAACGACATCAGAATCGGAGCGAAAATCGCGAGCGAGCGGAAAACCATTCGCCGAATCTACGGGTCGCCGCCGGAAGCGTCAAGCGCTCCGCCCGGCGGAGAATGGGATAATCCCGAAGATCGGGGCGTAGCGCAGCGGTAGCGTATCTGCTTTGGGAGCAGATGGTCGCCGGTTCGATCCCGGCCGCCCCGACCAAATCTTCACTCGCCACGCGCCTTCGAACGCCGACTCAGCAGGATCGAACCGGCGACCATGGGGGCTCGGGGGGCGCAGCCCCCCGCCTGAGAACAGCCGCCGCGGACGTGCCGAGCGGAGCGAGGCGCGGCCGGTTCGATCCCGGCCGCCCCGACCAAATCTTCACTCGCCACGCGCCTTCGAACGCCGACTCAGCAGGATCGAACCGGCGACCATGGGGGCTCGGGGGGCGCAGCCCCCCGCCTGAGAACAGCCGCCGCGGACGTGCCGAGCGGAGCGAGGCGCGGCCGGTTCGATCCCGGCCGCCCCGACCAAATCTTCACTCGCCACGCGCCTTCGAACGCCGACTCAGCAGGATCGAACCGGCGACCATGGGGGCTCGGGGGGCGCAGCCCCCCGCCTGAGAACAGCCGCCGCGGACGTGCCGAGCGAAAGCGAGGCGCGGCCGGTTCGATCCCGGCCGCCCCGACCAAATCTTCACTCGCCACGCGCCTTCGAACGCCGACTCAGCAGGATCGAACCGGCGACCATGGGGGGCTCGGGGGGCACAGCCCCCCGCCTGAGAACAGCCGCCGCGGACGTGCCGAGCGAAAGCGAGGCGCGGCCGGTTCGATCCCGGCCGCCCCGACCAAATCTTCACTCGCCACGCGCCTTCGAACGCCGACTCAGCAGGATCGAACCGGCGACCATGGGGGGCTCGGGGGGCGCAGCCCCCGCCTGAGAACAGCCGCCGCGGACGTGCCGAGCGGAGCGAGGCGCGGCCGGTTCGATCCCGGCCGCCCCGACCAAATCTTCACTCGCCACGCGCCTTCGAACGCCGACTCAGCAGGATCGAACCGGCGACCATGGGGGGCTCGGGGGGCACAGCCCCCGCCTGAGAACAGCCGCCGCGGACGTGCCAGCGAAAGCGAGGCGCGGCCGGTTCGATCCCGGCCGCCCCGAGCAGCCGCCGCGGGCCGGCACGCCACCGCGAGACATCCGGGGATAGAGTTACCGGCCAATGGCCCTCTGGCTGGCTCTGATCGGCCTGCTCGCGACGAGCGCACCTCCGCCCACCCGCGCCCTGGTCGGCGGCACGCTCGTCGACGGGACCGGCGCCGCTCCCGTGACGGGTGCCACCGTCGTGGTGCGCGACGGAAAGATCGTGTGTGCCGGGAAGCCATGCGCGGTGCCGAAAGGCGCTCTCGTCACGGACGTCTCCGGGACCTGGATTACGCCGGGCCTGATCGACGCGCACGTTCACTATTCGCAGACGGGCTGGGCCGACGGAAGGCCGGACGCGTTCGACGTGCGGGACCGCTATCCCTACGAGAAGGTCGCGGCGGGCCTCGCCGCGCACCCGGAACGGTTCCTTCGGACCGACCTGTGCTCGGGAGTCACGTCGGTCTTCGACAACGGCGGGTACCCCTGGACGATCGAGATGGCCCGGCGCGAACAGGACGACCCGGACGCGCCCCGCGTCGCGGCGGCGGGGCCGCTGCTGTCGACGATCGACTTCTGGCTGAACCTGCCTGCGGAGAGGCAGTTCATCTATCTCAAGGACGCCGAGGCCGCGCGCTCCGGCGTGCGGTATCTCGCGGCGCGCGGCGCGGATGCCGTGAAGGTCTGGTTCATCGTGACTCCGGAGCAGACCGTCGAAGCCTCGACGCCTGCGGTCCTTGCGGCCGCCGAGGAGGCTCGGGCACAGGGCCTTCCCCTGATGGTCCACGCGACGGGACTCGCCGAGGCGAAGGTGGCGCTCAAGGCCGGGGCGCATCTGCTCGTGCACAGCGTGATCGATCTGCCCGTGGACGACGAGTTCCTGGAGCTGGCGAAGGCCGACGGGACGGTCTATTGCCCGACTTTGACCGTCTTCGACGGATACTTTCGTCTCGCCCGGGCGGCGGCGTCCCGAACGCCCCCGAAGGTCGACGACCCGAACGGCTGCGTCGACCGCGAAACTCTGACGAAGATCGCCGACATCGGCGTTGTGCCATCGCCTCCGCAACCGCCGATGCCTGCGGGCTGGGCTTCCACGATGACGGCCAACCTCAAGCGCGTTTCCGACGCCGGCATCACGGTCGCGATGGGGACCGACGCGGGAAATCCGCTGACGCTCCACGGTCCTTCCGTGTATGCCGAGATGGAGGCAATGCAGGCGGCCGGCCTGACGCCGATGCAGGTCCTCGTCGCCGCGACGCGCGGCGCGAGCCTCGCCATGGGTGCCGAGAAGGTCACGGGTACGCTCGAGAAGGGGAAAGCCGCGGACCTGATCGTCGTGGGAGCTGATCCGACGCGCGACATCGCCAACCTCCGCAAGCTTCGCTACGTCATGCGCGCGGGCGTTCTCTATCCGCAGGACGAGTTGCGCGCCCCGGTCAGCACCCGCTAGTGTCCTGTCACCGAAGTCTTGATGGCGCCATCGTGTGTCGGGGCGGCCCTTGCGGGCGGCCGCGGGCGGGGACAAGCCCCGCCCCTACGACCGTCTGCCGTATAGCGACTTCCGTTACGGAACGCTAGGCGGCGCGCCCCACGTCGGGGGCAGAGCCCTCCGCCCTATACTCTTTTCGCATGATTCCTTCTTCCTACAAGCCGCGAAAGAAGTTCATGGAGCTGGCCGTCGCGGAGGCCAAGCGCGCGGGCGACCGGGGCGACTATCCCATCGGCGCGGTCATCACGCGCCTCACCCGCGGCGGCGAGGTCGTCATCGCCAGCGCCGGAAACCGGGTCAAGACGTCGGGGTCGAGCATCAAGCACGTCGAGCTGGAAACGCTCAAGTACGTGTCCAGCGGCTATGGCCGCTACCTGCCCGACTTCGTCCTGTACTCCACCCACGAGCCCTGCGCCATGTGCGCGGGCGCCTGCGTCTGGTCGAGGATCGGCGCGGTCGTCTACGGCGTTTCCCAGGAAGACATCGCCGCGTTCGGCCTGAAGCGGGGAACGGAAGACTACAAGTGGCGCGCCTGCCTCATCCCCTGCCGCCTCGTGTTCGAGAAGGGCAATCATCCCATCCCCGTCACCGGCGGGTTTCTCCGCCAGGAGTGCCACAAGCTGTTCAGCTACCGGGCGACCGTGGCCAGAAAACAGCTGAAGACACGGACGAGCGATCGCTCCTCTCGATGACGGATCCTGTTGGACCCCTGCCAGGCCCCGGCCAGGAGTCTCCACTCGCACCTCCCGCGCATCCGAACCGTGAACCTCTTGCTGGTTGGAACGATGTCTGGAGAAGGCCGGAGCCGACGGAAGCGGCAGTTGCCGGTCTGCCGGGAGAGGTTCGAAACGAACGCTAGAGTGCCACGCGGAATCGGCGACTGACTCCGGGCCGCCCAGGTCGGGACAGCCCGGAGTCCCCCGAACGATCCGGGACTACTGCGTGGTCTGCGACGTTCCGGCGCCGCCCGTGATCGGCGACCAGTGCGAGGAACGAATCTTCCACTTTCCATCTTCCTTGACGAAGACCTGCGTGACCCTGGTCAGGTAGTGGTTCACGGCGGCGGAGCCCTTGGGCCGGATCATCCCTTCCGAATAGTAGAGCGCGACGGCGGCCTGGCCCTCGACGAGAGCGATCACCCGGATGTTTTTCGGGGTGAGATTGATGGCTTCATAGACATCCGGCGCCCCGCCCGGCGTGATCTCCTGCAGGAGGCCCCCGCTCGACCAGAATTCGAGGGCTCCCAACCGGGAAAGCTCACTCGCGTCTCCCTTGGAGTTGGCATTGGCATATTTAGCCGCCTCGATGACGGTCTGCATGACTTCCTTCTCGGTCTGCGTTTGCCCCTGGGCCAGGCTCGAGCCAATGGCCAGTACCGAGATCACGAGCGCGGCAACGACACTTCTCCTCATCGGTGTTTCCCTCTCTTGAATGGAACCGACGAAATCCGTGCGTCGAATTCTCGCCGAGCCCGAAGACTCACCACTATACCCCGCGCTTCTCGCCGCCGAAGGGCGACCTGCCGGAAGCGTGGACTCCCGCGCGCCGGCAGACAAACAGTCGGGCGCTATCGATCCATGGAGAGGGAGCGAAGGATGCTCACGGCCGCGCCAGCGAGCCCGCTGTCACACCGGGCCAGGATTCCATCCGCGTCGATTGGCACCTGCTGATACGGGCCGGCCGGCACGCAGGGTCGGGCGCACGAAGCGGTACCTGCCCGAGCGTTCGCGGGCCGGACCGCATTCGATCGAGTGTAGGCGCTCGTTCGAGAGTAGGCGAGCCGGGCCCCGGTCGCCACGCTGGAATACGTTCCGAGCGTTCTGAGGCCGGAGAGATCCGGATAGCACGAATCCGCCCGTGTCGGCGGAGGGGCCACCTCGGCTTCAGGTTCGGGAGTGCAGCGGCCGTCGATCGCACCGGAATCGGCAGGGGGCGCGGAACCCGTCTGCCCACGCGCCGACGCCGCGGCGAGCGCCAGAAGAATCACCCATCGAATGGTCGTGAAGCGCACGCCTCGGATGCTAGGAGCCGCCGAATGGGAAGTCAACCCGAGCGGCGTCCGCCCGGCGCAACATCTCGCCTCGACCGAGTGCGCCCGCCGCCCGGGAGCTATGATTGCGCTCCCACCGGCTGGATCGAACCGGCAACCATGATCGAACCGACCGAAAATGACCCCGCGGTTCGCGCCTTCGTGGAGCGGCTGGCTCCGGCACCCCCGAAGCTGAGTTCCGGCATCCACGAGGCGGACGAGATGTACTCGTACAACCTCGCCTTGCTGCGAGGCTGCAAGGCGGCCGCGTCGATGCTTTACTACCTGAAAGGCTGGCAGATCGCCGAGGCCATTCGAGCAATCGCGTCCATGTATTTCGACGGACTCCGGAACGTCGAATCGTTTCTCGACTTTGCGAGCGGTTTCGGGCGGGTGACGCGCTTTCTCGTTCGAGAGCTCGACCCGGCCAGGATCTGCGTGGCGGAGATTCAGCGGGCGGCCGTCGAGTTCCAGTGTGCGCACTTCGGAGTCGAAGGGTTAGTGTCGGCGTCCGACGCCCTCGGATTCGACCCGCCGCGCCGGTTCCGCTTCGTCATGGCGACGTCCTTCTTCAGCCACGTTCCGGACGCCTCGTTCCGGGCCTGGATGAGGCGCCTTCTCGAGTGCGTCGAGCCCGGCGGCGTTCTCGCCTTCAGCACCAACGACATCGCCCGGCTCGGTCCCCCGGGGGAGGCTTCCGGTGGCCTCTGCTTCATCCCCGAGAGCGAGACGGACCGATTGGACAAGACGGCCTACGGGACGACGTACGTCAGCGAGGGCTACGTGCGCGAGATCATCGGGGCCACCGGCGACGAGGCGTGGGCAATTTCACGGCTGCCCCGCGGCCTCGGCGGCCTGCAGGATCTCTACCTGGTCAGCACCGCGGCAGGGCCGGACCCTCGATCCGGCGAAGTGCCCTACTACGCCTGGGGCGACACCGACCTGTACGAGATCCGGGGCGGACGTTTGGCCGCCGCGGGCTGGGTCGAAACGGTGGAGGTGGCCCCCCCCGTCGAGAGAGTCGAGTTCTTCGTCAACGACGATCCGACCGAGCTTTGCGCCCTGCGCCCGATCGGGTCCCATCGCCTGCGCTGGTCATTCGACACGAGCCTCGCCCGCATCGGGCCCGACGACGTCCTGAGCGTGAGAGCGATGGCCGGAACGCGTCTCGAGAATTTTCTCGCGCTTGCGTCTCTTCGCACTCATCCTGCCTCGCAGCGTGTCGTCACCCCCCTCGCAACGACGCCCGCCTGAACGTGGACCGTCCGCCGGACCTTTGGAGATTGATTCCGGGAGCGAAGCTTGCGAAGGTTGGCGATGTCGTGCCTGAAGTGAAGAACATCGAGCGCCCGGCGAGGAACCGGCTGGATGCCGCTCGCCGGGTCGCCCTTCTGCCGGCCCTGCTCGTTCTTCTCACCGCGGTCTGGCTCGGTCCGGCCTCGGCGCGGGCGGGCGACGAGCGGCGCCCCGCCCCGGTCATGGGCGCGGCCGGCGCGGACTGGCTCGAGCGCCCGGGCCGCGACGAGGAGCAGAAGCCCGACGAAATCGTCCGGACCATGGGACTGAAGACCGGCGACGTGGTGGCCGACATCGGCGCGGGGACGGGCTACTTCACGCGCCGCCTCGGGCGGGCAGTCGCCCCGACCGGCCGGGTCTATGCGGTGGACATCCAGCCCGAGATGATCTCCCGGCTGAAGACCAGCATGGAGAAGGCGGGGATCCGCGACGTGGTGCCGGTCCTCGCCGAAACCGACGACCCGAAGTTGCCGCCGAAGTCCCTCGACTGGGCCCTGCTCGTCGACGTCTACCACGAGCTTCAGCAGCCCAGGGCCACTCTCGCGAGGCTGCGGGAGGCGCTGAAGCCCGCAGGCCGTGTCGCGGTCGTGGAGTACCGGCTCGAGGGGTTGACTGCCCTCCACGTCCGGGAAGCGCACCGTATGTCGAAGGAACAGGTGCTCGCGGAGTGGGAGCCGGCCGGGTTCCGGCTCGTCAAGCTCTACGAGTTTCTGCCCACCCAGCACTTCTTCGTGTTCGAGAAGACGCCGGATCGCTGACTTGCGCCCCGAACTCTCGACTTCCGGGGCCTAAACCGTCGCGGCGACCAGCCTGTCGAGAGCGGGCACCTGGCCGAGCACCCTCCGGACCTCCGCCTCGAGCGCGCCGGGCGTCTGCTCGCGCAGGTCGTAGCGCACCCGCACGGCCGGCTTGTCGATGGTCAGAACCCGCCGCAGATCGATCGGCGTTCCGATGACGACGACGTCACAGGGGGTTCGCCGGATCGTCTCCGCGAGCTCGGCGACCTGGGTCTCGCCATAGCCCATCGCCGGCAGGATGCCGACGGCGTTCGGGTACTTCGCGTACGTGTCCCGGATGGAGCCGACCGCGTACGGGCTCGGGTCCACGATCGTTCCCGCGCCCGCCTGTTTCGCGGCCACCACTCCCGCGCCGAAGCGCATTCCGCCGTGCGTGAGCGTCGGCCCGTCCTCGACGACGAGCACCTTCTTACCCGCGACCCATTCCGGGTGTTCGATCGTGACCGGCGAGTCCGCCCGGAGAACCCGGGCCCCCGGGTTCAGCCGCGCCGCCGCCGCCTCGACCGAGGCGACGCTCGCGGGTTCGGCCGTGTCGCACTTGTTGAGGACGATCACGTCGGCCCGCCGGAAGTTCGCCTCGCCGGGATGGTACGCGGTCTCGTGTCCGGCCCGATGTGGGTCGGCGATGCAGATGTGCAGCGCCGGCACGTAGAACGGAAGGTCGTTGTTTCCGCCGTCCCAGAGGATGATGTCGGCCTCCTCCTCGGCACGGGCCAGGATCTTCCCGTAGTCCACCCCGGCGTAGACGACGAACCCGTTGTCGATGTGCGGCTCGTACTCCTCGCGCTCCTCGATGGTGCACTTCTGGCGGTCGAGGTCGGCGTACGTGGCGAAGCGCTGGCAGATCTGTTCGGTCAGGTCGCCGTAGGGCATCGGGTGGCGAATCGCGACGACCCGCTTTCCGAGCCCTTTCAGGATGTTCGAGAGATAGCGCGTCGTCTGGCTCTTCCCGGCGCCGGTTCTCACGGCCGTCACGGCGATGACCGGCACCTTCGCCGCGATCATCGTGCGCCTGGCCGAGAGCAGCAGAAAGTCCGCCCCGAGCGCGATGGACCGGGAGGCCAGATGCATGACGTGCTCGTGCGGCACGTCCGAATACGAGAAGACGCACGTGTCGACCTTCTCCTCCCGGATGAGCCGCCCGAGATCCTCCTCGGGCACGATCGGAATTCCCGACGGGTATCGCGGCCCCGCGAGTGCCGCCGGGTAGCGCCGCCCGGCGATCCCGGGAATCTGCGTCGCCGTGAACGCGACCACGCGCGTCCCGGGATCGTCCCGGAAGACCGTGTTGAAATCGTGAAAATCGCGCCCCGCGGCGCCCAGGATGACGACCCGTTTTTCGTTGGAAGGCATGGGGCCATCCTACGGGGAAGGTCCCCGACGCCGACTGATTCACTTACATCAAGCCGGGCGACTCGCGGCCCCGGCCGGCTGACCGGGGGTCCGGGCGCCCGTGAGAGACTACGCGCCACCGGGCGCGCCGCCCGCGATCGGGCATTGAAATCCGATCCCGCCGGTTCGCGGGCCCCCCGAAATGGATCGTCAGGAGGTTGCGATGATCGGACGGCGTCATCCTCTGGCAGTGCTCGTCGCGGGAGCCCTGGCTCTCGCCGGGTCGATCGGGGCCCAGGAAAGCACCGCGACGCCGAACGCCGAGCCTCGATCCGTGGCTCCGGGCGGGGTACGCTGGACCGATCCCGAAGGCAAGCCGCTTCCGTTCCGTTCCGACGAGGAGCTGATCGCCTTCCTCGCCACGGCGGAGGTGAAGTCGGAGAAGCACCTCTCCGGCGGAGTCACATTCCCCACCAAGCTGCTGCTCGAGAAGGACGGCGTCCGCGCCGACGCCATCTTCCGCGACATCGACGAGCAGTCGTCGATGCCGACCTTCGGCGGCGGCCGGGACAGCCTGTACTTCCGCGACAGCTATATCTACGAGCCGGCCGCCTACAAGTTGAGCCGCATGCTCGGGCTCGACAACGTTCCGCCCGCGACCCTCCGGAAGCTCAAGAACAAGAACGGCAGCGTCCAGATCTGGGTCGAGAACGCCAGGACCGACAAGACGCTGAAGAAGGACGGCGTCAAGGCGCCCGATCCGATTCGCTGGAACAAGCAGCTCCAGATGATCAACACGTTCGACGCCCTCATCTACAACACCGACCGCAACAGCGGAAACCTCCTCATCACGCCGGACTGGAAGATCTGGATGATCGATCACACCCGCGCTTTCCGCCGGAACACCAACCTGCAGAGGCCCGACTCGATCAACCAGTGCGAGCGCGGCTTGTACCAGAAGCTCAAGGGCCTCGACGAAGCCACGGTCCGCGAGGAGCTCAAGGAATACCTCTCGACCTACGAGCTCGACGCGCTCTTCAAGCGACGCGCCCTGCTCCTCGAGCGCCTGGACAAGCTCATCGCCGAGCGCGGCGAGAACAAGGTCCTGTACGTGTATACCGAGGAGCCGGTCGCGCCGTAGGCCGGCGACGGACCCGGTCAGCCGGCCGCCCGCCGCTCCTTTGCCGTCTCCGCGAGCCGCTTCTTCGCGGCGCGGGCTGCCTCGCGCAGCATCTCGTCCTCGGCGTCGAGGCAGGCCTCGACCTGCCCGGCGAGGTCGGTCAGACCGAGGGAGCCAACGGAGGAGATGCCGCAGGCCTTGAGCCACGGGTCGTCGCTCTCGACCAGCGCGGCGACGAGCTCCGCGGCCGTCGGAGCCTCGAGGCCGGTCCGCGTCAGGATCGGGAGGACGCGCTCGTCGAGGGACGCGGCCGGATCGAGCAGCGGAACGAGCGTCTTGCGCATGTCGCGGTCGAGCGCGAGATCGAGGAACTCGACCGCATGGTCGCGCGCCGTAACGTCGTTCGACCGGAGCCCGTAGTGGGCGTTGTGAAAGTCGGTCTCCGGATACAGAAGGCCCAGGATCCGAAAAATGCGCTCGATCTCCTGGTCCTGGCTCGCCTCCAGCCGCCGCAGGACCTCCGTCGGGGCGGCCGCCGGCCCGGAGTCCCGGACCCGGCCGGCGACCGAGAGGATCTGGTTGGTGCGGCAGTGGAGCATCATCTCGAAGCCGAGCGCCGCGCGAAGGCGGACCGGATCGATCGCGGTCGCCGGCTGTTGCTTGCGGAGGTCGTTCAGGGCGCAGATCGTGCGGAAACGCAGCTCCGGCTGACTCTCGAGCAGGTTCTCTTCGAGAGCGCCCGCCGCGCCACTGCCTCCGATGCGGGCGAGGACCGCGGGAATCTCGAGTCGGCCGGACAGCGGCGCATTTCCGTCAGTCAACTGGTCGCGCAGGGCGCCCAGGACCCGGTCGCCCATGGCCACCAGCGCGTCCGTCGCTTCCTCACGCACGCGCGCGTCGCTCAGGAGCTCGATCAGCTTCGGCGCCACCCGCCGCTTGCCGAGCTTTCCGGCCGCGCGCACCGCGGTCCGCATGACCTCGAGATCCTCGTCGACGAGGAGTGCGTCGAGCTGGTCGTCGAAGCCGTCGCCGACGATTCCGAGCAGGCCCGCCGCCTCGAGCCGGGCGCGCTTGCCGGCTTCCCCGCGCTCGGCGATCATCCGGTCCATCACGATGCGCGCTTCGGGGAGACGCTCGCCGTCACCCGAGCGCGCGAGGAACGTGACGATCCCGGAGGCGACCGACACGTCCTCGAAATCCTCGAGCTTCTGGACACGCGTCAGCGGGTCGGCGGGCGCGTGGTGATCCAGAAAGAGCAGGGCGGCCGACCGCACGTCGCCGTCCGGATCTTTCAGCATCTCCTCGACGCGCGGCAGGACCCAGAGATCGCCGGCCGCGTCGAGAAGCTCCAGCGCCCGCCGGCGCACGGCGGGCGACTCGTGCTCGAGCAGGTCGCGCACGCTCGGGTGGGCCTGGGGATGCTGCGAAGCGCCGAAGATATCGAGCGCGTAGAGCACCTGCTTCGGATCGGGTGAGGCGAGCTGTGTCGCCAGGATGTCGGCCGTCGACCGGTCGAGAACCGGGGCCAGCTGCCTCTCGGCGTCGAGGCGCCGCTGGCGGAGACTGTCGAGGAGGGTGCCCGCGTACCGCCGGCGCGCCATGACGGCCGCCGTGATCCAGCCTCCGATGAATACGAAATTGACGAGCGACACCCTTCGGGCCGACCAGTTGAGCTGATCGGTGAAGATCGCGAGCGTGAACCCGGCGAGGCCGTCGCCGAGACGCCAGATGAAAGTGTCGATCGCGGATTTCGCCTGGAGCTTGATCTCCGGGGAGATCGGCAGGTAGAGCAGCTCCACGGACGACTTGTCGAGCGAGTAGCGCACGACCGAATCGCCGCCTTTCAGGAATATCGCCGCGGCGAGCGTACCGAAGACCCAGACGCCGATCTCGCTCGCGAAGAGCCCGAGGGGCACCATCAGGAGCGCCGGCCCCAGCCCGAAGCGGCGAAGGAACCGCGACGTCAGCATGAGCTGGAGGGCAAGGCACGCGAGACCGGCCCAGAAATTGAACTGCCCGAAGAACGCGGTCAGGGCGTTCTTGTCGGGATACGCGGCCTTGGCGATCGCCTTGAACTGCCAGCCGGCGAAGCAGGTCGCGATCGAGGAGAGCGTGATGAGAGCGGCGATCGAGATCAGGTACGGCGACGAGAACACCACGGACATGCTCTCCCGCAGGCTCTTCGCGGGCGTCTCGGCACGGGGCGTTCCCTCCACCAGATGCGCGCCTCCCTTCTCGCGCCAGAGGATCACCACGATCACGGCGCAGCCGAGAAGAGCGATCGCCATCACGAGGGGAAGGCTCTCGGTGCCGAGGCCCCTGGTCTTCGCGAGCTTCTCGGCGAGGAGGCCGGAGACGATCCACCCGCTGATGCCGCCCGCGCCGACCAGGCCGAAGATCCGCTTGGCCTCGCGTGTCGTGAGCAGGTAGTTGGCGAGGGTCCAGACCTGGGTGGGAGCGATGACGCCGAGAATGCCCACCCAGATGTAGAAAACGGGGTACTGCCAGGTCAGCTCCGGCCGGAATTTCACGAGATACCAGAATCCCACCTGCAGCGCCGCGAAGAGAAGCAGACAGCCGACGAGGAGGTTGCGAAGCGTGACGCGGCGGCCGATCGTGACGTAGGCCGCGATCACGACGCCGACCGACAGGGCGATCGCCATGTCGGCGTATGGCAGTTTCGAGGCCTTGAAGACGCTCAGGAACAGCGCGTCGCGCGCGGTCTTTCCGAGCTGGTAACAGGTGATGATCAGGAGGAGATAGAGAAAGAGCAGGGTGCCGCGACGTCCGTCGCCGGGCTGGAGATTGAAGAGTCGGGCGAGGGGATTCGACCTCACCGCGCCGTCCCGGGGGCCCGGCCCATGCCGGACGCGGCGCCGGCCGCGTGTCCGAAGGCCAGGGCCGCCGCCTTTCGGGCCGGCGGCCAGATCACCTGCCGGGGCTGACCGGAATAGATCGCGCTCGCGACGCCGTCGAGGAGCTCGAGCGCCGAGCCCCGGCCGTGGGGGACGTAGGAGGTGAGCATGCCGCTGTCGATCAGGAAGGCGGCGCCGCCGAAACGGAC
This sequence comes from uncultured Acidobacteriota bacterium, assembly GCA_963805495.1. Classification (GTDB taxonomy): domain Bacteria; phylum Acidobacteriota; class Thermoanaerobaculia; order UBA5066; family Gp7-AA6; genus DAHUXD01. The sequence goes on along the minus strand of CAWDUQ010000001.1, from coordinate 581,790 downwards.
GCGGATGCGTCCGTCCTCCTGGACCGTGTGGCCGACGACGAAACGCTCGACGCCCGCCGAGGACAGCAGCCGGGGCATCTCGGCGTCGCCTTCGGCGTCGCTCCACCGCCCGTAGCCCCGGAACCAGAGAGGCCCGTCGGAAGAGTTCATGGTCCAGCTGCCCCAGTCGAGGAAGTGCTCGTATGTCCGTCGCCGCTCCGCGTCCTTCGCGGACGTCGAGAGCGTGCCGAGCTCCTCGCGCAGGGCGCGGAACGTCTCCTGGATGTCGAAGAACGGAAGGATCAGCCCCTCGGAAACGAAGAGGGCCCGGTCGGAATCGAGGGTCGCCAGGTCTTCGCGCACCCGCCGGTCGAGCTCCTCCAGTGACACTCCCGCGAGGGCCGGCGAAAGCCCTCCGTGGACGAAGGCCGTCCCCTGCGAGACGAAGATCGCCGGCCGGGCACGCAGCCAGCGGCCGTACACGCCGGCCGGGCCGAACGCCTCCTGGTGCTCGAGGTAGCCCGGCGGGTGCGCGTCGAGCCAGGTCTTCCGCGCTTCGGGGCCCGTGGGCGGCTCCGGTTGGCCGAGCTCCCGCGCGCGCCGCAGTCTCAGGTCGCGGACCTGGATCCACGCGTCGTCGCGGCGCTTCTCCGATCCCGCGTCCGCGAACTCGCCGTAGTTGCCCGGCGTGACGTACCGCAGATCGCCGCTCATGTTGAGGATCTCGTGGTTGCCGAGCAGCGCGACAACGCGGCCGCCCGCCTTCGCCGCCGCCGGCTCGAGGGCCATCACGAAGTCGAGCGTGCCCCGCATGCTGGGACCGCGGTCGATCAGGTCTCCGACCTGCACCAGCACCGTGTCGCCGCCCGTCCACGCGCCCGACGCGTCGACGATCCCGGCGTCGACGAGGATTTTTCTGAACCCCTCCAGATCGCCGTGCACGTCGCCGACCGCGACGATCCGCGGCGCCGCCGACGCAGCCGCGGCCAGGCCGAACACGAGTCCGACGGCGAGAGGAATCCGGAGCCTCCGCCGAAGTCGGACGCGCGGCACCAGGGGGGAACCCATTGGGGCGGGATTCTATCGGTATCGCCGGAATCGCCGGCCCGGACTTCCGGCAGCCCGGCCGGACCGGACGAGGGCGAGGGCGCCTCGCCCTCGAGGACTGATGCATTCGCACCATGCGACGGCCCTCCCCCTACCGGGACACTCGAACCCGGATGGAGGGATTTCCAACACGATGACGACCAGGGACGTGACGATTGCGGTCGTGGGCTCGGGGGGCGACGGCGTGATGACGATCGGGGATCTCCTCGCCCAGGCCGCGGCGAAGGAAGGCCTTCACGTGATGAAGACCGAGGCCTACGGCCCCCAGATCCGGGGTGGCGAGTCTTCCTGCTCCGTGCGGATTTCCGCAGAAAAGATTTCCGCGCCGGGGGACGCCGTCGACGTCCTGGTCGTGTTCCGCTGGGCGGACTTCGCCCGGTTCCGCGGCGAGATTTCCGTCGCTCCCGACGCCCTCGTCCTGTACGAAGCGACGGAGGAGCATCCCTCCACGGAGGACATCGGGCTCGCCGGCGGCGGAAACCCGATCTGGGTCCCGGTCCCGCTGGCCGAGATATCCCGAGCGTCTTCGGGCACGCCCGGATCGATCAACGTGGTGACGCTCGGCATCCTCGGGGAAATTCTCGGACTTTCGCCCGAGACCCTGAAACGCGCTCTGGCACGGCGGTTTGGCCGCAAAAAGGAAGCGGTGCTCGCCTCGACCGCCCGCGCATTCGACGCCGGCCGGGAGTTCGCGGCCTCGGCGGGAGAGGTCCTGGCCTCACGGCGCCTCGACTACACACCCTCGGCGCCTCTGCTCCTGATGTCCGGAAACGAGGCCGCCGCCATCGGCGCCCTGCATGCGGGCTGCCGGTTCTTCGCCGGCTACCCCATCACGCCATCGTCCGAGATTCTGCACTTCCTCGCCGAGTGGATGCCTCGCGCGGGAGGCTCGCTCCTCCAGACCGAGGACGAGCTCGCGGCGATCGGCGCCGTGATCGGGGCGTCCTTCGCCGGCGTGAAGTCCATGACCGCGACGTCGGGCCCCGGCCTCTCGCTCATGACGGAGATGCTGGGTCTCGCATCGATGGCCGAGGTGCCGGTCGTCATCATCGACGTCCAGCGAGGCGGACCCTCGACCGGGAACCCGACCAAGAGCGAGCAGTCCGACCTCCTCCAGTCGCTCTTCGGGACCCACGGCGACGCGCCCCGGGCCGTCCTCGCCTGCGCCGACGTGGAGGACTGCTTTCACGCGACGGTCGAGGCCTTCAACATCTCCGAAGAGTTCCAGATCCCGGTCCTCGTTCTGTCCGACCAGGCCGTGGCGCAGCGCAAGGAGACGATCTCCTCCGGTGCGCTCGTCCACGAGGTGCGTGATCGGCTCAAGCCGAACGCGGAAGAGCTCGAGGAGTACGAGCGCTATCGCGACACGCCCAACGGGGTCTCGCCCATGAGCGTCCCCGGCATGAAGAAGGGGATGTACCAGACCAACGGCCTCGAGCACGACGCGGAAGGGAGGCCGAACTCCCTCTTCCTCACGCACGAGACCATGAACGCCAAGCGCTACAGGAAGATGTGGCCGATTCGGGACCGTTACCACTCCTTCCGCCGGTTCGGATCCGCGCGGGCGGACGTCGGCGTCCTCTGCTGGGGATCTTCCAGCGGACCGGTCGAGGAGGCCGTCCGCGCGGCGAACGCGCGCGGGGAAAACGTCGCGGCGTTCGTCCCCCGAATGCTGTACCCCTTCCCCAAGCGGGATTTCGAGGAGTTCCTCTCGAGCGTCGGGGACCTTCTGATCGTCGAGCTCTCGTACACGGCGCAGTTCTACAAGTACCTGCGGACGTTCCTCGACCTGCCCGCCGGGCGCACCCACGTGCTCAAGAGGTCCGGAGGAAAGGACCTGACGGCGGCCGAGGTCGCCGCCGGAGTGGAGAGGGCACGGGCCCTGCCGGCGCGGGAAGCGGTGGCCGTATGAGCACGGTCGCCGAACTCCCGACCTTCCAGCCGTCCGACTACAAATCCGACCTGAAGCCCGTCTGGTGCGCCGGCTGCGGGGACTTCGGCGCCCTGGCGTCGCTCCACCGCGCCATGGCGAAGCTCCAGCTCGAGCCGTGGAACACCGTGGTGATCTCCGGGATCGGCTGCTCGTCGCGCCTGCCGGGCTACGTCGAGACCTTCGGCTTCAACGGAGTCCACGGACGGGCGCTGACGCTTGCGAGCGGGGTCAAGCTCGCGCGGCCGGAGCTGAACGTGATCGCGGTCGGCGGCGACGGCGACGGCATCGCGATCGGCGGCAATCACTTCCTGCACGCGGCGCGGCGAAACCTCGACATCGCGTACTTCATGATGGACAACGAGATCTACGGGCTGACGAAAGGCCAGGCGGCGCCGACCACGCCGGCGGGAGACAAGACCAAGTCGACGTACTGGGGCAACCCGGAGCCGTCCGTGGACCCCTGCGAGCTCGCGATCTCCTTCGGCGCGACGTGGGTCGGCCGCGGGTTCTCGGGCGACCCCAGGATGCTGGTGGATCTCATGACCCGCGCGATGGAGCACCGCGGATTCGCGTTCCTGAACGTGATGTCCCCGTGCGTCACGTGGCGCGGCGACGACCAGTTCAAGATCCTCAAGGCGAAGCTCGCTTTCCTTCCGGCGGACCACGACCCGACCGACCGCTCCGCCGCCCTTCGCTACACGCGCGAACCCGACGTCATCACGACCGGCGTTCTTTACGACGTGCGGCAGCCGTCGCTCGTCGAACGGATGGACGACGTGCGGAAGAAGGCCCGCGACGTCGGCGAGGTCACGAGCACCGCCGAGATCCTGGCGTCGTTCGCGCCGGCATTCTAGAAAGGCGGCGTTTCGCTCCGCCGCGTTCTCACCGCGGGCTGACCGCACCGGCGGCCGGCCAGTCCGTGTTGCCGACGCGCTTCAGGTTCATCTCGAAGAAACGAACGGGGTCCTTCCCGGGCACGATGCGGTCGCCCGTTTCGTTCCAGGTGCCGTCCTTGATGACGGCGGTGTACCGAATCGTCGTCGGACCCGCGGGGATCTCCCACGTGTATCCATCGGCCGTGGGGTCGAGCGGAAAATCGCCGACGTTGCCCATCGCGTACGAGTGCAGCGTGTAAGCCTTCGTCGCGGGGCTGAAAGAAATCGTTCCGAAGGCGTTGAACGTGACCTTGCCGTCGGCGTCGTATCCGCGGCCTTCGATGACCTTCACCGACCCGTCGAGAAACGGGCCGATCCGCTCCGTCTGCGTGCTCGAGTGCTTCTCGCCGGAGGGCCGAACGATCCAGGCCGCGCCGCGCCACACCCCGTCCATGAAGGACAGGCGGGCCATGGCTTCGCGCTGGGCCGCAATCAGGGCTTCGGGGTTGGGACGTTCCTGCGCCGGGACTCCCGCGGGCAACAGGAAGCCCAGAGCGACGGCGAAAGCCGGGACCACCCGGAAACGGCGAGCTTCGTGCATTTTCTTTCTCCCTTCAAATCGCCCGAGGAGCCTGACCGGAGAATACGCCCGCCGGCGCCCCGGGCCACCCGAAACTGATGCAAATGCATCTCCCCCCCGCGCGCCCGCGAATTGACCATCGGGATGCGAGGTGAAACACGTGTTCCGGATCCTGGTCAAGAAGTCCCTGGGAGAAAACGTCAGCCTCTTCGAGATCGAGGCGCCGCGCGTGGCCCGGCGCCACCGCGCGGGCCAGTTCGTCATGGTGCGGCCCCACGCGAACTCCGAGCGGATCCCCCTGACGATCGCCGACGTGGACCGGGCCGCCGGCACGATCACGCTCGTCGTCCAGGCCGTCGGCAAGACCACGATCGAGATGACCGAGGCCTTCGCGCAGGGCGACGCCTTCTCGAACGTCGCCGGCCCGCTCGGCAACCCGACGCACATCGGCATTCCGGGAAAGGACGAGGGCTTCCGGGGAACCGTGGCGTGCGTCGCCGGCGGCATCGGCGCCGCGCCGATGCTCCCGATCGTTCGGGCCTTCCGCGAGGCCGGACACCACGTCGTGACGGTGCTGGGCGCCCGGCGACGGGACCTGCTCGTCTTCGAGGACCGGCTCGGCGAAGCATCGGACGAGCTGCTCGTGTGCACCGACGACGGCTCATACGGGCGAAAGGGCTTCGTCACCGACGTCCTCAAGGAGGCCATCGAGTCCCGCCGGTCTCGCGGAGAAGACGTCGACCTCGCGATCGCGATCGGCCCGCCCCTGATGATGAAGTTCTGCTCGAAGACGACGGAACCCTACGCGGTCCCCACCCTCGTGAGCCTGAACACGATCATGGTCGACGGCACCGGGATGTGCGGAGGCTGCCGGGTCACGGTCGGCGGCGTCGCCCGGTACGTCTGCGTGGACGGTCCCGAGTTCGACGGCCATCGCGTCGACTTCGACGGGATGATGCGCCGCCAGGCCATGTACAAGCCCGAGGAGGCCGCGAGCCTGGCGCGCTACCGGGAGAACGGCCACACCTGCCGCCTGGAGGCGCCCGCCGCCGCCTCGGAGGCCGAAGTCTGATGTCCGACGAAACCCGCACCAACCCGACCCCCGAAGAGCTCGCGACGCGCGTCGACAACCGTCACACCCTGACGAACAAACAGCGGGGCCAGCTGCCCAGGGTCTTCTGGGCCGAGCAGGACCCTGCCGAGCGCGTGGGCAACATCCGCGAAGTCCCGTTCGCCTATACGCCCGCGCAAGCCCGCGCGGAAGCCGTGCGCTGCCTCTCGTGCAAGAACGAGCCGTGCGTCTCGGGGTGCCCGGTCGGCGTCGACGTGCCCGGGTTCCTGAAGCTCGTCGCCGATGGCGACTTCCGGGGCGCGATCCGCCTCATCAAGGAGACCAACCTTCTCCCGGCGATCTGCGGGCGGGTCTGCCCGCAGGAGAGCCAGTGCCAGGAGAACTGCATGGTCGCCAAGGTCCACAAGGACCTGGGATTCGCGGTCTCGGTCGGCAAGATCGAGGCGTTTCTGGCTGACTGGGAGCGGGAGGAGGGCGGCGTCGAGCTTCCCTCGGTCGGTGCGCCGACCGGCCGGCGCGTCGCCATCATCGGTGCGGGACCATCGGGCCTGACCTGCGCGGGAGACCTGAGGCGCCTCGGCCACGAGGCGGTCGTCTTCGAGGCCTTCCACAAGGCCGGCGGCGTCCTCGTGTACGGAATCCCGGAGTTTCGTCTTCCCAAGAGCATCGTTCAGGCGGAGGTCGACAACCTGTCGCAGATGGGCGTGCAGTTCGAGTTCGACACGATCGTCGGCCAGACGCTTACGATCGACGACCTCTTCGACGACGGCTTCGACGCCGTGTACGTCGCGACCGGAGCGGGACTCCCCTACTTCGTCAACGTCCCGGGCGAAGACCTCAACGGCGTCTACTCGGCCAACGAGTACCTCACCCGCGCGAACCTGATGGGCGCCTATCGATTCCCCGTGGAAGACACTCCGGTCCTGCGGCGGGACAACGTCGCGGTCCTCGGCGGCGGCAACGTCGCGATGGACGCCGCGCGGTCGGCGCTGCGTCTCGGGGCCAAGCACGTGTATCTCGTCTACCGGCGTTCCCGCGCCGAGATGCCGGCCCGCCTCGAGGAGGTGCACCACGCCGAGCAGGAGGGCGTCGAGTTCCGGATGCTCTGCGCGCCGGTCGAGATCGTCGGGGGCTCGGACGGATGGGTGCGGGCGCTCAAGGTGCAGCGGTGCGAGCTCGGAGAGCCCGACGAGAAGGGCCGGCGCCGGCCGGTGCCGATCGAGGGGGCGTTCGAGGATCTTCCGGTCGAGATCGTCATCGAGGCGATCGGCAACGGCCCCAACCCGCTCATTCCGAAGACCACGACCGGCCTGACGACGACGCGGCACGGCACCCTCGTCGTGGACGAGAAGACCATGATGACGACCCGCAAGGGCGTCTTCGCCGGCGGCGACATCGTGGCCGGGGCCTCGACGGTGATCCTGGCCATGGGCCACGGGCGCAAGGCCGCCGCCGCGATCGACGAATACCTTCGGGCGGAAGCCTCGGCGACGGGCCTCGACGCCACCGGCTAGGCCGGATCCTCCTTCGCTCAGACCTTCTTGACGTAGATCTCGCCCGCGATCGCGGGATCGAGGGCGAGGACCGTCTCGCCGAGCACGAGAACGAAAGCGGGCACTTTCTGGCGCACGCGCACGTGGGCCCCCGGAACGATCCCGAGGTTCGTCAGCGGCGCGAGGCGCTCGCGGTCGCGCGGCACGATGTAGACGATCCGCCCCTCGCCGCCGGCGGGCAGCCGGTCGAGCGGCTGCACGAGCGGCTCGATCGTCTGCGACAGCTCGTGGCAGCAGGGCCCCTGGGGAATCGGTTTCCCGTGCGGGCAGGTGCGGGGGTGCCCGAGAAACGCGCAGATCGCGTCGGCGAGTCCCGCGCCGAGGACGTGTTCCATGACGCAGGCGGTGCGGTCGACGGCCGACTCGTCGCGAACCTCGAGCACGGTCGTGAAGAGCACCTCGGCGAGCCGGTGGCGGCGGACCTGGCGGGCGGCGAGGCTTCGGCCCTCCGAGGTGAGCGCGAACCGCCCTGCTTCCACGCGCACGAGGCCCCGCCGCGAGAGCTCTCCGAGCGCGGCGTCCAGCACCGCCACTTCGCTCGAGGCGCGCAGGTCCTCGATCTGGTCGAGGCCCCGCTCGTTGAGTGTCCAGAGCTCCTCGGCGACCTCCTCGATGTCCTGGTCGGCCAGGTCGGGGTGCAGGATCATGGATGCCTCCGCGCGCGCCGGAACACCCGGCTCAGAAAATCGACGATCCGAGAGGACCGCGGAAACTGGAACCCGCAGTTGGGGCAACGGACGAGCTGGCAGCCCGTCTGCATCGGGCACGCGCCGCACACGAGTCCGCCGTGCGTGAACCGGTTCCCGCAGAGGCCGCACACGAAGGTGCTCGCCTCCGACGCCGGCGCCGGGTGCGCGGGAAGCGGCCGGAAGGGAGTCTCGTCGGGCTTCATCAGAGAGGCAACCGAACGGCGCGCAGCACCAGGTTGAGCGCGGCGCCCACCGCGACCGCGAAGGGGAAGACGAAGGCGGCGATCGCGCCCGCCGTCTTCCAGCCGCGTTCCTTGACGATCATGAAGAAATTGGCGATGCACGGAAGGAAGAGGGTGATCGTGACCATGGCGACGAGCGACTGAATGGGGTCGATCCGGCCGTGGCGGGCCATGTCGAAGAGCCCGGCCGCCCCGAAGTCGCGCCGCAGGAAACCGATGACGAACGCGGGCGCCGTCTCGGCCGGCAGGCCCAGCGCGCCGGTGACCACCGGCCGCGCCGCCCGCTCGATCCAGCCGATCAGGCGCAGCCGGTCGGCCACGAAGAGGACGGCCGTCCCGAGGACGAAGAGCGGAACGGCCTCCCGCAGGTACCACTCGATGCGGGCGAGCGTCTTGACGAGCAGGTTCCCCGGCCGGGGCACGCGCAGGGGAGGCAACTCCAGGACGAAATCGCTGCTCCGGCCCGGCAGCACGCTCGCGGCGAGCTTGCCCACGAGGAAGAGGACCGAGAGCACCACGAAGGCCCAGATCGTCAGGGCGAGGGCGGAGATTCCGCCGAGCATCGCGAGAATCACGGTCAGCTGCGCCGAGCACGGGACGCCGAGCGCGAGGAGCAGGATCACGATGAGCCGTTCCCTGGGGGTCTCGAGGATCCGGGTCGTCAGCGTCGCCATCGTGTCGCAGCCGAGACCGAGGACCATCGGAAGCACGGCCTTGCCGTTCAACCCCATCGACTTGAAGATGCGGTTGACCATCACGGCGAGGCGCGGCAGGTAGCCCGAGTCCTCCAGGATCCCGAAGGCGATGAAGAACGTGCCGACGATCGGCAGCACGAGTGCGAGAGAGTACGCCAGCGCCATCGTCACGAGCCCGTAGGGCCCGACGAAAAAGTCCCGGACGAGCGGCCAGGGGATGATGGCGTCGGCGAGGCGAGTCGCCGCCGGACTGACGATCTTCCCGAACAACCCGTTCTCCAGAACGTCCACCAGCGTTCTCGCGCCGAAGACGCCGACGAAGAGATACGAGAGGTAGAGCGCCGCGAGCAGCACGGGCACCCCAAGGACGGGATGGGTCGTGGCCACGTCGAGCCAGCGCTGCAGGGGCCCGATCGACGAGGCGGCGGGCTCGCGCCGCGTCCGGACCTCGCGCACGATCTCGGCGGCCGCGCGCCGCCGGGCATCCTGGATGACGGCGCCGAGGTCGTCGCGATAGAAGCGGCGCAGGCGCTGTCTCACTTTCTCCAGGCGCGCGAGGGCGTCGTCGGTGAGGTGCGCCCGCAGCCACGGCGTGAGCGTCTGGTCGCCCGCCAGCGCGCCGAGCGCCAGCGTACGAGGGCCGAACGGCGCGTCCGGCATGAGGGACTCGACCGCCTCGAGAGCCCGCTCGATCGGATCGGGGTAGGCGATTCGGAAGGCCGCCGGCCGCGCTTCGTCGATCGCCGCGGCCAGCCGGGAAATCCCCTCGTGCCGGACCGCGACCGTTTCGACCACGGCGGCGCCGAGGCGCGCCGCGAGCCGCCCGGCGTCGATCGAGAAGCCGCGGGCGCGCGCCTCGTCCATCATGTTGAGGCAGACGACGAGGGGAAGGCCCGTCTCGGCGACTTCGAGCGCGAGGGCCACGGCCCGCTCCAGGTTCTTCGCGTCCCCGACCACGACGACGGCCGCCGGCCGGGTCGACAGAAGAATGTCCCGGGTCACCCGCTCGTCCTCCGAGAAGGGCAGCAGCGACGCCGTCCCCGGCGTGTCGCGGATCGCGCCTCGGCTCCGGCCGACCGTCATCGAGCCCTCGGAGACCTCGACCGTCGTGCCCGGATAGTTCGAGACCGTCACGTACTTGCCGGTCAGCGCTCCGAAGAGTGCGCTCTTGCCGACGTTCGGATTGCCGACCAGCACGACTCCCTCGGAGTGGGCCGTGGGGCTCATGCCCCATCGTCAGCGCTCCGCCAGCCGGCTCCGTGATGCATTCGAATCAGTGGGCCGGCCGTCGCGGACCGCCTTCCGCCCCGCATGGGGGTAACATGACCTCAGGTCGGAGCCCTCGGCGCTGGCGGCTCACCGGTTTCCCGGGTCGAGGGGCCGGACAGAGTACATGAAACGGTCGGAGCCTCCCGAAGGACGACGGCCGGCCTCCGCTGCGGACGCCGGCGTCGTCGTCCGCGAGCGCCACCGGCTGCGCGGACAGATCGAGATCCTGCAGCTCATCTTCGACCGGAGCCCCGTCATGATCTCCTGCTTCGACCCGGCCGGTCGGCTCATCTTTGCCAACCGCGAGTGGGAGCGGGTCATGGGATGGACGCTGGAAGAAGCGCGCCAGACGCATACCCTCGCCGAGGCCTATCCCGATCCGGAAGGTCGCCGCCGCGCAACGGAGATGCTCCCCGAAGAACAGCCAGGCTGGGCCAATCACCGCGCTCGGACGCGCGACGGAAAGATCATCGAGATCTCGTGGACGCGGTCCGCGCTGTCGGACGGTTCGCAGCTCGTCCTGGGCCTGGATCTCTCCGAGAGCCGGCGCGCCGAGCAATCCGTGCGCGAGAGCGAGACCCGCTTCCGCGCGATCTTCGAGGGGGCCCTCGACGCCATCCTGATCATCGACGAGGACGGATGTTTCATCGACGCCAATCCCGCCGCCTGCGCGCTTCTCGGACGCGACCACGAAGCAATTCTTCGCCTCAGGGTCTCGGAGATCACGGTCGGAGGATACGATTTCGACGACGCCCTCCAGCAGCTGCTCCGCAGGGGAACCCTGGAGGGAGAATGGGCCTTCCTCCGTTCGGACGGTTCGCCGCTCAAGGTCGAGTTCGCCGCTCGGGCGCACTTCGTTCCCGGCCAGCACCTCGGCGTGCTCCGCGACATCACCGAACGCAAGCGCCTGGAGACCGCACTGAAGACGAGCGAGGTCTACCTGAACGAAGGCCAGCGTCTCAGCCACACCGGAAGCTGGGCCTGGAACGTCGGGACCGGAGAGCTCTTCTGGTCCGCCGAGACCTGTCGGATCTTCGGCCTCGATTCCCCGCGGACGAGCCCTTCGCACGAATTGTTCCTGGGCAGGCTCCATCCCGAGGATGCGGCGCGCGTGAACGCGGAGATCGCGCAGGCCGTGCGCGAGGGCACGGACTTCGAGAGCCGCTACCGCATCGTCGGACCCGGCGGAGCGCAACGCCACCTCCATAGTCTCGGACACCCGACGTTCGACGAGGCCGGGACGGTCAGGGAATTCGTCGGCGTGGTCAGCGACGTCACGGACCAGAGGGTCGCCGAGGAGCGTCTGCGCCGCTCGCACGACGAGATTCGCGCCCTCGCCGGATGGCTGCGGCTCGCCCGGGAAGAGGAAGGTCGCCGAATTGCGCGCAACGTGCACGACGAGGTCGGGCAGGCCCTGACGGCCCTCCACATGGACACGGCCTTTCTGGAACGCCGGCTCGCCCAGCTCCCCGGGTCCGCAACCGAAACCCTCCTCGAAAAGGTCGCCTCGATGTCGGCGCTCATCTCCACGACTCTCGAATCGGTGCAGCGCATTGCGACCGAGCTGCGCCCCGGAGTCCTCGACGAGCTCGGCCTGGAGGCGGCCGTCGAGTGGTACGCGCGGGACTTCCAGAAACGAGCCGGAATCGCCTGCCGCATGTCGGCGACGGTGGAGGCCGAACGGCTGAGTCCCGACCGCTCCACCGCCGCCTTTCGGATCCTCCAGGAAGCGCTGACCAACGTCTCCCGCCATTCGGGTGCCGCCTCCGTCGACGTGCGGCTCCGCTGCGACGCCGGCGGCCTGCGCCTCGAGGTGCGCGACGACGGACGCGGGATCGCGGCCGAGAAGCTCGATGATTCCCGCTCGCTCGGCCTCGTCGGCATGCGCGAGCGGGCCCGCGCCCTCGGAGGCGAAGTGGCCGTTTGGTCGGCTCCGGGAAAAGGCACGCGGGTCCAATTGAGCTTTCCGCCATGACGCGGATTCTTCTGGTCGACGACTATCCCGTCGTGCTGAGCGGACTCAAGCAGATCCTGACCGACACGATCGCGGATGCGGTCTTCGGCGAAACGGACGACGGCCAGGGCGCCCTGCGGCTGGCGCGCGAACAGGACTGGGACGTGATCGTTCTCGACATCTCGCTGCCGGACATGAGCGGCCTGGATGTCCTCAAGAAACTTCATCTGGAACGTCCGAGGACGCCCGTCCTCGTTCTGAGCATGTATTCCGAGGACCAGTTCGCGCTCCGAATGCTGCGAGCCGGCGCGGCGGGATATCTCACGAAACAGGCCGCCGCGAAGGAGCTCGCCACCGCGATAAGGAAAGTCCTCGCCGGGGGCAGGTACGTCAGTGCGTCGCTCGCCGAGCGCCTCGCGGCCGCGGTCGGGCTGCGAACGCAACCGCAGGACGCTCCCCACGAAGCTCTTTCCGACCGGGAGTACCAGGTCTTCCGCCGGCTCGCATCGGGCATGACGGTCAAAGCGATCGGCGAGGAGTTGTCTCTCAGTCCTCAGACCGTCAGCACCCACCGCGCCCGGATCCTCGAAAAGATGGGGTTTCAGACCAACGCGGATCTCACCCGGTACGCAATCCAGGCCCGTCTCCTGGATTGAGGCGGCCCCGTTCGTCACGGGTAGTACGCCGTATGAGGCGGAGCCCTTCACGGCGCTGATACAGCCACGAGCCGAGAATGCCTATTTTGGGAAGGGCGCACCCGGGAAATGACCCGGATCCCCGTACCATGAACACGGCATCTCAAAGGACGGTCCCCATGCAATCGAGTTCGGGTGATTCGTGGCCCTTCGCCGCGTCCCTGGAGACGCGACCGGGTCTGAAGGAGCACCCGGGGATCCAGTCCGCGGGCAAATACCTGAACGCTCCGCGAGGCAGCGAACACTCGTCGAGTGCCTCGTGTGCGGCGGTTGGTCGCGCGTCGACCTCCGGGCGCCCGGCTGTGAGGTCTTCCGCATGAGGCCGCAGGACGCCCTCCTCGCCGAAATCGTTCGCTCCTCCGAAGACGCCATCAGCAGCGTGGACCTTCACGGCCGGATCACCAGCTGGAACGGCGGGGCGGAGCGCCTGTACGGACATCCGGCGTCGGAAGCCCTGGGCTCGCCGCTGTCGCTGCACGTTCCGGAGGAGAGCGCGCCCGAATTCGCCGAGTGCATGGAGCGAATCCTGCGCGGCGAGACCGTCCGGCCACTCGAGACGCTCCGGAAGCGCAGGGACGGTTCGATCGTCGCGGTGTCGCTCACGATTTCTCCGGTCCGCGACGAAACGGGCGCCGTCATCGGGGCCTCCGCAGTCGCACGCGACGTCACCGCGGAGAATCGCGCGAACGAGTTCGCGCGCAAGCTGCTCCGCGCGGTCGAGCAGGCCGAGAACGTGGTCCTGATCACCGACGCGGGCGGCCGGATGATCTTCGTCAATCCCGCGTTCGAGAGGGTCTACGGCCTGCCGGCCGGGAGCGCCCTCGGCCAGACGCCGAGGATCCTCAAGAGCGGCAAGCACGACCGCGCCTTCTACGAGGCGTTCTGGAAGTCGATGCTCTCCGGCGCCGGGTTCCACGGCGAAATGGTCAACCGGGCCGGCGACGGGAAGCTGATCACGGTCGAGGTCTCGGCCAACGCCATCCTCGACGACAAGGGAGCGGTTCTCGGCTTTTTCGCGGTGCAGCACGACGTCTCCGAAAGGAAACTCCTCGAGGCCCAGTTCATGCAGTCTCAAAAGATGGAGGCCGTCGGTCGGCTCGCGGGCGGGATCGCCCACGACTTCAACAACCTGCTGACCGCCATCCTGGGCTACAGTGAGATGCTCGAAAGGAACCCGCCCGCCGGTTCGACCGGCGAATACGCGGGCCAGATCCGCCGAGCGGCCGAGAGCGCGGCGTCGCTGACGCGCCAGCTTCTCGTGTTCAGCCGGAAGCAGAGCTTCGCGGTCGAGGTGCTCGACCTCAACGACCTCGTTCGAGAATCGCAGAGGATCCTGGAGCGCGTCATCGGAAAGAACGTCGAGATCCGGATCGACCTCGACCCGTCCCTCGGGGCGGTGAAAGTCGATCGGGGCCAGATCGCGCAGGTGCTGATGAACCTCGCGGTCAACGCCCGGGACGCCATGCCCAAAGGCGGGACCCTCACGATCAAGACCGAGAACGTCGACATCGAAGAGTCGTACGTTCCGGCCACCGTCCTCCTGGCGACCCCCGGAAGGTACGTGCTCGTCAGCGTCACGGACACGGGGACAGGAATGGACGAGGCGACCCGGTCCCGCATGTTCGAGCCGTTTTTCACGACGAAAGAGACCGACAAGGGCACGGGCCTGGGGCTGTCCACGGTCTACGGGATCGTCAAGCAGAGCGGCGGTTTCCTGTGGGTCTACAGCGAGCCCGGCCGGGGGACGATCTTCAAGGTTTTCCTGCCCCGTGCCTCGGCGGACGTCACGCGCAAAGCGGCGGCGGAGCCCCGACCGGAGCCGGTCGCGCGGGGAACCGGAACGATCCTCCTGGTGGAAAACGAGGAGGCCGTGCGGTCCTTCATCCGGCTGACCCTCGAGGAGGCCGGCTACGCGGTCCTCGAGGCGGCCCGGGGCGAGGATGCCCTGGAGACGGCGAGGCGCCGAAGCGAACGGATCGACCTGCTCGTCACCGACTCGGTGCTGCCGGGGATCGGAGGTCCCGAGCTCGCCGGCCGGCTGGCCGCCATCCACCCCGAAACGCGGATCCTCTTCATCTCCGGATACGCCGGTTCGAGCGTTCTCCGCGACGGTGCGGCCATCGACGATACCGCGTTCCTCCAGAAACCGTTTTCGGCGGGTGTGCTGACGCGCCGGATCCGGGAGCTCCTCGCCGGGGCGGCGCCGGACTGACCGTGGCACGCCGCCTGTCGCGTATTCTCATCGTCGACGACGAGCCCGCGGTCCGGCGGCTCCTGCAGTCGATCCTCGAGGATCCCCGCCGGGAGATCGAGGAGGCGAACGGCGTCGGCCAGGCCCGGAAGGTCCTCGCTTCCGGCGAGGTCGACGTCGTCGTCACCGACCAGCAGATGCCGGACGGAACCGGCCTCGACGTGCTGACGGCGGCCCGGGAATGCGACCCGACCATTCCCGTGGTTTTCCTGACGGGCGTCGGCACGATCCAACTCGCCGTGGACGCGATGAAAGCCGGGGCCTTCGACTTTCTGACCAAGCCGTTTCAAGCCGACCAGGTCCTCGCGGTCGTCGACCGCGCCGCGGAGCGCGCGCGGCTCCTGCGGGAAAACGAATCGCTCAAGGGCCAGGTGCGCCGACTCTCGCCGACCGGCCAGCTCGTCGGCCCGAGCGCCATCATGAACGAGCTGCGGCGATTGATCGTCCGGATCGCCCGGACCGACGCCACCGTTCTCGTCGTGGGCGAGACGGGGACGGGCAAGGAGCTCGTCGCCAGGGCGATTCACGAATCCAGCAGCCGCGCCGACAAGCTCTTTCTGCCGGTCAACTGCGCCGGATTTTCCGAGACGCTGCTCGAAAGCGAGCTCTTCGGCCACGAGCGCGGGTCTTTCACCGGAGCCGACCGTATGCGCCCCGGAGTGTTCGAGGCCGCGGACGGCGGGACGCTTTTCCTCGACGAGGCGGGAGAGATGTCGCTCGGCCTGCAGGCCAAGCTCCTGCGCGTGCTCGTGACCGGCGAAGTCGTGAGGGTCGGATCGGCGAAGCCCCGCCACGTCGACGTCCGCATCGTCGTGGCGACCCACCGGGACCTGCTTCAACGCGTTCGGGATGGGCAGTTTCGCGAAGACCTCTACTACCGGCTCGCCGTCGTTCCCCTTCAAGTCCCCCCCCTCCGGGAACGCCGCAAGGACCTCCCGGCCCTCTCCGAGCAGCTGCTCGGCCACATTGCCCGGGAGCTCAAAGCGCGCCCGGTCCGTCTCTCGCCCGCGGCCCTCGAGAAGCTCTCGGGCTATGCCTTTCCGGGCAACGTCCGCGAGCTTCGCAACATCCTCGAGCGTGCCGCGATCCTTTCGCCAAGCGAACAGATCGAGGCCGACGATCTGCCGATTTCCGGCGCCTCGCCGCTTCGAAGCGACGGCAACCCGTTCGAGAACTGGATCGGCTCTCTTCCGGAGAGCTTCGACCTGCGGGCTCTCGAGGACGAGGTCGAGCGGGCGGTCGTTCGGAAAGCCCTGGCGGCCTCCGGCGGCGTCGCGGCTCAGGCGGCGCGCAAGCTCGGCCTCTCGCGCAGCGACCTCGCCTACAAGCTCAAACGGCTCGGCATCACCCGCCCGGTCTGAGCCGGCGGCCGTCGGATTCTTCGAACCATCGGGCGCAAGATTCGGACGTCCGGCCGCGCGGGCCCGTTTTGCCCCCCGAGCTAACCGTTGCAGCCACGGCAGCTGTGGGCGTTTTGTCTCATGGCACCCGCGTTGCTCCCGACTCACACCGAGGGATGAAATGATTCAGGTTGCAACGACGCTCAAGGCAGAAAGCAGGGGCCCGAGCCCTTCGCCGCCCCTTGCCCGCCCGCGCCCGCGGATCCTCGTCATCGACGACGACGACGCGATCCGCCGGCTGATCGCCTTTCTGCTCGCGCCCGAAGGATACGAGCTCCGAACGGCGGCTTCGGCGGAGCAAGGGCTCGACTCGATCGCGGCCTACCGCCCCGACCTCGTTCTCGTCGACATGCACCTGCCGAGCCGCAGCGGTTTCGACGTGATCACCGACCTGCGGTCCCGGCCCGAGACGCGTCTGACGCCGGTCGTGATGATCACCGGCGACGCTACTCCCGCCGGAAAGCTGCGAGCGATCGAGAGCGGCGTCACCGACTTTCTCGCGAAACCCTTTTCGCCCGAGGAACTGATCGCGCGCGTGCGGGCATTGCTCGACCTGAAGGCGGCGACGGATGCGCTCGAGAGCGCCGAGGACGTCCTGATCTCGCTCGCGCGGATCATCGACGCCCGCGATCCCTCGACGTACGGCCACAGTTCCCGCGTGTCACGGTCCGCCGTCCTTCTCGGCGAGCGCATCGGCCTCGAAGCCGACGCGCTCCGAACACTCGAGCGCGGCGGCCTCGTCCACGACATCGGGAAGATCGCCGTCCGCGACAGCATCCTCCGCAAGCCGGGCCCGCTCGACGCGGACGAAATCGCCGAGATTCGAAGCCACCCGGTGCGCGGCCGCGATCTGCTGATCAACATGAAGACGTTCGCCGCCACGATCCCCATCGTCTACCACCACCACGAGCGCATGGACGGGTCGGGCTACCCGGACGGTCTCCAGGGCGAAGAAATCCCGCTGCTCGCCCGCATCACCACGATCGCCGACGTCTTCGACGCGCTCTCGATGGCGCGCGTCTACCGTCCCCCGCTCGATCGCGAAAACGCCCTCGGGATCATGGGTGACGAGGTTCGCAGGGGTTGGTGGGACGCCGCTCTGTTCGGGGAGTTTCGCGCGGTGCTCGAGTCGATCCCGGAGCCGAAGGGGCGGCCCCTCGCAGCCGTCTCCCGCTCCGAGAGGCCGGGGGCTTCTTCCTCCACCACGTCCGTCCCGCGCGACGAGCTCGCCTGGCTCCTCTGAGCCACGGCGCCGTCTCTCGTCCAAGAATCTCCACCCGGGGCGTTCGATTTTTTTGACCGCGGCCGATGGATCGCCTTTCGGGCCGCGGCGAAATCCCAGGGAAGTGCATTCTTCGCAATGGTTTGGCTCATCGCCGCACCCGTGGCACGCCCGTTGCGCTTGAGATCGGCAGACAAGACGCTCGTGCATGTCGCCGAGTTCAAACGAAGGAGTTTCGTATGGGACGCCCGCTCAGAACCGTTCTCGCCAGCCTTCTGCCGATTCTCGTTCCGGGGTTCATGCTCGCGCAGACCAAAACGGCCGAGGTTGGAAACTGGCCCGCGCCCGCGACCTGGACGGCCGGCCCCGGGGCTGCAAAGACCCCGAAGGCAGGCAACGGCGCCACCTTCGTGCGCGCGGTGCCGTTCGTGGCGTTGAGCCCGTGCCGCCTCGCGGACACCCGCGGCAACGGCTTCGACGGGGAGTTTGGACCTCCGTCGATGTCTCCCGGCAATGCGCGCAATTTCACGGCCGCCGGGCAGTGCGGCGTGCCCGAGGATGCCGCCGCGGTCTCGTTCAACTTCACCGTCGTGCGGACGAATGGGATGGGCTACCTCACGTTGTATCCCGCGGGCGTGCCGCGCCCCGGTACCTCCAGTCTCAACTACACGTTCGGACAAGTTGTCGCGAACAGTGTCGTCGTCGGCCTCGGCGTCGGCGGCGCAATCACCGCGGAAGTCTCGGGCCTGGGCACCGACCTCATCATCGACGTCAACGGGTACTTCGGCGGCTCACTCGTCTCTTCGGTCAATGGTCTCTCGGGCGACCTGACTCTGGCGGCGGGCGAGAACATCAGCATCAATCCCGAGGGCGGGGTCCTCACGCTGAGCGCCTCTTCGATCGCCGGCCCGATGGGCCCGCCAGGTCCTTCGGGGATCGACGGCTCGACCGGTCCGCAGGGCTCCACAGGTCCGGCGGGAGACGTCGGGCCGGCCGGGCCTCAGGGAGCGGCCGGAAGCGTCGGGGAATTCCAGGGGTCTTTCGATCTCGGCGATCTCAACGGCACCTTCTACATGAGCCCGCTCGGGGGCTGGACCCACGAGGAAGAGCACGGACCCGAGATCGCGCTGATTCCCAAGCCGTGCACCATGACGAGCATCCTCGTCTTCATCTCCTCGCGCGTCGACCCCGAAGGATCCGAAGAATTCACTCTTCTCACGGGCACGTACTTCGAGATCATCGGAGATCAGTTCGTGACGGACCTCGCGGACACGGTCCTCTCCTGCATCGTTCCCGGAGGCAGCCAGTCCTGTTCCGCAACCGCCTCGATCCCCGTCAACGCCGGCGAGCTGATCGCTCTGAAGGCCGTCATCGGCGGCGGACTGTCACCGGAACACCACGACGCGCACATCGCGCTCGTCTGCGACTGATCCGGGCCCCGCTCCCTCCTGCTCCCGCCGCCCGAGTGGCGGCGGGATCTCTTTTTTCGGGGCGACGCTCAGTCCGCGGCCGGCGCGTCCAGCGCCTCGCGGACCCGGCGAGCGAGCTGCTCGGGCCGGAACGGCTTCTGGAGGACCGCGGAACCGTCGCCGCGAATGCCGGCGCGCATGGTTTCGTCGGGGGTGTAACCGGTCATGAACAGAAACTTCAGGCCCGGCCGCTTCTTGCGCATTCGCAGCGCCATCGTCCGGCCGTCCATGTGCGGCATCACGACGTCGGTCAGCACCAGGGCGACGCCGCCGTCGCTGGCGGACAGGCGGGCGATGGCATCGAGCGGACCCGCGATCGGGATCACGCGGTAGCCGAAATCCTCCAGCAGCCGCGTCACGATGTTTCGGACGCCGTCCTCGTCCTCGACGAGCATGATCGTCTCCGAGCCCCCGGGGACCGACCCTTCGACGAGCGCAGCCGGCGAGCCGGACGGCGGGCCGGCCACGCGCGGCAGATAGATCCTGAAGGTCGTACCGTGCCCCACCGACGTGTCGATATAGATGCCTCCACCGCTCTGCTTGACGATTCCGTACACGGTCGCGAGGCCGAGCCCGGTGCCCTTGCCCTTTTCCTTCGTCGTGAAGAACGGCTCGAAGATGTGAGGGAAAACCTCGGGGGCAATTCCATGCCCCGTGTCCCGGACCGACAGCAGGACGTACTCGCCGGGAACGAGCCCCGGCATGGAGCTCGCCGCGGCCTCGTCGATCGAGACGTTCGACGTCTCGATCGCGAGCCCTCCTCCCGCCGGCATGGCGTCCCGCGCGTTGACGGCGAGGTTGAGGAGGACCTGCTCGATCTGGCCGGGGTCGACGACGACCGTGCCGAGACCCGGGGACGCCGACACCGCGAGCGTGACGTCCTCGCCGATCAGGCGGCGAAGCATCTTTTCGAGATCGAACACCACGGCGCCGAGGCTCACGGGCCGAGGCTGCATCATCTGGCGCCGGCCGAAGGCCAGGAGCTGCTGAGTCAGGGCGGCCGCTCGCTTCGAGGCGGCCTCGATCTCGCCGAGCGCCATCTCGGGCCGCGAGTCCTTGACCGCGTCCCGGAGAAGGAGCGAGGTGTAGCCGGATATGACGGTCAGCAGGTTGTTGAAGTCGTGAGCGATCCCGCCCGCCAGGCGCCCGACCGCTTCCATCTTCTGCGCCTGCCGGAACTGGGCCTCCAGTGATTTGCGGGCGGTGATGTCCTCCTTGACCGCCAGGAAATTGGTGACATTCCCCCGTTCGTCCATGATCGGGGAGATCGACGCGTCCTCCCAGTAGAGCTCCCCGTCCTTGCGCCGATTCAAGAGCTCCCCGCGCCACTCCTTGCCCGACGCAAGCGCCTGCCAGAGCGCCAGGTAGACCTCGTCGGGCATCTCGCCCGACTTCAGGATCCGGGGATTCTTCCCGAGCGCCTCGGCCCGGCTGTATCCGCTGGTCGCCGTGAAGCGTGGATTGACGTACTCGATGTTCCCGTGAACATCGGTAATGAGGACGGATACGGGACTTTGCTCCACGGCACGCCAGAGCTTTCGCAGCTCGGCCTCGCGGGCGCGCCGCGCGGTGATGTCCTCCGCGATGCAGAGGATCAACGTGGCTCCCCCGGGGTCGCGAATCGGGGCCGCGGAAAGACTGAGGTCGACGACGGTCCCGTCCTTCCGGTGCCGCCCGATGAGCTCCATGCCGGCAAACGTTTCGCCTCCGAGCACGCGATCCTTCAAACCATCGAGCACGGCCTTGTTCTCGGGAATGACCGGCAGGACCCGGCCTCGCACGTCGTCGGAAGTCCAGCCGAGCAGCGCTTCCGCCGCGGGATTCCACAGGCCGACCCTTTCGTCGGCGCCGATCGTGAGGATCGCGAGGGGCGAGGACTCGACCAGGGCGCCGAGGGTCGCCGTCGTGCGCCTCAGCTCGGCGAGCACCTGCTCGCGGGCTTCCACGTCGCGGATGATCGCGACACTCCCGGACTCCCCCTCGACGGTGAACCGGCTGATGCTCACCTCGACGGCGACTCGGGTCCCGTCCTTCCGGCAATGGACGGTCGAAAATATCGCGCTGCCCGAGCGCTCGAAGGACTCGATCGCGCCGGCCACGGCGGAACGCTTCTCCGCAAAGCAAAGATCGTGGACCGCGTGGAGGCCCGCCATCTCTCCCCGACCATACCCGTAGAAGTCCTCGGCCCGGCGATTCACCTCGCGAATCCGAAGGTCCGGCCCGAGGAAGAGCACCGGATCGTGCGCGCGATCGAGGAGCTCCGCGAAGCGGGTACGGCCCCGGAGAATCTGCATCTCGTACAACATCTGCCGGGAGCGCCAGAACCCGAAAGCCAGGCCGCCGAGGCCGAGCACGAGCGCCGCGAGAAACTTGAGCTCTTCGCGCACGGACGCCCGGTACGGGCCGAGCGCCTCTTCCCGGTCCACCTTCACGACGAGACCCCACGGCGCTCCGAGGATGCTGCGGGTCGCGGCAAAGACGGGCACGTCCCGGTAATCGACGAATTCGCCGAACTCGTTCCGGGAGCCGATTGCCGCGACTGCCGCCAGGCGCGGAGTGGCGGGAACCCGAAACGTCAGCGGCTGGTCCGGCCGATGCCGCAGCGGCCCCAGGAAGAGAATGTCTCCGCCGTCGGCGCGCACCACGAGCGCCTCGCCGGTCACCGTCGGCACGGGTTCGGATTGGAGAAGCGGAAAGAGAAACCTCGCCGGGTCGTCCCGGAAAACGACGAAGCCCTCGATGCGGCCGCCCCTTGCGGAATTCCGGATGTGCGCCGTGAAAAACGCCGAAATCTCCTGCCCGGTCGGAGCGCGCATCTCCAGCACCGACTCTCCGCCGTCGATGCGCTCTGCGAGCTTCTTCAAAATCGCCTGGCCGGGCGACTGGCTCCCCTCGGCCGCGACCACGATTTCACCTCCGGGGCCGATGACCCAGCCTCCGCCGTAGCCCTTGGCGCGGGCGATCGCCGAAAGCACCCGGCCAAAGTGCTCCCGCGCCTCGGGACTCGATCCGAGCGAGATGGCCGACGGAAACGCCGCGGCGGCTTCCGCGTCGCTGAGGCCGGCCTCAAGCCAATTTTCGATGGCGGCCCGCCGATCGTCCGCCATTCCAGAGAGCCGGCCGCGCCATTGCTCGATCACCTCCGCGCGCGCGCGCGGCATCGCGACGAAGGCCTGAAACGCCACGACCGACGCCAGGAGCGCGCCGAACACAGCGAGAACGATCCGCGAGAACCACGGCTTGCCGTAAATGTCCTTCCGCTCGTCGAATGATGGCATTCGAGCGTGCGGCGCTCAGCGGGAGTGCACAAACGAAGAGTAGCCCCGGAAACTCCGTTCGCGGCTGATTCAAATGCATCGCTTCGGTGGCCAGGGCCCGGCCAGTCCGTCTTCCCGGGGGCTCGAGAGCTCAGTCTTCGGGCCGCGAGGCCTTTCGGACGGCCTCCGCGCAGGGCTCGCAAACCCCGTGGCTCACCGCCGGCATCTCCGGCCGACTGAAGAGCTGGAGGGGTGCCGCGGCCTCGTCGATCTCCGCCCAGCGGCCCCCCTCGAGGCGGACTTTCTTGCACCAGCTGCAGACGACAACCAGCTCCGCCCCCCGGGGCGAGGTCGGGTCGAGCAAGGGCTGAAACGCCCGTTCCTCTTCACGCTCGAGGATCGAGTCGCAGCGCAACGCGCTGTCCGGCTGCGCGCGAAGCTCGAGGCGCAGGAAGCGGCGGCGGGAGGGCGAATCGCAGCGAAAGGGAAGCGGCCGCACGGGTCCCATGCGGGCAATCTCGAAAAGACGGCCGACGAGCTCCCGGGCCGCGGACCCGGTGACGAAATCGAGCAGCAGGGCGCCGATGACGCGCTGACGCGTGAGGCCGGGTGCTCCGTTCGCTCGCGCGAACTCGTCCCAGGGCCCTTCGATGGAGACGACCCGGTTGTCGCGGTCGAGAACGTAAGTCAGAGTCATGCTCTTCGGACCGACCTCCCGGAACCCGCTCGCGATTCGTCGAAGGCCGTCATCGCCATCGGCCGACACTATCCCGCCCCCCGAGGCGACACGCCAGGCGACCCGCTCCAATGGAAAAGGCCCGCCGCCCGATGGGGCGGCGGGCCTCGTGAGTCGCTCGATTCCGCCTACTGGCAGGCGAGTGAGATGAGGAAATAGTCGCTGCTGCCGGTCGATCCGGAGGTGTAGTCGAGTCGCAGTCCGAAGAGATCGGTCGCATTCATCGAGACCGAGCCGGTGCCGGTGCACGTGGGCACGGCGCCCGTGACGGCGCACGTGATCGCCGTGTCGGCCATGCTCGCGAGCGACGAGCCCTTGCGGAGCGTGAACGTTCCGGTTACTCCGACGTCGAAGGTGCTGCTGACCCGGACAACGAGCGTGCTCATCGTGCACGCCGTCGGCACGACGCCGAGGACGCCGAAGGACTCCGTCCCTGAGTCGTCGACGTGGATCGGGCTGAAGTAACGGCTTCCCGCACTGTTGCCGAGATCGAAGGAGTGCCGGCTCGAGAACACCGCGGCGCCGGTGCCGGCGGGTCCCGGATCACCCTGGGGCCCCTGAGGGCCGATGGGACCCTGCGGCCCGACCGGGCCGATCGGGCCCTGAGCACCCGTCGCACCCGTGGCACCGGCCGCGCCCGGGGGACCCTGCGCACCCGTCGCACCCGTCGCACCCGTGGCGCCAGTCGCGCCCTGAGGCCCGTCGGGACCCGCCGGACCCTGGGCACCATCGGCGCCCGCGGCGCCGTCGGCACCCTTCTCGGCGATCAGGCCCCACTCCGCGGGGCTCACGTCGGGCGAGTTGCCCGTGTTCGAGTCGACCAGCGAAACGTAGCTCGACCCGCCCAACGACACCGAGTCGAGCGTGGCGTACGTCGTTCCGCCATCCCACGCACCCTGGAAGCTCATCGACGCGCCCTGAGGCCCAATCGCGCCCTGCGCACCATCCGCCCCCGTCGGTCCCTGAGGACCGATCGGACCCTGGGCTCCCGTAGCTCCCGTGGCTCCCGTGGCTCCCGTCGAGCCCTGCGGACCCGCGGGACCCTGCGGACCGTCGGGGCCCACCGGACCCTGTGCACCATCGGCGCCCGTCGCGCCGTCTGCACCCTTCTCTGCGATCAGGCCCCACTCCGCGGGGCTCACGTCGGGCGAGTTGCCCGTGTTCGAGTCGACCAGCGAAACGTAGCTCGATCCGCCAAACGACACCGAGTCGAGCGTGGCGTACGTCGTTCCGCCATCCCACGCACCCTGGAAGCTCATCGACGCGCCCTGCGGTCCAATCGCGCCCTGCGCACCATCCGCCCCCGTCGGTCCCTGAGGACCGACCGGGCCCATCGGACCGACCGGACCCTGGGAACCATCGGGACCCGCGGGGCCCTGGGGTCCCGTAGGTCCGGGAGGTCCCGGAATCGGGGACGCAGCCACGGTGAGCGTGTTGCCCGACGGCGTAATGGTCACGTTGTCGCCGGCCGCGAGCGTCACGTCTCCGTCGAGCCCGTTGATCGAAGTCACGAGCGTGCCGCCGTAGTAGCCGTTGATGTCGATGATCAGGTCGGCCTGCGCGCCCGCGACGAAAGCGGTCACCGCGCCCGTCGCTCCGAGCGCGACGACCGCGTTGTTGGCGACGATCTGCCCGGTGACGTAGTTGAGGGTCGACGTCCCCGGCCACGTTTCGCCCTCCGGGTAGGTCGCCAGGTATCCGAGGCCGAGCGTCCGGACGACGGTGAAGTTGAACGACACGGCCGTGGCGCCGACCGGCACGCCGCACTCGCCGGCGACCACGAAGTCGCGGGTCACGCCCGGCGACATCGAAGGGGGGCCGTAGGGCGGCGGGAACCCGTTCTCCACGCGCGTGTCCGCGAGCCGGCACGGGCTCAGGGCGACGAACGGCAGCGGCGTGCTGTCGACGGCACCGACCGACTGCGCCTTCGTCCTGAGGCCGCCATCGTTCGCGGCCGATTCACCCGCCTGCCAGTAGGCCGGCGCCGTCCAGTTCTTGAGAGGCTCGTCGTTGGCCTGCGCGAGCACCATGCCCGGCGAAGCGATTGCAAGAATCAGCGCTCCCGTCCCGAGAATCTTTCGAAGGTGGCGGTTCATCGAAACTCCTTCCGACCGATTGCGGTCTCACTTCCCCGCCCCGGCTCCGTTCCGAGAACGTCCGAGCGCGGGGCACACGTCGACCCAACCCGAGTCCGAGTCGTTGGGACGGGGAACCAGATTGCAACGGCCGCGCCACTCGCGGAATCTCGCTGTTTTCGAGGAAATTCGAGGTTTTTCGAAAGCGCCGACCAAAAAAAAGCGACCCGGCAACCCCTCGGAGCGCCATTTTTTGGAAATCGCGGGCGCGGCGGGCAGGCCGGGCGTCGCCGGTCCCGCGAGACCCCCGGGGATCCCGCGAGAACCGACGCGCTCTCGCCGAAACCGGAACTAGAGGATCGCGAACACGACCCGCGCGAACTGGATGCTCGGATCGTTGGTGACGTTGTCGACGGTGGCCCCGTAGACGATCGCGCTGCCGCTCGAGACGCTGACCTCGATCGAGGAGTTGGGGCCGAGTGCCGCGCCGAGAAGCGTCGAGGCCGGCTGCTGCTCGTAGAACGTCGGGTCGTACGTTCGGGTCAGGTTGCTCAGGATGGCGCCGCTCGCGTCGCGGACCCGGAACGTCACGACCGCCCCCGAAAGCAGCGTCCGCACTCCGATGTTGAACCGCAGCGAGGTGTTGTTCGGCGGGGCGACGAGCAGGGCCGTGGAGCCCGCGAAGAGGATCCGGCTGTCGAAGGACCCGCTCGGGTCGATCGCCTCCTCCGTGAAGCCCGACGTGCCCGAGCCGCCGCCGTCGTTGTAGACGCGAGCCACGATGACCGGGAGGCTGGAGTCGGAAGGCACGACGACGTCGAGGGTCCCGAGCCCGCCCTGACCCATGGTCTGGACGAGATCGTCGTAGGAGACGGTCGATCCCGCCGAGACGGTGAAGCCGAGACTCGGATCCGCCGAAGAGCCGGCAACACCCGCGGGGTGATACACGAAACGGCCGGTCACCGCTTCCGTCCAGGGGTTGGAGAGCTGCACGCCGGTCCGGAAGAACGAACCGAAATTGCCGGGCGTCGAGCCGGCGGCCGGGATCACGCGAGCGATCGATTCCGTGGCTGTTCCGGTCGCCCGCGCGGCCAGGATTCCTCCGCCGTTGACCTCGGCGCTCGAGAGAGAGACCGTCGTGTTGACATCGCCCGAAAAGCCGGCGTACCCGGCGGAGACGATTCCCGTCAGCGTCTCGGCGTTGCCGCAGTCAGCGACCCGTGCGATGCCGAGGAGGTCGCCCTGCTCGACGGGGATCGGCGGGGCCAGCGTCACGGTCATCGGGCTCGCATTGACGTCGAACGGCCCGCGTTCGGCGACGAAGGTGAGATCGTCGCCGTGGCGCCGGAAGACCTTGATCTTCACGGCGGACGAGCAAGCCGTGTTCGTCCAGTCGAACGTGGCGGAGTCGATCGAACCGGTGGCCGTCGCGGGGCGCACGAGATCGATGTCCGTGCGAATGTCCGCGATCGCGACATCGTCCGAGTTTGGACTACCCACGGTGTTGCCCATTTCGAGCACCTGGGCGATGGCGGAAGCGGAGAAGACCGAAAGGACAGCCAGGACGGGGATGAAGCTACGGTGCAGACGCATGAGGACCTCCAGAATGTTGCGCCCTCGGACGGGCTCGACCATTCTGGCAGCAAAATCGGCGCTTCGGGGGCGATCTCATCGTCCGGCGGCGGCGGCGGGGCCGTCCGCCCGAAGATCGCCGGCCCGGACGACACGATTGCGGCCCGCGGCCTTGGCCTCGTAGAGGGCGGCGTCGGCCGCGGCGATGAGAGCGTCGCCGTCCTGCTGTCGACCGCTCGCCGAGCCGCTGACGCCGAAGCTGCAGGTGATGGGCAGCGGGTCGTTGAGGTTCGCGACGGCGGCCCGCACCTTCTCGACCAGCCCGGCCGCGCGGTCCTCGTCGACGTCCGTCAGCAGAATGGCGAACTCCTCGCCGCCGTATCGCGCGACGAGGTCCGTCCGGCGCACCTGGCTCTTCAGCGTCCGGGCGAGCGCGACGAGGACGCGATCGCCCGTGGAGTGGCCGTAGGCGTCATTGACGGCCTTGAATCGGTCCACATCGGCGACGACGAGCGCGAAACGCCGACCGCGACCCGCCTCGGCGAGGAGGAGCGAAAGCCTCTCGCGAAATCCGCGTCGATTCGGAAGCCCCGTCAGCTCGTCGGTGACCGCCAGCTCCGACGCGCGCTCTTCGGCCTCCTTCAAGCCCGTGATGTCCGTCGCGATGGCCAGCATCTCGCGGACACCCCCGTCGGGATCGCGCGTGAAGACGGTCTCCCGCGAGCGAAACCAACGGCAGCCGCCGTCCGCCCGCATCACCCGATAGACGATCTCGCTCTTCTCGCCGTCGGCAAGGCGCAGGATCTCCTTCCGATGGGCCATGACGCGGGGCCGGTCATCGGGATGCAGGTGGGCGAAGATCGTGTCGAGGCCGGCACCGCTGGCTTCGAAACCGAGGATGGCCGCCATCTCGCGGTTGCTGTAGGTGGCGCGCCGCTCGAGGAGGTCGAACACGAAGATGACGTCGGGTGAAGCATCGGCGACCTTCTCGAAGAGAAGGCGGGAACGATACGCGCGGCGCAGTTCCAGCTGCCCGACGACCAGGCACGCGAGGTCCTCGAGGATCGCCACCTTCTCGCGCCCCATCGCACGGGGCCGGCGATCGACGACGCAGAGCGTTCCCAGGTGAAACCCGTCGGCCGTCCGCAGAGGGGCGCCGGCATAGAAACGGACGTGCGGAATGCCCAGGACGAGAGGGTTGGCCGCGAAGCGCGCGTCTTCGAGAGCGTCCTCGACGACGAGCGTCTCCGAGGACAGAATCGCGTGGGCGCAGAAGGCCACCGCGCGCTCCGTCTCACGGATTTCCAGCCCGACGCAGGACTTGAACCACTGCCGGCCTTCGTCGACGAGAGAGACCATCGCGATCGGAGCGTCGAAAATGCGCGCGGCGAGCCCGGCCAGCCGGTCGAATCCGGGCTCGGGCGGCGTGTCGAGGATCCCGTATCCCCGGAGCGATTCCAGGCGCGCCGCCTCGTTCTCCGGGATGGGAGCCGGCCGCCAGCCCGCCGGCGCGGCAACAGTCGACACCGACCGACTCAGCGTGCGTCGCGCGCGAGGCGCGGCGACGACAGCCGATGGAGCGTCTGCTCGATCTCCCGCCAGGAGTCCCCCGAGACGAGCACGGCGCTGGCGTTGTGGCTCGTGAGGCGCACGGCCCGACGCGATTCGACGACTTCGGCGAAGAGTTCCTGGAGCCTCGCTCCGGCCTTGCTCACCGGCACGTTTTGCATGATTGCGTCTCCCCTCACACTCAAGAGAGCAGGCCGCGTGCCAGCGGGTACCGAACCTACATCGTTGAGACCAGGACGTTTGCACGTCGCGATCGCCGACCCGGAGCGGGTCCGGTCGAATGATTTGAACGATTTCCGCCGAATACGTCAAAGGATTACGACAGCCCTCGGAGCCGCCGGGACGCACGACCGCAAACGCCTGTTGTCAATCGAGTTCCTATCGCGCCGCTGTGGCATCGGTGTTGCTCCTTTCCTCCCCTCGAGAGGGAACTCATGACGACGACTTCTTTCGCATTGCCCGCACGGATTCTCATCGTCGAGGACGGCGAACAGGTCCGCCGACTGCTCCACCAGTTGCTCGTCACGCACGGCTACGCCGTCGAGGAGTGCGAAACGGGAAACGCCGCTCTCGACTCGATCGCTCTCCGGCCCCCCGACCTCGTGCTCCTCGACCTGGAGCTCCCGGACATCAGCGGCCACGAGATCCTCCAGCGCGTGCGTTCCAACCCATCGACACGGATGCTCCCGGTCATCGTACTGACGGGCCTGGCCACGACCAGCGAGAAGATCCGGACCTACGCCGAGGGCGTGACGGACTTTCTGGCCAAGCCGTTCTCACCGGAGGAGCTGCTCGCCCGCATGCAGGCGCTCGTCTCGCTCAAGCAGTTCGCCGACGAGCATGAGCACGCCGAGCACCTGATCCTGGCCTTCGCCAAGCTCATCGACGCCCGGGACCCGCACACCGCGGGCCACAGCGGCCGAGTCGCGGAGTTCGCCGAAGGCATCGCCGCGCGCCTGGGTTTCGACGCCGCCGCGCGCCACGACCTTCGCCGGGGCGCCCTCTTCCACGACATCGGAAAGATCGTCACGCCGGACGTGATCCTCCACAAGACGGAGAAGCTCACGCCCGTCGAGCGGGCCGTCATCGAGCAGCATCCCGCGGTCGGCAGCGATCTGCTCGCCGACATCCGCACGATGCGCGCGGCGCTGCCGATCGTCCGGCACCACCACGAGAAGCTCGACGGCTCGGGCTATCCCGACGGGCTGACCGGCGAAGAGATTCCCATGGCCGTTCGTATCGTCACCGTGGCCGACGTCTTCGACGCGATGACGAGCTCCCGCGCCTATCGCGACGCCCTGCGGACCGAAACGGCCCTCGAGGTCATGACGGAAGGCGTGCGCAAGGGCTGGTGGGACCACGAAGCGGTCCGCGCGATGCGGGCGAGCATCCTCGAGGAGCAGGCCGTGCTGGAGATGGCGGTCGCGTGAAGAGGTTCCTCGCGCTCGCGGTCATCGGGCTCGTCGGGGCCTTTCCGGCCTGGGCCAATTCCATCGCGAGCGTCGTCGTGCGCGATTCCGGCGACATCTACTTTTCGGACTACGTCCGGGACAGGATCTGGAAGGTCGACGCCCGCGGCGAGCTCACCGTGGCCCTCGCACACCGGCACACGTTTCACCTCGTGCACGACGTCGACGGAACGATCTACGGCGAGAGCCGTTCCGCCCGGGGCGGCGCCGAGGCCACGATCTGGCGTCTCGACGCTTCCGGGCGCTCGGACGAGGTGTTCCGTCCCGCGCAATGGGGGCGAAGCGTCAGCTATCGCGGCACGGTCTTCACGATCGATCGGAAGGGCAGTCTGATCTTCGTCCGCGACTGCCAGCTGGTGCGGATGACGGCCGAAGGGCTGGTGCCGCTGACCTCGGGCCGGTGCGCGGAGAACGCGTGGTCGAACGAGGTCATCGTTTACGGCCACCTCCACGGCTCCCTGGCGTGGGGCCCGGACGACACGCTCTATTTTTCGGACGGCCGAACCATTCGGCGGATCGCCTCCGACGGAGCCGTCACGACCATGACGGGCAAGCCGACGACGCTCTTCGCTCCGCCGCAGCCGGGCGAGGAGCGATTCGACGCACTCATGGGTCTGGACGTCGACGCCCGCGGCACGGTCTATGCCGCCGACCAGCGCCGTCGCGCGATCCTGCGCTTCGGCCCCGACGGCCGGGCAACGGTCGTCGTCCGCCTCGGGCTTTTCTGGTCGCCGACCGCCCTCGCGGTCTCCGGTGGCAGCGTCTACGTCCTGGTCAACCTGCGATTCGTGACACCGGCGTTCCTGTCGGGAGCGTTCGGGAACCCGACCCTCCAGAGGATCTCGGAGGACGGCCGAATTCGAAACGATCGCGACCGTCCGCGGCCGACAGCCGTAACGCTTCCGCCAGGCCTGATCGTCGAAAGCTTCTTACTCCGGGAATCGATCCGCCGGTCGCCCGGACCGGGGCCTCCGGGGGCGCCGGTCAGCGCAATCCCCCGGGCCACCAGTTCCAGCGCCCCGCCAGGCGCAGCAGAGCGGGGCCGATGACCATCCGCACGGCGACGGCGTCCACCAGGACGGCGACCGACAGGGCGAAGCCGAGCATCTTGATCGGAAGGAAGTCGCCCAGCGTGAATCCCGCGAAGACCACGATCATGATCGCGGCGGCGTTGGTGATGACGGTGGCGCTGCGCGCGAGGCCCTCGGCAATGGCCGGCGACTCGGCGAAGCCCGACCGTCGCGCCTCGGCAATCCGGGCGACGAGGATGACCTCGTAGTCCATCGACAGGCCGAACACGATGCAGAAGACGATGACGGGAATGATCGGGAAGACGCTCCCGGTCGGCTCGGCCAGCCCGAAGAGGCTCGACCCGTAGCCGTCCTGGAAGACGAGGACGAGGGCCCCGAACGCCACTCCCACCGAGAGGAGGTTCAGCAGCACGGCCTTGACCGCGATCAGCAGGGACCGGAACCCGGCGAAGAGCGCGACGAACGTGCAGCCGATCACGAGAGCGACGACCATCCGAAAGTGCTCCGCGACCGTGTCTTCGTAGTCCGCGTCGAAAGCCGGCTGCCCGCCGACGCGCATGACCGTGCCCGGAAGCCCGGTCACCCGCCCGGCGTTCCACGTCCGGATCTCTCGCGCGAACGCAACCTGGTCGGCCGGGCTCAGGCTGGTCGAAGGAATCACTTCCAGGAGAGCCGCCGTTCCGTCCTCGGCGCCGAGCGAGCGGCGGATCCCGGGCGAGAGCATCGCCAGGTACGTGGGGTCGCGCCCCTTGAGGGCGCCCGGAAGGCTCTCCACGCGCTCCGCTCCGGTCTGCGCCGACAGCTTCTCGTGAAGCCGCTTGACCGCGGCCCAGCCCGCGTCGCTCTCGAGCGTCACGCCGGGCGGGAGATCGAGGATGACGCGGATCGAGTGGACGATATTCGCGCGGCCCATCGCGCCGAGGCGGTGGTACGCCTCGACCGCCTCGGTCCCGCGAGGAAGCCAGTCGCCGCGAGGCATGGTCGTGTCGATGCGCCGGCCCTGGGCCGCGAGAACGAGCAGCGGCGCGGTCGTCACGCAGAGCGCGAGCAGGGGGCGCCTGGTGACACGCCGGCCCCACCGGCGCCACCCGGCCGACCCGGCCGCGGCGGCGCCCGGCCGCTCCGGGCGCACGCGGAGCCGGTCGATGTGCGGCCCGAGAAGCGAAAGGACCGCGGGCAGGAGCGTCACCGAAAGGGCCCAGGCGAAGAGCGTGACCAGGAGACCCGCAACGCCGATCGACCTCTGCTCGGACAGCGGAATCATCATCAGCGCGGCGAAACTGATCGAAACGGGAAAGGCGGAGAGAAATATCGTCCAGCCGGCCTTCCGGGCGGCCTCCTCGGCCGCGGCGGCCGTCGGCATGCCCGTGCCCATCGCCTCCCGGAAGCGGCTGACCATCAGGAGCGCGTAGTCGATCCCGAGACCCAGGCCGATCATCGAGGCCAGCGTCTGGATGAGGATCGATATCGTGAAGAAGTGCGCCAGCCACGCGGCGACGCCGAGAGAGAGCGCGATCGAGAGGATGCCGATCGAAAGCGGCAGGATCGAGGCCACGACCGTCCCGAACGCGAAGAGCAGAAGCAGCAGCGTCAACGGCAGGACGCGCGCCTCGGCGCGGCGCGCGTCGGCCGCGCTCGCGCGGCGAAGGTCGACGTTGAGGGGCGCCTCTCCGGTCCAGCCGAGCCACGCCTTCGGGTAGGTCCGCCGCAGCTCGGCCTCCAGCGCCTTCGTCTTCTCGCGCAGGCTCGGGAGCAGAGACTCGACGGGAGCGTCTCCAGCCTCGAGACCGACGACCACGAGGGCGCCGCCGGCTTTGCCGACGAAGAGCGGGTTGTTGGTGTCGAGAGCGGACAGCGTCCCCGCGACGCCGGGAAGATTTCGGATCGCGCCGACGATCTGCTCGAGCACCCGACGGCCCCCCGGGTCGTGCGGGCCCGGGAGGCCTTCGGCCACGAGGAGAACCCGATCGGTGAAGGGCGATCGAAAGCGGACTTCGAGCTCGTCCCGGACGGCCTGAGCCTGGCGCGACGGCATGCGCGCGGCCACCTCGAGGCGCTCCTCGATGCGGCGGGCCGCCGGCAACAGGACCGCGGCCACGACGACCCAGGCGCCGACGATCGGCCACCGGTACCGCACGACGGCGGCGGGAATTCGATGCAGAGCCGCCCGCCAGGCGGAGGCCGTTGCCGTCTTCTTCGTCACGCGGTCATGGGAAGCGCGCACGGAGTCCGTTGCGCCCGGTTCCTATGGTGCGGCGGGGACATTGCAACGATCATGACACGATCGCCCCTCCTCCCCGTATCCCTTCCGGCGCCGCCCGCTGATAGATTGCCGTGCCATGGCCGCGCGACGAGCGACGGCGCTCGCCGTCGCGCTGTTCGTGTTCGGGTTCGGAGAAGAGCTCTGGTTCCGCTATCTCCCCGAGTACCTGCGCGTCCTGGGCGTCTCGGCCGTCGGCCTCGGGTTCTTCGGAACCTTCAAGGATCTTCTCGACGCGGCCTACGCGTTTCCGGGCGGAGCGATCTCCGATCGGATCGGCACCCGACGCGCCCTTCTGCTCTTCGGCGGCCTGACCACGCTGGGTTTCGCCGTTCTCTGGGCCTGGCCGTCGCCGGCCGGAGTCTTCGCGGGGCTTGCGCTGGTGATGGCCTGGGCGTCCCTCGGCCTGCCGGCGACCTTCTCCCTCGTGGGCGAGGAGCTCGAGGGACGCGGCCGCGTCGTGGGATTCACCGTCCAGTCGATTCTCAAGCGCGTTCCGATCGTCCTCGCTCCGCCGATCGGAGGGCTCTTGCTGGAGCGATGGGGAGTCGTTTCGGGGATGCGCGCCGGGATCGCCGTCTCCGTCGTCCTGTCTCTCGCGATGCTGGCGTTCCTCGCGCGTGCGCTGAGGCCGGCGCCGCGAACGGCGGTTCGGCGCCCCGCGGCGGGGGGCGGGCACACAGGGATCCCTCCGCCGCTGCGCCAGCTCCTCGTGGCCGATTGCCTGATCCGTCTCTGCGAGGGACTCCCGGAGGTCTTTCTCGTCGTGTGGGCGATCGAAATCGTCCGCGTCACTCCGACGCAGTTCGGCCTCCTGATCTCGATCCTGATGGCGACCGCGATCGTGGCGTACATTCCGGCGGCGGCGCTCGCGGGACGGGCCGAGAAAAAGCCGTTCGTCGTCCTGACCTACGTCTTCTTCACGCTCTTTCCGCTCGCGGTGCTCGTCGCGCGGTCGTTTCCCGCGCTCGCCGCGGCGTTCGCGATCGGGGGGCTGCGCGAGATCGGCGAGCCGGCGCGCAAGGCGCTGATCGTGGACCTGGCCGACCCGGCCGCGCGGGGCCGGACGGTCGGGAAGTACTACGCGATCCGGGGATTCGCGGTCGCGGGCGCGGCCGCGGCCGGCGGGGCGCTGTGGACGGTGCGGCCGGCGCTGACCTTCGTCGCGGCCGGCATCCTCGGCGTCGCCGGCACGCTCTGGGCGATCTTCTTCTTGCCGGCCGGCGCGCCGGCCTCGGAGGAAACCGTATGAAATGGGTGACCCGCCGGAGGATCCACGTCAACCGCACCGCCACGGGCTGGCTGATCCGGAGATTCCTCGACCCCGCCGCCGACATCGTCTTCGTCGAGCCGGACGAAGTCGCGGGAATCCAGCAGAGGGAGGGCGCAATCGGATTCGACGCGCCGGGAGCGCGCCATTCCCACCGGGACGACCGCGGCCGCTGCTCCTTCGAGCAACTCGTCGACGAGCGTCTTCCGAACGACCCGGCGCTCGCACGCCTCGCGCGAATCGTCCACGGCGCCGACTTCCCCGAGGAAATCTCGACGACCCCGGAGTCGGCCGGCCTCTGGGCCATCAGCCAGGGCTTCACCGACGTCGGCGCCGACGACCGCGACATCCTCGAGCGGGCCGCGTTCCTCTACGACTCGCTCTACGCGCACCTCAACCGGGCTTAGGGAGGTGGCGGGCGCCGGGGGCCGGGCGTTCGGCTGTCCGACGGCCAGTGGCTCAGCCCGGGGAGACGGCCGACCCGCCGACCGCCAGAGGAGGACTTCCAGGCAGCAGGCACGCCGGCCCGAGGCCGGCGGCAACCCGAGGGTCGCTTCCGCCGGCCTGCCTCATAATTGAAACGCCGTCTGCCCGTAGCTCAGTTCGGATAGAGCAACGGCCTTCTAAGCCGTAGGTCGGCGGTTCGAATCCGCCCGGGCAGGCCAACTCCCTTCGACCCGCGCGCCCGCACCCGCCCGGACTGCGTGTTGCTCGCCGCGAGGCCCGACATTCCGGACCAGGAAGAAACCGAAAAACCGAGACCCGACCCTCGACGTTTCGCTACTCGATCTCGACTCCGGCGCGTTCGGGCGAGTCCGGGCGCTCCAGGTCGCGGTCGTCCACGGCGATGCCGCGAGCGCGCGCCTCCTCTTCCAGGCTCCGCCACTCCGCAAGGAGGCGATCCAGGTTCGCGCGGGCCACGGCGTAGGCCTCTTTCTGGGTCGAGGTCGGCGCGTCGTCGGAGCCGTCGACTCCCTCGAGGACGGTTCCGAGAAGCGTATTGATTCCGGCGAGGCCCGTCGCCGGAGCCTTCCCCTTTTCCAGGGCCTGCGCCCGCTCGGCGGTCCTGCCCGAACCGAGCTTCTTCTTGAGAGCGCGCACGCGCGCGAGCGCGTCGTGGGACTCGTTCATGGCCACGACGACCTTTGTCTCGAAGGCGAGGCGCTCCGCGAAGATTTCCGGGTCGGGCTTCACGCGCGGGTCCGGCGTCAGCACGAGTGGCTGCTCCTGCGTCGCACCATCGACGGTCAGCCGCACCGTGTACCGGCCGGGCACGGCGAGCGGGCCCCGGGGCGCGATCGGTGTCTGCTCGCCGGCAATGGCCGAGATCATGTAGTCGTAGCGGTCCGACCGCGGCCGCGGGTACCGCAGGTCCCACACGAAGCGATGGTGGCCGGGCTCGGCGGACGGCGGCGCCGGGGGGTGGATGTAGAGGTCCGTGAAATACCGGCGCGCCTCGACTTTTTCGGGGGGATCGCCGCTCGCCCACGCCCGCACCGTCGCACCCTTCGCGTCGAGGATCTCGAGCCGGACGCTCTTCGCGGGCGCGCCGAGAACGTAGTCGATCACGGCCCCCGGCGGCGGATTGCTCGCGGACGGCGTCTCGGGCGGGAGCGGCGTGTCGCGGTTCTCGTTGTTTCGCACGCGAACGGCCGCGGCCGGGGCGACGAGCGTCGCGGCCGATTTCGCCGCCGCCGGCGTCAACTGGCGAAGGGGAGTCACGTCGTCGGCGACCCAGAGCCCCCGGCCCTGGGTGGCGATGACGAGGTCCGCGCCGTGCACCTGGAGGTCCCCGATCCAGCAGGTCGGGAGGTTCTGCCGGAGGGTCTGCCAGTGGTCTCCGTCGTCGAAGGAGACGAAGGCCCCCGTGTCGGTTCCCGCGTAGAGGAGGCCGCGGCGCACGGTGTCGGTGCGCACGACCATCGCAAAACCGGGCGAGGGCAGGCCGGCGGAAATTTCCTGCCAGCTCTCGCCCCCATCGCGCGTGCGGTAGAGGTGCGGCGCGAAGTCGTCGCGCCGGTGGGCGTCGACGGCGGCGTAGACGACGTCGGGCTCGAGCGGCGAAACATCGATCGCCGAGATCTTGCTCCAGGCGGGCAGGCCCTTCGGCGTGACGTTCTTCCACGTTCGCCCGCCGTCCTTCGTTCGCTGGATCAGTCCGTCGTCGGTGCCGACCCAGATCTCCTGCGCGTCGCGGGGAGAGATCTCGATCGTGAAGATGACGCCGAAGCCGCAGGGCCCGGCGTTCTGGAGGGTGACGTCTCCCTCGCAGCCCTTCGTCCCGGCGACGGCGCGGGAAAGGTCCGGGCTCGCCTTCTCCCAGCTCGCGCCGTCGTCGAGCGAGCGCAGCAGGTACTGCGCGCCGGTGTAGAGCGCGTGGGGCGGCGTCTTCGCGATCGCGATCGGAAACACCCAGGACCAGCGGTAGAGGCCCGGCACGGGACGGCGGCCGTAGGTGCTCTCGGCCGCGGGCGAGACGTTGCGCACCTGGCCGGTGCGCGAGTCGAACCGGGTGATCGTCCCGCCGAGGCCGGTCCCGTAGACGATCTCGGGGTCGCGGGGGTCCGGGACGTCCCACCCGCGCTCCTCGCCGCCAACGGGGTGCCAGTCGCGAAACGTGAGCTGACCGAAATCGCTCCGCGTCGCGGCACCCGCCGTGCCCGAGTCCTGCTGGCCGCTGTAGATCCAGTACGGGAACCGGTCGTCGGTTTCGACGTGGTAAAACTGGCCGGTCGGCTGGTTGTACCAGTCGCTCCAGCTCTTCCCCCCGTTGAGCGTGACGATCGTGCCCTGGTCGGCCGCGGTGACCATGCATTCCGGGCGCTTCGGGTTGATCCAGAGGAAGTGGTAGTCGTCGCCGCCCGGCCCGCCGCGAAAGAACTCGAGGGTCGCGCCGCCGTCG
The DNA here is from genome assembly GCA_963805495.1 of uncultured Acidobacteriota bacterium. Classification (GTDB taxonomy): domain Bacteria; phylum Acidobacteriota; class Thermoanaerobaculia; order UBA5066; family Gp7-AA6; genus DAHUXD01. The sequence continues at coordinate 544,664 of CAWDUQ010000001.1, read as the reverse complement.
CGCGAGCGCCGGATCGACTGGCCCGTCACGTAGACGACGTCGCGCGAGCGCGGGTCGGCGGTCAGGCGGTTCATGTAGCTCGACGCCAGACCCGGCGTCGCGTTGACGCGCGCCCACGTGGCCCCCCGGTCGTCGGAGCGCCAGAGGCCGGCCACCTTCGGCGGCGCCGCCCCGGGCTCCTCGGCCGCGTCGACGAGCGCCCATACCCGGCCCCCCGCCGACGCGGCGAGACCGACGCGGCCGATCGGCGTCGACGGCCAGCCGCCGCCCGAGAGGCGGGCCCACGTGCGGCCGCCGTCGGTCGACTTGTAGAGCGCGCTGGCGGGCCCGACCATCGGAAGGAAGTAGGAGAGCCAGGGATAGTTGCGGGCCTGCCACAGCGAGGCGTAGACGATCGCGGGGTTCTCGGGATCGACGGCGAGGTCGGCGGCGCCCGTGTTCTCGTCGACGAAGAGGACCTGGCTCCAGGTCCGCCCGCCGTCCTCGGTCCGAAAGAGCCCGCGCTCGCGGTTGGGACCGAACATGTGGCCGAGCGCCGCGACGAGAACGACGTCGGGGTTCTTCGGGTCGACCAGAATGCGGCCGATGGCCCGGGAGTCCGGCAGACCGATGCGGCGCCATGACGCGCCTGCGTCGTCGGACCGGTACATCCCGTCGCCGGAGGCGATGTCGTATCGGGCCTGAATCTGGCCCGTGCCGACGTAGATCACCTTCGGGTTCGACGGCGCGATCGCGAGCGCCCCAACCGACGCCGCCCCGGCCTGATCGAAGATCGGCGACCAGGTGCGTCCCGCGTCCTCGGTCTTCCAGACGCCGCCGGCCGCCGCGCCGAAATAGTAGGTCGTCGGATCGTCCGGAATGCCCTCGGCGATGAGCGACCAGCCGCCCCGGAACGGACCGATCAGCCGCCAGCGCAGGTCGCCGTACAGGGCGGGGTCGATGGGCTGCGCCGCGGCCGGAGCCGCCGCCAGCGTCGCGAGGAGGGCGAAGAGGACGATCGAAGCTCGATGCATTCCGAGGCTCCTTCCGAAATTGGATAAATTAGCGGGATGACGCTCCCCACCGAGCCGGTCGGAAGTATTCCACGACCGGGGGCCCTGATCGAAGGCATCGCGGCCTACGGGGCCGGCCGCATCTCGGGCGACGCGCTCGAGGCGCTCTTCGATGCCGCCGTCGCCGACACGATCCACCGCTTCGAGGAGACGGGCTCGCCCGTGATCACCGACGGCGAGCAGCGCAAGCCGAGCTTTGCGACCTATCCGGTGCATGGCGCCGGGAACCTGGCGCCGGGCGGCGTGACGATCCCGTTTCGCGACGGACACGCACGACAGCTCCCGGTCCTCGCTTCGGGGCCTTTCCGCTACGCCACCTTCGCCGCAACGTACCTCGAAGGAACCCGAAAGTACGCGACGCGACCGATGAAGGAAGCCGTGATCACGGCCTCGGCGCTTTCGCTGCTCTATCCCGCGTCGGGGATCCCGAGCTACCCGCGCGAGGAATTCCTGGACGATCTCGTGCGGGAGGCGCAGACGGACATCCGTCGGTGCCTCGCCGCCGGGGCGACGGTGCAGATCGATTTCACGGAAGGGCGGCTCGCCGTCAAGCTCGATCCGTCGAAGACGCTCCTCGACGCCTTCGTCGATCTCAACAACCGCGTGCTCGCCGGGTTCACGTCCGACGAGAAGACGAAGATCGGAGTCCACACCTGCCCGGGCGGCGACCAGGACTCGACCCACAGCGCCGACGTGGACTACGCGGAGCTCCTGCCCGCGCTCTTCCGCATCGACGTCGGAAATTTCTTCGTCCAGCTCGCGAGCGAGGTGGACCGCCCCCGCGTCCTGAAGATCCTGGGAGCGCACGCGAAGGGCGGCCGCCGCGTCTTCGTCGGCGTCACGGACCCGATCTCTTCCAGGGTCGAGACGCCGGCCGAGGTGCGCGACCGGATTCTCGAGGCCGCACGGTTCATCGACCCGGCCAATCTCGGCTCGACCGACGACTGCGGGTTCTCTCCTTTCGGCGACGACGTCTCGACCTCCCGCGACACCGCTTTCGCCAAGATCCGCGCGCGCGTCGAGGGCAACGCGCTGGCCTCGCGGGAGCTCGGCGCCTAGGTGTCGTTTCTCAACACGTTGTTCACTCAACGTGGCGAGGTGGGACTCTGGCCGTAGGGGCGGCCCTCGCGGCCGCCCGCCGACGCGCTGACGATTCGCGTGCCTTTGATTGGCACAGGAGAGGGCGCCCGCAAGGGGCGCCCTTACGTGCCGCTGCGCGGCCGTTTCAGGAGTCGTTTCAGGAAGGGAGAGCCGGCGTAGGGAGCAACGTCTTGAGAATTCACACCTAGGGCCTTGACGGTCTAAAGGTCCTCGATCCGAACCGGCGTGTCGGCGTCCTTCCACGCGGCGTCGAACTGGGCACGAACCCACGCGGCGTCGGCGTCCTTCTTCTGGGCCTCCAGACTCTTCGACAGGCCATAGAGCGAGCGACCGTTGCGGGGATGCCTTTCGAGGTCGGCGCGGAAGACCTGCTCCGCCTCCGCCGCCCGGCCGTCCAGCAGAAGCGCCGCTCCCAGCGATTCGCGGGTCGGGTAGTACCAGGCGGGCGGCTCGTCGTACGCGAGCGCGTCATCGGCGGCGACGGCCCTTCTCCAGGCGGCGATCGCGGCCGCTCGGTCGCCCTGCGCTGCGGCGATCCGAGCGTCGAGGACGGCGGTGGCAACGGCGAGCAGCGCCGCCGCACTGTTCTGCGGGCCGGCCAGGGCCCCGGCGGGAATGGCGTCGCGCGCCACGGCGAAGGCGTCGCGCAGCGTCGCGGCGCGCTGCGGATCTCCCTGCGCGGCCGCGGCCATCGCGCGGGCATAGATCCAGACCGCGCGCACGAGGGGCAGGCGGGGGCCCGGATCGGGCATCCGCCGGATGTCGTCCCAATTCCGGAAGCGAAGCGCCACGAACGCCGGCTGGCAGAGAAGCCCTTCGAGCATCGGGTCCATGGACACGACCGGCAGGATGGTGTCGAAGAGTTCGTCGCCGGCGCGCTTGGCCGTCGCCTGGCGGCCGGCCATCGAGGCCGCGTACGACTCGAACTGGATGTTGTGGGTGTAATACATGACGGGGTACATGCCCCGGGCGCCCGTCTCGCGGATGTACTCCCGGTCGACCTCCGCCGCCGCGGCATTCGACTTCTCGGCCGCCACGTAGTCGCCCGTCAGGACGTAGATGTGGGCGGGCATGTGAACGAGGTGCCCCGCCCCCGGCACGAGCGTCTCGAGCCGCTTCGCCGAGGGCAGCGCCCGCTCGGGGTTCTTCGAGGCCTCGACCGTGTGGATGTAGTAGTGGTTGGCTCCGGGGTGGCTCGGGTCGCGCTTCAGGACCGACTCGAGCACCGCGACGATCTCCAGCGTGTACTCGCCGGGCTCGCCCGCCGGAGTCCAGAGCTTCCACGGCGTCAGGTTCATGAGGCTCTCGGCGTAGAGCGTGGCGGCGTCGAGGTCGTCCGGATATCGCGCGGACAGCGCCTTCATCGCGGCCGCGTAGTCGTGTGCGACCTTCGTCTTGTCGGACCGGGCCGGGTCGGCGACGTATCGGGCAGCGAGGGCCTCGGCGTAAGCCCGCTCGTTCCCGGGCCCGCCGGCCGAAAGTGCGAGCGCCTTCTCGACCTCCGCGCGCGCCTTCAACAGCCTCTCCTCCGCCGGCGCGGGATCGTTGTAGTTGGCCCCGAGGACGATCGCCATTCCCCAGTGGGGCATCGCGGCCATCGGATCGAGGGCGGCGGCCTTCTCGAAGGAGCGGAACGCCTCCTCGTGGTTGAAGCCGTAAAGAAGGACCATGCCCTGGTCGAAGAACTCCTGCGCCTCGGCGCTCGACGTCGCGATCGGATGGCGGTGCGTGCCCGTACCGGCCAGAAGCACGGCGGGCTTTTGGGGCGCGGCGGCCCCGGGCATGTCCGCGTGCTGGGCCGCGAGGACCGCCGGCAGCGCCGCGGCCACGAGAACGAAGAGTCTCCTCATGGGAATCTCCCTCGGAACCAAATTCTAGTGCGAAGCGGGCCGGAGGTCAGTCGCGGGTAGTATTCGGGGCTCCCTCAGGAGGGATCGCATGACCAACCGGTTCCGGGCCCCGCTCGCCTGCCTCGCCACGCTCCTCGCCGCTTCGATGCTCTCCGCGCAGGCCGCGCCGAAGAGGCCCGCGAGAGCGAAGCCCGCTCCCGCCGCGGAGAAGACCCGGCCGCCCCAGAAGGTGGCGTCGGTCGAGGGCATCACCGAGTACCGGCTCTCCAACGGCCTTCGCGTCCTGCTCTTTCCGGACCCGACCAAGCCGACGGTCACCGTCAACATCACGTACCTCGTCGGTTCGCGTCACGAGAGCTACGGCGAAACCGGCATGGCGCATCTGCTCGAGCACATGCTCTTCAAGGGCTCGCCCAAACACCCCAACGTCAACCAGGAGCTGACGGCCCACGGCGCGAGCTCGAACGCCTCGACGTGGTTCGACCGGACCAACTACTTCGAGACGCTCCAGGCGACGGACGAAAACCTTCGCTGGGCCCTCGAGCTCGAGGCGGACCGCATGGTCAACGCCTGGGTCGCGAAGAAGGACCTCGACACCGAGATGACGGTGGTGCGCAACGAGTTCGAGATGGGCGAGAACGATCCGGGCTCGATCCTGCAGGAGCGCGTCCTCTCGACGGCGTTCCTGTGGCACAACTACGGCCACTCCACGATCGGCGCGAGGTCCGACCTCGAGAACGTGCCGATCGATCGCCTCCAGGCGTTCTACCGGACCTACTACCGCCCGGACAACGCGGTGCTCCTCGTCGCGGGCCGCTTCGACGAACCGAAGACGCTCGCCCTCATCGACCGCCTTTTCTCCCGGATCCCGGTGTCCCCGACCCCGCGGCCCCGGCTCTACACGCTCGACCCCACGCAGGACGGCGAGCGGGAGGTATCGCTCGAGCGCATCGGCGACGTCCAGGCCATCGCCGCGGCGTACCACGCGCCGTCGGGCGCGGAGCCGGATGCCGGCGCGGTCGATCTCCTGACGGAAATCCTGACGGCCACGCCGTCGGGCCGTCTCTACAAGGCCCTCGTCGAGACGAAAAAAGCGACGTCCGTGGGCGGCTACTTCATGGCCCTCCACGACCCCGGCTTCATGATGTTCGACGCCGAGGTCCGGATGGACCAGCCGATCGCCGACGCGCGCGCGGCGTTCGTCGCGACGCTCGACGCGGCGGCCGGGGAGACGCCGGTGACTCCCGAGGAAGTCGAGCGGGCCCGCGCGACGCTGTTGAAGAACATCGAGCTGACCCTCAACAATGCCAATCGGGTCGGCCTGTTGCTCTCCGAGTACATCGGCCAGGGCGACTGGCGGCTTTTCTTTCTCAACCGCGACCGGATCCGCCAGGCCTCGGTCGAAGACGTGCGCAAGTGCGCCGCGGCATACCTGAAGCCGTCGAACCGGACGATCGGCGTCTTCCGGCCGACGGCGAAGCCCGACCGCGCCGAGATTCCCCCGCCCCCCGATGTCGCAGCGCTCGTGCGCGACTACAAGGGCGACGCGGCCGTCGGCGCAGGCGAAGCCTTCGATCCCTCGCCGGCCAACATCGACGCGCGGACGAAGCGGTCGGAGCTTCCCGGGGGGATGAAGCTGGCGCTGCTTTCCAAGAAGACGCGCGGCGCGACGGTCGTCGGCACCCTGACGCTCCGGTTCGGCGACGCGAAGAGCCTCGCGGGCAAAACGACCGTCGCCGACATGGCGGCGGACATGCTGATGCGCGGGACGGCGAAGCACACCCGGCAGCAGATCAAGGACGAGCTCGACCGGTTGAAGGCCCGGATGTCCGTGGGCGGCCGCGCCACCCAGGCGGCCCTCTCCTTCGAGACGGTCCGGGAGAACCTCCCGGCGGTCTTTCGCCTCGCGGCCGAGATCCTGCGCGAGCCCGCGTTTCCCGAAAAGGAGTTCGAGGAGCTTCGCCAGGAGAACCTCGCCGCGATCGAACAGGAGCGAAGCGAGCCGAACGCCGTGGGCTCGACCTTCTTCGAGCGCCACATGAACCCGTACCCGAAGGGCGACGTGCGATACGTCGAGACACTCGACGAGTCGCTCGAGAGCTACAAGGCCGCGACCCTCGCGGAAGCCCGACGCTTTTACGGCGACTACTACGGCTCGTCGAACGGTCAGCTCGCCGTCGTCGGCGACTTCGACGAGGCCGAGGTCACGGCGCTCGCCGCCGAGCTGCTGGGAAACTGGACGAGCGCGGCGCCGTACGCGCGCGTCCCCCAGCCCTACCAGGAGGTCCCGCCCGTCGAGAAGACGCTCGAGACGCCGGACAAGGCCAATGCATTCTTCGTGGCGGGCCAGAACCTGAAGCTCCGAGACGACTCCCCCGACTATCCCGCGCTCGTATTCGGCAACTACATGTTCGGCGCGGCCGACACGGCCCGACTCTACGCGCGCATCCGGGAAAAAGAGGGGCTCTCCTACGGCGTCGGCTCCCGGCTCTCGGCCTCGCCCCTCGACGAGTCGGGGGCGTTCACGGCCTACGCGATCTACGCGCCGCAGAACGCGGCGCGGCTCGAGGCCGCCTTCCGGGAAGAGATGGCCCGCGTCCTCGAGCAGGGCTTCGACGCCGACGAGATCCTCCGCGCCAAGTCCGGCTGGCGGCAGGCCCGCCAGATGGCCCGGGCCCAGGATGGGTCCCTCGCCCGCACGCTCGCGGCCGAGCTGTATCTCGGGCGCACGCTCGCCTGGGACGCCGATTTCGAGAGAAAGGTCGAGGCCCTGACCGGCGCGGACATTCTGGCGGCGCTGCGCCGGTACCTCGACCCGGCGAAGCTGACGATCGTCAAGGCCGGCGACTTCGCGAAGGCGACGCCCTGAGCTCGGCGAGCGTGCCCGGGCGGTAGAATTCCGTCCCCGGCCGATCGCCGGGGACAAGATGATTCGAACCACCGTGGCGGCCGCGGTCCTGACGGCGGCGCTGCCGCTTGCCGCCGCCGACACCGGATCGGCTCCGGTCGCGAAGAAGGTGCCCCACATGCAAAAGCTGCACGGAGACGAGCTCGTCGACCCCTACTTCTGGATGCGGGAGAGGGAAAACCCCGAGGTGAAGGCCTACCTCGAGAAGGAGAATTCGTTCGCCGAAGCCTTCATGAAACCGACGGAGGTCTTCCAGAAGGCCCTCTACGACGAAATGCTCGCCCGCATCAAGGAGACCGACCTCTCGGTTCCCTACCGCGAGCACGGCTGGCACTACTACGCGCGGACCGAAAAGGGAAAGCAGTACCCGATCTACTGCCGCAGGCGAGGGAGCCTCGAGGCGCCCGAGGAGATCTACCTCGACGTCAACGAGCTCGCGAAGGGCCAGAAGTTCATGAACGTCTGGACGCGGAGCGTTTCCGACGACGGGAGGCTCCTCGCCTATTCGACCGACAACACGGGCTTCCGCGACTACACCCTGCGGATCAAGGATCTGACGACGGGCAGGCTCCTCGTGGAAACGGTCGAGCGGGTGAGCTCGGTCGCCTGGGCGCGGGACAACCGGACCCTCTTCTACACGACGACCGATCCGGCCAAGCGGCCGTCCCGCATCTACCGGCACACGATCGGGACGGACCCTTCCTCCGACGCGCTCCTCTACGAGGAGAAGGACGAACGGTTCCGGGTCGGGGCCTTCCGATCGCGCAGCGGGGCGTACGTCTTCTTCCCGATCGCGAGCCATACGACCTCGGAGTGGAGGTTCGTGCCGGCCTCCACTCCGGCCGCCGAGCTCCGGCTCGTCGCGCTGCGCGAGCAGGAGCACGAGTACTCCGTCGACCATCGCGGCGACCTGTTCTACATCCTGACCAACGACCGGGGCCGCAACAACCGGCTCGTCTCGGCGCCGGCGGCCGACCCGAAGCGCTCCGCGTGGAAGGAGGTCGTGGCCCACCGCGACGACGTGATGCTCGAGGACTTCGACCTCTTCGACAACTGGACCGTGCTTTACGAGCGCCAGGACGCCCTGCCCCGCATCCGGGTCGCCGACGCGGAAGTCGCCAACGGCTACCGGATCGAGTTCCCGGAGGCGATCTACTACGCGACGGCTCAGGACAACAGGGAGTTCGACACACGGACGCTCCGCATCGAATACGAGTCGTTCACGACGCCGCCCTCGGTCTACGACTTCGACATGAAGACGAAGGAGCGGCGACTCCTGAAACAGAAGGAGGTCCTCGGCGGATACGAACCGGCGCGCTACGCCTCCGAGCGGCGCCACGCGACGGCCGCCGACGGCACGAAGGTCCCGATCTCGCTCGTCTACCGCAAAGGCTTCGTGGCCGACGGCAAGGCCCCGCTCCTGCTCACGGCCTACGGATCCTACGGCGCATCGAGCGACGCCGGCTTCGACTCGACGCTCGTCAGCCTCCTCGACCGGGGCGTGGTCTACGCGGTCGCGCACATCCGGGGCGGCGGCGATCTCGGCAAGGCCTGGCACGACCAGGGCAAGATGCTCAAGAAGAAGAACACGTTCACCGACTTCATCGCCTGCGCCGAGGCGCTGGTGGCGGACGGGTACACCTCCACCGATCGGCTGGTCATCGAAGGCGGCTCGGCCGGGGGGCTCCTCATGGGCGCGGTCGTCAACATGCGGCCGGAGCTCTTTCGAGCGGTCGTCGCGCGCGTGCCCTTCGTCGACGTGGTCAACTCGATGCTCGACGAGTCGCTGCCGCTGACCGTCGGCGAGTTCGAGGAGTGGGGGAACCCCAAGATCAAGGAGCAGTACGACTACATCAAGTCGTACAGCCCCTACGACAACCTGGAGGCGAGGGCGTACCCGGCAATGCTGGTCAAGACGTCCTTTGACGACTCGCAGGTCATGTACTGGGAGCCCGCGAAGTACGTGGCGAAGCTCCGGACGCTCAAGACCGACTCGAATCCCCTGATCTTCAAAGTCAACATGTCCGGCGGCCACGGCGGCTCCTCCGGCCGCTATGACAAGTTGAAGGAGATCGCATTCGACTATGCTTTCGAGCTGACGCAGATGGGGATCACGAAGTGACGCGATGGCGGATTTTCGCCCTGGCCGTAGGGGCGACCCTCGTGGCTGCCCTCGCTCGGGCGGGCGAGGGAGGGGACAAGCCCCTCCCCTACGCCGAGGGCCCCAAGCCCATCCCCCTCCTCGCCACCTTCATCGGCAACATGGCCTTCGCCATCACGGACGGAACGACGACGATCTACACCGACTTTCCCTACGAGTCCGGCTACTCGGGCTACATGACGTACGACTTCGCCGGCGTCCCGAAGACCCCGGGGGCCCTGTGCCTCGTGACGCACGGCCACCGGGACCACTTCGACGCGGCGCTCTTTGCCAGGATGGACGCGATCCTGATCGCGCCGCCCGACGTCGAGGCGCGGGTCCCGAAGGAGCGGACGATCCGGTTCGCTCCAAGAATGCGCTATCGCGACGTCGAGATCGAGGCGCTCGCAACGCCCCACGGGCCGATCGGCCACACCTCCTACCTCGTCACCTGGCACGGCCTCCGGCTCTACTTCACGGGAGACACGGACAGCGTGGACCAGCTCCTCGCGATGAAGGACCTCGACGTCGCGTTCGTCTCGCCGTGGCTGATCGAGAAGGTCGCCGGGATGAAGGGTCGGATCGACGCGCGGCAGGTCGTCTGCTACCACCACCAGTCGGGCGAGAAGGTGCCCGCCCTGCAGAACCGCCTCGTTCCCGGACAGGGCGAGACGATCGCCCTGACGGCCCTCACCGCAACGCCCGCCCCTCGCTGAGCCCGGCGTCGCCCGCCGAGCGCTGCCGGAGGTACTCCCGGATCTCCTCGATCCGGGTGTCCGGAAGGGGATGCGAGGAAAGCCACTCGGGCGGGTTCTGCCCGCTGCTCGCCTGCTTGAGAATCTCCATGACCTCGAGCATCGCCTTCGGGTCGTATCCCGCCGACGCCATCGCGTCGATTCCGTAACGGTCGGACTCGGACTCGTCGGCGCGGCTGTACCTCAACTGCACCATCTGGTTGACCATCGCCGCAACCATCGCGGCGTGCCGGCCGCCGTCCGAGCCGTCGGAGGCCGCCACGCCGACCGCCTGCGAAAGGACCTGGCCGAGCTGACCCTGGGCCATCTGCTCGGCGGCATGCCGGTGGATCACGTGGCCGACCTCGTGGCCGAGGACCCCGGCGAGCTCCGCCTCGGTCCGGAGCCGGTCGAGAAGCCCGCGCGTGATGAAGACCTGACCGCCCGGAAGGGCGAACGCATTGACGGTTTCCGGATCCGCGAGGAGATGGAACCGGAAACTGCCGGCATACGGGCTCGTGCCCGCGTTGCTGCGGGAGACGACGCGTCCACCCACCTCCGCGACCAGGCGCGCGGAGGGATCGCCGGGGTCGACGTCCCCGCCCATCTTCTGGGCCATCTCGGGGGCGGCCTCGAGTCCGAGGACTTTTTCCTGGTCGACCGACAGGGCGACGTGCTGCTTCTCGCCCGTGACGGGGTTGACCTCGGTGCGGCTCATGTAAACGATGATGCCGACCGCCGCGATCACGAGTGCGATCAGGATCCGGCCGCAGCCGCGGTTGCGAACCAGTCCTCCGCCGCTTCCGTCCTCCATGAGCTCACCTCGTGACGTGGGATTATCTCCCCGGAGGCCAAGGCCGATGCGATTCCGTTGGATGCTTCTCGCCGCCGCCGCGACGCTGGCCGCCGGCAGGCTTCCGTCCGCGGAGCTTGCGCCCTCCGAGTTCGCGGCCCGGCGCGCCGAAGCGATGCGGCGCATGGCGGACGGCGTCCTCCTCCTGCCCTCCGCCTCGCTGGGACAGGCGAACCTCCCGCTGTACGGCTACCTGCAGGACCCCAACTTCTTCTACCTCACCAACCTCGGAAGCGCGGCGGGCGCGGTTCTCGCCCTCGACGGGGCGGCGAAGGAGACGTGGCTCTTCGTACCCGAGAAGCTTCCGGGATTCCCCGGCTTCCTGACCCGGCCGCTCGTCGCGCCCGGCGCCGGGTCGCAGAAGGCGCTGGGCCTCGACCACGTCGTTTCGCGCAAGGGTCTTCCCGCCTTCCTCGCGCGCCGCCAGGAAACGCCGGGCGTCATCCTGTACACCGTCGGCGGCGTCGAGCCTCACGGTTTCCCGCTCGACATCGCCCTGGACGACCCGCTCGCGGCGTGGAACCACGCGATCGAGGAGCTCTGGCCGGCCGACCGCCTCAAGCCCGCCGACGCGATCCTCGCCGAGATGCGCGAGATCAAGTCGCCGGCCGAGATCGAGGTCCTCCGCCGGGTGGGCGTCGCCAGCGCGAAGGCCCTGCGCGCCGGGATGTCGAGCGTGCGCGCCGGACGGCCGCAGCGCGAAGCCGAGGCCGCCGTCGTTTCCGCCTGCATCGACGCCGGCGCCGAGGGGCCGTCGTTCTGGCCGTGGACGATGGCCGGCCCGACGAGCGCATTCCCGGCGCCCTTCGAGTCGCTCGCCGACTACCGACACCTGAACCGCAAGATGCAGTCGGGCGAAGTCGTCCGGGTGGACGTCGGATGCGACGTCGACCACTACCGCGGCGACGTCGGGCGAACCGTTCCGGTATCCGGCCGCTTCGACGCCGGACAGCGCGAGACCTGGGAGCTGCTGATCGGGGCATATCGCGCGGGCCTCGCGAAGTTCAGGGACGGCGCCCGGCGCGAAGACGTCTTTGCCGCGAGCGTCGCCGAAATCCGGCGCCGCCAGCCCGCGCTCGCGACTCCTCTCGGGCAGAGGGCCGCCGAAGTTCTCCTCGCGCCGGACGGCCTGAAGTACTGGGAAGCGCACGGCGTCGGCCTCGAGCCGGCCGAGGGCATGCCGGAGACGTTGCGCGCCGGAATGGTCCTCGCCTTCGAGCCCATCTTCTCCGTCGAGGGCCAGGGTTTCTACCTCGAGGACATGATCCTCGTCACGAGGGACGGCCACGAGATCCTGACGCCGGGGCTTCCATACTCCGCCGGGGAGATCGAGCGCGCGACCCGCGCGAATCGCCGGGATCCGCCCTGAGATTCCGGAACCTGGGGTCAGACCTGCATTTCGCGGCTTCGAAGTTTGCCTCCGAGGGCTCGCGAAATGCACGTCAGACCCCGTTAGTTCTTGAGGCGGGCGTCGAAGAAATCCATCGTCTCCTTCCACGTCCGGTCCCACTCCTCGCCCGCCCAGCCGTGCCTGGCGCCGAGGATGAACTCCACGCGGCCGTCGACGCCCGCGGCCGAGAGCTTCTCCATCAACGCGACCGCCTGGGTCGGCGGAACGAGACGGTCCCCGGCGCCCTGGAAAACGAGCACCGGCGCATCTCCCGCGTTCACGTAACTGACGGGAGAGGCCTTCGCCGCGAGCTCCGGCTTCTTCGCCGCCGGGGCGCCGATCAGGCACGCGACGAAGGCCTTCGCCTCGTCGTTGAGGTCCTTCGCCTCCAGGTTCGTCGGGCCGAAAAAGTCGACGACGGCCGCCACACCCTCGCTGCGGGGAACCGCGAGGCCGAGCATCAGCGCGAGGTGCCCGCCCGCGGAGAAGCCCATCGCCCCGATCCGGGTCGGATCGATCTTGAGGGAGCCCGCGTTGGCGCGAAGGAACTTGACGGCGGCCTTCATGTCCTCGAGCTGTGCCGGGAAAACGGACTGCGGGCAGAAGCGATACTGGGGCGAAACCGCCACGTAGCCGTGACGGGCGAAATCGGCGATCGCGCGGTGGTTCTCCTCGCGTCCGCCTTCGTGCCAGGCGCCCCCGTGGATGACGAGGATTGCGGGGAAGGGTCCCGCGCCCATCGCCGGCTGCGCGATGTCGAGCCGGAGCTCCGTCCCGTCGGCCGTGGTGTAGGCAACGTCGTAGCTCGTCGAGACGGCGGGGTCCGCGGCGAGGAGCCCTGGCGACGGCGCCAGGGCGGTGAGAAGCACGAGGGTCGCGAGCCGACGATTCATGGAGCCTCCGAAGAGACGGAGGCCAGCGTATCAGACCCCTCTGCGACTAGAATCGGCGCCACGCCCCATGTCTCTTGCAACGGGTACGACCGTCGCTTCGCTTGCTCGGACGCCTGCGTCCTGCGGACGCATCGGCTCGCGGCTCGCGCGGATGCGCGCTCGACCGCGCGCCTGGCCTCCTCGCCGCGCTTCGCTCCCGCGGCGCGAACCTCCTCCCTCCCTTCGGTCGGGAGACTTTTCGCGCCGCGAACTACAGGGAGACCGCCTCTGAAATGGGATCGAGATCCTCGGCCAGATCGGCGCCGGGGGGATGGGCGACCGTCGCTTCGCTTGCTCGGACGCCTGCGTCCTGCGGACGCATCGGCTCGCGGCTCGCGCGGATGCGCGCTCGACCGCGCGCCTGGCCTCCTCGCCGCGCTTCGCTCCCGCGGCGCGAACCTCCTCCCTCCCTTCGGTCGGGAGACTTTTCGCGCCGCGAACTGCAGGGAGAGCGCCTCTGAAATGGAATCGACGAACGTGAGCCTCGCCGCAGGAACCATGCTCGGCCCCCACGAAATCCGTCGCTTCGCTTGCTCGGACGCCTGCGTCCTGCGGACGCATCGGCTCGCGGCTCGCGCGGATGCGCGCTCGACCGCGCGCCTGGCCTCCTCGCCGCGCTTCGCTCCCGCGGCGCGAACCTCCTCCCTCCCTTCGGTCGGGAGACTTTTCGCGCCGCGAACCAAGGGAGAGCGCCTCTGAAATCGGATTGGCGGACATGAGCCTCGCCGCGGGCTCGAAGCTCGGCCCCTACGAGATCCTCGGCCAGATCGGCGCCGGGGGCATGGGCGAGGTCTATCGGGCGAAGGACCCGCGGCTCGGCCGCGAGGTCGCGATCAAAGTGCTGCCGGCTTCATTCTCCCAGGACGCGGATCGCCTGCGCCGCTTCGAGCAGGAAGCCAAAGCCGCCGGAGTCCTGAACCACCCGAACATCACCGCGGTGTACGACATCGGCAGTCATGACGGCGCGCCCTACGTCGTCCAGGAGCTGCTCGAAGGCGAGACGCTGCGCATGGCGCTCGCCTCGGGCAAGCTGCCGCAGCGCAAGGCCCTCGACTACGCGTTGCAGATCGCGCATGGCCTCTCGGCCGCGCACGACAAGGGGATCGTCCATCGGGACCTGAAGCCCGAGAACCTCTTCGTCACGAACGTGGGCCGCGTCAAGATCCTCGACTTCGGCCTCGCCAAGCTCACGCAGACGAGCGAAGGTTCCGGCCCCCAGACCAACCTGCCGACCGCGGCCGGCACCGAGCCGGGCGTCGTCATGGGGACGCTCGGGTACATGTCGCCCGAGCAGATCAAGGGCAAGCCCGCCGACGCCCGGTCGGACATCTTCGCCTTCGGCGCGATCTTCTACGAGATGCTCTCGGGCAAGCGCGCGTTCCACGCCGATTCCGCCGGCGAGACGATGGCGGCGATCCTGAAGGAGGAGCCGCCGGACCTCTCGGTCACCAACCAGTCGATCTCCCCCGGCATCGAGCGCATCGTGCGCCACTGCCTGGAGAAGAGCCCCGAGCAGCGGTTTCACTCCGCGCACGACCTCGCGTTCGACATCGAGGCCCTCTCGAGCGCGTCCGGGCACGTCGCCGCGACACCCGGCCGCCGGCGAATCAGGCTCATGCCGGCCCTCCTGGTCGCGCTCGGCGCGCTCGCGGGAGTTTCGCTCGCGTTCCTCTTTCTCCGCAACCGGCCCGGACCCGGCGCCGCGGCCGCTTTGAGCGCCACGTATCGCCGACTCACGAACATGCCGGGCGCCGAGATCCAGCCATCGCTCTCGCCCGACGGGCGGACTCTCGCGTTCGTCCACCGCGCGGGCAGCGCGCCGGCCATCTGGATCCAGCGCGCCGGCGGCCACAATCCGATCGACCTGACGCCCGACTGCGATCGGGAGAGCCACTGGCCGGCCTTCTCGCCGGACGGAACGCTCATCGCGTACGGCTCCCAGTGCGGCGAGGGCGGGCTCTTCGTCATGGGGGCCACGGGGGAGAGCGCACGCCGCCTCGGGAGCTTCGGGAGCAACCCCGCGTGGTCGCCCGACGGACGGGAAATCCTCTACTCCACCGAGCTCGTTGCCGGCCCCTACGGCCGCACCGGAAACAGCGAGATCTGGGGAATCGAGATCGCCAGCGGAAAGACGCGCAAGTTGTCGGGGGACCTCGACGCCATCCAGCCGAACGTGTCGCCCCACGGCCTGCGCGTCGCCTACTGGGCGCTGCCGGCGGGAGGCGGCCAGCGCGACATCTGGACGATTCCCTACAAGGGGCTCGCCGCGGGCGAGAAGGCCGTGCCGGTGACGCAGGACGCGGCCTTCGACTGGAACCCGGTCTGGGGACCGGATGGACGCACCCTGTACTTCCTTTCCAATCGCGATGGGGCCATGAACCTCTGGCGCGTTGCGATCGACGAAGCGACGGGCCGCCCGCTCGGCCCTCCGACGCCGGAGATGCTCCCGGCGCGGGAGGTCGGCGGTTTTGCGCTTTCGCGCGACGGACGCAACGCGGCCTACGTCGTGAAGGAGTACACCTACGCCATCGATCGCCTGCGCCTGGACCCCTCGAACGGAAAGCTCGCCGGCAAGCCCGAGCAGGTTCTCGAGAGCTCCCAGGAGATGGCGGATTTCGACGTCACGGCGGACGGCCGGAATCTCGCCTTCGATTCGCGCGGGGGGGCCCAGGACGATCTCTTCCTGCTCGACAGCGACGGCAACAACCTCCGACAGCTGACCGACGACGCCCCGAAGGACCGCGGGCCGAACTTCTCGCCCGACGGCAAACGCATCGCCTTCCATTCCGATCGAGGCGGCCACTATCAGATCTGGACGATCCAGCGCGACGGGAGCGGCCTGAAGCAGCTGACGCAGGCGAAGGACCTGATCATCGAGGCGCACTGGTCCCCCGACGGCCGCTCGATCGCGACCAACAGCGGCCGCGGCGGCTCGATCTCCAGCCTCGACGAGGCCGGCGCCGTTGCCCGCACCGAGCCCATCCCGGCACCGGCGCCGGAGACCTTTTTCAATCCGATGGACTGGACGGCCGACGGGCGGACGCTCGTCGGGTCCGTGGTTCGGCTCAAGGACCTGAGCGTCCAGGCCCTCGCCATCTACTCCCCCGGCCCGGGCGCGGCCGTTCGGATCATTCCGCAGACGGCGTTCCCCTCCCACATTCGGCGCGCCGGGGTCCTCGGCAACCGCTTTCTCGTCTATGCGGAAAGAGACGGGCTGTACGTGCTCGACATCTCCTCGGGAGAAAAGCATCGGGTCGTGGAACGGCCCGCGAACGGCAGCTACTCGAGCATCGCGTGCGCGCGGACAGAGAGCGTCTGCTACGTCGTGCGGTCGAACGACAACGCCGACATCTGGCAGCGTACGGAGGACACGGCGGAGGCCGCAAGATGACGCTCGTCGCCTGCGCTTGCTCGGACACCTGCGTCCTGCGGACGCATCGGCTCGCGGCTCGCGCGGATGCGCGCTCGACCGCGCGCCTGGCCTCCGCGCTGCGCTTCGCTCCCGCGGCGCGAACCTCCTCCCTCCCTCCGGTCGGGAGACTATTCGCGCCGCGAACGACAGGAAGAGCGGCCATGAAAAGGCGGCTGACGTGAGTCTCGCCGCAGGCGCAAAGCTCGGTCCCTACGAGATCCTCGGCCCGATCGGCTCCGGGGGGATGGGCGAGGTTTACCGGGCGAAGGATCCGCGGCTCGGGCGCGAGGTGGCGATCAAGGTGCTGCCGGCCTCTTTCTCCGAGGACGCCGACCGCCTGCGCCGTTTCGAGCAGGAGGCCCGAGCCGCCGGAGTCCTGAACCATCCCAACATCACCGCCGTCTACGACATCGGCTCGCAGGACGGAGCCCCTTACGTCGTCCAGGAGCTTCTCGAGGGCGAGACGCTGCGCGCGGTTCTCGCCGGCGGCAAGCTCTCCCCGCGCAAGGCCGTCGACTATTCGCTCCAGATCGCCCACGGCCTCGCCGCGGCGCACGAGAAAGGCATCGTCCACCGCGATCTGAAGCCCGAGAACCTCTTCGTCACCCGTGACGGCCGCGTGAAGATCCTCGACTTCGGGCTCGCCAAGCTGACCCACCAGGAGAAGGGCGCTCAGATCACGGGGCTCCCGACCGCGACCGCCGGCACCGAGCCCGGCGTCGTGATGGGAACGCTCGGCTACATGTCACCCGAGCAGGTGCGGGGCAGGCCGGCCGACGCCCGTTCGGACATCTTCTCCTTCGGCGCGATCCTCTACGAGATGCTCTCGGGCCGCCGGGCGTTTCACGGCGACTCCGCGGCCGACACGATGTCGGCGATCCTCCGGGAGGACCCGCCGGAGCTCTCGGTCACGAACCAGAGCATCTCCCCCGGCCTCGACCGGATCGTTCGACACTGTCTGGAGAAGAACCCCGAGCAGCGCTTTCACTCGGCGCACGACCTCGCGTTCGACCTCGAGGCGCTGTCGGGAACGTCCGGGGCCTCCGGGACGGCGCCGGCCGCCGCGACCCGGCGGCGAGTCCGGGGACGGCTCGTTCTGGCGGCCTGCGCCGCAGCCGCGGCCCTTATGCTCCTGGGCTTCTGGGCAGGCCGCCGCCGGGCGAGCGGACCCAACGAGAATGCCGCGCCGCTGCACCAGCGCATCACGTTCCGGCGCGGCAACGTCCTCTACGCGCGCCTGACCGCCGACGGGCAGAACGTCGTGTACAGCGCCTCGTGGGGCGATCGCCCGGCGGAGATCTATCTCACGCGCATCGGGAGCCCGGAGACGCGGTCCCTCGGCATTCCCGACGCCAACCTCCTGTCGGTCTCCCCTTCCGGGGAGCTCGCCATCCTGATCAAGAAGAGCAACCTCTTTGGCGTCGTCGGGACCGGGACCCTGGCCCGCGTCCCGCTGGCCGGCGGCACGCCGCGGCAGATCCTGGAGAACGTCGAAGCCGCCGACTGGGCCCCCGATGGAGAGCGCCTCGCCGTACTCCGCGAGATCGACGGAAAGTCCTCACTCGAGTTTCCGATCGGCAAGCGCTTGTACGCGGGCGACATCGGGTTTCCGCGCGTGTCACCGGACGGCGGGAGAGTCGCGTTCATCGAAGGATCGTCGGTCGCGGTGGTCGACGCCGCGGGCACCCGCACGACGCTCGCCGCGGGCTTCATCTACGTCGACAGCCTGGCCTGGCACCCGTCGGGCCGGGAAGTCTGGTTCGACGCGATCCGTCCGGACACGGGCACGGCGCTCTTCGCGGCGGACCTGGACGGCCGTGTCCGTACCGTCGCCACGACGGCCGACCTCGAAGTGCTCCACGACATCGCGAAGGACGGAAATGTGCTCGTGGAGCGGGAGATCAACACGCGCGAGGTCCTTTTCGCTTCGACGAATTCCGCACCGCGAGACCTGTCGTGGCTCGACCAGAGCCAGTTGACGGGGCTCTCGCGCGACGGGAAATCCGTTCTCTTCTCGGAGCAGGGCGAAGGAGGCGGGAACGACGGTTCCGTCTACCTGCGGGGAACGGACGGGGCGCCGGCGGCGCGGCTCGGAAGCGGCGAGGCGCTCGATCTCTCTCCCGACGGGAAATGGGCGCTCACGCGCCTCGGCCGCGGCCCCGAGTCGAAGCTCATCCTGCTGCCCACGGCGGCGGGGGACCCGCGCCCGATCCCGACCGGAACCCTGCGCGTGGGATGGGCCGGTTTTCTGCCGCCCGACGGAAAGCGGATCTTCGTGACCGCGAGCGAGCCGGGACACGGTGTCCGCGGCTACGTCCTCGATCTCGCGGGCGGCCCGCCCCGCCTCGTGACGCCCGAGGGCCTGACGGGAGTGGCCTTCTCTCCGGACGGGGCGTCGGTCGCCGTCGCGGGCCCCGAGGGCCGCGCCTGGATCTACCCCGTCAACGGCGGAGAACGGCGGCCGATCCCGGGGCTCGAGCGCGGGGAGGACCCGATCCAGTGGAGCGCGGACGGCGGGTCGATCTTCGTCGCGCGGTTCGGCGAAATGCCCCTGCCCATCTCGCGAATGAACCTCGCGACCGGAAAGAAGGAGCTCTGGAAAGAGCTCTTGCCGGCCGACCGGGCCGGCGTCATCCGGATCGAGTCGGTCAGCGTCACCCCCGACGGCCAGGCCTGGGCGTATTCGTACAACCGCGTGACGGCCTCCGACCTCTATCTCGTGACGGGCTGGAAGTAACGAACGATGGTGCTCGCCGCAGGAGCGAAGCTCGGCCCCTACGAGATCCTCTCGCCGATCGGTGCCGGCGGCATGGGAGAGGTCTACAAGGCGAAGGATCCGCGCCTCGGACGCGAGGTGGCGATCAAAGTGCTGCCGGCATCTTTCTCGGCCGACGCCGACCGCCTGCGCCGCTTCGAGCAGGAGGCCAAAGCCGCGGGAGTCCTGAACCACCCGAACATCACCGCCGTCTACGACATCGGCAGCCACGACGGCGCGCCCTATGTCGTCCAGGAGCTGCTCGAGGGCGAGACACTGCGATCCGTGCTCGCCGGGGGCCGGCTGTCCCCGCGCAGGACCGTCGAATATGCCCGCGAGATCGCCCACGGCTTGGCGGCGGCGCACGCCAAGGGCATCGTCCACCGCGACCTGAAGCCCGAGAACCTCTTCGTCACCTCCGACAACCGCGTCAAGATCCTCGACTTCGGTCTGGCCAAGCTGACGCACCAGGAAGAAGGCTCGCAGTCGACCAACCTCCCGACCGCGACCGCAGGCACGGAGCCCGGCGTCGTGCTCGGCACCCTCGGCTACATGTCGCCCGAGCAGGTCCGCGGCCGGCCCGCCGACGCGCGCTCGGACATCTTCTCCTTCGGCGCGATCCTCTACGAGATGCTCTCGGGCCAGAGGGCCTTTCACGGCGACTCCGCGGCCGACACCATGTCGGCCATTCTCAAGGAAGACCCTCCGGACCTTTCCGTCACCAACCAGGGCATCTCCCCCGGCCTCGAGCGCGTCGTCCGGCACTGCCTCGAGAAGAACCCCGACCTGCGCTTCCAGTCGGCCCGCGACCTCGCGTTCAACCTCGAAGCGCTGTCGGGGACCTCGAGCGCGTCGATCGCCTCCCCGCCCGGGGTCTCGGCGGCGCGGCGGCGTGTCCCGGTCCTGGCGAGCGCCGTGATCGCGGCCGTGGCCGCGGCCTTCGGCGCCGGCCACTACCTCTGGCGTTCCGCCGCCCCGAGCGAGCTGCGCTTCCAGCGGATCACGTTCCGGCGCGGCAACATCGGAAACGCGCGCTTCGCGCCGGACGGCAAGACGGTCGTCTACGGGGCTTCCTGGGAAGGACAGCCGATCGAGATCTACACGACGCAGCCCGGGCGGGCCGAGTCGACTCCGCTCGGCTACAAGAACGCGGCGCTCTTCGCCGTCGCGCGGACCGGCGAGCTCGCCCTGTCGCTGCGCGAGAGCTTCCTCTCCGGAAGCTCCGGCGTCGGCACCCTGGCGAAGGCGCCGCTCGGCGGGGGCGCGCCGCGCCCGATTCTGGACTTCGTCGAGTGGGCCGACTGGTCGCCGGGCGGCAAGGACCTCGCGATCATCCGGTTCGCCGACGGAAGGAATCGGATCGAGCTTCCGATCGGAAAGCCGATCTACGAGAGCTCGCGTGGAATCTTCGGCCTGCGATTCTCTCCCGGGGGCGACCGACTGGCCTTCCTCGAGCGGGGCGGCACTCTTTACCTGTCGGATCTTTCCGGCAAGGTCACCCGGGTCGCCGGTCCGGGGCTGCGAGGAATCTCGCTCGTCTGGTCTCCGACGGGCCGGGAGATCTGGCTCGACGAGCGCGGGCCCGCAGGAGAGGGACAGATCCTCGCCGTCGACCTGTCCGGCCGGTCGCGGGTCATCGCCCGCGCCCCCGGCCGCCTCATTCCTTACGACGTCGCCCCCGACGGCCGGGCGGTCGTCGAGCACGCCGTGTCGCGCCGGCGGGTCGTCGCCCTCGCTCCGGGCGAGACGAAGGAGCACGACCTCTCCTGGTTCGACGGAACGGATCTGGCCGGGATGTCGGCCGATGGCCGCACCGTCGTGCTCAACGAGATCGGCGACGTCGCGGGCGACCGCGCGTTCTACCTCCGGAGGACCGACGGATCGCCGGCCGTCAAGCTCGGCGATGGCCAGGCGAACGACCTCTCGCCGGACGGGAAGTGGGTCCTGGTGAGCCGCAACGACGGAAAGCAACTGGGGCTGGTTCCCACGGGAACCGGTGTCGCCGTTCTGCTGCCACCACCGCCGTCCGGACCCATCGGCCCGGCGATCTTCGCCGCGGACGGAAAGCGCGTCCTCTTCGCCGCCGAGGAACCCGGCGGTCAGCGGGGCTTTTTCGTGCAGGAGCTTCCGGACGGAAAGCCCCGGAAGCTCTCCAGCGGCGCCGGATTCGCGGGCAATGCCCTTTCGCAGGACGGCGCGCGATTGATCAGCTACGGCCCCGACTGGACGGACGACCTGATCGTCACCACGCTGGCGACCGGCAAGTCGACCACGATTCCCGGCACGAACACGGCGGATCCGATCCGCTGGAGCGCCGACGGCCGCTCGATTCTCGCCCTCGAGATCGGCAGCATCCCGGCGCGCGTGGTGCGTATCGACGTGGCGACCGGCAGGCGGGAGCTCTGGAAAACGCTCGGACCACCGGACCTTTCGGGCGTCATCGACATCGCGCCCGTCCTCATCTCTCCGGACGAAAAGGCGTATGCCTACGGCTACAGCAGCACGTCGGCGTCCGACCTCTACATCGTCTCGGGGCTGAAGTGACGGGCCCGGACGCGCCATGAGCCTCGAGCGCGCGCTGAAGACGCGCGACATCGTCCTCTTCAACGTCGCGGCGATCGTCGGCATGCGGTGGATCGCGCTCGCCGCGGCCAACGGGCCGTCGTCGCTCGTCCTGTGGGTCCTGGCCGCCGTGACGTTCTTCATCCCGCAGGGCTTCGCCGTGACCGCCCTCGCCTCGGCGATCCCGGAGGAAGGCGGGCTCTACGTCTGGACGAAGCGCGCGTTCGGCGAGCGGCACGGCTTCATGGCGGGCTGGCTCTACTGGGCCAACAACATCCTGTACTTTCCGACACTGACGCTCTCGACGGTGGTCTTCGCGCTCTACGTGTTCGGCCTGCGGTTCGCGCACCTCGAGCAGAGCCCGGCCTACACCGCCGGGGCGGCCCTCGTCCTGCTCGCGATCGCGCTCCTCTTCAACATCATCGGGATGAAGTCGGGCCGCTGGGTCCAGAACATCGGCGGCCTCGCCCAGTGGATCCCCTCGGCGACGCTGCTGCTGGTGGGTCTCGTCGCGCTCACCCGGTTCGGCTCGGCGACCCCGCTGACCGCCGTTTCCCTCATCCCGAATTTCGCGGCGCTGCCGACGATTCTCTTCTTCGCGAACCTGTGCTTCGGGTTCGCGGGACTCGAGCTCGCACCCGTGCTCGCAGGCGAGGTCGTCGAGCCGCGAAGGACTTTTCCGCGGGCGATCATCATCTCGGGGCTGACGATCGCGGCCTGCTACCTTCTCGGCACGGTCTCGCTGCTCTGGTCGCTCCCGCCGGCGGAAACCTCGATCATCTCGGGAGTGAACCAGGCCGTGACGAAGGCCGGCGCCCGGATCGGGCTGCCGTGGCTCGGACCGCCGACGGCGCTGCTGATGACGCTCGCGGGCCTGGGCGGCGTCGGGGCCTGGCTCGTCGGCTCAGCCCGCCTGCTCTTCGTCGGCGGTCTCGACAAGTACCTGCCGCCGATCTTCGGCGCGACGCACCCGAAGTGGAAGACGCCGTGGTTCGCGCTGCTCTTCCAGGCGGTCCTCTCCGCGGTGTTCATTCTCGCCGCCACCCAGGGGGACACCGTCAAGAACGCTTACCTCAAGCTCGTCAACGCGACGCTCATCGTCTATTTCCTGCCCTACCTGTACATGTTCGCCGCCGCGGTGAAGATGCGCCTCGAGATCGCACGGCAGCCGGGGGCCGTGCCGATTCCCGGCGGCGCCGCCGGAAGCTGGGGATGGAACGGCCTCGGCTTCGTCACGACGCTCGCCGCAATCGTCCTCGCGCTGGTCCCCCCGGCGGACTCGACGGATCCCCGCGGGTTCTTTGTCCAGGTCGCCGTCGGGTCGTTCGGCTTCGTTGTCGCGGGAATCTTCCTCTACGCGCTCGCCGAGCGGCGCCGGAAGCGGGTGGACGCCGCGGGCGCATCCTGAGCCGGCGATACAATCCGCCCATCCTTCCGGAGGGCCATGAGCCTCTCCCCCGGCACCCGCCTCGGCCCGTACGAGATCGTCTCGCCGCTCGGCGCGGGCGGCATGGGGGAGGTGTACCGGGCAAAGGACACGCGGCTGGGGCGCGAGGTCGCGGTCAAGGTCCTTCCACCGGCACTGACGGCTTCCGAGCAGGCCCTCCAGCGATTCGAGCGCGAGGCCAGAACGATCTCGCAGCTCTCGCACCCGCACATCTGCGCCCTCTACGACGTCGGGCGTGAAGGCGACACCGAATATCTCGTGATGGAGCTCCTCGAGGGTCAGACGCTCGCGGAGCGCATCTCCCGGGGTCTGCTGCCGCTCGACCAGGCGCTTCGCTTCGGCGCCGAAATCGCCGACGCGCTGGAGAAAGCGCACCGGCAGGGGATCGTCCACCGCGACCTGAAGCCGGGCAACGTCATGTTGACGTCCTCCGGCGTGAAGCTCCTCGATTTCGGCCTCGCGAGAGTTCTCGAGTCGTCGTCATCCGCCGAGATGACCGCGCTCCCCACCGAGATGCCGCTGACCGAAGCGGGCACCGTCCTCGGCACCGTGCAGTACATGGCGCCCGAACAGCTCGAGGGCAAGGACGCCGACGCGCGCACGGACATTTTCGCCCTCGGCCTCGTCTTGTACGAGATGGCGACGGGGCGGACCGCTTTCTCGGGCGCGACGCGGGCATCGCTCATCGGAGCGATACTCCGGGACGATCCCCCGCCGATTTCCCGCGAGCAGCCGATGTCACCGCGCGCGCTCGACCGCGTGGTCGCGACCTGCCTCGCCAAGGAGCCGGAGGAGCGCTGGCAGACGGCGCGGGACGTTGCTCTTCAGCTCGAGGGCATCCGGCAGGAGCGCTCGGCTGCAGGGCCGACGGTCGGCGTCGCCGCGCCACGACGGAGAGCCCCGGCGATCCTCCCCTGGCTGATCGCCGCCGCGGCCGTGGGTCTTGCCGCCTTCGCGTTGCTGTCCGGGCCGCGCTCCGCGCCGCGGCCGCGGATCCTGCGCGCCGCCATTCCTCCGCCACCGGGCACGACGTTCGACGTCGTCGGAGCGAACATCGGGAGCGCCACGCTGTCGCCCGATGGACGGCGCCTCGCCTTCGGCGCCCGTTCACCGGACGGCCCGCCCGCCCTCTGGGTCCGGGAACTGGATGCTCTCGAGGCGCAACTGGTTCCGGGGGGCGAAGGCGCCCTGTTTCCGTTCTGGTCGCCGGACAGCCGGTCGATCGGATTCTTCGCGAAGGGGAAGCTCAAGACCGTCGAAGCCTCCGCGTCGCCTTCGATACCGCGCGAGCTGGCCGACGTGGCGGAACCGCGCGGCGGCACATGGGGCGAGGACGGAACGATCCTCTACGCACCGGACAATTTCTCCCCCATCATGCGCGTCCCCGCGGCCGGAGGATCGCCTTCCGCGGTGACGAAATTCGATCGGGCGAGCGGGGAGACCTCGCACCGCTGGCCTCATTTCCTCCCGGGCGGGAAGCGGTTCATCTACGCGATTCGCAAGGCTGACCCGAAGTCCCGCCTCCAGCTCTCGTACACGACTTTCGCCGGATCGCTCGACGGCTCCCTGCGGCGCCCGGTCCTCTCCGACAACACGAGCGCCCTCTACGCCCCCCCGGGCTACCTTCTGTTTCGGCGCGCAGGCGACCTGATGGCGGTCGGGTTCGATCCGACGACGCTCGCCGTCACGGGCGAGCCCGTGCTTCTGGCCAAAGACATCCAGGGCTTCGCCGCGACCGGCAGCTCGGTCGCCTCGGCCTCCGCCGACCTGCTGGTCTACTCGACCCTCGTGGGCGCGACCGACGCGAGGGCGGTCTGGCTCGATCGATCCGGTCGGGAGCTCGCGACCGTGGGTCCGCCGGGGCGAATCATCAACGTCGCGCTCGATCCGGGCGGGCGCTTCGCGGCACTGACACGCGCCGATGACCCGCTGCCGCCGGACCTCTGGATCTTCGACACCGCGGACGCCCGCGGACTCCGCTTGACGCGCGACACCGTGCCTCAACTCTCCCCGGTCTTCTCGCCGGACGGCCTGCGTCTCTTTTTCTGCCAGTACGCCGACGGCCCCTGGAACATCTTCGAGGTGCCCGCGCACGGCGGCGGCGAACCAAAGCTCTTCCTCCGATCCTCGTCGAACACGGTGCCCAGCTCCGTGTCTCCGGACGGCCGCTACCTGATGTATCGCGAGTTCAATCCGGGCACGCGGGGAGACCTCAAGTTCGTGTCGCTCACGGGCGAGCGGCAACCCCGGACCTTCCTCGCGAGCGTGGACGACGAGAGCAACGCCGACTTTTCACCCGACGGCCACTGGGTGGCCTATGCGTCGGACGAGTCGGGGCGGCAGGAGATCTACGTCGCCTCCTTTCCGGATCCGACGCGCCGTCTTCGCGTCTCCTCCGAGGGCGGCTCGCAGCCCCGGTGGAGCCGGGACGGAAAGGAGCTCTACTACGTTCGGGGAGGCTGGCTCCTCGCGGCCCCGATCTCACGCCAGGGCGACTCCCTCACGTTCGGCGGCGGACAGGCGCTCTTCCGCCTTCCGCTCTTCTCGACTTCCGACGTCGGGTTCGACGTCGTCACCCGCTACGCCGTCGCGTCGGACGGGCGGTTTCTCGCCCTGCTCCGGGCGGGAGACGACCCGCCCACGCCGCTCGTCCTGGTGTTCAACTGGACCGAGGCGATGAAGAAGACGCCATGAATTCCGGTTGCGGCTCGAGGAGAGCGGGATGACGGCCTTGTTCCTGCTCGGCCTCTTCCTTGCCGCGCCGGCGCCGCCGTGGCCGACGAAGGCCTGGCCGGAAGCGCCACCGGAGTCGCAAGGGCTGGATCCCGCCCCGCTCGACGCGCTCGACCGCGAGCTTGCCTCCGGCAAGCACGGCTACGTCGACTCCATGCTCGTGATCCGCAACGGCAAAGTCGTTTACGAGAAGAGCTACGACCACTCCAGGGACTACGCGCGCCTCTTCGCCGGCAAGGGCGCGCCCGGCATCTACAACTACTACGACCCGGGCTGGCACCCGTTCTTCAAGGGAACACGCCTGCACACGATGCAGTCCGTCTCGAAAAGCGTGACGTCGGCGCTCATCGGCATCGCGATCGGCCGCGGCGAAATCCCGGGCGTGGACGCGAAGGTGATGCCGTATTTCGCGGCCTTCAAGATCCCGCCGGACCCGCTCCGCGACCGGATGACGCTCAAGGATGTGCTCACGATGACGACGGGCATACGCTGGGACGAGGAATCGACCGAGTACACGGACCCCGCCAACAACTGCGCGGTGATGGAGGGCAAGCAAGACTGGGTCCGCTACGTCCTCGAGCAACCCATGGCCGGGGAGCCCGGCCGGGGATTCGTCTACAACAGCGGCGCGACGATGCTGCTTTCCGAGCTGATCCGGAAGACGACCGGCAAGGAGGCCGACGCCTACGCGAAGCAGCATCTCTTCGCGCCGCTCGGCATCGACTTCTTCTGGAAGCGCACGCCGAAGGGCCTCGCCGACACCGAGGGAGGGCTGTACCTGACGCCGCGGGACCTCGCCAAGATCGGATACCTGTATCTGAAGGACGGCGTATGGGACGGCAAGCGCATCCTGCCCGAAGGCTGGGTCGCGGCGTCGACGCGTGCGAGCACCCACACGAAGGACGGCGTCTTCGGCTACGGCTACCAGTGGTGGATTTTGGCCGGCAAGGGCGCCGGCTCACACGACGCCTACGCCGGCTGGGGTTACGGGGGGCAGCTTCTGATCGTCGTACCCGACCTCGACCTCATCGCGGTCTTCACCGGCTGGAACATCTACGACAAACCCTCGCTCGACCCGTCTTTCGCCCTCGCGCGCGTGCTCGAAGCCGTCCGCAAGGCGCCCTGACGAGATCGCGCGTTTCACCCGGGGCCACTCCTCACTTCAGGATCGGGCAGTCCCGCAGGCGGCACCGGAGCGCCGTGCAGGTGCTACCGGTTCTTCGAAGCGCCACGCGGCCCAGGCGCAGACGGCGCTCAGGACCGAGCGCGACGAGAACGCCGGTTCGGATCCGGAGGGCCCGCTGCGGCCTACCGGATGGCGGTCGCGAGCGTGTCGTGATGCAGGGAGATCAGGGTCCGTAAGTAGGGCCCGATCGACTTCACGCCGTCGAACCCGGCCGCCTTCGCCGCCGCCTCCTGTTTTGCCTCGGGGACGTCGGCGCTCTCGGCATAGTGCTTGAGGTCGCGGTATGCCCCGATCGTGAAGAGATCCCAGGCCGCTCCCGCGGCGCGCACGAAGATCAGGTTCTGCGGGAGGTCGAGGGCCTTGAGATACGCGTTCTCCATCTCGCGCTGGCGGTAGAGCGAACTCTCCATTCCGGGCAGGGCCTCGAACATCTCGACGTGGAAGTAGCCGGCCTGAGACAGCGCTGCCCGCATCTGCTCGAGGGGCGGACCGTACGCGAAGACATCCTCCGTCCACGCAACGTCGCCGGAGAGCCGGACGAGCCCCTCGATCGCCGCCTGCCCCGCTTTCTGACGCCGGGCGAGGCGGTCCGGGGCGTAGTACTCGCCCCAGCTGCCCATCGGAAAGAGGAGGAGGAGGTCCCACCGGTCTCCCTGGCTGTGCCGCATGGCGATCGGCGGTTCGTCGCCGCTGTCCTTCGAGCCCGGCCAGCCCGCCTTGAGGAGGTCGACCACCTCGAGGAGCTTGCCCGGCGCCGCCTGGATGAGGGTCGTTCGGTACAGGTATCCGGGGGTTGTCGCGGGGGCCGGCGCAAGGGCCAGCCGGGCGACGAGGGCGAACCAGGCGAGAGTCATCGGGTCCTCCGTTTCGGGGCTCATTCTGGACCCTCCCGGGCCGCCCGACCCCCGAAAAAAGCCCGCCTGTGCTAACATTTTTGAATTACACCGATGAAATTCACACGTGTCATTGCCAGAAGCTTCTCAACCTCCGAGGCGGCGCGGCTGACTGGCCTCACGGCCAGGCAGCTCGACCATTGGGATAGGAAGGGATTCGTTCGTCCCTCGATCGAGAAGGCCAGCGGTTACGGCTCGGCGCGGCGGTACTCGTTCGCGGACATCGTGCGGCTCCGGGTTTCGGCGCGGCTGCGCGCGAGCGGCGTCGGCCTCGCCCGCATCCGGCGGTGCGCGGACGCGCTGGCGAAGCTCGACCCGTCCGCGGACCTCGGCCAGGCGCGCCTGATCGTCGCCGGCGCGAGCGTCCTCTGGGCGCGCTCGGACCGCGAGGTGGTGGATCTTCTGAAAGACGGACAGCTCGTCCTGGTCTGCTCACTCGGAGACGCGGTCGACGAGGCGGCCGGCGCCGTCGCCCGCCTGACGCGCGAAGCCGGGCGAGCGGATCGCCTTGCGGCGGCACTCGTCCACGGTGGAAAAAGGCAAACAGAGTAGGGGCGGCCCTTGCGGCCGCCCGCAGCGCAGGACGAGCCCGGCGGCGACATCGAACGCCGGGTGGACGGGAGCAGGATGCGGTTGGCGTCGGACGACCTGAACGAGCACATCGGCCGCCTCGCGCGGCTCGGACGTCAGCGCGACTTTTCTCTCCCGAGGTTCTCGAAGTCCCTGTCCTCGATCGCCCGCAACGGCGGCCGGGGCGAGGTCCTCCGGCAGCTGCTCGCCGAATGGACGGGACTCCCCTTCGAGGCCCCGGAAGCTCTCGAGCGCTGGATGGAGATCGAACGGCTGATCCCGGCCCTGCGGGCGAAGCTCGGCTCGCCGCTCGGGCTCCAGACCGTCCTTCTCCACCACCTCCACAGCCGCAAGGGCCTGATGAAGGAGCCTCGCCTCGTCTCCGAGGCGGACCTCGCGGTCCTGCGCGTCAACGCGATCACGGACCCGCTGACCGGCCTCTACAACCGCCGGTTCCTCGTCGATCATCTGTCCCGCGAAATCTCGCGCGCCGAGCGCTCCGGCGGGATCCTCGCCGTCGGCATGCTGGATCTGAAGGGCTTCAAGTCGATCAACGACCGGATGGGACATCCCGTCGGCGACAGCGTCCTGGTCCGGACCGCGCGCGTCGTGCGGGAATCGCTTCGCGCGGTCGACGCGGGCTGCCGCTGGGGAGGCGACGAGTTCGTTCTCGTCCTTCCGAACACGGACATGATCGCGGCCCTGGCGGTGATGGAGCGGGTGCGCGAGAAAATCGGGGACATCCCTCTCTCGGACCGCACGGCGACTCCGCTCGACCTCCACTACGGCGTCGCGTCCTACCCCAACGACGGCAAGAGCACCGACTTCCTGCTGAAGATCGCGGACCTGCGCCTCTACCAGTGCCGCTCGCAGTCCACGTTCGAAGGAGGCGAGCGGCGCCTGCATCCGCGGTTCGCGCCCGAGGAGATGAGCCTGCGGATGGAGTGGAAGGGCCCGGCGCGACCGCACACGGCTCCGGTCGTCGACGTCAGCTACGGCGGCATCTCCTTCTACGCAAGGCGGGCCGAGAAGTGGCCTCCGCGCTGGAAGGCGGAGATCGTCCAGAAGCACGACCCCGAGCGTCATCCGATCAAGCTCAAGGCCCTGAACTCCGCGCCGCTGCCGGGCGGCGGCGTCCGGGTCGGCTGCGCCTATGTCTGATCGGCGCGGGGCGTTCGCCGCCCACCGCGCCGCGGCCTCCGGTCTCTTCACCCTCTTCACCCTGATCGCCATCGTGCTGCGCCTGGGGGACGCGCGGCTGCTGGCGCTCGCCATGGGCGGCGCGCTCGGAGCGCTCTTCCTCCTCACGCGCGAAAGCGTCCGGGGGGCGCTCGGCGACTTCGCCGCGCCGCTGGCGATGGTCGCGGACCTGGTTCTGCTGTTCTGCGCGATGTCGCTGACGGGAGGGACCCTCTCGCCGTACGCGCTGCTGCTTCCCGCCGGGGTCGCGCTCTCGTGGCACTGCGAGGGAAAGCCGGCGGCGCGATTCTTCGCCGTGGCCGCGGTGATGGGGGTCGCGGCGCTGGCAACCCTCGCGCGCGTGCCGACCGACACCGCGGCCTCGCTCTTCGCGCTCGCGGGTGTGGCGCTCGCGGCGCCGGCTCTTCTCGTGACGCTCGAGGTCGCGTCGGCGGCGGCGCCAGCGACGGCGCTGGATTCGATGCCGGTGATGCGGGTGGCCGCCCCCGAGGCCGCGGCCGAGGCGCCGGTCGCGCCCGCACGCCGCTCCACGGCCCCTCCCGAGCGCGACCCCGAGGCCGAGATCCTCCACGACCTGCGCTCTCCCCTCTCGGTCATCCGCGTCTACACCGACCTGATTCAGGAAGCCGCGCGGCGCGGAGAGCTTCCCAACCGCGAGTACCTCGACAACCTCGAGCGCGAGATCGAGCTCGCGGAGCGCCTCGTCGGAACGCCCGCGCCCGTGCCCGAGCCCTCGACGCCGCCTCCCCAGAACGCCGACCTCGTCGAGATCCTGGGCTCGCTCGCGACGGCCTACCGCCTGGCGCACGGGGGCCGGATCCGCATCGAGTTCATCGCCGAGCGGCCGCAGCTGCCGGTCGCGGCCGACCCGGTCGCGCTGCAGCGCGCTTTCCGCAACGTCCTCGACAACGCCATCAAGTACACGCCGGACGCGGGCGAGGTCCGCATCCGCGCCGGCGCCGCCGGCTCGCAGGCCTTCGTCGTCGTCAAGGACACGGGCATGGGCATGAGCCCCGAGGAGAGCGCCCGCGCCTTCGACTACGCCTTCCGCGGACAGGGCGCCGTCGCCTCGGGCCGGCGCGGCAAGGGCCTCGGTCTCGCGATGACGAAGGAGATCCTCGAAGCCAACGGCGGCAAGATCAGCCTCTCGAGCGAGGCGGGGTATGGTTCGGAAGTGACGATCATGCTGCCCTTCCAGCGGGGCGCGCGATGAAGCGCATCGTCGTCGTCGACGACGACCGCGAGATCTCGGTCGCGGTCCGCGACCTCCTCGTGCCCGAAGGCTTTCTCGTGGACTGTCCCAACGAGCCGCGCGCCGCGCTCGTCGAGACGATCCGCGAGGTCCCGGACCTCGTGATCCTCGACGTCAACATGCCCGGCATGACCGGCTGGGAGTTCTGCGCGATCCTGCGCCGCCAGTCGGCCACGCGGGACGTTCCCGTGCTCTTTCTGACCGGACGGTCCGAGGTCAAGGACCGCATCACGGCCATGCAGCTCGGCGGCTCGGATTTTCTGGCCAAGCCCTTCGGCGCCGAAGAGCTTCGCCGGAAGGTGCGGTCGCTTCTCGACACGACTCACGCCATGGAGGAAGGATGAGGCCCAAACGCCGCACCGAACCCAACGTCATCGACGGTCCGTTCCCGGAGGCGGCCGTGGCGCCGCCCGAGGGGCTCGACGAGCTGCGCCGCGAGCGGATCGTCTACGACGGCATCACGAACCTCCCGATCCACCCGTTCGAGACACCCGAGCGCGCCGACGAGCGGATCGATCACCTCGGCGTCATCTACCTGCAGGTCGGCAAGTTCTTCGGCTTCGAGGAGCTCTTCGGCTGGGAGCACTACGACCGGGTGCTCGCGGGGCTCTCCGAGGGGCTGCAGGACGACGTCCGCACGTCGAGGCTGGCGCCCCATGTCCACTCGATCCGCTTCTCCGGCTCGGACGGCTTCTTCATCCTCTACAGCCTTCCGCCGGCGGGGCGCGGCCGGCCGGCGGTCAACCTCGAAGACGAGGCGGCGCGCCTGCGCGCGGGCGTCGTCCGGCGCCTGCGCCAGACGCTCGAGGGCACGACCGCCGATCTCGTGAGCATCCTCGTCTCGAGCCTCACGGCTCCCGACAACCCGCGCGTGCGGCCGTCGCGCCACGTCGTCCGGACGCTCCAGGAGGCCGTCAAGATCGTCACGCAGCGCCAGACCCACGAGAAGCTGGAGCTCTTCGCGGGCCTGAAAACGGTGATCGGGGGGCGACAGCTGCGGCCGGCATTCCAGCCCGTGCGCCACCTCCCCGACGGAACGATCATGGGCTACGAGGCCCTGATCCGCGGCCCGCAGGGCTCGAGCCTCGAGCCCCCGACCGTCCTCTTCGCCGTCGCGCACGAGAACGAGATGGACGTCGAGCTCGAGACGCTGTGTCTCGAGACGATCTTCGCGGGACTGCCCCGGGCCGTCGGCGACAAGCGTCTCTTCGTCAATGCCTCGGCGATGCTGCTGCGCCACCCCGTGTTTCTCGACGCGCGCAACCTCGCCTCGATCAACCGGAGTCACGCCGACGTCGTGGTCGAGATCTCCGAGAAGGAAATGGTGCGCGACTACGACTCGTTCCGCGACGTCCTGGGCCAGGTTCGCAAGGCCAACATGAAGATCGCGATCGACGACGCCGGCTCCGGATACTCGGGCCTCGAGACGATCCTTCATTTGAAGCCCGACTACATCAAGGTCGCCGACTCGCTCGTGCGCAACATCCACACCGACCCGATCAAGCGCGAGATCATCGCGTCGCTCGACGCCATCGGAAAGCGCATCGGCGCGACCCTCGTGGCCGAGGGCATCGAGGTCGAGGCCGAACGCAGGACCTTAGTCGACCTCGGCATCGCGTTCGGCCAGGGCTACCTGCTCGGCCGGCCGGCGTTTCAGGTCAGCGGGCGGGCGTCGAGGGCGTAGGCGGCTTAGAAGGCTCTGGACGCCCGCATCCATCGGATGCATGGCCTCGAGCGGATCATTTCCTCAGCCAGAACTCGACCCCGTCTCGCCGGAAAGCCGGCCGGAACGCTCGCTGAATGTAGGCCGCAACACGCGGCGCTCTGAGCCGGTTCTCGACGCCATCCATCGGCTCGGAGGGCAGACCGTCCGCCACCAGAACTGCACGCACGCTTGGATTCCGCTCGATCGCCTCGATCACCTCTGCCTGCGCGCTCGGCGTCTCGTAGTAGGGCACCTCGTAATACCGAATCGGGCAATCCCGGTCGAACAGGTAGTACAGGCCTGGCACGTTCGCGAAGTCGAGCCATGTTTCCTCCGGCGATAGCCCGGCTTCCGCCAGAAAGGCATTTGTCGCTCGGACGAGTCTGGCGTCGGCCGCCGTGAAGAGAGCGCCGCGTGCGCGGGCCGGATACGCCAGAGTGGCGAAGGGGGTCGGTTCCTTGTCGATGCGGAGCTCTGATGCTGCCGCTCGAATCACAGCCAGCGGGCGCCAGGAGTATAGGACCCCGACCGAGATGAAAAGCGCCAGCGCGGCGCGGACAGTCAGTTCGCTCCTCCGCCCTGCGAGCCAATGGAGAGCCAAGACCAGCGCGGTCGGCAGCAGAAGGGCTGGGTAGTTGATGTGCCTGCGCTCA
Source organism: uncultured Acidobacteriota bacterium (assembly GCA_963805495.1). Lineage (GTDB taxonomy): Bacteria > Acidobacteriota > Thermoanaerobaculia > UBA5066 > Gp7-AA6 > DAHUXD01. Next base: position 511,336 of record CAWDUQ010000001.1, on the reverse strand, counting down.
ATGACGGAGAGCATCGCAGCCACGACGAAGGCGAAGGGCGGAATGGCTTGCCGCCCGCGCGCTCCGATGACGGGTGCCCGTGCCACGGCGGCGGCGACAATCACGAGGCCGGCGGCAACACCTAGATAGAGAAATGTCGTCCGGTCGCTGATGTATCTCAGCAGCTCGCCCACGGCTGCGGAGGCAGGAAGAGTTGGCTTGACGAGCGGTAGGGCATACACGTCGATCAGCTTTGGCAGAAAGACGAATGTCGATCTGGCAAATTCCGTGGCGATCCCGAGCAGTCCGAAGAGCAGCCCGATGGCCGCGCTCGAGACGGCCATGCCCAGTGCCACGGAGAGCGCGTGGGAAAGCCGTCGCCCTCGAGCAATCCACAGTGCAGCGAGCGCCGCCACCGAACCATACACGGCAAACTCGACAGCCCAACACAGGGCGATAGGTATCAGGACGCCGGTTGCGATCCAGTAGCCACGCCTTCCCGTTCGTGACGCCATCAGTGCCAAAGCGATGATCCATACCGCCGGAAAGCTACGCTGATGAGAGTACTGCGGCCAGGCGACGTACGACGTCGTAAGGCACAGATAGGCTAGGCCAGGGTTCGCAGTTGCCGCGTACCCTACGGCATAAATAGAAGGCCAGTAGATTGCCCCGAATACCTTGTCGCCCAGCTGGAGGCCACGATACTCGTCACCAAACAGTTTCATCTGAGCGAGCTGAATCACCCCGTCGCTCATCAGGCCGTGGCCCGGCAGGATGTCCCGATATGGACGCTCGCCGCGTAGGTACTCGGATGCGGGTAGCGTGCCGTGACCGTCTTCGAAGATATCCACGAGTCGGGGAGAGCTCATCGACGAAGCTGCCAAGACGGTGATCGACCCGGGCAATAGCAAGGCGACGCCGAGCCGGCGCGCAGTCCGCTGTAGCCCCGAACCCGGCACCAGAGCACACGCCATCGGAAGCACGAACGCAATTGCAGCGAGGATCGCATTCGCGTGACTCGTTCGCGACTGCCAGAGCGCGGCCGGCAGCGTCAGGGCGGCGCTGCCCAGAAACGGAAACCCGCGCGCGACTTCGCCTTTTCCCAAGACGGCCGAAAACGCCAGGGATCCCAGGAAAGTGGCCCCCAACAGAAGCAGCGGTGCGACCACGACTGCGAGTTGGCTCCCTTGAAGAAAGACCCAAACGGTGAGGGCATGCGCGACGACGAACGGGAGCAGGAGGCGGTACTCCTCCGGCATCGAGAACTCGAGACGGCGTTTGGAGGCTCTCGCCACAGATCGAGGGACGGTGGGGCTGGCCGGACGACCGAGCCGACGCTTTGAGAACTGAACCGACAGCAGGGATCCTGCAACCGTGCAACAAATCAACATCGCGAATCTGGCAACGTATCCATTGGGGCTAAATCCGTGGAGCGATGCGAGCCCGGGGAGTTGGTCCGGGCGCGAGGCCATCGAAACCAGTCGGGTCGAAGGCATTCCCACGACCAAGCCCAATGTGGCGCCGACCCACGATGCACGACTGAGCCGGATGCAGCTTCTGACGCTCATCCGCGACGGTTTCATCTGAGGCGATAATATGCCGTCGCCTAGGCCTGCCCGCGCCTACGACAACGGATCCTTCGAAAGGCTACGGTGAAGGAGGGTACGAGTCGCTGGGCCTTTTGGGGCTATGCCTCGCGGACGGCTTACGTCCGGCGAGAAGCACAGCTCCCGATGTCTTCCGACGACTACTCAGCGACACTGCGGCTCCTCCTTGCAAACGGCTTCGGTGGCCGGCCCTGCGGGACCGACCACCGCGCGCGATAGGCCGTTGCTCGCACCTATCTATTTCAGACTGAACGTCGACACGAGATGCTGGGCCATCGCCTTCCGGGTTACTGGCGCGTTGGGGCAGAAGCCTCCAGTCACGCATGGGAGGCTGCAAGTGTAGGTACCGGTTCCACAAGTGAGCATGAATCCGCGCTTAACCGCCTCGTAGATCCAATCCGCGAACGGTGACGGGCAGGCAACATCCGGAATCGAGATGCCCGAACTAGAGCATGACGGCGGGAGATACGGGTTACCTGTGTAGTGAGCCGTCTTTAGCAGAAAGACCGCCATCTGCTGTCTCAGGATATTGTTATCTGGGCAATACTGCGTGTTGCCATCAGGCGCACTGCAAGTGCCGGTACCACTACAGCCAGCCGTAATGCCCATCCTGAAAATCGCGTCGATCCAGGCTGAAAACTGATTCGTCGAGGGCACGTCCGTAAAGAAGGGCTCTGGCGGAGGAGGCGGGTACCGAAACCCGTATCGAGACTTGAGGAGGAACGGTGCCATCTGCCCTCGCGTAACGGGGCTGTCCGGGCAGAACGTGTTTGTTCCGCACCCGACAGTCACGCCATTCCTAACGAGTGTCGCGATCGCCGCGTGGTCCGGATATGCGCTGCTGACATCGTCAAAGTCAAAGACAAATGAGTTTGAGACGACGTCGCTGTCCGCGCCAACCGAGACGCTGACATTGGCCACACCAGCGCTATGCGCGGGCGTCCTGGCGGTAATCGAGCTCGCCGTCGCTTGAACATTCGTCGCCATCGATCCACCGACTTTCACCGTAGCACCAACGGCGAAGCCCTCACCCGCGATGGTCACTGAAGTTCCACCCGTTCGGGGGCCGCTTGAAGGGCTAATCGAGTCGATTCCTAGCGTCTGCTGCTTGAGAAGCACCGGAAGAAGGCCTTGCGGCTGATCACCGCAATTCCAGAAGCATCCAGGATCCGTCGAGGAATATTGGTCGTCGCGGTAGCAAGCGATATGGCCAAATAGCTTGTCGGCCAAGCCGGCGGTCCCTTGATTGACGCCCATGTAATTTCCGCCGCCTGAGCCGCAGGCGTTGTAGGTATGGGCACCCGAGAACGTGTTTCTGTCCCAGAGTATTGATGTGTCCAGAACGTGGAGCGGCCCCCATTGGAAGTTGCCTGTGGCGGTGGTCGGGAGCGAAGCCTTGCTGTACGCGAGCCTGCTCGGGCTCTTGCCGAAATCCCTCACCGGCATGTAGACGAAAAGGATCGAATCGAAGCTGCCGTCGGCTTTCTTGAGCGAGACGAGATCCATCGGGTCCGCGGCTCCGTTTCCGTTGCCGCTGGCGTCCGTGGGTGCTACGGACGCACACTGCCACAAGTCCTGATTATCTACTTCTCCATTCGTGTTGATGAAGGACGACCCGTTCCAACGTTGCACGAGGTAAGAGTTCAGGCCCGTGTCGAACTTCAAGCCGAAGCCATTGGAATTGGACGGATCGAACGTCAGACGGAACCAGGAAGCAGTTATGCCGCAAGCGCCGCTGTACCCTACCACGACGAAAAAGTAGTCCACGTTAAGAATGCGTGCATACACGATGGACGGATGCTGCCACTGGCCGCTGAGATCCGCCCGTCGAATGAGCTTCACCGACGACAAAGGATCGGTGACGGCGGTCCCGTTCGCTCCCAAGAATGACCATGTCGAGCCATTGGCGTCCAATGAAGCCCAGGTAATCCAGCCTGTCGAACCGAGCACCGGCACGAGCCCGAAATAGCGCCGGCCCGTTGACGTGGCCACGGGAGCCTTGACCATCGCCATTCCCGCACCGAGGCCGTGGCCGGAGACGCCCGGTAGGGCGGCCGAGGATGGGATGTCGTAGTCGCCGTCGATCGAGTGCCTGCGAAGCACATAGATCGAATCCCCGGGACCGTCCAGTTTGGTTCCGTAGGTGCCGATGATCCAGTCGTTAGTCTGGTCATCCGGGAGGAGAACATGAGGATTCGCGAGGCTCTGAGCCATAAAGGAGCCGGGAGGCGGTTTAAGGTTCACAACGTCGTCGACATACAGGTCGTTGCTCGGAAATTGGTTCTTGAGCCAATGTTCGTAAATCGTATCGATCTTGATCCGTGACCACTGGGCAGGCTGGCCGAAAACCGATGCACCGAGCAGAAACGCGATTGCCGCACAGACTGCTCTTTTGGGGGTTACCATGTTGTTCTCCTTTAAAGCAGAACAGTGAGAGCGCCCGGGCCGCTACCTCCAATACCTTGCCTGACATCAGCTTCTGCGACGCGACCGCGTCGCAAGATCCGGATGTGCAAACTGGCCTCTTGAGCCAGCGCCCACCCGGCTAGAGAAACCATCGCCCACACTGCCGAGAAGCACGCAATCAACCACGCCCGAATCTTCATGACCTGCTCCTTCCGCCTTCGCGATCGAGCTCGAGATGGGCGTCGTGAAAAGTTCCCACCTGGATCTGAAGTGGCCTCGGAAAGGGAAGACTGAGACAAGAAAACTTAGGTGACGGGCCCGGAGCGCGTTTCTGTCTCGACGATGGACAGTCACACGGCACTCCGGACCCATCGAACGCACCGCTACCAGGGGGTTGGGCCGTCGACATCCAACACCGTTGCCTCCTTGGCCGGCCCGTCGGGGCCAGACCGAGGCGGTGTGGAGCGCTCCTCCGCCGTGACTCGCTATCTAAGTGTTGTCGCGGGGCCTCAAATGAGACCCGCCGAACGAAACTATTTCGAGTTGCCGGGAGGGTCTAAGGAATCGCGAGCAGGTTCCGGATGCGGGTGCGAACGCCCTCGAGCTGTTCGACGTCACCCTTCACGCTTGCCAGCGCGGCCAACATTTCTCGGCGCAAGCGGGCTCCAGATTTCGATCCGTGCGCACGGATTGAGACAGCGTCCGAAGTCGGCTGCTCGCGGTGTCATGACGTTCGGCCCGTACCCAGCTGTCGACCTCGGCGAGCCGGGCATCGAGCTCGCGCGCGCGTAGCTCGCTGTCGGCGTAGAGCCCCGCGGCTCGTTCATAGGAGTCAGCCGCCTCTCGAAACTTCCCGGCCGCAAAGAGGATCTCGCCGAGTCCCTGCCGCAGGAAGCCGAGCCACGAGCGGTGCTCGGTTCGCGAAAGGCGACGGAATGCTCGGGCGAAGTCGCGCCGCGCCTCATCCAGGCGCCCGGATTTCTGCAGGACCGTGGCAAGACTGTTCATGGCCCCCACGTAGTTGTTCCACAGACCGAGGCGTTCGAATACAGGCAGCGCCTGGCGGTAGCGCGAGATGGCTTCGTCCCGGCGGCCAAGGCTCGCGAGGGCGAGGCCTTCCGCGACTGCAGCGCGCGCCGCGGAGTCGTCCATCCCCCGCTCGAGTTTTCCCTGCAGGCGCTCCTCAGCCGGGCCGGCGCACGCGAGTGGACCCGGCGGATCCCCGGCGCCCTCGCGGGTGTTGGTGCCGTCGCGCTCGTGATCTTCCTCGCCCGCCGGTGGTTCGGTCCGCTCGCGGGCCTCGTCGCCGGACTCGTGCTCGCCTTCTCGCCGATCCACGTTCGCTACTCGCAGGAAGTCCGGCCCTACTCGCTTGGTCTCTTCCTGCTCCTCGCGAGCCTCGCGGCCCTCGAGGCCTACCGTCGCCGGCCGCGGGCGGCGTTCGGCTGGCTCTGGTTCCTGTCCGTGCTCGCGGCCGCCTGGACGCTCTACTTCGCCGGACTCTTCGCCGGCCTACTCGGGATCGGGTTCATCGCACTGTTCCGGAAAACGAGCCTCCGGCGTTTGTGGAAGACGCTCCCGATCGCGCTCGCGGGCTGGGCCGTTGTCTATCTGCCCTGGCTGCCGGTCGTCCTCCGGGGCGCCCGAAAGACGCGGCCCGTGGGTGCCGAGAGGCTGGATCTCGCGTGGCTCTCGTGCAGGTCCTCGGCACGGGCGACTGGCTCGTCGAACCGCTCTCGACCGGCTCCTGGGCCTTCTGGGGACTGGTCGCCATCGGCCTGGTCCTGGCGCGGCGCTCGCGTCTGGCACTCTTCGCCGGCGCCTGGCTCGTCCTCGGTGGAGCGCTTATCGTCGCCATCCTGCAGGTGAGGCCCCACTACCCGGCAGTCCGCTATCTCCTGCCGGCGTGGCTCGCGGCCATCCTCCTGGCCGGTTTCGCGGTCTCGCAAACGGGCTCCAGGCACCTTTTCCGGGTTGCGGGACTCGCCGCCGTCGGCCTCGTGCTCGTCTTCGACGCGCGCACTCTCTCGGCCTACTACGACCACGGCCGGCCCGAATGGAACAAGGTCGCCGACTACCTGCGCCGGAACGTCGCGCCGAACCAGCGTCTCGTCGCGATCAACCTCTGGACGTTTCGCAACCTCGGCTACTACTGGGCGGACACGGGGCGAGGCGAGGTGCAGCGGCCCTCGCTCGAAGGGGCGAGCGAGCGCGTCTCCGGCCCGGCCTGGATCGTCATCGCGGCCTGCCCGATCCGCCCCGACGCCCGCAGGGAGATCGACCGGCTCCCGCTGATGGCGGAGTTTCCACTGACGAACCGATGCGAGGTGCGGTTCCTCGCGGAGGGAGAGTCGGTGCCGTTGAGCGGGGTCTGCCTGAACGGCATGTAACGACGGGTCCGAGGTCGCGTTGCATGCTGGCGATGTCGACCTTCTGGATCGGCGTGCCCCGCTCGGGCACGGGACATCGGCGAAGACGCCGGTACAGGCGGGCGGGGAGTAGGAGGAGCCGTGCTCGACCTTCAGCAGGAAGACCATCATCTGGCCGCGTGTGATGGCGGTGTCAGGGCAGAAGTTGCCGGAGCCGCATCCTGCGGTGATGCCCTGGTCGAAGAAGGTCTCGATCGGCTGCCAGTCCTGGTCGCCGCAGTGCACGTCGGTGAAGGAGCGGCCCGTTTCCGTGCAGCCGGTCGAGGGCGTCCAGCCCTCGCCCTGCGTGAAGTAGCGGGCGGCCTCGCGCCGGGTCACATTGGGGCCGGAAGTGCCCCACCAGGGAATGCGGACCAGACGCTCGGGGTCGCCCCGGTAGAGGTACTGCCAGGTGACCGAGGCGGTGAGGTCCTTCCTCTGCCGGGAGAGGTCATCCCAGGTAAGCGTCTGCCCGCCGAAAGTCAGCAGGTTGCCGCGGTTGTCGTACGAGCCCGACGAGAGACGGTTGGTGGTCGTCGAGGTCGTCAGGGTGCGCGGGTTGGTGCCGGTGACGCCCGTCAGGTTGGCCCAGCGGTCGTAGGCGAAGCACTGGTTGCGTCCCGTGTTGCCGGCCGAGTCCGTGCACGTGCTGCCCGAGTTGTAATAGGCCGAGATCAGGCGCGAACGGTTGTCGTACTTGAAGTTGTCCGATCCCATCGAAAGCACGTTGCCCGCGCCGTCGTAGGTGTAGGTGCCGGTCGCAAAGCCCCCGAGGGTCGTCGAGATCGAGCTCGGCCGGGGCAGCAATGTCGAGTCCTGGGTGATCGTGGTGGCCTGCGTGGCGCCTCCGGTTTGGGCGACGGTGTACTTCTTGAGGGTCCCGGCAGGCGTGTACAGCGGAGTGATGGTGGCGGCGGTGATCGAGGAGCTGTCGATCTTCCTGCCCGAGAGCGCGACCGAGCTCAGCATGCCGTTGGTGTAGGAGAAGGTCTCAGTCAAGGCCGCCGAGTCCGTGCCGTTGGGGAAGCGCGGGTGGCCGTGGGTGGAGGGCAAAGTGTCAAAGGCCCGACCTCGCTTCGGTCAAGGAATACAGGAATACACGATTGACCCCGGTCCTCCTTCTGATCGGCAAGGACCCGGAGATGCGTCGCTTCTACGAGAGGATCAAGGCCCGTCGAGGGGGCAAGCGCGCCATCGTGGCTGTCGCGCGCAAGCTCTGTCATCGCCTACTCGCCATCGCGCAGAGCGGTCAGCCCTACCGGGTCAACTTCAGTCACACCAAGGAGAACTAAGTTCCAGGCGGGCGATCGAGACTCTCCCCGGAGGCGGCAACCGCGTGGTCAGTCGTGACCCTCGTACGGTCGCAAGTACATGGTGCGGCGCCGCGCCGGACCCGAATAAACGACCTGTGGCCAAGACCACGAATAGGATGCTGAAGCTCCTCGCCCTACCTTGACATCAGACATAGGACGATTGACCCCGGTCCTCCAGATTTATTCGACCTTCCTAACGGAATACCCTGGCGGCATTGCCCTGACCGACATCAGGCAAATGACTTCCAAATCAAAGCGTTGCCCCTCCGGCCCCTCCGCCTTATTGACACGAAAGCGACCGGCGACAACTACGCGCGCCGCACCTGCCTCGGTCCGAAGGATGCTCAACAGGGCCTGCCGCCTCGGCTCAGCTAAATCTGAATCCTCCGGAAAATGCGGAGCGGTCTTCGCCGCTCGGCCGTCGACCTGATAGCACCGATCGTCGACGAGGGCGGCTGTGTGATGGCCTAGTGTCCAGATCGCCTCGGTGAGAATCAACCTATTGTCGTAGCGACCAGGATCTTTGACTAGGTCGCAATAGGGAACTACCTCTAGCGCATCGGACGTTAGTGCCTCGCATCCGGTCCCCTTGCTGGCCACGGGTCCCAAGACGAGAGCCAATGCGAGGCTACCAATTAGAGCAATCACGTGTCCTCCTATTCCTGAGGATATTCATCGGGGTTGAAGATGAACTGGTCGCGCTCTGGCCAGTCTCCCGAGGTCAGTATCCTGTCGAGTTCGCCCCAACCGGCAGGCCCAGGCTCGATTGTCCCATAAGCTGTCACCCTTCCACCCACATCATAGGCGTGAAACTCGGTGAAGTAGTGAGTGAAGTTTAGGCTGAAGTCATACGTTCCTGATTTCGGATCAAAGGAGTTCAGGAACCTTAACCTGTCGAACACATGACTTCCCTCGTGCGCCACCGTGCGGCCCAAACTGGGTGAAAGCGGATTGAACGCCACCAACAACTGCCTCGTTCCTCGGACCGTCGGATCAAGGGGCCCTGTAAAGCCATGTCTGGCCGTGGCACCAAGGGTCGCCGTTTCTTGCGCGGTATAGGGTCGCACTGTAACGCCGTTCTTCTCTCCAAGTTCACCCAACGCGGCAGCACTCGCACGGACTTGGGCATCTGCGGATTTTGCGTTCTCCATGCGTGCATTCTCGAACGAAGCCATTTTGTCGAAACAGGCCAGCTCCACGAGAGCGCAGCCGCTCACGTACAGACCTTTGGGGTCGACAAATTTTAGGGGGTTGTTCAGAACGTAGCTGTAGCGGTTCCACGACTGCGGATATCTCGATTTGCCACGGATCTTGTCCACACTCACAAACCGGCCCAGGTTGAAGTCTTGTTTTCTGTGGTGGTCGAAGTAGTGGTTATTCTCCGGGTCCCGTTCCATGGAGGCGAAGGCGAGTTTTTGGATGGGTGCGCCCGGAGTGCCGACCTTGTCGCCGTAGGGCCAGTATTTCTGGGACTCGATGGTCGCTCCGGTCGAGCCGTTGACGGTGAGCCTGACGGTGCCGAGGTGATCGGAGGAGTGGAAGTTCCAGCCCGGGGTGCCGGAGTTGCCGTGGCTGACGTAGGAGGCGACGAGCAGGTTGCCGAGGTAGATGTTGTCTCGGCCGGGGAAGGACTCGTAGAACTCGGTGGTGACGCGGTTCTGGTCGTCGCGCAGGGTGTACCAGGTGCCTCCGGGGATGGTGCGGTAGTTGGGTGCGATGACGGGTTTGTTGAGGTAGACGGCCATCTGCCATTCGTTGACGTTGGCGTTGGGACAGAAGTTGGAGCCGCCGCAGCCTGCGGTGAGGCCTTCGTTGTAGGCCCGTTCGATCCAGTCGACGAACTGGCCCGAGGGGCACGGGACATCGGCGAAGACGCCGGTACAGGCGGGCGGGGAGTAGGAGGAGCCGTGCTCGACCTTCAGCAGGAAGACCATCATCTGGCCGCGTGTGATGGCGGTGTCAGGGCAGAAGTTGCCGGAGCCGCATCCCGCCGTGATGCCCTGGTCGAAGAAGGTCTCGATCGGCTGCCAGTCCTGGTCCCCGCAGTGCACGTCGGTGAAGGAGCGGCCCGCTTCCGTGCAGCCGGTCGAGGGCGTCCAGCCCTCGCCCTGCGTGAAGTAGCGGGCGGCCTCGCGCCGAGTCACATTGGGGCCGGAGGTGCCCCACCAGGGGACGCGAACCAGACGCTCCGGGTCGCCCCGATAGAGGTACTGCCAGGTGACCGACGCGCTCAGGTCCTTCCTTTGCCGGGACAGGTCATCCCACGTCAGCGTCTGCCCGCCGAAGGTCAGCAGGTTGCCGCGGTTGTCGTACGAGCCCGACGAGAGACGGTTGGTGGTCGTCGAGGTCGTCAGGGTGCGCGGGTTGGTGCCGGTGACGCCCGTCAGGTTGGCCCAGCGGTCGTAGGCGAAGCACTGGTTGCGTCCCGTGTTGCCGGCCGAGTCCGTGCACGTGCTGCCCGAGTTGTAATAGGCCGAGATCAGGCGCGAACGGTTGTCGTACTTGAAGTTGTCCGATCCCATCGAAAGCACGTTGCCCGCGCCGTCGTAGGTGAGGCCGCCTATACCGAAATCAGGAAATCAGGACTGATCCCAAATTCCCAGACGCCGCTCCTCACCAGGAGAAGCGAGCAGTACAGGAATACACGATCGACCCCCAGATCCCTCTTGACTAGCCCGACTCCTCGCAGCCGAGACGAGCCAGAAGCCCTGGGTATCCGCGTCCCTGACGAAAGAGGCGAAACGCTTCGCCCCCGCCTCGTTCGTGAATGACCCTCGAAGCAGTAAACCGTTCGTAGAACGTACTCGGCCGACATTCGAGTGCGGAATTTCTCCAGATTCGCTTCTGACCTCTCCGCGTGATCATCACGATCGAGTCGCTCGTCCCGAACACCTCGCTTGGCCCCTTCCAAGCGATCAGCAGATAGCCAAATGGAGTCAGCGCAACGACCGCGATCACGGCAGCGCTGAGAGGCGCAGTGGAGATTGACCGCACGGCAAGCACCGCCAAGAACACGCCACCCGCCCCCAGCGCTACTGACTCGTAAAGGAGTCTCCCCAGGGGGAATTCGTATCTCGCGTGCGTATCGACGTACGTCACTGGCCGGAGCTGCAAACGGTCGATCCCGCCCTACAAGCTGGTGGAGGTGGCGGCGGGGCTGGGGGCTTCTTGTAGAAGAAACTCACCAACGCGGTATTAACTCTCTGTACTACGGATTGAACGAGGGGCTTGGCTCCCATTTCGGCCGCAACCGCAACCTGAGCATTGGCAGCAGCCGCCGCAGTCGTGGTCGCGGCGACTTTGACGGGATCAATCGTGCCATTCATGATCAGTTGTGAGCCGGCAGACGACACCCCAGCCCGAAGTATGTTAAGGCCAGGGCCGCCTGCCACCCCGAGGCCCGCCGACAATGCACCTCCGACGGCACCGCCCTTGAGCGGTTCAGACGGATTGTTGGCGGCTCCGACGACAACTCCCGACACGTAGTTGAAGGCAGCCGCTGCAGCCATACCCTCTGGCGCCACCATTGCAACAGGAGCCGCCAGGCCCAAAACTCCCACACCAGCAACAGCGCTCTGCAAAGCAGGGTTCGACCCTAGAGCAAGACCTTGAGCTATCGGAATGACCTGTGGATCAGCGTGTGCGACTCTAAACATGAGGTCGAGCGAAGCGTTGCCGTCAGGGTCAAAGTATCGCACGGGATTGCCAAGGGCGTAAGCGTACCGGTTCCAAGTCTGCGGATTCTCGGCATTCCCCGCGAGCACGTCCACACTCACGTACCGGCCCAGGTTGAAGTCCTGTTTTCTGTGGTGATCGAAGTAGTGGTTGTTTTCGGGGTCACGTTCCATGGAGGCGAAGGCAAGTTTTTGGATGGGTGCGCCCGGGGTGCCGACCTTGTCGCCGTAGGGCCAGTACTTTTGGGACTCGATGGTCGTTCCGGTCGAGCCGTTGACGGTCAGCCTGACCGTGCCGAGGTGGTCGGAGGAGTGGAAGTTCCAGCCCGGGGTGCCGGAGTTGCCGTGGCTGACGTAGGAGGCGACGAGCAGGTTGCCGAGGTAGATGTTGTCTCGGCCCGGGAAGGACTCGTAGAACTCCGTCGTCACCCGGTTCTGCTCGTCCCGCAGCGTGTAGAAGGTCCCGCCCGGGATCCCGCGGTAGCTCGGGGCGATCACGGGCTTGTTGATGTAGACGGCCATCTGCCACTCGGTCACGTTGGCGTTGGGGCAGAAGAGGGAACCCCCGCAGCCCCCGGTCAGACCCTCGTCGGAGGCCTGCTCGATCCACGCGTCGAACTGCCCGGCGCAGGTCACGTCCGTGAACACGTTGCCCACACACGCCGGCGGCGCGTAGGCCGACCCGTGCTCCACCTTCAGCAGGAACACCATCATCTGACCCCGCGTGATCGTCGAGTCCGGGCAGAAGTTGCCCGACCCGCAGCCCGCCGTGATGCCCTGGTCGAAGAAGGTCTCGATCGGCTGCCAGTCCTGGTCGCCGCAGTGCACGTCGGTGAAGCTGCGGCCCGCTTCCGTGCAGCCGGTCGAGGGCGCCCAGCCCTCCCCCTGCGTGAAGTAGCGCGCGGCCTCGCGGCGAGTCACACTCGGGCCGGAGGTGCCCCACCAGGGAATGCGGACCAGGCGCTCGGGATCGCCACGGTAGAGGTACTGCCAGGTGACGGAGGCGGTCAGGTCCTTCCTCTGCCGGGAAAGGTCATCCCAGGTGAGCGTCTGCCCGCCGAATGTCAGCAGGTTGCCGCGACTGTCGTAAGAGCCCGAGGAGAGACGGTTGGTGGTCGTGGAGGTGGTCAGGGTGCACGGGTTGGTGCCGGTGACACCCGTCAGGTTGGCCCAGCGGTCGTAGCCGAAACACTGGTTGCGACCCGTGTTGCCCGCCGAGTCCGTGCACGTGCTGCCCGAGTTGTAATAGGCCGAGATCAGGCGCGAACGGTTGTCGTACTTGAAGTTGTCCGATCCCATCGACAGCACGTTGCCCGCGCCGTCGTAGGTGTAGGTCCCGGTCGCAAAGCCCCCGAGTGTCGTCGAGATCGAGCTCGGCCGGGGCAGCAGCGTCGAGTCCTGGCTGATCGTCGTGACCTGACTGACCGCCCCCTGCGTGGCCGTGTACTTCTTCAGCGTGCCCGCAGGCGTGTACAGCGGCGTGATCGTGGCCGCGGTGATCGACGGGGAACGCTCAAGCGCGGGCAGCTCTACACTGGTTCCAGGTTCTCCTCGTGCCAGATCCCAGGAATGCCGTCCAACACATACAACTCGTCGGCTCCGTGGTAGAAGCTAACGTCCTTAACTCGCGCCACAATCCCGGCATGATCGAGTTGCTCCGGCTCGAGAGGATGATGTAGCTTCCAGCTCTCCGCGAAGCTCCTCAATCGTTCTTTGCCCGAAATTCGTACGAGACTCCCGAGCGGGTACTCGGCTTCGTAAGGTCCACGACTTTTTCCCATCTCTCGCCCTTACCGCGGAACGCTGCAAGCCTTGTCTTTCACTGTGCAAGGCTGGCTGAGTTGCCGCTGCCAAGCCCCACCCGACGTCTTCCTGCCATTCTGGGGCACTTGTAGCTTGTCATTCTTGATCCGGGCAGTGAAGGACTTTTGACCCTTGCCCGCGCCGATCTCAAGCTTCTTCTCCACCTGAGTAGAGGTGAGCCCTCTGATTTCGCTAGGTTTTGTGACATAGGTGCCCGCTCTGAGTCCACCTGATTGCTCGATCGCCGCAGCGCCGTGTCGAGCTTGCTGGGCTGGCGGGTCACGATGCCCTCGATGTCGAGCCAATCCTTGGGACGTGCGGCAAAGGCCTTGAGGACGACCAGGTCCTCGGCGCTGCAGGTCGAGATCGTGACACCGGGCGTGATCTCGAAATCCGACGCCCGCGCGACGCATCGAACCTCGAAAGGAAGACCGCCGAGAGCCAGGTCGATCCCGATGCCGCGGCTGCTCCACAACAGGAGCACGCGACTCTTCAGCGAGAAGCCTCTCGCATCGGCGACCCGGCCCGAAAAGCGTTCGAGCAGGCGGTCGAGGAAGGGGCCTTCTTCGCCGAAACCGGTGAGCAGCGTCAGATCCACGTCCTGCGTCAGGCGCGGTTCGCCCCACCGCTGGACGGCGATCGCGCCGATGAAGCAGAATCGCCAACCCTCGCCGCGGCAGAACTCCTGAATCTCGCGGGCGGCGTCGTAGACGAGATTCAAGCGGGGCGCCGCCGGTGGAAGAGCGCCTGCTGCTCCACCAGGCCCGACGACACCCGGCGATGCTCGGGGAGCGGGTGGCTCGCGCCGATCTCGAGCAGCGCCTCGGAGGCCGCCCGCGCCTGCTCTTCGGTCATTTCCCGCAGCTCCCGCCGATGAATCTCGTCGAGGAGCTTGCCGGTCTCGATCCACTGGAGAACCCAGCGCCGCTCGAGCTCGCGATCCATGACTCGATTATAGCGCGCGGAGCGCGCCCGCAGCAGAAATAACCCCAGTCGCGAGAAAGAGTTAGATGTCTCTCAGCCGCAGCGCCGCGGTCGCCGGAACGGGCTCCTCGCGCTCGACCGCCGGCTCCTCGGCGCGGGGCCGGGGCGACGCGCCCCGCTTCTTGCCCTTGCGCCGGTCGAGGCGCCGCTGGAAGCGGTCCATGACGATGTAGAAGACCGGCGTCACGTAGAGCGTCAGGAGCTGCGAAAAGAGCAGTCCGCCGACGACCGCCAGGCCGAGGGGCCGCCGCGACTCCGCGCCGGCGCCGAAACCCACGGCGATGGGAAACGTTCCCATGAGGGCCGCCATCGTCGTCATCATGATCGGCCGGAAACGCACGACGCAGGCTTCGTAGATCGCCTTCTGCGCGCTCACGCCCTCCGCGCGCTGCGCCTCGATCGCGAAGTCGACCATCATGATGCCGTTTTTCTTGACGAGGCCGACGAGCAGGATGATGCCGACGAAGGCGTAGATCGAGAGCTCCGTGCGGAACACCATCAGGGTCACGAGCGCGCCGAAGCCGGCGAACGGCAGCGCCGTGAGGATCGTCAGCGGGTGGATGAAGCTCTCGTAGAGGATCCCCAGGACGACGTAGATCACGAGGATCGCGACGAGAAGCAGCAGCCCGAGCCCCTGGATGGAGCTCTGGAAGGCCTGGGCCGTGCCCTGGAAGTCGCGCTGCACGGTCGAGGGCAGCGTCCGGCGGGCGACCCGGTCGACCGCGGCCACCGCGTCGCCGAGCGCCACGCCCGGGCGCAGGTTGAACGAGATCGACACGGCCGGAAGCTGGCCCTGGTGGGCCACGGTCAGGGGCCCCGTGCCCTGCGTGACCGACGCGAGCGAGGAAAACGGCACGAGGTCCCCCGTGGCCGCGCGCACGTAGAGCAGGGCGATGCCGCCGGCCGTGGCCTGGAATTCGGGCGCGAGCTCCATGATGACCTGGTACTGGTTGGTCGGCGCGTAGATCGTCGAGATCTGGCGCGTGCCGTAGGCGGTGTAGAGCGCGTCCTCGATCTTCTGCGTCGAGATGCCGAGCGCGGCCGCGCGGTCCCGGTCGATCGTCACGTTCAACTGGGGATTGGAGAGCTGCATGTCGCTCGTGACGTCCTGGACCTCGGGCAGCTCGCGGATCTTGCCCTCGAGGATCGGGGCGTACTTGTAGAGCTCCGCCGTGTCGGAATCCTGCAGCGTGTACTGGTACTGGCTCTTCGTCGGGCTGCCGCCGAGGCGGATCGGCGGCGGCACCTGCATGAACACGCGGATTCCCGGGACCCTCGCGAACTGCGGCCTCAGCTCGGCGAGGATTTCCTCCGCCGTCCTGCGGCGCTCCCCTCGCGGCTTCAACTGCCCGAGCACGATGCCCGAGTTGCCAACCGCGGTGTTTCCGCGCGGCCCGGCCGAGATCAGGACGTTGGCGACGTCCGGGTGGGCCCGGATGATCGCGCCGATCTGCTGCTGCTTCTCGCGCATGGCCGGGAACCCGATGCCCTGCGCCGCCTCGGTCGAGCCGAAGACGAGCCCCTGATCCTCGGTCGGCAGGAAACCCTTGGGGATCTTCACGAACATCCACCCGGTCGCAACCAGCACCAGGCCCGACATCGCGAGGACCCGGCGCGGGTGCCGCAGCGCCGGTCCCAGGGTGCGCGCGTACAGACCGAGCATCGTGTCGAAGCCCCGCTCGCTCCAGCGGTAAAAGCGCCCCGGCTTCTTCTCGCCCTCGGGTTTCAGGAAACGGCTGCAGAGCATGGGCGTCAGCGACAGGGAGACGAAGCCCGAGACCAGGATCGCCACGCCGATGACGACCGCGAACTCGCGGAAGAGCCGCCCGACGATGCCTCCCATGAAGAGGATGGGGATGAAGACCGCGGCGAGCGAGATCGTCATCGAGATGATCGTGAACCCGATCTCCCGTGAGCCCTTCAGCGCGGCTTCGAACACGCCCTCGCCGCGCTCGATGTGCCGGACGATGTTCTCGAGCATGACGATCGCGTCGTCGACGACGAAGCCGACCGAAAGCGTCAGGGCCATGAGCGAAAGGTTGTCGAGGGTGTACCCCAGCACGTACATCGCGGCGAAGGTGCCGACGATCGAAAACGGCAGGGCGAGGCTCGGAATGATCGTTGCCGAGACCTTGCGGAGGAAGAGAAAAATCACGAGCACGACCAGGACGAGCGTCAGCAGCAGCGTGGACTTGACGTCGTCGACCGAGGCGCGGATCGAGACCGACCGGTCGAACACGACGTGGAGGGAGGCCGAGGCCGGCAGCTGTTTCTGGAAGGTCGGGAGGAGCTTGCGGACCGCCTCCGCCACCTCGACGGTGTTCGTGCCGGGCTGCTTGAAGATCGCCAGCGAAATGGAACGCTCCTCGTTGTACCAGGCCGCGCCCTTGTTGTTCTCGACGCTGTCGATGACTTCGCCGAGGTCTCCCACGCGAACCGGCGAACCGTTGCGGTAAGCCACGATCACGGACCGGTATCCCTCGGCGCTCAGGATCTGGCCGTTGGCCTGGACCGTGAAGGAGGTCAGCGGGCCGTACAGGATCCCTGTCGGCAGGTTGACGTTGGCGGCGCGCACGGCGTCGGCGGCCTCGTCGATGCCGATGCCGCGGCTGGCGAGCTGCCGGGGATCGAGCTGGACGCGCACGGCGTACTTCTGCGGGCCGTAGACCTGCACCTGGGCCACGCCCGAGACCGTCGAGATCCGCTGCGCCATCATGACTTCGCCGTACTCGTCGAGCTCGGGCAGCGGCAGGACCTTGGAAGTCAGCGCGAGGTACATGACCGGCTGGTCCGCCGGGTTGACCTTGCCGTACGAGGGCGGGGCGGGCATGTTCGTCGGCAGCTGCCGCGCCACGGCCGAGATGGCCGACTGGACGTCGAGCGCCGCGCCGTCGAGATCGCGCGACAGGTTGAACTGGAGCGTGATCGACGTCGAGCCCTGGGCCGACGAGGAGCTCATGTTGTCGAGGCCGGCGATCGTCGTGAACTGTTTCTCGAGCGGCGTCGCGACCGACGACGCCATCGTCTCGGGCGAGGCCCCGGGAAGCGAGGCCGAGACCTGGATCGTCGGGAAGTCGACGTTCGGCAGATCGGAAACCGGCAGGAGCCGGTAGGCCATCACGCCGAAGACGAGCAGGCTCGCCATGACGAGCGTCGTCATCACCGGGCGGCGGATGAAGAGCTCGGAGAGGTTCATGACTTCTTCGCCCCGGCGCCGTCGCCCCCGACCACTTCGATCTTCGCTCCCGGCGAAAGCCGGAGCTGGCCGTCCGTGACGACGGTCTCCCCCGCCGCGAGTCCCTTGGCAATCACGACACCGTCGGCCGCGTTGCGGGCGACCGTTACCGGCCGCGATTCCACGGTCTTGTCGGCCTTCACGACGAAGGCGTAGGTCCCCTCCTGGCCGTTCTGGACGGCGCCGGTGGGAGCGACGATGGCGTTCTGCTCGGTCGCGAGCGTCAGTACGGCGTTGACGAACTCGCCGGGCCACAGGACGCGGTCCGTGTTCGGAAACGTCGCCTTGAGCGTGATCGTTCCGGTCGCCCGGTCGACCGTGTTGTCGACGAAGGTCAGCTCGCCCTTCCCGAGCAGCCGGCCGGTCGCGGGCTCCTCGGCTTCGACCGCGAGGCTTCCGGCGTTCTGCCGCCGCCGGATCTCCGGAAGGTCCCGCTCGGGCACGGCGAAGGCCAGGTAGATCGGAACCACCTGGTTGATCGAGACGAGCATGGCGTCGTTCGCCTTCACGACGTTGCCGGCCTGGACCATGATGCTGCCGCTCCGTCCGTCCATCGGCGCGCGGATCGAGCAGTACGCCAGGTCGAGGCGCGCCCGCTCGACCGTCGCCTGGTTCAGGCGCACGGTCGCGGCGGTCGCGGCGGCGTTGGCTTTCACGCTGTCGTACTGCTGCTGCGTCACGTAGTCCTTCTTGACGAGGTCCTCGTATCGCTTGACGTCCGTCTGCGCATTCTCCATCTGGGCCCGGTCGCGGGCGAGCGCCGCCTCGGCCTGGGCGAGCGCGGCCTCGTAGGGCCGCGGGTCGATCGAGAAGATGAGCTCGCCCTTCTTGAGGTCCTGTCCCTCGCGAAAGTGGACCTGCGTGATCTCGCCCGAGACCTGCGCGCGCACCGCGACGGCGACGTAGGGCTGGATCGTGCCGACGTTGCGGATCTGGAGCGGCACCGCCTTCTGCACCACCTTGCCGACCCGCACCGGCACCGCCTCGGCGGCCGCGGTCGGGCCCTTGCCCCGGCAGGCCGCGGCGGCCGCCGCGAGGACGGCGGCGGCGAGGAGCCCTCTCGAGCCGTTGCGGATCATGGAGTTCCTTTCGTCTGCGGCAGGGCGCGGATCTCGGGAGAGCCGGGTTGAAGAACGCCGGTCGCGTGCGCCAGTTGCGCGACGGACAGGAACCACAGCGATCGGGCCTGAGCCTCCTGGGAGCGCGCGTCGGCGAACGCCGTCTGCGCCGTCAGCAGGTCGAGGATCGAGCCCACGCCCGCGCGGTAACGACCGTCGGCGACGTCGGCGGACTGCTGCGCGCTCGCGAGCAGGTCGCGCGTGGTGAGCACCGTTTGCGCGGCCGTCTGCACGGCGTAGTAGCTCGACCACACGTCGAAGATGACCTGGTCCTCGGTGCGCTCGGCGCTCGCCCGGGCGAGCTCGGCCTCTTCCCGTGCCTTCTGCACCTGGTACGCCGTGTCGAAGCCCCGGAACACGGGGATTCGCAGCGAAATCAGCCCGGCCCAGTTCGTCGAGAACGGGTCCGGCACCCCCGGACGTGAGTAGAAGGTGCGGTTGCCGGTGGCGTCGAGCGAGAGGGTCGGCAGGCCGTCCACCGCCGAGGCCCGGATGCGGCTCTGCGCGGCCAGCGCGCGGAACTTCTGGGCCGCCAGATCCGGCCGCTCCGAGACGGCCTTCGCGATCAACTCGTCCACGCTCTTGGTGACGGCGTCGAGCGGGAGCTCATCGGGAAGGCTTCCGACGTCCACCGGCACCGTGGCATCGACGCCGATCGCGGTGGCGAGCGCGCCGCGGACGACCTGCACCTGGCCCTGGACGACCTGGAGCGCGAGCTTCGCCTGCGAGGCCGAAGTCTTTGCGAGCAGCACGTCGGCGATCGTCGCGACCCCCGCGCGATGCCGCTCCTCGGCGGCAGCGAGGTTGCGCTTCGCCTCCTCCAGGTTCGTCTCGCGGGCGGCGACCTGGGCCTTTGCGTTCAGGTACTGGTAGTAGGCCTGGGCGACGCTCAGCACCACGTCCTGGATCGCGGCGTTGTGGGTCCAGTCGGCGGCGTAGAGGAAGCGCGTGGCCTCCTGGACCTCCGCCTCGCGCGCACCGAAATTGAAGAGCAGCCAGGTCGCCGCGATCGACGGCCCGTAGGTCGTCTGCAGGAACGTGAACTGCCCGCCGACGGCCGACTGCTTCTGCCGCTCGACGACGGCGTCGGCCTCGACGTAGGGAAAATAGAGCGACCGTTTCGAGCCTACCTCGGCCGCGGCCGCGCGGGCGGCGAACCAGGCCTCGCGCGTCGACGGGTTGTTCTTCAACGCCACGTCGACGAGCTGGCCGAGCGAGAGCGTCGTGCCGGGCTTCGTGTACTCCTCCGGGATCTGCGGCGCGGGGGCCGCCGTGGATTCCGGCATCGCGGCCGCGGGTGGAGGCTTCCAGGGCTCGTTCGGCGCCGCGGCGACCGAGCTCTGCACGCTCTTCTTCGGAAGCAGAGAGCAGCCCGGTGCGGCGGCGGCCGCGGCGAGAAGGAGCGCGGCGGCCTTCCTCAAGCCTCCCTCCGCGCGGCACCGTCGAGGAAGACCGACATGATCTGCCGGACGAGCTCCTCGAGCGAATCCTCCGGCCGGCGAAAGAGGCTCGCCGAGCGGACCATGCCGAGGAAGAGCTCGGCGCCGATTCGGGCGTCGATGCCCCGCAGCTCCCTCTGCTCGATACCGGCGAGGATCGCTTCCTGTGAGAATCGCAGGATCGCCTCCCGCCGCTTCATCACCTGGTCGCGGCGCGCCGGGCCGTCGTCGCTGTGCAGGAACGGGAAGAGAAACTGCCGGTCCCAGTAGAAGCGCAGATTCTCCGTCGCGATGCGCTCGAGCCGGCAGACCGCCGACGGCTCCTGCGGCAACTGCTGCGACAGCACCTGCGACAGGCCGTCGAGAACGTGGAGAGTCGTCGCGAAGTAGAGGTCGTCCTTCGTCTGGAAGTAGCGATAGATCGTGCCCTTGCCAATGCCGGCGTCGGATGCGATGTCGTCGATCAGGACCGCATGGAAGGGCCGTCGCGCAAACACGCTCGCCGCAGCGTCGAGGATTGCCCTCTCCTTTGCTTCGGTCTTTACTCTCGGCATTGGCTTTATTTCGGAACTGACCGGTCAGTTCTGTATCACATACGGGTCTTGGCGAGGCGAGGTTGCCGAGAAGCTCGAAAAACTCATTGACTGACTAGAACCTTGATATGTAACTTAACGTAGTTAAGTAACGGAGGGACGTTCTTGGGTACTGCCGAACGACGCGAACGGGAGAAACACGAGCTTCGGACTCGGATCCTGGATGCGGCCCGCGAGCTCTTCGCCGAGGAGGGCTACGACGCCGTGACGATGCGGCGGATCGCCGAGCGGATCGAGTACTCGCCCACCGCGATCTACTTCCATTTCCGCGACAAGCACGCCCTGATGCAGGAGCTCTGCGACGAGGACTTCGGCACCCTGGCCGGCGAGTTCGGCAAGATTGCGGCGATCGCGGACCCGATCGAGCGGCTGCGGCGGATCGGCCGGGCCTACGTGGCCTTCGCCATGTCCCACCGCAACCACTACCGGCTCATGTTCATGACGCCGCACTCCGAGGCCCTGAGGCCCGAAGACAGCCGGCTGACCCGCGGCAACCCGGAGGAGGACGCCTACGCATTCCTCCGGGCCACGGTCGCGGAAGCGATCGAATCGGGAAAGCTTCGACCCGAGTTTCTCGACGCCGACCTCGTCTCCCAGATGGTCTGGGCCGGGACGCACGGCGTCGTCTCGCTCCACATCGCCAAGTGCAAGGACGCGTGGGTCGACTGGCGCGATCCCGTCGAAACCGCGCACGCCCAGATCGAGGCGCTCATCCGCGGCCTGACCCGGGAAGCGAGCTGACGTGGTCGACCTCGCGACGAAGAGCCTGCTCCACGACAAGCTGCGGTTCCTGATCACCGTGTCGGGCGTCGCGTTCGCCGTCACCCTCGTGTTCGTCCAGGTCGGCCTCTTCCTCGGCCTCCTCGACAACGCCTCGGTCACGATCGAGCACATCGACGCGGACCTCTGGGTGACCTCGCGCAACACGCCCAACGTCGACTTCGCGCACACCTTTCCCGACACGGCGGTCAAGCGCGTGCGGTCCGTGCCGGGGGTCGCGCGCGCGGACAACCTCATCGTCTGGTTCGTGACGGTCAACCTGCCCACGGGCGCCCAGGAAGGCTCGCTCGTTTACGCGCTCGAGGATTTCTCGGGCTGGAACATTCCCTGGAACGTCGCGGAGGGCGAGCTGTCGGACTTGAGGCGCGGCCAGTACTTCTTTCTCGACGAGTCGGCCGTCAAGCGCTACGGCGCCTTCGAGGTCGGGCAGTACCGGGAGATCCTCGGCCAGCGGATGAAAATCATCGGCCGGACCCGGGAGGCGCGCTCCTTCACGACGACGCCCATCCTGTTCGTCGACTTCGACCGGGCCCAGACGCTGAACCCCCAGTCGCTCCGCGGGAAGACCACATACGTCCTCGTCAAGCTCGCGCCGGGGGCGGACGCCGCGGCGGTCAAGGCCGAGATCGCGCGACGGCTTCCATACAACGACGTCTACACGAAGAAGGAGTGGGCCGCGCGCTCCCGCAACTACTGGGTCCAGTCGACGGGCATCGGCCTGAACATGTACCTGACCGTCTTCCTCGGCTGCCTCGTCGGCGTCGTCGTCGTCGCCCAGACGCTCTACACGTCGACGATGGAACACCTCAAGGAGTTCGGCACCGTCAAGGCGATCGGCGGCGGGAACAGTCGACATCTACCGGATCCTCGGAAAGCAGGCCTCGATCGCGGCCGTGGCCGGGTTCGTGCTCGGAGCGCTCATGGCCTATGCCCTGCGGCCGGCCATCGGGAAGATCGACCTGAAGCTGATCATCCCGCCGACCTTCGTCGCGATCGTGTTCGTCGGATCGCTTCTCATGTGCCTCGCCGCGGCGATGATCTCGTTCCGGAAGGTCGCATCGATCGACCCGGCGCTCGTGTTCCGGGCCTAGCGGAGACTCGATGATCGTCGTCCAGGTGCTCGCGGCCCCAACCTTTCTCTTCCGCCCGACCGGAGCCGCGTCATGACGCCCGTGCTCGAAGCCATCGGCGTCTCGAAGGACTTCCGCGAGGGCCGGGGCGACATCGTGACGGTCCTGCGGGGCGTCTCCCTGACCCTGTCGCGCGGCGAGATCGTCTCGCTCGAGGGGCCGTCCGGATCCGGCAAGACGACGCTGCTCTCGATCCTCGGCTGCATCCTGACGGCTTCGGCGGGCCGCGTGATCGTCGACGGCGAGGAAGCCGACCCGCGCCGGGCCTCGCGGCTGCCGGAAATCCGGAAGAAGTCGATCGGGTTCGTCTTTCAGCAGTTCAATCTCTTCCCGTCCCTGACGGCGCTCGAGAACGTGGAGTACGCGCTCAACGTCAAGGGCCACCGCGGCGGCGCGGCGCGGACGGAGGCCGAGCGCGTGCTTCGCGCCGTGGGCCTTTCGGACCGGCTCGACTTCCTTCCGCGCGACCTCTCCGGCGGCCAGAAGCAGCGGATCGCCGTCGCCCGGGCGCTGGCGGGCCAGTCGCCGATTCTGCTCGCCGACGAGCCGACCGCCAACCTCGACTCGCACGTCGGGGGCCAGGTCCTCGAGATGTTCCGCGCCCTCGCCAAGCAGGAGAACCGGGCGCTCCTGATCGTCACCCACGACCCGAAGGTCCGCTCGATCGCCGACCGGGTGCTCCGGATCCGCGACGGCGAGCTGGTTGATCAAGACGCGTCCGAGGTAGGGGCGGGGCTTGCCCCCGCCCTCGGAGGGCGGCCACAAGCCGACCACCAGAGGGAGGCCCTCGGTGCATAGGCAACGCCGAGCGACGCTCGGCGGTAACGCCGCCCCGACACCCGGAAGCGCTCCAGGCGCAGGAACAAGGGGGGATGCCATGAAGAAGGGATTCTGGAACCGCGCTCTCTGGCCGCTGCTCGGCCTGGGGATCCTCGCCATCGTCGGCCTGCAGGCCCGGGCGGCCGTTTCGCCGGCCGTCACCCGGCGGCCCGCCGCGGCCCCGCCGGCCGCCCCGTCGAGGCTGACTTCCGTCGCCGCCGAGGGTCGGGTCGTGGCCTACCCCGGCGCCGAGGTGGTCGTCGGAACCGACCTCGCCGGGACGATCGTAGTTCTCAAGGTGCAGGAGAAGGACAGGGTCCGCCGGGGCCAGCTCCTGGCGGAGCTCCGGTCGGACGACTACCGGGCCGCTCTCGCGGAGGCGAAGGCCCGGGTCGTCGAAGCCGACGCCGACATCCGCCTCGCGGAGGCCGAGGTCGAGCGGGCACGCGCCCTCTGGCAGAAAAACGTCGGCTCGCGTCAGGCGGTCGACAAGGCGGAACGCGACGTCGACGCCGCGCGGGCCCGCCGTCAAACCGCCGCGGCGACCGCCGACCGCCTCGCGGCCGTCCTCGCCAAGACGCGCATCCTCTCGCCCATCGACGGCGTCATCGTCGCCCGGCACGCGCAGGCGGGCGAGACGCTCGAGGCCGGGCAGCGCATCGTGACCGTCGCCGATCTGTCGAAGGTCCGGATCGAGGCCGAGCTCGACGAGTTCGACTCCGGACGCGTCCGGCTCCAGGACGAGGTCCGCGTCACGGCCGAGGGCTACGACGGAAAGGTCTGGAAGGGCCGTGTCGAGGAGATCCCGGACGCGGTCGTCGGGCGCAGGCTCAAGCCGCAGGACCCGGGCAAGCCCGAGGACACGCGCGTCCTGCTCGTCAAGGTCGCGTTGCTCGAACCCACACCCCTGAAGCTCGGCCAGCGCGTCGAGATCCGAATCGATTGACCGCAAGAGGAGACGGCCCATGAGCGATCCGGCAGACCCCTGCGAAGGCGGTTTCATCAAGAGGCTCCAGTGCCGCGGAGCGGAGCCCGGGCAGGTCGAGGCCCCGATCGACTCCGCGAGCGAGCGTGATTTTCTGGGCGAGAGACTTTCGCTGTATTTCTCCGCCACGCTTTTCGCGGCGGCGGGCTTCTTTCTCGCGGGCCGCATCATCTACGTGCTTTTCCCGTCGCGGGTGCCGTACCCGGTCACGCTCACCGAGCCGTTCCTCCTCTTTCACCTGGCCGCGATCGCCCTGCTCCTCGTGATGTGGCTCGCCGTCCGGCAGCCCGGCCTCTCGCCGCGGACGCTCCTCTTCATGGACGCCGGCGGCACGATGGGGACCCTGGGGCTCACGGCCGCGATGTCCCTGCAACATGCCCGCGACGTGGCGGCCCGAGTCGATCGCGCTGCTCGCGGCGATGGCGATCCTCCTCTACCGCGCGGCCATCGTACCGAGCGCCCCGCGCCGCACCGCGTGGATCTCGACGCTCGCGGCTCTTCCGATCCCCATCGTCGCCTACGCGGTTCATCGGAACGCGACGCCCGACCTGTCCGCCGGGGCCGCGGCCGCCAACAGCTTGCTCTGGGCGCTGCTCGCGGTGCTGCTCTCGACGATCGTCTCGTACGTGACGTTTCGTCTCCGCAACAGCGTGGCGCGGGCGAGGCGGCTGGGCCAGTACACGCTGAAGGAGAAGATCGGCGAGGGCGGGATGGGCGTCGTCTACCGCGCCGAGCACGAGATGCTGCGGCGCCCCACCGCGATCAAGCTTCTCCCGCCGGGAACGGCCGGGGAGGACAACCTGCGGCGGTTCGAGCGCGAGGTGCAGTTGACCGCGCGCCTGACGAGCCCGCACACGGTCTCGGTCTACGACTTCGGACGCACTCCCGACGGCCTCTTCTACTACGTCATGGAGTTCCTCGACGGCGTGGACCTGGAGGATCTCGTCAAGGAGAACGGGCCCCTCGCTCCCGGGCGCGCCGTGCGCATCCTGCGGCAGGTCTGCGCGGCCCTGACCGAAGCGCACGGGATCGGCCTGATCCACCGCGACATCAAGCCCGCCAACATCCTGCTCTGCGAGCGCGGCGGCTTTCCCGACATCGCGAAGGTCCTCGACTTCGGGCTCGTCCGCGAGATCTCGGGGACTTCGGACCCGCGTCTGACGGCCGACAACGTCCTGCACGGGACGCCCCAGTACCTCGCCCCCGAGGCCATCCGGAGCGCGGACTCGATCGACGCCCGCAGCGACCTCTACGCTCTCGGCGCGGTCGGCTACTTCCTGCTGACCGGCTCGCCCGTCTTCTCCGGCCGCGGCGCGCTCGAGATCATCCACCACCACCTGCAGACGACGCCCGAGCCCCTTTCGAAGCGGCTCGGCCGGGAGCTGCCGCCCAAGCTCGAGGCCCTCATCCTCCGCACGCTGTCCAAGGACCCCGACGAGCGGCCCGAGAGCGCGCGGGCGTTCGCCGACGCGCTCCACGCCTGCGACGACGTTCCGCCCTGGGACGAGCTCGATGCGCAGCGGTTCTGGCGCGAGCGGACGATGCGGAAGGACGCGGCGCAGACGGCCTGAGACCCGGAACCCGCCACGGGGGCGGAACGGCCGCCGTGGCGATGTGCCGCGGATAGAATCGTCGCATCGTGAGGCGAGGTCTCGAGCGAGAGAGTTCCGCGGGAGCGTGGGCGTTGGCCGGGCGGATCGCTGCGGCGGCTGCCTTCCTGGCGCTCGCCCTGGGCGCCCGGGCCGCGTCGGCCGACGAGATCGACGAGATGATCCAAAAGGGTGTTCTCCAGTACCGCAGCGGAAAGTTCGTCAGCGCGGCGGCGACCTTCGACGTCGCGAGCTTCATGAGCGTCAACGACGCGAGTCGCCACCTCGCCTGCCTGGCTCGCCTCGCCGTAGCCGAGGATTCCGCCGGCCAGGCAGCCGCCAGGGATCGGACGCTCCGGCAGTTCCTGGACGACGAGCGCCTGGTCGGCGAGTTTCGCGCTTCGACACTCGAGCCGGACCTGCGGGACCGGTTTCGGACGGTCGCGCTGACGCACCTGGCGCGCGACCGGATCCTTTCGGTCGAAACCCTGGCCGCCGAGCTCGCGCTCATCCCCGCCCGCCCCACCCGCCGGCCCACCCTTTCGCCCACGGCCTTCGCCCCGACCGAGCAGCCGACCCCTCTTCCGTCGACCGTCGCAACGCCGACGCCCGTAAGCCAGTCACCGACTGTTCCACCGACACTCGCTGCATCTTCCACACGCACCTCTCCGCCGACGCCGACCGATACCGCCACCCGCACTGCGTCCCGGACGCCTCTCTCGCCCACCGCCACCCTCACACGCACTCCTTCGTTGACGCCGACCGACACGCACACCCGCACCGCGTCCCGAACGCCTCTCTCGCCCACCGCCACCCGGACACGGACTCCTTCGTCGACGCCGACCGACACGCACACGCGCACGGCGTCCCGAACGCCTCTCTCGCCCACCGCCACCCGGACACGGACTCCTTCGTCGACGCCGACCGACACGCACACACGCACCGCGTCCCGGACGCCCCTCTCGCCCACCGCCACCCGGACACGCACTCCGTCGTCGACGCCGACCGACACGCACACACGCACTCCGTCCCGAACGCCCCTCTCGCCCACCGCCACCCGGACACGCACTCCGTCGTCGACGCCGACCGACACGCACACGCGCACTGCGTCCCGAACGCCCCTCTCGCCCACCGCCACCCGGACGCGCACTCCCTCCTCGACGCCGACCGACACGCACACGCGCACTGCGTCCCGAACGCCCCTCTCGCCCACCGCCACCCGGACACGCACTCCCTCCTCGACGAGGACCGAATCGCCGACGCGAACGGCCTCCCGGACGCCCCTCTCGCCGACCGTGACCGCCACCCGAACCCCGATCGCGAGAGCGCTGAGCCGCTACCCGACGATGCCTCCTTCCGGGACCCCGGGGGCCGACATCCCGACGCCCAGGCCAATCGAGCGCGCCATGCCCGTCTACCCGGAGAAGGCGCTCAAGGAACGCGTACGCGGCGTCGTCGTCCTGCGCGTCCTCGTCTCGGAGACCGGCCAGCCTGTGGAGGTCACCGTGACGACAGCGGCCCGCCAGGACCTGACCGAGGCGGCCGTCGCTGCGGCCTGGCAGTGGAGATTCGAGCCCGCGCGCAGGAACGGCGTCGCCGTCCGGGGGTATGCCGCGATCCGCTTCCCGTTCGAAGGCGTCCAGTTCGCGCGGACTCCGTTCCCGGGAAGCTTCTCGGAACCTTGAGCCGCGGCGCCCGGCGCCGGCCGTAGAATCCCGCTCCCGTGTCCACTCCCGCCGCCAGGGCGCCGTACATGGCGCTCGTTCACCGCGACTACCGGCGGCTGATCTTTTCGCAGCTCCTGTCGCTGACCGGCTCGCAGATGCAGGTGGTCGCCATCAACTGGCACGTCTACCTGCTGACGAAGTCGCCGCTCGCCCTCGGGTTCGTGGGCCTGACGCGCGTCGTGCCGATCGTGATCTTTTCTCTCTGGGGCGGAGTCGTCGCCGACCGGTACGACCGGCGGCGCGTCATGGTCACGACCCAGGTGGCGATGACTCTCGTCGCGCTGGGTCTGGCAGCTTTCACGTTCGCGGGCCGCGAGACGCTCTGGCTGCTCTACCTGCTCAACGCCCTCGGCGCCTCGGCCGTCGCGTTCGACGGCCCGTCGCGGCAGGCGCTGATCCCGCGGCTCGTTCCGCCCGAGGACCTCCCCGGCGCGCTCTCGCTGAACCTGTCGGTCTTTCAGGCCGGGTTGATCGGCGGCCCCGCGCTGGCGGGTCTCCTGATTGCCAACCACCCCGGCTCGGCACCGACGGCGGGGCTCGCCCTGATCTACCTGTTGAATGCCGTCTCCTTCATCGCGGTGATCTTCGCCCTCGCGACCATGCGCATCTCCGGCGCGCCCGAGCCGACCGCGGGGAAGGTCGACATGCGCTCCGCCCTGGCCGAGGGGCTCCGCTTCGTCTTCCGCACCCCGCTGATGGTCTGGACGATGGGCCTCGACTTCCTGGCGACCTTCTTCTCCGGCGCCACCTCGCTCCTGCCGATCTTCGCCGACCAGGTCCTCCACGTCGGCGCGAAGGGGTACGGCATTCTGGCCGCGGCGCCGGCCGTCGGGGCGCTCACGGGCGCGCTCTACCTCTCGATCCGGCCGCTTCCCGCGCGCCAGGGCCGGATCTTCCTCTGGGCCGTCGCCGCCTACGGCGCGTCCACGATCGTCTTCGGCCTCTCCCGGAGCTTCTGGCTGACACTCGCGGCGCTCGCCGGCGTCGGCCTCGCCGACGCGATCTCGACGGTGATCCGGCAGACGCTGCGCCAGTTCATCACCCCCGACCGCCTGCGCGGCCGGATGACGTCGATCAACATGATCTTCTTCATGGGCGGACCGCAGTTGGGCGAGCTCGAGGCCGGCTTCGTCGCCTCGCTCTTCGCCTCGACCGCCCTCGGCGTGACCGTCTCCGTCGTCTCGGGAGGCGCCGCGACCGTCCTCATCACGGCCGCCATCGCGGCCGCGGCCCCCATGCTGCGGCGCTACGACTTCCGGCAGAGCATGGGGAAAGAACGTTGAACGAGCCCGTGCGGCTCGAGAGTCTGACCGTCGAGTACCGGAAGGTCGCGGCCGTTCGCGACGTCAACCTCTTCGTCGCAGCCGGTACGGTCTACGCGCTCCTCGGCCACGCCGGCGCGGGGAAGTCTTCCCTCGTCGACGTTCTTCTCGGGCGGCGCAAACCCACGGGCGGCCGCGCGCTGCTCTTCGGCGAGGATGCCTGGAAGAAGCGCCGCGGGCTCTCGGAGCGGGTCGGAAATCGCCCGGATCCCACGGGGGCGCTCCCCGAGCTCCTCGTCATCGACGATCCGCCGCCCGGCTTCGTTCTGCCGGCCGGGCGGGGGACGGTCTTCGCGGCCACCGCCGACCCGGAGGTCGTCGCCGGAATCGCGACGCACGTCGGCATCCTCTGCAAGGGTCGATTGGCCCTCGACGCGCCCGTTTCGGAGCTCGACGCCCGGTTCCGGCGGATCCGCTATGCGAACCGACTGACCGAGACCCGCACCGCTTTCGGCACGGAGCTCGACGCGTTCGACGCGGTCCGCGTGCGGGTCCGCGGCTGGGGGATCGAGGCGGTCGTGTCGAATTTCGACGCGCGCGAATTCGAACGCTTCCGGGCGATCGACGGGGTCGAGGACGCGGAGGCCTTGCCCATGACGCTGACCGAGATCTTCCAGGCCGTCGCCGGCGGGCCGCCCGCGGCCGTCAACAATCCCTCGCCTTAGCGCGGGCGCCGAATCGGATATCGTCCGCGCCGTGAAGGGTTTCGTGCGGGGTAACGACGGCGACCTCGCGTGCGACGGCGTGCGACTCGCCGACCTCGCCCGCGAGCACGGAACGCCCCTCTATATCTACAGCGCCGCGCGGATCGACGAGGCCTACGGGCGCTTCGACGCAGCTTTCGCGCCTGTTCCGCACCTCGTCTGCTATGCCGCCAAGGCCAACTCGAGCCTCGCGATCCTCCGGCGGCTCGCCGCGCTCGGAGCCGGGGCAGACGTCGTCTCGGGGGGCGAGCTGCGGGCGTGCCTCGAAAGCGGGTTTCCCCCCGGCCGGGTCGTCTTCTCCGGCGTCGGCAAGACGGACGAGGAGCTGCGATTCGGCGTCGAGAGCGGGATCCTCGCCTTCAACGCCGAGTCCGAGCGCGAGATCGAGCGCATCGACGCGGCGGCGGCAGCCGTGGGCCGGACCGCCCGCGTCGCCTTGCGGGTCAATCCGGACATCGACGCGCGGTCGCATCCCTACATCTCGACCGGCCTGAAGCAGAACAAGTTCGGAGTCGACATCGGCCGGGCCCGCGAGATCTTCGAGAGATCGGGCAGGCTCTCCCGCGTTCGCCTCTCCGGGGTCCAGGCTCACATCGGCAGCCAGATCCTCGAGACCGAACCGCTCGCCCAAACGGCCCGGGAGCTGGCAGTGCTCGCCGGCGAGCTGCTCGAGGCCGGTTTTCCGATCGAGACGGTCGACGTCGGCGGCGGCATCGGCGTCGGGCCGGGAGCGCCGACCCCCGAGTCCTACGCGGCGGCCGTCCTGCCGGGACTCGCCGGCTTCTCCGGGACGCGTTCTCGTCGAGCCGGGCCGCTCGATCGTCGGGCCGGCGGGCGCCCTCGTGACCCGGGTCGTCGGCGTCAAGCGCGAGCGCGGAAAGACCTTCGTCATCGTCGACGCGGGAATGAACGATCTGCTCCGGCCGGCGCTCTACGGGGCCGTTCATCCGATCGAGCCCGTCACGGCCACGAACAATCCAGGAATCCGCGCCGACGTCGTCGGCCCCGTCTGCGAGACCGCGGACTGCTTCGTGCACGACGCCGACATCGTCGAGCCGGCGCAGGGAGACCTCCTCGCGATCCTCGATGCCGGGGCCTACGGCGCCGCGATGTCCTCCAACTACAACTTCCGGTATCGCGCGGCCGAGGTCCTCGTCGAGAACGGGTCGGCCCGGGAAATCCGGCGCCGTGAAACTTTCGAGGACCTCACACGGCTCGAACGGCCGTAAAATCCCCCTAAAGACTTCCGGGATTCACATCCGCTCTTTTCTTTTCTTTTCTTTCCGAGGAGGAAGGTCGATGAACCGACGGATTTCCCTTTCCGCGCTTTTCGTCTGCCTGCTCTTGTCGTCGTGGGCCTACGCGCAGACCACGGGCTCCATACAGGGCGTCGTGAAAGACGACGCCGGGGCCCCGGTGCCGGGCGTGCTCGTCTCCATTTCGGGACCGCCGATGCCGCTCGGACGCACGGCGACGACGCGGGTCGACGGCGTCTTCCAGTTCCTGAACCTCATCCCCGGCAACTACCACCTCCGGGCGGAGCTGCAGGGGCTGGGCTCCTTCGAGCAGGAAGTCGTCGTCAGCCTGACCAAGGTGACCGAGGTCCGGCCCGTTCTGCGCCCGACGGCCTCCGCGCAGGTCACCGTCACGGCCGCGACGCCTCTCGTCGACACCAAGTCCTCGGACATCTCCCAGGTCACCCAGCGCGCCACGATCGAGAAGCTGCCGCTCGCCCGCACCTTCAGCGGCACCTTCCAGCTCGCGCCGGGCATCGTCGACAGCGGCGTCCAGATCTCGAACACGAACATCGGCATCAACGCGGCGGGCGGACGCCAGGACAACACTTTCCTGTACGACGGCGTCAACGTGACGAATCCGTTCTTCGGCGACCTCTACCAGGACTTCGCCGAGCTCGACATCCAGGAGGTCAACATCACCCGCGCGGGCATCGCGCCGGAGTACGGCCGCACCGGCGGATTCATCGTCAACGGCGTGACCAAGTCCGGCACCAACATCGTCCACGGCGAAGCGCGGCTCGACTATCAGCCTTCCGGCCTCGAGGCCGACAGCAAGGACCCCAACATCCAGACCAAGACCGACCGCTTCCGGCCGGGCGTGGGCGTGGGCGGTCCGATCATCAAGGACCGCCTGTTCGGGTACGGCTCGGTCAACCTCTACTACGTGGACGAAAAGGACCGTACCAACCTGACGGGTCCCCTGCCCAAATCCAACTTCGACATCCAGGAGTATTTCGGCAAGCTTTCGTCGACTCCGACGACCAACCTGCTCTTCGACGCGTCGTTCCGGTATCGGGGCATCGACCAGGACAACACCTCGATCGACGTCGACTCGACGCCCTCGACCGGTGTAACCACCAAGGAGATCAACCGCGTGGCGGTCTTCTCGGGCTACTGGACCGCCACGCCCCAGTTCAACCTGGAGTTCAAGTTCAACTACAACGACAACCCGCAGAGCTCGGTCCCGACGGTGCCGATCGGCTACCAGCCGCCCTTCGATCCGGTCAACCCGGGCAACGTCGGGTACTTCTGCGACGGCGGCCTCTGCAACGGTGTGGCGAGCCTGCGCAACAACATCGACAACTTCAAGCGGCTCGAGTACCGGCTCGCCGGCTCGTACCTGACGAACTTCCTCGGCGGAAGCCACCTCATCAAGCTCGGCGGCTACTACAGCGACAACGAGGAGGAAAAACTCACCCTCGCCAACGGCTGGGGCTCGATCGTCGTCAACAACAGCGCCTCGAACTGCATGGGTCAGAACCCCTGCTATCGGGCGCGGTTCAACCCCAACCAGCCGGCGCAGATCTCCCGCGGCCGCACGATCGGCCTGTACCTGCAGGACCAGGCGACCTGGGACCGGCTGACGGTCAACCTCGGCG
Organism: uncultured Acidobacteriota bacterium; assembly: GCA_963805495.1. Taxonomy (GTDB): domain Bacteria; phylum Acidobacteriota; class Thermoanaerobaculia; order UBA5066; family Gp7-AA6; genus DAHUXD01. The sequence continues at coordinate 478,825 of CAWDUQ010000001.1, read as the reverse complement.
TTCTCGTCAACCAGGACGAGTTCATCCCGAACGACAACGGGACCTTCGTCATCGTCCAGGGCGACTACACCGTTCCCAACTCGGCGCTGCTGCCCTGCACGGACCCCAACCGCGACCCGCGCGCGTGCACGTACCGCGACACCTACACGTTTCCCTTCTCCAAACAGTGGCAGCCGCGCGTCGGCGTCTCGTACGAGCTGACGCCGAGCGTCCACGACAAGCTGTACGCGAACTTCGCCCGCTACGACAACATGGACAACCAGTCGTTCGCGCGGTCGGCCGCGCCGATCCGGCTCTACCGCACCGATGCGTTCTTCAACATGCAGACGGGAGCGCTGATCCAGGAGATCACCCGGTCGAACAACGTCAACAAGGTCGTCATCCCCAACATCGACCCGACGTACACCGACGAGTGGACTCTGGGCTACGCGCGCCCCCTCGGCGACGGCTGGGTGGCCGAGGTCTACGGCCTGTATCGCAAGACGCAGGACATCTTCGAGGATTTCCCCGTCACGGGCGTCCTCGACGACCCGGGCAACTTCCGCTACGGCAACATCCCGGCCCAGCGCGAGTACAAGGGCGGGACCATCCAGGTCCGCAAGGCCTACGGCAGCAACTGGACCCTCGACGTCTCGTACACGCTCTCGAAGCTCACGGGCAACTGGGACCTCGACTATGCGACCCAGCTCTTCTACTCGTCCTCGTACATCCAGGACGGTCCGGGCCTCTACGTCCAGGACCCCAACCGGACGGGCACGCTCATCGGCAACCGCACCCACGTCGGCAAGATCTTCGCGAACTACACCTTCCCCTTCCACACGATCCTCGGCGGCTATTTCCGGGTTCAGAGCGGACGGCCCTGGGAAGCTCGGGAGTTCGACCCGATCTACGGGACCGACTACCAGTACGCGGAGCCCGCGGGCTCGCGCACGACACCGACCTGGGCGAACTTCGACTTCCTCCTGGCGCAGGACATCCCGATCGGGGAGACGTCGCTGCGGATCGAGGCGCGGATCTTCAACCTCTTCAACTCGCAGCCCGCTCTCGAGGTGAACCAGGACCTGTGGCTCTCGGACGACAACACCGACCCGAACCCTAACTTCGGGGCGGGGACGTCCTTTGCTCCGCCTCGACGGTTCGCGTTCTCGGCGACGTACAACTTCTGATGCGGCGTCCACTGGCGGCTGCCGTCGCGGGCGCGATTGCGCTCTCGGCGGCGGCCGTTGGCGCCGCCGCGCCCGCCGCCCCGCCGGTCCTCAAGGTGCCGGGGCGAGCGGATCAACCGATCGCCCCGCAATCGCTGCTCGGCGCCGACGAGCGGGACGTCCGCATGGAGGATGTCCAGGGCAACGTGACGATCTACCACGGCCAGCCTCTGCTCGAAGTGCTCGAGAAAGGCGGGCTCGACGTGCGCACGATGGCGGGAGAGCGAAACTCCGGGTCCGCGGTGGTGCTCGTAACAGCGCGCGGCGGATACGCGGTCGCGTTCTCCGTCGGGGAGCTTCGCAACAACCGGAGCAACCCGAAGGTCTTCCTCGTCTCCGAGGCCGGCATGGACCCGCTGCCCGAGAACGAGGGGCCGGTGCGCCTCATCGTCTACGGCGATCCGGTGCGATCGTCCTACGCGCTCGCGACGATCGAGCTGAAGTACCTGTCGGAATACAAGAAGTAGCTCAGCGGCCCTCGGTCCCCGCGCGCCGGACGATCTCGAGGGCGCGGGCCACGTCGGGCTGATCGGGCTTCAACTCGAGCGACCGCGCCAGCAGGCGCTCGACGACTTCACGGCGGCCCAGGCAGGTCTCGTAGAGGGCGAGGTCGTTCAAGACCTGCGGATTCGAGGTCGAAGCTTCCAACGGCTCGAGCGCCTTCACCGCTCCCGCGCAGTCCTTGTTCTCGTGAAGAAAATGCCCTCGCTCGCGCGCGATCGCCTCGTTGCCCGGGAACTCGTTCTGCGCCCGCGCCAGAAGCGACTGCGCCGCCGCGGGCCTGCCCCGCCGGGCCCACTCGCGGGCCCAGCCGACGACCGCGACCGACGGGTCGCCCGGGACTGCGTGCAGCGACCGGATCAACCACTCCTCGGACCCCCGGACGTCGCCCTGCTCCCGGTGCAGCACGGCGAGGTTGAACATCGGCGAGTAATAGTCGGGGGAGAGCTTCAGTGACTCCTCGAACGCCGCCTTCGCCGCGGGAAGGTTCTTCTTCGTCTGCAGCTCGTAGGTCCCGAGGTTGTTCCACCCGCCCTCGGTCAGGCCCGGCAGGGCCCCGCCGGGCGGCGCGACGGACGTCGTCTCGCCGGGCGACAGGTACCCCAGGGCGAGGAGCTTCTTCGCGTACTCCGAGGACTCGGCATCGGAGACGTCGGCTGCCGCGACGCGCGCCACGGCGAGGCCCGCCCGGTCGGAGCGGGAAAAGCGCGGCGGCTTCGCGAAAGCCGCGGCCACCGGCTCCCCCGTCATGCGCCGGTCGCCCGGAACGTCCAGCAGCGCGAGCACCGTCGGCGCGACGTCGACGAGCCGGGCCGAGCCGCGCGGCTGCCCCCCGCGGACGCCGGCGCCCCAGACGGCGAGGACCCCTTCGGGCCGGTGCCAGAACGCCGCCGTCGCCCAGTTGCCGGAGGCGAGGCCGCAGGGGCGGTCGCTCCCCCACTTGAAGCCGTGGTCCGAGTGGACGAGGAGGACCGCGCCGTCCTCGGCGGCGCGCTTGATCCACTGGCCGAGGATCCGGTCGATCGCGGCGTAGTAGACCTCGACCACGCGGGAGAACTTCGCGACGTCCGCATCCGCCACGCCCGCGCAGTCGAGTTTCGGCGGAGTGAACGAGGCGAAGACGTGGCCGACCTCGTCGGTGCCCTCGAAATAGGCCGTCATGAGCTCGGGCCGGTATCGGTCGTAGAGGTCGCGCGCGATCCGCTGCGTCACGCGCGTCGCGGACACGACCCGCGCGAGCGCGACGATCGGGTTCTCCATCCCGGCGCCGCTTGCGAGCGCGGCCGCGATCTCGCCCGGCGGCACGTCGAGGTACGGCGCGAGGTCGTCCGCCCCGATCTTCCCGTCCCGCGCGACGACCTGCGCGACACCCGCCTCGAGCGAAGCCGGGAACGCGACGCCCTCGCGCGGGAGGTCGGCAAACAGGATCGGACTCGCGCGGTCGGAAACGAAGAATCCGTCGACCTGCTCGGCCGGGTGCGTCGCCCACCAGCCCACGACGCCGACTTTCCGGCCGTCGGCCGACGCGAGGTTCCAGGCGGCGGGCGCGCGCCGCGACTCGCCCGAGATCGGCCTCTTGCGCCCCGTCTTCGGATCGACCTCCTGGAAATCGAGGACGCGGTGGACGTCGGGCGGCACACCGGTCGCGGCGGTCGTCCAGAGAATCGGCGAGATCAGCGGGTAGTCGCTCGAGAGGCGGGCCGTGTAGCCCTCGTCCGCCAGCCGCTTCCAGTTCGGCATCTTCCCCTCGGCGGCGAGCCGGTCGAGAAGCTCGAAGTCGAGCCCGTCGAGACCGAGCCAGATCACGGGCGGCCGTGCCGACGCCGCGCGCGGACCGCGGGCGGCCTCGTCCGACGATTCGACGGGCGCCCGGGCCGACCGGTTGCGGCACGGCCGGCGCCGGACTCTCGCGCCGGCACGAGCCCGCGAAAGCGAGGAGGAGGGCCGAGAAGACCGCCCGGGCGCTCGAAAACCGCATCCGCGGCAACATAGCAGAGGGTTTGACCCCCCCTCCCCGTGAGGTTAAACTGCGCGCCCCGACGGTGGGTGTAGCTCAGCTGGTTAGAGCGCCAGATTGTGGATCTGGATGTCGAGGGTTCGAACCCCTCCACTCACCCCAGTGTTTCTCGCGTCGTTCTTTGCGCCCGTAGCTCAGTCCGGATAGAGCGTTAGCCTCCGGAGCTAAAGGTCGCGCGTTCGAATCGCGCCGGGCGCACCATTTCTTCCAACGACTTAGCTGACCCCTCCCCCGCTCCGGACCCCCGATTCTCCGTGTTTCTCCGTGTTTGCGGATCGGGACCACGTCAGAGCCTTGCCAGCCTCCGCCACGAGGCGCGCCTCGACCTACCGCCCAACGCCTCGCGCTTGTATTCCTCTGAGGCGATGTCGCGCCCGCTTGAAACAAGCCGTAGACGTTCTACGTACAGGGTGGTAGACCGTCTACTACAATGACCAGAACCCCCGACGATCCGCGCCTCGAGCTCCTCCAGGGCACCCTCGACATGCTCATCCTGCGGACCCTCCGGTGGGGACCTCAGCACGGCCACGGGATCGGCCAGGCCATCCGCCGGCAGTCGGAGGAGCTGCTCAGGGTCGAGACCGGCTCGCTCTACCCTGCCCTGCACCGGCTCGTGAAGCGAGGATGGCTCAAGTCCGAGTGGGGAGTGAGCGAGGCCAATCAGCGGGCGAAGTTCTACCGTCTTACGCCCTCCGGCAGGGCCCAGCTGATCCGCGAGCAGGACCGCTGGTCACAGCTCGTCCGCGCGATCGGCCGGATCATGAACCCCGCACCGGCCGCTGAGGAGTAGTCGCCATGCGCACCCCCGACGACCGCGACCTCGAGGACGAAATCCGAAGCGCCCTGGAGCTGAGCATTCGGGAACGGATCGAGCGTGGCGAGGATCCGCGATCCGCCCGACAAGCCGCGCTCGAGGAGTTCGGATCCATAGCGGCCGTCCGCGACTCGATGCATCGAGTCTGGTACAGCCGCTGGTTCGACGCCGCCTTGTTGCTCTTCCAGGAAATGCGAATCGGGCTGCGTTCCCTTCTGCGCACGCGGGGGCTGGCGATCACCGTGATTGTGACGCTCGCGCTCGGCATCGGCGCCAACGCGGCGATCTTCAGCGTCGTTCGGAGCGTGCTCCTGCGTCCGCTCGTCAATCGGGATGCGGATCGGCTGCTCTACATCCGCCAGACCGCCCCGGGCATCGGGACTGAGAACCTCACCTTCTCCATGCCGGAGATCGGCGACCTCGAGTCGCGCGTGAAGTCGATTTCCGCGTTCGGCGATTTTTCCACCGTCGACTTCACGCTGGTCGGGTTCGGCGGGGAGCCCCGCGTCGTGACGGCAGGTGTCGTCAACGGATCGTTCTTCGACGTCATGGGGCTTCGGCCGGTGCTCGGCCGGCTGATCAACTCCGGCGATGACGGCCCGAAAGCGGCGCCGGTCGCGGTCCTGACTCACCGCTTCTGGACGACGGTGCTCCACGCCGATCCGTCCGTCGTCGGCAAGGTCATCCGTCTGGGTCCCGGCAACGCGACCGTCGTCGGCGTCCTCGAGCCCTCGGTTCCCTACCCGGCCGAGACTCAGATCATCGCGAACGTCGTGACCAGCCCGCACCACCTCGGGGCGACGATGCAGAATGAACGCTGGCACCGCATGACCGAGCTCTTCGGGCGTCTCGCGCCGGGCGCCACGCTGGAAGGAGCCCGCGCCGAGCTGGAGGCCGTCCATGCGTCGATGGTGCACGCGCATCCGGAATCGTACTCCACGGCGCCCGGGTCGGGATCGAGGTCAAGACGCTCCGCGACCAGATCGCGTCGCCCGCACGGACGATCCTCCTGCTTCTCCTGGCGGCGGCGGCGATCGTTTTCGTGATCGCGTGTTCGAACGTCGCCAACCTGATCCTGGGCCGGTCGGTCCGCCGCGAATCCGAGCTCGCCGTGCGTGCCGCGCTCGGCGCCAGCCGGGGCGCACTCCGGCGCACCCTTCTCGCGGAGAGCCTCGTCCTCTGCGTCGCGGGGGCAGCGCTCGGGCTGCTGCTCGCGAGGCCGCTCGTGGCCGTGGCGGCCCGCTATGCCGCGCGCTTCTCCGTTCGCGCGCTGGAGGCCAGGGTGGACGGCAGCGTGCTCTGGCTCGGCGCGGGGCTGGCCGTGGTGGCGGCGGTGCTGCTCGCGTATGTACCGCGGCTCCCCTCCTTCGACCGGTCGAGCGCTCTGAGCGCCGCCGCCGGCGGCATTCGGATCACGCCGGGCACGAACCGCCGTCTCAAGATCTTCGCAGCGACGCAGATCGCGTGCTCTTTCCTGCTGCTCGTGGGCGCCGGCATGCTCGTCGCGACGTTGAATGCGATGTCGACGGCAAACACCGCTTATGACATGCGGCAGGTCCTGGCGATCGACGTCCCGCCTGCAGCGCCCGGCGCCGGCGGCGAAGCGACGGACAACTTCTTCCGGGAAGCCATGCGGAGGATCGGCGCGCTGCCGGGTGTGGAGGGCGTCGCGTCCGGGATGGTCGTGCCCTGGCGCGACCAGTGGAGCCTCAAGCTCCAGTTCGGGTTCGAGGGGTACCAGCCCGCCAACGGCGAGGACAACCCGGCCTGCATACTCCGGCCCGTCTCGCCTCGATTCTTCGCCGTGCTCGGTGTCCCGATCGTCGCCGGCCGCGACTTCACGGACGAGGACCGTCCCGACACCGAATCCGTCGCCATCGTCAGCCAGAGCGTGGCGCAGCGGCTCTTCCCCAAGGGCGAAGCGGTCAACCGACACCTGTGGCTCGACAGCCGCACCGGCCTCGAGCCCAAGCCGCGCCGCATCGTCGGCGTCGTCGCCGACGTGGACGACGAGAACGTCGTGCAGGTGCCGACGATGACGGTGTACCTCCCGTGGCGGCAGTTCGGCGAGCCGAGCCGCCTGTTCGTCCGGGCCGCGGCCGATCCCTATGCGCTCGTCCCGGTCGTGACGCGCACGCTTCACGACCTCTCCGCCGACCAGGCGGTCGAGCGGCCGGCGACGCTCGAGGACATTCGCACCCAGGTGCTGACGCCGCAGCGGTTGAACGCGTTCGTGTTCTCGGCCTTCGGCGGCATCGCGCTGCTCATCGCGGTCGTTGGGGTCGCGGGCGTGCTGGCGTTTTCGGTGAGCGCTCGGACGCGCGAGTTCGGCATCCGGCTCGCGGTCGGATGCGAGCCGCGCCGGCTCAGGGCCCGCGTTCTCCGCGAGGGCGCCGTGATCGCCTCCGCGGGAATCCTCGTCGGCGGCCTCGGCGGGATCGCGCTGGCCTGGGTCGCGAGCCTGCTGTTCGGCGTGGCCCAGATGCCGGGCGCGCTGCCGATCGCCGGAGCGGCTGTGCTTCTGGCGGCCGCGGCGATCCTCGCGTCGCTCTTGCCCGCCGTCCGTGCGTCGCGCGTGGACGTCATCCAGGCGCTGCGATCGGAGTGAGGACGGAGCCAGGCGTTCGTCCCGCGGCGGATGGAACGAGAGGGTCGGGGGATACTCCGTAGGAGGTGGATATGCACGACACAAGGGAGCGGTTGTCTCTATTCTGGATCTTCGCGCTACTCAACCAACTCTATGCAGATGTGGTTGCCCTTTTCGCTATTGCTGGCTCGCGAAATTCTTTCGAACCCTCTCCCCCCATGGGCTCTGATGGGTCGGCCGTGGGTTTCTACGAACGGCTGGGGTACACGGTCGCCGGCGAAGAGTTCGTCGACGTGACCGTCCCGCACGTCAGGATGACCAGGAGCCTCTGACGGTCGCTTGTAACGGCCGCGGCGGGCAATCGGCCGCTCAGTCGCTCCTCGCTCCGCTTGCCCGCAGCATGCGGATCTCCTCGCGCAGGGCCTCGATCTGAGATTGCTGCTCCTGTACCGCCTTCACCAGCGGCGCGATCAGCTCCGTGTACCGAAGGGAAAGGGTCCGGTCCGAGTCGCCGCCCGCGTCGACGACGTTGTAGCCGTCGAGGAGTTTCTCCACGTCCTGGGCCACGAAACCCATGTCGGTGCGGCCGTTGCCGCCCTTGTACCGGTATGACACCGGCTTGAGGGCAAGCACGAGATCGAGGCCGTAGTCGAGCTCGCGGACATCCGATTTTGCACGGGCGTCCGAAAGCGTGCTCCAGGCCACCTTGCCCCCGATGGGCGTGACGAAGAAGTTGCCCAGCCGCACCTGGTCCGCCGCGGAGCAGTAGGCATCCATTCCGACCGCCGTGCAGTTGTTGACCTCGGTCGTCGATCCCGCGGGTCCGATGAAAGTGTTGTAGAGGCCGTCATGGTTGTTGATGAAAGTGACGTTCGATCCCGAATAGCCGGTGATCACGTCGCCGCCGCGGGCGCCGGCATGCCAGCCGATCGCGGTGTTGCGGAACCCGGTTTCGTTGTAGCCCAGAACCAGGGACCCGACGGCGGTGTTGTAGAACCCGGTCGTGTTGTTGGTCAGTGCGTTCGCGCCGACCGCGGTGTTTTCCCGGCCGTTGGACGTATTGGTCGGCTGGTTGTAGAAGAGCGCATCGACCCCGACCGCCGTGTTGTAGGTCGACCATCCGAACCCTCCGTTGTCGAACGACTGGTTGACGAGAGCGGAAGCGCCCAGCGCCGTGTTCCCCAGCGCCCGAGTGTTCGCATAAAGCGCACCTTCCCCGAGGCCGGTATTGTTTCCGCCCAGATCTCCGGGGTTCCACGTGTCCGTGCCGCGCATCGCCTTCTCGACGAACACGGCCATCTGGGCACGCGTGACGGGGCTGTTCGGGCAGTAGAGACCGCCGCCGCAGCCCCCGGTAATTTCGTCGGCCGCGTACTGCTCGATCCAGGCGTCGAAAGGCGTCGAGCATGTGACGTCGGCGAAGACGTTCCCCGCACAGGACGGCGGAACGTACGGATTGTCGGGGCCGGATGGCGCGACGGATCCCGGCAGCGAGCCCTCGCCAGAAGTCTGGGCTGCCGCGGGACCGACTGCCAGAATCGAGAGGATCAGCGACCCGAGCCAACCCGTCATTCGTCTCGAGCTCATCGATTTCCTCCCTGGGTCCCTCGTTCGGCCCGAACCGGCGCCCCTGACGCCCGAAGACTGGCGCTCTCCATGAGGCGTTCGATCTGCATCCGAAGCGTATCGACTTCAGTGAGCCCCGCCTCCAGTGCTTCGATCTTCCGGCTCTGACGGTCGTTCTCCCGCCGCTGCGCCTCGATCAGCGCCTGCTGCTCCTGAATCGCCCGGACGAGCGGTGCGATCAGCTCGGCGTAGCGCAGCGAGAGTGTCCGATCCGCGTCTCCGCCCGCGTCGACGACGTTGTAGCCGTCGCCCAGCACCGCCTCCACGTCCTGCGCCACGAATCCCATATCCGTGCGACCGTTCCCGTCCTTGTACCGGTACGACACCGGGCGCAGCGCCAGCACCAGAGCAAGGCCGTGATCGAGGTCGCGGACATCCTGCTTGGCCCGCGCGTCGGATAGCGTGCTCCAGGCAACCTTCCCTCCGATCGAGGTGACGAAGAAGTTGCCCAGGCGGATCTGGTTGGTTGCGTCGCAGTACGCATCCATGCCGACGGCGGTGCAATTGTCGACTTGCGCCGTGGCGCCCGCGATCCCGACGAACGTATTGTAGTTGCCGGTCTGGAGTCGCTGGAGCTGGACCGATGACCCGGCGTAGCCGGTGATCGCTTCCGTTCGGGCGCCGGCGGTGCTGCCGATCGCCGTGTTGTCGAAGCCTTTGCTAGTGACGAGGCTGTTGTATCCCACCGCCGTGTTGGAATGGCCGATCACGTTGTTGCTGAGGGCCTGCGATCCGACGGCGGTGTTGAGCGCCCCGTTGGACGTCGCCGTCGGCTGGTTCAAAGCAAGCGCGCTCCAGCCGACCGCCGTATTGTCGGCAAACCAAAGTGAACCCCCGTTGTCGAAGGATTGAGAGCCCAGGGCGTCGCCGCCGACGGCCGTATTGTGCATGCCAGTCGTGTTGCTGATCAAGGCATGTCGGCCGAGTCCAGTGTTGAGGTAGCCGAGGTCCCCCGGGCTCCACGCCGCCGTTCCCCGCATCGCCTTCTCGACGAAAACGGCCATCTGCGCCCGCGTCACGGGGTTCCCGGGGCAGTAGAGCCCGCCGCCGCAGCCTCCGGTGATCTCGTCGGCCGCGTATTGCTCGATCCAGGGATCGAAAGGCGTCGTGCAAGTGACGTCCGCGAACACGTTGCCCGCGCATGGCGGCGGGACATAGGGATTGTCGGGGCCGGACGACTGGGCCTCCGTCGCCGCCGGAGCCAGTATCAGAAGAACCGCTGCGCCAAGCCAGACCTGCATCCGTCGACCGATCATCACTCCTCCACCCGGAACCCTCTTTCGGTTCCGATTCACGCCCTGAAACCTCTCAGGACGCAGTGAGTTGTCTCTCGTCTCCGAACAATCCGCTTCGCCTGGCTAAGGCGAGGGCGCTGGCGCCCCTTCCGGACGACCGCGCGTCAGAGCCCTGACTTCGGCGCGGAGGCTCTCGATCTCGCCGCCCTGCGCCTCGATCAGCGCCTGCTGCTCCTGCACCGCCTTCACCAGCGGTGCGATGAGCTCCGTGTAGCGCAGCGAAAGCGTCCGGTCGGAATCGCCGCCGGCATCGACCAGGTTGTACCCGTCGCCGACGAGGGCCTCGACGTCCTGCGCGACGAAGCCCATGTCGGCCTTTCCGTTTCCGCCGCGATAGCGGTACGAGACCGGCCGAAGCGCGAGAACGAGCGGAAGGCCCTGCTCGAGCTCCCGCACGTCCCACTTGGCCCGGGCGTCGGAGAGGGTGCTCCACGCGACCTTTCCGCCGATCGAGTTGACGAAGAAGTCTCCCAGGCGGACCTGGTCGGTCGCATCACAGTACGCGTCGATCCCCACGGCGGTGCAGTTATCGACCTGCGTCGTGGCGCCCGAGGGCCCGATGAAGGTGTTGTAGTTGCCGGTCTCGTTCGAAACGAGCATGACGGATGTGCCCGCATAGCCGGCGATCATTCGGCCCCCGGGCGCACCCGCCTCCCAGCCGACCGCCGTATTGAGGAACCCGATCGTGTTGCCGTTGAGGCTGTACGCGCCGACGGCCGTGTTGCCGAACCCGGTCCCGGTGCTCGTCGGCTCGTTGACCGCCAGCGCCTGCACACCGATGGCCGTGTTGACGGAGTTCCACGTGATCCCGTTGTTGTCGTACGACTGCACGTAGAGCGCCCGCTGGCCGATCGCCGTGTTGCCCCCCGCCTTCGTGTTGTTCGACAGCGCCAGGGACCCCAACTTCGTGTTCTGGTGGCCGAGATCTCCGGGGCTCCACCCGGCCGTTCCCCGCATCGCCTTCTCGACGAAAACGGCCATCTGCGCCCGCGTCACGGGGTTTCCGGGGCAGTACAGCCCGCCGCCGCAGCCTCCGGTGATTTCGTCGGTCGCATACTGCTCGATCCAGGGATCGAAAGGCGTCGTGCAGGTGACGTCCGCGAAAAAGAGACCGGTGCACGGCGGAGGATCGAACTGGTCGTCCGGAGCGGCCGGAGTGGCCGGCTCCGGCGCCGATCGGGCGTCGCTTCGGTCTCCTCCGGACTCCCCGCTGCCGGCCGCCGCGATGCCGGCCGTCAGGGCCGCAAGGACCGCCGCCCAGAACCAAATCTTCGTCGTTCGTGCGCTCATCGACTCCTCCCGGGGACCATGACGGGTCCCGATTTACACCCTCGACTCCCGACGACAAAGAGCTGCGCTTCCCCGTGGGATCTTCCAAAAATAGCGCAATCGGGCCCGGCAGGACCTCGTCCTCTCCGGGCGGAACGGAGATTGGGCGCCGCAGCCATCCGGCCGCGAAGGTTCGGAAGGTTCGAAGAACGCTTCTTCCAGGGCGAGAAGGACCGCTAGACCCAGGTCACCCCGTACACCGAGGTCGGCTGGCCGGGCGGGGTGCGAACGACGGCCGTGGCGAAGTAATCGGCCCGGCAGCTCTCGCACGTGACGGCGACGAGCTTGCCGTCCGGCGTGTTGGCCGGAAAGTCGGTCATCATCTGGCAGGCGTGGACTTGGTCAGGGGTTGAGACTGTCCATATGTCGTAACGGGTGAAAAATCTGTGTGGAAGACGCGAACTCTCTGACAAAGCACGATCCCGCCGGTAAGACGACCGCTGTCGGCACTTTTCCTCTCGAGTCGACTTTGAGATGACGCTCCTGAGCCGGCGTTGATTCGCCAGATTCTCCGTGTTTTCTCCGTGTCTTGACGACAACGGACGGAATCTCACGACAGGTACGATGAGCTAACTCGTTGAGTTATCTACTCTGACCTGTCGTCAGGTGTCGTGGGCTTCTCCCCGTCCTCCCCTCCGGAGCTAAAGGTCGCGTGTTCGAATCGCGCCGGGCGCACCACTTTTCCCGAGGACGCACCACTTTTCCCGAGGACCTAGACGACCCCTCCCCCGCCTCCGAGCCACGAGTGTCCGTGTTTGGTCCGGGTTTGCGGAGCGGGACAACGTTGGAGGGCTTCCCTGCCTCCGCAGCGAGGCGCACCTAGACCTTGAGCAGGATTTCTCGCATGTCTTGCCTCGCCGCGTTTCGGTCGGCCCTCGAAGGGCTTGGTGACGGCGGGACTCCACTGTCGAGCGCATCTGTTGCACCGGGCCATTGCCATGCCTCGTGGGAGCAGAACAAGGAAGGGCCGCTAACGCCCCCAGTGCGGGACTCGCGGCTTTTGGATGAGTTCCCGGGTTAAGCCGGGTGATATCGCCATTGTCAGCGGTCGAAGTTCATACCGTCCAATCGTTTCTTTCGCTTGACTTTCAACGAAGCAACGATCAACGCCCGCCTCGCTCGGCCCCTGAAGGATCGCCTGGTGGGCGGCGCTTCGCCAGCGGCGTGCTACCAGAAAGGACAAGGCCGAAGAACAGCCCACGCCCTGGAGAAGACGAGAGGATTCGCGGCATTCGCCCGTGGAGTCCGACAGGGCCTCGACGGGCATACGTGTACCTCGAAGCAAATCGAGAGCGCAGCTACGTCGTTGAAGGCTTCTGTTGAGCCGCTCCTTCACCCTCATTCGGGTCAGAACCCCCGCCTCGCGTCCATTCGCCTGACTCCTCGCCCTTCTCGAGGGGAGGCGGCGTCTTCAGTCCCCGGGGCGCCGGATTCTCCTTGAACCCTTGAGCATCTCGAGGATTCGGCTGCTTCGCCTCCTCACTCGAACCTTCACGATTGCGAGTCTCGTCCATGGCTCCTCCGAGTAGCCGGCAGCATCGCCCGATGCGCCGAGGTGTAAGCGCGGCCTGGTGGCAACCACCGGACGTCAGTCCAGCAGGTTTATGACTTTCTTGACGCCTTCGATCGACTGGGTCTTCTCGATCGCCGCCCTGTTGATCCCCGCATCGCCGAGCTTCCCCCGAAGGCTGACGATGCCATTGGTGACGTCGACGTCGATCTTGAAAGCGTTGACGCCGATCTCCGTCAGAAGCATGGTCTTCACCCTGGTCAGGAGAACCGTGTCCTTCACGTTGGCTTCGGCGTTTGCAAGAGCTGCAGGCGTCGTCTCCTCCGTCACCTGGTTGTCGACCTTCTTGATACCTTCGACCGACAGAGCCACGGCTTCGGCCAGCTTCTGGCTGGACTTCCTGGCCACCTCGCCGGTCAGAGTCGCGGTTTCCCCGGAGACGTGAACGGTGATCCCAAGGGCGTCGGCGCCGAGCTTGTCGATTAGCTTGGACTGGACGGACAGGGCCTTCAGAGCCTCGGAAACCTCTACCGAAGCAGGGGCTTTCGGGACTTCGGCCGCGCGCGCCGTTGAGGCGCCGCCCACCCAAAGCAGACCTATGCTCATCAGCGACAGAAAACCCGTTGCTACCCTTTTCATGACCTGGTGCCTCCAAACAAATATTTGCGGCCGCATTCGACGTTCGGTCGATCGTCGGGTTTCAACCAAAACGACATGTCGCGGGATCCGTGGCGCCCGATCCAGGGGGAAAAGGTGGAGTCCCGGGCCTGGTTGAAGGACTCGGAAGAAAGCGACCTTGAACCCGCCGGCGGCGCAGCCTAGCGCTTGATCTTCTTGCCGAGATCCTCGATCGCTTCGCCGACCTTGCGACTGGCTTTCCCAATCCGTTCCTGGGCCGCACCCTCCGCTCGCTCGTTGGCGCCTTCCGATTCGAGTTTCTTGTTGCCCGTCAGTACGCCCACGGCTTCCTTGACGCGGCCCTTGACCGCCTCTTTCTTGCCTTCCAGTTCATTTCGGTTCATGGAGTTCCTCGCTGTTTCGTGAAATTGCAGGGGTTCTACTCCCTACGGTCCAACGGCCTCGTCATACACGTCTGCCGCGGTACCAATATCCGCCGCCACCGAGAAGAAGAAGCACCAAAAGAACGATAACGATGGTTCCCATATCTTGTCCCTTCTAATCCGGAAGTCTCTCAATCCGCAGAGTGAGCATGTGCGCTCTGTCAAACCATTTCCAATCGTTTGTTCCGCTCGATTTGAGACGTGAAAAGTGCGGCGTCTCGGAGACGCCCGAGGCTGAAGCTGCTGCCAGGCTACAGAGCTCGTGGCGACCCGGTCTGGCAACCTGGTGTGGCCTATGGGAACGTGCCCGGCCCTCGACCTGCGCGCTTACCTCCGTCGGGAGACCAGGTGAATGATCGCCACGAAAAGGGCGGCACCGATGATGGACCACAGGACCGGGAATGGATGTCCGCCGACGGTGACCATGAGAGGCTCCGGGAGCTTGAGCAGCCGGGCAACCCAGGGCCCAAGAAGTGCCCCGACGAAGCCAAGAGCTATCGAGACGATCAGCCCACCACGAACGCTGCCCGCAATGGCCTTTCCGATGGCGCCGCAAACGGCCGCGATCACGATGAGAACCAGGAGTTCCGGTAGTGACATTGTCATGGCAGGGCTCCTTTCGCATACCCGCTCGAGGACTCGGCCGAGAGAGTTTCTGTGGGGGACCGGGCCCCAGGCTCGGGCGGCCCAAGGGTTTGCCGAACCGATCCTTCAAATGCCGGGTCCTTCAGGCAGGCGCCTTCAGACCCAGACGACACCGACAGTCATGGGTCCCCCGTGTCTCGTGGACGGAAAGAAGACGGAAGCATCGTGTTGTGCCCCGCAGGGGGCGCAGCTGACTTGGACGATCTTCCCGGCCTCGGCATCGCGAGCGATGATCGTCGCATTCCGAGACCGACACTTGGGGCAGGTCCAACTCATTTCCATCAACCCTCCGCCGTTAACGAGACCGAAGACATCCCGCGAGACTCGAATCTCCAAGCCGTGATCATGTGCGGCCGCCCGAGCCGGTTCCAATCGTTTGTTTCGATCGAGTTCAGAGCCGCGAGCGATGGACGGTGGCCCGAGTCAAGCCGTTGCGTTTCCTTCGGCATCAGCGGGGAGCAAGGTGGCCGGGCCGACGAATAGCCCTTCCCGCACAACGCGGACCCTCGCCCGAGAAAGGGAATGCCGTCGTGTCGAAGCCTCGTGGCGTTCCAGTCAGGCCTCGAATGATTCGATGAGTCGATGGTCGTCAAGACCGCCGGCGGCAAGGACAAGACCATCTACTGGAGCGGGGAATCAGAACGACCTTGATTGGTCTACTCTCGGCTGTCGTCCGTGTCGTCGGCTCGTCGCCGCTCTCCCCTCGAGAGCTAAAGGTCGCGCATTCGAATCGCGCCGGGCGCACCATTTTTCTCGGGTCCGGCGGAACCGGAGGGCTACGCTCTCGTAGAGGCCGCCTGGAACGAGCAAGACCTCGAACCAGTCACTCCCGTCAGAGTTGGAAAACCTTCGTTAGAAACGCGGCCATCTGGCCTCGCGAAGCCGAGGCCAGGGGGCAATAGCTCAACGGGTTCATGAGGCAGCCACCCGTGATCTGCTCGGCGTAGAGCTCTTCGATCCAGTCTGCGAAGAGCGTCCCGCAAGGGACGTCGACAAAAACGCCGGCGCAGGCCGGTGGAACGTAGCCGACGCCGTGCTCGGCCTTGAGCAGGAAGACTGCCATCTGCTGCCTCGAAACCGGGTTCGTCGGGCAGTAGATGTCGGGCCCGCAGCCAGCGGTGATGCCCTCGCCGTATAGCTGCTCGATCCAGTCCGCCGCGAAGTCGGGCGTCGCCGAACACGACACGTCCGAAAAGATGCCGGTGCAAGGCGGCGGCGTGTAGCCAGAGCCATGCTCCCCTTTCAAGAGGAAGACGGCCATCTGGGCCCGCGTGACAGGAGCCGTCGGGCAGAAGTTGCCGCCGCCGCAGCCGGCAGTGATCTTCGCTCTCACGATCGATTCGACGCCTCCGTGGAAGAGGGTTGAGCCCGGAACGTCGAGGAAGTCGGCGAACCAGCCTTCCTTGAGCACTCCGACCGCCCCGGTGTCGGGGTCCGAGACGACGACGTCGTTGAGCGTGCCCGGGTTCAGCCCGGGCGGGGTGTTCGCGCTGATGTGCTGGTCGTCCGGCACGCTGATCGCGTTGGACGGAAGGCCTCCGACGGAGAGGCCCGACGAGGCCGGGAAAAACTGCCCGACGACCTGGACCGGATCGCCGGGCTCGACGAAGACGGGTCCCGCCGTCGGAATCAACTGGATGACCCACGGCCCCGGGGCTGGATCGAATTGGAAGATAACGCCGTCGCCGTGATCCCCGCCTCCCGACGCGGTCCCGTAGAAGTGCCCAGCCGAGTCCCGCACGAGACCGCTCGAGGATCCCGAGCCTTCCGGGCCGGCAAAGTCGTGGAGGACCACGAAATGGCTGCCATCCTTGCCGATTCGAAAGATGGTGCCGAGCCCGTTGGCGCCGCCCGTGTCATTCGTTCCGTAGAGAAGGCCATCCGACCCCTCGAGGAGCGCGCCCCCGAATGGTCCGAAGTCATGACCGTCCGCGACACTCAAGGTTCGGAGGACGGAGAAGTTTCCTCCGGAAAGATCCATCCGAAAGATCTCATGGTCGCCTCGACCGTACAGGTACCCGTCGGACGCCTGGAGGAGCGTGAAATTGTATTGATCTGCGAGCGCAGGACCCACGTCGGCAAAGTTCGAGCCGTCGGGGTCGATGCGGAAGGCAGTGTTGGACGTCGTCCCGTAGAGCGACCCGTTCGACGCCTGGATGAGGCCCGAAAAGGAATGGTTGATCGGGTCCAATGGGTGAAGAACCGTGTAGATCCAGCCGCCGCCGATGGGATCGAAGCTGATCCGGAAGACGACACCGGTCATGGAATCGGACGTCGTGCCCCAGAACGTGGTCGGATCCAATAGCGCGAGCAGCGGTCCAGCCGGAGAGGATCCCTGGCCGCTCCCTGCGAAGGTATGGATCGCCTGAAGTCCGCTGGTGCCGGCCCACACCGTCCCGAGGCTCGAGCCCCCGCCCTGGTAAGCCGTGCCGAAGAGCCCGGAAGACGTCAGAGTAACGCCCCCCATCGGCAGTTGCCCGTTCGTCCCGTCGAACGACTGGCTCGAGTACGTACCCGAGGCCACGACGTACGAAAACGCGGTACCGGCGTCCGATTGACCCCCGTACGCGGCCGTTCCATGGAGAAGGACCTGGCCGGACGATTCCTCCACGGTCAGCGGACCCCGGGGGTGGGAACCGTCCCCATTCGCGACGTCCGAAAGGTGGTACAGGTCCGTGTAGGTCTGCGCCGAGGCGACCTCCGCCCCCAGGCCCAAAAGAACGGCCGCGAACAGCGTGGCAAGTCTGTGGCGACGCGTCATGGCAACCTCCTGCTCGGCTCCATCCGACTCGCAAAGGGCTCCCTGGACCGAAGCCCACACAAACGTGCGAACAGAAATCTCCGGGACGGCCGAGAGAAATCCTATTACGTTCGTCGCTGCGTTTGACGAAGCAATTCGACGACATACGACCCGTGGAGCCCTGAAACGGCCCGGCCGGCATTGTGATCTCCGGTTTTGCTTCTGATATTGTCTGCCCGCTTTCGCTTTTGCAGGAGGTGATTCCGTGCTCAAGAGGTCGGCGCTCGTCGGCTCTCTCCTTCTCTTCCTCCGCGCTCCTTCGGCACACGCTCAACCGCTCGAGACCTGGGTCAACTTCTACGGACAGCCGTTCAGCTCCGCCGCCGAGGGCGGGACCGGCGCGATCGGCATGGTGAAGTCGTTCGACGGCGGATGGCTGTGGCTGTCGAACGACCTGAACCCGCAACCTTCCCAGCCGGGCCACAACAACTGCTGCGCCATCGTCGTGAGCAAGGTGGACTCGACACGGACCGTCGAGTACCAGAGAAGCTTCACGACGATCCAGAGCGTTGGCGGAGGCGGCCTCTATCCGCACGCGATCCTCGAGGACTCCTCGCACGACGCGGTCTTCGAGACCAACATCGTCAACAACGTCTGGCTCGTGAAGCTCGACCCTCTCGGCACCGTTCTCTGGAACAAGGCGTATTACGGCGCGGGGGCGGACGGCTTCTTCACGGAGGGGCTCTCGATCGCCGAAGCGGGCGACAGTAGCTACGCGGTCGCCGGCGCGTGGGCGGGCCCGAACGCGAACGACACGAACCTCCCCTGGGCGAGCCTGGTCGGGATCGATTCGGGCGACGGCCATGCGCTCTGGGCCAAGTACTACCCGACCGACTCCTCCGAGGTGCAGACGCACGCCGTGTCCGTCGTGCGCACGTCGCCCGACGACGGGTATGCGATCGCGGCCACCTACAGCGACGGCACCGACGGGATGTACCGGCTGATCCGCACGGACTCCGACGGGACTCCGATCTTCGACAAGGCGTATCACGTCGCGGGCTTCACGTGGGTACCGACCGCCGTCCTCCAGATGACCGACGGAACCTTCATCCTCGCGGGCACCAGCTTCGGCGGGGGCGTGCTCGGCAACCTCGTCCTGCACCTCAACGCCGACGGCACGATCGACTGGCAGAAGATTTACCTGACCCAGTTCAACTTCCTCGGCGCGATCACCGAGACGCCGGACCACAACCTCGTCTTCGCCGGCGCCGACAACAACCCCGCGTCGATCTACAAAATCTCCTCGACCGACGGCGCGCTCATCTGGGCGAAGCAGTTCCAGAGCCCGGGGTTCAACTTCTACATGCGTTTCACGGGCGTGACCGCCGAAGCCGACGGCTCGGTGACCGTCGCCGGCAACGGCGCGAACTACCCGGACGAGGTCATCGGAGACACTCTGCTGCGCGTAGGCCCCGACGGTGAGTTCACGGGGTGCCTGCTCGGCGAGATCACCAACACGGCGAACGTCACCGTCTCCGACGGCGCGGCCGTGGCGGCGACGCTGAGCTCGGCGACGGTGAGCCTCGCGAGCGTGACGAACACGCCGCCCGGCACTTTCGACATCTCGGCGGAGGACATCACGACTGTCGGCTCCGCGTGCACGACGGACTTTCCGCCGGGCCTGACGCCCGTGTCGCTCGGTACGGACGTCCACGCCACGAACAACTCGAACGGGAACGGCGTCTTCGAGCGGGGCGAGACCATCAACGTCGAGCCGACCTGGCACAACGGAACGGGGGCGCCTCTCCTGCTGCACGGGTTCACGCCCCAGTTCCAGGACGACGACGGTCTGGGCTACCCGGCGCACGCGATCGGAGACTACGGGACGGTTGCCGACGGCGCGTCCGCGAACTGCTTCGACGCGACCGGCGAGTGCTACCAGTTCGGGCTGAGCTTCGCGGTGCCGCGTCCCTCGCTCCACTGGGACTTCGGCATCGACGAGACGCTCGACGACCACTCCGCCATCCGCTGGATCGTGCACATCGGCGGAAGCTTCGCCGACGTGCCGATCGCGGACCCGTTCTACAAGTTCATCGAGACGGCGCTGCACAACGGGATCACGGCCGGGTGCGGAGGCGGCAACTACTGCACGACGTCCAACACGACCCGGGCGCAGATGGCGGTCTTCCTCCTGAAGGGCGAGCACGGCGGAACGTACGTGCCTCCCGCCTGCGCGGCGACGGTTTTCGCCGACGTGCCGTGTCCGGGCGGCCCGAACGTGGACTGGGTCAACCAGCTCGCGGCCGAGGGGATCACGGGCGGCTGCGGCGGTGGAAACTACTGTCCGGGAGCACCGGTGAGCCGGGGCGCGATGGCGGTCTTCCTCCTCAAGGGCGAGCATGGGGGGGCGTACGTCGCGCCGTCGTGCTCGGCGACGGTCTTCACGGACGAGCCCTGCCCGGGGGGCCCGTTCGTCGACTGGGTGAATACGCTCGTCGGCGAGGGGATCACGGCCGGATGCGGGGGCGGGCTCTACTGTCCGGGCAATCCGGTCACGCGCGGGCAGATGGCGGTGTTCCTGACGAAGACGTTCCAGCTGCCGCTGAACAACGTTGCGCCGTAGGTTCGAAAGAGCTTCGACGGCACCGTTGCACATGGCTTGCTCACGGGCATGGCTTCCACCAGGAGCGCGAGCGCTTCGCTGAAGTCCGCGGTTCGCGGACGGGGTGGCTCCTCCAGGCGAGGCGGGCCCGCGCGTCCGTCCCGTCCGATCGCTCGGGCAGAACCGGGCCGCCTCGGCCGCACCGTTGGCCACGTCGCCCGTCGGTC
Source organism: uncultured Acidobacteriota bacterium (assembly GCA_963805495.1). Taxonomy (GTDB): domain Bacteria; phylum Acidobacteriota; class Thermoanaerobaculia; order UBA5066; family Gp7-AA6; genus DAHUXD01. Next base: position 458,666 of record CAWDUQ010000001.1, on the reverse strand, counting down.
CAGGCCATGAAGTTCAGAGAGATCATCTTCGGGACACCGGAGTACGAGCTCGAATGCCGGCTTCGGGAGGAAGTCCTTCGCCGGCCCCTGGGTCTTCCCTTGCGACCCGAGGACTTGACCGGCGAGCAGAATCAGCTGCACTTCGGCTTGTTCGGGCCGAGCCAGGACCTCCTGGCCTGTGTCGTTGCGGTCAGGCTCTCGCCCACCGAGGCCAGGATCCGGCAGATGGCCGTTTCGCCCTCACATCAGCGAAAAGGGCTGGGGCGGCGCATCATGAGTGAACTCGAGAACTATCTCCAGGGCCGCGGCTTCAACAGTTTCGTACTCAACGCCCGCACGTCGGCCGAGGGGTTTTACGAACAGCTGGGCTACACCGTGGTCGGCGGCGAATATGTCGACTTCACCGTCCCTCACGTCAGGATGACCAAGACGGTCTGACCCAGTCTCGTTGCCGCGGACGAATCGCGGCGGCTGCCCGTCTTCCCTCAGTCGCTCTTCGCGCCGTGGCCCCGCAGGGCGCGGATCTCCCCGCGCAGGGCCTCGATCTGCGCCTGCTGCTCCTGGACGGCCTTCACCAGCGGCGCGATCAGCTCGGCGTAACGCAGCGAGAGCGTGCGGTCCGCGTCGCCGCCGGCGTCGACGACGTTGTAGCCGTCGCCCAGCAGCTCCTCGACGTCCTGGGCGACGAAGCCCAGGTCGGTTCGCCCGTTGCCGCCCTTGTACCGGTACGACACCGGGCGCAGTGCCAGAACCAGATCGAGACCCCGGTCGAGGTCCCGGATGTCCGATTTCGCCCGGGCATCCGAGAGGGCGCTCCACGCAACCTTGCCGCCGATCGAGCTGACGAAGAAGTTGCCCAGGCGAACCTGGTTCGTGCCGTCGCAGTAGGCGTCCACCCCGACGGCGGTGCAGTTGTCGACCTGGGTCGTGGAGCCCGACGGCCCGACGAAGGTGTTGTAGTTCCCCGTCTGATTGGCCACGAGCGCGACGTCGGAACCCGCATATCCCGTGACCATCTGGCCCTCGCGCGCTCCCGCGCTCCAACCGAGGGCCGTGTTGCGGAACCCCGTCGTGTTGAGGTTCATGGCGTACGCGCCGACGGCGGTGTTGCCGTATCCGTTAGCGGTGCTCGTCGGCTCGTTGTCCGCCAGGGCCTGCAGGCCGATGGCCGTGTTGAGGGAATCCCAGGCTCCCCCGTTGTTGTCGAACGACTGAACGAAGAGCGCGCGCTGGCCGATCGCCGTGTTCCCGCCCGCCGTCGCATTGTTGAAGAGCGCCGAGGCCCCGAGACCCGTGTTCCGATTGCCGAGGTTGCCCGGGCTCCACGACGCCGTTCCCCGCATCGCTTTCTCGACGAACACGGCCATCTGGGCCCGCGTCACGGGGTTGCCGGGGCAATAGAGGCCGCCGCCGCATCCCCCGGTGATCTCGTCGGTCGCGTACAGCTCGATCCAGGGATCGAAGGGCGTCGTGCACGTGACGTCCGCGAACACCTGGCCGGTGCAGGGTGGAGGACCGAACGGGTTGTCCGGAGCGGCCGGCTCCGGCGCCGATCGGGCGTCGCTTCGGTCTCCGCCGGATGCCCCGCTGCCGGCCGCCGCGACTCCGGCCGTGAGGGCCGCGAGGACCGCCGCCCAGAACCAAATCTTCGTCGTTCGCGTGCTCATCGATTCCTCCCCGGGGACCGTAATTGGGTCCCGATTCGCACCCCCGACTCAAGACGACAAAGAGCTGCGCTTCCCGGTGGGACCTTCCAAAAATAACGCAACCAGGACCGGGATGGGGAGCAGGGAGGGCCGGGGGCGAGAATCGGGCGACGGAAAGCTAGACCCAGGTCACCCCGTAAACGGCGGTCGGCCGGCCGGGCGGCGTGCGCACGATCGCCGTGGCGTAGTACGCGGCCCCGCAGGACTCGCAGCGGACGGCGATGAGCTTGCCCTCCGGCGTGTTCCCCGGAATCGGCCGGGCGTTCCGCGTGCGGCACTTCGGGCAGGTCCATTCCATGGATCTCGTGTTTCGCATCCTCGCGCTCCTCCTTCGGGTGGACGGCGAGAGTGCACCGCCGCCGGCGAGAAGCGCGTGAATCCCGCGTAAAGAATCAGCGGCGGGCGAGCGGGTGGGGCTCGGCCATCCAGCGGACGACCTCGTCGGCCGGCAGCGGCGGGCTGACGAAGTGGCCCTGGACGAGATCGCAGCCGAGCGCGGCGAGCCGCTCCCATTCTCCCGGTGTCTCCACACCCTCGGCGACGGCCCGGCAGCCCAGGTGATGCGCGAGGTCGATCACGGAGCGGACGACGGCCGCGTTCGCCTCCTGCGTCTCCATCCCCGTGACGAAGGACCGGTCGATCTTGATCTCGTCGACCGGGAGCTGCTTGAGCGTCCGGAGAGACAGCGAGCCGACGCCGAAATCGTCGATCGCGAGGCGCACTCCGGCCTCGCGCAGCTCGGCCAGCGTCGAGAGGGCGTGCAGGGGCTCGGCCGTGACGCTCTCGGTGATCTCGAACGTCAGGACGTTCGGGTCGAGGCGCAGCCGCTCGAGAAGGCGGCGAACACGCTCGGCGAGGCCGCTGTCGCGGAGGATCCGCACGGACGCGTTGACGGCGATCGGCACGACGGCGCCGGCCGCCCTCCACTCGGCGCACTGACGCAGGCTCGTTTCGAGGACCCAGTCCGTCAGCTCGCGGATCAGGCCGACCCGCTCGGCCCCGGAGATGAACTCGTCCGGCAACACGAGCCCCCGCTGCGGATGCCGCCATCGCACCAGCGCCTCGACCCGCTCGAGGCGTCCCGTGCGCAGATCGACCTCCGGCTGGTACACGAGGAAGAACTCGCCGGCCTGGAGGCCGTGGCGCAGCTCCTCCAGCAGGACCAGCCGGCTCCGGGAGAAGACGTCCTCCTGCGCCGAGTAGACGGCGTATCCGTTGCTCGAGCGCTTGGCGGCGTACATCGCGACGTCGGCCGACCGCAGGAGCACCGACCCGTCGGTGCCGTGCTCGGGGGAGAGCGCGATGCCGATCGAGGCCGAGATCTCGAGAGTGTGCTCGTTCACGACGAACGGCGTTTCGAGGGTCTCGAGGATCTTCTCGGCGGTACGGCCGGCGTGGGTCCGTCCTCCCGACGCCGGAAGGAGCACGACGAACTCGTCGCCGCCGTATCGCGCGATCGTGTCGACCGAGCGCAGGACCGCGCGGAGCCGGGGCCCGACCTGCGCGAGAACGCCGTCGCCGACCGCGTGGCCGTAGGAATCGTTGATCTCCTTGAAGCCGTCGAGATCGATCAGCAGGACGGCGAGCGAGCCGCCCTCCCGGCGGGCCCCGCGGAGCGTCTGCTCCAGGCGATCGTGCAGCAGCAGGCGGTTCGGCAGGCCCGTCAGGGAATCGTGCATGGCCTGGTGCTCGAGGGCCGCGACGTGCTGCCGGCGCTCGCTGACGTCGCGCAAGATCGCGATCCAGGAGATCGACCCGGCCTCGCGGCGACTCACGGGCATCAACTGCAGCTCGACGGCCAGCTCGGAGCGGTCGGCGCGCCGAACGACGAACTCACGCTGGAGCCCGTCACCGACGGCAAACGCCCGCCTCGCCTCCGCGAGGATCTCCACCGGAGAAACGCTCAGTACGTCGAGCGGCTTTCCCAGGACGTCGGCGCGCGTCAGGCCGGTCATTCGCAGAAAGCCGCCGTTGGCGAACGTGATCCGCGGCCGCGAGGACGAGCGGCCGCCCGAGAGGATGACGACGCCTTCGACCGCACCGTCGACGGCTGATTCGAGCATGGCCGCGAACTGCGTCACGCGACGCCGCTCCGAGACGACCGCGGCGAGGGCCGCCGTCGTCAGCGCCACGACGCACGCGAAGGACTGGAGAAGCAGGAGCGACTCGTTGAAGTCGGGCCGGTGGAAAGGGCCCGTCCCGCGCAGCGTGCAGGAGATCGCCACGACGGCGAGCAGGACGTTCGCGAGCGCGGCTTCGCGGACTCCCAGCCGGAAGGCGATCGTCACGAGCAGCGGCAGGCAGAGAAACTCGAGCGGCAGGTCGCTCGCCGGCGTAGGGACGAGGCCCCCAAAGACGATCAGCCCGACCAGAACGACGCCGAGAAGAAGGAGGCCCGTCTCGAGCCGCTCGGACGCTCCGCGAGCAGGGCCGCGCGGCGTCCAGGTCAGAAGGACCGGCGTCACGAGAATGGCGCCGGAGGAATCGCCCAGCCACCAGGTCAGCCAGATCGGCCCGAAGTTCGTCCATGGGGCGAGGCCCCCCAGACAGAGACTCAGGGTGCCGAGGGTCGAGCTCAACACCGTGGCCATTCCCGCCGCGAGCCAGGCGAAGCGGAAGATGTCGCGCGGCCGTTCGAATGCGTGGCGGCCGCCCGCAAACCGGTTCACGAGCCACACGCCGACGACGCTTTCGAGCGTATTCCCGACGGCAATCCCCAGAGAGGGCCCGAGCGCGCCCGAGACCCAGAGGTTCGCCGCCAGGGCGCCGACGAAGACCCCCGGCCAGACGCCGTAGCCCAGGATCAGAAGCGCCGCCAGGGCGATGCCTGTCGGCGCCCAGACCGGTGTCGCGCTCGGGTGCAGAAACGCGAGCGAGAGCCCGAGCCGGGCCGCGGCGACATAGACTGCGGCGAGGGCCGCGATGGCGAAGAGGCGCGACAGAAAACGCCGGGTCATTTTTCGTTGAATTCTCCCACACCGCCTCGAGCGCCCGGCGCGGGCGTCGTGTGCGGCCGGTCACGCCGGGAAGCAGCGGTCACGCGTTTGGAATGCACTCTGGTCGGTTTCGGGTTAGCCCTTCGGCACGGAGGTGAGGTCATGATGAGACGAATGGGATTGGCGGTCCTCGGGTTGGCTGTCGCCGCGGGTCTTTCGGCAGCCGAGATCCACGGCACGGTCAGCGAAAACGACAAGCCCGTCGCCAAGGGCGTCGCCCTGAAGCTCGACTGCGGCGGCACGACGGCGGCGGCATCGACGGACGAGTTCGGCGGCTACAGCCTGAAGATCGCGGCGAGCGGCCAGTGCAAGCTCTCGATCGACTACAAGGGCGGGACGGCCTCGCTCGGCGTCGCGGTCTTCGAGAAGCCCAGCCGCTACGACCTCGCGGTCACGGAACAGGCGGGCAAGATCTCGCTGTCCAGGAAGTAATGGCCGAGAAGCGCGACGCCTGGGACAAGGCCTCGATCCTGCTGCATCCGGTCGGCGGGCTCCTGACGGCGCTCGCCGTGGCGGTGCTCGGCTTCTGGACATCCTCGTATCTGCGCGAGCGCGAGCACCGTGAGGCCGAGCTGCGCGAGCGCATGCAGACGGCCGACACCAACGCCCGCCTCTACTCGGAGCTGATCAGCCGGCGCGAAGAGTCCGAGAGCGCGCTTCGCAAGGACATGTTCACGTCGATCATCTCGTCCTTTCTGGGCGCCGGGCCGCAGACGCTCGACCAGAGGCTCCTGAACCTCGAGCTTCTCGTCTACAACTTCCACGAGTCCCTCAACCTCAAGCCGCTCTTCCTCCACATCGAGCGCCAGGCGCGACAGAGCCCGCAGCGTCGCGAATACCTCGCCCGTCTCGCGCGCGTGGCCGAGGAGGTCGCCAAGAAGCAGATGCTCGTCATCGAAGAGGGCGGGGCGACCTTCGACGCCACGGTGAACACGAAGACCCTCACCTTTCCCGTCCCCCGACGGCAACGGCGAGGTCCCGTTCATCGCCCGGGACCTCGAGGTCAACGGGATCCGGCGCAACTTCCGGCTCGAGGTGCTGGGAGTCAATCCCGACCTCGAGCAGGTGCAACTGCGCGTCACGGTCCGGACCGAGGAGAACGGACGGGCCGACACCACGGCCACCGAGTTCTGGCTGGCGTACTTCGATTTCCCGATGATCGACAACATCCGCCTGCCGCACGATCAACGTCTCGCCGTCGTCCTGAACGCCTTCGACGCCGGGGCGGGCCTCGCCGACGTCACGGTCGCCTATTTCCCGGGCAAGTACGCGGGGCTGCGCGAGAAGCCGTACTACGACGAAGTCCTCGCCAAGCTCCTCGCCGCCAACCGCACGGCCGCAGAGGCACCCGCGGCGACGGCGACCACTCCCGCCCCGCCTCGCTGACGCGGAGGGGCGGGGCAAGCCCCGCCCCTACTCCACCGAGCAGGGAGGCTCGACGCCGAGAAGCGCGGTCCCGAGCTCCCCCCGCAGCGACAGCAGGCGCACCCGCTCGAGAACGGAGTCGAGGCTGGCGCGCGCGGCCTCCTCGTCGGAGTCCGCCAGGGCGATGTCGCTCGCGTCGAGATCGATCGGCTCGCTCCGGCCCTCGCGGACCAGCATCTCTTCGGCCGAGCGGGTCTGGTCGGCGATGCCCCGGGCCCGCCGGGACAGGCTCTTCTCGGCGGTCGCGCGGGCCACGGCAGCCTCGGCCCGCCGCACTTCCATCGCGACGTCGCCGTGGCGCACGCGCAGGTCCGCTTCCGCGCGGTCGAGCCGCGCGCGCGCCTGCCGTTGCCCGTCGTCGAACCGGCCGCCCGTCCAGAGCGGCAGCAGGACGGACACCCCGACCGCCACGGAGTTGGGGGTGAACGACAGGTAGTAGTCGTCGTAGTTGTTGAACTTCGCCAGCCGCTGGTAGTGGGCCGAGGCCTCGATGACCGGCAGCCAGCGCTTCGACTCGACGCTCGCCGACTCGCCGAGGAGCTCCACTTCGCGGCCGAGCGCCTTGAGCCCGGGGTCCGCGGCCAGCGCGACGGTGAGGTTCTCCGTCTGCTGCAGCTCGGGTATGACCGCCTCCGGGTCGCCGGCCAACCGGAGCGGGGAGCTGCCCGGCCAGCCGATGAGACGCTTCAACTCGAGCTCGGAAAGGTCCCGGTCCGATTCCGCGTTGAGGAGCTTCTGGCGCGCGCGGGCCGCCGACAGCGTCGCGCGCTCGACGTCGAGCTGCCTGCGCCGGCCTTCCTCGAAGAGCGCGGTGATCCGCCCGGCCATCCTCTCCGAGGCGTCCAGCCGCCGCCGCGCGGCCTCGACCTGCATTCCGTCGAGAAACGACCGGGCGTAGGCGCCGACGACGGCCTCGATCGTCGACCGGCAGGTCTGCGCGAGCGACGCGTCGAGGGCCGACTCGGTCGCCTGCGCCTGGAGTGCCACGGACCTCCGGTTCTTGTCGTAGATCGTCTGGCGGATCTCGACGGACGCGATCGCGGGCACCTGCCCCGCCACGGTCGTCGGCAGGCCGTAGGTGTATCCGGGCGTCGTCGAAAAGTACGCCGCGGGATGGAAGGCGTCGCGGGCGAGGGCGGCCGAGGCCGCGCCCTCCTCGCGCGCGGCCCGCACGGACGCGAGCTGCGGGGCCCGCTCCAGCGCGAGCTCGACGGCCTGGCGCAGACTCAGCGGCTCCGGCCCGGCGGCCTGCGCCAGGAGCGCGGCGGGGGCCGACACGACGAGCACGGCGAAACGAACGATCCAGCGACTATTCATGGTGAAGCGCCTCCGACGGATTCAAGCTCGATGCGCGGTACGCCGGTACCGCGCCGAAAACGACTGCCACGGCACACGAGAAGGTAAACGCGAGGACGGCCGAGAGGACCGAGACCTGGATGTCGACGCCCTTGACGAGAAGGCTCGACAGGTACGGCAGTCCGACGCCGATCGCGACGCCGATCGAGGCCCCGGCGACGCCCAGGGCAAGGGCCTCGAAGAGAAACTGCCCCAGGATGTCCCTCCGGCGGGCGCCGACCGACATGCGCACGCCGATCTCCCGCGTCCGCTGCTCGACCGAGGCGAGCAGGATGTTCATGATCCCGACGCCGCCGACGACGACCGAGACCGCGGCCGCGAGGATGAAGACGACGATGAGGGCGACCGAGATCGCGCGCGCCAGGCGCACCACCGTCGTCATGCTTTCGACCTCGTACACCGATCCCGGGCGGTGGCGCTCGCGCAGGATCTCCCGGACCGCGTCGACGGCGGCCGGCAGGGCCTCGAAGTCCCGGGTCTCGGCGAAGAGCGTCTTCAGCTGGCGGGTCGGCGTGTAGTACCAGGCCACCGTGATCGGGATGAGGATCGTCTCCGGGACGACCTCGCCGCGGCCCAGCGTGTCGACGGGTTCCTCGAATTCGCCGATGACCTGGAAGGTCGTGCCGAGCGTGCGGATCGTCTTGTCCGCCGATTCGTCGTTGGCGAAGAGCTGGTCGTAGAGGTCCCGGTTCACGACGCAGACCCGCGCGCGCTCGAGCGCGTCGTCGTCGTCGATGAACCGGCCCCTCAGGATCCGCATGTTCTTGCGGACTTCCCCGTAGTTCGGCATCACGCCGAGGACCGTCAGCGTCTTCGACTGGGACTGGACGGTCACGTTCCCGCGGATCGTCACGATGCCCGTGACGCCCGAAAACAGGTCGCTCCGGGCGGCGATCGCCTTGACGTCCGTGTCCGTCATGACGTCGTCCGCGACGCGCGAGACACCGGAGCTGACGGTGCCGCGGTAGTTCGCCCAGACCAGGCGCGAGCCGACGCCCTCGATCTGGCGCAGCACGTACTGCCTCCCGGTCAGCCCGAGGCTGACGACGAGGATGATCGCAGCGGTGCCGACGACGAGGCCCGCGAGCGTGAGCGAAGTCTGCACCGGGTGCTTCCGGAACCGGTCGAGCGCCATCCCGAAGACTTCGCGGTTGAACATGGATCGGGGCTTTCGGACCGCCTACGCTCCGCCGGAGCGGACCCGCAGTCCCTCGGACAGGGTCGTGGAGCCCGGAAGGATGACGGCGTCCTTTTCGGAGACCCCGGAGGCGATCTCGACGTCGTTCAAGCCGGAGAGCCCCACCTGGACTTCCCGCCGGCGCGCCCGCCCCTTCTCGAGCAGGTAGACGTAGCGCCGCTCGCCGTCGCGGAGCACGGCGGCCCGGGGCACGACGAGCGTGTCGCTCTTTTCCCCGGTCACGATCTGGACTTCGACCGCGGCATTGGTCGGAAGCTCCCCCCCGGGATCGTCGACTTCGCCGAGGACCTCTCCGACCTCGCGGCCGCCCACCTGGGAGAGCCCCGGGGACACGAAGATCACGCGGCCTTCCCAGCGCTCGCGCGGGAGGCCGTCGAAGGCGACGATGACGCGCTGGCCCTTCGCGACGCGCGGAAGGTCCGGCTGGTCGACGCGGGCACGGAGGCGGCGGTGCTCGGCGTCGACGACACTCGCGACGACCTGGCCGGCCGCGACGATCTCCCCGACGCGGCGGGGCAGGCCGTAGACGACACCCGCCCACGGCGCGCGGAAGCTCAACGCCTCGACGCGCCGGCCGAGCTCGTCCGCCGCCTTCTCGGCCAGGGCCAGACGCGACATGGGACCGTCCAGGCCGCCGAGCCGCGTCCGGGCCGCGCGAAGATTGTCCTCCGCCTGACGAAGGGCCCGCTCGTCGCCCTCGGCGGCCGCCCGCGAGATGGCACCCGACGCCAGCAGGCGCCCGTCCGCCTCGAAGACCTCGCGCCGGTGCTTCTCCTCGCGGGCGAGATCGGCGAGCTCGGCCTCGGCACTCGCGCGATCGGCCGCCAGGCGCAATGCCTCCGAACGCGCGTCGAGCGCCTTCTGCGAGAGCTCCGCGTTCTCCAGCCGCAAGAGCGGCGTTCCCGTCGCGACCCGATCGCCGTCCCGGGCCGCGACCTCGGCGACCGTCGCGTTTTCGGGCGAGCGCAGCTCACCGCCGGGCGGAGGCTCGAGCGTCCCGTCGCACTGGACCGGCACGATCAGGTCGCCGCGCTTGACGCCGACGACCTGGACCGGGACCCCCCGGGGCCGCGCCAGCGCCGTCAGCAGGATGGCGAGAAGCAGGAGCGCCGCGGCGCCCAGGGCCCACCGCAGGGGACGGCGGCGACCCGCCCGCTCTTGCTCCGAAGTCTCCATCCGGCCAATTGTAAGGGGGTCGGGCGAGCTACCTCGGGGAAAGGACCCTGGGCGTGGGCAGGGCTCGGGGAGCGATCCGGACGTTCCGGATCGAGGGCCCCGTCGTGACGAACCCCGGTTTCTGCCGGGACACGGAACCCGGCGCGCCGGTGACCGTCAGGCGCACGTCGTAGAGGCCCGCCAGGCGATAGACGTGAAAGGGCTCGTGCTCGTCGCTCGTGTCGCCGTCCCCGAACTCCCAGTGCCATGCCGAGGCCGAGGGGACGTTCGAGGCATCTCGGAACTGAACCCCGAACGGGACCGGCCCGGACGCCCCGGCCTCCGCCGTGAAATCCGCCACGCCGGTCCAGACGATCCGGAAGACGCTTGCGCCCGGGTCGATCGGCGTCAGCGCCCCGAAGTCTTTGTAGAGGTCGGTGAAGTAGAGGCCGTCGGGCCCGGCCGCCAGACCCACCGCGGTTCCCCGGCCCGAGCCGAGATACTCGACGACGGGCAGCGGGCCGCGCACCAGGTTGCCGTCCGCGTCGAGCACGAATTCGACGACGCGCTTGCCGAGTTCCTGCGGCCCGGCCGCGTAGGTCGCGCCCGACTCCGAGACGAAGGCGTGATTGAGGCGGTCGGCGGGGAATCCGCTTCCCGCAAACGTCGAGAGCTGCACGAACGCGATGTTCACCGGGGCGTGCGACGGGGCCCAGTTGTACGCGGCGTAATTGGTCATGCTCCCGTCCGAGCCGTCCCAGAGGTAATTGCGCCCCGCGACGATCTTCGCCAGCCGGTCCGTGCCCGGCCCGTTCTCGACTTCCCAGTGGGACGCGTCGACGTCCCGCCAGCACCCCCCGAAGGGATTGCGCAGGCCCGAGGCGAAAATGAGATCCCGCTTCGTCAGGCCGTCCATCGCGTCGTAGTAGGGGTTGTCCTCGGGCGCCGACCCGTCGAGGTTGACCCGGAGGATCTTTCCGCGCACCGAGTCGAGGTCCTGCGCCGGCGTGGTGAGGAGCCCGTCCCCGATGTGCACGTAGAGCTTCCCGTCGGGCCCGATCGACAGGTTGGACGTCTGGTGCGAGGCACCCATGGGCTCGTCCGGGAACTGCAGGATCGCATCCCGGGTCGAGGCCGTCCGCCCCCCGTCGTCGCTGTGGAGCCGCCGGACCTCGGGAAAGTGATAGTCGGTCACTCCGGGGATCTCGAAGATCGAGCTGACGTAGACATCGCCCGAGCCGGGATCGACGACGATCCCCGCCACGCCTTTCTCGCCCGAGCCGGGGAACCCCCCGAAGGGATCGAAGTTCAGGAGTCCGGTCGCGTAGTCCGAGACCGTCCCGTTGCGCGAGACGACCTTGACGGAGCCGTAGAGCTCCGAGACGTAGTACAGCGGGTCGTCGGGCGCGGGGCCCGGCACGGGGGCAAACGCGATGTTGACAGGGAGCTGGAAGCCGGTCGCCACGCGATCGACCCGGAACCCCGGCTGCTTCACGGCCCAGGGAACGGGCGGCTCGGTGACCGGAGAGTTGAACACGGGCGCCGCGGCCGGGTCGCCGCCGGTCGCGTCGGTGAATGCTCCGCCTCCTTCCGCGATCCAGAAGGACACGCTCTCGTCCGTGGCGAGCGCAACCGGGGGAAGAAAGACCTGCCGGTCCTCTCCCCCTCCGTCCGTGAAGAGCACCGTCGAAGCCGGGAGATCGAGCGGAGCCGAACCCGCGACGACGATGACCCGCAGGGCGCCGTGCGCCGCGACGGGAGCCGGGTTCGAAAGATTGTTGACCGCGCCGTCGAACCCGGTGAAGGCGAGGGCCGTCCCGCCGCCGAGCACATCGAGCCGCAAGCTCCCCGCCCCGCCGCCGGCCGCGGGCAGCACGACGTCGTGCCCGGCGTCGTCGCGCCACCGCGGCGTCGGGACGACGGACACGTCCGCGAGCAGGATCGGCTGGATCACGGTCGCGGCCGTGGTCGCGAACTCACGGACGGCCCAGTCGCTCCAGTCGGTCCCGGCCGGTTCCGCGTCGCCCAGGAAGCGGACGCGCAGCCGGTATGTGCCGCTCGCGTTCAACTGGTGGCGGCCGTCGAGAGATCCCGTGAAAGTGCCGTCGCCGAGGTGGACGTGCACCTTGCCCGACCCGTCCGCGCAGGGAGCGCTCCAGACCAGCTCGTCGGAGTCGGCCGTCCGGATTTCCCAGTCGCTGCAGACGTGGGCCTCGCCGGGAGAGCCCACGAAAGGTCCCGCGACCATGTGGACGTCGTAGGGGTTGATGACCTGGCCGTCCGAGGCGGGCTCGGTGATGACGGGGACCGAGACCGACGCCGCGGACGAGAGCAGGACCGTCGCGCCGCCGACGAGAACCAGGGTGAGGAGTGTCGCGAGCGGGAGTTTTTTCATGTTCCTCCGGGCCCGAATGCCGATCGGCCCCGGGGCGCCGATTCTACTTCGCCTCCGGCGGCTTCCCCTTCAGAACGCGTCCGGGCCTTGCGCCCGTCGTCTTCCGGTCCTTCCAGACCGGCTCGCCGTTGACGACCGTCAGGACGATCCCATCCGCGAGCCGGCGCGGCTCGGCAAAGGTCGACCGGTCGATGACGGTCGCGGGATCGAAGAGGACGAGGTCGGCCCTCATCCCCGGCGCGATGCGCCCGCGGTCGTCGAGCTTCATTCGCGAGGCCGGAAGCGACGTCATCTTGCGGACGGCCTCTTCGAGCGTGAAGAGATGTTTCTCGCGCACGAACCGGCCGAGCACGCGCGGGAAGGTGCCCGCTCCCCGCGGATGGTCGTTGTCGATGCCGCCGTCGGAGGCGACCATGACCCAGGGCTGCCGATAGAGGGCGAGGACATCCTCTTCCTTCATCGAGTGGCCGATGATGTCCGCGCCGCCTTCCCGGACCATCTTCGAGTAGAGCGCGACCGGCGTCATCCCTTCCATCGCCGCGATCTCCTCGAGCGACTTCCCGGCGTAGGCGGGATGGGCCTTGCAGTACGTCACGGTGACCCGCGAGGGGCCGCCGAGGACCCGGAGCGCCTCGGCGACGCTTCCGGGATTGTCGTACTGCTTGTCGGGGACGATGACTTCCAGGTTGGAATGCCAGGCCTCGTACGGATAGCAGTCGGCCGTGGCGTCGAGTCCCCTCCGGCGCGCGGCGTCGAAAAGCGCGATCGCCCGCGCCGTCTGTCCCCATACGCCGACCGTGCCGAGCTTGATGTGCGAGATCTCGAGCGGCAGCCCGGCCTTCACGCAGATCTCGATCGCCTCCTCGAAGGCGGCAAACGTCTTTTCCGCCTCGTCGCGGACGTGCGTCATGTAGAAACCGCCGTGCGCCGCCGCGGCCTTCGAGAGCGCGATCAGCTCCTCCGTCGCGGCATAACTGCCGACGTCGTACTCGAGGCCGGAGGAAAGGCCCGCCGCCCCTTCCCGCATGCCCTGCTCGACGAGCGCCGCCATCTTCGCGGTCTCCCCCGGTGTCGCCGTCCGCCGGAAGTCCTTGCCCATGACGAGCTCGCGGACCGTCGCGTGGCCGACCATGGTCATCACGTTGACCGCGGGCGGCGACTTTCGCCGCGCGTCGAGGTACTCGGCGATCGGCCAGGGCGAGTCGCCATCCGGCCCGATGACGAGCGTCGTGATTCCCTGCGAGACCTGGGTCTCGGCGAGCGGGTCGCTGACGAGCCCCTCTTCCGAGTGGTTGTGGACGTCGATGAAGCCGGGCGAAAGCACCAGGCCCCGTCCGTCGACGACCTTCTCGCCCGGGGCCCGCGCGAGCTTGCCGACGGCGACGATGCGGTCGCCGTCGACGCGCACGTCCTCCGCGACGAGCGGCGCCCCCGTTCCGTCCGCGACCCTCGCGCCCGCGATGACCCAGGAGGTCGGCGGCGGTGCCGCGAGAGCGAGCCCGAGGGACACGACCGCCGCAGCGAGGAACCCCGGCAGAGCCTTCATCGGCCGACGATTCTATGGGGAAATCAGAGGCCGCGGCTTGCCATGTCGGCGAGAACGCCGCGGACCTCCGCGAGGTCGCGCGCGTACTGCCGCGGGGGCGCCGTCTGGACGAATCGCTCGAGCGCAGCGCGGGCGGTCTTCCAGTCGCCCAGCTGGCCGGCGACGCGGCCGATGTTGTAGATGGCGTCGTACTGCTCGGGGTTGAACTCGACGCATTTCTGCCAGCACTCGATCGCCCGGCGGGGATCGCCGAGCCGCAACCAGGCGACACCGAGCGCGTTCCAGGCCCGGACGCGCCGCTTGCCGAGGGCGACGGCGTGCTCGAGGTTCTTTCGCGCCTCCTCCGGCCGATCGAGCTTCAGCAGCGCGATTCCCGTGTTCTGGTACGCGTCTCCGTTGGTCGGGTCGATCTCGAGGGCGCGGTCGAAGACGGGCAGGGCTTCCTGCGCGCGCCCCGCATCGGAGAGGGCGATGCCGAGCGAATTGAGCGTTTCGAGCTCGTCGCTTTCGCGATACGGGAGCAGGACCGCGAGGGCCTCCTTCGGCCGGCCCATTTCGGAGAGCACCATCGCGCGCTGGCGGTCGGTTCTCTCGCCGCCCGCGCCGTTTTTGGAAGCGCTTTCGAATGCGCGGAGGACTCCCTGGATGTCGCCCTTGCAACGCAGGACCATGGCGAGGTGCGTGTAGCCGAGCTTCATCCGGGGGTTCTCGGCGACGACCTTCGGGCCATCGGCAGCGCCTCGTCGCACTGGCCTCGATCGCTCAACTCCATGATCGTGTGGAGCGTCTGGTCGACGGAGATGAGCGTTTTCGGGTCGTCCTGCGGGCCGTATGTCTCCTTCGTCTCTCCCGAGCCCGTCAGGTAGCCGAGGTTGCGGAGCTTGGCGGCTTCCTCCGAGCCGACCGTGCCCCTCTCGCGGGGCGCCGCGGGAAGCTCGAGCAGGCGTTTGCGCAGCCGCCGCAGGGCGTCGGGCGCTTCCGGCACCAGATTCTTCACCTCTTTGGGGTCCGTCGGGAGGTTGTAGAGCTCCGGAATCGGCAGGTCGATGTACTTGTCTCCGCGCGCCGCCATGCCCCGGAGCGGGGCCCAGCCACGGTTGAAGGCCGCCGAGAGCGCCTCGAAGTAACTTCCCTCCTCCGCCTCCTTCCGGCCGGCGGGCAGGAGGGACTGTCCCGTCAGCTCCGGAGGCTTCGGCTCGCCGACGGCATCGAGGATCGTCGGCAGGATGTCGATGTGCCGCGCCGGGACGTCGTTCCTGCCGGCCGGCAGGAGCGGAGGGCACCAGGCGAAGAGCGGAACGTGAAGCGTCGACTCGTAGCAGAAGAGCCCGTGCGTGAGCTCCCCGTGATCGCCCCGGGCCTCGCCGTGATCGCCCGTGACGACGACGAGCGGCGGCGGGTCCGTCGCGCGCACCTCGGCGAGCAGCGGCGCGAGGGAGGCATCCGTGTAGGCGACCTCGCCGAGGTAGAGGTCGTCGGCGAACCGCTCCCGGTAGGGAGACGGCGGGTCGTAGGGCGCGTGGGGGTCGTAGAGGTGCACCCACAGGAACCGCGGCTTGCCCTTCTCCCCGCGGTACCAGTCGACCGCCGCCTTCACCACGTCCTCCGCGCGGGCCTGCTGGATGGAGAACTCGAACTGCTCGTCGAGGTGGCGGTAGAGCTCGTTGTAGACGTCGAAGTCATGGCCGAGGCCATAGCGCGAGTCGAGAACGTAGGCCGCGACGAACGCGCCCGACGCGTAGCCCCTGGCCTTGAGCCGCCCGGCGGCCGTCGGGATCTTCGGCGACAGCCGGAAGCCCGCGTTCTCCCGCACGCCGTGCTGGTACGGCAGCAGCCCGGTCAGGATGTTCGTGTGCGAGGGCAGGGTGATGACGTTGTGCGCGTGCGCCTGCGTGAACACGCGGCCCTCGGCGGCCAGCCGGTCGAGGTTCGGCGTCGTCCCCCGCGGATTGCCGCCGAACCCGACGGCGTCGGCCCGCAGCGTGTCGATCGTGATGACGACGACGTCGCGAGCCACGCGCGGGGCGGAGCTCGGGGACGGCGCCTGCCCGGCAGGCTCCCGGCGGCAGGAGGCGAGCGGCAGGGCCAGAAGAGCACAAACCCCGGCCGCCCAGAACCGCTGTGTCACGCCCGCCCCAAAACGAAGGGGCCCGCCCGGAATTCCCGGGCGGACCCCGAAATTCGCGGCCCTAGAAGTTGACGTTGATGCCGAGCCTCACGATGCGCGGGCTCTGCACCTCGATGATCTGGTTGAAGTAATCGTTCTGGTTGAACGTGCCCCGGTTGGCCCGGTAGTCGCCGGTCCGCTGGTAGCGCTGGAGGATGGTGTTGGCGTTGGCCACGTTGAAGAGCTCGACGGCCGGAGTGACGCTGAAATCCCCGATCGCGAACGTCTTGGCGAGCCGCATGTCGAGCTCGTAGACGTTGTCGTATCGGTACGTGTCGAGCTGGTTGATCTGGATGAAATAGGTGTGGCTGATGCCGGCCGCATCCTCGATCCCGCGGACCCGGACGTAGTAGGGATTGGGATACCCCTGGCGGCCGAAGAAGTTGGCGCCGAGATTGATTCCCCACGGTCCCTGGTAGAGCGCGTTCACGTTGAACTGCCAGCTTCCGTTCAGGAAGACCGAATTGCGGGAGGAATACCCGGCCGCCAGGCACGACGTCTGCGGGACCGCCCCGCAGTTCTGGCCGCCCAGGTTCCACAGGTTGTTCGGGTCCTGGATCGAGGCCGCCGTCAGGTGCTGCTTGTAGCTGTTCCAGCCGAAGTTGCCCCGGAACATCCAGTGGTCCGACAATCGTTTGACGACCGACACATCCACGCCGTAGTACCTCTGCGTGGCCCCGGGCCGGTCGGAGATCGTCACGCCCGCCGGCTCCTCGGGAAGTTGCAGAGAATAGTACGGTTCGTCGATCGCAAGCGTGAAGCCGTTGGGCGCGACGGCCACGCACGGCCCCAGGTTGCCGTTGTCATCCTCGCACAGCGTCCGCCCCGCGGGCGACCAGTCGTTGAGGCTGTTCGCGCCCGTCGGCAACTGCTGGAGAAGGTTGTTCGTGGAGCGGTAACTGAAGGTCGCCGACACCGCCAGCGTGTCGGTGAACTGCTGGTCGACGCCGAACGTTAACTCGTTGGTCTTCGGCACCTTCAGACCCGGCTGTATGGAGTTCGGGACGTTCGGCAGAGTGGCCGGGTCGATGTCGTTGTAGAACCCGTAAAGCCCGTTCTCGAGGTCGATCTCGTTGGGCTGGACGAAGTGGTCCTGGTTGAGGTCCGTCCAGTAGTAGTAGTAACCGTTCGATATGGGCACCCCGCTCGCGTAGTAGCCGATGAACCCGAGCTGGTCGGCAAATTGCGCGTAGGAGGCGCGGACCAGCGTCGTCTTGTTCTCCCCCAGGGCGTAGGTCGCCGACACCCGCGGCTGCCAGTTGGTGAAGTCGAACTGCCAGCTGTCGGCGCCGTGGTACTGCACCGCCGGGAGCAGATCCGGAAACATGACGTTCTCGAAGGCGGAGCCGGGGAGGTTTTTCGCCTGCTGCCGGTCGTATCGAACGCCGACCTGCGCGGTGAGGTTGCCCATCGTGATCGTGTCGCCGAGCGTTCCGCTCCAGAACTGGTTCTTGTAGATCGGGCGAACCCCGCGCGACAGCAGCGCCGTATTGGAGGACGAGTACTCGTACTCGCTGCCGACGTTCTGGTCGCCCGGCCAGCCGGTCGCCGAGTCCGCGATCTGCTGCCGGTAGTTGAAGCTGAACTTCACCTCGTGGTTGACCGAGCCGGTGTTGAAGAACTTGGACATCGTGCCGTTGGCCTGCCTCTGCGGGTCCTTGGCCCAGTAGTACGAGTAATTGTTGAAGTACGTGCCCTGGTTCCAGTAGGCGTCCCTCGTCGTATCCCCGGGGCAGACGACCTGAAACTGGGGCTGCAGGCAGTTCTTCGAGCCGTTGCCGACATCCGTGTAATCGGGCTTCTGGTAGGCCGCGTAGAACGAGGCGAACAGGTCCGCGGAGAAGACGTGCGAGTCCTCGACCTTGTAAAAGTTGGTCGGGATCGTGAGCAGGGTCTGCGCCTCGGGTGCGCGCGTCGGTCCGGCGCTCGTGTTGAGCTGGGTGCGGTCGCTGCGCTGAAAATAGAGCTGCGCCGAGTTCGCGCTGGAGAGCTGCGCGTTCAGCTTCGCGCTCCAGGGCTCGAGATTGACCCAGGTGGGCGCCGCGAAGGTGCCGAAGGTCGTGCTGAACGCCGTCTGGTTCGTGTTGATGGTCTGGTAGGCGCCGGCGAACCAGAGCCACAGCTTGTCCTTGATGATCGGGCCGCCGAAGTCCGCGCCGTACTCGCGGATCATCCGGGTGTTGTTCGTCGGAAGGCCCTGGTCCACGGCCTCCTGCGGCGTGTTGTCCGACTGCCAGTTGCTCGAGGCGTAGAGGTAGCGCGCCGCGCCGTGGTATTCGTTCGTGCCGCGCTTGGTGACGACGTTGATCGTTATGCCCGAGGTCTGCTGCTCGAGGACCGAGCCGCCGGTCGCGACTTCGACGTCCTGGATCGCCGCGAAGTCGAAGAATGTGTTCGTCCCGCCGTTCTGGCGCGAGAACGGGTTGCCGTACGCATTGTCGGTGGCGGTCGCGCCGTCGACCTGGTAGACGACGTTGCCCGAGCCCTTGGTGATGAAGTCCGGGCCGCCGGCGATCGCGCTCTGGTTGCCCGCGACGTTCACGGTGTCGATCTGGACGCCGGGCACCTGCTGGATGAGCGACCAGATGTCCCGGGAGGTGGGAATCTCGGTCAGCTCGTCACGCGAGAAGTTCTGCCCCGTCTCGACCTTGCGCGGATCGAGCAGCGGCGTCTGGCTCGTGACCGTGACGGTCTCCTGGACCGCCGAGAGCTTGAGCTGCATGTCGATCTGAGTGTTTCTGCCGACCGAGACGGTCACGTTCTCGCGCGTCACCGTCGTGAAGCCCGGCATCGTCACCGTGACGGAGTACTTGCCGGGGGGCACCTTCAGGAACCGGAAGGTGCCGGTGCCGTCGACGCTGGTGGTCGTCGGCTGGGAAGGGCCCGTGAGCGTGGCCGTCCCGCCCGGGATCGGTGTCCCCGTCTGATCGATCACGTTGCCGTAAACGTTTCCCGTGTTCTGCTGCGCGACGGCCTGGAGTCCGAGGCCCGCGAGCGCCACGAACCAGACCAGCACTCGAGCGAGATAGGACCTCCACATAGACGACCTCCTCCTCAATGAAAAACTGGGAACTTCGCCGCGTCCCGGGAATGGCTTCGATTCATCGTGCGCGCACGCCTCCGAGATCGAATGAACGGGTCCAGTTGAAAGTTGCATTTATGCTATCGCGGTTTCGCGCGGCGTAAAGTCCGAAACGATCAAAATCGCGGGCGCGCTCGAAATTCAAAAAGGCGTGCGTGGCCGCGGGTTTTCCGGAGGCCGATGACTTCCGGTCAGGGAGGTCGCATGAGAGTTCCGTCGAGCGTCCCCCGCGCGGCGAGGTCCGCCGCCGGCCTTCTCGCCTTCGTCCTCGTCTTCCCCGGTTGCTCCGCCACAACGCTACGGCCCGCCTCCGGGGCCGCCGCCGCTCTCAAGGGAACGCTGCTCATCGTGGGCGGAGGGCCCATTCCGGATTCGATCGTCGAGCGTTTCGTGGCGCTCGCCGGCGGCGCCGGCAAAGCCCGCATCGTGGTCTTCCCGATGGCGTCCGAGGACCCCGATGCCGGCGTCGAGATGGCCGAACACCTGCGGAGGCTCGGCGCATCGGCCGAGCGGGTCGTTTTGACCCACGGCGAGGCGGAATCCGAGGACGCGGCGCGCCGCCTCGACGGCGTGACCGGCATCTGGTTCGGCGGAGGCGACCAGTCGCGCCTGACGGCGGCCCTCCTCCACACCCCGGTCGAGAAGGCGATCGCCGGGCTCTACCGCGCCGGCGCCGTCGTGGGCGGCACCTCCGCCGGCGCCGCCGTCATGACGACGCCCATGATCACGGGAGACGAGCGGCATCCCGGCGGAAGCCGCCCGCCCGACAAGGACTCGAGCGACGCCTTCATGACGATCGCGCGCGGGAACGTCGTCACCGCGGAAGGATTCGGCCTCCTCCCGGGCGTCGTCATCGACCAGCACCACGTCCGCCGCCGGCGCAACAACCGCCTGCTCTCGGTCATCCTCGAGAACCCGACCCTCGTCGGAATCGGAATCGACGAATCGACCGCCCTGGAGGTCGGCCCGGCGGGCGTCTGGAAGGTCCTCGGCGAGAGTGCCGCCGTCGTCTACGACGCCCGGGAGGCGGCGATCACCCCGAACGGCGCCCCCGTTCTCGGCGCAACGGGGATTCGCCTCTGCGTTCTGCCGGGGGGATCGACGTACCAGCCTCAGACCGGGCTGGCCACGCTGCCGTAACGGCGGAGCCCCGGCGCGGCCCCTGCCCTAAACGTTCGCCCGGCCGCGCGTCAGCGGCCCGCGGGCCCGTCGGCGACCGACAGAATCCGGGGGTTCTCGGCCATTCCCCGGCGGCGATCAACCTTTCGCCGGTCGCCCTGCCGGCGGTCGCCGACACGGCGGTCGTGGATGAAGAATTCGGCCGGATCGAGGGCGGCCGTTTCGGCCGGCAGCGGATGGATGCGAATCGTCACCGCACTCGTGGATTCGGGCCGCGGAACCAGGATTTCACGGATGAATCCAGACTCGAGGGCGGCCGTCGGGATCCCCAGAACGTCGTTGACGGCGGCCACGATGCGGCGGGCATCGGCCTCGAAAATGGTCTTGGCCAGCGTCCACCCGGCGGCGTTCATGATCGCGCGCCCCTCGTGCGTCCACGGCTCCGGCTGATGTTGATCCCGGCCCCATCCTGCCATGCGGTCTGCCCTCCTCGAACCGAAGCGTCGCATTCGGAGCAAAGCGCCAGGTTCGACAAATGTTAGCACCGAAGACGACCTCGCCGAAGCCGAACCTGCAGCGAGCCGGGACATAATCCGGATTCCATGACCTCGGTCCGCGCGCTTTCCCGGCGCACGCGCCCGTTTCGCGAGTCCGTGATCCGGGAGATGACGCGTCTGCACGCCGAGGTCGGGGGCGTGAACCTCGCGCAGGGACTGCCGGACTTCGAGCCTCCCGAGTCTCTGGTGGCCGCGCTCGCGCGCGCCGCCGGCGATCCTTCGAGTCACCAATACGGGTTCACCTGGGGCACGCCGGAATTCCGCGCCGCGGTCGCCGGAAAGACGGCGCGCATCAACGGGATCCGCGCCGACCCCGACACGGAGGTCACGATCACCTGCGGCGTCTCGGAGGCGGTCGCCGCCGCGGTCCTCGCGCTGACGGAGCCGGGAGACGAGGCCGTGATCTTCGAGCCCTGGTACGAGAACTACGTGCCGGCTTGCGTCCTCGCGGGCGTGCGGCCGCGGTTCGTGGCCCTCGCGGGCCCCGATTTCCGGCTCGACGCGGGCCGCCTCGCGCGGGCGATCACGCCCCGAACCCGCCTCGTGCTCGTCAACACGCCGGGCAATCCGTCCGGCCGCGTATTCTCGCGCGAAGAGCTCGGCGAGATCGCGAAGGTCTGCCAGCGCCACGGCCTCGTCGCCGTGACCGACGAAATCTACGAGCACATCTGGTTCGAGCCGCACCGCCACGTCAGCCTGGGGTCGCTTCCGGGCATGGAAGACCGAACGGTGACGCTTTCGGGGCTCGGAAAGACCTACGCCGTCACGGGCTGGCGGGTGGGCTGGGCCGTCGCCGCGCCGCGCCTGACCCACCTCGTGCGCAAGGTTCACGACTACCTGACGATCTGCGCGCCGACCCTCTTCCAGAAAGCCGGGCTCGCGGCGCTCGCGCTGCCGGACGCTTACTACGCCGACATGCGGCGCAAATACGCGGCCAGGCGCGAGATCCTGCTCTCGGCCCTTTCCTCCGCGGGCCTGACCTTTTCCCCGCCCGAAGGCGCTTACTACGTCATGGCCGACGCCGCGGGTCTCGGCTGGAAGGACGACGAGGCTTTCGTCGACTTTCTCGCCCGGAAGGTCGGCGTCACCGCCGTCCCGGGCTCGAGCTTCTACGCCCGCGGCGGGGGAAGGACGAAGGTGAGGTTCAACTTCGCGAAGAAGGAGTCGACGCTTCGGGACGCGGCGCGCCGGCTCGCGGGAGCGAATCTCCGACGACGCCGGGCCTGATTCGGGCGCTCAGGGACAGGTCGAAAACGCGCTCGTGTCCTGCAGCGGCTGGTAGGGCGTCCCCCGGGGATTGACGTACGTCTTGACGGCCCCCGTTAGCGTGTCCGTGACCGTCAGAGTCACCTCGACGTTCGTCAGACCGGCGGCGAAGACCCAGAACCGGGGCGGCTGGAGCGTGCAGGCATTCAGCACTTTCAGGACCACCTCGATGTTGGAGGCGCTGAAGAAGGTGAAGTATCCCGAGTCGGCGGTGAGCTTCGTTCCCGTCCCATTCCCGCTCGCCTGGCCGGTCGCGTAGGCCGCCGTCACCGCGAAGCGGTTGTTGCTGAGACAGATCGTCGTCGAGCTCGGCGCGCAGGGGGCGGTCGACCCCGCCGCGACCACGAGGGTCTTCGTCGTCGTCCCCGTTCCGGTCGCGCTCGCGGCGGCGAGGGTGACCGTGTAGCTGCCCGGCGAGGAGAAAGCGTGGCTCGGATTGCGCGCCGTCGAGGCGTTGCTCGAACCCGACGTCGGGTCGCCGAAGTCCCAGGTCCAGACCGTCGGGCCGCCGGCCGACCCGTCGGTGAACTGGACCGGGACGCCCGCGACCGGCGAAGCGGGCGCGAAGGAGAAGCTGGCCGAGGGCAGCGTCCCGAGCGAGCCCGTCGTGTAGAGGTACTGGATCCCCTGGATGTCGTCCGTCTGGGGCGTGTCGGGCGCGGCCGCCGGGACGACGGAGTGCATCACGGCCCCGCTCCATGCGCTCGACGGGGTGGTGCTGTGGGTGCTGACGTCCTCGTCCGGGTGCCCGAGACCGAGGGTGTGGCCGATCTCGTGCATCACGGCGGTCTTGAAAGTGCGGGCCGAGTAGCCCGCGGCGCAGGTGATCTTGCGCATCGAGACGTCGGCGCTCTGCGTGGCGTAGTAGGTGGTGTCGCCCCGGTACGTGTGCGGGCCCGTCGCATTCGACGGACCGCCGAGGCCGATGACCCCGCCGCCGCAGCCGAGCGCGGTCGTCCACACGCCACCGGTGAAATCCTGCAGCGCGTCGAGCGCGACGTTGACGTTCCCGCCGGGCGCGAGCCCCCCGTAGACGACCCGCGTCCCCGCGATCCCGGTCCAGCCGTCGAGGCCATGCTGCACGTCGCAGAGGGAATCGGTGCCGCAGCCGGCGGCATCGTCGGCGTTCAGGTTCGACTGGGTCCCGGTGACCGAGACGAGGCCGTCGTCCGACGCCCCCGTGTCCCAGAACCACCGGAAGAGACACGGACCGTCGGCGCCGCAGTCGCCGGGCTCGCGGCCGCCGATGTTCGCCCACTTGGGACGCCGTCCGGCGCCGCCGTTGGAGGACCGCTCGCGCCACACGATCTCGCCGGGCCCCCGCCCGGCGCCGATCGCCCGCAGCGCCGCGAGGAACGATTCGGCGTCGCGGGCCGGGACCGCGGATTTCTCGGAGAGCGACGACAGGACGTCGGAACGGTCGGCGGCCACGAGGTCCTCGCGTGGGTCGAAGGCGGAGCGCACCGCGAAGGAGCGTCCCGCGTCGTCGACGACGAGGTCGAACTTCGACATGCCGAACTCGGTCAGTCGGTAGGTGCGGGACAGGCCCGCGACGCGATCGAGAAAGAGCACGACCTCGGAGCCGACCGCGAAGCGAGGCGTGCCGGGAATCCATGCGGTCGTGTCCCCGACGTGTCCGCCCGGGAGCCGCACGGAGAAGGCTTCGGGCACCTGCCCCCGGATCGTCTCCAGGGTCGCCAGCGTGACGATCGTGAACGGCCGCCGGAGGCCGGCCACGGTCTCGAGCCGCGATTCCAGCGACACGACCGAGGCCCGGACGATCACGGGGGCGCGGCGGGCGAGGTCGGCATCCGCGCCGGCCCGGTACGTGGCGGCGCGGAGGGGAAGAGCGAACAACAACCCGACGGCCGCGAAGACGATGCGGCGGGCGGGGATGTGGGACGGAAACATGGGACCTCCGAAAGCCCCGAACGGGGGCCCATGAGAATAACCGGAAACCGCGCGCAGGGTCGGCTCCGCGTGTATGGGAAACTGCCGGCGTTCCCGATGCTAACCGAAGACCCGGCCGCCACCCGTCCCCGGCTGACCCCGGGGTTCATCGGGATCATCGTGTTCAAGTACTTGAAGGCCGCGGGGTTCCTGCTCGTCGGCGGCGTCATCCTCCGGATCGCCCACCTCTCCGCGCGTTCCGGGCCGATGCTGTTCGCCCGAGCCGTCGGCGTCGAGGAGAGCCGGGTGACCATCCGAGACGTCGCGGCCCTGCTCTCGGCCTTCACGCCCGGCCAGGTCCAGGCCCTCGGGTTCGCGGCGGTCCTGATCGGCGTGGTGTTCGCCGTCGAGGGCTCGTGCCTGCTGGCGCGTGTGTGGTGGTCCCCTTACTTCACGATCGCGCTGACGACCGCGGCCGTTCCGGCCGAGATCTACGAGATCGCGCACCGTCCGGCGCGCGTACGAGGCTACGTGCTCCTCGCCATCAACGTGGCGATTCTTCTTTATCTCTGGAAGCGGAGAAACGAGTTCAGGATGCCGGCGCCGGCGGAGCGCTGACGTCGGGAAACCGCTTCGCGAGCCAGGCTTCGACTTCCTCCGGGTGATAGCCGAAGGGGCCAGGCTTGCCCTTGTAGACGATCGTGCCGCCTTCGTCGACGACGTAGAGGCGCTCCGGCCAGCCCGCGTAGGCCGCGTTGGCCGGGTTCTCGATCGGGTCGACGTAGAGCGGGATGTCGTAATGGAAGCGCCGGACGAAGTCGTTGGCGATCCTCAGGCGGTCTCCGAGATTCACGGGCTGCGGGTAGCAGACGCCTTCGTCCACGTTCGAGTCCATCTGCCACTCGTCGAGCGGGTGCGCCTCCTTGATGTACAGGGTCACGAATCGAGCGTGGTCGGCGTACCTCTTTCGCATCGCCAGGACCCGCTCGACCGAGCGGCGAAAGGGAGGTCAGGTGAAGCTGCCGAAGATCAGGACCGTCGGCTTCCCGCCGAGCTCGCTCGCCAGCCGGACGGGAGTCGAGCCGTCGAGCGCGATGAGGCCCACGTCCGGCGCCCGGTCGCCGACCCGGAGCGTCCCCTCCTCGCGCTGGTCGTAGCGCAGCATCCCGATGACGCTGCGCGGACCGCCGACCATGTACGTGAACGCGGCCGCGGCGAGCACCACGACCGCTCCGAGCCCGATCAGCAGCTTCTTCCAGATCTTCATGGCGGCGGCGACATTACTAATTCGGGAGGCGAAATCATATGGGGTCAGGTCTGGATTTTTCGGATCTCCGCGCGGACGCGCTTCAGGAGGTCCCGGAATTCGGGCTCGCAAAGGCTCAACCGGCGGGCCGAGGCGCAGATCTCATGCGCCGACGTCGTCGAGACACCCAGCGTCGATCCGAGGTCGGCCAGCTTCGCCATGGAATCGCGACGACCCACGTAGGCCACGACCAGTCGCAGCGCCGTGCACCCGCGCTCAATGACTTGCGAGGGATCCGTGCCCAGGACCCTGGCCGATGCGCGCACGACGTCCGAAAGGTCCGGTCGGATCGCCCGGCGCTGCGCGAGAGGCACTTCCCTGCTGACCGCCTGTGCCGCGAGCATCCCCCGCATCCGCCGGCGGAATTCGTCGCTACCGAGGAACAGTTGTCCCGCAATCCGTCTCCACGGACGGTCGACGACGGCCGCGCCCGCCGTCACGAACTCGCGATAGGCTTCGCGCGCCGCGGCGCCGCCGCCGAACTGCGCAATCGTCCATTCCGTTTCGAGCCACGTCGGGCACGGTGACAGGCCGGCCGTCGCCCGGAAGTTGCTCCAGGGCCACTCCACCGCGGTGGGGACCAGGCCGGCCCGGACCGGGTTGAGCACGAGGTATCGGACGAGTTCGAGGAGGTGGCGCTCTTTCTCGACCAGGATTCCCTTGAAACGCCCCTGCAGCAGGTGCCCGACGCGCCCGTGCCTCCGGTTGAACCGCTGCGAATGGATGGCGTTGAGCCGATGCATGCCGTCCGAGAGGTTCGCCTCCGGCGTCTCGACGAGAAGGTGGTAGTGGTTCCCCATCAGGACGTAAGCGTGCAGGCGCCACCCGTACCGGCCGATCGCGTCGGCGAGGACGCTCAGGAAGACTCTGCGGTCGCAAGCATCGCGAAAGATGCGCCGACGCTCGTTGCCCCGGCTGGTGACGTGCCACAGCGCTCCGGCGTGTTCGAGTCGCAAGGGACGAGCCATCACAAATGAATTGTCGCGACACGGGACAGGCGGTCGCGCAAAACCGAAAAATCGAGACCTGACCCCCGACTATTTCGGGAGGCGGGCCTTGGGGATCTTGACGAGGACGGTGTAGAGGGGGTCGACCATCTCGACGACCGGGGAGACGGCGTTCTGCGAGACGAACTGGTAAGCGTCCAGTTCGTCGAGGCCGCTCTTCTCCATGACCCACTGGACCATGTCCTTGAACGCGATGCGGGCGGCGTCCTCGAGCGGCCGCGCGGCGCCGAGCGACATCATCCAGTCGGTGTTCTCGATCCGCGGCCACGGCGTCTCCCGGCCCTTGATGAGCTCGACGACGAGCTCGACGTTCATCGCCCCCTCGATCGCCGTTCCGATGATCTCGCCGTCGCCCATCGCGTAGTGCCCGTCGCCGAAGGAGAGCAGCCCTCCCGGGACCCGCACGCCGAGGTAGACGGTGTTGCCGGCGCGCACCTCCGGGCAGTCCATGTTGCCGCCGAAGTTGTCGGGGACGATCGTCGACCGCGCCTCGCCGTACGGCGGCGACACGCCGAGACAGCCGAGGAACGGCGCGAGCGGGACCTCCCAGGAGCGCTTGCCGTCGGATGAGCGCGTGCGCGCCACGTTCTTCCCGCGGTCGACCTCGTAGAACCAGACGCGTTCCGGCAGGTCCGGCTGGAGCACCGCCGTGCGGTCGGTGCCGGAGAGCGCGCCGAACCCGGGAAACTGCGACGAAATGCCGTAGGCGCGGGCCGGCTCGAGCTTCTCGATGTGGATCGCGAGCGTGTCGCCCGGCTCGGCCCCTTCGACGTAGAACGGTCCCGTCTGCGGGTTGTCGTGTCCGGCCGGTTGGACCTTGCTCGGGAGCTGCCCGGGCTGCGTGACCGCGCCGTCGTAGCAGTCTTCCGTCCACGTGACGATCCGCGTTCCCGGCGCGATGCGGTGCGTCGGGGCCACGCCGCCGAACGTGTACTTGAGCTCGTCGTGCTTCGGGACGTAGCGCAGCGTCGGCGGGTCGGCCGCCGCGGCCACCGCCGCGCAGAGAATCCCGAACGTGCCGGCCTTCCATCGCATCGACGCACCTCCAGCCTGCTAATCTACCGCCCATCCCGTCACAGGAGTCCTGATGAACCCCAGAATTCGCGCGGCCGCGTCGGTGCTCGCGCTCCTCGCCCTCGGCCAGGTGACGGCGGGTGCCGAAAGCTCACCGTACCGACTCTCGGTCCGGCAGATCATGGCGATCCCGGCCGCTCCTCCGGCGGGGAGGAGACTGGCCCCGCCGCGCCGGGCGGCACCGCGGCGCAACCTCCCTGTGAACGGGGCGTCCCCGCGCGTTTCCGGCTCCCCCGCGCCGGCGTTCGCCGCCGCGGGGTCGGCCCCGCTCTCCATCGCTACGAGCTTCCTCGGCGCGACCCTCGCCGACAGCGATGCCTTTCCGCCGGACACGATGGGGGCGGCCGGCCCGACGCAGTTTTTCGTCTGCATCAACGGCCGGGTCCGCACGTTCTCCAAGGCTTCCGGGACGGCCGACGGCGTCCTCGACGTCGACCTCGACACGTTCTTTACGAGCGTGCGCAACGGGAGCGGGACGGGCACGCCGCGGGTGCGGTACGACCGCCTCTCGTCGCGGTGGTTCGTGACCGCCTTGAGCTTCACGGCGACCGGCAATCGGGTGCTCGTGGCCGTGACCGACGCGGCCTCGAACGGCATCATCTCCGACACGACGGTGTGGACGTACTCCTACTTCCAGCACGACCTCGACGACCCGCCCGGCGACACGAACACATTCCTCGACTCGGCTTCGCTCGGAGTCGACGTCCATGCGCTCGTCATCGGCGGCAACGTCTTCGACGCCGTCGGTGCGTTCCAGGGAGTCACCGTCCACGCCGTCCGCAAGAGCGAGCTCCTCACGGGCGACGGCGGCGACCTGGCGGATAGCGGCGCCGCAAGCGCGTTTCGCAACCTGACGGGCACCCCGACGGGCCCCGGCCCCTACGCGCCGCAGGGGGTCGACAACCTGTTCGACGCGGCGTCGCTCGAGTCGTGGATCGTCGGGGTCGACAACGCCGGTTTCGGGACGCTCGTCTTTCGCAAGCTCGCCTACGGCGCTCCGGACGCCTGGCCGCCCGCCTCGATCTCCGCGAACCTGCCCCTGACCGTCGCCGCGACGGCATTGCCGCTGACGGTCCCCCACGCCGGCAACCTGTTCGGCGCCGACGGCGAGCTCGACGCGCTCGACGACCGGCTCTCGTCGGCGAGCCTTCGCGCCGGGAGCATCTGGACGGCGCACAACATCGCCGTGGATGCGTCGGGCGCCGCCCCGGGAGACCGCGACGGGTCGCGCTGGTACGAGGTCGACGTTTCGACCGGCACGCCTTCCCTCGTCCAGTCCGGGACGCTCTTCGACGCGGCCGCGGCCGATCCCCGCTTCTACTGGATGCCGGCGATCGCCGTGTCCGGCCAGGGGCGCGCCGTCCTCGGCGCGAGCGTCGCCGGAGCCACCGAGCCCGTTCAGGCGGCCGTCACGGAACGCCTGGCCTCGGCGCCCCCCGGCCTCCTTCAGCCGCCGCAGTCGTACACGTCGACCACGGCCGCCTACAACCCGCCGGGAGATCCGGGCCCGCCCCGCCGCTGGGGCGACTACTCGTTCACGAGCGTCGACCCCGAGGACGACATGACGCTTTGGACGATCCAGGAGTACTGCAACGCCGACGACTCGTGGGGCGTGCAGGTGGCGCAGGTGCTGGCGCCGCCTCCGCCGCAACCCCAGTCTCCCCAGCCGTCGAGCGTCGCGGTCGGGCTTGCCTCGGTCCTCGTCGACATCTCGGGAACCCTGGTCGGCGACTACTTCGACCCGGGGCCCGGTTTTCCGAAGCGAATCTCGGCGTCGCTCGGCGGCGGCGTCGTGGTCAACGGCGTTGCCTACAACGGTCCCAAGTCATTGACCCTCGACCTCGACACCACCGCCGCGGCGGCCGGGCCGTATCCGATCGCCGTCACCAATCCCGACGGCCAGACGGGCTCGAGCGTTTTTTCCATTTTCACGATCGTCGGAACCGGTGACCCGCCGACCGTTACCTCCGTGACGCCGTCGTCCGGTCCGTCCGGCGGCGGCACCCCTGTTGTGATCGGCGGCAGCGGCTTCGCGCTGGGCGCCGCGATCACGTTCGGTGGCGTCGCGGCGCCGCTCGTCTCGGTCACGTCGGGCGCGAGCGCGGACGCGACCACGCCGGCGCTTCCCCCGGGTGCGCTCTACGACGTCACGCTCGAAATCTCCGGCCCGCTCGCCGGCACGCTGCCCGGCGGCTTCTTGGCGGACTTTCCGGACGTGCCCCAGGCCGACATCTTCCACGGCGACGTCGAGAAGCTCGTCCGCAACGGCGTCACGGCGGGCTGCGGCGGCGGGCTCTATTGCCGCGATGCCTCCGTGACCCGCGCGCAGATGGCGGTCTTCCTGCTCAAGTCGAAGCTCGGATCGGGCTACGCGCCGCCGGCCTGCTCCGGAGCGGTTTTTCTCGACGTCCCCTGCACGGGAGGCCCCTTCGACCCCTGGATCGAAGACCTCGCGGCGCGCGGCATCACCGGAGGCTGCGGCGCCGGCAACTACTGTCCCGGGTCTCCCGTGACACGCGAACAGATGGCGGCCTTGCTCCTGAAGACCGACCTCGGCTCGGGCTACCTTCCGCCCGCATGCACGGGAACGGTCTTTGCCGACGTTCCCTGCACGGGAGCGATCTTCGATCCCTGGATCGAGGACCTCGCGGCACGCGGCATCACCGGAGGCTGCGGCGCCGGCGTCTACTGCCCCGGCGCGGCGGCGACGCGCGCACAGATGGCGGCGTTCCTCGTCCGGACGTTCGAGCTCCCCTGAGGCGCTCCCCGAGGAACGCCGGGAGCGCCCGGGTCAGTAGCCCTTCAAGAGCGTGGACTCCGTCCGCTTGTACACGCGGTCGGATCCGTCGCGGCTCTTGATGAAAAGCTGGCCGCCTTCGATGCGGAACGGGTAGCGTCCGGGTGGCTGCCCGAAGATCTCGACGGTCAGCTCCCCGCCCTCGACCTTGTAGGTCCCGCGCAGGGTGACGATGGGCATCCGGACGAAGAGCTTTCCGTCCGGGGTGAACTGGCGGTAGTTCGTCAGCATGTCGAGAAAGAGGGAGCACCACTGTCCGACGACCGGCGAGGCCCCCGGCACCGCCGGCCCGACGCGGTCCGAGGAGCCCTGCACCTCGCCGTCGGCGCCCTTCTCGACGAAACGGTCGCCGCCCTCGAACTCGACGAGGAGCTCCGATTCTCGGACCTGACCCGTGGCCTCGTCGGTGTAGAAGGTCCGGAGCCATTCCCCCTGCACTTCGTACGTCGTGTCGCCCATGGCGGCGGAGATCTGCGTGACGCGGCCGTCGGGCAGGAACTCGAGGATGTTGCCGATACCGCCCTTGTTGCGCACCGCCGACTCCCACTGGCCGAGGATCGCGGACGGCGGAGGTGCCGGCGCCGCGGCCTGGAGGAGCACGGCGAGGAGGAGGGCGAGCGGTGTCGACATGAGGCCGAGAAGATACCCGAGCCTCATCCCGATGTCACCGTCGGCCTCCGCGTGTGACAACGGCCGTCAGGTGACCGAGGTCACGGCCCACAACGTCTTCCCTCACCTACGCTTGCCGGGCCCGCCTGCTGGCCCGGTCCTTGCGACTCCCGAACGGATGAGTCGAGCTGTCGGCATCGGAAGGAGACGCGGATGAGCAAAAAGAGCCTGCGCGCGACGCTTCTCGGGATCGTCGCAGGAGCCGCCGGGACCCTCCTGGCGTCTGCGGCGACGATCTCGAGCCCCTATCGGCCGACCGCGTCGGTGGACACCGCGGTCCGGCTGTCGGCCCCCGGCCAGGAGGCCGTGGATCTCGACGCCGCCAGCCTCGCGGCGCTTCGCGCGGCCGACGGGGAAGTGCGGATCGAAGGCTTCCCGGTCGCGCCCGGCGCCTACGGAACGCTCGTGGTCCGGCGCTTCGAAGTGACGACGCCGGACGCGCGCGTGACGATCTCCGGTCCCGACGGCGAAGAGTCGCGGCCCTTTCCGTCGCTCGCCCACTTCTCGGGCGGAATCGAGGGCGCGCCGGACTCGACGGCGTATCTGGCCGCGCGGGAGGACGCGCTCGTCGCGTACCTCCGGCTCCAGGACGGAACGTTCGTCTACGTCGGACCGGCATCCGCGAAGTCGGATTTCGTCGTCCGCACCGCCGACTCCCCGGCCAACGAGGTGGCCCTGGATCAGCCCTGGTCCTGCGGCACCGACGAGCTGCCGGCGGCCCTCACCGCGACGGCCGAACCCTCCTATCCTTCGGAGGCGCCGACGGCGATCACCGGGCTCAAGCAGGCGGCCGTGCGCGTCGAAACGGACTGGGAGCTCCTGAGCAAGTTTCCGGTCCCGAACTCCAATCCCGTCGTCTACGACCCGAACGCCCTCGCGACCTGGGTCGCGACACTCTACGGGGCCATGAACGTCGCGTACGAACGGGACCTCTTTCTCCACCTCGCGCTCGCCGAGGTCCACGTCTGGACCGGCGGCGCCGCCAGCGATCCTTACGTCTCGACCACGACCCGCACGCAGCTCGACGAGGTCGGCGACTGGTGGCACGCGAACCGGCCGCCGGCGAGCTACCCGCGGGCGATGGTCCAGTTCCTTTCCGGCAAGGCGGTCTCGGGCGGCATCGCGTGGCTCTCGGTCCTGTGCTCGGGAGACTTCTCGTCGGGTGGCCACTTCGGCGGCGCCTACGCGGTGACCCAGGTCAACGGAACCTACCCCCTGAGCTTCTGGGACCAGTTCGCCACGGCGCACGAGACCGGGCACAACGCCGGCTCCCACCACACGCACTGCTACTCGCCGCCGATCGACCACTGCTACAACGGCGAGAGCGGCTGCTATTCGGGCCCGACGGAGAACCCGGGCGCGGGCAACGGCACGATCATGAGCTACTGCCACCTTCTCGGCTTCAGCTACGTCTCGATGAAGTTCCACCAGCGCTGCATCAACGAGCAGATGCTGCCGGAGATCAACTCGGCCGCCTGCCTGACGCAGGCCTCGACGTTTCTCGACGTTCCGCCGTCGCATCCGTTTTTCGACTTCGTCGAGACCCTCGCCTCCAACGGCGTGACCGGCGGGTGCGCGCCGAACTACTACTGTCCGTCCTCTCCCGTGACCCGGGCGCAGATGGCGGTTTTCCTGCTCAAGTCGAAGTACGGCGCGGCCCACGTTCCGCCGGCAGCGACCGGTGCCGTCTTTACGGACGTGCCGGCCGGGTCCTTCGCGGCTGCCTGGATCGAGGAGCTCGCGAGCCTCGGCGTGACGAGCGGGTGCGGAAACGGGGTGTACTGCCCCAACTCCTCGGTCACGCGCAAGCAGATGGCGACCTTCCTGCTCAAGACGAAGCTCGGCTCCGGCCACGTGCCGCCATCTCCCGCCGGTGTCTTCGCCGACGTGCCGATGGCCGACGCCTCGGCGCCCTGGATCGAGGAGCTCTACGCCGACGCGATCACGGGCGGCTGCCTGACCAACCCGCTCCGGTACTGCCCGACCGATCCCAACACCCGGGGCCAGATGGCGGTGTTCCTGGTCAAGACCTTCGGCCTGCAGTAGCCAAACCCCGCCCCGGCCCCACGGTTTCGCGCGGGCCGGGGTGTACGCTTGGATCGAAGCCGATGCGGGCCCTGATCCTCGAGGACGACGAGCGGCTGCGTTCCCTCGTCGTGCGCACGCTCACGCGCGCGGGCCTTGCCTGCGACGAGGCGCGGTCGATCGACGAGGCCGAGGAGCTTCTCGGCGTCCATGCGTACGAACTTCTCGTACTCGACCGGCGCCTCCCCGACGGAGACGGTCTCGACGTCTGCCGGCGCGCGCGGGCGAAGGGCTTTCGCCACTCGATCCTGATGCTGACGGCGATGGACCACGCGGAGGCCGAGATCGAGGGCCTTTCCGACGGGGCCGACGACTATCTCGGCAAGCCCTTCGACCTCGAGGTCCTCGCGGCCCGCGCGCGGGCCCTCCTGCGCCGCAACGAGGTCCGCGCCCCCCGGGAGCTGACCGCGGGAGAGCTCCGCCTCGATCCGGCCCGCCGAGCCGCGTGGCGGGGCCGTGACCCGCTTTCGCTGACGGCCCGCGAGTTCACCATCCTCGAGCTCCTGATGCGCACTCCGGGTGCCGTCGTCTCGCGCGAAGAGATCCTGGAGCAAGCCTGGGGAGAGCGCGAGGAACCGATGTCGAACACCATCGACGTCCTCGTCGGACGCCTTCGCCGCAAGATCGACCGGCCGAAGGGCCCGTCGTCGATCGAGACCGTGCGCGGCGCCGGCTATCGCCTGCGATGAGGCTTCCCCGTTTCCGGCGCGCGCGTACCCGCATCGCCCTCTCGGGCGCCGTCGTCTCGGCGGTTTTTCTGGTCGCGCTGGCGCTCGGCGCGCGGACGCTGATCCGCCGGCTTTCCTTCGAAGAGGTCGACGGCGAGCTCGACACGCTCGCCTCGGCGATCGGGTCCGACTACGAGCTCCTCGGCCTCGAAGAGCAGGAGCGGCTGGCCCTGAAGGCAGGCCTCGAGGCCAACATGTTCGAGTTCCGGCTCGCGAACCACTCGGCGATCCTCTTCAACGGCGAAGTCCCGGTCGCGCTGACGGGCGACCTCGTGCGCTCGCAGGCCAACGTCACTTTCGCGCCCTACCGGGGGCGGGCCGAAAAGCCGTACACCGCGACCGAGCCGTACAGCGGGCAGGGCCGGACCTGCCGGGTCCTCGTCACCAGGCTCCAGGGGAAGGCGAAGGGGGCGACCCTCGTCCTCTTCCGGTGGATCGGCCCGACCCTTCGCTCGCTCGCCCGGGTGGACCAGGCGCTGACGGGAATCGTCCTCCTCGGCATGCTCGGCACGGCGTCGATCCTCGGCTTCGCGGTCCACCGCGCCATCCGCCCCGTCGAGGAGGTCACGCGGCTGGCCGAGGAGGCCGAAGCGACCGACCTGTCCCGCCGCGTCGCGGTGACCTCGGGAGGCGAGGAATTCCGGCGGCTTTCGGCCGTCATCAACTCGCTCTTCGAGCGCCTCGAGCGTGCCTTCGGCGCCCAGCGCAGGCTGACCGCCGACGCCGCCCACGAGCTCAAGACGCCGACGGCCGTGCTTCTGGGCGAGGCCCAGGATGCCCTGCGGCCGGAAGCCACCGAGGAGGAGCGGCGCCGTTCGCTCGAAACGATCGCAGAGGTCTCCCGAGGACTCGCGCGGGAGGTCGACGGACTGATGCTGCTCGCCCGGGGTGACGCGGCGCCTCCGCGCCGGATGGAGGAGCTCGACCTGCACGACGTCGCCGAAGACTCGCTCGCCGCGGCCGCGCCGCTCGGCTCGAGCCGCGGCATCGTCTGCGCCCTGTCGCGCCGGGGGCCGGCACGCGTGCGCGGCGAGCGGGCCGGCCTTTCCCGTCTCGTCTCGAACCTCGTCTCCAACGCCGTCCTCTACACGGCTCCGAACACGATGGTCGAGGTCGGCGTCGGGACGCGCGAAGGACGCGCGTTCGTCGAGGTGGCCGACCGGGGGCCGGGTATCGCGCCGGCCGACCGGGCCCGCATCTTCGAGCGCTTCGTGCGTCTCGACGGGACGCGGGCCCGCAATCCGCAGGGCTCGGGGCTCGGTCTCGCCATCGTCGAGCAGGTCATCGAGGCGCACGGCGGTCAAATCGAGCTCCGCGAGAACGAGGGCGGCGGGACGGTCTTCGTGGCGAGCTTCCCGGCGGCCTGACCCGAAAAAAACTGGGGTCAGGTCTGGAAATTTCGGTCCCCGTCGGGACCGGGTCGCCAACCGAAAAATCGAGACCTGACCCCGCCTACTTCAGGTAGCCGAGGGAACGCAGCTCCTTGACGACCTCGCTCTCCTCGCCGAGGCCGTAGTGGCCCATGACCTGCTTCATCCAGGTCTCGTACGAGGGACGGCCGGAGGCTCCCTGGCCCGGCGCTCCGCCGAGATGCTTCATCAGGGCGTGGTAAAGCGTGCGCACCGTGTCGGCGTCCTGCAACGCGAGGTTCGTCTTCTCGCCCGGGTCCTTCGCGAGGTCGAAGAGCATCCGCTCCTGCGGCGTGACCAGGATGAACTTGCGGTCGCCCTGGACGACGCTCCCGATCCAGAAGGTCCACGCCCCCTCCGAAAACGCCGGCGAAGACGCCGGTTTCGGGCCGCCGACGAGCGCCCACTCGAGGCTCCGCCCGCTCCAGGCCTTCGGCCGCTCGACCCCGACCATGTCGAGGAGGGTCGGCGCGACGTCGAGGTTCTGCACGAGCTCCGTGACCGCCCGCCCGGCGGCCGGCATTCCCGGCGCCGCGATCACGAGCGGCGTGCGCACGACGGCGTCGTAGTAGGTCTGACCGTGACTGATGACACCATGCTCGTCGAACTCCTCGCCGTGGTCCGCGTTGAAGACGACGATCGTCTTTTCGGCGAGCCCCGTCTTCTCGAGAAGGGCGAAGAGCGGGGCGAGGTCGGCGTCGGTCCAGTGAAGGCCCTCGTCGTACATGGCCATGGCGTTGGCGATGTCCCCGGAGGAGGGGTCGAGCTTCCCCTCGCGCACCTGGTGGACCGTGTCGAGGTTGAAGTCGAAGGTGCTCGCGTACTTTCCGTAGAGGTCGCGGCGGGCGTGGGCGTGGAGGAACGGGTAATGGGTGTCGGTCGAGTAGACGAAGGCGAAAAACCGCCGGTCCCGGTTCTCCTCGACGAACCGGAGAACCTCCGGCATCTTCTGCGCGAGCGATTCCTGCTTCGACCGGAAGAGGTCCCAGCCCTGATCGAAGCCCATCGGCCGCGAAATCCAGCTCTGGACGAACGCGGCCGTCCGGTAGCCCGCGCCGCGGAGCGCTTCGGAGACGAGGATGTCGGCCTCGGAGGGGCCGGGCGCGATCCCGAGCACCTTCGCCGCGTCCTTGTCGTCCCTCTGCTCCTGGACGGCGAGCTCGCCCACGTAGCGGGAGGTCAGCATCGAGGCATAGGACGGGAGCGTGTACGGGGCCTGGGCGATCGAGCGCGAAAACCGCACACCGCGGGAGGCCAGGGCGTCGAGCTGCGGCGTCGTCTTCCGGGCGTAGCCCTCGAAGGAGCAGTGGTCGGC
Source organism: uncultured Acidobacteriota bacterium (assembly GCA_963805495.1). Taxonomy (GTDB): domain Bacteria; phylum Acidobacteriota; class Thermoanaerobaculia; order UBA5066; family Gp7-AA6; genus DAHUXD01. Next base: position 422,418 of record CAWDUQ010000001.1, on the reverse strand, counting down.
GCGCACCGAGTCGAACGAGATCCAGATGATGTTCATGCCCCGCCACGCGTCTCCGGGGGCCTTGCGGCAGCCGGACGCGGCCGCGGTCGAGAAAAGGATCGTCGCCGCGAGCAGTGCGCCGAGACGGCGGTCCCGCTTCATCGGCGCGAGCATACCCGCGATCCGCCCGCGCCTTGCCGCGGGCTGTCACCTGGGAGACACTGGCGCGGATGAGTCGCACGGCCGTTCTCGCCGGCTACTACGGCTTCGGGAACACGGGCGACGAGGCCATCCTCTCTGCGATCCTCGCGGGCCTCTCCCGGAGAGTCCCCGGCATCTCCTTCGTCGTGGTCTCGGGAGATCCCGAATCCACCGCGCGTCGCCACGGGGTCGAGTCGATCGCCTGGCGCGACGTTGCCGGCCTCTCGCAGCGGATCGCTTCGAGCGACGCCGTCATCGTCGGCGGCGGGGGCCTCTTTCAGGACTACTGGGGCCTCGACACGTCGACCCTGCTGACGCCCCGCCACGGCGAGATCGCCTTCTACACGGCGCCGGCCGTGCTCGCCGCCCTCGCGAAGAAGCCGGCCCTTCTCTTCGGCCTCGGCGTCGGCCCGCTCACGTCGGCCGAGGCGCGCCGCTACGTTCTCTCGGCGGCGGACACCGCGGTGCATCTCTCGGTCCGCGACGAGGCTTCCCGAGCGCTGCTCGAGGAGATCGGAGTGCCCGCGCCGCGCATCGTCGTGTCGGCCGATCCGGCCTTTGCTCTGGAAATCCCGGCGGGCTCGCCGGCGCCCGCCGACCTCCTCCGGGAGCTCGGTGTCGAGCCGCGGGGCCCGATCCTCGGCGTGGCCCTGCGGCCGTGGGCGATCGGCGTCGACCAGGCGGAGTGGGAAACGCGGGTCGTCTCGGCGCTCGACCGGTTTCTCGATGGCAACGAAGCGACGATTCTCTTCGTGCCGCTCGAGAAGAGCCCCTGGACGGACAAGGACGATTTCGAGCAATCCGCGCGCCTCGCCGGGCGGCTGGCGCACCGCGACCGCGCGGCCGTCCTGCCCCGGGCTCTCGCTCCGGAGCAGACCGCGGGCTCTTCTCGGGGCCTGCGACCTCGTCCTCGGGATGCGGCTCCACGCCCTCGTTTTCGCCGCCCGCGGAGGCGTGCCCTGCGTGGGTCTCGCCTACGACCCGAAAGTGACGGCCCTGCTCGCTCGCCTCGGCGTCCCGGAGATGGGTCTGCCGCTTCCGGAGGCGACCGCCGACGCCCTGCGCGCGAGGCTCGAAGAGGCGCGGCGCTCCGGCCCCGCGCTTTCGGCGCGACTCCGGCTGGCCGCGCAGTCCCTCTCCATGCTGGCCGAGAACGATCTCGACCACGCCGGCCGCCTGGTCGCTCAGCCGCCGCCGGCGCCGCCGCTGACCGACCGGGTGATCGGTCTCCTCGACGACGCGCTCCAGGCCAACATCGCCGAGGCGGGGGGCATCCGGGCGCGTCTGGCCGAGTCGGAGGGACGGCTCGAGGAACTCGAACGGGCGCACGCCCGGCAGAGGGCCCTTCTCGAGGAGCGTCTCGGCGAGACCCGGCAGGAGCTCGCGAAGATCCAGACGTCCGGTCTCTGGAGGGCCGCGAACCTCTACTGGAGGGCCCGCCGGGCCGTCGCCGGAGGAGCGCGACGGCTTCTGCGCCGGCCTCCGTCGGACTGGGCCGGCGCCGACGACGCCGTTGCCGAGGCCCGGCGCGCCTCGCCGATCACCGACGAGAGCCGCTACGACGTCGTCTGGCTCGCGCGGGTCGCCTTCGCCGCGCTTCCCGCGCGCTCCCGCGCGATCCTCGAGCGCTATGCGGCGGCGGGGCATCGCGTCGTCTGCGCGGCGCCCGGAAACGGGCCCGCCGCTCGTGTGCAACGGGCCGAGCGGATCCTGGAGCTGACTCTCCCGTCCGACGAAGTCCCGGGCCATGACGCGCTCGCCGCGCACGCTCTCGCCGAGTCCTTCGGAGCCACGGCGATCTTCGCCGAAGACCCGTCCCGGCTCGCGCTCGGGCGCCGGCTGCGGGACGGGCGCGGCTGGCTTCTGGTCGACGCGACGGGCGAACCCGACCCATCGCCGGACCCCGCCGACCTGGTGCTCGATCCCGCGGCGTCGCCCGAGGACGTCCTCCATGCGGTCCCGCAGTTCTTCCCGAAGGCGTCGATCGTCGTCGTCACCCGCGACAACCGCGACATCAACCGCCTGTGCCTCGCGGCACTCCGGGCGCGCACGGAGTGGCCGAACTTCGAGGTGATCGCGGTCGACAACGGCTCGACCGACGGAACACCCGTCCTCCTCGAGGAGTCGGCGCGCGCCTGGCCGGTTCTGCGCGTCCTCGCCAACGCCGACAACCGGGGCTTCGCGGCCGCCGTCAACCAGGGTTTCGCGGAGTCCTCGGGCTCGATCCTCGTCATGCTCAACAACGACACCGTCGTCACACGCGGCTGGCTGTCGGCGCTCGTCCGGCATCTTCGCGCGAACCCGAAGCTCGGCCTCGTCGGGCCTTCGACCAACGCGATCTCCAACGAGGCGCAGGTCGAAGTCGGCTATCGCGGGCTCGACGAGCTCCCGGCCTGGGCGGCGCGCTTTGCCCGCGACCACGGCGGCGACACCTTCGCGATCCCGATGCTCGCGTTCTTCTGCACCGCGCTCCGGAGGGGGACCTGGGAAGCGGTCGGCCCTCTCGACGAGCGCTTCGGCGCGGGGATGTTCGAGGACGACGACTACTGCCGCCGAGCACGGGGGCAGGGATACGAGATCCGGTGCGCGCGCGACGCGTTCGTGCACCACTTCCAGAAGGCCTCGTTTCGAAAGCTCGGCGAGAAGGCGTACTTCGCCCTGTACGAGGAGAACCGCCGCAAGTACGAGGAGAAGTGGGGCGCCGCGCAATCCGCGTCCTCCGCGCCGGCCGGGGACGCGGGGAACCGCGCCGCCGGGCTCCCGAGCTTTCTCGGCCGGCCGGGCTCGCGCGGCACGGTCGTCTTCCTGCCCTCGGTCGGCTGGGGCATCCACCTCTTCCAGCGCCCGCACCATCTCGCCCGAGCGTTCGCCCGCGCCGGCTGGACGGCGGTCTTCGACTGTTCGAACGCCCAGGACAGGGTCGACGGCTTCAAGGAGATCGAACCGAACCTGTTTCTCTACCGCGGTCCCGCGGGCGTGCTCGAGCGCATCCCGGAGCCGCTCCTCTGGAGTTTCCCCTACAACTTCCAGCAGACCCTGTCGTTTCCGCACGGCGCCCGCGTCGTCTACGACTGGATCGACGACCTGTCGGTCTTTCCCTACGACAGAGTGCTCCTCGAAAGAAACCACGCGCGGGCGCTCGCGGAGGCGACGGTCGTGGCGGCCGTGGCCCGGCGGCTTCACGCGGAGGCCGTCGCGACGCGCCCCGACGCCCTGTACCTTCCCAACGGCGTCGAGTACGAGCGCTTCGCCGCCGCGGCCGCTCCTCCCTCCGCCGACCGCGACCTCGAGCCGCTCGTCTCGGCGGGCCGCCCGATCGCCGGCTACTACGGAGCCCTGGCCGAGTGGTTCGACTACGACCTGCTGGATGCCGCCGCGCGCCTGCGCACCGACTGGAGCTTTCTGCTCATCGGCCCGATGTACGACCAGAGCCTCCAGGGCAAGCCGATGTTGAAGCGCGAGAACGTGCGGTGGATCGGCCCGCGCGACTACCACCTCCTGCCCGGGTACCTCTCGCTCTTCGACGTCGCGACGATCCCGTTCCAGATCAACCCGATCACGACGGCGACCTCGCCTCTGAAACTCTACGAGTACTTCGCGGGAGGCAAGCCCGTGGTGACGACGCCCATGCCGGAGTGCGCGGCGTATCCCGAGGTCGTCATCGCCCCCGACGCGACGGCCTTCGCCGCGGCGCTCGATCCGGCCCGGGAGCGCGGGCGTGATCCGCGGTTCCGGGAACGGCTGCGGGCGCTCGGGCGCGAGAACTCCTGGGACTCCCGCGTGACGGCGGCGCTCTCGGCGCTCGAGGCCGCCGCGACCGCGCGGACCCGGTAGCCGCGCCGTGCGCCGGACCGCCCGGGCCCGCTGGTTCTTCCGGCTCGTCCCCTTTCTGCTCCTTGCGGCCGAGAACGTCGTCGTCTTTCACCGGCACTATTTCGCGGGCTACGGCTTCCCGTGGGACTTCGTCGGCTCGTACTACGCCGCGGCGGCTTACTGGACCGAGGCCGTGGCGCGCGCGAGTCTGGCGATGTGGATGCCCTTCCAGTCGATGGGTTACCCGTTCCTCGTCAACCTGCAGACGGGGCTCTGGTATCCGCCGATGTGGGTCTTTCCGCTCCTGAAGCTCCCCTACACGCTCCATGCGGCCGTCGTTTTCCAGTGCCTTCACGTTCTCGCGGGCGCACTCGGGATGTACGCGCTCCTGCGAACGGCCGTCCGCTCTCGCCGCGAGGCCCTGATCGGCGCATTCGCGTACCAGCTGTTCGGCGGCTTCTACTCGAACGCCGAGCACGTCGACATCGTCCGCTCCTTCGCGATCCTGCCGTGGCTTCTCTGGGCGGCGGTCCCTCCGGCGCCGGCGGATGGGCGGCTGCCGCGCCGACTCGTCTTCGCGCCGCTCGTCGTGTGCCTTCTCGCCGTTGGCGGCTATCCGGGCAATCTCGTCGCGGCGACGTTCCTGCTCGCGGTTTTCGCCGCGCTCGTGCTGCTGCAGCGCCGATTCGATCGGGGGGCCCTCCGGTGGGCGGCGGCGCTCGGCGCCTCGATCGGGCTGGGCCTCGCGATGGCCGCGATTCACCTCGGTCCCGCGTGGATCTACCGGGCGGAGCTCCTGCGATACCACGTCTCCGAGAAGATCTACCGGGCCACGATGACCGCGGCCCACCTGCCCGGCCTCTTTCTCGAGCCGCTCGGGATGCCGGGCGACGTCAGCATGAGCTCGACCTACGTCGGCTTCGCGGTGCTGGCGGGCGCCGCGATGCTGGCGCGGGTGAGCCTGCGCCGTCTCTGGCCGTGGGCGGCGGTCGGCGCCCTCGCGGCGTCGATGGCGGCGGGCAACTCGCTTCCCGTCCATTCGATCCTGCGGACCCTCGCCCCTCCGCTCGGCTACTCGCGTTTTCCGCCGAGTGACTACCGGGGGATCGTCGCCGTCGTCCTGGTGCTGCTCGCGGCGGCGGGCTGGCGGGATCTGCGCCGGCGACGGTGGGGCGCCGGCGCCTTTGCGTGGCGAATCCTCCCGCTCGGCGTCTTTGCCGTCTGGGGCATCCGGCGGGTCTATGCCGGTCAAGCGTTCTGGCCGCAGCCGACGCTCGCGGCGACGGCCTGTCTGGCCGCCGTCGCGGCCATGCTCGCCTGGCGCGATTCGCGGAGGCGCCGCGCGCTCGCCCTCCCCGCCATGCTCGCCGCGATTTCCCTCGGCGCCGCGTTCGTGTTGCCGCGCGTCCAGGGCTGGGTGGTGCCGGACTTGATCTCCGTATGCCGCGTCTTCTCGCCGACTCCCGCGCGAATGCACGACGCCGGCGTCGTGGTCGACCCGGCGTTCCTGGACAGGCGTCCGGTGTCGCGGCCCCCGAGGATCGACGGGGACGGTCCCTATCGCGCCAGCGGATATCTGACCGGCGCCTATGTTCTCGGAGACTTCGGCGGTCCGGTCCTCCGGGCGAAGGCCACGATCATGAAAGACGACGACTGGCTCGCCTTCATGAGGCGCGAATGGGTGCCGGTCCTCGTCGAAGATCCGTCCCCCGCGTACGACGACTCGATTTTCGTGGCCGATCTGCGGGCACGGGCCTCGGCCGCATCACCCGATCCGCGCGTCCGGCAGACGCGCTACGGCATCGACCGCGTGCGTTACCGCGTGGCGACCGATCGGCCGCTTCTCCTGGTCGAAAACGAGATCTATTTTCCGGGCTGGACCGCGTCGATCGAAACAACGGCGCTCCGCGCGGAGAGGGTCAACGATCTTTTTCGAGGCTGGCGGCTCCCGGCCGGAACCTACGAGCTCGACACGGTGTTCCGCATCCCCCACCTGCGCCTGCTCGCGCTGGCGACGGTTGCGGCGTGGGCCGCCTGGCTGAGCCTCGTCCTCGCGGCTCGACGAAGACGCGGGCGACACTAGTGTCCTGCCACCCAAGTCTTGATGGCGCCATCGTGTGTCGGGGCGGCCCTTGCGGCCGCCCGCGGGCGGGGACAAGCCCCGCCCCGACGACCGTCTGCCGCATAGCGACTTCCGTTACGGAATTCTAGGGGCCGGCGTCGAGCCGGAACGAGAACCCGCCGGGCACGGCCAGTTCGACCATCCGAACGCTCTGACCTTCCGAAAGAACGACGTCCCTTCCGCCGCCGCCGGGCTTGTCGAGCCGAAGGCGAAGGGAAAAACCCGGAGGCGCGGCGGGCAATTCACACCTCGCCCGCGCCGGTGGTCCGCCGGGGGATGGACGCATCCAGGCCCTCCGCCACTCGAGCGCGGTCACGTCGCCCGTCTCGACGGCGCAACGGGCAAAGACCTTCTCCATTCCCGCGATCTCCAGCGGGAAGCGCGACACGCGGCGCGCAGGCTCGTCGCGGGCGACGACGAACTCGTTCAGGCGAGGCTCGACGAGGAGAAGCACCAGGGCCCCGCCGAGAGCGAAGGCCGCCGACACAAGCCATCCCCGGGGCCGCGCCGCCGCCGCGAGTGAGAACGCGCCGAGCGCGATCGAGAGCAGCTCCAGCGCCGTTGCCGGAACCATCAGGCGGCCGAGCGGCGAGGCCATCGATTGCAGGCCGAACTTGAGCAGCACGCATGCAGCGAGAACGAGGATGGCGCCGTCCCGCCGCCGGGCCCCGCGGACGAACGCGGCCAGGAACAGACCCTGGATCAACGCCAGCTCCCAGCGAAGCCGCGGGACCCAGCGCGCGAAAAACGCGGCACCGCGCCCGCGGACCGCGAGCGGCAGGGCCTCGGAGGCGCCGACGCCCCAGTAAAGATCGTCCGCGTCGCCCTCGACCGACAGGCGCACCGCGGCGGCGGTGCTCCGGAGGGCGTGGAACGCCGGGCGCCGCTTCCATTCGTCGAGCGCGAGTCGGATCGACGCGCGACGCGCCGCATCCCGGTCCTCGAGGAGCGCCGGTTCGACGCTCGCGATGTAGGCCTTCGGATCGACCCACCCCGTACCGGCGGCGCCCGGGACGACGCTGCCGAGGAGCGCGAGGCCGCCGTGCTCCGTGGTGATCGCGAAACGCCCGGTCGCGGCCCGGCGCTGGAGCGCGAGGGCGAAAAGGGGAATCAGCGCGGCCACGGCGAGTCGAAGACCCCGGCGCAGGCGCGCACCGCGGGGCCCGAAGAGACCGGCCGCGGCGAACGCCGCCGGCGCGAGCACGACGAGAAGCTCCTGTCGGATGGCCGTCGACACGGCGAGAAGAAGTCCGGCCGCCACGGGATATGCGCCGCCGCCCGCGATCCGCAGCGCGCGCACGGCGAGCGCGCCGAGGGCGACGGTCGGAAGGAGGGCCCAGTTCTCCTGGGCCACGACGCCGGAAAAGAAGAGCTGTCCGGGCCACAGGGCGAGAAGAGCCCCCGCGAAGAGAGCGCCAGCGCAGGGGCAGGATCGGCCGCCAGAGAACGAACGGAACGAGAGGCATCAGGCCCGTCGCGATCACCGTCGCCGTGCGCGCCGCCGGCTCGGCCGAGGCCGAAAAGCCCGAGAGCGCGGCGAGGACCATCGGCAGGCCCGGGTTGAACTGGATCCAGTGCCAGGTGTCGGGGGCGAGGCCCTGGCCCGCGATGACCCGGCCGAAGTCGACGAGCGCGCGGAAATCCGAGAACGCCGTCGCGGGGAACCGGGCCGCGAAGGCCGCGCGGGCGCCGACACCCAGTGCGAGAAGCGCCGCCGCGGCGAACACCTCCCCGGCGAGGTGCTGTCGTTGCGGCGCGCTCCGGTTCACCGGCGCATTGTCAGCCGGACCGGTCGGGCCGGCAAGCGTGGACTAGGAGGAGCCCGCGGCCGTCGCCGCGGGAGGGGCTCCCTGCGGGGCCTCGACGCGGATCGACGTCGCGACCTTCCTGCCCTCCCGAACGATGTACCGGACCGCGACCCGGCCCCCCGGCTTCAGCGGCCCGCCCGAGAGGTGCGTCGCGCCGGTCAGCAGGAGCGTCGATTCCTCGCCGGCCGGCGTCCGCACGACGAACGACCGGGAGGCGTCGACGGAGACAACCCGGCCGTCGACCGCGCGGGCATGGCTCTTCGTCCCGGGGACGGGCGTCGGCTTCGGCGTCGGCGAGACGGGCAGGACCGTCAGCGCGAAGGCCAGCGAGAATCCGGAAAAGCGCCGCATCGAGCGTACCCTAGGCGCCGGGACGTGAACGCAGCGTGAACGAACATCCGGGACCGGTCGGCCGCCGCGCCGTCTTCGTGGCCGCCGTATCGACCGCGGCCGCGGCCCTCGCGGGACTTTTCTTTCACGCCGGGTTCCGCGGAGTGATTTACGACTCGTACCACTACTACGTCCTGTCGCAGATCGTTTCGTCCGAAGGCCTCGGCAACCTGTTTTCCCGCGTGCGGGGCTACGGCTACCCGCTCTTTGCAGCCGCCGTCACGGGATTCACCGCGCCGTCGCCGGAAACGACCCGCGCGCTCGCCGCCACGGCGCAGGTCCTGCTCTATCTGGCGACGTCGTTCTACGCGGCCCGCGTCGCCGAGCGCGTCTTCCGCTCCCGCCGCGCGTTCGACGCGACCTTCGCGGTGATGGCCCTCAACCCGATCGTCCTGATCCGGGCGACGGAGCTGCTTTCGGACGCGTTGTCGGCCTGCCTCGTCGGGCTCGCGCTCTTCGTCTCAATCGAGCCCGACCGCCCTTCGCGCCGTGCCCTGCTGGCGTTTCTCGCGGCGGGGTTTGCGGTCGCCGTGAGGCCGGCCAACCTCGCGTTCCTTCCTGCGCTCGCCGTGTTGTGGCTCTTCCGCGGTCGGCAATACCAGGAACGGGGATTCCGACCTCTCGCGCTCGGGGCCCTCGCGGTCGCGCTGACCGTCCTGCCGCAGCTCTACCTCAACGTCAAGGCGTACGGTGAATGGTCGCCGCTTCCCGCGGGCGGCCTCTACCGCGAGCAGGTTCGCTGGGGCACGGGAATTCTGAAGTACGGAACGCTCGTCGTTCCGGGGCGGGAGCCAACCCTCGTCTACCGAAATCCCATGCGTCCGGAGGGTGTCGCGGGACCGCGCGAGTTTCTCCGGCGCCGTCCCCTCGCGTATGTCCGGACCCTCGCTGCCCACGGCTTCGCGATGATCGACCAGGACCTCCCGTTCACGTACATCCAGAATCCCCGCCCGGCTTACCGGTGGCCGCTGTCGCTCGCGAACTACGCCTTCTACTACTTCGCCGGCCTCGGGCTCGTGGTCCTGCTCTTCGAGGGCCGGAAGACGCCCGCGCGGCTGTATGCCGCCGGGGCCGCTCTCCTCGGCCTCGCTTGCGTCGCCGTCTACATGCCCGTCGCCGTCGAGAACCGATTCTCGCTTCCGCTGTACCTCCTGCTTCCGCCGGCCGCGGTCTATGGAGTGGCCTGGCTCTCGGGACGCCGCTCCGGCACGATCGTGGCGCTCGTGATCGCCGGCGGCGGCTTCGTCGCCGCCTGCGTGCAGGTCTCGCTCTGGCTGACGAAGCAGGCGCCGTACCTGGCGGGCCTCACCGGACGGTGACGCCCGGCATAGACTCCCGTCCCATGAAACAGCTGCTCTGGCTTCTGGCGCTCCCGATCGGCGTGCTCGCCCTCGCTCCGGCGGAGGAACCCTACGACCTGCTCGTTTCCGGCGGCCGCGTCGTCGACGGCACCGGCGCACCGTGGTTCGCCGCCGATGTCGGCGTGCGGGGCGGGAAGATCGTCGCCATCGGCGCGCTGGCCGATCACCCCGCCCGGCGCACGATCGACGCGCGGGGGCTCTTCGTCACGCCCGGCTTCATCGATCTGCTCGGGCAGTCCGAGTACAACGTGCTCGTCGACAAGCGCGCCGCCTCGAAGATCACGCAGGGCATCACGACGGAGGTCACGGGAGAGGGCGCCTCGATCGCGCCCTCGAACGACCGGACGCTCGCCGAAGGCAAGGACTTCTTCGCCCGCTACGGTTACACACCCGAGTTCCGGACGATCGGGGGCTACTACCAGACGTTCGAGAAGCGCGGTTCGGCGATCAACCTCGGCACGTTCGTGGGCGCGGGGACGCTGCGCGACTACGTGATCGGCAACGCCGACCGCCGGGCCACGCCCGAGGAGCTCGCGAAGATGGCCGATCTCGTCGACCAGGCCATGAAGGAGGGCGCCCTCGGCGTCTCCACTTCGCTCCAGTACGTGCCCGACATGTACAACTCGACCGAGGAGATCATCGCGCTGGCGAAAGTCGCGGCGCGCTACGGCGGGGCGTACTTCACGCACCAGCGCTCCGAGGCCAACACGATCGACAGCTCGCTCGACGAGGTCTTCCGCGTCGCGCAGGAGGCCGGGATCCGCACGCAGATCTGGCACCTGAAGACCGCCTACAAACCCAACTGGGGCAAGATGCCGGCGGTCCTCGCCCGCATCGCGGAAGCTCGATCGCGCGGCATCGACGTGGCCGCCAACGCCTATCCCTGGACGGCCGGCTCCAACGGGCTCGACGCCTGCCTGCCGCCGTGGATCCGGGAGGGCGGCCGGGACGCCCTGTTGAAGCGCCTGGCGGACCCGAAGCTGCGCGAGAAGGCGAAGAAGGAGATGAACGAGGAGACCAGCGCCTGGTCCAACCAGTACCTCGGCGCCGGGGGCCCCGACCGCGTCCTCGTCGCCTCCGTCGTCAACGTGAAGCTGAAGCCCTACGAGGGCAAGTCGATCGCGCAGATCGCCGCCGAGGAGAAGAAGGATCCGCGCGACGCCCTGATCGACCTCGTCATCGCTGACCGCGCGAACACCGCCTGCATCATTTTCATGATGGACGAGGACGACGTGCGCACGGTGTTGAAGAGCCCGCTCGTCGCCTTCTGCACGGACTCCGGAGCGGGCGCGACCGACGGCATCTTCTCGCAGGAGAAGTCGCACCCGCGCGGCTGGGCCTCGACCGCCCGGATCCTCGGCAAGTACGTGCGCGACGAGAAGCTCATCCCGCTCGAGGAGGCCGTCCGCAAGATGACCTCCTTCCCCGCCGAGGCGGCCGGCCTCCAGGGCCGGGGCCTCGTCAAGGAGGGGTTCGCCGCCGACCTCGTCCTCGTCGACATGGCGAAGGTCAAGGACCTGGCGACCTACGCGGAACCGCGTGTCTACAGCGCGGGGTTCCCCTACGTCGCGGTCAACGGCGAGCTCGTCGTCGACGGCGGCGTGATCACCGGCGCGGCGCCGGGACAGGCGCTGCGCGGCGGAGGGTACCGGGCGCCGTAGCCGTGAATTCTCAAGACGCTGGTCGCTGCACCGGCTCTCCCTTCTTGAAGCGACCCTGAAACCGCCGAGCCCCGGCACGTAGGGGCGCCCCTTGCGGGCGCCCCGTGTCCATCGAGCAGCGGCACGCGAATCGTCAGCGCAAAGGCGGGCGGCCACGAGGGCCGCCCCTGCGACCGGTGCCTCACCCCGCCACCTTGACTGAACAACTTCTCGGGAAGCGACAACTAGCGCCCGGTATTTGACGAATCGCCCGGGCTGCCCGCGGCGGGATCCTCGGGCTCGGCCGGGTGAGGACGCGGCGCGTCGAGGCATCCCTGGAAGCGGGCTTGCTGCTCCGGCGTCAGAGTCGCCACGATCTGCGCGCGCACGGCGTCGCGCTCCTGGCGCAGGGCTTCCACCGCCGCCTGAACCGCGAGCAGGTCGCCTCCGACGGTACAGGCATCCGGGGGCTGCATGTCGAGCGCGGCGCGGAGCGTCTCGCGGGCGGCGCGGACGGCGGCGGCGTCGGCCTCGAGCGCCGGTTGGGACGCCTCAAGGATCGCCGCGATGCCGAGCTTCTGGGATTCCGTCAGGTCGAGGATCGAGAGGCAGGCCCGGAAGCGGTGCCGGGTGGGTCGAAGAGCGTCCGGGGCGTCCTGGGCGAGGCTCGGAAGTGCAAGACCCAGGATCACGAAAGCGAGGGCGGTCCACCGGGAAAGACGGCGCATGAAGGGCTCCTTCCTGTTCACGCGGCGCACCCTGCGCCCCGTGCGTCCAGGCTGGCAGACGACGAGGACGGGTCGGCGGTTTACGCGCCTATTCGCCCAGGACCTTCAGCTTTTGCGCCGGCTGGTCGAGATGGAAGGACCCGACCGCGTGGCGCCGCACGTGTTCCATCGCCTCCTCGATCGAGTCGGTCACCAGGAGCAGGTCGAGGTCGGTGTTCGAGATCGTTCCGGCGGCCACCATCTTCGCGAGCAGGCCCATGAGCGGCCGGTAGTACTCGGTCGACATCAGCACGACCGGAAAATTCTCGATCGTCTTCGTCTGGATCAGGGTCAGTGCCTCGAAAAGCTCGTCCATCGTACCGAGACCGCCCGGCATGACGACGAAGGCGTACGAGTACTTCACGAGCATGACCTTGCGGACGAAAAAGTGTTCGAAGGTCACGGACTTGTCGATCCAGGGATTCAGCTTCTGTTCCTCGGGCAGCACGATGTTGCAGCCCACAGTGAACCCGCCGGCCTCCTTGGCACCGCGGCTGGCGGCCTCCATGACGCCCGGTCCGCCTCCCGTCATGACCGTGAATCCCAGGCGGGCGAGGCTCTCGCCGACCTTGCGACTCAGCTCGTAATAGGGGTCCCCCTCGTGGAAGCGCGCCGAGCCGAAGACGGTAACGGCCGGCCCGATGAAGTGAAGCGTTCGGAACCCGCGGATGAACTCCCACGCGATGCCGACGACGGCGAGGAATTCCTTCCACCGCGAGCGGGGCCCCTCGAGGAACAGCCGCTCCGAGGGCAGGGAGTCGGCCTCGACGGTGCGTGGATCGTCCTCGGGCGGGAGCGCGTCGTCGGTCACCGGGCGGATCTTAGCCCCCCGCCGTCCCGGGTCGCCGCGGCGGGGCGGACGGAGGAATCAGCTCGGCCGGCGGGCAGCCGAGAGACGGGCCTCGGCGAGCTCGACCCGGGCCCGGATGGCGTCGAGCGTGTCGACGCCGGCGGTCTTCAGCGCCTCCTCGGCGCCCGCGCGCTCGCGCTCGGCGGCCGCGGTGTCGACCTCCGACCCGCGCTCGGCGGAATCCACGAGAACCGAGACCCGGTCGGACGAGATCTCGGCAAACCCGGTCGAAACCGCGAACGCCTCGGACCGGCCGGCCCGGCGAAACGAGAGAACTCCCGGCTTGAGCAACGTGATGAGCGACGTGTGCCCCGGCAGGATGCCGAGGTAGCCCTCGGCGCCCGGAAGCTCGACCGCGTCCGCTTCGGCCTCGACGGCCTTGCGCTCCGGGGTCACGACGAGCAGCTGGAGGGCCATCGCGTCCTACGCCGCCTTCGCCAGCTGCGCGGCCTTCTCGCGGGCCTCTTCGATCGTGCCGACCATGTAGAAGGCCTGCTCGGGCATGTCGTCGCACTTGCCGTCGACGATCTCGCGGAAGCCACGGATCGTGTCGGCGATCTTGACGTACCGGCCCTCGAGGCCCGTGAACTGCTGGGCGACGAAGAAGGGCTGCGACAGGAAGCGCTGGATCTTGCGGGCGCGCGCGACCGTCAGCTTGTCGTCCTCGGAGAGCTCGTCGATGCCGAGGATCGCGATGATGTCCTGGAGGTCCTTGTACTTCTGGAGGATGGCCTGCACGTCGCGGGCGCACTTGTAGTGCTCGGCGCCGACGACGCGCTCGGAGAGGATCGTCGAGGTCGACGCCAGCGGATCGACGGCCGGGTAGATGCCCATCTCCGAGATCGCGCGGGAGAGGACCGTCGTCGCGTCGAGATGCGCGAAGGCCGCGGCCGGCGCGGGGTCTGTCAAGTCGTCGGCGGGCACGTAGATCGCCTGGACCGAGGTGATCGAGCCCTTCTTGGTGGACGTGATCCGCTCCTGGAGCTCGCCCATCTCGGTCGCGAGGTTGGGCTGGTAGCCGACGGCCGAGGGCATGCGGCCGAGCAGGGCCGAGACCTCGGAGCCGGCCTGCGTGAAGCGGAAGATGTTGTCGATGAAGAGGAGGACGTCCTTGCCCTCGGTGTCGCGGAAGTACTCGGCGACGGTCAGGCCCGTCAGTCCCACGCGCAGGCGCGCGCCCGGCGGCTCGGTCATCTGGCCGTAGATGAGGGCGGCCTTCGACTTGACCGTGTCTCCGGGCGTGATGACGCCCGACTCCGACATCTCGTGGTACAGGTCGTTGCCTTCGCGCGTGCGCTCGCCGACGCCCGAAAAGACCGAGAACCCGCCGTGGTGCATGGCGACGTTGTTGATGAGCTCCTGGATCATGACGGTCTTGCCGACACCGGCGCCGCCGAAGAGGCCGGTCTTGCCGCCCTTGGTGTACGGCTCGAGCAGGTCGATGACCTTGATTCCCGTTTCGAACATCTCGACCGAGGTCGCCTGCTCGTCGTAGGCCGGCGGCTCGCGGTGGATCGGCCAGCGCTCCTTGGCGTTGACCGGGCCCAGCCCGTCGATCGGCTCGCCGATGACGTTCAGGATGCGCCCGAGCGTCTCGCGCCCGACGGGCACGGAGATCGGCTGCCCGAGGTCGACGGCCTTCATGCCGCGCACCATGCCGTCGGTCGGCTTCATCGAGACGCAGCGGACCACGCTCTCGCCCAGCTGCTGTGCGACCTCGGTGATGACGTCGATCGGCTCGCCCGTCTCCTTGCCGTCGTCCACGATGTGGACGGCGTTGTAGATCGCGGGAAGCTTTCCCGGAGGAAACTCGATGTCGAGCACCGGCCCGATGATCGCGACGACCTTTCCGACGTTCTGTTCTGCCATGGTCTTTCCCTCTGCCCTTTACTCCAGCGCCGCGGCGCCCGAGACGATCTCGATCAGTTCCCTGGTGATGCGCGCCTGGCGGGCGCGGTTCAGATTCAGCGTGAGCTTGTCGATCATGTCGCCCGCGTTCTTCGATGCCGCGTCCATGGCCGTCATGCGGGCGCCCATCTCGGCCGCCACCGACTCGGCGAGCCCGCGGTAGACCGTGAACTCGAGGTAGCGCGGCAGGAGCCAGGCCAGGATCGAGGCCGCGTCGGGCTCGTACAGGAAGTCGACGGAGACGGCCTTCGGTTCTTTCGCGACGGCCGCGTCCTCGCGGGAGAGCGGCAGCAGCTTCACCGTCCGCACCACCTGCGACAGGATCGAGCGGAACTCGTTGACGACGATGTAGACGGCGTCGATCTTCTCCCCCAGGAACTCCTCGGAGAGAAACGACGCGATCTCGCGGGCGTCGGCGTACTTCAGGTCGCCGAGGACGCCGGCGAACGACTTTTCCGTGACGGGGACCTTGCGCCGCTTCCAGAACTCGACGGCCTTCTTGCCGACCGGCAGGAGCCGCACGTCGGTCCACTCGGGGTGCGCGGCGAGCAGGACCGCCGTCGCCCGGTTGACGTTGGTGTTGAAGGCGCCGCAGAGGCCGCGATCGCCGGCGACGACCATGACGACGACGCGCTTCTCCGGCCGGACGGCGAGGAGCGGATGCTCGAGGTGCCCCGCCTGCGCCGTGACGGAGGCGAGAACGTCCGAGAGGAGCTTCGCGTACGGGCGCGCGCCGACGACCCGGTCCTGGGCCCGCCGGAGCTTGGCCGCCGCGACCATCTTCATGGCCTTGGTGATCTGCTGCGTGCTCTTGACCGAGCGCAGCCGGCGGCGGATGTCGATGAGAGAGGCCATGTTTCAGTCAGCCTTCGGCAGGGCTAGGCGGCGACGGCCGCCGCGTTTTCCTTGACGAACCTGTCCTTGAACTCCTGGATCGCGGCGGACAGGGCCTCCTCGGTCGCCTTCTCGAGCTTTCCCGTCGAGGCGATGGCCGAGAGGATCTCCTTCTTCTGGGCCTTCAGGAACGCGTACAGTCCCGTCTCGAAAGCGCGGACGGAGTCGACCTTGAGCGAGTCCATGAAGCCCTTGGTCCCGGCGTAGATCGAGGCGACCTGCAGCTCGACGTCGATCGGGTCGAACTGCGGCTGCTTCAGGAGCTCGACCATCCGCTGGCCGCGGGAGAGCTGCGCCTGCGAGGCCTTGTCGAGGTCCGAGCCGAACTGCGCGAAGGCCGCGAGGTTGCGATACTGCGCGAGATCGAGGCGGAGGGTTCCGGCCACCTGCTTCATGGCCTTGATCTGGGCGTTGCCGCCGACGCGCGAGACCGAGATGCCGACGTTGACGGCCGGCCGCACGCCTGAATAGAAGAGGTCGTTCTCGAGGTAGATCTGGCCGTCGGTGATGGAGATGACGTTGGTCGGGATGTAGGCCGAGACGTCGCCGGCCTGCGTCTCGATGATCGGAAGGGACGTCAGCGACCCGCCGCCCTTCTCGTCGGAGAGCTTGGCCGCGCGCTCGAGCAGGCGCGAGTGGAGATAGAAGACGTCGCCCGGGTACGCCTCGCGGCCGGGCGGCCGGCGCAGCAGCAGCGAGATCTCGCGGTAGGCCGCGGCGTGCTTGGAGAGGTCGTCGTAGATCGTGAGGGCGTGCTTCTTGTTGTAGAGGAACCATTCGCCCATGGCGCAGCCGGCGTAGGGGGCGAGGTAGAGCATCGGGGCGGGGTCCGAGGCCGTGGCGGCGACGATGATCGTATGGCCCATCGCCCCGTTCTCTTCGAGGGTCTTCGCGACCTGAGCGACCGTCGACTTCTTCTGGCCGATGACGACGTAGATGCAGACGACGCCCTTGCCCTTCTGGTTGATGATCGTGTCGAGGGCGATGGCGGTCTTGCCGGTCTGGCGGTCGCCGATGATCAGCTCCCGCTGGCCGCGGCCGATCGGGATCATGGCGTCGATCGCCTTGATTCCCGTCTGCACGGGCTCCTTGACGCCCTGCCGGTCGATGACACCCGGAGCGATGCGCTCGGTCGGGTAGGACTCGGTCGCCTTGATCGGCCCTTTGTCGTCGATGGGGCGCCCCAGGGCGTCCACGACGCGGCCGACGAGCGCCGGGCCCACGGGCACCTGGATGATGCGCCGCGTGCGGCGGACCTCCTGGCCTTCCTTGACCATCTGCGCCTCGCCGAGGAGCACGACGCCGACCTGGTCCTGCTCGAGGTTCAGGGCGAGGCCGAAGATGTCGTGGCCGAAGTCGACGAGCTCGCCGGCCATGACCTTGTCGAGGCCGTAGACGCGCGCGATTCCGTCGCCCACCGACAGCACCGTGCCGACCTCGGCGACGTCGATCGCCTTCTCGTAGTCGACCAGCTGCTGCTTCAGGATGGCCGTGATTTCGTCCGCTTTGATCTCCATCTCACGCTCCCAACGTCTCGTTCACATGCGCCTGGAACCGCCGGATCGCGGCGGCCACCGAACCGTCGAACACCCGCGATCCCGCCCGCGCCACGAAGCCGCCGAGCAGCTTCGGATCCAGATCGATCTGCATCTTCACCGTCTTGCCCGTCCGCTCGGCGATGGCTCCCTGGATCGCCTGCTTCTCGCCCTCGGAGAGCTCCGCCGGGACCGTGACCTGGACCCGCAGGACGCCGAGGAGCTCGTCGTTCAGGTCGCGCAGCGCCCGGAAGACCGCTCCGGCCTCCAGCAGCCGGTGGTTGCGCAGCATGACCTGGAGGAAGCGGGCGCCGTATTCGTTCATGCCGGTCTTCTTCGAGAGCTCGGCGATCGTCTTGCCCTTGGCTTCCCGGGGGACGTTCGGCGCCAGGAGAAAGGCCCGCAGCTTCGAATTTGCCTCGAAGGCCCGCACCATCGACTCGCCCGCCTCCAGAAAGGCGGCGAAGTCGTAACCCTTCGGCGCCGCTTCGACGAACGCCCGGGCGTAGGGACGGGTGAAGGAGCTCATCGGGGAACCTGCCGAAGATTCTCGACGCTTTCGTCGACCATGCGCCGGCGGTCCTCCGGCGTGATCGCCTGACCCAGAATCTCCTCGGCCTTTTCGGCCGTCAGGGCCGCCGCCGTCCGGCGCAGCTCCGCTTTCGCCTCGGCGAGCCGCCGCGCGATCTCTTCCTGCGCTTCCTTGCCCGCGCGTGCCGCCTCTTCGTCGGCCCGCGCCGCAAGCTCCGCGCGCGCCTGCTCTCCCTCGACGATCGACTGCTTCCGGATCTCCTCGATCTCGCGCTCGATCTTCGTGGTGCGCTCACGGATGTCGGCCGAGAGGCGGTCCACCTCGGCCCGCTGCTTTTCGGCCTGCCGTCGGCGCTCTTCGATCTCGTCCTGCCGTTTGCGAAACGCGGCGCTCATCGGCCGCGCGATGAAGTAGACGAGGACTCCGAGGAAGAGAACCAGGTTGGCGATCTGCCAGATCACCGTCGGAATCCCCAGGAAGCCGGCCGCGTGCTCTCCCTCTTCGGCCGAGAAAAGGAGAGTTGCCGTGAAAACCGGGAGGCTCGAAAGGCTCACGCGACGAGCCTTCGCCCGAGGATCTTCTCTGCGAGCTCGCGGGCGAGATTCGCGGCCCGATCCGCAAGCTGGCCGGAGAGCTCCGTGGCACGCGCCACGATTTCCTTCGCGCCGCGATCGATCTCCTCGGATGCCTTCTGCCGCGCCCCGGCGAGCTTCTCGTCGAGAATCGCCACACCCTCGCCGCGCAGGCCCTCGCGGATTTTGAGTCCCTCGCGCCGCGCGGCGGCGAGCTTTTCCTCGCCGGCGGCCACGGCCCGTTCGAGGGTCGCGAGGCTTTCGGCGTACGCCTTCTGCGCCTCGGCCTCCTCGCGCTCGCGGGCCTCGAGAATCGAGGCGAGCGGCACGAAGAGGAAGCGCTTGAGAATGGCGTAGCTCACCCCGAAAGCGAGGAGCACGTAGAGACTCGTGACGTTGGGTAGTTCGATCATGAAGATTTCCCGGCGACGGAACCGCGGATCAATAGCACAGTCGAGAGTTGCGAGTCGAGGGAGGAACGCGACGAGGGCGGCGGGAGGATTCCGTGCGCGCCCGTCCGTCGACGAGCGGCGCTCGACGACCCTCTGAAGCCCCGCTTTCTCAGCTACTTACGCGGGCCCGGCATCTCGAGCAGCTTCGGCGCCGATTCCGCGGACATGTCGCAGGAGCCCTGGAAATACGCCCCTTCCTCGATCTTCAGCATGGGAGCGTGGAGGTCCGCGGTCACGCGCGCGCGCGGGTGGATCTCGATGCGCTCGCTTGCGTTGACAGACCCCTTGAGCGATCCGTTGATCGAAACCCGCTCGACGCGGATCTCGGCGTCGACCTCGGCGGAGTCGCCGAGGATGAGCTCGCCGCCCGACGGGATCGTGCCTTCGAACTTTCCGTCGATGCGGAAGGTTTCCTCGAAGGACAGCTCGCCTTTGAAGTGGCTGCCCTTGTCGAGAAACCCGTTCAGCGTCGCGCCCTCGTTGCGGGATTTCATGGAAAGTCTCCCCTGGGAGAAAAGTGAGCGGTCGGCCGTGAGCGCCGCATCGGACGACGCCTCCTGCTCACGGCGTACTGGTTCATTGCCATTGATTCTTCATCATGCGCTCGAAGAGCCCGATGAGCTCGTCCTCGGAGCCGAACGAAAGCTCGATTTTCCCACCGCGCCGCCTTCGCACGATCTTGACCTTCGTCTGCAGCCGGCGTGCGAGCTTCTCTTCGGCATCGCGAGTGAAGGGATCGCGGCGCTTCTCCTTCACCACCCGGTCGCCGCCCGCCATGAGCGCGGCCCGCTTCTCGGCCTGCCGCACCGACAGCGACCGCCGGATGATCTCGTCGGCGAGTAGCTCCTGGTCGTCGACGGAGGCGAGCATGAGCAGGGCCTTGGCATGACCCGCGGAAAGCTCCGCGGAGCGAAGCTTCTCTTTGATTGATAACGATAACTTCAATAGTCTCAATGAGTTAGAGACGGTAGCACGGTCTTTGCCGACGCGCTCCGCGATCTTTTCCTGGGTGAGCGCGAACTCCTCGCGGAGCCGCGCATACGCTTCGGCCGCTTCGAGCGGGTTCAGGTCCTCGCGCTGCAGGTTCTCGACGAGAGCGGCTTCGAGGAGGTCGCGGTCCGACGCCCGGTCGCGAATCGTGATCGGGACTCGCTCGAGGCCCGCGAGCTTCGCGGCCCTCCACCGGCGCTCCCCTGCGACGATCTCGAAACCCTCGCCTCGTGGGACAACCACGATCGGCTGGACGATCCCGATCTCCCGGATCGACTGAGCGAGTTCGGAGAGCGCCGCCTCCGAGAAGTCGCGCCGCGGTTGAAACCGCGAGGGCTTGAGAAGGCCGATTTCCGCTTCCCGGAGCGACGTTCCACGTGGAACGTCGTCCTTCCCGGGAAGGAGGGCCGACAGGCCCCGACCGAGCGCAGGCTTCTTGCCGAGGGTCATTTCGCCTCCCGCCGCTTCAGGAACTCCCGGGCCAGGGCAAGGTACGCCTCGGCGCCCTTCGACTTGATGTCGTAGGAGAGGACGGGCTTGCCGAACGAAGGAGCTTCCCCGAGCCGGATGTTTCTCGGAATCACCGTTTCGAAGACCTTGTCGCCGAAATGCTGGCGGATGTCGTCGACGACCTGCCTGGCGAGGTTAGTCCGCTCGTCGAACATGGTCAAGACGATGCCCTCCATCGACAGCATCGGGTTGAACGAGTCCCGGACGCGCTCCACCGTCTCGAGGAGTTCGGTCAGGCCTTCGAGCGCGAAGTACTCGGTCTGGATCGGCACGAGCACCGAGTCCGCCGCGGTCAGGGCATTGACGGTCAGGAGGGAAAGCGAAGGGGGGCAATCGATAATGACGAACGCGTAGGAGCCCCGGACGCCTCCCAGGGCATACCGAAGCCTCGCCTCGCGGTCGACCTGCTCGACGAGCTCGATCTCGGCTCCCACGAGGTCGCGGCCTGACGGCACGATCCACAGGTTGCTGAAGTTGGTGGGTCGGACCGAGCTCCCGATCTCACCCGACACCAGGGCGCTGTAGACCGTCGACGCCTCGCGCTTGGAGAAGCCGAGGCCCGAGGTTGCGTTTGCCTGCGGATCGAGATCGACGAGAAGCACCCGCTGGTCGAACGCCGCCAGCGCCGCCGCGAGGTTGATCGCGGTCGTGGTCTTTCCGACCCCGCCTTTCTGGTTTGCGACCGCGACGATGCGGCTCATGAAGTCGGGGATTATGGACGGTGTCGGGCCAGGCTCCCAGCGAAAACTGGGTCGTGTTCCACGTGGAACGCTTTCGAAGGTTCAGCGCCTGCGGAGAATGGCGATCTCGCGCCGCTCCGCGCCGGGGATGGGAATGGAGCCGGCCGGCTCAAATGTGTTGGCGAGGCTCACGGCGAGGGCCTGAGGAGTCGTCGTCCAGGCGAGCAGCGCACCTCCCGGGGCGAGGATCCCGCCTCCGCCGAGGCGGCGGGCGATGTCGCCGAGCGCGCGGGTCGTTACGACGCCGAAAGTCTGCCCGCCGACCTCCTCGATATGACCCTCGAACACAGACACGTTCGAGAGCTTCAGCATGCGGGCGACATGACGAAGGAATGCGCACTTCTTCGTCCTCGGCTCGACGAGCGTCATCTGCAGATCCGGCCGGGCGATCGAGAGGGGAAGGCCAGGGAAGCCAGCCCCCGAGCCCGCGTCTATAACTCTTTCGCCATGAGCAATTACACTGGAAGCCAGGAGCGACTCGATGGCGTGGTCGACGAGCTCGTCCGCGGAGAGGTTGCCGGCCAGGTTGATTCGGCGCCTCCAGTGGTCGAGCTCGGAGAGGTACACGCCGACACTCGAGGCGACCGTACTCGAGAGCTTGACCCCGGAGCCGGGCAGGGCCGCCCTCAGAAAGGCCTGGAAGACCTCAGGGGAGAGCGGGGCTTCGTTCCCCGGCTCGGACGACATGCGCCGAGATTATCGCGACAGCGGCCGGGGTAACGCCCGGAATCCGAGAAGCCTCGCCGACCGTCCGGGGTCGCCGGCGCACGCACTTCTCGACGACCTCCCTCGAGAGACCGGGAATCGATTCGTAGACGAGGCTGTCGGGGATCGGTCTCGACTCGAAGGGCTTGAGCCGCTCGAGGCGCTCCAGTTCACGCCGGATGTAGCCCTCGTACCGCACCCGGCTCTCGAGGTAGGTGATCTGCTCGGCCGACAGGCCCTCGAACGCTTCCGGGGCCACGGCAGCGAGGTCATGCGGAGATAAGTCGTTACGCTGCAATAGTTTAAATGCCGTCACGGGCGCGTCGATCTCGATTCCGAGCTCCTCGCGCAGGAGCTCCCGGTTGTCGGCGCTCGGGTTGAAAACCCGCCGGCGCAGGACCTCCTCGCCGCGGCGAAGCTGCTCCTCGCCTCGCATCGCCTCACGGAACTCCGCCTCGTCGATCAACCCGAGGCGGCGCCCGTGCGGCAGGAGACGGGGGAGCACCGTGTCGACGCCGAGGAGCAGCCGGTATTCCGCACGCGACGTGAAGAGCCGGTAGGGCTCCTCGACGCCCTTCTGCGTCAGGTCGTCGACCATGACCGCGGCGTACGCCTCCGAACGCTCGAGGACGAACGGTGGTTCGTCGCGCACCGAGAGCGCGGCGTTGATCCCCGCGAGCAATCCCTGCGCCGCCGCCTCCTCGTAGCCCGACGTGCCGTTGATCTGTCCGCCGAGAAAGAGGCGAGGGACGTCGAGGGCCTCGAGAGCGTTCGAGAGCTGCTGCGGAAAAACGAAGTCGTACTCGACCGCGTAGCCCGGCCGGATCATCCGCGCTCGCGTCAGTCCCGGGATCTCCGCGAGGATCGCGCGCTGGACCTCTTCGGGCAGCGAAGTCGAGAGACCGTTGATGTAGATCTCTTCGGAGTCGAAGCCGTCGGGCTCCAGAAAGATCGTGTGCTCGGACTTGTCGGCGAACTTCACGACCTTGTCTTCGACCGACGGGCAATAGCGCGGGCCGGTTCCGTGGATCTGTCCCGAGTACATCGGGCTTTCGTGCAGGTGCGCGCGAATGAGCGCGTGCACGCGGGGATTCGTCGCCGTCAGCCAGCAGAGGGCCTGGCGCCCGGGGAGGGCGCGCGTGCGAAACGAGAACGGCACCGGCGGGTCGTCGCCCGGCTGCGGCCGGCACGCGTCGTAGTCGACCGAGTCGCGGTGGATCCGTGGCGGCGTGCCCGTTTTGAAGCGCCCGAGCCCGAGCCCCAGCCGCCCGAGCGACCCCGAGAGGCCCTCCGCGGCAGCCTCGCCGACGCGGCCGCCCGCGGTCTTTCGCGTGCCCGTGTGCATCAGGCCGTTCAGAAAGGTCCCGGCCGTGACGACCACGGCGCCGGCCGCGACCCGCCGACCGTCGCTCGTCCGCGCTCCCGTCACGCGACCCGACTCCGACGTCAGGTCCTCGGCCATCCCCTCGAGGAGCGTCAGGTTCTCCTTCGCTTCGAGCCTGCGCCGGGCGAGCCTCGCGTAGAGCGCCCGGTCGCACTGCGCCCGCGGCCCCCAGACGGCCGGGCCGCGCGATCGGTTGAGAATCCGGAACTGAATTCCCGCCGCGTCCGCGAGGCCTCCCATCAGCCCGCCGAGGGCGTCGACCTCGCGCACGAGCTGCCCCTTGGCGAGGCCGCCGATGGCGGGATTGCACGACATCCGCCCGATCGCGTCGAGCGATCCCGTGAGGAGCGCCGTCCGCCGCCCCATGCGCGCCGCCGCGTGCGCGGCCTCGATGCCCGCATGTCCGCCGCCGACGACGAGGACCTCGAATTTCACGCGCGGATTGTCTCGCAAAAGTCAGGAAAGGACTTGCTAGGATTGACGTCCACCCGCCAAAGGAGGCCTCGATGAGCAATCCCGCGCATCGCCTCGGCGCCGCGTATCTCGCCCTCGCGCTGGCACCGGCCGTGTCCCTGGCCACCCAGGACCGCGCGCCGGAAAGCGGCTACGGCACGGACGACCTGCAGGTCGTCACCATCCCGTTCTCGCGATTCCAGCCCCTCTCGAGCGGAACTTTCTCCTCGAGCTGCTGCGTCGGGGTCGGCGGCGAACGCTGGCCCACCGCGGGAACCGAGATCCTCGCGGCCGAGATCGACGCGGGCCTCGTGCCCAACGGCGCGACGATCGAGGAGGTCCGCTTCTACATCGAAGACACCGACAACCTCGTGAATCACAATTTTCGAGGCAATCTGTGCCGGGCCTGGGTCGATCTGGACGGCACGAACTCGGATGGCGACTGTCCGGTCGCCGTGACGAGCTCGGGGTCTCCCGGCGAGACGGTCCTCACGGCGGCTCCGGATCTGGCGGTGCGCTACGCCGACGACGTCGACGGGGACACCACGACGGAGAGCGTCGGCTACTTCCTCTTCGCCCGCTTCGGGGTGTCCGGGCAGCAGGTGTTCGACGGTTCGATCCGCTTCCGCATGGCGAGGGTCCTCTTCCGCCGTCACGTCTCGCCCGCCCCCGCGGCCGCGACGTTCGCCGACGTCCCGACGGGCCATCCGTTCTTCCAGTTCGTCGAAGCTCTCGCGGCCTCGGGCGTCACCGCGGGATGCGGGAGCGGCAACTACTGCCCCGACGCCCCGCTGACGCGCGGCCAGATGGCGGTCTTCCTCGCCAAGGCCCTCGGCCTGCACTGGCCGGCTCCGTAGCGGTCCGTCACTCGGCGCATCACGTTCGCGCCGCGAGGAATCTCCGGATGGAAGGGCGGCCGCTAGGGCCGCCCCGACGACCCGAGCCGCTCGGCTTCATCTCCGCGGCACTGCGTCATCCGTTCGCGGCGCGGGAAGTCTCCCGACCGAAGGGAGGGAGGAGGCCCGCGCCGCGGGAGCGAAGCGCGAAGCGCAGGGTCAGGCTCGCGGTCGAGCCCACAGGCGAGCCGCGAGCCGGTGCGCCGTCAGGCGCAGACCCGGAGCGCAGCGCTCGCGACGGCTACTTCCCGATGCAGAAAGTCGAGAAGAGCCGGTCGAGAACGTCGTCGGAAGTCGTCTCGCCCGTCAGGTCCGCGAGTGCGTCGAGCGCCGCGTGGCAGTGCGTGACCGCGTACTCCGGCGAGTGGCCCTGCGAGAGGGCCGCGAGCGTGGCCTCCACGGCGGACTGCGCCCGGGCAACGAGGTCGTGCTGGCGGAGCGAGCCGAGCACCTCGGAAGTCTCCTCGGTCCGGACCTCGGCGACGACTTGCGCCCCGATGAGGTCTCGTAGAAGCCGACCGGCGCCCGCATCGAGACCGGAGAGACGATGGGCGCCCTCGGGGACCGGCCCGGCGGAAGGACGGTCCGCCTTGTTGGCGACGAGGACCCGGACCTTCTGTCCGAGCGCGGCGACGGCGCGCGCGTCCTCGGTATCGAACCCGGTGGAGGCGTCGAACACGTAGAGCGCCGCGTCCGCTCGCTCCGCCTCTTCCCTGGCGCGCGCGACGCCGATCCTCTCGACCGGGTCTTCGCTCTCGCGCAGGCCGGCCGTGTCGACCAGGGTCACGGGCACGCCCCGGATGTCGACGGTCGTTTCCAGCGCGTCGCGCGTGGTGCCCGGAATCTCCGTCACGATCGCGCGCGCCGATCCCGCGAGGGCGTTGAAGAGCGTCGACTTGCCTGCGTTCGGGCGCCCGAGGATCGCGACGCGGCAGCCTCCCGAAAGAAGCCTCCCCGTGCGATAGGTCGCGGCCAGGCGGCCGAGCTCGGCCGCGGCCTCGTCGAGCCGCCGAACGGCCGCCGGATCGACCTCCTCGCCGACCTCGTCGGCGAAGTCCACGGAGGCCGACAGCGCCGCCGCAGCGCCGAGAAGGCCCTCGCGCACGGCCTCCAGCCGGCGCGACAGCCCGCCCTCGAGGCGCCGCGCCGAAAATCGGGCGGCGGCCGCGGTCTTCGCGTCGATCAACTCCTGGACGGCCTCGGCGCGGACGAGGTCGATCTTTCCGGAGCGGAAGGCGCGCTCGGTGAACTCCCCCGGCCGGGCGGGCCGCGCTCCGGCCGCGACGGCCGCGGCGATCAGGCGCTCGACGACCGCCGGGGAGCCGTGGACCGACAGCTCGGCGACGTCCTCGCCGGTGAACGAGGCGGGGCCCGAAAAGACCGTCGCCAGCGCCGAGTCGATCGGCTCGCCCCCGGCGTCGCAGAGGGCGCAGAGGTAGGGCCGCCGGGGACGCAGCGTGGCAGGCAGCCGCGGCGCGAGCGCTCGAAGGATTCCGACGGAATCGCGGCCCGAAAGCCGGACGAGCGCGACGGCCGACCGCCCGGTCGGTGTCGCGAGCGCGACGATGGTGTCGAGGTGAACGTCGGAGCCGCGCATCGGGACTGCCGGCGTCCTATCGGCTCTTGAGGCGAACCTCCACGCGTTTCAGGAAACCCTCGCCCTCGCTCTGCGTCTCGACCTCCGCGTCCTCCGAGAGCGCCATGTGGACGAGCCGGCGCTCCCACGGGGACAGCGGCGGCAGCAGCGTCGGGCGCCGCGAGCGGCGGACGTCTTCGGCCGACTGGCGGGCGAGCTCCTCGAGCGCCTCCTTGCGGTGGGCGCGGAACCCGTCGGCGTCGAGCCTCGGGTGCACGGGGCGCCCCAGGCGCTTCGCGGCGATGCGGCCCACGAGGACCTCGAGGCCCGTCAGGCCCTCGCCCTTGTTCGCGAGGAGGGGCTCGACGTCGTCGCCGATCAGCTCGAAGAGGAGCTCGTCGGCCGCCGCCTCGCGGCGCCGGATCTCGACGAGAAGCCCGGCCGCCGAGAGAAGCTCGGTCAGGGTCGATTCGACCAGGCCAACGGCTTCGGCATCCGTCGCGCCGGGGGCGTTGCGGTCCCACGGCTCGGCCGCGGCCTCGGGTTTTGCCGGGGCCGACGGCGCGGCCGCATCGAAGACCACCGCGGCTTCGCGCGCCGTCTCGTGCTCGTCGGGCCTCGCGCCTCCCGCCTCCCGGCCCGGGGCCTCCTCGCCTTCCACCTCGATCTCCACGACCCGGCCGCCCCAGAACGACTTCTCGTCCCGGATGACGACGTAGTGCAGCTCCCCCGCGGGCTTTCCGAGCGCGCGCGCGGCTCCTTCGATGGCTTCCTCGAGCGTCTTGGCTTCGTACCTCATGGGCTTATCGACTACGCGCGCGCCCGTTTCAAGGCCTTCGGCCCTTTTCGGGGCGGCGCGGGGTCGTCCTCCTTCACGATCCGGTTCATCACGAGCTGCTGCACGATCGTCAGCAGGTTGGAAAAGAGCCAGTACAGCACAAGGCCCGAGGGCATGTCCTTCAGGAAGAACCCCCAGAGGACCGGCATGAACATGAAAATCTTCTTCTGCGCGGGATCGAGCGTCGAGGGGGTCATCGACTGCTGCGCGTACATCGACGCGATCATCAGGATGACGAGGACGTAGCTTCCGTCGATCGCCGAAAGGTCCTTGATCCAGAAGACGAACGGCGCGTGGCGCAGCTCGATCGTCCTCGCCAGGACGTTGTAGAAGGCCACGAGGACCGGCAGCTGCAGCACGACCGGAAGGCACCCGCTCATCGGGTTGTAGCCTTCGGCCTGGTAGAGCGCCATCAGTTCGGCGTTCATCTTCGTGCGCTGGGCGGCGTCGGTCTTGGCCTTCTTGTACTTGTCGCGGATCGCGCTCATCTTGGGCGAAAGCTTCTGCATCTTCTTCATCGACGTGTAGCTCTTGGCCGTCAGCGGGAAGAGCAGCAGCCGGATGAGGAAGGTCACGACGAGAATTGCCACGCCCCAGTTGGGGACGACGGCGTACGACTTCTTCATCATCCAGAGGAGCGGGCGCGCGAGAATGCCGTACCAGCCGAAGTCGACGGTGCGATCGAGCCCGAGCCCGTAGCTCTCGAGAATGGAGACGTCCTTGGGACCGAAGAAGGCCGAGGCGGCGAGCGTGCCCTGACCGGAGACGCCGGTCGCGATTTCGAAGGCGGGTTTGCCGTCGGGGTGGGTCACGGGGTAGGTGAAGACCCGGGCCGTCGACGCGGCTGCCGGAATCAACGCTTCCAGGAAGTAGCTGTCCTCGATGCCTGCGAACGCCTTGGCCGGCAGCACCCAGCTCTCCCCCGCTTTCGCCTTGTCCGCGCGGACGAGCTTGAGGCCGTCGGCCGAGGCCACGACCGCCGAGGCCGGCATCACGTACCTCGATTTCTTCTCGTCCTCGGGCGGATTGCGAAGGCCCGGCCCCAGCAGCACGTCGTAGGGCGGCCCGGCGACCACGACTTTGACGTCGAAGAGGTAGCCCGCGCCGACCTTGATTTCTTTCTCGACGGCGATCGTCGCGTCCGCGTACCGCAGGCGCAGGACCCGGTCGGACGCCTTCTCGACGACGAAGAGGGCGTTCGCCACCGTCCTGGTCGCCTCGGCGTCGCGGCCGAAGTCGAGCGCGAGCGGCCGGGGAAGCTCCGGCGGAAGGACACGCACGAGGTCGAGCGGCTGGTTCTTCTCGTCCTTGTAGTTGGCGAGGACGAACGACGTCAGCACCCCGCCGCGGTTGGAAAACGTGGCGGTGAAGAGCTCGTTGCCGAGCGTCGTCGTCGCCTCGGCCGCGGCGCTGGCGGGCGGCGGAAGCGCCGCGGGAGCGGAAGACGCCGGAGCGGAGGAAGCCTGCGGCGAGGCCGCGGAGGCCGCTGTCGCCGCCGGGGCGACGGGGGCGGAAAGAGGCGTCGGCGGAACGCTCGCCGGGGCCTTCGGCGGCTTCGGGGCGAGCCACTCCCAGGCGAGCAGAATGCCCAGAGAGAGCCCGGCGGCAAGGAGGAGTCTTTTTTCCATCGGCGCGCGCGCTTTCTTCAGGGCACCGGGTCGAGGCCGCCCGGATGGAACGGATGACAACGCAGGAGCCGGCGCAGCGCGAGCGCGCTTCCGCGGGCCAGACCGTGCTTCTCGACGGCCTCGCGCGCGTACACCGAGCACGTGGGCTCGAATCGACACGCGCGCGGCAGGAGCGGAGACAGAAAACGCTTGTAGAAACCGAGCAGGGCGGAAGCGGCGCGGGCAGGAGTGCTCACCGCCGCGGGAGCCGCGCCAGCGCCCGAGTCACGGCGGTCCGATAGTCCTCCGCGAGATCCGTGAAGTCCGCGCCGGCCGCCGAGGGCCGGACGTTGACCACGACGGAAGCCGGCGTCTGCGCGAAGAGCTCCCGCGAGCGGCGGAAGATCTCCCGAAGGCGGCGCCGGACGCGGTTGCGGGCGACGGATGTCCCGACACGGCGCGGCACCGAGATCCCGAGGCGGGGTCGGCTGTCCGCGGTGGCGCCGAGGACGAAGACCTGGACGTGTCGCCCGGAAACGCGCACCCCGGAGGCGTAGCACTCTTCGAATTCCCTGCGTTTGCGGAGGCGGTCGTCTCTCGAGAACGTCTCGGAGACGGCCGGGCCCGAGTTCACACCGTGAGTTTCTTGCGCCCCTTGCGCCGGCGGGCCGACAGGACGGCGCGCCCGGCCCGCGTCCGCATCCGGACGAGGAACCCGTGGGTGCGCTTGCGGCGCCGATTGTTGGGCTGGTAGGTGCGCTTCATAAAGAGGGCGAATGCTAGGTGCCACGGGTGCAGAAGTCAAGAAACACTTGCGAAAGGCGGGGGCTGGCGACGTCATGAGCCCCCCGAGAAAGCCGCAACGACTGCCCCCGCTGTCCGATATACTCCGCCCCCCGATTCCGCCACGGGCCTTCCACAGCTGTGGAAAACTTGTGGAAAAAAGGCTGCGCACGATGACCGAGATTTGGAGCTCCATTCTCAAGCAGATCGAGGGGAAGCTCGATCCCAAGGAGCTCAAGACCTGGTTCGGACCGACCCGCCAGATGGATTTCGACCACTCCGCCGGCTCGCCGACCTTGACCGTCTCGGTGCCCTCCCGCGTCTTCGCCGACTGGATCGAGTCACGCCACGGGGAGCTTCTCGTCCGCGGTGCGGAAGCCGCCGGGTATCCAGGGCTCGATATCCGGTTCGAAGCGTCCGCCGAGGAGCCGGTCTCGCTGCCGCCGGCCAGTGCCGCACCTCCGCCGGTGCGCGGCCAGACGGCCCACCCTCGCTTCACTTTCGAAACATTCGTTGTCGGCTCCTCCAACCAGTTCGCGCATGCCGCGGCACGGGCAGTGGCGGAGCAGCCGTCGCGCTCCTACAACCCGCTCTTTCTCTACGGCGGCGTCGGCCTCGGCAAGACCCACCTGATGCACGCCATCGCGCAGGAGGTCCTGCGCCGCAACCCGGACGCGCGCGTGCTCTACCTCTCGGCCGAGCGGTTCCTGAACGACCTCATCAACGCCCTGCGCTTCGAGCGGATGCACGAATTCAAGCGGCGGTACCGGGAGCTCGACGTGCTGCTCATGGACGACGTCCAGTTCATCGCCGGCAAGGACTCGACCCAGGAAGAGTTCTTCCACACCTTCAATGCCCTCCACGACGCACAGAAGCAGATCGTCGTGACCTCCGACGCCCTCCCTAAAGAAATCCCGACGCTCGAGGAGCGCTTGCGCTCGCGGTTCGAGTGGGGCCTGATCGCCGACATCCAGCCGCCGGACCTCGAGATGAAGGTCGCAATCATCCGCAAGAAGGCGGCCGCCGAAAAGGCCAACGTTCCCAACGACGTCGCGATGTTCATCGCCGGCACGGTCAAGTCGAACGTCCGGGAGCTCGAGGGACGCCTGAACCGGGTCATCGCCTTTTCCTCCCTGACGGGCAAGCCGATGTCGGTCGAGCTCGCCCGGGAGACCCTCCGGGACATCGTCGGAACCGAGGAACACAGGGCCGTCCCGTCCGAGATCCTCAAGACCGTGGCCTCCCACTACGGCCTCCGGGTTTCCGACATGAAAGCTAAATCGAACGCCAAACCGGTGGCCTTTCCCCGCCAGGTGGCCATGTACCTGTGCCGAAAGTTGACCGAACTCTCGTACCCGGAGATCGGACGGCTCTTCAACGACAAGCACCACTCGACCGTCATGCACTCGGTCGAGAAGATCGAGCGGATGATCGAGGATGACGCCGATTTCCGCAGGGTTGTCGACGGCTTCCTGCAGCCCTACCGCTAGTCGATCGAGGTCTCCGGTGTTTTATCCACCGACGCGTTTTCCGCACCCCGAGAACGCCCTCTCGAAAGCCGGACGCCTGCGGAAGACTTCGACCGGTGTCCGCAGGAGCGACATAGATTCCGACCCCGTTTTTATTGGGTTTTTTAGCCCTCTCCGATTCTTCCGCGCCCCTACGATTGCGACTAAATGTGATAGACTTTTTTCTCTTTCCGGAGGTGGGAAATCCCCATGGAATTAACGCTGAAAAGGGGCGACTTCTTGAATGAGCTCACGCTCATGCAGGGGGTCGTGGAGAGGAAGAATACGATTCCCATCCTTTCCAACATCCTCCTCCGTGCGGCCGACTCGCACCTCTCGTTCACGTCGACGGATCTCGACCTGACGCTTCTCTCGGAAGCCGAGGCCCACGTCAAGCGACCGGGCAGCGTGACCGTTCCGGCGCGGAAACTCTTCGACCTGATCCGCAACCTCCCGGAAGCCGAGGTCGCCCTGAAACTGCTCGACAACCACTACCTGGGCGTCACCTGCCAGCGCTCCAACTTTCGTCTCGTCGCGCAGCCGGCCGAGGACTTTCCGACGGTCCCGAAGGTGGAGGCAAAGAAGGGCGTCTCGTTCCCTCTGGATTTATGGAAACGACTGACACGTAAGGTTTTATACGCAGTTTCTGCGGAGGAAACCCGTTTTCAGCTCATGGGAGCGCTCCTGAAGGACAAGGGCAAGGAGTTCGAGCTCGTGGCGACCGACGGCCATCGGTTGGCGTTGATCGACTTTCCCAAGGAGGACGCCAAGGCGACGATCCCGAACGTCCTGATCCCCAAGAAGGCACTTGCCGAGATTCTCAAGATGGACGGCGGGTCGGACGCGCGCCTGGAGATCCGGCACTCCGAGAATCACCTGCTCTTCACCGTCGGCAGCCGCCAGCTCGTGGCGCGCCTGCTCGACGTCAATTTTCCCGACTACGAAAAAATCCTCTCGAAGTCGAACGACCGGGGAGCGAAGGTCCCGACCTCCGCTACGCGTGACGCGATTCGCCGCGTCGCGCTCTTCTCCTCCGAGCGTTCGCGCGGCGTGAAGCTCTCGTTCGAGAAGGACCTCCTGACCGTCGCCTCGGCGAGCCAGGAGCTCGGCGAGGGCACGGAGACGCTCGACGTCGAGTTCGACGGTGAGCCGCTCTCGATCGGCCTGAACGCGCAATACCTTCTGGACTTCTTCGAAGAGGCCGAGACGGAGACGGTCCGGCTGGACCTGAAGGACGAGAACACCCAGTGCCTGTGCCAGCCGGAGGGAGGCATCGAGGGCTCCTCCCGGTACCTGTACGTCGTCATGCCGATGCGTCTCTGAAATCTCTCGAGGTGGGACAAGACCGCTTGCAGCTTTCCGAACTCTCGAACCAGGGCTTCCGCAACCTCTCCCCCGACCCCGTCTTCTTTGGCGGGGGTGTCACTCTGATCACGGGAGAGAACGCGCAGGGCAAGACCAACCTCCTCGAGGCGGCCGCCCTCGTGTGCGGACAGCGCTCGTTTCGCGGGGCGGCGACCGCGGCGATGGCGCGCGACGGGAAAAGCTTCTCGATCTCGGGCGTCGTCGAAGCCGCGTCGCGCCCGGAGCGCATTTCCGTGACCTGGACGAGCGAGGGCGGCCGCGACTTTCTCCGCGGCGACAAGCCTGCGGGCTTTCGAGAGATCTCGGCGCTCGCGCCGGCCGTCTTCCTCGCGCCCGAGCACCGGGAACTCCTGACGGGAACCCCGTCCATGCGGCGGCGTTTCCTCGACCGCCTGGTACTGGGATTGAAGCCCGCCGCGGGCGACGACCTGGCGCGCTACGCGACGGCCCTCAAGGAACGCAACGCACTGCTCGCCCGCGGCCGGCACGGTCGGGGCCCCGCCGCCGCGCCGGGAGAGCTCGAGGCCTGGACGGAAGAGCTGTCCGTGGCGGGGGCCGCGGTCCGGCGCCACCGCCGGGGAGCGCTCGCGGCGTGGGCCGATGAATTCGACCCTCTCGCCGGCGCCGCCGGGCCCGCCTATGCCGAGGTCCGCGCGGACTACTCGGCCGCCCCGTCGGCTGACTCGGTCGAGGCCCTGCGTTCGGCCTGCGAGCGGCTGCTGCCGCTCGAGCGCCGCCGCGGCCACTCGCTCGCCGGCCCGCACCGCGACGATCTCCTCTGGACGCGCGCCGGCAAGCCCCTCGCGCTCGAGGCGTCGAGCGGGGAGGTCGCGCGCACCGTCGCCCTCGTCAAGCTCGCGGAGTGGAGCGCCGTCGCGAAGGCCGCGGGGCAGCCGCCGCTCTTTGCCGCCGACGATTTCGACGCCGGACTCGCCGAGGGCTGGGTCGAGGAGTTCTTCGACGCCCTCCCGGCGGGCGCCGCCGTGCTGCTGACGACGGCGGCGCCCACGGCGCGCTGGGCGCGGCGCGCGTCGACCGTGCTGGAAATGCGACAGGGCCGCGTCGGCGCGCCCCGGGCGCTCTACGCCGTCCACGCTTGAACGGAGACTCATGAGCACCGCGTACACCACCGACTCGATCAAGCTGCTGAAGGGCCTCGAGGCCGTTCGCAAGCGCCCGGGCATGTACATCGGGGACACCGACGACCTGTCGGGCCTTCACCACATGGTCTTCGAGCTCGTCGACAACTCGATCGACGAGGCCCAGGTCGGCTACGCCGACCACGTGTCGATCACGATCCACGCCGACAACTCGGTCACGGTCGAAGACAACGGCCGCGGCATCCCGGTCGGGCTCCACAAGGAGCACAAGCGCGAGACGCTCGAGATCATCATGACGGACCTCCACTCGGGCGGAAAATTCGACGACAATTCCTACAAGGTCTCGGGCGGCCTCCACGGCGTCGGGGTCTCGGTCGTAAACGCTCTCTCCAAACGCCTCGAAGTCGAGGTCCGCCGCGACGGCAAGGTCTGGGAGCAGGCCTACGAGCAGGGCAAGCCCGTCGCGCCGATCAAGGTCGTCGGGACCTCGAAGAAGACCGGCACCAAGGTCACCTTCTGGGCCGACCCGAAGATCTTCTCGGTCACCGAGTTTCACTTCGACAGCCTCTCGCAGCGGCTGCGGGAGCTCTCGTTCCTCAACCCCGGCGTCAAGATCTCGATCCTCGACGAGCGGACCGAGAAGAAGCACGACTTCGCCTACGAGGGCGGGATCCGCTCCTTCGTCGAGCACCTCAACAAGACGAAGCAGCCGATCCACGACAAGGTCATCTTCTTCCAGGACGTCCGGAACGGCACCGGCGACCCCAGGCGCGACGCCGACAAGGAGCGCGTTGAAGTCGCGCTCCAGTGGAACGAGGGCTACGCGGAGACGACCTTCGCGTTCACCAACACGATCAACAACCGGGACGGGGGCACGCACGTCGAGGGCTTCAAGACGGCGCTGACCCGGGCGATCCAGAAGTACGCCGAGTCGAACGGCCTGACCAAGGGGCTCAAGGAAACGACGCTTTCGGGCGACGACTGTCGCGAGGGCCTCACGGCGGTCATCTCGGTCAAGGTCCGCGACCCCAAGTTCTCCTCGCAGACCAAGGACAAGCTCGTGTCCTCCGAGGTCAAGACCTGGGTCCAGCAGGTGGTTTACGAGCGCCTCGGCTCGTTCCTCGAGGAGAACCCGCGCGTCGGCAAGAAGATCGTCGAGAAGATCGTCGAGTCGGCCCGCGCCCGCGAGGCCGCGCGCAAGGCCCGGGAGCTCGTTCGCCGCAAGGGCGCGCTCGACTCCGGGGCGCTTCCGGGCAAGCTCGCCGATTGCCAGGAAAAAGACCCGGCCTTTTCCGAGATCTTCATCGTCGAGGGCGACTCGGCCGGCGGCTCGGCCAAGATGGGCCGGGACCGGCGTTCGCAGGCCATCCTGCCCCTGCGCGGCAAGATCCTGAACGTCGAGAAGGCGCGGCTCGACAAGATGCTCGCCTCGGCCGAGATCCGGACGCTGATCACGGCGCTCGGCGCCGGCATCTCGACCGATTTCGACGCCGAAAAGGTCCGGTACCACAAGATCGTCATCATGACGGACGCCGACGTCGACGGAAGCCACATCCGGACGCTGCTCCTGACGTTCTTCTTCCGGCACATGGCGGCGCTGATCGACAAGGGCTTCCTCTACATCGCCCAGCCGCCGCTCTACAAGGTGGCCGAGGGAAAGAAGGAGACCTACCTCAAGGACGAGAAGGAGATGTCGAAATTCCTCCTCGGCCGGCTCGGCGAGGACCGCACATTGACCTCCGAGATGTCCGGGGGCAGCGTCTCCGGCGCGAAGCTCGCGGGCCTGCTCGAGAAGATGGAGGAGTACCGGACGCACGTCGGAAAGCTCGGGCACAAGGGGATCCCCGAGGCGCTCCTGCGCGCCCTCCTCGACCGCGGCATGGCGTCGAAGGCCGAGTTCGCCGAGAAGAAGAAGCTCGAGGACCTCGTCAAGGTGGTGCGCGCGTTCGGCGTCGAGAAGGCGGAGGTCGTGGCCGACGAGGAGCACTCGGGCTGGGCGCTCGAGATGACCCGGAAGGTCAACGGAGTGCCCCGCTCGGCGCGCATCGACGCCGAGTTCGTCGGGTCGTTCGAGTTCCGCCGCATCAAGGAGACCGCGAAGGCGATCGGCGCATTCCTCGACGGGCCGTACATCGTCACGCGGGGCGAGGAGACCGAGAAGCACGAGGCACTCTCCTCCGTCGTCGACGCGGTGTACGAATCGGCCAAGAAGGGCCTCGTCATCAACCGCTACAAGGGCCTCGGAGAGATGAACCCCGAGCAGCTCTGGGACACGACGATGAACCCCGAGACGCGGCGTCTGCTTCAGGTCGCCGTCGAGGACGCCGTCGAGGCCAACGAGGTCTTTTCGGTCCTGATGGGCGACGCCGTCGAGCCGCGGCGGGATTTCATCGAGCAAAACGCCCTGAACGTCCGGAACCTGGACATTTGAGGACCGTGACCGCTTGAAGCCATGACGACGAACCTGCTGACTCCCGACGAAAAAGTCCCCGTCACGATCGAGGACGAGGTCCGCCGCTCGTACCTCGACTACGCCATGTCCGTCATCATCGGACGGGCGCTCCCGGACGTGCGCGACGGATTGAAGCCCGTCCATCGGCGATGCCTCTACGGCATGTGGGAGCAGGGCAACCTGCACAACAAGCCGTACCGCAAGTCCGCGCGCATCGTCGGAGACGTCCTCGGAAAGTACCACCCGCACGGAGAGAGCGCCGTGTACGACTCGGTCGTGCGCATGGCGCAGGACTTCTCGCTGCGCTATCCGCTGGTCGACGGGCAGGGCAACTTCGGCTCGGTCGACGGCGACAACGCCGCGGCCATGCGCTACACCGAGGTGAGGCTGACGAAGCTCGCCGCGGAGCTCCTCGGGGACGACATCGACAAGGAGACGGTCGACTGGACGCCCAACTACGACGGGTCGCTCGTCGAGCCGATGGTCCTGCCGGCCAAGTTTCCCAACCTCCTGGTCAACGGATCGACGGGCATCGCGGTCGGCATGGCGACCAACATCCCGCCGCACAACCTCACCGAGGTCATCGACGCGACGATCGAGCTGATCCGGCACCCCGAAGCCACGCTCGGCCAGCTCATGAAGAAGCTGCCCGGACCGGACTTTCCCACCGGGGCCTTCATCCACGGCTCCGAGGGCATCCGGGACGCGTACAAGACGGGCCGGGGCACGGTTCAGGTGCGCGCCCGGGCGATGATCGAAAAGACCGCCCGCGGCGACAAGGAATCGATCGTCGTCACGGAGATCCCGTACCAGGTCAACAAGGCCAAGCTCATCGAGCGCATCGCCGATCTCGTCAACGACAAGAAGATCGAGGGTGTCGCGGACCTGCGCGACGAGTCCAATCGCGAGGGAATGCGGGTCGTCGTCGAGTTGAAGCGCGGCGAGAACGCCCAGGTCGTCCTCAACAAGCTCTACGCGATGACGCCGATGCAGTCCTCGTTCGGAATCATCTTCCTCGCGATCGTCGAGAACCAGCCGCGCGTCCTGCCCCTCCACGACCTGCTGCGCCACTTCGTCGACCACCGCAAGGCGGTCGTCATCCGGCGCACGCAGTTCGACCTCAAGAAGGCCGAGGAGCGGGCCCACCTGCTGCGCGGCCTCGCCCTGGCGCTTGCCAACCTCGACCTCGTCATCAAGATCATCCGGTCCTCGAAGGACCCGCAGGAGGCCAAAGCCCGTTTGACGGCCGAGGTCTCGATGACCCGGGCGGGCCTCGAGAAGTTCATCGGGAGCTCGCTCGGCGACGAGGGCGGCAAGGGGAGCCAGGTGCTGCGCCTCGACGAGATCCAGGCGCAGGCGATCCTCGACATGCGCCTTCACCGCCTGACGGGGCTCGAACGCGACAAGATCGTCGCCGAGTTCAAGGAGATCCTCGCGCTGATCGCGAGACTCAAGGAGATCCTGGGCTCGGAGAAGCTGGTGCTCGAAATCATCGTCGACGAGCTCCAGGCGATCCGAAAGCAGTTCGGCGACGAACGCCGCACGGAGATCGTGGCCGAGGCCTCCGACATCGACATCGAGGACCTGATCGTCGAAGAGGACATGGTCATCACCGTGTCCCGCGGCGGCTACATCAAGCGCTCTCCCCTGTCCCTCTACCGCGCCCAGCGCCGCGGCGGAAAGGGGCGCATCGGCGCGACGACGAAGGAAGAGGACTTGGTCGAGCACCTGTTCGTGGCCTCGACCCACGCGTTCGTGCTGGCCTTCACGTCGACCGGCCGCATGCACTGGATCAAGGTCTACGACATCCCGCAGCTCGGGCCCGCGACGCGCGGCAAGGCGATCGTCAACCTCCTGAACCTCGGGCCGAACGAGCGCATGGTCGCCATGGCCGCGACGAAGGACTTCCCGGAAGACCGGTTTCTCGTCTTCGCCACGAAAAACGGCCTCGTCAAGAAGACGGCCCTCTCGGCCTATTCGAACGTCCGCTCGGGCGGCATCATCGCGATCAACATCGAGAAGGGCGACGAGCTCCTGTCGGTGCGCATCACGAGCGGCGAGAACCAGATCTTCATCGGCACCCGCCAGGGCATGGGCATCCGGTTCCCGGAGACGGACGTACGGGGCATGGGCCGCGACACGACGGGCGTCATCGGCGTGTCGCTCAAGAAGAAGGACGACGTCGTCGTCGAGATGGACGTCGTCGACGAGAGTGGTCAGCTTCTCTCCGTCACCGAGAAGGGCTACGGCAAGCGCTCGGGCGTGACCGAATACCGCCTCCAGGGCCGCGGCGGCTCGGGCGTGATCAACGTCAAGGTCACCGGGAAGAACGGCCCGGTCGTCGGGATCAAGTCCGTGACCGACGCCGACCAGCTTCTGCTGATCAGCGAGCGCGGCCAGTTGATCCGCATCAAGGTCAAGGACATCCGCGAGACCGGCCGGGCCGCCCAGGGCGTCCGGGTCATCGACCTCGACGAGGGCGACCGGCTCGTGGCGATCGCCAAGCTCGCCGAAAGCGACGACGCGGAGGAGGAGGCGCAGGCGGCCCTTCCCGTCGCCCCGCCGGCCGAGAAGCCCGCCGGGAAGCCGGAAGAGGCGCCCGGGCCCGGCAAGCGCAAGAAGGGCGAGGCGGACTTCCTCGACGACGACGACGACGGGGACGATTAGCCCCGATCAGCCGGCCCGGGGGCAATATAGAATCCCGCCCCCATGCGATTCTTTCTGGACGGGGGCAGCGCCGACGAGGCGCGCCGCATCAAGGATCTGGGCCTGCTCGATGGAGTCTGGCTGTCGGCCGCGGCGGCGCAGGCCGCGGGCTCGGAGTATCGCAAGGCCATCCGCGACCTCGCGTCGATCACGGACGGTCCCGTTTTGGTCGAGCTCTCCGCCGACGACCCGAAGGGCATGTACAAAGAGGCGCGCGAGCTCGC
The DNA here is from genome assembly GCA_963805495.1 of uncultured Acidobacteriota bacterium. Classification (GTDB taxonomy): domain Bacteria; phylum Acidobacteriota; class Thermoanaerobaculia; order UBA5066; family Gp7-AA6; genus DAHUXD01. Next base: position 383,757 of record CAWDUQ010000001.1, on the reverse strand, counting down.
CAAACTCGGCAAGGACGTCATCGTCCGCTTGCCCCTGAAGCCCGAAGGCCTGCGCGTGGCGCGCCTGCTGGCTCAGGACCAGGTCGCTGTCTGCGCCTCCGGCTGCTACTCGGCCTCGCAGGCACTGATTGCGGCCAAGGCCAACGTGAGCTACGTCGCGCCGGCCGTGGCGCCGCTCGACGACATCGGCACGATCGGGATGGATCTCGTCGAACAGGTGATTCGCCTCTACGACAACTATGGCTACCAGACGCAGATCGTCGTGTCCGAGGCGAAAAACCCGATCCACGTCCTCGACGCGGCCCTGATGGGAGCCGACGTCGTGGCGCTGCCCGGGTCCGTCATCGAGCAGCTCCTCCGTCACCCGCTCTCGGACGACCTGCGGGCGGGGAGGCCCTCGTGAAGGCTTCCGCCGACCGGATCCTGTACCTGGCGCGGATCGTCCTGAAGACCCTCAAGGAGAACCGCAACCTCGAGCAGAAATCCGACGACGAAACCGTGCGGCGCGCCGTCGTCCGCGAGCTGACCGATTCGTTCGGGGAACTCGACTCAATCGAGGAAAACGTGCGGGCGTCGCTCGCCAAGAGGAAGGCCATCTCCGAAAGGGACCGCGAATTTCAGTTCTCGCGGATGCTCGAGGATGAGCTTCGGAAACGTGGCGCCTGACAAATCTACCGTAGATTTATTGTAACACACTGATAAATATTAAGTTTAGAGACCAATAACTATATAGAAACTGTGGCTGGCCAGGCGACAGCCTAAGCCATACAATTGGCCCGGTGGCAGGCCAATTGGATCTTAGCCGGATTTCGATCGATCGGCGGGCGGGAGTTCCCCTCTCCGAGCAGGTCTACGATGCGATCGAAAGCCGGATCGCCGGCGGCGTGCTTTCCGAGAACAGCCGGCTCCCGACGACCCGCGAGCTCGCGGCCGCTCTGGGCGTCAACCGCGGAACGGTGCAGGCCGCCTACCGCCGTCTCCAGGAGCGGGGGCTCGTCTCGGGCCGCGTCGGCAGCGGCACGGTCGTCTGCCGCGTCTCCCCTTCCGACTCCCCCTTTCGGCTTTCCGACATGCTCTCGCGCCGCGCCACGGAGCTTCCGGGCGAGTCCCCGATCCCGATCTCGGAACCCGTTGTGGCCGATTTTTCCAGGCTTGCTCCGGACGAGCGATTTTTCCCGCTCGAGGAGTTCACGCGCACGCTCGCTTACGCCTGGAGCCGCCGCAAGGACCTCTGGCAGTACGCTCCCCCGCTCGGCCTCGAGGAGCTGCGCGCGGAAATTTCGCGCCGCCTGGCCGAGATCGGCCTCGATCGCTCGCCCGAAGAGATCCTGGTCGTCAGCGGCGCGCAGCAGGGCCTCGACCTGATCTTTCGGACGTTCGCCGATCCGTCGGACCTCGTGGCGATGGAGTCCCCGACGTATTCCGGAGCGCTCACGCTGGCGCGCCTGGCCGGGGTGTCCATCCTGCCGCTCCCGATGGACGCGGGCGGCCCGGACCCCGCGCCGCTGTACGGCCGCCGCGTCAAGCTCTGCTACGTGATGCCCGAGAGGCAGAATCCGACCGGCATCACGACCGGGCCGCGACGGCGCGAAGTGCTGCTCCAGGCGGCGCTCTCCTCGGGTGCCCTTCTCGTCGAGGATGGCTACGAAGAGCCCGAGTCGGGCGAGCCGCCTCTGTCGGCGCGCGAGCCCCGGCGGACCGTGTGGCTCGGCACGCTCTCGAAGGATCTCGTTCCGGGCTTTCGGATCGGCTGGGTCGCAGCGGACCCGGCGATCGTCGAGCGCCTCGCCCGCCTGAAGAAGGCGACCGACTTTCAGACACCGGTCCCGCTGCAGGCGGCGGTCGCGGCGTTCCTGCGCGCCAACGGCGACCGCAAGGTCAGGCAGGCCCGCTCGGAAGAAGTGTCCCATCGGGCCGCGGTCGCCAAACAGGCCCTGCGCACGGCGCTTCCGGGCGTGACCTGGTGGGGCGGTGCCGGCGCGAATCCGCTTTTCTGGCTTCAGCTGCCGGAGGGCCTCTCCGGCCGGCGTGTCGCCGAGGCGGCGGCCGCGCGGGGCGTGGGTGTGGCCCCGGGGCAGGATTTCGACCCGCGCGGAGAGGATCGGCCGAACCTGCGGCTCTCCGTCTCGAGGGTGGAGCGGCGGGAGGTCGAGCGGGGCATCGCGATCCTCGGGGAGGCGATGCGGGACGTTCAGACGCGATCGGGCGCGGCGCTGGCCGCGCCCGTGGTGTGAGATGTCGGAAAACGGACGGCGGACCGCAGACGGCAGGGAGTCTGCCGGCGAAAGAACGGAGGACAGGTCGATGACGACCAACGAATCGTTCCGGTTGAAGGTCGGGCTGGCGGAGATGCTCAAGGGCGGCGTCATCATGGACGTCGTCAACGCCGAGCAGGCGAAGATCGCGGAGGCCGCGGGCGCCGCGGCCGTCATGGCCCTCGAGCGCGTGCCCGCGGACATCCGGCGGGACGGGGGAGTCGCGCGCATGTCGCCGGTCTCCAAGATCCGCGAGATCCAGCAGGCCGTCTCGATCCCGGTGATGGCCAAGTGCCGCATCGGCCACCTCGCCGAGGCGCGCGTGCTCGAGGCGCTCAAGGTCGACTTCGTCGACGAGTCGGAGGTCCTGACGCCGGCCGACGAGGAGAACCACGTCTACAAGCACGATTTCGCGGTTCCGTTCGTCTGCGGCTGCCGGAACCTCGGCGAGGCCCTGCGCCGCATCGGCGAGGGCGCGGCGATGATCCGCACGAAAGGGGAGGCCGGCACGGGCGACATCGTGCACGCGGTCAGGCACCTGCGCGAGGTCCACCGCGAGATCAAGATGCTGACCCAGCTTTCCAAGGACGAGTTGATGGCCGCCGCCAAGCGCCTGCAGGCCCCGTTCGAGCTCGTCGTCGAAGTCGCCGAGAAGGGAAAGCTGCCCGTTCCCAACTTCGCCGCGGGCGGGATCGCGACCCCGGCGGACGCCGCCCTGTGCATGGAGCTCGGGGCCGAGGCCGTGTTCGTCGGGTCCGGCATCTTCAAGTCCGACGATCCGCAGCTTCGCGCCCGCGCGATCGTGCAGGCGACGACGCACTGGAAGGACCCGCTGGCCCTGCTCGCCGCCGAGGAGTCGCTCGGTTCCGGCATGAAGGGGATCGAGGCCGCGAGCCTGCCCCAGGAAGCGCAGTTCCAGACGCGCGGATGGTGAAGAAGAGCGGGGGAGTCGCCGTCCTGGCCCTTCAGGGGGACTTCGAAGCCCATCGGAAGGCCCTGGCGCAGATCGGGGTGGAGAGCTTCGAGGCGAAGCGCCCGGGCGAGCTTTCGGGCGCGGACGGCCTCATCATCCCGGGCGGAGAGTCGACGACCCTCTGGAAGTTCTTCGAGGCCGAGCCGTGGGCGGAGGCTTTCCGGGCGTTCGCCGGCAGCGGCCGTCCCGTCCTCGGCACGTGCGCCGGGGCGATCGTGCTCGCGCGCGAAGTCACGAACCCGGCGCAGCCGGGCCTCGGGCTGATCGACATCGCGGTTGCGCGCAACGCCTACGGCCGCCAGGTCGATTCGTTCATCGCGGAGGTGGAGGCGCCTTCGCTCGGCGCTCCGATGCCGGCCGTCTTCATCCGCGCGCCGCGGATCGTCTCGACCGGGCCCGGGGTCGAGGTCCTCGGCACGTACGGGGGAGAGCCGGTCCTGGTCCGCCAGGGCAACGTGGCGGCGGCTACCTTTCACCCGGAGCTGACCCCCGACCGGCGCCTCCAGCGGCTGCTCTTCGAGCCGGCGGCGTCGCGGCGGAGCGCGTGAACCCATGAGCCTCGTCACGCTCGAGACCCGCGACGAGATCGCGATCCTCACGCTCGACCGGCCCAGGGCCAACGCCTTTTCTCCGGAGCTCGTCGTCGAGCTCTCGACGGCGTTCGCGGCGCAGGAGAAGGCGCGCGGCATCGTCCTGACGTCCGCCCTGCCCGGCATCTTCTCGGCCGGCTGGGACCTGCCGCTCCTCGTCGACTCCGACCGGAAGGCCATGGAGGGCTTCGTCGCGGACTACTGCGACCTCGTGCGCCGGATCTTCACGATGGGGCCTCCCGTCGTGGCGGCGCTTCCGGGTCACGCCATCGCGGGCGGCCTGATCGTGGCGATGGCGGCCGACGAACGGATCGCGGCGCAGGGCAGGGCGAAGTTCGGCCTGTCCGAAGTCGTCCTCGGCGTGTCCGTCCCCCAGTGCCTGATGGAGCCCTTCCGGCACGTCGTCGGCGCCCGGCACATGGAGCGCCTGGCCGCGACGGGGGAGAACGTCGGCGTCGAGCAGGCGCTCGCGGCCGGCCTCCTCGACCGCGCCGTCGCCCCGGAGGAGCTCCTCGACTGCGCCGTCGAACGCGCCCGGTTTCTGGCCGGTCTCTCGGGCGAGGCGTACGCCGCGATCAAGCGGCGCTCGCGCGCGGCCGCGGTCGCGCGCTTCGACTCCGCTCGCGACCACGATCCGTTCCTCGACTTCTGGTTCTCGGAGGACGCGCGGCTCCGGGTCCGCGACATGGTGGCGAGGCTGACGAGCCGCGCGTGAGGCCCGCGCCTCCCATTCCCGTCGAAGAAATCCTGGAGGCCCTCGACCTCTCCCGGGCCGAGCCCGGCTCGGGCTTCCTCGCGGCCCTGTTCGCGAGGTTCAACGCCAGGGTACCGTTCGAAAACGCGTCGAAGATCGTGCGCGATGCGGAGGTCGGCGATCCGGCCGGAAAACCCCGCACCCCGGAGGTCTTCTGGGCCGACCACCTCGAGCTCGGCACGGGGGGCACGTGCTTTGCGCGGGTCGCGGCGTTCGACGCGCTGCTCTCCGGACTCGGCTTCCGCACCCGCCGGACCCTCGGCCGCGTGCGGCAGGCGAACGACCACGCCTCCCTCTTCGTCGCGACTCCGGACGGCGAGACGATCGCCGACGTGGGATTCCCGCTGCCGGCGCTCCTGCCGGCGCGGGCCGGGCGCGTCGAGACGCCGATCGGCGCGCTCGCGGTCGCACCGGGGGAGGGAGGGTTCGCGGTCGCTTTCGAGGGCGGCGTGCCCGAGGGCCCGCGCGAGATCTCCATCGGGTCGTCGACGGCGTCGGAGGACGTCCTTCTCGAGCAGTGGCGGCGGACGTTTCGAAAGGGCGCGACGTTCCTTCAGGACGTCGCGCTGCGCCGCGATCTCGGCAACCGCGCGCTCGCGTTTTCTCGAGGCGAGATCCGGGTCGACGATCGGCACTCGCGCCTGCGCGTTCCCCTCCCGGGGGCACGCGCGGCGACACTGGCCGCCCTCTTCGGCGTCGAGGAGTCGCTTCTCGGGCGAGCCTTCGCGATCGCGGGGGATCCCGCCCCCGCGGCTGCCGATACGACGCTGACGGCGTACCTCGAGAACGACGCTGCGCCGGCGCGCGCCTTCGCGGCGATCGCGACGCCCGCGGGCTATCGCCGTCTCGTCGAGGGCGTCGCCGACGTCTCCCGCCTCGAGGAAACGCCCGGCGGATTCCGGCTCACGCTCTCTCCCGGTTCCGGCGGTGAACCGGGCGCGAGCCTCGAGGAGGAGGTGACCGTCGATCCGGCGGGCCAGCGCCTGTCCGTCGTGCGGCGCGCGGGCGTTTCCGAGCATCGCTCCTCCTGGTCGGCCAACGCGCGATCCGGGGGGACCTGGCTGCTGCGGGAGGCGACGCTTCCCGGCGCCCGCGAGGACCTCCTGCGCAACGACTCGCTCCGCGGTCGGTTCGCCGGCACGCTCGCGGTCGACCTGCTGGCGTGGGGGAGGATGCTCTGACCGGTCCTGCGGCACCCTTGACGGTGTTCGGCTCGCCGGCGCAGCGGGAGACGGTCGTCCGCGAGTACGGTGCCCTGGACGGCGCCCGGGAGACACTCGACCGTCTCGAAGAGCACCTGAAGCTCCGCGCATGAGATAAAGCCGTGCGTGAGCAGCGCCCGGCCGGTCCCGAAGACGTTCGACCGCTCCCTCGTCGAGGGACCGATCGGCCCGGCCGTCTGGAAAATCGCCTGGCCGACGATGCTCCAGAACGTCATCGCGGGACTGCAGGGAATCATCGACCACGCGATGGTCGGGCACTTCGTCGGTTACACGGGCAACGCGGCGATCGGCGTGAGCTGGCAGATCGTGATCGTCATCATCGTGTTCGCGAGCTCGGTCTTCAGCGGCATGGGGGTCCTCGTGGCCCGCTTCGCCGGTGCGAACCAGCCCGACAAGGTCAACCGCGTCGTCTACCAGGCGTTTCTGACGGCCGCCGGGATGTCGATTGCGCTCGGCGCGGCGGGGTGGTTCGCGGCCCCGAGCCTGCTGCGGCTCGTCAACGCGACACCCGCGGTGGCGGCGGAGGCCCTGCCGTTTCTGCGCGCGATGATGGTCGGCATTCTCGGCATGATGATTTTCTTCCTGCTGAGCGGCGCCTTCCGCGCGGCGGGCGACGCGCGGACGCCACTGCGCCTCGGTGTGACCATGACGGCGCTCACGATCTTCTTCAACGTCATCCTGATTCCCCGGCTCGGCACGGTCGGCGCCGCCTACGGGACGATCGCGAGCAGCACGATCGTGTCGGCCTGGGGGCTGTGGCGGATGCGCAGGCCCGACTCGGTCATCCACCTCGAACCGGGAATGAACAAGGCGCCCGACCTCGGGATCATCCGCGCCCTCTTCCGTTTCGGTCTGCCGACGGGGGTGCAGGGAATCGCGATGAACGTCGCGGGCTTGCTGCTCCTGCGGTTCATCGGGTCGCTTCCCCGGAGCGCCGAGTCCCAGGCGGCTTTCGCGGTCGGGTACACCGAGCTCTTCTCGCTGATCACCTGGACCTCGGTCGGGCTCATGGGTGCGGCGGCGGCGATCGCGGGGCAGAACCTCGGCGCCGGCCGGCCCGAGCGGGTGATCGAAGGGGTTCGCGTCGCTTCGCGCATCGGCCTCGCCCTCGCCGCCTCGGTCGGGGCGCTCTTCCTCCTGGTGCCGAACTTGCTGCTCGCGGTCTTTGGCATGAAAGACCCGGTAGTCCTCGCGCTCGGGCAGCAGCTGCTGCGGTACCTGGCCCTGTCGGGCCTCTTCGTCACCGTGGCCCTCTGCTACACGGGCGCGCTGCAGGGGACGGGCGACACGCGCGGCCCGCTCTACATCTCGATCGTTTCGCAGATCGTCGTTCCGCTCGGGTTCTGCGCGGGGCTGCAGGCGACCCGGGGCTGACGGCGGGCGGCATCTGGACGGCGATCGTGCTCGGGCACATGACCCGGTGCGGATTGAGTGTGGCGAGGTTCCGGCTCCAGAAGTGGCGGTCGATCCAGGTCGTGATTCCGTCCTGATCGCCGTCCCGACGAGCCTTCGGAGGTTTCATGAACGAATCCGGTCTCGTGTCCCGCTGGCGTTGCGCGGCGCCGTACCTCCTGAGCGTGCTGCGCATCGTCGCCGCCTTCCTGTTCATTCAGGTCGGCACCGCGAAGATCTTCGCGTTTCCGGGCGCCGTGATGCCGGGCGGCGGGACGGCGGCTGCCGGATCGCTGGCCTGGTTCGCGGGAGTCCTCGAGGCGTTCGGAGGACTCTTCCTGCTGCTCGGCCTCTTCACGCGCCCCGTGGCCTTTCTGCTGTCGGGCGAGATGGCGGTCGCGTACTTCAAGGGCCACGCGCCCGCAGGGGCTCTGGCCGGTCCTCAATCAGGGCCTCGGATGCCGTCCTCTATTGCTTTCTCTGGCTCTACCTGTCGGCGGCGGGTAGCGGCCCCTGGGGGCTCGACGCCCTTCGTTCCCGGAGGGGCCCGTCGGTGTCGATCTGAGGCCCGCCCGTTCGTCGTCATCACAGGAGCCAGGGTCGACACCCGGTCGAGGTCGTCCGGGGCCCGGTTCCGGCAAGTTCAAAGGAGTAGACAAATGCGAGTGATGGTGCTGGTCAAAGCCACGAAGGATTCCAAGGCGGGGGTGGTGCCCGACGAAAAGGCTCCTCGCCGAGATGGGCAAGTACAACGAGGAGCTCGTGAAGGCGGGTGTGATGCTCGCCGCCGAAGGGCTCCAACCGAGCTCGAAGGGCAAGCGCATCCGGTTCTCGGGATCGAAGCGCACCGTGCTCGACGGCCCGTTCGCCGAAACCAAAGAGCTCGTGGCCGGCTACTGGCTCTGGCAGGTCCGTTCGATCGAGGAGGCCGTCGAGTGGCTCAAGCGCGCCCCAACCCGTCCCCCGGGCAGGAGTCCGAAGTCGAGATCCGGCCGGTTTTCGAAGCTGGAGGACTTCGGCGCCGAGTTCACGCCGGAGCTGCGCGAGCGGGAGGAGCGCCTGAGCGCTCAGATCGAGGCGAGGAAGTGAATCGTCTCGTCGAGCCGCCGCTACTCCCGGGAGGCCGTCCCCGGGAGGCGGCGCGCGAGCTTCTCGACGCGCGGGAAAATGCGCTCGTCGCCCGATCCGTTCGCCCATCCGGCGCAGCGCCGGTGCGGGACCGCGCCAGACGAGCTCGTCGACGTCGTCGAAGAGCGGCGCATCGGTCCGGAGCGTGGCGAGCCGCTTTGAAGAGCAGGGCGTCGGCACGCCGATGCTCGCCGAGGATCTCCGCGGGAACGTCTTCGATCCGGCCGTAGCTCGGCGATCAGCGCGCGGCCGCGTCTTCGGCCCGCAGCGCGGGATTCCCGGGATAGCCGTCGGCCGCGTCCCCGACCAGGGCGAGATAGTCCGGGATCCGTTCGGGCATCGACGCCGAACTTCGCGAAGACGCCCTCCGCGTCGCGGATCTGGCCGCTCCGCCGATCGACCTGGACGACGCGGTCGCCCGAGACGCACTGGGCGAGGTCCTTGTCGGGAGTCCAGATGCAGACCTTATCGACCCGGGGGTCCCGGGCCGCGATCGCGGCCGCGGAGGCGAGCGCATCGTCGGCCTCGAGCTCGATCATCGGCCAGACGACGACGCCCATGGCCGCCAGCGCCTCCTCGAGCGGGTGGAACTGCGCCCAGAGCGCCGGGTCTATCCCTTCGCCGGTCTTGTAGTCGGGCCAGAGATCGTTGCGGAACGACTCGATGACGTGGTCGGTCGCCACCCCGAGGTGCGTGGCCCCTCCTTCCAGCATCTGCGCCGACGGTGTGAAGGACGCCCGCGACCGCGCCAAAGGGCGGGTCGTCGCCGCGGCCTCGGCGGATGCCGTAGAAGTGGCGGAAGAGCTCGTACGTGCCGTCGAGCAGGTGGACGATCATGCAGGTGGTTCCCGGCGGCCCTGTTTAGCAGAGATGCACGAAGAAAAGGACACACGGGCCGTCGAGTTCCGAGGCGCCTCCGGTAGAGGTGAAGATGCTCTAATCCGGAGCCGTGGCGGCCACCGACGCCCATCGGGCGATCGACGCGGTCTGGAGGATCGAGTCGCCGCGGCTCATCGCCGGGCTCGCGCGGATCGTGCGGGACGTCGGCCTGGCCGAGGACCTGGCGCAGGACGCGCTGGTCGCGGCGCTCGAGCGCTGGCCGGAGATCGGGCGTGCCGGAGAATCCCGGCGCCTGGCTCATGGCGACGGCGAAGCACCGCGCGATCGATCAGTTGCGCCGCCGCGCGCTTCTCGAGCGAAAGCACGGGGAGCTCGCCCGCGACCTCGAGGCGTAGACCGAAGCCGAGATCGCGGCGCTCGAGGCGGCGATCGACGACGACATCGGCGACGACCTGCTGCGCCTCCTCTTCACCGCCTGCCACCCGGTCCTCCCGACCGAGGCGCGGGTGGCGCTGACGCTGCGCCTGCTCGGCGGCCTGACGACCGAGGAGATTGCGCGCGCCTTCCTCGTCCCGGCGCCGACGATCGCGCAGCGCATCGTCCGCGCCAAGCGCGCGCTCGCCGACGCGGGCGTGGCGTTCGAGGCCCCGCGGGGAGAGGAGCGCGCCGCCCGCCTCGCCTCGGTGCTCGAGGTCGTCTACCTCGTGTTCAACGAGGGTTACCTCGCGACGGCGGGCGGCGACCTGATCCGTCACGACCTTTGCGAGGAGGCACTGCGCCTGGGGCGCATCCTGGCGGAGCTGTCGCCCCGCGAGCCCGAGGTCCACGGCCTCGTCGCGCTGATGGAGATCCAGGCCTCGCGCGCGCGGGCGCGCGTCGACCCGGGGGGCCAGCCCGTCCTGCTCGCCGACCAGGACCGCGGCCGCTGGGACCGGGTCCTGATCGGACGTGGCCTCGCGGCGCTTTCACGCGCCGAGGGGCTCGGCGAGACGCCCGGCCCCTACGTTCTCCAGGCCGCGATCGCCGCCTGCCACGCGCGGGCGCGCACGTCGGAGGAGACCGACTGGGCGCGTATCGCGGCACTCTACGAGGATCTCGCCCGGCTCCTGCCGAGCCCGGTCGTGCAGTTGAACCGCGCGGTCGCGGTCGGCATGGCCTCCGGACCGGCGGCAGGGCTCGCCCTCGCCGACACCCTCGTGGCCGTGCCGTCGCTCGAGCGCTACCACCTGCTGCCGGCCGTCCGCGGCGACCTGCTCGGAAAGCTCGGACGCTTCGACGAGGCCCGGCGGGAGTTCGAGCGGGCGGCGTCGATGACGCAGAATGCGCGCGAGCGGGAGCTCCTCCAGGACCGGGCCGCGGAATGCGGGTCGGAGCGGCGGGAGTGAAATCGTCTTCGAACACGGGAGGAGAGGGATGGCGCAATACGCGGCCGTCCTGCTCCGGGGCGGTCCGGTGTTTCGGGGCGGAGTCACCGGCGGAAGACGAAATGCCCGAAAGCGCAGCGCACTGATTCGCGGCCCGGAAATCAGAACCGGAAGGATCGCTCCGACTCGAGCAGGCGCAGCCGTGGCTCGCCGAGCGCGGCGACCTCGCGCCGGATGCGCGGCAGGGAGGGCGGCTTCATGTGGTACAGGAAAACCGGAACGCGCGGCGGCGCCTTGGCGAGCTCGCCCGGAAGCTGCTGCGGGGTGAGGTGGCAGGACGCTTCGGCGACGGCCGCCTGCGCGTCGGAGAACGAGACCTCCAGGAAAATCGCCTTCAGGTCCCGGACGCGCGCGGCCGCCGCCCAGATCCGGCGGGTCGGCATCGTGTCCCCCGAGAAAAGGACCGCGCGGCCGGGTTTCGAGACGAGGTAACCGTAGGCCGGGACGACGTGGTCGACCGGTATGGGCATCAGGCGGACCGTCCCCGCCCGGACCGTCCGGCCCGCGGCGACCGGCCGGTAAACGATCGTGGGCTTCGCGCGCGACGGCAGGCGCGAAAAGTCCGGCCAGGTGGCGTCGTTGAAGATGTGACGCGCGAGTGTGGCGAGCACGGGCGCCGGGGCGATGAGCTCGAGCGGCCGCTCGCGACCGTAAATGTTCTCGATCAGAAAGGGCAGCGAAGCGAGGTGGTCGAGATGCGCGTGGGTCAGAACCACCCGCCGGATGCGCCGCTGCGCGGCGAGCGGCAGCGCATCGGTGAGGCTGCCCGCGTCCAGGGCCGTCTCCCCGTCGATCAGGAACGTCGTCATCCGGTAGCCGGGCGCGGAGCCACCGTAGGGGCCGAGGGCCCTGATCGCGAGCGCCTTCCGGGGAGTCACGTTGGCGGGATTGTAAGACAGGGAGGCGGTGAGCCCTAACCCGGCAACGCCGTCGACGAGACCGCGGACAGCCGACGACCGACGGACCCTAGAACTCCGGTCCGAGGTAGAAGAAGAGCTTGAAGTCGGTGAGCTGGTTCTTGAAGTTCCACTGCTTGGCGAAGTCGAAGTGCATCGGCAGGCCGAGGAACGTCGTCTGCAGGCCGAAGCCCCAGTCCGAGAAGCCGCCCTGGGAGCCGTTGCAGCCCGCGACGTTGCCGAGGCCGCAGAGCGTGTAGTCGCTCCAGAACTGCCACGGCTGGTTCTTGAGCGCGGCGCCGCCGACGTCGATGAAGACCTTGCCGCGGATCTCGCGGAACCCCAGGATCGGCGTCGCGATGAAGTCGATCAGCGGGAAGCGAAACTCGACGTTGAGGAACCCGGCCGTATTGCCGGAAATGCCGTAGACCGGGAACGTGCGCAGCGTGTCGATGCCGCCGAACGCGAGCAGGTCCGGCAGGTTGCCGTCCGCGCGGAACCCGTAGAGGCGGATGGCGAAGAGGGAGCGCCGCGTGATCTTGAAGTAGTGCCGCAGGTCGAGCGTCGTGTCGAAGGTGAGCGTCGTCTCGTTGGAGTTCGGGACCTTGGTGCCGCCGATGTAGGGCGCCCAGCTGACGCCGAGCGAGAGCTTGCGCCCGGAGATCGGGCCGAACGACTCGTAGACCGTGGTGTCGCCGACGAGCCGGGCGCCGATCGAAGGGAAGTTGTTCTTGGTGGGGATCAGGATCCGGCCCTGGCCCTCCTCGGTCTTGATCCAGATGGGGTAGCCGTTGTAATCGCGGGAGAGAAACCCGAGGGTGCCGTCGACCCGGTAGAAGCGGTTCATCGGGTAGGAGGCGAAGACGTTGCCCCCGATGTAGTTGTAGTTGCTCTGCGTGCCGACCGAGCCGTCGGGATTGAGAACGTAGTAGTAGAGGCGGTAGTAGAACGCCTCGATCCCTTTCGGCATCCGCTGCGACAGGTCGGCGTACTGCAGGTTCACGTTGGTGTAGCCCGAGACGGTCTGGATGATGCCCTGCAGGCGCCGGTCGCCCAGGTCGTCGCCGAAAGTCAGGATCGTGTTGGACAGGAACTGGCCGTCGCTCGCGAGGCCCGCCAGGATCTGGGCATCCTCGAGGAAGAGCTTGTGGCTCGGCTTGGTGACCTTCTCCGGGTCGATCGAGACCTCGATCGACGGCTGGAACGGCGCGATCGTCGCCGGGCCGGCGGGCGACGGCGCCGGGTTCAGCTCGGCGAGCTTCTTGTACGGCTTCTTGACGTCGGTGACGTAGAGCATGAAGCGGCGCTTGTAGTAGGCCGAGAAGATGAGCCGCTCGGCCCCGTCGCGGGCCTGGATGACGGCCGGCGAGAAGCAGCCTCCGACGACGTTCGTGAACATGAACGTCTCGCCCGTCTCGAGGTTGACCGAGTAGATGTTGTACACGGCGCCGTCGCGGTCGGACGTGAAGAAGAGACGCTTGCCGTCGGGAGAGAGCGAGGCGTCTTCGTCGTTGGATTCCCCGTAGGTGATCTGCTCGCGCGAGCCCGGCACGCCGAGCTTGAACCGGAAGATCTTCGCGGACTCGCCCTGGATGCCGGAGTAGTAGATCCACTGCCCGTCCGGCGAAAAGGTCGGCGCGAAATCGAAAGAGTGGTCCTGCGTGAGGTTGGTGATCAGCTTCGTGTCGAGGCTGTAGGAGTAGATGTCGGCGTCGCCGTTCTTGATGGCCATGAAAGCGATGGTCCGGCCGTCCGGCGAGTACGCCGGGTTCAACTGCTGGTCGAGGCCCGGCATGGGGATCATCTGCTCGATCTTGCCGTCGAGGGCGTTCAAGAGCAGGAGCTCGCGGCCCCGCTCCTTGCGCACGAAGAACGCGATCGAGTTTCCGTCGGGCGAAACGGCGAGGTCGACGCCGCCGACCGGCCCCGTCGTCAGCCACTGGGCGACGATGTACTCGTACTGGGTCTTGAAACCCTTGGTGAGGTTGCGGAAGAGCTTGCGGTCGCGGGGAGACCAGACGACGACGTTCGACGTCGTTGCCGAGCGTCGAGATCGCGGCGCCGAAGTCGCCCGAGGGGAACGGCCGCACCGAGACCTCGGCCGAGCCCTCGTCGGAGAGGCGCACGCTGTCGCCGAAGTCGATCGGCTCGCCGCGCTCGGTCAGCATCTTGAGGTAGCGCTGGCGCAGGTACCGCCGGAACTTGATGTCGAACTCCTCGGCCGTCAGGGAGAAGGTTCGCTTGAGGACCCGGTCGATGTTCGGCCCGAGCTGGCCGCGGTACTCGAACACGAAGTCCCGCACGCCGTCCTTGCCCCACTCCGACTCGATGTAGTCGAAGACGGCGTGGCCGAACCGGTAGGCGAAGAAGCCGTAAATCCCGCGCTCGGCGATTTCGGGCACCTGGTCGGAGAGGACCGCGTCGCGCAGGACCATCTTGTCGCGGGTGTCCTCGTCGGAGGCGAAGTAGGACGCCATGCCCTCGGTCAGCCACTGCGGCGCGCCCGACGTGTAGGCCCGGATGAAGCTGCCGCCGAAGAAGATCTCGAACTGGAAGACGTGCGTCAGCTCGTGCGCGATGAGCTTCTGGAGCTCCTCGTCCGGGAGGTCGATCGGGAGGACCATGCGGTTGCGCGTCGGGAGCGCGAAGGCGCCGAGACCTTCCGGAAGGAACCCCTGCAGGGTATTGGTCTGTTCGAACTCCGAGTGCGTCGCGTAGTAGATGAGGTTGATCGGCTTCGGGATCTGGAAGTTGAGCTGGCGCGATATTTCGTCGTAGGCGCTTTCGGCGTAGGAGGCGACCTTCTGGAGGGAGACCTCCTCGCGCTCGTGGTAGTAGATGAGAAAGTGGGTCGACCGGTAGTTCTTCCACTTGAACGAGTCGTAGACGATCTTGTTCTTGCCGAAGTACGTGTAGTACGGGTCGAGGATCTGGGCGGCGGCGGGGGAGGCCCCCGCCAGGAAGAGAGCGACGGTCAGGGCGGCGGCGGCGAAGAGTTTCTTCATTCGGGTCTCTCGCGCGTCAGTTGGTGAAGATGTAGCGTTCGGCCTCGCGGTCGCGCGCGACGAACGTATTGAGGATCTGGCTCTCGAGGGAGAACAGGTTCTCGAACAGGCCCTGGAGCTCGTCGGCCTTCCGGTTGCTCGTCTGGCGGAAGTCCTTGAACTGGTCCTGGAGGAGCTTCTCGCCCGTGTGCCCGTCGAAGACGAGCAGCACGATGTCGAACATGAAACCGGTCTGCTCGACGTAGACCTGCCGGTAGTAGGTCCGCCCGTCGATCGGCGAGGTGTACTCCTCGGTCTTGTATCCCGAGCGGTCCTCGATCTTGAACTCGAGGCTGCCCGAGACGATGATCTCGGCTCCCGTCTGCGTTCCGACCGAGGCCCAGAACTCCTGGGCCCTGGCGAGCTCGGTCAGGTTCTGGGTCGGCAGCTTCACGTCCGGCGGCGTGAGGATGAGCTCGAACTTGGTCTTCTTCTCGAGCTGCTTCTTGAGGAAGCGGTCGAACTCGCCCTGAATGTCGACGTTGGCGAGGCGCTTGTCCCGCGCCTTCTCGGCGTCGGTGACGACGATGAACGGCGCGATCGCGATCCGCTCGTTGCCGCGCAGCGGCAGCTTGGGCTTCAGGGGCAGGCGCAGCTTCACCTGGTCGACGCCGGCGAGCGCGGGCATCGCCGCGAGCAGAAAGGCGGCGGCGGCGGCGACCAGCCTACGGCGCACTGGCGGCCTTTCCGGTCGTCTTCGTGTAGGACGTGTAGAACTCGGCGAAC
Organism: uncultured Acidobacteriota bacterium; assembly: GCA_963805495.1. Classification (GTDB taxonomy): domain Bacteria; phylum Acidobacteriota; class Thermoanaerobaculia; order UBA5066; family Gp7-AA6; genus DAHUXD01. The sequence continues at coordinate 368,512 of CAWDUQ010000001.1, read as the reverse complement.
CGCGCGTAGTTGCGCCGGATGTAGTTGTTGTTGGGATCGAGCTCGAGCGCCTTCTTGTATTCGGCGAGCGCGCGGGAGAATTCGCCGTTGGCTTCCATGGCGACGGCGAGGTTGTTGTGGGCGCGCGCGTTACCCGGCTCTTTCGCGATCGCCTGCTCGTACCGGAACGCCGCCTCGCGCCAGTGGCCCTTCTCCGCGACGGCGGTCCCGAACTTGATCTGCGTTTCCGCGCGCTCGGTGTGGGAGTACGACGTGCACGCGCTCGTGACAAGAAGTAAGGTGAGAACCAACGTGCGGTTTTGCCTCAAGCGCTCGCCCGCCTCCCGTGTCGGGGTGGCTATTATAGGTTTCCCTTCGACGGAGAATCGGAGAATTGTCGACGCGCCCTCGACGAAAGTTGGCTTGAAATTGTGAGCTCGGCGTTCTCTCTCGGCCGCCGCGCCGCGATCTCGTGGGCGCGGGGGAGCGTTTCCCCGCAGCGTCTCTGGCCGGTCCTGCGGGCGCGCGGAGGCGTCGAGGAAGTCCTGTCCTCCGAAGAAGAGGACTTGTCCGCTTTTTTGGGCTCCCGGGACCGGGCGCGGGCGGTGCTGCGGGCGGGAGACGACGTCGAGGCGGAGCGCTGGGCCGCGCGCATCGAGTCGACCGGCGTCCGCCTGGTCACGGCCTTCGACCCCGAGTACCCGGCGGTCCTCAAGGAGATCGCCGACCCCCCCTTCCTGTTCTTCGCGCTCGGCCGGCTCGAGCGGCTGCGCCTTCCGGCGGTCGCGATCGTCGGGTCCCGCGACGCCTCGCGCTACGGCCGGGACGTGTCCTGGGGGCTCGCGCGCGACCTCTCGGCTGCCGGCGTGACCGTGGTGTCGGGCTTCGCGCGGGGCGTCGACGCCGCGGCCCATGCGGCGGCGTTCGACAACCCCGGCGGCACGATCGCCGTCCTCGGCTGCGGCGTCGACGTCGACTATCCGCGGGAGCATCGCCGCCTGAAGGAGCGCATGGCGGCCGATCACCTCCTCGTGTCCGAGTACGCTCCGGGGACGGAGCCGCGGCCGCAGAACTTTCCGGTCCGCAACCGGATCATCGCGGGCCTCTCGGCCGGGGTGATCGTCGTGGAGGCCTCCCGGCGGTCCGGGTCGCTCATCACGGCGCGGCTGGCCGCCGACTTCGGCCGCGACGTGTTCGCGGTCCCGGGCTCGATCTTTTCGCCGACGTCGGACGGCGCGCACGCCCTGCTGAAGGACGGCGCGATCCTCTGCCGCGGCGCCGAGGACGTGCTCGCCGAGCTCTTCCCGGCGATCGGGACGCCGCGTTTGGCCGGTGCGGCCGCGGCGGTCCCGGCCGAGCTCTCGGCCGATGCGCGGCGCATGCTCGAAGTCCTCGTGCGCGAGGAGTCGCTCTCGCCCGAGGAGATGGCCCTCGCGCTCGACCTGCCGGCGGCGACCGTGCTCGCCGGACTCTTCGAGCTCGAGGCCGCGGGAATGGCCGTGGCCGTCGAGGGCGGAAGGTATGGTGCAGGGAGGCGATGAGCCGTCGAGCCGTGAGCCGCAAGCGGGAGCGAGAACTCCTTGACGGCTCACCGCTTACCGCTCACGGAACACTCGTCGGGAATAGGCGGATGTTGCAGCAGATCGGAACGGTCGAATTTGCGATTTCCAGATTGATGTGAGACCGTCCCCGCCTCTTATGGCCAAGTCCATCGTCATCGTCGAGTCCCCCGCGAAGGCCAAGACCCTCGAGAAATTTCTCGGCAAGGGCTTCAAGGTCCTCGCCTCGTACGGCCATGTCCGGGACCTGCCCCGCAAGGGCCTCGGCATCGACCGCGGACATTCCTATGCGCCCACCTACGAGGTCCTGGCCGGCAAAGAGAAGACGATCAACGAGCTGAAGAAGGCGGCGAAAGCGGCCGACAACGTCTACCTCGCGGCCGACCCCGACCGCGAGGGCGAGGCCATCTCCTGGCATCTCCAGCAGACCCTGCAGCCGGGCGCGGGCAAGACGACGTTCCAGCGGGTCCGGTTCAACGAGATCACCAAGAAGGCCGTGCTTGCCGCGATGGAGCAGGCGGGGGAGATCGACGGCCGGCGGGTCGATGCGCAGCAGGCGCGGCGCATCATCGATCGGCTCGTCGGCTACGAGGTCTCGGACCTGCTCTGGAAGAAAGTCTGGCGGGGCCTCTCCGCCGGGCGCGTCCAGACCGTGGCGCTGCGGATCATCTGCGAGCGCGAAAACGAGATCGAGGCCTTCGTCCCCGTCGAGTACTGGTCGGTGGACGCGCGGCTTTCGGGCCGGGTGCCCCCGGAGTTCACGGCGCGGCTGTCGTCCTTCGACGGCGAGAAGCTCAAGTTCGACGGGACGGACCCCCGCCTGCCGGACGAGGCCTCGGCGAAGAAGGTCGTCGACGAGGTCTCGAAGGCGGCCTGGACGGTTTCCTCCGTGGAGACCTCGGAACGCCGGAAGAATCCGGCGCCCCCTTTCATCACCTCGCAGCTCCAGCAGGCCGCGGCGCGCCGCGGGTTCGCCGTGCGGCGCACGATGCAGATCGCCCAGCGCCTCTATGAAGGTCGTGAGATTCCGGGGCGGGGAACCGTCGGATTGATCACGTACATGCGCACCGACTCGACCCGTGTCTCGGCCGACGCGCTGACGGCGGTCCGCGAGTACATCGCCGCAAAATACGGTCCCGAGTCGATGCCCGAGTCGCCGCGCTACTTCAAGAGCCGCCGCGACACGCAGGACGCGCACGAGGCCATCCGCCCGACGTATCTCGACCTGCCGCCCGACGAGGTCGCGAAATACGTCGCACCGGACGAGGCGAAGCTCTACCGGATCATCTGGGAGCGCTTCGTCGCCTCGCAGATGTCGCCCGCCGTATACGACACCACCGCGGCGGAGATCGCGGCCGGGCGCGCCGTCTACCGCGCCTCGGGCTCGACGCTGAAGTTCGCGGGGTACCTTGCCGCATACGGCGTCTCGGCCGACGAGGAAGAGGACGCCGACAAGGACTCGCCGAAGCTTCCGCCGCTCGCACAGGGCGAGACGCTGAAGCTCGTCGAGGTTGCGCCCGAAAAGAAGGCCACGCAGCCGCCGCCCCGCTTCAACGAGGCCTCGCTCGTGAAGTTCCTGGAGGAGAACGGCATCGGCCGCCCGTCGACCTACGCCGAGATCCTCCGCAAGATCGAGGAGCGCCGGTACGTCCACCGCAAGGACCGCCGGTTCATCCCGACGGCCCTCGGCCGCACCGTCATCGAGCTCCTGATCCCGTACTTCGACGACTTCTTCGAAACCGCCTACACCGCGAGGATGGAGGAAGCGCTCGACGACGTCGAGGAGGGCAAGCTCTCCTGGACGAAGGCGCTGGCGGATTTCGACAAGACCTTCACCCGCGACCGCGACCGGGCGCTCGAGGGGATGGTCTCGGGCAAGGCCGGCATCCCGCTGGCGCAGGCGAAGAAGCTGAAGCTCTCGGCCGTGCCGGTGATGGACGAGAAGTGCCCCAAGTGCGGCAAGAAGCTGAAGCTCCGGATGGGCAAGAACGGCCTCTTCATCGCCTGCAGCGGGTACCCCGAGTGCACCTTCACCCAGGACATCCCGGACCCCGAGGAAGACGCCGTCGACATCTCGGAGATCGAGAAGACGACGTGCGACGAGTGCGGCGAGCCGATGAAGGTGCGCCAGAGCCGCACGGGCTCGACTTTCCTCGGCTGCACCGCCTACCCCAAGTGCCGCAACGTCGTGAACATCGCCGTCGCCGGCGGCAAGGCCGAGGCCAAGCCCGACGAGCCGACCGGGGAGCTCTGCCCCCGCTGCGGCAGCGGGCTCGTCCGCCGGCACGGCCGCTTCGGCGCGTACGTCTCGTGCTCGAACTATCCGGCCTGCAAGTACAAGCCTCCGAAGCCCGTCAAGGACACCGGGGTGCGGTGCCCCAAGGACGGCGGCATCATTGCCGAGCGCCGCGGACGGTTCCGTCCGTTCTACGGCTGCATCAACTACCCCAACTGCGACTTCTCGCTCTCGGTGCGGCCGATCCCCGAGACGTGCCCGCAGTGCGGCAACAAGTACCTCCTCTTCCGCGAACGCAAGTCGGGCAACGTCTTCGCCTGCGACAAGGCGGGCTGCGGGTTCGAGAAGCCGGCGGGGGAGCTGCCGCCGATCGTCGAGTTCACGCCCGAAGCGCCGCCCGATGCGCCGGAGCCGGCGGTGGTCGCCGCGGCGAAAAAGACGCCGAAGCCGAAAGCGAAGCGGGCGGCCCGGTCGTAGGGGTGGGGCTTGTGCTCGCCCGGGCGGTCCGCGGGCCCCTCCGGGCCTAGTTTTCTCCGCCCGGGACGCCCGGGATGTTCAGGAACCGCCGGAACGGGTCCTTCCACGGGAAGACCTGGGCAATGCGCCAGAGGCGATCCGTCAGCGGGGGCTTGGCCGCCGGGTTCTTGAAGCATTCGGCGCAGCGGGGGAGCTTCGAGAAGTCGCCCGAGCGGAAGCCCTCCTCGATCGTCGCGAGAAACGGCGAAGCCGCGATCTCGGGGATCGACTTCTCCGCGCACGTTCCCGAGCTTCTGCGTTCCGTCGTAGTCGTAGCAGCAGTGCGTGACGTCGCCGTTGCAGAGGATGACGAACCACTGGTACGGGGTTCCCTGGAAGCAGCCGTAATAGGCCTGGTGGAGCTCGGTGACCTCGGAGGTGTCGAGGCCCTCGCAGGTCTTCTGGATGATCGTCGCCTGCGGATAGCGATCGAGGTGGAAGAAGTCGCGGAAACTCTGCACGCTCTCGTCGTGCGTCTGGGTCGTGATCATCCGCTGGATCTCGACGACGATCTTCCTGCCCTTCGACATCTCGAGGAAGCGGCGGATGTTCTCGACGACGGCGTCGAACTTCCCGCCCTTCCTCACGATGGGGTAGACCTCGGGCTTCAGCGTGTCGATGCAGATGCGGAGCTTCGAGAGCGAGGAGGACAGGATGTCCTTGCCCCACTGTTCCGACAGAAGCGTCCCGTTGGTCGAGACACACACGCCGGGGAAGAGGTCGATCGCCTCGCAGAGCCGCTTGTAGAGAAACGGCTCGCCCATCTCGTGCAGGTACTTCATCGGGAGCTTCAGCTCCCGCATCTGACGCGCGACGTCCTCGACCATGTCGAAGGGCGCGTCCTCGAAGGGCCGCGTCAGGACGTCCATGGGGCACATCCCGCAGCGCAGGTTGCAGCGGGAGGTCAGCTCGAGCATGTACTTGAGCGACTTGAGGCGCAGCCCGTTCTTTCCCTTGCTCATGAGGACCGGCGCGTCTCGAGGCCCGCCATCGCGCCCACGATCGGCAGCGCGTTCTTCTTGTCGAAGAGGATCATCGTGCGCGCGTTGCACTCGTGCGTGCACTTGCAGAGGCGGGCGTGCTTGGCGGCGACGAAGCGGCGCGCCGCCTCGCCGTCGCGGATCGCGGCCCAGTCGTAGCCCGACGCCCGGACGTTGCCGAGGATGTCGCCGATCAGCTCGCAGCCGTGGATGTCGCCTTCTTCGGTCAGGACGTACTCCCTTTCGCCGGCGAGGCAGAACCCCTCGAAGGCCCCGCCCCGGGCCTGGCGGCCGATGTACTCGAAGCGGCGGCGGTTGATCTCCCGCCGCGCCCGGGTCCGCGCGCCCTTCCAGCCACCCCGGGCCTCGTCCGGAGGATAGCGGAGGTCGATCGACTTCGACAGGCGCAGATACAGATCGACGTCGAGATCTTCCTTGACGGAGGGGTCGAAGGCCTCGCCGCGGACGAAGCCGAGCGAGTGATGGTTCGGGCGGTACTTCGCGTAGACGAAGTCGCAGAAGCCCTCGACCTCCTTCTGGTTGTCCCGCATGAAAACGGTCGTGACTCCGGCGGTCAGATTGGGCGTGCGGCGCGAGAGGTCGACGAGCGCCTCGAGTGTCGCGAGGGCCCGGTCGTAGAGCCCGGGCACGGCGCGCACGCGGTCGTGGAAGTCGCGGAAGCCGTCGATCGAGACGGTCACGCCGAGCGAGAGGTCGGGCGAGAACGCGCAGATCTTCTCGGCGGCCCGCGCGACCTCCTCGGGCGAGAATCCGTTGGTCGGGATCGAGGCCGAGAAGAACGCGCAGCGCTCGAAGTAGATGCGGATGAGCTCCGGCAGGTCGCGCCGGAGAAAGGGCTCGCCCCCGGAAATCAGGAGCAGCCGGATGGGCGGAAGCGTCGACGCGAAGCGGTCCATCTCCTCGAGCGTCAGCTCGTTCTTGCCGGCGTTGATGGGGTAGAAGCAGTGCGCGCAGCGCGCGTTGCAGACGGACGTCACGAAGTGGGTCCACTGTGCGATGGCGTTCGATGGCGCGATCCAGTCGCGGGCGAGGGCGAGGCCCTGGGCGAGCTTGCGGGTCGTCATGCCGCGCGGGCCTCGCGCGCCGAGAGGAAGCCCTTGATGCGGGCGACCTCGCCGGTGAAGAGCCAGGGGAAGAGCGTCAGAGCCTTGCCGCCGTGCCCCGCCCGGAGCATCCGGCCGACGGTGATCCAGAGGTGCGGAAAGAGAAAGAGCAGGGCCGGGAACCGGACGAGCGACTTGCCCGGCCGGTCGTGGTCGCGGCGGGTGTCGTAAATCGTCCGTCCGCAGGCGACCTGTTTTTCCCAGAACGCGCTCCAGTCGAGCCGTTCGTGTCGGTGCGTGACGGCGATCGCGGGGTCGTACCAGAGCCGTCCGCCCCGGGCCGTCACGGCGAGCGCGAAGACGGTGTCCTCGCCGGTGTTCGTTTCGGGAAAGCGCACCGGGCCGATGGCGTCGCGGCGGTAGACGATCGCCATGGTCGGGATGTTGACCTTCGCGGAGGGCTTCCCGGCGGCGATCCACTCGGAGTGATTCAGGTAGTAGTCGAGCTCGCCGTAGCGGCCGGGACGGCCGTTGACGATCCGCCCCCCCACGCCGACGATCGTCGGATCGCTTTCGAAGGCGAGGCGGGCGCGCTCGAGCCAGTCGGGCGCGGCGACGGCGTCCGCGTCCAGAAACGCCAGCAGATCACCCTCGGTGGCGTCCATGCCGGCGTTGCGGGCACCGCCGGCGTTCCTGCGGGAGGCGTTGCGGATGACCCGGGCCCCGGCCTGCCGCGCGGCGTCGGCCGACCCGTCCGTCGAGGCGTCGTCGACGACGACGACTTCCGCCGGCCGTTCGGTCTGGCCGAACGCCGAAGCGACGGCCTCCCCGACGGTGCGGGCGGCGTTGCGGCACGGGAGGACGACGCTGACGCGCATGAACCGGCCAGTCTATCCCCGGGGTGAGGCCCGCAGGAGGATGCGGTACCGGAAGAGGCGCCCGACGACCGGCAGCCTCCACAGGAGCTTCTCGATCCAGTGGACGAAAGGAAACGGCGCCGGGGAGTACGTCAGCGCGAGCACCCGCCAGCCGGATTCCTCGAGGAGCCGCCGGATCTCCCGCGGACGGCGCACCGCGATGTGTTCGGGAAACTGCTTCAGCAGAAAGTCGTGCGCCTTCAGCCGCTCGACGTAATGCTCGCGGTTGGGCGTGTACGCGGCGAAGACGCCGCCGGGCTTCAAGACCCGGGCGAGCGCCCGCAGCATCTGCCGGACCGTCTCGTCGTCGACGTGCTCGAGCAGGTCGAAGGCCCCGGCCAGGTCGATCGAGGCGTCGGGAATCCCCTCGAGCGTCGCGACGTCGCTCCGGAGGAAGCGGACGTTCTCGAGGCCGCGGCGTGAGCGCTCGGCCTCGGCGATCTCGAGCGCCCGCGGCGAGGCGTCGACGCCGATCGCCTCCCGGACGCGGGGCGCGAGAAGGAAGCAGACGTCGCCGCGGGCCGAGCCGAGATCGAGGACCACCTGGTCGGACGACGGGAGGGAAAGCCGCAGGATGTCCCGGTCCCGCTCGCGCCACTTGCGCGTCGGTGCGGCGAAGGCGGTGACCCGGTGCAGTCCCTCGTAGTACTCGTCGGGATAGAGGTCCGCCTCGAAGGTCACCTCTCCATCTTAGGACCCCCGCGTAGAATCGGCGCATGCGGTCTCCGTGGGAGAAGTTTTCGCTTCCGTCCGGGTCGGCCTACGCGGTCGGACGCTCGCCCGAATTCGTAAAGACGATGCGTGCGACCTTCGGGCCCCTCGTCGAGCGGGTGCCGAAGTTCCCGGCCGGCCGGCACGCGTGGCTGATGGCGGAGGTGCCCGCGGAAGGCTCGCTCTCGACCTTTTTCGCCGACCTCGAGAAACGACTGCAGCCGGCGGGCGCGCTCTGGGCCGTCTTTCCGAAGAAGCCCTTCGTCGCGGAGCTCGAGTTCCCGTACTTCTGGAACGACGTCCAGAAGGCGGGACTCGCCGCGGGGCTGGTCGACAACAAGATCGCGGCCTTCTCGCCGCGGCTGACCTCCATCCGGTTCGTCGTCCCCGTGGCGCGGCGCAAGGACAGGCCTCCGGCCGGCCGCTAGGAATGGGCGGTCCGCGATCCTCCCGGGCCCGCGGCGGCGTCGCGGCGCTGGCCCTCGCGGCGGGGACGCTCGCGTGCGGGGACCGGTCGCGACACGTCGTCCGGCTCTCCGTCCCGGAGACCGAGTGGATCGGCGTCGCCTCCGAGACGCGCCCGGGCTGCTGGCTCTCGCCGGGGGACGCCGTGCGATGGACACTGCCGCCCGGACCGTCTCGCCGGCTCGAGGGCTCCTACGCGAGCGTCCTCGCCGGGGATCCGGCCGGAAGCCTGCGCGTCGCGGTCACCGCCCGCGGCGGAAGCGCCCGCGAGACGATCCTGCCGCTCTCCCCGAGCCCGGCGGACTGGCACGCCTGGTCTCTGGACCTGCCCGAGACCACCGCGCCCGAAGAGCTCGAGGTGGCGTATCGCGCCGATGGCCCGGCCTCGCCCGGCCGCTCCCTCTTCCTGACCGAGCCCTTCCTGTCCGTCCCGCGCCCGGAGCCGGTGCGCACGATCGTTCTTCTCGTCGTGGACACGCTCCGGGCCGACCACGTCTCGGCCTACGGATACGGGCTCCCCACGACGCCTTTGCTCGATCGCTTCTTCCGGGACGGTCTTCGCGCCGAGAAGGGAGTCACCACGGCGAACTGGACGCTTCCCGCGCACGCCTCCATGTTCACTTCGGCCTCCGTCGCCCGACACGGAGCGGGCCGATCCTCCAACCTGCTCCCGGAAGGGTTCGAAACGCTCGCGGAGCGGATGGCGGCGGCGGGCTACAGGACGCTCGCCGTGACGGGGGGCGGACTCGTCGACCCGGCCTTCGGCCTGGCGCAGGGCTTCGACCGCTACTTCACGGTGCGCGAGCCGGCCGCCCGCGCATTCGAGAGGGCGCTCGACCTGCTCGCCGAGCATTCGAGGGAATCGGTGTTCCTGTTCCTTCATACCTTCCAGGTGCACGACTACGCGGCCGACGAGGCCTCCGCACGGGAGCTCTTCGGCGACGTCTCGGCGCTCGGCCCGGATTGGCGAGAGGAGTTTTCGGCCGTCACGCGCTCGCGCGGCGAAGACCCCGATCTCCCCGGACAGCTGCGCAACCGCTACGACGCCGCGCTGCGCGGCACGGACGACGCCTTCGGCCGGTTTGTGGAGGGCCTGAAGGCCGACGGGCGCCTCTCCCGAACGGCGATTCTCTTCACGTCCGACCACGGCGAGGCGCTCTGCGACCGTCGGATCGACGGCCGGTGCCTTTCGTGGGGGCACGCCAGCCCGTACCTGTTCGAAGAGGAGATACGCGTCCCGCTCGAGCTTGTGGTTCCGTGGATTCCGAAAGCGCGAGGGGTCGTGCCGGGCAACGCGAGCCTGCTCGACGTCGCGCCGACGTTGCTCGAGGCCGCGGGGCTCCCGGTACCGGCCGCCTTCGAAGGGCGCTCCCTTCTGTCGGGGCCCCCGTCCCCCGGGAGGGCGCTCGTGACCGAAGCGCCGCCGCTCGAGGCCCTCTCCGTGCGCGTGGACGACCATAAGTTGATCCGTCGGACCGGCGCTCCCCAGACCTCCTGGTTCGACGGAAACCCCTTCCTGGTCCTCTCGGTGCAGGAGTGCTTCGACCTCTCCCGCGACCCCGGGGAAACGCAGCCTCTCCCGTCCGCGTCCGACTGGGGCGCGGCGCTTCTCGCGCAGGTCGACCGCTATCTCGCCTCCGGCTTTCCCGACGCGCTGGTGGTGCGGCTGCCCGCCGTGCCGACTCTCGCGGGGCAGGAGATCGTGGTCCGGGGGCGGGGACGCGGGGCGGCTCCGGCCCTCCTCACGTTTGGTCTGGCTTCGCGCGGAGTTTTCACGCAGCGGGGCGCCGTTACCGAGGCGCGCTTCGAACGGCCGCGCGCCCCTGTCTGGCTCGCCTTCCAGCCGGCCCGGGGCACGCGCGCGCTCGAGCTCGACGTGAAGGGAGCGGGCCCCGTCTTCTCGGTCGCGCATCGTTCCCTCGGGGAAGGCTCCTACCGATGGGACGCGCTCGGCTGGCCTGGACGCGAACCGCTGCCCTCCGAAACCGCGGTCTTCACCACTCCGCCGACCGGCGCGCAATCGGGCGCGATGCTCCCGCTTCCGGCCGAGGTCGTCGCGCGCCTGCTCGCCCTCGGCTACCTGCCCTTCGCGTCTTCCCCGGGGTCGAACCTGCCGGTCGCACCCTCGACCGAAGGCGACCGGGGTCCCGCGCTCTCGCCGGGAGAGGTTCGGATCGGCCGTGCGGATTAGCCGGGCCGCGGCCGCGGCCGCGCTGAGCCTGCTCCTCGGCGGGTGTCGGGAGAGCCCCGATCCGTCGATCGGCCCGGGGCGCCTCGTGCGGGCGGGTGGAGAGGCCGGGCGCTCGCTCTCCGCGCTCGTGCCCGCCGAAGCGCACGCCGGCGAGATCTTTCGGCGCCAGCCCGACGGGGCGGCGGGACTTCTCGTTCTCGGCACCGGACTGACGCGCGGCGACACGATCCGCTGGAACGGCCGTCCGCTCAAGACCACCTTCGGCAACAGTCGCCTGATCACCGCCGCCGTGGCGCCCGAGCTGCTCGCATCGCCCGGCGTGGTCGAAGTGGTCGTCGAAGATGCGATCGACCCTTCGCGTCCCAGACTCCGGGCGAGGTTTCGCGTCCTCGCGCCCTAGCGGCTTTGGGCGTGCGGGGATCCGGGCGAGGCGCGCCGGTTCCGGCAATCGTGGCCGGGCGATGGTCGGGCACGGGCCCGCGGCCGTTACAATCCCTCCACGTGCTCCGGCCTCGACGACTCCTCCCGCTCGCGCTCGCCGTGTTCGCCGCGGCGGCGGCCGCTTCCGCTTCCGCGAAGGAGCTCTCGTGGCGTTCGATCGACGTGCGGGCGCGCCTCGACGCGCAGGGGGCGCTCCACGTCGTCGAGACACAGGCGATGGTCTTCACCGGGGACTGGAACGGAGGCGAGCGGAGCTTCAGCATCCGTCCCGGCCAGTCGATCGCTCTCGTCTCGCTCGCCCGCATCGACCCGGACGGGACACGGCACGCGCTCTCGCAGGGCGGCCTCTCCGCGGTCGACGAATGGGCCTGGAGCGGCGACAACGTCCTGCGGTGGCGCAGCCGCCTTCCGTCGGACCCCGAGTTTGCGTCGACCGAGCTCGTCTACGAGATCGCCTACGTGCTCTCGGGAGTGCTGGTGAAGCAGGGGGAGACATACCTCCTCGATCACAACTTCGGGCTTCCGACGGCCGAGTGGCCAATCCGCAGGCTCAAAGTCTCGCTCGAGCTCGATCCCGTGTGGAAGCCCGAGGGCGCGTTCCCGGGCGTTTACGAGAGCGGCGTCCTCGTCTCCCCGGTCGAACTTCACCGTGACGGTGCCGCTTTCCTACACGGGCAGCGGAGAGCCGGCGGTATCCGCTTCGGTCATGGGCCCGGGCCTGCGGCGCGGGCTCCTCGGCTTGCTGGCGGCGGCGATCGTCCTCCTCTACTTCGGCTGGCGCCGCCGGGAGACCGCGCTCGGCCGGTTCGCGCCGCTCACAGCCGCCCGGAGCGATCGACGAGGCATGGCTCGGAAAGAACCTCCTGACGCTCGCGCCCGAGGAGGCCGGGGCCCTCTGGGACGAGACGATCGGCGCCCCGGAGGTCGCGGCGGTGCTGGCGCGGCTCTCGGCGGAGAAGAAGATCTCGACCGAGGCGAGCGGCAAGAAGCTCTCGATGCGCCTGCTCGTTCCCGTCTCGCAGCTCCACGGTTACGACCAGGACCTCGTCCAGGCCCTCTTTTTCGGGGGCCGCAAGGAGACCGACACCGACGCGATCAAGGCGCACTACAAGGCGAGCGGCTTCGACCCGTCCTCGAAGATCAAGCCGGACCTCGAGGCGAAGCTCAAGACGCACGCGGACTTCCAGGACAAGGCGGAGGTTTCGGGCGGGCGGCTCACCGCGCTCCTTTTTCTCGCCGGCTTCGCCGTGCACGGCTGGGCGGTCTTCACCGACGCCGAGGAGCTCGGCACGGCCATCGGATCCGTCATCACCTACTTCGTCGCCTACGGGATCGGCGCCCTCTGCGCGTGGGCGTACCAGAAGCGGGTCGACCGGCTCGACGCGTGGTCGCCGCTCTTCCTCTGGGTGCCGGCCCTGCTGTTCTGGTTCGCATGGATGGGCGTGCGCGAGGGCTCCCGGAGTCCGGCCATCGTCGTCGTCGGCTCGATGCTCCTGCGGCTCGCGGTCGTGAGCGGCGTATTCTTCATCGCGAAGACGCGCAACGGCCCGCGCCGCATCGCGCGGCGCAAGGCGCTCGCCTCGGCCCGCCGCTACTTCGCCGACGAGCTGCGGAGCCCGAACCCGCGGCTGAAGGACGAATGGTTCCCGTACGTCGTCGCCTTCGGCCTGACATCCGAGGCCGACCGGTGGTTCAAGGCGCACGGCGCGGCGGCCGCCGCGTCCGCGGCGAGCACGACGTGGCGCGGCTCGTCGAGCGGGTCTTCGTCCTCGTCGCCCTCGACGGGCGGGGGCTGGACGGGCGGCGGGGGCGCCTTCGGCGGCGCGGGCGCGTCCGGGACCTGGGCCGTGGCCGCGGGGGCGCTGGCGGCGGGGGTGTCCTCGCCCTCGTCGTCCTCGAGCGGGGGCGGCGGTGGGGGCGGGGGCGGCAGCTCCGGCGGGGGCGGCGGGGGCGGCTGGTAGTCGGTTTTCGGGCCGGCCCATAGAATCGGACCCGTGAGCGACACGGTCTCGATCGTCGGCGCGGGCCTCGCCGGCTCGGAGTGCGCCTGGCAACTCGCCCGGCGGGGCCACCGGGTGCGGCTCTTCGAGATGCGGCCGAAGGTGAAGACCTCGGCGCACGAGACGGACCGCTGCGCCGAGCTCGTCTGCTCGAACTCCTTCCGCTCCGACAACCCGCGCAACGCGGTCGGCCTCATCAAGCGGGAAATGGAGGCTCTCGACTCTCTCGTGATCCGTTCCGCGCGGGCGGCGGCCGTGCCGGCCGGGGACGCCCTCGCGATGGACCGGCACGTCTTCGCGGGTCTCGTGACCGAGGCGATTGCGGCGCGCCCCGAGATCGAGCTCGTCCGCGAGGAGGTGACGTCGATCCCGCGCGAGGGCTTCGTCGTGATCGCGACCGGACCGCTGACCTCGCCGGCTCTCGACCGCGCGATCGGGGAGCTCCTCGGGACCGCAGACCTCTACTTCTACGACTCGATGGCCCCGATCGTCGAAGCCTCGTCGCTCGACCTCTCGAAGATGTACGCCATGTCGCGCTACGGCAAGGGCGAGGGCGAGGACTACTGGAACTGCCCGCTCACCCGCGAGGAGTACGAGCGGTTCCTCGACGCCCTGCTCTCGGGCGAGACGGTCCCGATCAAGGATTTCGAGAAGGGCATCTACTTCGAAGGCTGCCTCCCGGTCGAAGTCATGGCCGAGCGGGGCCGAGAGACGCTGCGTCACGGGCCGATGAAGCCGATGGGCCTGCCCGATCCGAAGACCGGCCGCCTCCCCTGGGCGGTGGTGCAGCTCCGCCAGGACGATCTGGCGAAGGAGCACTACAACATCGTCGGATTCCAGACGAAGCTGAAGATCCCGGAGCAGCAGCGGGTCTTCCGGATGATCCCGGGGCTCGAGAACGCCGTCTTCGCGCGCTACGGCATGCTCCACCGCAACACCTACATCCACGCGCCGGCGCACCTCGACCGGTTCTTCCGCATGCGGCGCGAGCCGCGAATCTTTTTCGCCGGCCAGATCACGGGGGTCGAGGGCTACGTCGAGAGCGCGGCGACCGGGCTCGCCGTCGGCCTCGCCCTCGCCCAGATCCTGGAAGGGCGCGAGCCCGTGCCCGTGCCCTACACGACAGCCATCGGGTCGCTCGCCCGGCACTGCTCGGAGCGGCCGCCCGAGGAGAAGTTCGAGCCGATGAACGTGACGTTCGGCCTGATCGAGGACACGTCGCATTCTCCGGTCCGGGACAAGCAGTTGCGGCGCCAGCGGATGGTCGACCGGGCGCTCGCCGCGATCGGGGAATGGAAGCAGGAGATCGCTCCGCACGCCGCCGTCGTATCTTAGGAGGGCGGGGACAAGCCCCGCCCCTACTCCGGTCGTAGGGGCGGCCCTTGTGGCCGCCCTGAAAGGTGCACATGCCCACCTGGGAGGACATCCAAGCCGCGCGCAAACGCCTCGAGGGCGTCGCGCACCGCACTCCCGTCCTGCACTCCCGCCAGTTCGACGAGGAAGCGGGAGCCCGCGTCCACTTCAAGGCCGAGAACCTGCAGCGGGTCGGCGCTTTCAAGTTCCGGGGCGCCTACAACAAGATCAAGGCCGAGAGCGAGCGGGGGAAGGTCGAGGCCGTGGTCGCGTTCTCCTCCGGGAACCACGCGCAGGCCGTCGCGCTCGTGGCGAAGCTCCTCGGCCTTTCCGCCACGATCGTGATGCCGACCGACGCGCCGCAGTCGAAAATCGACGCCACGCGCGGCTACGGCGCGGAAGTCGTCCTCTACGACCGGCAGATGCAGAGCCGCGACGACCTCGCCGCAAAGATCGCGCGGGAGAAGAACGCCCTGGTCGTACCGCCCTTCGACGACGAGCTCATCATGGCGGGCGCGGCGACGGGCGCCGTCGAGCTGCTCGAGGAGGTCCCGGATCTCGATGCGCTCGTCGTCTGCGTCTCGGGCGGGGGCTTGATCGGCGGATGGGCGACGGCCGCCCGGCACATGCGGCCCGGGATCAAGGTCTACGGCGCGGAGCCCGAGACGGCCGACGACACGAAGCGCTCGTTCGATGCCGGCACGCGCGTCGAGGTGAAACAGAATCCGACGATCGCCGACGGCCTGCGCGTCACGGCCCCGGGCAAGCTCACGTTTCCGATCGTCCAGGACAAGGTCGCGGACATCCTCCTCGTGTCCGACGACGAGATGGTCGAGACCTTGACCTTCCTGCTCGAGCGCATGAAAGTCCTGGCCGAGCCCTCGGGCGCGGCCGCCGCGGCCGCGGTCCGGTACAAGAAGGCGGACTTCCTCGGCAAGAAGGTCGGCGTCGTGATTTCGGGGGGCAACGTCGATCTCTCGAAGCTGTCGGACTACATCGCCTCGCGCAAGGCGGCGGCCGCCGGATGAGGCGTCTCGACGCGTATGTCCTGGCGGCGGTCCTGTTCGCCGCGCCGCTCTCGGCGCACGACTTCTGGATCGAGCCCTCGAGTTTCCGCCCGGCCGTCGGCTCGACGGTCGCGCTGCGCCTCTTCGTGGGTCCCCACTTCGAGGGCGAGCCGTTTCCGCGGGTGCCGCAGCTCGTCTCGAAGTTCGTGCTCGTCTCGGCATCCGGAGAGCAGCCGATCCCCGGCGGGCCCGGCGACGATCCAGCCGGGACGATCCGCATGGCCGAGCCCGGCCTCGCGATCGTCGGCTACCGCAGCCTCAACTACCCGGTGTCGCTCGACGCGGCGAAGTTCGAGGCGTACCTGAAGGAAGAGGGCCTCGAGAAGATCTCGACCCTGCGCGCGAAACGCGGCGAGACGGCCAGGCCCGGCCGCGAGGTCTTCTCGCGATGCGCCAAGGCGATCCTCGACGTCGGGGGCACCGGCTCGACGGGCTTCGACCGGCCGCTCGGCTTCACGCTCGAGCTCGTTCCGGAGAGGAACCCGTACGCGCTGCGCCCGAGCGATGCGCTGCCCATGCGCCTTCTGCTGGACGGGAAGCCGCTCGCCGGCGCGCTCGTCCATGCGCAACTCCACGGGGAGCCCGCGGCGGCCTCCTCCGCACGGACCGGCCGCGACGGGCGCGCGCGTCTCCGGCTGTCGAAGGCCGGCCTCTGGATGATCAAGGCGGTCGAGATGGGACCGGCGCCCTCGGGCGCCGACGCGGACTGGCAGAGCCTTTGGGCTTCCTTAACCTTTGAAATGGCGGTCGCAAATCCTGTAGGAAGGGCGCCGTGAAGAGAGTCGTCGCCGCCGCCGCCGTGCTCGCCCTCGCGGTCTTCGCCGCTCCGGCGTGTCGCCGGGAGGCCGAGGTGCCCTCCGGCGCCCCCGCGCAGCCGGCGATCGCCGTCGAAAAGCCGGCCCCCGTCGGTCCGGACGCGAAGCGCTTTCCGCTGCGCGGCGTGATCACCGCGATCGACCCCGCGCGCGCCCGGATCACGGTCAGCCACGAGGAGATCCCGGGCTACATGTCGGCGATGACGATGGCCTTCCCGGTCCGGGACGATCCGAAGGTCATCGCGTTCCTTCGCCCCGGCGATCGCATCGAGGCGACGCTCGTCGTCGACGGCAGCACCTACTTCCTCGAGCAGGTCCTGACGAAGGGGTTCGTGCCGACGCCGACCCCGTTCGGCGGGCCGGGCGTGCGGCCCGAGCCCAACAAGGGAATCGCGGTCGGCGACCTGGTGCCGGACTTCACGCTGACCGACCAGACCGGAGCGTCCGTCCGGCTCTCGCAGTTCCGGGGACAGCCCGTGGCGGTGACGTTCGTCTACACGCGCTGCCCGGTCGCGACCGCCTGCCCCCTGACGGTCGCGCGTTTCTCGAAGATCCAGGCGGGTCTCGTCAAGGAGAAGTTCGGCGAGCTCCTCTCGGTGACCGTCGATCCGCAGAACGACACGCCCGAAGTCCTTCGTGAGTTCGCGAAACACGTGGGTGCGGACCCGGCGCGCTGGAAGTTCCTGACGGGCGACCCGAAGGCCGTGGCACGCGTGGCCGAGACCTTCGGCGTCCTCTACTACCCGGACAAGGGCCAGATCGTGCACTCGCAGGCCGTCGCGATCGTCGATCCCGACGGCAGGCTCGCCACGATCTATTACGGCGAACAGTGGGAGCCGGAGACGGTTCTCCAGGATCTTCAGAAAGCGAGGAAGGGATGACGCGGACCCGGGTTCTCGGAGGTCTGGTGTTCGGCTCGATCGTGGGCGTCGCGGCCGCGGTTTACGCGGCCGAGACGAAGGCTCCCTCGGAGACCTTCGAAAAGTACTGCGCCAAGTGCCACGGAGACGACGGCCGGGCCAGGACGATGAAGGGGAAGATGCTGAAGGCGCGAAACTTCACCGACGCCGAGTGGCAGGCCGACGAGACGGACGAAGCGCTCATCAAGTCGGTCACCGAGGGCAAGGACGACATGCCCGCGTTCGGCAAGAAGCTGACGCCCGAGCAGATCCAGAGCCTCGTGAAGAACGACGTGCGGGGTTTCGCCCCGAAGAAGTAGGGGCGGGGATCCCGCCCTCACTCAGCCGCGCGGCCGAAGCCGCGCGCGGACTTCCTCGAAGCGATTGGGGATGATCGGGAGCGGCGGGTCTTCGGGTCCGCCGCTCCAGCCTTTGTCCCGCCACTCCCCGACCGCCGCGGCGTAGCCCGCGTCGAGCACCCGCGAGGCGGGATCGAGCCCGGTCACGGCGAGAAGTCCGGTGGGATAGGCCGGGATCAGGAGCACCGTGAGATCCCGCCGCAGTCGCTGAAGAATCGGAACGATCTTCCAGACGTCGCCGGACCAGAATCCCGTCGTTCGATTCCGCGACGCCGTCGCCGGCGTCAGCGGAAGGCAGTCGTGAAAGAGGACGACGGAGTCCGCCGCGGCGTGGCGCTCGACGTGGATGAAGTCGGAGAGTGCCTGTTCGAAGAGATGGAGGCCGTCGACGAAGGCGAGATCGACGGGCCGGCCCGCGAGCGCCTCCGCGGCCTGACCGGACGAGAAGAAGACGTCGCTCTCGACCGGAAACAGCCGCGTCGGCGCGGCGAAGACACCGCCTTCTTTCGCGGTCGGATCGACGCCGAGGGCGAGCGTGGGCGGGCGTGCGAGCGAGAGAGTCCGGCCCGCGTCGACGCCGATCTCGAGGTACACCCGCGGTGCGAGCATTTCGTGGAACCGCGTCAGGTGCGCGAGGTAGTCCTCGCCCGGAAGCTTTGCCCGCGCCATGCAGACGTGGGCGGGAAGGCAATCGGGCTGGAGCGTCAAGGCCTCGTCGCACGCCGCGATCGCCTCCTCGGCGCGGCCCGCCGCCCGGAGCGATTCGGCGCGCGCGACGATGTCTTCGACGGTCGGTGGCATCGGGCCCCGGGACGTAGGGGCGGGGCTTGTCCCCGCCCGCGGGCGGCCGCAAGGGCCGCCCCTACGCTTCAGTACACCGCGTCCTCGAGCGAAACGCCGAACAGTCCCGAGTACATCTTCGGGAAGAAGTGCGTCGACTTCTGCGGCAGGCGGTCGCCCGCGCCCACGACGGCTTCCACGTCGGAGACCGTCGTCGCCCGCATCAGGATCGCGGCCTGGGCTTTCCCGCCGTCGACGGCGGCGATGGCGCCGTCGGCGTCCGAGGTGAAGGAGATCCGTTCTCCCTGAGCGATCGCGTCGGTGCGGATGCCGAGCAGCTTGTCGAAGAACGCGACCTCGAGGGCCGCGACGTCGAGCGCTTTCCACTCCTCCGAGCGGCCCTCCGGCCACGGCAGGGGCTCCGGTTTCTCCTTGAGCGTCATGAGCACGGCCTTCGACGGCGGGGCATACAGCACGAACGCCGGAAAGCGGCGCGCGTGGGCCTCGAGGGCGGCGTGCGCGTCGGCGGGAGATTCGAACTCCTTCAGATCGAAGTAGTCGCGCGCGGAGTGGAGTGTCCGGACGGGCCGCCAGTCCGGCATGTCGAACAGCAGGCGGTGAATCGGACGGACGATCACGCCCGGCGAGGCCATGTCGACGATCGCGCAGAGCTTGTACTTCGCGCCGGGGAGCTTCTCCGCCGCGGGGTCCTTCGAAAAGGCGAGAGCGGTCTCGTAGCGGTGATGGCCGTCGGCGATGATCGCCTCGGCGTTCTTGACGAGGCCCTGGAGCTCGACGTGAGCGGCGTAGTCCGAGATGCGAAAGGCGTCGTGGCGGACGCCGTCCGGGCTCTCGGCCGAGAGATTCGGCGTTCGCCGCGTGCCGAGGGCCGCCGACAGCGGGGCGCGCGTCAGGAGGAAGATCAGCTCGAGGTCCGCCTTCGTCGCCGAGAGGAGCGCGAGGCGGTCCGCCTTGGGCTTGGCGAGGGTCCGCTCGTGCGGTTGGATCGTTCCCCGGTCATACTCTTCGAGCCGGACGAGGCCCACGAGTGCCTCCCGGACGTGCGTCTTCCCGCCCTCGGTGAAGGACTGGCGGTAGTTCCAGAGGGCGGGCCGGCGCTCCTTCTCGAGTATCCCGGACGCGAGCCACTCGGCCTGCGTCTTCGCGGCCTCGGCGTAGGGGTCCGCGGCGTCCTTCTTCGGGTACGTGATGCGCACGATGTTCTCGGGCGCCCGCGCGTAGAGACGGTCCTGCAGCTCGGGAGAGATCTGGTCGTACGGCGGCGCGAAGACGTTGGAGAGCCCGCGCTCGAGGATCACGCGCGGCGAGAACCGGATCGAGCGGAACGGTCGCAATTCCATGGCGGGGCATTCTAAGGCCGGCGCCGCGGCGCGCTACACTGTTCGGGCGTGATCTCGCTTTCGCGGGCGATCGACGGCTTTGCGAGCTACGTGGCCGACGAGCGACGCTTTTCCCCCCGGACCGTCGAGGCCTACGGAAAGGACCTGGCGCGGTTCGTCGACTTCTGGGAGCGCGAGTTCGCGAACGAGCCGGCGGCCCGGACGCCGCTGTCGCGGATCGACACGCTCGCGGTGCGGTCCTACCTCGCCCACCTCCACCGGGACGGCCTCGTCAACCGCTCGCTCGCCCGGCACCTTTCGACGCTGCGGTCCTTCTTCCGGTGGGCCGGCCGCGAGGGGTATCTCGAGAAGAACCCGGCCCGGGGCCTGCCGTCCCCGAGGGTGCCGAAGACGCTTCCCCGGGCGATGACGCTCCCGGACACGGAAAAGCTCCTTACGGCCGACGAGGGCGAAACGTTCGTCCCCGAGCGCGAGCGCGCGCTCTTCGAGCTCCTGTACGCCACCGGCCTGCGCGTCTCGGAAGTGGCGGGGCTCGATCTCGAGGACGTCGACTTCGGCGCGCGCCTTCTGCGCGTCACGGGCAAGGGGAGCCGGCAGCGCATCGTCCCCTTCGGCGACGCGGCCGACGAGGCCCTGCGCGAGTACCTTCCCTCCCGGGACGCCCTGCGACACCGCGCTGCGGACGCCGGACGGTCCGCGCCCCTTTTCGTCAACGCCCGCGGCGGCCGGCTGACGACCCGCTCGATGGCGCGCCTCCTCAAGCGGCGGCTGCGCGCCGCCGGCCTGCCCGAAGAGATTTCACCGCACGCCCTCCGGCACACCTTCGCGACCCACCTGCTGCAGGCGGGCGCGGACCTGCGCGCGATCCAGGAGCTTCTGGGGCACGCCTCGCTCTCGACGACACAGAAATACACTCACCTCGATGCCGCGAGGCTCGCCGAGGTCTACCGAAATGCGCACCCGAAGGCTTAGCGCGGCCTTCGGCGCCGGGTGGTCCGTCGTCCTCGGACTGCTCGCGGGAGGGGCGGCGGCGCAGCCGGCCCCGCGGCCGCCCGTTCTCGCGGAGATCGACCGGACGATCCGCGACCGCTTCTACGACTCGAAGCTGAAGGACGTCGATTGGAGCGGCGCGGTCGCGAAGGCGGCCGCAGAGCTCGCGGCATCGCCCTCGCCGTCCGAGCAGGACGCGATCTACGACCGCCTCATCGGGACGCTCAACGACTCGCACACCTTCCGCGTGCCGCCGGGCCGCCTGCCCGAGCGGGCATGGGCGACGGCGGGTTTGCGGATCGGACAGGACTCGGGCGGCTATGCCGTCAAGGGCGTCGTCCCCGGCACCTCCGCCGAGAAGGCGGGCCTTCGGATCGGCGACCGCATCCTGGCCGTCGACGGCCGGGCCTACGGCGCCGGACGCGTCAACTTCCGAGACCTCTTCTTGGTCTTCGAGGGCCCGGCCGGCTCCGCCGTGAGCGTGACGTGGCAGCGGTCCGGCGAAGCGCCCCGGACCGACCGCCTCGTCCGTACACCCGAGGAGGGCGGCGACGCACTCGCCTGGAAGAGCGCGCGTGTGATCCGGCGCGACGGCAAGGCCTGGGGCTACGCGCGTCTGTGGGGGATGAGCGCCGAGACGGCCCTCGTCGTCGTCGACATGCTGTCCGACCGCTCGATCGCGGCCCAGGGACGCGCCGGGCTCGCGGACTGGCCCTCGATCGAGGGATTTCTCCTCGACGTGCGCGGCAACAGCGGCGGCTACGATCCCAACATCCTGGCGACTTTTCTCCGGGGACGATGGGACAGCGGCGACTACTACGTTGTCGACCGCGACGGGAAGCGCCTCGTGCCGCCGGTGTATCGGCCCCTGCCGGTGGCGTTGCTGACGAATTCGGGAACGGCGTCGAATGCGGAAGCCCTCGCTCTGAAGTTCCGGGCGCATTCGACCGGCCCGATCGTGGGCGAGACGACCGCCGGCATGGCGAGCGGCGGCGCCTCCGCCGTGCCGCTGCCCGACGGCTCGACGCTGTGGTTCTCCGAGCGTGCGATCGAGAGCCTCGACGGAAAGAGCTACGAGGGCCGGGGCGTCGATCCGGACGTGGCGGTGGCGGACCGGCCCGCGGTTGGCGAGGGGCAGGAAGATGCGGTCATCGAGGCCGCGATCAAGGTGCTTTCCGGATCGGTGGGCCGTCGGCCTTAATCCGTCGGCGGCGTTGCGCCCGATGCCCCGCCGGCCTCTTCCGCCTGACCGCTGACGGGCCGCTAGGGTATCCTCCTCCCGATGCAAAAGTGGCACTCCACGACCGTCCTGTGCGTGCGCCGGGAAGGCAAGGTGGCGATGGCCTCGGACGGCCAGGTGACGCTCGGAACCACCGTCATGAAGCAGACGGCGGCGAAGATCCGCCGGCTCGCGGGCGGCTCCGTGATCGCCGGCTTCGCCGGGTCCTCCGCCGACGCCTTCGCTCTCTTTTCCCGCTTCGAGGGCAAGCTCGACGAGCACCGCGGCAACCTCGAGCGCTCGGCGATCGAGCTCGCCAAGGACTGGCGCACCGACAAGATGCTGCGCCAGCTCGAGGCCCTGCTCATCGTCGCGGACCGCCAGAGCTCGCTTCTGATCTCCGGCACGGGCGACCTCATCTCGCCGGAAGAGGGCGTGCTCGCGATCGGCTCGGGCGGCGCCTACGCCCTCGCCGCGGCGCGCGCATTGATCAAGCACCGGCCGGACATGTCGGCGTCGGACGTCGCGCGCGAGTCCCTGCTGGTCGCCTCGCAGATCGACATCTACACCAACGACCACATCACGCTCGAGGAGCTCTGATGGTTTTCCTGATGCCGGGCGAGCACGAAGCCCAGGCGCCCGCGACCGCCGCCCGCACCCCCCGCGAGATCGTCGTCGAGCTCGACAAGTACGTCATCGGCCAGCGGCGCGCGAAGAAGGCCGTGGCGATTGCGCTCCGTAACCGCTGGCGCCGGCAGCGCCTGTCGCCCGAGATGTCGCGCGAGGTCCTGCCGAAGAACATCCTCATGATCGGGCCGACGGGCGTCGGCAAGACCGAGATCGCGCGTCGTCTGGCGCGCCTCGCCGACGCGCCCTTTCTCAAGGTCGAGGCCTCGAAGTTCACCGAAGTCGGCTACGTCGGCCGCGACGTGGAGTCGATCGTGCGGGACCTGACCGAGGTCGCCGTGCAGATGGTTCGCGAGGAGAAGACTCTCGAGATCCGGGACCGCGCCCAGAGCCGCGCCGAGGCGCGCCTGCTCGATCTGCTCCTGCCGTCGATGGGCGACACCGAGGCGGAGGAGACGCGGAACCGGTTCCGCACGATGCTCCGCGAGGGCAAGCTCGAGGACCGCATGGTCGAGGTCGAGGTCGCCGACAAGACGTTTCCGTCCTTCGAGATCGTCACCAACCAGGGCGTCGAGGAGATGGACATCAACGTCAAGGAGATGCTCCCCGGGCTCTTCGGCGGAAAGAAGAAGCGCCGGAAAACCTCCGTGGCCGAGGCCCGCCAGATCCTCCAGGCGGAGGAGGAGGGGCGCCTGATCGACCCCGGCCAGGTCGCCCGCGAGGCGGTCGAGCGCGCGCAGTCCTCCGGCATCGTTTTCCTGGACGAGATCGACAAGGTCGCGGGGCGCGAGTCCGGCGGCCGAGGCCCCGACGTCTCGCGCGAGGGCGTGCAGCGGGACCTGCTGCCGATCGTCGAGGGAACCTCCGTCAACACCAAGTACGGGTTCGTCAAGACCGACCACGTGCTGTTCATCGCCGCGGGCGCGTTTCACGTATCGAAGCCCTCGGACCTGATCCCGGAGCTCCAGGGCCGCTTCCCGATCCGCGTCGAACTCGACTCGCTGACGGAGGCGGACTTCGTGCGGATCCTGACGGAGCCCGAGAACGCCCTGCTCAAGCAGTACCGGGCACTGCTCGGCGCCGAGAACGTCGACCTGTCGTTTTCCGACGACGCGATCGGCGAGATCGCGCGCGACGCCGAGCGCGTCAATCGCGCGCTCGAGAACATCGGCGCGCGGCGGCTGCACACGATCCTCGAGCGGTTGCTCGAAGACATCTCCTTCGAGGGGCCGGAGAACGCGGGCAAGGCGATCCGCATCGAGATCTCCGACGTGCAGGCGGCGCTGGCCGATCTCGTCAAGGACGAGGACCTGTCGCGTTACGTCCTGTAGCGGCCCGCTGCGCGGGCCGACCGACATGGGAGGGGAAGTCTCTTCGGTATCCTCTCCCGTGGAAACATCAGTTTCTATGAAGCGCCTTCGGATTTCGGTCGCGATCTGCCTGCTGGCGCTCGCCTGCGGCAAGAAGGGCGACCCGCAGCCGCCCCTGCCGAGCGGGCCCAACGCCGTCAAGGACCTCGCCGTCGAGCAGGAAGGCGACGACGCCGTCCTGACGTTCACGTTTCCCGACCGGCTCCAGACGGGAGCGCCGCTGACGGACCTCGGAGCGATCGAGGTCTACCGCGTCGTCAATCCCTCGGCCGCCCTGACGGCCCCGCCGCGCGCGGCGGCCGGTCCGGCGGCGCCTGCCCCGTCGGCGGGATCGACGGGCGAGCTGCGCGGCCTGGGAACGACCGCACGCCGGTCGGCGACGAACGTGCGTCTGGCCGAGGAGGCCTTTTACCGGGATGCGCGTCTCACCGCGGGCCTCGACCTCGCCGCGATCGCCGAGGCGACCCGGGGCGCCTCGGTCGTCTACCGCGACTCGCTCCTGACCCTCTTCACGCAGGAGAAAGGGCCCGAGCCTCTGGCCTATGCCGTCGTGTCGGTGCGGAAGAACGGCGAGCGCAGCCCCCTCTCGAACATCGTCGTTCTCACGCCCGAGATCGCCCCCCAGGCGCCCGAGCTCCTGCCGCCGATCCTCGAGGAAGGACGCGTCTGCCTCGAATGGACCGCGCCTGCGAAGAACGTCCTCCAGCAGCCAGTCGAAATCGGCGGCTATCGCGTCTACCGCCGCCCTCTGTCGCAGGAGGCGTACGAGACGCCGCTGACCGCGGCTCCCGTTGCGGGGACGTCCTTCGTGGATCTGACGGCGCCGTACGGCGTTCCCCTCGCTTACACCGTGCGCGCCGTGCTCGCGAAGAACCCCAGGGTCGAGGGGCTGCCGGCCGACGAGATCGTCGCGGTGCCGCGCGACATCTATCCCCCGAAGTCGCCGACGCGCGTCGACGCCCTCTCGGAGGGCAACCTCGTCCGACTCCTCTGGGACCCGGTCGATTCGCCCGACCTTGCGGGGTACCTCGTTTTCCGCTCGGTTGCCGGAGGGCCGCCCGTCCCGCTGACGAAGGAGCCGATCGTCGACCCGTTCTTCAACGACCTCGGCGCGCGGCCGGGGAAGAAGTACGTGTACACCGTCCGGTCGGTCGACCGCGCCGGCAACCAGAGCGCTCCGTCCCCCGAGGCCGTGGCCGAGCCGTTCTGAAGGTTTGAGCGGCTTCGGTCGTCGGGGTCCCGTCCGGCTCGACTGAAACCAAGGTCGTAGGGGCGGCCCTCTTGGCCGCCCTCCCAGGGCGGGGACAAGCCCCGCCCCTACGAACGGGGGCCCGGAGAAGCCGACACCTCGAAACCGCCGGGTCGCCGAAACTCTTCGCGCATCGTTTACACTCCCGCTCCCATGTCTCTGCCCGCGAAGTTCATCAAGATGGCCGGCGGCGGCAATGACTTCTTCGTTTTCGAGGCCGACGGCCGGTCGCTTTCGGAAGGGGCCCGCCGCAAGCTGGCGCTCGTCTGCCGCCGGGGGCTCTCCGTCGGCGCCGACGGGGCGCTCTTTCTCTCGCCGGACGGCCCCGGGCGCGTCCGCCTCGACTACTACAACTCCGACGGCGGCCCGGCCACGTTCTGCGCCAACGGCACGCGCTGCGCGGCGCGCTACGCGGTCCGCCACGGCCTCGCCGCCGGCCCGAGCCTCGTCCTCGAGACTGGCTGGGGCCCGATCGCCGCCCGCGTCGAAGACGAGACCGTGACCCTCGCGCTGCCGACGATTCCCGCGCCCACCGATCCGGTAGCGATCTCGGGGAAAGGCCTTCCCCCGACGGCGATCCCGATGCGGATCGGCGTGCCGCACCTCGTCGTCTTCATGCGCGGCGACCTGTCGAAAATGGACATCGAGCGGCTGGGACCGCTCGTGCGGCATCATCCGGCCATTCCCGACGGAGCCAACGCCAACTTCGTGCGCGCCGGCAAGGGCAATCGTATCCAGGTCCGGACCTGGGAGAGAGGCGTCGAGGGCGAGACACTGTCGTGCGGATCGGGTGTCGTCGCCGCGGCGATCGTCGCGGGTCGGCAGGGCCTCGCCACCTCGCCCGTCGTCTGCGAGACAAAGAGCGGCGTCGACCTGGTCGTCGAGTTCTCCGACGAGAAGGAAAACTTCACCGGCGTGCGCCTGACGGGCGACGCGCGCGAGGTCTTCGCGGGCGAGCTTCTCGAGGAGGCATGGCAGGCGTGAGGGGGGCGGCAGGCGAAAAAAGCCCGGCGGGTGTAGGGGCGGCCCTTGTGGCCGCCCGCGGGCGGGGGCAAGCCCCGCCCCTACATTATTGAGGCGAAAGTGACATCGGTGAAGTTCGGCTCTCATGACGCGCCGCCTTTCCCGTCCAAGATCGTCGCCGTCGGCCGCAACTACAGCGAGCACGCGAAGGAGCTGGGCAACGAGGCGCCGGGAGAAGAGCCGCTCCTCTTTCTCAAGGCGCCCTCGGCTCTCGTCTTCGACGGCGGAGACATCGTGCTTCCGCCCGAGTCGCAGCGCGTCGACTACGAGGGCGAGCTCGCGCTCGTCGTCGGACGCCGCATCAAGGCCTGGCCGCAGGAGCGCTGGCTCGAGGCCCTCGCCGGCGTCTGCTGCGCCAACGACGTCACGGCCCGCGACCTCCAGAAGAAGGACAAGCAGTTCGCGCGGGCGAAGTCGTTCGACACGTTCTGCCCGGTCGGCCCGGAGATCGTTTCGGGCGTCGACCCGTCGGATCTCGCGATCGAGACCCGCGTCAACGGAGCGGTGAAGCAGTCCTCACGGACGTCGGTGATGATCTTCAGCCCGGCCTTTCTCCTGGCCTACATCTCCCGGATGATGACGCTCGAGCCGGGCGACCTCATCCTGACGGGCACCCCCGCCGGGGTGGGCCCGCTCTCGCCGGGCGACGTCGTCGAGGTCGAGATCGAGCGCGTCGGCGTGCTCCGCAACCGCGTCGCGAAGCCTTAGAGCCGGATCAGGGCGCGCCTTCGTGCGCCCACCAGTCGAGCGACCCCGAGGCGATGCCCGTCGAAGGTGAAAGCTCCCCGCCCGGCTCCCGCGTTGCCGGAGTCCTCCACGGCGGCGGAATGACGGGGAAGAGCAGGTAGTCGGTCGGACCGTAGGCGCCCGTCGAGAGAAACGTCAGCGTCACCGTGCCGGTCCCGTTGCCTTCCAGGAGGTCCTGCGGCAGCGGAATCGAGATCTCGGGTCTCTCGCGGGTCCCGGCATCGGTCGAGGCGGGCACAACCGCGCCGTCCGGCCGTCGAACTTCGATCCCGGCGCCGGACGGGAGGTGCGGAGGCGCCAGGCGCACGTGCAGCGTGGCGGGCGACCTGCGGGGAAGCGCATCGCGCGGGATCGGCTGCGCGATCGAAACGCCCGCGGCCTCGATCCGGCCCCATTCCCACGCCAGCCCGGAGGGGTAGCGTCGGAGACAGAGCACGGCGGCGCCCGCAAGAACCGCGGCGCCCGCGAATCTCCAGGCCCCCGCGCCGCGAAGGGTCGCCGCGGCGCAGACTCCGAGCGCGAGCAGGGCCGGAAGCAGCGGCAGGACGTAGCGCGGAAGCGACCCGATGACGAGGCTCTGCGCGACGGCGAGAGCGGCGAGGAGAAGCCCCAGGACCTGGATCGGCCGCCCGCGTGGCGGGACGACGAAGAACACGGCCATAGCCGCGATAACCAGGAAGGGCGTCGCGAGCCGCGAGATCGTGCTGGCGGCCCGGTAAGGATCCGACCACCGCGCGTCGTAGAACTCGGTGCCGAGGAGGCCGTGGGTGAGACGCCAGACGATCTGTCGGGTGCGGTCAGATCCGCCGCGGGCCAGCACGCTCGAAGGAATCGGGGCGCCCGGGGACGGAATCCAGAGATCGTCGGCGCGGGCTTCGCGCCTCTGGTACGCGAGGTCGCGCGCCGCAGCCCCCTCACCGGGAGCCGTCGCGAGCCACACCGGCAGGACGAGCGCGGCGGCCGCGAAGCCGAGCCCGAACAGGGCCCGCCAGCGCCCGTCCAGCCCGAGCCGTGCGGCAGCGAGCGCGGCGGCGATCGCCCCGACGTTCGGTCGCACGAGAAAGAGGAAACCCACGGCGAGGCCGCAGGCGACGAGGGAGGCCGTCCGGCGAGGCGGCTCGAGGAGCAGGACGACGACGAGGAGAAAGAGCGCGGCCGCGAGAGGCTCGCTCATCACCGAGCTCGCCGCGTCGCGCGATCGAAGGAAGAACATCTCGGTGACGAACACCCCGACTCCCGCTCCGAACCCCAGCCGGCGGCCGACGAGAAGCGACGCCGCGCCGATCGCCGCGAAAACGAGGAAGGACTGAACGACGACGACGCCCCGCGGCGCTCCGCCCCCGAGGGCGAGAGCGGCCTTCAGGAAGAGGATGTATCCCGGCTTCGCGGCGTGGTCCGGCGTTCCCGCGGGACTGATGATCCCCGCACCGGCGCGCGCCCACGCGAGGTCCTGCTCGCTGTCGGACCAGAGCACGACAGGTGCCGTCAGCGCCGTGGCCAGGTACAGCGCGAGACCGAGGGCTGCTGCAACGCCGGCAATCGGGATCCGATGTCGTGTCGACGGGTTCACCGAGTTCCCATAACCGTACGACGACGGATGATGATAAAGAAGACTGCGCCTCCGACCAACGTGATCGTCGAGATGGCGGCTCCGAGACGGAAGCCTGGGGGCGAATACTTCAGTGACACCTCGCGAGTCCCCCGCGGAACGATCAGAGCGAGAAACGGACCGTTCGCGAGACCAACGAACACGGTATTACCCCGCTCGTCCCTCGCGCTCCATCCACCATCATTCACGATGCTGGCCACCAGAACCGCAGAGCCTGCTTGCGGAGGCACGCTCGTCCGAATACGCACGCTGTTTGTCGTCTCGCGGATCTCCGTGACTGCCACGTTCGCATGGTTTTCGGAAACCGTCCCGACGCTGAGTCCCAGGAGAACCAACGCTTCCTCCCGGAAAGTGGGAGCTGCGAGAAACCGATTGAGCATCTCGCTGGCAGCTTTCGATTCGTTGAAGGATGTGTTACCGGGCGTGCCTGCCCGT
This sequence comes from uncultured Acidobacteriota bacterium, assembly GCA_963805495.1. Taxonomy (GTDB): domain Bacteria; phylum Acidobacteriota; class Thermoanaerobaculia; order UBA5066; family Gp7-AA6; genus DAHUXD01. The sequence continues at coordinate 339,550 of CAWDUQ010000001.1, read as the reverse complement.
CGAATCCTATGAGGCACAAAGAATCTCGGCAAGACATCCGTGTTCTGAAACACCCGACCATCGTCTCCGTCATAAGCCAGCGACCACTTGGCTCCGGGGGGGGGGGGGGCGCCCTTAGCGGTCACGAGGAAGCGCACGTTGAGGAAATCCAACGCGGGGGAGTTGAGGTCTCGAACCGTTCTGAAATATTCGAACCGAGAATACCCGGTCGTCCGGTCCAGGAAATCGATGTAGTCGGCGCGCTCCGTCGGGTCCTGTGTTTCGATGCTCTCCACGCCAGCGAAGATGTTGGTGCTCGGAAAGAATGCCGCTTCCGCTCCGACGATTCGAAACGGACGAGGCTGCGCTCGAAGGAAGCGAACGAGGGGTGTTTCCGGGTAGAGATCCTTGGGGTCGTAGAGTCGATAAAGACGCGAACCTTGAATCATGAGTTCAGCGATGGCGAGTGTCGTAAGCGTTGCCGCGAGTTGCGTGCGGCTCAGAGTGCCGCGACCCGCCAGAAACGTCACGGCTGCCGCGATCGCAAGCAAAGCCAAAGTCAGGAGTAAGACCCGTCGGTGAAAATCTACGGCCCGAAGGACGGCGTACTGTGGCCGCAGAACGAGATATACGCCCGCGACGAAAACCGCGACTGCAGTTTGGGCACCGATCAGGGCCTTCCATCTGTTACCGGGCTCCGTCAGGACTCGGTCGACCGCGAAGGCTGCCAGAGGAGCGCCGGCGGCCGACACCAGAAGCAGCAGGCGCAGCGGCGGAGCCAGTCCAAGTCCCGGAATCGACTCGAAGAGCCAGCGAAATGGAGGCACGCCCGTCGCTCCCCCCAGTCCGACAAAGACGATGGCGAGCAGCGTGAGTTCCCGTCGTGGGCGGTACGCCTGTCTCCTCACCACAACCAGGCAAAGAGCCAGTCCGAGAGTCCCGAAATAGCCGAAGCCCATCTCGACGATGGACCCGGCGGCTCCAGGGATCATTGGTGAGCCGACCAGGTCGCCAAATGCTGTTGGAACGACCGGCGTCACGAGAGCGCCCAGCCAGATCGGGCGGTACGGAACCCAGGGGACGTGCTCGAAACGCTCCGGACTTTGCGCCAGAACCAATCGATTCGAGGATCGAACGACGAGAAATTGGGGAAGAAGTGCGAACGCCGATAGGCCCAGAGCCAGGAGGGCCGCGAAGGTTCCCCACAGCAAGATGGGCCTCCAATTTCCGAGGTCCCCGGAAACGAGGCGTCCAGCGAACCAGAAACCACAAAAGAGAATGCCCAGCGCGACGGTTTCCAGGTGTCCGCCAAGCGACCAGATCACGAGAGTCCCGACCATCAACACAAACGCGCGTCGTCGAACCGACGAATCGCCCAGCAGTTCGGCGAGGAAGAGAACCCACGGGAGAAGGCACATGCTGGCAGCCCCCGGATGGAGGAGCCAGGGGGTCAAGGCGAACGACAATCCGAAAGAGATTGCTCCGAACCTCGCGGCTGGTCGTGAGAGACCCAATTCAGAGAGCCACAGAAACGCACCGGTCTGGGCGATCAGGAGCTTCGCGGCCCCTAGGACGACAAAGGCCTGAGCGAGAGGAAGCGCAAGCACGAGAAACGTAAGCGGGAAGAAAGCTGCCGAGGTGCCTCCGAATGCGAGCGGCGTCCCGCAGCCGTTCCAGGGGTTTCTCAGAGGCAGCGACCCTTCCTTCCACGCCATCCGCACGGCTTTTGCCCACGGTACGAACTGCGTCGCGACATCGCTGAGCGATGGGTTGTAAGGCGAAGCGGCTTGTGCCGCCCAGGGCGGAAATCTCGCGAGATGGTCCAGCGGGATCGGCGTCCGATTCGACAGGAATCCTGAAAAGAAAAAGAGAACGGGTAGTGCGATGAACAGGATCGATGAGAGGAGGTCGATTCGCCGTCTGACGGCTGCCGCCACCAGGCCTACGACGGCCACGACGATCGCATAGACCGCGAGCGTCGCGATCTGAATCATGCCGTCACAGCCGCTCGAGCAGCGTCTCGGGCAGGCCTCCGAAGGCGCCCGAGGACATCAGCAGCAGCACGTCGCCGGCTCGCGCCTCGCGGCGGAGGATCGCGGGGATCTCCTCGATCGACCCGGGCACGAAGGCGGGCTTGCCTGCGGCGGCGAAATGGGCGGCGAGCGCGGCCCGGTCGATCTGGTTGTCCGGGGCCAGGCGCTGCGCGTGGAAGACCGGCGCGAGAACGAGCGCGTCGGCGCCGACGAAGGCTTCCGCGTATTCCTCCTCGAACATCTTCCGTCCCGCGGTGTTCGAGCGCGGCTCGAAGAGTGCCCAGATCCGGCGCCCCGGGAACTTCGCACGCGCGGCCACGAGGGTCCCGGCAACGGCGGTCGGATGGTGCGCGAAATCGTCGACGACGAGGATGCCGTTCTTTTCGCCCTTGACCTCGAGCCGGCGCTTCACGCCCCCGAAGCGTGGCAGCGCGCGGGCGATCTCGGTCGAGGAGAGGCCGAGGCCGCGGACGAGAGCGATCGCGCCGAGGGCGTTGCGGACGTTGTGGAGGCCGGAGAGGGGCGAGGATAGGCGCGCAGTCGGAAGTCCCGCCTCGAGCAGTGTGAACTGCGCCCCCTCCGGGCCGAACGTAACGTCGCGGGCCGAGAAGTCGGCGCCTGGATCGTCGAGCGAAACTCGGATCACGGGCGCCGGTGCATCCTTCGCCACGTCCATGACCCGCGGGTCGTCGGCGTTGACGATGACCGCGCCGTCCTCGGGGACGAGGCGCACGACCTGACGAAACGCCTCGACGATCGACGCAAGGTCCGGGTAGAGGTCGGCGTGGTCGTATTCGATGTTGCCGACGAAGAGGTGCCTGGGCTCGTAGTGAAGGAACTTCGGCCCGCGGTCGAAGTACGCCGCGTTGTACTCGTCACCTTCGAGGACGAAGTGCGGCCCGCCTCCCCGCCGGTAACCGCGGCCGAGGTTCTGCATCTGGCCGCCGACGATGAATCCCGGGTCGCAGCCGGCGTCGAGGAGCAGCCAGGCGGTCAGGGCCGAGGTCGTCGTCTTTCCGTGAGTCCCGGTGATGACGATCGAGGTCTTCCCGGGCAGGAGGTACTGCCGGATCGCCTGGGGCAGGGAGAGGACAGGCAGGCCCCGTCGCGTCGCCTCGGCGGCTTCGGCGTTGTCGCGATGGGCCGCATTGCCGACGACGACCACGTCGCAGTCCGCGGGGACGTGCCCGGCGACGAACCCGTCGGCGACCGGGATGCCGAGCCGTTCGAGGGTGGTCGACATCGGCGGGTAGAGCTTCAGGTCGCTGCCGGTGACCCGGTGACCCTCTTCGAGGAGCAGGGCCGCGAGAGGGACCATGGCCGTCCCGCCGATGGGGACGAAGTGGAATCGGCGGATTTCCGACATCTCGTCCGCGGAGTCTGGTCTAATTAGTCGGTTTTCGGAAATAACCCTGAAATTCCGAGGGTTTCAGCGCTTCGGCATCCCGAAACACAGGAGGAAATTGAAGATGCATCATGTCCTGAAAATCGGCCGGCTCGCGTTCGCCGCGCTCCTGACGGCCGGGGTGGCCAGTGTGGCCCAGGCCCAGAAGCCCGCCGAATCCAAACCGGCGGCATCGGCGGCGCCCCAGGCGGCCGCGAAGGCCCCGGCGGCCGGCAAGGCGGTCGCCGCCCCCAAGATCGACATCGGTCAGGAGACCAAAGACATGGGCACGGTCCCGAAGGGACAGGTCATCGAGACCGACTTCGTGCTCAAGAACGCGGGCGGCTCGGACCTGATCATCTCGGACGCCCGCCCCTCCTGCGGCTGCACGGTCTCCTCCTTCGACAAGGTCATCAAGCCCGGCTCGGAGGGCAAGGTCCACACGAGCATCGACACGAAGAGCTTCTCCGGGCCGATCTCCAAGTCGGTGCTCGTCGTCTCCAACGACCCCGACCGCCCGCAGATGAACCTCTTCGTCAAGGCGGTCGTCAAGCCGTTCGTCGACGTGGCGCCCCAGCAGTACGTGCGCTTCTCGGTCGTCAAGGGCGACCCGGCCTCGCAGGACGTCATCCTCATCTCCGAGGAGAAGGGCTTCAAGCCGACCGTTGCCGAGACCGCCCAGCCCTACGTCAAAGCCGAGATCTCCCCGGCCGGCGACAAGGACAAGATCGCCGGGCGGCCGGGCGAGCAGTACAAGCTGAACGTCTCGGTGCTTCCGGACGCGCCGGAGGGTCTCTTGAACGCCCCCGTCCGCGTGACGACCGGAGTCCAGCAGCAGCCGACCCTCGAGATCCCGGTCTCGGGCATCGTGCGGCCGCGCGTCTCCGTCTCGCCGATCACGGTCAACTTCGGCAACTTCACCCCGGGCAAGGACCCCATTACCCGCAACATCGTCGTGACCAACAACAAGCCTGGAACGCCGGTCAAGGTGACGAAGGCCGAGGTCAGCATTCCGGGATTCGTGACCGACGTCGTGCCGACCCAGGAGGGCGTCTCGTACACCGTCGTCGTCAAGGCCTCGGACAAGGTCAAGAAGGGCCCGGTCGACGGCAAGGTCACGCTCCACACGACCGACAAGGAGAAAGCCGTCATCGAGATCCCGCTGAAGGGCGAAGCGCTCTAGGGCACCTCCACCCAGAATTCGGAACGCCCCGGGCGACCGGGGCGTTTTTGTTTTTGGGGAGGGCGGGGACAAGCCCCGCCCCCACGACGGGGGGTTCGTAATTCGCCGCGCCGCGGAATCCGGGCCACCATCGTAGGGGCGCCCGTTTTTTTGGGCGCCTCCCTACGGCGTCGGGACCGGGGTCGCGTTCGCGTCGATCTTGCCGGAGCTCACCCGGACGGTCCAGCCGAACGCCGCCCCGGCCGTCGAAAGGAGTTCCTGCGCGTGCTCGACGGCGCGGGCCTCGATTCCCGAGTTCTTCGCGGCGCGGGCGAGCTGGCCGCGGGCCCAGAGCATCCAGCGCGTTCGATCCTGCGGCGTGATCGGGTTGAAGAGGCCGCTCGTCTCGTCGAACCACTCGAGGCGCGGATCGATCGCCAGGATGCGCGGCGGCGGGAGGTCGACCGAGAGGACGCGCCTCCCGGCGTCGGGCCGGACCTGGAAGTCCGGCGACGCGAGATCGAAGCCCGCGATCGCCTTCCCGCGCATGCGAATCGTGGCCGTCTTGGGAAAATCGAAGATCAGGAACGTCTTGATCTCCTCGAACCGCAGGACGTCGGTGATCTGCACCTCGACGGTTGCCAGATGCGCGATCTTCCGGATCGCCTCGACGACGGGGGCGGCCTCGACGCGCCGCGACTCGCGGACGGTCGTCGCGAGGCGGACGATCAGCGTCGCGCTCGCCGCCGCGAAGAAGAGCGCCAGGGCCCACGGGACGATTCGGGTGATCGCTCGCACGACGGTCAGCCCGCGGCCACGAGCGCGTCTCCTGGCCGCAGCGTGAAGTCGCCGGAGGGGGTGAAGCAGTAGCCGCGAAGTCCCTGCCCGAGGAACTGGAGGACGGGCTTGAGGTCCTGCGGCGAAGCTTCCGGCGCGCCGAGGGAGAACCGCGAGAACTCGACGCAGGGCTCGGCGATGGAGACCGCCGCGAGCCGCAGGAGGGCGCCGGTCGAGGAGCTCCGGAAGGCGAGCCCGCGCACGAAGTCCTCGAGCCGGTGCACCCGGTCCGCCTCGACCAGGATGTTCTCGCCCGCGCAACCGGGCGTGAGCCGCTCTCCGAAGCGCTCCCGCATCTTTGCGTAGTGGCCGGTGAAGCCGAAGGACACCTCGCGGCCCGTCTCGGCCTTCGACGCCGGATGGTCCGCGTGGTGGACGTCGAGGACGACCTCGCCGTGCGCCGTCGCGCCCGCGGTGCCCCGCGGTGTCAGCAGAAGCTCGGTCACGGCCAGCAGCGGCCCCGGGTCGTAGACGCGGTTGGGCCGCTCGCCGAGTTTCAGGCTGCCCGTCTGGACCTGCAGGCCGACCACGCGGCCGAGCTCCCGCATGGCCCGGCTACACCCGCTTGACGGACTTCAGGATGTCGCCCTTCCAGTCGTACGAGAGGCGCTTCCTTCCCTTCGCGGCGTTCTTCTGGAAGGCGTAGCCGTAGAGGAGGGGCAGGGCCACGGACGTTTCGATGAAGGCCATTTCGTGCGTCGCCTTCTTCGACACTTTGCCCCACGAGGTCGCCTCCGAGAGCGTCGAGCCGCCGAGTCCTCCCCAGTGCGGCGCGTCGGTCGTGATCTGGAGGGCGTACTTGTGGCCGCCGGTGTCGAGCCCGAAGATGTAGGACATCACGATCGAGTCGTTGATGTAGTTCTTCGGGACGCCGCCCGAGACGTAAACGGCGGCCGTCGCACGGCTCTTCACGACGATCTGCGTCAGCTCGTAGTTGTCGGCGATCGAGGAGATGCGGAACGGCTCACGTCCCCCTCGACGCGCCCGGTGGTAGTGCTCCGTCAGGCCGATGCCGATCGAAGAATCGTTGAGGGCCGGGACGAACAGGGGCACGCCGTGGCGCGCGCAGGCGCCGAGAATCGAGCCCCGGTCGCGTCTGGCCTTCTGCGCCAGGAGCGCGAGGAACTGGCGCGAGGACATGGACTGGCCCGACAACGAGTCGGCGAACCGTGAGACGGCGAGGTCGGTCGCCCAGTACTTCTCTTCGTCGATGAAGGTGTCGTAGAGCCGGTCGATGTAGAGGTCGCGCAGCTCCTTGTCGTCGGCCTCCGGGTCGCCGTGGTAGTGCCGGCCGCCGAGGACCTGGTAGTAGTCCTGCGAAATGATCGCGCCCGTCGAGACGACGACGTCGACCATGTTCTCTTGGATGAGGTCGACGATGACCTGGCGCATGCCGGCGGCGATGAGCGAGCCGGCGAGGCCCAGCATGATCGTGGGCCGCTGGCGGTCGCGAAGCATGCCCTCGAAAACCGCGGCCGCCTTGCCGAGGGCCCTCGCTTGGAACGACGCTTCGCGGTAGGAGTCGAGGAGCTGCGAGACGGTGGTCGACTTGCGGACCTTTACCGGAGTCGTCGCTTTGCCGAGGAGCGCTTTTTTCCGGCGGCGGTCGACTCCGATCGCTGCGGCATGGATGTACTCCTTGGCGCTGGCGAGGCTGGGTTTTCCTTTCGATCCCATCGGCGAGGCCCTCCCGAGAGTATCCGGTAGGCCGCCATGGCGGCGGCATAGCCGGAGTCGATGTTGACCGCCGTGACCCCGTTGGCGCAGGAGTTGACGGCGGAGAGAAGCGAGGCGAGTCCGCCGAAGGCGGCGCCGTAGCCGCGCGAGGTCGGGACGGCGATGATGGGTTTGCCGACGAGGCCGGCGATGACCGAGAAAAGCGAGGCTTCCATGCCGGCGACGGCGAGGATGACGTCGGCGCGCTCGATCTCCTCGAGGCGCGACAGCAGCCGCAGCACTCCGGCCACGCCGACGTCCGGGACGATCGTCGAAGCGACCCCGAGATACTCGAGTGCGCGGCGCGCTTCCGTGGCGACCGGCGTGTCGGAGGTGCCCGCGGTGACGACCGCGACCGTTCCCTCGACCCGCGGCATGGGCTTGCCGACCGAGAGATGGAGGGTTTCCGAGCGCGGATCGTAGTCGGCGCGCCCGGGCAGCGGCGACACCGCGACCTCCGCCCAGGCCTCGGGCGAGAGCCGGGTCACGAGCACGTCGTGCGCGCGCGAGAGCTGCCGGCAGATCTCGACGACCTGCTCCGCGCTCTTGCCCTGGGCGAGCACGACCTCCGGGAAGCCGACGCGCCGGAGGCGATCGAGGTCGAGCGTGTAGTCCGGGCCTCGCATTCTGCCGGCATTCTATGCGGATGTTGCGGGGGAGGCGGACGACGCGCTATGGTTCGTTTCCTTCGCGCTCTTTGAATCGTTCGGCCAAGGGAAGTGGGTGTGATTCCCACGCGGCCCCCGCCACTGTCACCGGGGACGCCTCGGGCGGCAAACCACTGGATGCGAGAGATCGGCACATGCCGGTTGCGCAGCCGGGAAGGAGCCCGCAGGCGGTCGATCCGGAAGCCAGGAGACCTGCCGAACGACACGCTTCTCGGACGGGGCCACACGAGAGACGCGCCTTCGAATTCCCGGGGCGCGGGACGCTTCTCGAACCGTTCGAGAGATCCGTCCTGTCGAACGGGAGGTTCGAATGACGACCGCCATCCTGCTGGTTCTGCTCGGCGCCCTGTCCCGACTCGTTCCCCATCCGCCCAACTTCGTGGCCCTCGGCGCGCTCGCGCTGTACTCCGGCGCTCGCCTGCCGCGCCGCTGGTCGTGGGCGGTGCCGCTGGCGGCGATGGCCGTTTCCGACGTCTTCCTCGATTTCGGCACCGGCCGCGCGGCGATCTCGCTCATGCGGGTCACGGTCTACGGGACGTTCGCCGCGGTCGTCTTCTGCGGGCGCGGGCTTTCGACGAGGGCCGGCGTCGGGCGGCTCGGGGCCTTCTCGATGGGCGCGTCCGTTGTCTTCTTCGCGACGTGCTTCCGTCGTAGGGGCGGCCCTCGTGGCCGCCCTCGGGCGGGGACAAGCCCCGCCCCTACGTACCGGGGCCCGAACTTCTGGCCGACGCCGCCAGAAATTTCGGCACGGCGACGCTCTTCGTCCTCGATTCCTTGCCGCGCCGCCGAACGTGCGGGCGTTCGCCGCCGCCCTCCTCTTCGCGGCGGCGGTGCCGGTCTTTGCGCAGCCGGTGCCGCCGGCCTCCGAGAGCATCGTCGTCACGGCGACCTCCGTGCCCGAAGACGAGACGGAGGTCGGCTCGGCGATCACGGTCGTGACCCGCGAAGAGCTCGAGAAGCACGAGTCCGTCGTCGTGTCGGACGTGCTGCGATCGATCCCGGGGCTCGACCTCGTTCAGTACGGGACTCCGGGCTCGCTGACCTCGCTCTTCACCCGCGGCACCAACTCGACGCAGACGCTCGTGCTGATCGACGGCGTGCGCATGAACTCGCCGTACTTTTCGGGCTACGACTGGTCGGGAATGACGACCGAGAACATCGAACGGATCGAGATCGCGCGCGGCCCCTTCTCCGCGCTCTACGGCTCGGACGCCATCGGCGGCGTCGTGCAGATCTTCACCCGGCCGGGCGCCGACGGCGTGTCGGGCCGGGCGACGGGGGAGGCCGGCAACGAGGGTCAGGGTCAGGGCTCGGCGTTCGTTTCCGCAGGCGAGGGCCCGATCGCCGCGACGGCGAGCTACCGCTACGTCGCGTTCGACGGCGATCGCGCGAACAGCGACTGGCGCCAGCGCAACGGCTCGGCGAGCCTGCAGGCGCGCCTCGGCGAAAAGAGCCGGATCGGCGTCGAGTGGGGCCTCACCGACGGCGAAGTCGGCAACCCCGGCCCCCTCGGCGCTCCGAGCACGGCGCGAGGCACGACGCACGAGGGGCGGCTTTCGATACCGGGATCGTTTTCTCTCTCCGACAGCAACCAGCTCGACGTCTCGCTCGCGGGCGTGCGGTCCGAGCCCTCCTACCGGGACACCGCCGGCGGCTATGCCTCGCAGACCGACGCGCAGACGCTGCAGGCGAACGTCTCGGACACGGCGAGGCTCGGCGCCCACACGCTGACGGCCTTCGCGTCGTGGCAGCGCTGGCAGGTCAGCGACGAGAGCAACTTCGGAGTCAATCTCGACGGCGACCGGACGACGCTCTGGGGCCTCGGCGCCCAGGACTCCGTGACGTTCGGCGCGATCACGCTCGCGGCCGGCCTGCGCTACGACCGCTACTCGACGTACGGCGACGCCTGGAGCCCCCGCGGAACGATTTCGTGGCTCTCCGGCGACAAGCTCTGGAAGGTGCGCGCCTCGGGCGGCACCGGATTTCGAGCGCCCTCGATCGGCGAGCTCTACTACCCGTTCAGCGGGAACCCGGACCTGAAACCCGAGCGGTCGGTCTCGGCGGAGGTCGGAGCGGAGCGCTACTTCGACGGCGGCCGGGCCGAGGTCTCGGTCTTCTGGAACGACCTGAACGACCTGATCGTCTATGACTTCGCGGCGTTTCAGAACTACAACATCGGAAACGCCCGCACGTACGGCGTCGAGCTCGGATGGCAACAGACGCTCCTGCCGCAGTTCGCGGTGAACGCGACCTACATGTATCTGAAGACCGAGGACCTCGCGACCGGCGACCCGCTCCTGCGCCGGCCGGAAAATACGGCGACCCTGGGTTTCTCGTGGATGCCGGTTCCGGCCGTGGACGTCTCACCCCGCCTGCTCTTCGTCGGACCGCGCGCCGACGCGGATCCCCGGACCGGGGATCCCGTCGAAGATCCCTCGTACCTGCGCGTCGACCTCGTCGCCCGCTGGCAGGCGACGCGGTATCTCGCCCCGTACCTGCGGATGGTGAATCTCACGAACCACGCTTACGAAGAGGCAGCCGGATATCCGGCGGCCGGACGGCTCGTCGCCGGCGGATTGGACGTAAAGTTCTAGGACCATGCCGCGCATCACGAAGGTCTACACGCGCACCGGCGACGACGGAACGACGGCCCTCGGCGGCGGCCAGCGGGTGCCGAAGGACTCGGTGCGCATCGCGGCCTACGGCACGGTCGACGAGCTCAACAGCCACATCGGCGTTGCCGTCGCCGCGGGCGTCAACGAAGCGGTCGGGGCGGCCCTCGCGACGATCCAGAACGAGCTCTTCCACCTGGGCTCGGACCTCTGCATCCTGGAGGAGGACAAGGCCCGGCGCCCGGCGCCGAAGATCGAGGACCGACATGTCTTCGCGCTCGAAGCGCTGATGGACCACCTTTCGGAGGACCTTCCGCCGCTCGAGAACTTCGTTCTGCCGGGAGGCTGCCCCTCGGCCGCACAGCTCCACGTCGCGCGCACGGTCTGCCGCCGCGCGGAGCGGCTCGTGATCGCGCTCTCGCGCAGGGAGCCTGTTGGCGCCTTCACGGTGAAGTACCTGAACCGCCTCTCCGACGCACTCTTCGTCATGGCGCGCCACGAGAACCGGCGGCGCGGCGTCGCCGACGTCCTCTGGGACAGCCGGGCCTAGGGTTTTGGAGGATCGCGCGGCCCCGCCCGGGTTAGGATTCTGACCGTGCGCCCGTATTCGGCCCTTCTGCTGCTGGCGGCGCTCGCGATTCCGGCGAGCCTGGCGCTGCCCTCGGCGAGGATGGCGGCCGGAGAAAGCTGCGCGATGTCGTGCGATCACGGAGCCGGGGTGGCCTGCTGCTGCGTTTCCGGCGGCGGCTCGGCGTTCCGGCGCTGTCCCACCCCGGGCGACTGGTTCCTTCACTCGTCGGCGTCGAGGGCCGTCGCGCCCGCGGCGCCCGGGCTGCCGGTGGCCCCGGCGCTTTCGGGCTTTCTGGCGTTGATGACGGCCGACGTCCTGCTTCGCGTCTTCTCGGAGCGACCGGACCCGGTCCCGAGACTTCTTTCCTGACCTCCGGAATCCCGGTACTCCGGCGCGCGCGCCGGATCAGGAAAGGAGCATTGATGCGTCGCGTCGATCTCGTGCGCCGCCTCGCGGCGGCAATGAGTCTCATGATTCTCGGTCTCGGCCTCGCGCCCTTGACCGCCGTCGCCTGCTCGATGTGCCGCTGCAGCGATCCCGTTTTCAGCGCCCTCGGCGAAGGTCTCTACAGTTACGGGGGCTTTCAGTTCGCGCTCGACTGGAACCGCCTCGACCAGAGTCAGGGCGAGGGCCCGGCGCTCGAGGAACAGGTGCGGAACACCATGATCGCGACTCTGTCGTACGGATTTCGCGAGAGGTTCACCATCGTGGCCCAGGTTCCCTACACGTGGAACCACCTGACCGAGGGGGAGGACGTCGAGACGGCCGACGGCCTCGCCGACCCGGCTTTCTTCGCCTACGTTCGTCTCTGGTCATCCCCCTTCCGGTCGCCGCTCGGAAGGCGCGCCTGGATCTCGGCCGTGTTCTCGGTCAAGACGGCGTGGGGACAAAACGACGTCTCGGAAGACGGCGTGCGGCTGGACGAACACGTGCAGCCGGGGACCGGCGCGACGAACCTTTCCGGCGGTCTCGCGGGGCTCTATCTCGTCGACGACAAGTCGTCGCTCTACCTCTCCGCCGCCTATACCGGCACCGGGCGCAACGACTTCGGCTACAAGTACGGCGACAACGTCCAGGTCAACTTCGTCTACGACCGCAAGCTCACCGACTGGCTCGACGGGCTCGTGGAGGTCAATTTTCTCGACGCCGAGCACGACCAGATCGACGCTCTCGGAATCCAGGACCCGGACACGGGAGGCCGGAGCCTCTACATCACGCCGCGCGTCGGCGTGAACATCGTCAAGGGCCTCGTTGCGCGGGCGGCCGCCCAGTTTCCGGTCTGGGAAAATCTCAACGGCATCCAGGACATCAAGCCCGCGTACACGGCCGGCCTGACATATGTCTTCTGAGGGGCCCGGCCTCACTCGTCCGTGCCGGCGTCCGACGGGGCACGGCGCTTGGGATGGATCGCGTAGCCGAGGAGGAAGACGGCGCCGAGTGCGGCGTGCGACCAGCCGGTCAGGCGTGTCGCGGGCTGGCTGACGAAGACCTGCACGAGATACCCCGAGAGGGTCAGCGGGAGCGCGAGCCAGAGCATCGCGACTCCCGTGCGGCGGCCGTTCGATTCGCCGCTCCGGATGCGGGCGAGCGCGTGGCGGCGCAGCAGCAACCCGATCCCAAAGACCGCCAGCGGCGCGACCAGGATGTGCGCCTTCGCGAGCCCCGGCTGCCAGGGATGGCCCAGGCGGGAATCGGGGTCCGGGTTGTGGAGGAAGTAGCGGGCGATGCCATACGCGAGCCCCGTCAGCGAGACGGCCGTGAGCGCCGCGTGGTTCCACCAGGCTTCCCAGCGTTTCATGGCGTCGGTGCGGGCTCGGGCGGCTGCGGATGCAGCACGCGATGGAGGGCGAGGATCCTTCGAGCCGCGTCGGTCGTAGCGCGGGCGGTGAGCGTCGCCCCGGCGACCGGTCGGATGCCGTGCGTCAGGGACATCTCGTCGTTGAGCGGCTTTCCGACGAACTGACCGTACCAGTTGGCCCGGGGCAGATAGTCCTCGGGCTCGTCGAAGGACAGGACTTCGATGCGCGCGATGGCTCCCCGCGGGTCGACGACGACCATGATGGTCTCGGGCAGGGTGCGGACGAGGTGCGCGTCGAAGTACGCGGTGCCGAGCGGCCGACCGTCCTTGACCGCCGTGTAGTACGCGGCGAGCGCCGCCGGAAGCTCCGGATCGCCCGAGAGCTTCTGCGCCTCGCGCCGTTGCGCATCCGTCAGGTAGGCGGTCGAGCGCGTCACGTCGGCGCCCGGGAACGCGAGGCGAAGGGCCTCCTCCCTGGTCAGGAAGACCCTGGCCTCGAGCGACGAGGCGAGCAGGGCGCCCGCCGCGACGGCGAGCGTGCGCCGCCGGATCTTCACGGCTAGAAGATGTACCCGAGCGACATGTTCCACTGGTTCACTCCCGTCGAGGCCGCATTGCGGCGCTGCTGCCAGTCCGCCTTGAAGATGATCTGGTCGATGGGTTTGTAGGCGAGGCCGAGCGTCAGGTCGGTGCGGTCGTTCTCGGGGTTGCGCGCGTAGCCGAGCGGGACCTCGGCCTGCGTGTCGTACTGCTCGTAACGCACGAAGGGCAGCAGTGCCGCGCGCGATCCGCCCGGCTTGAGCGAGAAGAGGTCGAAGGCGCCCTGCAGGTACCAGCCCTCCTGCACGCTGCCGATCGACTCGTCGCCTTCGAAGTTGTTGAGCTGGTTGATCAGGTTCGCCTGGGCGATCGTGGTTCGGGCATAGATTCCGCGCAACCAGAGGCCGCGCCAGCGCCAGTCCGCGTGCACGTCCCAGAGAGTCGTGAGGCCGTTGATCTCCTGGCCCGAGGGCGTCAGGCGCCCCTGGCCCGAGTCACCCGAGAAAACCGAAGCGCCCACGAGGAGGCCCGGCACGGCCGTGTAGTCGAGGCGGGCCGTCACGGCGAAGTTCGTCGCCGGCGCCTCCGAGCCCTCCGAGCGGCCTTCGCGGATGCCCGCGTCGGGGGTGAAGCCGGCGGCGTTGAGCCCGTTGACGGCATAGGCCCGGTACGCGAATGGACCCAGCTCGCCGTAGAGGCCCCCGCCCAGCTCGCGCCAGGTCGTCGGGATGATGACGTCGTCGACGCCCGGCCGCAGGGCGCCGAGGAAAGCCGTCGGCTCGTGAAGCTCGTTGAGGAGTCCGACCGGGAGAAGGACGAGGCCGGCGCGGGAGTTGAGCTCGCGCGAGTGCATGTAGTCGAGGTAGGCGAACTCGACCGAAGCCTCGCCGCCCTTGTCGGACGCGACGACGGCGTTCTCGTACTCGATCTCCGAGTTCAGGACGAAGTGCTCGTTGAACTTGTAGCCGAGGTAGACGACCGCCCGCAGGAGCGTGATCTGGTCCTCGGCGTCCGAGGGCTCGCCGCTCTGGTTGTGGCCGGCGAAATTCTGGTACAGCGCCTCGCCGTAGCCGCCGATCGAGACGCCGCGCTTGATGCCGTAGACCCTGGACGCGGAGAGTCCGAGGCCGAACCGATCGAGCGACTGTTTCTCGTCGCGCGGCATCGGTGCCGCGGGTGCCGGGGACGCCGCGACCGCGATCGCGTCCGGAGCGTTCGCCGACACACCCGCGGCGGCCGCCTCGCCGAGCTTCATCGCTTCGATCTCCCGGGCGAGGATGTCGACCTTGCGCTCGATCTCGGCGAGCCTGGCGTCGGTCCCGGCGCTCGTCGACGCCGCCTTGACCTGCGCGAGCTCGGAGCGCGTTTCGTCGAGCAGCTTTTCGAGGCGCAGCATCCGCTCCTCGGGAGTCAGGGGAGCGGCCGGCGTCGGGGTCTGCGCGGCCGCGGCGAGCGCACCCGCGAGGGCAAGAATGAAGGCGATCACGGCTCTCGAGACGCGATGCATGGGAAGGATCCTCCTCATCTCTCCGTCGAAAGGCCGTGCACGACGGTCGTGTCGGCCGAAATCACGAATCGCGGAACTCCGGGGCTGTAACGGGCCTCGAGCGCATCGCCCCGGACGACGAGGAACAGGGCTTCGTTGGGGACACCCTCGCGCCGCAGCCGATCCGAGAGCGCGAGGCCCCCCTCCGGGCCGAGGACGAAGAACGCGGTCGACAGGATGTCCGCGTCGAGCGCCGAGGGAGCGATGACCGTGACCGATCCGAAATCCTCGGCGGGCTCACCGTTGCGCGGATCGATGAGATGCCCGATGCGGCGCCCGTCCACGACGCGGCCCCTCTCCGAATCGCCCGAAGTCGAGGCTCCGGCGTTTGAGAGGCGCAGCGCGAGGACCGGACGGTCGCGTCGGCGGGGATCGGCGATCGAGATCGACCAGTCATGGCCGGAGCCGTCCTTGCCGCGGGCCGCCACCTGGCCGCCGAGGTCGAGGAGCGCGCCGTCGACGTCGCCGAGCTTTTCCACCGATCGATCGAGCGCGTAGCCCTTGCCCCACGCCCCCTCCTCGATTCCGGCGGCGGCGTCGAGGCGTGCCAGGATCCGACCGCGGGCCGCGAAGCGGAAACGTCCGGTTCCGGTGGCCGCGAGTGCCGCGGCGAGCTCGGCGGGGGCTGGAAGGCGGCCGGCGCCCCGCAGGTCCCAGGCCCGGACGAGAGGCATGACGGTCGGATCGAAGGCGTGGTCCGTGCGCGCCGCCCACGCGAACGTCGCCGCGAGGAGGCCGGAGAGCTCACCGTCGAGCGTCACTGCGGCCCCGACCGGCGCCGCGTTGATGCGGGAAAGGGGACTGTCGCGCCAGGTCGTCAGCAGGTCTTCGACCCGCCGGATCTCCCGGATCGCCCGTTCGGAGGCGTCGAGGCCGCGCTCGCGGCTCGGCGCGGCGAGCGCCACCTCGAGGACGGTCCCCATGGACGAGATCCGCCGTTCCACGAGGGCGGGTCCGGCGGGGTGGGCGAGCAGCGCGGAGAGGCTCAGAAGCGCCAGCATCCCGCGTTGTCCCGGCCGGGTCGTGAAGAGACCACGTCGCGCCTCCGTCTGGATTGAGATTCAGTCTCAGTCGCGGCGGAAGGATAATGCGCCCCGGAGATTTCCGTCAAGAGGGGAAGTGGATCGAGCTTCTTCGAGGCGCCCCGGGGCGGGACGGGCGGGTCACTGAGCCCATAATGCCCGCGTGCTCGGGAAAGCGGCGCGGTCGGTCGGCCTCACCATGGCCGTCCTCCTCGGGGTGGCGGGGGCGGCTCCCCCCGGAAAGACCCCCTCGTCCAAGAGCCCCCACGTCGAGATCACGGCCAAGGCGCAGGTCGCGACCGCGCCGAAGAAGACCGTTCACCGGAACGGACGGAAGTTTCTGGAGTTCGAGGTCACGCTCGACGCGTACTTCGTTGCCTCCGAGCAGCCGGCCGGCGCGGACCGCAACGTTCCCGTGGACATGCAGGGACGAGTGAAGGTGGTTCACGATCTCTCGTGCGGCGGGGGCGCTCTCGATCTCGTCCCGGGCGACCGGGTGGAGCTCCTCGGCGAGTACGTGGCGGTCCCCGGGGGCCGGGACGTTATCCACTTCACGCACGCCGCCGGCGCGAAAGCCGGCTGCGGCTCGGGCGGCGGGCATCCGGCCGGCTATCTGCGCAAGATCGTTCCCGTCACGCCGACGCCGGTCGTCACCCCGCCGCGGCCCGCGAACATCGTGCCGGACCAGCCCTGGGTCGGAACGCCGGCTGCCGGGGAAAAGCCGTACGCGGCGATCCTGCGGATGAAACGGGACGGCGCTTCGGATGAAGAGCTTCTCGAAGCGGTGCGGACGTCGAACAAGCGGTACGCATTGACGACCGCCGAGATTCAGCAGCTGGGCGCGGCCGGATTCTCTCCCCGGGTGATCGAGGCGATGATCCAGTCGGGCGCGGCCGTCACGCCGGGCGTCCGGTTCCAGTCGAGCCCGACGGCAGCGCCGCGCTGAGCGCTCAGGCCGCGTTCGTGCGCGGCGTCGCGGAAGAGGTCCCGCGCGTGCGCCAGCGCTTCCACCACATCCCGCCGAGCCAGGCGGTGGGAATGACCGCGAGCGCGTAAGCGAGGAAATGGCCGATCTTTCCATCCGGCCCGAGGATTTCGGTGGCGTCGTGGATCGCCTGCGACGCCGGGAAGAGCCGGGCCTCGGAGAGCTCGTGGATGCCGTAGAGCACCAGCTGCAAGAGGAAAATCGTCAGGAAGACCGCCGAGACGTTCAGGAGCGTCTTCAGGTCGACGCCCCTCCCGAGGCGCGTCCAGAGGGCGCCGATCGCGGCGGCGGACACGAGCCCGAGCGCTAGGCCGAGAAAAACGGCGGAGGACTTCATCTGGAAGAGGGCGGTGGCGATCAGGAGGGCGGTCTCCATGCCTTCGCGCGTGATCATCAGCACGGTGAACGCGAAGACTCCCCAGAACGCACGCGCCGGATCGACCGCGCTGGCGCTCGCCTCGATCCGGCTCTCGATGTCGGACTTCAGCCGGGAGGCCACGCGCTTCATGTAAACGAGCAGGCTGCCGACGAGGGCCGCCGCGGCGAGCGCCAGGATCCCCTCCCAGAGCGGCTGGTTGACGGCACGGGAAAAAAACCACCCCGCGAGCGCGCAGGTGGCGACGGAGGCGGCGATCCCGGCATAGACCGCCCGCGCGAGGGCGGGCCGTCGGGTGCGTGCGAGGTACGAGAGGGTCAGGGCGACGATGAGAAACGCCTCGATGCCCTCCCGGAGCGCGATCGTGAATCCCTGCCACATGGCCTCGTTCCCCTCCGCTGGTCGGCTTGACTTGTCGGCCGGAACCGGGAGAGTATCTCAATTGAGACGGAGTCGCAATCCCATGGAAAAGCGCGAGCTGCAGATTTTCCGCAAGTACCTGGAACGGCGGGGGCTTAAGCTCACGCACGAGCGGCAGGCGCTCTTCGATGAGCTGTTCAGTCGACACGAGCATGTCGAGGCGGATGAGCTCCTCGTCCGCCTGCGGGCGAAGCACAAGAAGATCTCCCGCGCGACGATCTATCGGACGCTCGAGCTCATGGTCGACGCCGGCATCGTCGGGCGGCTGCGCATCGGGGAGGCCGGATACCGGTACGAGCGGCTGCGCGCCGGCGACCACCACGACCACCTGATCTGCGACCACTGCGGCCGCGTCATCGAGTTCTTCGAGGAGCGCATCGAGCAGCTTCAGGACGAGGTCGCCGAGCGCCACGGGTTCGTGCTTCTCTCCCACACGCACCAGATGCGGGGAATTTGCCGGTCCTGCCGCCCGCGGCGAAAGTCCTCCGAGACGGCGAGCGACGAACGGGCCGAAACGGGTCTCGTGCCGTTTACTTCCAGACCACGCGGATGAATCGGCGCCCCAGGCGCAGCACCGACGGTCCGGCCCCGGCGAGCCTCTCGTCGGGATCGCGGACCTCGCGGGGCTCGCCCGCCCCGTCGGCGTAGACCTTCAGCGCGCCCTCCTCGAGCTTCCGGCGCGCATCCCGCATCGAGGGGCAGAGGCCCAGGGCGACGAGCGTCTTCGCGGCCGGCCCGCCGCCCTCGGCGGGGAGTTCGCGTGTCTCGACGTCCTCCGGAACTTCGCCGCGGGAGAACGCCCGGCGGAAATCCTCGGCCGCGCGGGCCGCGGCGTCGGCGCCGTGAAAGTCCTTCGTGATGCGGCGCGCGAGCTCGGCCTTGGTGTCGCGGGGGTTCTCCTGCCCGCCCTCGACGCGGCGGCGCCGCGCGGCGAGTTCTTCGGCCGGTGCGTCGGTCAGCAGCTCGTACCAGCTCCAGAGGAGTGCGTCGGGGATCGACATGACCTTGCCGTACATGTCGCCGGGCGGATCGAGGACCCCGATCGCGTTGCCGAGTGACTTCGACATCTTCTCGACACCGTCGATCCCGACCAGCAGCGGCAGCGTCATCACGACCTGGGGCTCGAGCCCTTCGGCCCGCATCAGGTCGCGGCCGACGAGCAGGTTGAAGAGCTGGTCCGTGCCGCCGAGCTCGACGTCGGCCTTGAGCGCCACCGAGTCGTAGCCCTGCGCCAGCGGGTAGAGGAGCTCGTGGAGGGCAATCGGCTGATTCGCCCTCCAGCGTTTCTGGAAATCGTCGCGCTCGAGGATCCGGGCGACCGTCACGCGCGCCGCCAGGCGCACCAGGCCGGCGGCGCCGAGGGCGTTCAACCACTGGCCGTTGAACTCGATGACGGTCTTCTCCGCGTCGAGGATCTTGAACGCCTGCTTCGTGTACGTTCGGGCGTTTTCCTCGATCTCCTCGCGCGTCAGCTGCGGGCGGGTCGCCTTCTTCCCGGACGGGTCACCGATCGCTGCCGTGAAGTCCCCGATCACGAAGACCACCCGGTGCCCCGCGTCCTGGAAGTGACGCATCTTGCGCAGGATCACCGTGTGGCCGAGGTGGATGTCGGGCGCGGACGGGTCGAAGCCCACCTTGACGGTGACGGGGCCCCGGGCGACCTTGCGCGCGAGGTCCGCCTCCTCGATCAGGTCGACCGAGCCGCGCCGCAGCAACTCCAGGGCCGGCGAAGGGGAAGTCACGACGGCTGAGGATTATACGTGCGGCAACCTGAAGGCTTTCTAAAACGGGCGCACTCGGGCAGCGACGGCGGATAGCCTGCGGGTCGTCAAAGAAGCGAGGTGAATCATGCGGAAGATCCTGGTGTTCCTTTCGGTGGTCCTTTCGGCGGTCCTTGCGGCCGGGTCGCTCCGGGCCGAGGAAGTCACGCTGCCGGCGGCGGCGTCGATCGTCGGCGTGGCGCCGTTTTTCTCGGACGTGCGGGCGTTCAACACGTCCTACACTGCCGACCTCACGGTCCAGGCGAGGTACCGGTGCTTCATCCCGAGCCCGTGCAACCCCGCGACTCAGTCGGTGACCTTCACGCTGACGCCCCGCGAATCGCGGGCGTTCAACGACATGGTCGTGTCCCAGTTCAATGCGCCCAACACCGCCGGCGGCATCGAGTTCGAGTTCTCGGGCGCGAGCGACCAGCTGGTCGTCACGAGCCGGCTCTATTCGACCGAGCCAGAGCCCACGGTCGGGATGTTCATCCCGGGCCTGAAGAACGCGGACGCGCACCCGACGACGGCCCTGACATCGATCCGGAACGGCGGGCCCAACGCGGGCTTTCGGACCAACGTCGGCGTCTTCAACCACGAGGATTCTGCCGCCACCGTGTCCATCACGATCTTCGACGGCGGTAACCAGGTCGGCAATCCCGTGACGCGGTCGATCGCCGGGCATTCCGGCGCCCAGGTCAACGCCATTTTTACGGCGGCGGGCCAGGGCGGCCACGTCACGGACAATGGGGTGATCGTCGTTTCGGCGTCTCACGAGGTCTTCTCGTACGCCGCCGTTATCGACAACGCGACCACCGACCCCATCTTCGTCGTCGGGGCGGAAGACCTGCCGCAGCAAGCGATCACACCGAGTGGTCCGACGGCGACGCCGACCCAGCCTGTGGCTACGGCGACGCGCACTCCCACGCGCACCCCCACGCGGACTCCGACGCAGCCGTCGAACGGCCCGCGGATCGTGAGCGTGGGACCGAACGGATCCATGACCTTCGTCGATCAAACGAGTGGAACGAGCACCACCACGATCAGCGTGGGACAGGCCGTCCAGTGGACCTGGGTCTCGGGCTTTCACTCGACGACTTCCAACACTTCGGGTCTGTGGGATTCGGGCGAGAACGGCTCTCCCCACACGTTCTCGCGGACGTTCACCCAGGCCGGCAATTTCGGCTACTTCTGCACCGTCCATGGGACGTTCATGAGTGGCACCGTCATCGTGAACCCCTAGCCGAATTCCGGATTTCCGTTCCCCTGGGCCGCCCGCGAGGGCGGCCTTTTTTTGGCCGGCGAACCGCTCGGCGAGTGTCCTGTCACCGAAGTCTTGAAAGCGCCATCGTGTGTCGGGGCGGCCCTTGCGGCCGCCCGCGGGCGGGGACAAGTCCCGCCCCTACGGCCGTGTGCCGTATGGCGACTTCCGTTACGGAACACTAGAATGGGCGCGTGACGGAAGCCGACGAGTCCCCGAAGGAAGCGCCGCCCGAGAATCCCGACGACGCCCGCGCGGCCGCTGCCGCGGCCAACCGCAAGCGCGCCGAGAGGGACTGGGAGGAGAAGAAGAAACACTGGCGCTCGATGGGCGTGCCGAAGGGGCTGCCGGCGAAGAAGTAGCCATGCAGCTCGAGAGCTCGGCCTTTCGCGACGGCGCCCCGATCCCTCCGGTGCACTCCCGGGACGGCGCCGACTCCCATCCGCCGCTGTCCTGGTCCGGGGTCCCGAAAGAGGCCAGGAGCCTCGCGCTCGTCTGCGACGACCCGGACGCGCCCCGCGGAACCTGGGTCCATTGGGTCCTCTACGACCTGCCGGACTCGATCTCGACGCTCCCGGCAGCCGTCGCAAAAGCGGAGCGGCACCCCGCGGGCGGCACGCACGGCCGGACCGACTACGGCGAGCTCGGGTGGGGTGGTCCGGCCCCGCCGCGCGGCCACGGCGTGCACCGCTACGGATTCCGGCTCTACGCCCTCGATCGGATCCTCGGCCTGCCGCCCGGCGCGACGAAGTCCGAGCTCGAAGCCGCGATGGAGGGCCACGTGATCGCCGAGGCGAAGCTCATGGGGACCTACCGGCGGGACTGAAGCATCCTTCGGAATCGACCTGCCCCGACGCGGGCCGCGCGGCCCCGGGCGCCCGAAGGCGACCTGCGATCGCCTCGGAAATCATGGGCGCCTCCGCTGGTGAGCCGTCGGGCCGCTCGGTTGGAATCATGACGGCGCCACGTTCCCGGCGGCGCGCCATGGCCTCGATCGAGCGCGAGGTCGTCGCGTGCCGGCGCTGTCCGCGTCTCGTGGCGTGGCGCGAGGAGGCCGCGCGCCATCCGCCGCGGCGCTTCGCCGGCCAGCGATACTGGGCGAAGCCATTGCCCGCCTTCGGCGATCCCGGGGCGCGGATCGTCCTCGTGGGGCTCGCGCCCGCCGCTCATGGCGGGAACCGGACGGGGCGGATGTTCACGGGCGACGAGTCGGGGCGGTTCCTCTTCGCGGCGCTCCACGCGGTCGGTCTCGCCAATCAGCCCGAGTCGAACGCGCGCGGCGACGGGCTCGCTCTTTCCGGCGCGCTCGTGAGCGCCGCCTGCCGCTGCGCACCGCCGGACAACCGGCCGCTGCCGCGGGAGCTCTCCAACTGTCGCGACTATCTCGTCCGTGAAGTCGCGGCGCTCGACCGGCCGCGAGTCTTCGTGGCGCTCGGGGCGCTGGCGTTTACGGCGTGCCTCGACGTGCTCGCGGCCGAGGGCACCGTCGTGCCGAAGCCGAAGCCCCGGTTCGGGCACGGCGCGAGTTACCGGATCGGCGAGGATCGCCTTCTCGCGACGTATCACCCCAGCCAGCAGAACACGTTCACCGGAAAGCTGACGCCGGCCATGCTGCGGGCGGTGCTGCGGAACGCTGTGCGGCTGGCGGCGACCCCGCCGGCGTAGGGGCGGCGCTCGTGGCCGCCCGTCCCGGTCACGATACCGGCCGGGCGGGAGTTCCCTACGACTTTCGGAACAGGGCGTCGAAGGCGGCGCGGGCGTCGTCGGGGGTCGCCACCGTGCCGCGGCTGCCGGTCAGATCGAAGGTCTTCGCCGGGGAAAAGAAAGCGCAGTCGTTGGCGGCTTGCTTCGACGCGATCCGCGCCGGGATCGGCTGCGTACACTCGAAGCGTGCCGAGGTGTCGAAGTGGGTGCACTGGCTGCAGGCGTGGAGCGCCTCTGCGCACTTGCGGCACGTCGCTCCCACGGCGATCGAGTCGAGGTCGATGACCTTCTCGCCGCAGTGCTTGCAGCGGAACACGACTGCCTTGTCCTGGTCGATGCCCCGCCCGCGCGGCGCACCGTCGTCCCGGTCGGGCCGGGGCCCCGAGGGGCGTCGGGGGGCGGAGTCGCGGTCCGATTCCTGGTAGCCGCGGTGGCGGTACTTCCGGTCGTCGTTCACGGGAGGTGTCGATTCTATAATCGTTCCGTGAGCGCGCGATCCGAGCGGGCCCTGGAGCTCTGGCGCGAGGGCACCGACCGTTTGCTGTCGGGCGACCTCGAGGACGCCATCGCGCTCTACACGCGCTCGCTCGAGACCCAGCCCACCGCCGAGGCCTACACGTTCCGCGGGTGGGCCTATTCCTTCGCCGGCCGGCTGCCGGAGGCGATCGAGGAGTGCCGCAAGGCCATCGCGACCGATCCGGAGTTCGGCAACCCCTACAACGACATCGGCTGCTATCTCGTGGAGCAGGGCGCGTCGGAGGATGCCATCGCCTGGTTCGAGAAGGCCAAGAAGGCGGCGCGCTACGAACCGCGCCACTTCCCTTACCTGAACCTCGGCCGGTTGCGGGCCGCGCGGGGCGAGATCGCGGAGGCCCTGCAGGAGTTCGAAGGGGCGCTTGCCGAGTGCCCGGGAGATCCGGTCGCGCTCCGGTTCCTCGAAGAGCTGCGCTACCGGGTCAACTGATACCCGGGAATCCGCACCCGGCCCTGCGCGGTTGACATGGCGGGGATAGAATCCCCGTTTCGGAGGACACATGAACGAATTCGAAATGACCCCGCCGGGCGCCTTTTCGGCCACGGCCGCGGCCTCCGCCGAGCGGGTAACGGCCTTTCTGCGGAAGGTTTACGGCTGGATGTTCGTCGGTCTCGGCGTGACCGCCACGGTGGCGCTGGGAGTCTCGGGCTCGCCGACGCTCCTGCAGGCCATCTTCGGCAACAAGCTTCTCTTCTTCGGGCTGATCATCGGGGAACTCGGGCTCGTCTTCTACCTCTCGGCGCGCGTCAGCAAGATCGCGCCCGCGACGGCCTCGGGCCTGTTCCTGCTGTATTCCGCGTTGAACGGCGCCACGCTCTCGATGATCTTCATCGCCTATACCGGGACCTCGATTGCGACGACTTTCGCCGTGACGGCGGGCATGTTCGGCGCCCTGGCGCTCTACGGCACGACGACCAAGCGCAGCCTCGCCGGGGTCGGCCAGTTCATGTTCATGGGGCTGATCGGCGTGATCCTGGCCTCGGTCGTGGGGATGTTCGTCAAGTCGGAGGGACTCCAGTTCGTCATCTCGATCGTCGGCGTCATCGTGTTCACGGGCCTGACGGCGTGGGACGCCCAGAAGCTGAAGGCGATGGCCGTGGCGGTTCCCGAGGGACAGGTCGGCTCCTACGCCGTCGTCGGGGCGCTGTCTCTGTACCTCGACTTCATCAACCTGTTTCTCTTCATGCTGCGGTTCCTGGGAGGGCGCCGCGACTAGAAGCTTCGCCCGGACAGCCCAGGGGCGGCCCTTGCGGCCGCCCTTTTTCGTGCCCTGCGACGACACGAGGGCGGGGACAAGCCCCGCCCCTACCGCCTCCGGCGGGGGACATTCCACCGGTACCGCTCCGATAGCGTAGGGGCGGCCCTTGCGGCCGCCCTTTTTCGTGCCCTGCGACGACACGAGGGCGGGGGCAAGCCCCGCCCCTACCGCCTCCGGCGGGGGACATTCCACCGGTACCGCTCCAATAGCGTAGGGGCGGCCCTTGCGGCCGCCCTTTTTCGTGCCCTGCCTCTGACCTGCGCAAACGGCGGGGACAAGCCCCGCCCCTACCCTGCCTGTCCGGGAGTTTCGCCCGGACAGCGTAGAGGCGGCCCTTGCGGCCGCCCTTTTTCGTGTCTTTCCGGCTGACCTTACAGGCTCAATTCCCGCCCACCAGCGGCAGGCTGCCCACCGCGCCAGAATCCGCGACCGCGGCTTCGACCTTTTCGTCCTCCTCCACCCGCATGGCCTCGCCGGGGTTCAGGAAGAGGTTCGACTCCAGCCCGTACTGCCGGGTGTAGAGGTCGGCATACCGGCCGCCGCGCGCGAGCAGCTCTTCGTGACGCCCGCGTTCGGCGATGCGGCCCGCCTCGACGACGAGGATGAGGTCGGCGCGGCGGATCGTCGACAGCCGGTGGGCGATGACGAAGGTCGTCCGCCCCTTCATCAGCTCGCCGAGGCCTTCCTGGATGAGCGCCTCGCTCTCGCTGTCGAGCGAGGAGGTCGCCTCGTCCAGGATCAGGACCCGGGGATCGGCCAGAATCGCTCGCGCGATCGCGACCCGCTGGCGCTGCCCTCCGGAGAGCTTTACGCCCCGCTCGCCGACGATCGTGTCGTAGCCCTGCGGCAGCTTGATCACGAACTCGTCGCAGCGGGCGATCTCGGCGGCCTTGAGGACCGCCTCGCGGGGCGCCTCCGGACGCGAGTAGGCGATGTTCTCGTAGACGCTGCCGTCGAAGAGGAAATTGTCCTGGAAGACGACGCCGATCTGGCCGCGGTAGTCGGAGAGGCGCACCTTCGAGAGGTCGCGCCCGTCGACGAGGATCGTTCCCTCCGTCGGCCGGTGAAAGGCGGCGACGAGCCCGATGATCGTGCTCTTGCCGGAGCCCGACGGGCCGACCAGGGCCGTGACGGTCCCGGGCGACGCGACGAAGGAGACCTCGTGGAGGACCGGCACGTTCTCCTCGTAGGAGAACGAGACATCCCGGAATTCGACCTTCCCTTCGAGAGGAGGAAGCGGCTCGCGCTCGCGGTCGCCGGCGTCCTCGGCAAGCTCGTCCCGCAGCTCGCGGATCCGCTCGAGGCCGGCAAAGGCCTCGGTGATCTGGCTTCCGATCGATACGATCTGGATCACGGGCCCGACGAGCAGGCCCAGGTACAGCGTGAACGAGACGAAGGAGCCCACCGTCATGCGCCCGGCCTCGATCTCGTGCGCGCCGACCCACATGATCGAGACGCCCACGACGCCCAGGAGCAGCGTCGAGAAGGCCGCCACGGCGGAAAAGCCGGTCATCGTCTTCGCCACGTTGCTGAAGAGCCGGTGGACGCCCTTCGTAAAGACCAGCGCTTCCCGGCGTTCGGCCCGGTACGCCTTGACCACGCGGATTCCTGAAAAGGACTCGGTCAGGCGCCCGGAAACCTCGGCGTTGATCTTCGAGCGCTCGCGGAAGAGGGGCCGGAGGGTCTTGAAAGCGAAGAGCAGGACGAGGCCGAAGAGCGAAAGGACCGACAGAGCGATCAGCGTCAGCTTGACGCTGAAGTAGAAGAGAATCCCCAGGGCGAACAGGGCCGTGACGGACCCCCCGGCGAGCTCCACCAGGCCCGTGCCGACCAGGTTCCGGACCCCCTCGGCGTCCGTCATGACCCGGGAAAGCAGGATCCCGGTCTTCGTCTGGTCGAAAAAGGCGACGTTGAGGCGGCCGACGTGGCGCTGCACGGACCGGCGCATATCCGTGATCGAGCGCTGCGCAGCCTTGCCGAGGACCTGGGACAGGGCGAAACCGGTAATCGCCTGGACGAGGGTTGCAGCGCCCGAGACGAGGACGATCGTGAGCAGCAGCTCCCGGCGGCCCTTCCCGATGACGTCGTCCAGGAGAATCTTGGTCGTTCCAGGCAGCACCAGGCCGCAGAGTCGGCTGACGAGAAGGAGCCCGAAACCGAGGGCGAGCCGGCCCCGCCGGGCGGCAATGAGCTCGGACGCATCGCGCAGGATGACCTTCAGCGGGAGCTTCTTTTTGGTCTTTCCGTTGTCGTCCGGCCGG
Source organism: uncultured Acidobacteriota bacterium (assembly GCA_963805495.1). Taxonomy (GTDB): domain Bacteria; phylum Acidobacteriota; class Thermoanaerobaculia; order UBA5066; family Gp7-AA6; genus DAHUXD01. The sequence continues at coordinate 313,122 of CAWDUQ010000001.1, read as the reverse complement.
GCGGAACCGGCGCGGCCGCGGCGCTCCGCGCGCATCGAGCGGGAGGAGAAGCCGCCCCCCGTCAGGCCGAGCTTGGGCATCTTCAGGCGATCCTGGAAGTGCGGGCGAGGAGAAAAAAGAGCACCACCGACGGATTGTATCGACTGGGTCCTGCGAGGATGGGAGAAGTGTTCACCCTTCAAGTACGCAGGCGGGCTCGAAAGGGAGCAGGCTTCCGATATTGACAAATATACCTGTCTGTACAAATATTATTGTCGGTGGAAGCCCAGTCGACCGCCGCTGCCGTCGGGCTCGAGGCCGTGCAGAGCGCGCGGCGGGCGACCGCGCTCCTGCACCCGCTCCGGTCGCGCCTGCTCGCGCTCGCCCGGGAGCCGGCCTCCTCGACCGAGATGGCGCGTCGCCTCGGGCTTCCGCGGCAGCGGGTCAACTACCACGTCCGGGCGCTCGAGCGAGCCGGGCTCCTGCGCGCCGCCGGCCGCCGACGCCGGCGGAACCTGATCGAGCAGCGGTACGTGGCGACGGCCCGGTCCTACACCCTTTCGCCGGACCTCCTCGGGCCGCTCGCCCCCGACTGGCGGCAGATCGCCGATACCGCCTCGGCCGACTACCTTCTTGCCCTCGCCGACCAGGTCCGGTCAGACGTCGGGCGCGCGGCTGACGCGGCGGCGGCCGAGGGCAAACGACTGGCGACGCTCTCGGTGAAGTCGCAGTTCCGCTTCGAGACTCCGGATCAGCGGACCCGGTTCGCCGAGGCCATGCGGTCCGCGATCGTCGAGGTCATCGCGCGGCACTCGACGCCCAACCTCCGCGAGAACGGCCGGCCCGGTCGGGGCCGCCCCTATCGTCTCGTCCTCGCCTGCTACCCCGTGGCCGAGGCGTCGGCAGAACCGGCTCCGGAAAAGGAGAAATGATCGTGGCCGACAGAGTTCACCGGGGACGAAGCCTCAAGGTCGAAATGCGGACCCGGGCCACCCCCGAGGCGGTGTGGGAGGCCTGGGCCGACCCGGAGAAGATCGCCCGCTGGTTCGTCGACCGGGCGAGCGGCAAGCCCGAAGTCGGGACGACCTTCACTTTCCAACGCCTCTCGGCCGCCCTCGGCGACGGCCCGGGAGCGGCGTCGTGATCGCGCAGATCGTCTCGCTTCTCGGCGCAGCGATGATCCTCGCCGCCTTCGCCGCCCAGCAGGCCGGAAAGCTCGGCGGCGAGGATCGCGCCTACCTCGTTCTCAACTTCTTCGGGGCCGTCATCCTGACCTGGTTCGCGGTCGAGGCGAAAAACGCCGGCCTGATCGTCCTCGAAGGCTCCTGGTCGGTGATCAGCTTCGTCTCGCTCGTCAGGAAGCGCGCAGCTTCTCCGCCACGATCAGGAGGCGGGGCGAGCTGAGGGCGAAGGGCTCCTCGTCCGGAGAGCCGTACAACCCGAGGACCCGAAGCCCCGCGCGTGCGAGCATCCGGACGAGGTCGCCCGCCAGGTAGACGCGCTGCGACGCGAGCTTTCGCTCCGAACGGCCGTCTTTGGAGAACTCGAAGACGTTCTCGATGCGCGAAGTGACCGGGTCAAAGCGCGTCTCCTCCAGAAAGCGGTAGCCGTGGAGGTCGCCTTCGACCCGGGGCTCGAGCCTCGGAAAGACGCCCTCGGCGGTCTGGCCGAAGTCGATCGCGAAGCGTCCGCCGGGCGAGAGCGCGGCCGCGGCGGCCGCGACGAAGGCTTCATTGCCGGCGTCGTCGAGGTAGCCGAAGCTGTTGCCGAAGCAGAAGACCGCGTCGAAGGCGCGCGAATCCGGAAGGTCGCGCATGTCGGCACGCTGGAAGTCGGCCCGGAAACCGCGCGCGGAAGCCTCCGCGGCCGCGGCTTCGAGAAACTCCGGCGAGATGTCGATGCCCGTCATCGCACAGCCGCGCGCGGCGAGCGGGAGCGTGAGCCGGCCGGCCCCGCAGGGCACGTCGAGGACGCGGGCGCCCGGCGAAAGGTTCAAGTGCTTCCAGAGAAAGTCGGCGTCGGCCCGGGTCGCCTCCGGCGGCACGGCGGCGCGCCAGAAGCCGACGGCGAGGCCGTCGAAAAAAGTCTTCCACCAATCCGTGGGTGCGCTCAAGGGATCCCTCCCGGCGGCGAGGCCGTTTCGGGCGCGCCGCGCGTTCGAGGCGTTGTCGTGGGACGGCCGGGCCGTCCGAACCGCGCTTTTACCGAGAGACGATCATAGGCAGCGGGCTCGATTCTAGCGGCCGGGATCGCGCGTGTACACCTCGCGGTCCACGATCTCCATGCAGCGGGAGGCGTCTTCGATCTCCCGGAATCCGAGCTTCCGGTAGAGCGGGTGGGCGTCGCGCGTCATGAGGATCCACCGGCGGAGGTTCTGGAGGTCGGGGTGCGACATGACGACTTCCATCAGCCACGTCGCGAGCCCGCGGCCCCGGTGGGACTCGAGGACGAACACGTCCGCGAGATACGCGAAGGTCGCCCGGTCGGTGATCACCCGGGCGAAGCCGATCTGGGACTCTCCCTCGTAGACCCCGAAGCACAGGGCGCCTTCGATCGACCGGTCGACGACATCCCGGGGGATGCCCTTCGCCCAATACGAGCCGGAGAGGAAGCCGTGGATGGCGTCCCGGTCCAGCCGCGCCGGGTCCGTCGAGACCGTGAAAGGGCCGCGGCGCCATTCCATGGGCGCATCCTACGCCGCGCGAATTCGGGGAGATAATTCCGCCACTTCGCGTTTTCTTAGCCGCACAAGGAGGTGGGTATGGTCACCCTCGGCTCCCTCTGGCTTCCCATCCTGGTCTCCGCGGTCCTCGTCTACATCGCGAGCTCGATCGTCTGGATGTTCCTGCCGCACCACAAGAAGGACTGGGGAGAGCTTCCGGGCGAGGCCGGAGTGCTCGAGGCCATGCGTCGCGCGGGCGTGGGACGGGGGCAGTACCGCTTTCCGTTCTGCGATCCGCGCGACAAGAGCCCCGAAACGAAGAAGAAGATGGAAGAGGGCCCGATGGGCACGATGATCGTCTGGCCGCCGGGTCCGATAGGGATGGGAAAGCAGCTCGGCATCTGGTTCGTCTACCTGCTCGCCGTCTCGACGGCGGTCGCCTGCGTCGTCGGCCGGGTGCTGCCGGTGGGCACTTCGTACCGGATGGTCTTCCACACCGCGGGCGGGGCCGCGGTCCTGGCGTATGCCTCCGCGATCGTGCCGGGCGCGATCTGGTGGGGCCGCTCGTGGTCCTCGACGCTGAAGGAGGTCGTCGACGGGATCGTCTACGGCCTTCTGACGGCCGGCGTGTTCGGCTGGCTCTGGCCGCGCTGACGCGGCGGAACCCGCCCCTCGCGGAGCTCCGGGGGCGGGCTGTCCTATGCTCGTCGCCACAGGCCCATGCGCGGCACCGTCGAGCTTCCCGTCTGGCTCGCCCTCCCGCTCGCGATCCTCGCGGCGTGGGCCGCCCTCGACCGCCTGCTCATCCCGAGCGTGCGGTGGTTCCTCCGGCGGCGGGTCAACCGCGTGCTCGAGGAGATCAACACCCGGCTGAAGATCCGCGTCGCGCACTTCGAGCTGACGAAGCGCGAGGTTCTGATCGACCGGCTCCTCTACGACCCCCAGGTGCAGCAGGCCGCCGAGACCGAGGCGCGCGAGGAGGCCATGCCCCGCGAGGTCGTGATGGAGCGCATCCGCCGTTACGCGCGCGAGATCGTGCCGGCCTTCAACGCCTACGCCTACTTTCGGATCGGCTACTGGCTCGCCCGAAACGTCGCGCGCTCACTCTACCGGGTGCGTCTCGGGTACGAGGACGAGGAAGGTCTCGCGGCGATCCCGCCGCAGGCGACGGTCGTCTTTCTCATCAACCACCGCAGCAACATGGACTACGTGCTCGTCTCGTACCTCGCGGCGGAGAAGGCCGCGCTTTCCTACGCCGTCGGCGAGTGGGCGCGCATCTGGCCGCTGCAGACGCTGATCCGGTCGATGGGCGCGTACTTCGTGCGGCGCAACTCGAAGGACCCCCTCTACCGCAAGGTCCTCGAGCGCTACGTCGGGATGGCCACGGCGGCGGGCGTGACGCAGGCGGTCTTCCCCGAGGGAGGCCTCTCGCGCGACGGGAAGCTGCGGCCGCCGAAGCTCGGCATCCTCGACTACATGGTCCGGTCGTTCGACCCGGGGGGCGAGCGCGACATCGTCTTCATCCCCGTCGGCATCAACTACGACCGGACGTTCGAAGACCGAAGCTTCCTGCGGGAGCTCGATCCCGAATCCGGCCGCCGGAGCGGGACGGCCGCGGCGGGGACGACGGCCCGGTTCATCGGCCGCAACGTCTGGCTCATGGCCCGCAACCGCTGGCACCGCTTCGGCTACGCGTGCGTGAACTTCGGCTCGCCGTTTTCGCTGCGCCGGCACCTCCGGCGCCACGCGTTCGATTTCCGCGCGCTCCCGGGTGAAGAGCGCTCGCGGCGACTGGCGGACCTGGCGCGCGAGCTGATGGGGGAGATCGCGCGGGTCATTCCGGTGGTTCCGGTCTCGCTCGTCGCGACCGTCTTCGTGCGGGCGCCGGAGCGGCGCTGGAGCGAGCTCGAGTTGAAGGGCGAGGTCCTGCGGCTGATCCGCGAGCTCGAGGGGCGCGGCGCCCACGTCTACGTCCCCCGGGGCGACCAGGACTACGCGATCACGGTCGGGCTCCGCATGCTGACGCTCCGCCGGCTCGTCGACGACACGGAGGGCCTTTTCCGCGCCAGGCCGGAAGAGGCCCCGCTCCTCAGCTACTACGCGAGCTCGATCGCTCACCTCTTCTGACCGAGCCGCACCTCTCCGTGATATCTCTCGGCCGCGCAAAACGCGGGAGGACGCGATGATCGACCGCCGGTCTCTTCTGAAGAGCGGAGTCCTGGGAGGCGCCGCGGCAGCGATCTCCCGCCACGCATCGGCCGAGCCACCCCCGTCCGCCGCTGTGCCGCCGCCCGCGGCCGAGCTCGACGAGTTGACCGTCGCCGATCTCCAGAAGCGTCTCGCGTCGGGCGCGGACTCGGCGCGCACGCTCGCCGAGAAGTACATCGCGAAGATCGAGGCGGTCGACCGCCGGGGCCCGACGCTGCGGGCGGTCCTCGAGGTGAACCCCGACGCGCTGGCGATCGCCGATCGCCTCGACGCGGAGCGCAAAGCCGGAAAAGTGCGCGGCCCACTCCACGGGATCCCGGTCCTGATCAAGGACAACATCGGCACGGCCGACCACATGCAGACGACGGCGGGCTCGCTCGCCTTGGTCGGTGCCGTCCCCGAAAAGGACGCCCATGTCGTCCGGCGGCTGCGCGACGCCGGCGCCGTGATCCTCGGAAAAACGAACCTCTCGGAGTGGGCGAACTTCCGCTCGACGCACTCCCAGAGCGGGTGGAGCGGCCGCGGGGGCCAGTGCCGGAATCCCTACGCCCTCGACCGCGATCCCTCGGGCTCGAGCTCGGGCTCGGGTGCCGCGGCGGCGGCGAGCCTCGCCGCGATCACCGTCGGCACGGAGACCGACGGCTCGATCGTCTCGCCGTCCAACAACTGCGGCCTCGTCGGCATCAAGCCCACGCTCGGTCTCGTGTCGCGGAGCGGAATCATCCCCATCGCGCACAGCCAGGACACCGCCGGCCCGATGGCCCGCACCGTCGCCGACGCCGCGATCCTGCTGACCGCGATGTGCGGGTTCGATGCGGAGGACGAGGCGACGCGCGACCTGGCTGGAAGGGCCCCGATCGACTACGCGAGCTTCCTCGATCGGCGGGGCCTCGCCGGCGCGCGCATCGGCGTGCCTCGCAAGAAGCTCTACGGGCAGAGCCCGGCGGCCGACGCCGTTGCCGAGGAGGCGCTCACCGTCATGCGGCGGGAGGGCGCCGTCATCGTCGACCCGGCCGACATCGCGAGCGCGGGCGAGTTCGGCGACTCCGAGTTCCAGGTGCTCCTCTACGAATTCAAGGCGGACCTCAACGCGTATCTCGCGGGCCTGGGCTCCCGGACGCGGTATCGCACGCTGGCGGACCTGATTCTCTTCAACGCGAAGAACCGCGAAAGCGAGATGCCGTACTTCGGCCAGGAGATCTTCGAGAAGGCGGAAGCCAAAGGACCGCTCACGGACAAGGCCTACGTCGACGCGCTCGCGAAGGACCTCCGGCTGTCGCGCGTCGAAGGCATCGACAAGACGATGGACGAGCACCGTCTCGACTGCCTCGTCGCGCCAACCTCGGGACCCGCGTCGCTGATCGACCTCGTCAACGGCGGCTACGGCGCCGACGGGAGCTCGTCGCTGCCGGCGATCGCGGGCTACCCCGACATCACCGTGCCCGCGGGCTGGCACTTCGGCCTGCCGGTCGGGCTGTCGTTCTTCGGCCGGGCCGGCAGCGAGCCGACGCTCCTGAAGATCGCCTACGCCTTCGAGCAGGCGGCCAGGGCGCGCCGCCCGCCGCGGTTCATGGCCACCGTGGACCTGACGGTGGCGGGCTCCCGGGCGTAGGGGCGGGTTTTCGTCGGCTCGCCATTTCGGGCGTAGGGGCGGGGTTTATCCCCGCCCTCTCCTCCCCGGCCGAGTTGCGTGCCGTGTCTCGACGCACGCCGGAAGGGCGCCCGCGAGGGGCGCCCCAACGTCCCGGAACGCGATCTCGCCAACGGCTCGCCATTCGGGTGTAGGGGCGGGGTTTATCCCCGCCCTCTCCTCCCCGGCCGAGTTGCGTGCCGTGTCTCGACGCACGCCGGAAGGGCGCCCGCGAGGGGCGCCCCTACGTCCCGGAACGCGATCTCGCCAACGGCTCGCCATTCGGGTGTAGGGGCGGGGTTTATCCCCGCCCTCTCCTCCCCGGCCGAGTTGCGTGCCGTGTCTCGACGCACGCCGGAAGGGCGCCCGCGAGGGGCGCCCCTACGTCCCGGAACGCAATCTCGCCAACGGCTCGCCATTCGGGCGTAGGGGCGGGGTTTATCCCCGCCCTCTCCTCCCCGCGCCGAGTTGCGTGCCGTGTCTCGACGCACGCCGGAAGGGCGCCCGCGAGGGGCGCCCCTACGTCCCGGAACGCAATCTCGCGAACGGCTCGCCATTCGGGTGTAGGGGCGGGGTTTACCCCCGCCCTCTCATCCCGTGCGGAGTCGCGTGCCGTGTCTCGACGCAACGCGGGCGCCCGGTCCGTGGGTCTCCGCAGCGAAATCTCCTCAGTCCGGAAACGATCCGGGGTCCTCGACGGCGCGGCGGTGGAGGGCTTCGTCGATGTTGCGCCCGGTGACGACGAGAACGACCGGTCCGTCGACGTCCGAAAGCTGCGGCAGCGCGGCGAGGCCGGCCGCGGCCGCGCCCTCGGCGCGAATCCCGGCGCCATGGAACGCGCCGATCGCCTCGGCCATCGAGCGCTCGGAAACCGTCAGCATCCGGTCGACGACCCCGTTGACGAGCTCGACCGCCTCCGGGATCGCGACCCGGACCGCGAGACCGTCGGCGAAAGTCGCCATGCGATCGCTTTCGACGGGCGCGCGCGCCCGATGGGAGAGAGCCATGACCGGCGCCTCCTTCGCGGCAACCCCCACGAGATACGTCGCCGGCGAGCGCCTCTTCAAAGTCCGGCCGATCCCCCCGATCAGCGCGCCGTTGCCGACCGGGACGACGATCGCGGCCGGCGGCTCGTCCCGCTGCTCCAGGATCTCGTCGGCGATCGCCCCGTAGCCTTCGTACTGCGTCGGCTCGACGCCGTCCTCGAAGAAGGGAAGCCGCGTCTCGGCCGCGAAGCGCTTGCCCTCGTCCTTGGCGAAGTCGAGGTCCGTCCCGATGAGCCGGATTTCGGCTCCGAGGGAATCGATCAGCGCGAGCTTCGCCAGCGACGCTCCGGCCGGTGCGTAGACCATCGCGCGCAGCCCCAGCCGCCGCGAGGCCCAGGCCACCGCGGCCCCGTGATTTCCGGTCGAGGCCGTGACCACGGCCGAAGCGCCCTGCCGCTTGTAGGCCTCGATCGTGGGCAGGGCCCCGCGCCACTTGAACGCGCCAAGCTCGTGCACGTCCTCGCGCTTCAAGTCCAGGGGCCGGCCGCCGGCGAGCTCCGCCGGCGCCGCCTCGAGCGGCGTGGGGAGGTTCACTCTGCGGGCAGGCTACCTCACGACCGGCGCAAGAGGTAGTGCGAGACGATCCACTCCGTCCCGCCGCGGTAACCCCAGCACTCCGCGCAGGCCAGGAAGAAGAGGCGCCAGGCCGCGAAGCGCGAACGCGCCTCGGACTCCCCGTAGACCGAGGCGAAGAGGGCCAGAGCCTCGTCGCGGTGCGCGTCGAGGTTGACGAGCCAGTCCCCGGCGGTCCGCTCGTAATGGGTCCCGTCGACCGACCAGCGTTGCTCGATCGCCACGTGCTCCGGAAACCGGTCGAGCAGGTCGTCCGAGGGCATCAGGCCGCCGGTGAAGAACTCGCGGGCCATCCAGTCGGAGGCGTCGCGCACGTCGAAAGGGTAGGCGACGGCGCGGTGGGAGAACACGTGGAGGAAGAACCGCGCCTCGGGCCGCATCCAGGAGGCGATGCGCGCGAGCAGCCGGGGCCAGTTGCGCATGTGCTCGAACATCTCGACCGAGACGATCCGGTCGAAGTCCCGGCCGGCGTCGAACGAATTCATGTCCGCGGTCACGACGGCGACGTTTCCGAAGCCGCGCTCCCGGGCGCGCGCCTCGATGAAGGCGCGCTGGTCGCGCGAGTTGGATACGGCCGTGATTCGGGCCAATGGGAACCGTTCCGCCATCCAGAGCGTCAGCGACCCCCACCCGCAGCCGAGCTCGAGTATGTCCTGGCCGTCGCGGAGCTGTGCGCGGGCGCCCGTCAGGGCGAGCATCGCCTCTTCGGCTTCGTCGAGCGTCGTCGAGGGCGAGTCGTAGAGACAGCAGCTGTACTTGAGCCGCTTTCCGAGGACGAGCTCGAAGAGGCGCGGGGGGACCTCGTAGTGCTGCGCGTTCGCGTCGGACGTCGCGATCGCGATCGGGCTCCGGCGCATCTCTTCGGCGAAGGCGTCGGTCCGGCGGCGCGCGGCGTCGGCGTCGCCCGCGTTCTCCGCGGAGAGCCGCGCCGCGAGGAGCCGCCGGATCGCCAGGCGCAGCAACGCGTCCGGCACCAGTCCCCGCTCGAGGAGAGCGGCAGCCGGGAGATCGAGCCTGGCGCGCGCGCTCATGCCTTCGGAAACCACGGCACGAAGGCCGACGTCGTACGCTGGTATTCGCGGTAGTCCTCGCCGCGCGACGCGAGGGCCTGGGCCTCGGTCGCTGGGATGCCGGTCACGCGCAGCAGGAAGAAGAGCATGAGCGCGGGGCAGACGAGCGCGAGCCACCCGCCGGGCGAGGCGAGCGCGAAGACGGCCCAGGCGACCCACACGAGCCACTCGAAGAAGTAATTGGGGTGGCGCGAGAACCGCCAGAGGCCGGCGCGGCACGCCCGGCCCCTGTTGGCCGGGTCCGACTTGAAACTCTCGAGCTGCCGGTCGGCCGTCGTCTCGCCGGTGACGGCGACGCACCACAGCGCGACGCCGGCCCAGGCGAGAGGCGAGACCGGCGCGGATCCGTCGAGCGAGGCGACGAGGAACGGGATTCCGAGGACGAGATCGAGGAGTCCCTGGAAGAGGAAGAAGAAGAGGAACTTCACTTCGATGTTCCCGCCCCACTCCTTCCGCAGGGTCGCGTAGCGGCCATCCTCGGGCTTGCCGTGGCCGCGGGCGTGGATGTGCCACGCGAGTCGCAGGCCGGAGACGCCGCCCATGAGCGCGACGAGCGCGCGCCGCAGCGGAAGCCCCGGTCCCAGCGCCGCGTACAGCACGGCGAGGAGCGCGAGGTTGGCCGACCAGGCGACGTCGACGACGCCGGCGTTCTTCGTCTTCAGGTGCGCGGCCCATGCCGCGAGCATGACCGCGGTCACGAGCAAGGCGCCGCGGAGCGCGAGAGAGGCGGCTTCAGGCCACATGGTCGATTCCCCGGTCGTCCGGAGTCGCTCCGGGTCCGAGGCGCCGGGCGAGGGAGCGGAGAACGGGCCGCGTGCCGTAGTACGCGGCGGCGACGATCAGGGGCGCGACGAGCGTCCACGCGACGACCGCGTGGCCGATCGACGAGCCGAGCCGCGACAACGTCCCGAGAGGATCGGTCTTGGCCATCGCGACGAGCTCGTCGAGGGAGAGATGGAGGCGAGGCGCGCGGAAGAGCTTCTCGCCCAGGCGGATGAAGGGAAAGATCATCAGCAGCTGGAGCGCATAAGAGGACCAGTTGATCGTCTGGATGATGGGCTGGTTGAGCCGGAGCGCCCAGGCCGCGAGGAAGCTCATGACCGTCGTCACGCCGACGACCGGGATGACGGCGATGGCGAGGCCGACGCCGATCGTCAGGGCGACCGTGTCGGGCGACAGGCCCTGCGTGAGCTGCTCGCGGATCGGCGCGGCGATCCAGGAGCGGAAGAAATCCCGGAGGCTCATGCGCGGCGCTTCTCGAGCAGGCGCGAGAGCGGCTCGCCCGGCGCGAGCCGCAGGAGCTCCCGAAGGACGTAGATCGACATCGCGATGTTGCCCAGGGCCATGATGAGGACGAACCACAGGACCCTGGCGGAGAGCTTCGACTCCCGGTACGCGACCCAGACGAAGAAGGTGAGGAACCCGGCGTAGGCGTCGGCGAGCGTCGCGAGCGACCAGGGGTCCGAGATGTCCGGGCCCGCCTTCCAGATCGGGATGCGCAGGCTCGCCCAGCCGGTGACCGCGAGCATGCCGGCGAGGATGGCCCCGAAGAGGGCGATGAGCGCGGCTTTCATGCCTTCGCTCCCGCCGCCCCGGAGCGGACCGCGGCCCGGCCGGCCGGCGCCGCCGCCTTCGCCAGCAGGATCTGCGCGTCGCCGATGTATCGCTCCGCGAACGCGCCCTGGCAGTAGGCGAGGTAGTAGTCCCACATCCGGATGAAAGTCTCGGGGAACCCGAGCGCGCGAACGCGCTCGCGCGCGCCGAGGAAGGCCCGCCGCCAGGAGGCGAGTGTCGGAACGTAGTGGTCGCCGATCTCCTCGAGCCCGGCGACCGAGAGCGCCGTCGCGCGCGCGAGCGATCGGCGGATCTCCGCGACCGAGGCCAGCTCGCTGCCGGGGAAGACGTGTCGCTGGATGAAGTCGGGCTGGGCGTGGTAGCGGGGGAAGCGCGCCTCGTTCAGCCAGATCGTCTGCAGGAGCATCGATCCCCCCGGCCCGAGGAGCCGGTCGACGGCCGAGAAGTAGTCGTCGTAGTAGGCGAGGCCGACGGCCTCGAACATCTCGATCGACACGGCCTTGTCGTAGCGGCCCGTGAGCTTCCGGTAGTCCTCGAAGAGAAGCTCGACCCGCCCGCCGGCGTCCTCGCGCGCCAGCCGCTCGCGGACGTGGTCGTGCTGGGAGCGGCTGATCGTCGTCGTCGTGACGTGGCAGCCGTAGCGGCGCGCCGCGTGCAGCGCGAAGGAGCCCCAGCCCGATCCGATCTCGAGGAGCCGGTCGCCCGGCGAAAGCTCCAGCATCCGCGCGACCCGGTCCAACTTCGCGATCTGCGCCTCGGCGAGCGAAAGGCCCGGCGCTTCGAAGAGCGCGCAGGAATAGGTGAGGGTCGGGTCGAGAAACAGGGAGTAGAAGTCCGTGCCCAGGTCGTAGTGGTACGAGATGTTGAGGCGGCTGCCGGAGAGCGTGTTCCGGCGAAGGAGGTGCTGCAGCCGCGCCGCCCACCGGGAGAAGGCCGCGGTCGCGCGGCCGCCGGCGTCGAAGGCGTCGATGTTGCGGACCGCCAGGCGCACGACCGACGGAAGGTCCGGCGAGGCCCAGAGGCCCTCCGAATAGGTCTCGCCGAAGGCGATGTCGCCACCGAGGACGAACCGGGCGAACGCGCCCGGGTCCCGGATTTCGACGACCGCGTGGAGAGGCGACGCCGGGTCGCCGAAGGCGCGAACGCCGCCTCCCGGGAGGAGGATCTCCAGCCGCCCATCCCGGATCCGCTCGAGGCCGCGGAAAAAGAGTTCTCTGGAAATCGTCACCGGCGGGCCTCCTTCTCCGCGAGCTTCCCGGGGTGCGTGAAGACCGGGACGCGCCGGACCCACAGCCGCAGGGCCTGCCAGTGGATCGCGGCGATCACCCGGAGCGTCATCCAGGGGTGCCGGCGGAGCGCACGGTGCAGCGCCCCGGCGCTCCACGGCTCCCGCTCGAGCCGCAGGGTCGCGTCGAAAAACATCTCCGCGTGCTTCGGCTTCCGTTGGGAGACCTGCACGACGAGCGAAGCGCCCGGATCGGTGAAGCCGAACCGGTAACGGCAGTCCATCGGCATGAACGGCGACACGTGGAAGGCCTTGTCGAAGTCGTAGTGCCGGCCGCCGCCGGTGCGGGTCTCGATCGACCCGTCGAGCCAGTACGGGTGCATCTCCCCGAACGTGTTGCTGACTTCCGCCATGACGAGCGAAAGCTCCCCGGCCCCGTCGTAACAGTAGAAGTACGAGACCGGATTGAAACAGTATCCGAGATAGCGCAGGTTGGTGAGGAGGAAGATGGGGCCTCCGGGAAGCGTCAGGCCCCGCTCCGCCGCGCTTTTCGCCAGCCGCTCGCGCAGGCTCTGCCGCGGATCGCCGAGGTGGTCGCGGTCGTCGAAGGCCGCCCAGTTCCAGCGATTGACCGAAAAAAAAGGCGACACGCGGGAGAGTTCCGCGATCCGGTCGATGTCGAGAAACACCATGAAGACCGGATACGTGAAGGCGTGGCCGACCGGGGCAAAGCGCCGGTGGCGCAGGGTTCCCCGGTAGATCGCGGGCTCCGGCCGCGGCCCGCCGCTCACCAGGTCACCCCCAGCCGCTCGGCCACGGCGAGTGCCGACGCGAGCCCATCCTCGTGAAAGCCGTACCCCCAGTACGCGCCGCAGTAATGCGTGCGAAGGACTCCCGAGACGTCGGCCCATCGCCGTTGCGCCGCCACGGAGTCGCGCGTGAAGAGCGGGTGGCGGTATTCGACGCTGGCGACCAGCCGCTCGGGTGCGACGTCGCCGTTCGAGTTCAGGCTGACGCAGTAGTCGGTCGAGGTCGGCAGCGCCTGGAGGCGGTTCATGTGGTACGTCACGGAGAGGCCGCTTCCCCTGGCTCCGCCCCGCCGGAAGTTCCACGAGGCCCAGGCGCGCCGTCGCCTGGGCAGAACGCGCGTATCGGTGTGAAGGCGGGCCTGGTTGGCGTTCGTCCGGAAGGCCGAGAAGACGCGGGTCTCCTCGGGCGTGGCGTCCGCCAGCATGGGGAGCACCTGGTCTCCGTGGCAGGCGATGACGACTTCGTCGAAGCGCTCCTCGGAGAGGCCGCGGGCGTGTACCGTGACGCCGCGACTGTCCCGCGAGATTCTCTCGATCGGTGCGGCGAGGCGAATGCGTTCGCGGAACGGGTCGGTCAGGGGCGCGATGTAGGAGGAGCTTCCGCCGCGGATCGACCGCCACTTTCCCTGGGTGAAGAGCCCCAGGAATCCGTGGTTCTTGAAAAACCGGACGATCGTCGCGGCCGGGAAGTCGTCGATCCGGTCGGCCGGCGTGGACCAGACCGAGGCGGCCAGGGGATACAGGTAGTGATCGCGCAGGCGCGGGCCGAATCGCTCCCGCGCCAGGTACTCGGAGAGGGTGAGGCGCTCGGGCGACGGCTCGTCCAGCAGGCACGGCGCACGCCGGTTGAAGCGGGCGATCTCGGGTAGAAACCCGCGCCAGGCGCGGTCGAGAACATTGGCCGATCGAAGCGCCAGGCGCAGGGGTTCGCGGCTCGACCAGTCGGGCCCCTGGCCGTCCGAGGAGACCGAGAAGGACATGTCGCTCGCCTGGGTTTCGACGCCGAGCTCGCGCAGGAGGCGCGAGAACTTCGGGTAGTTGGCGGGGTTGTGAACGATGAACCCCGTGTCGACGGGAAGGTCGCCTTCGGGCGCCGCGACCCGGTGCGTGTGGGTGTGGCCGCCGAGCCGCGCCTCCCGCTCGAAGAGCGTGACGGAATGCCGACGCGACAGGAAGTACGCGGCGGAGAGACCGGAGATTCCGGAGCCGATGACGGCGATGCGACTCAAGCGGCTCCGGCAGGCATGGCTATCCCGTCTGGGCTTCCGGCAGACCGAGGGACTCGGCGGTTGCGACGAGGCGCTGGAGGATCTCGACCAGGTTCGCGCAGGCCCTCTCGATCTCGCGGTGGATCTCCTCGAGGCGCCGGCCCGCCCGCGCCCCGGCCGCGGCGGCCTCGGCGTGCAGGTGCTCGAGCCGCGCCGCCGCGCGCAGGCGCGCCGACTCGAGCTCGGTGAGCGCGTCGTGCGCGGTGACGCGCATCGAGGCGCGGAGCTCTCCCCAGCGCTCGGTCAGGGTCTTCACCTCGACGTGCAGGCGGACGGAGGTGAAAGCGCGCCCGGTCCGCGCGGCCTCGCGGGCCGCGTCGCGCCAGCCCTGCGGGGGTCGGTGGAGCTCGCGCAGAAGGCCGAGTTTCTCGCCGAGCCACAGGAGGTAGTAGCTGGCGTCGATTTCCCACCAGCGGAAGCCCTGGGCGGCCGAGCCCGGCGCCCAGTGATGGTTGTTGTGCCAGCCCTCGCCCATCGTGACGAGCGCGAAGAGAAAGCTGTTGCGCGAGTCGTCGGTCGTCGCGAACACGCGGCGTCCGAAGACGTGCATCACGCTGTTGATCGAGAACGTGCCGTGCCAGAGGAGGACGGTCGAGAGGAGGTAGCCGTAGAAGAGGCCGACCGGGCCGAACGCGAACGAGAGCGCGACGGCGTAGAAGAAGGTCGGGACGTATTCGTGCCGGTCGAGCCACCGCAGCTCCGGGTACTTCGCGAGGTCCGGGACCCGCGAAAGGTCGGTCTCGACGTAGTCGGGCGAGAGGATCCAGCCCATGTGACTCCACCACAGACCGCCCTGGAGCGGGCTGTGGATGTCCTCGGGCCGGTCCGAGTACTTGTGGTGATGCCGGTGATTGGAGGCCCACCACAGGACGCCCTTCTGCGCCGCCGTCTGCCCGAGGAAGGCGAGGAGGAACTGCGGCACGCGCCCCAGCCGGTACGTGCGGTGGCTGAAGTACCGGTGGAAGCCCGCCGTGATCGCGAACATCCGAAGGTAGTAGGAGGCCAGGCACAGGGCCACGCCTTCCCAGGAGAAGCCGATGGCGATGACGCCGAGAGCCGCGGCGTGGACGAGCGCGAAGCCCGCCACGGCCGAAGGCCGGACGCTCCGGTTCCGGCCGATCGGGGCGCGGTCGGTGTGAGGACGCGGCGCTGTGATTGCGACTGTGGTCTTCATGGGAGGAACTTTACCGCCGGCACCATCCCCGGGAGTACGGTCCGGCGCGGAGTCTGGATGCTAGGCGGGGCCTCTCGGCGGCGGAAGGGTTGTCCAGAAAAGGCGAAGGGCGGCCGCGCAGGCCGCCCTTCGGATCGCGGAGAACAAACGGGTTACCTGGCCGCGGCGGCGGCCTCGGGCTTCTTCTTGACCGTCTCCAGGCTGACCGTGACTTCAACGTCGTCGGACAGCATGAATCCGCCCGCCTCGAGCGCTTTGTTCCAATTGATCCCCCAGTCCTTCCGGTTGAGCGTGGTGGTGATCTCGAAGCTCGCGCGCTCGTTTCCCCAGGGGTCCTTTGCGAATCCGAGGAATTCCACGGGCAGGGTCACTTCCTTCGAGACGCAGTGCATCGTCAGCGTCCCCGTCACGGTGTACGTGTCCTTGCCGGCCGGAACGATCTTCGAGCTCTTGAAGGAGATCTCGGGGCACTTCCCGGCGTCGAAGAAGTCGGGGGACTTGAGGTGCTTGTCCCGGTTGGGGTTGTGGGTGTCGATCGACTCCGTCTTGATCGTGAAGGCCACCGAGGACATCTCGGGCCTGGCGGGATCCGCCTCGATCGTTCCCTCGAAGTCGCCGAAGCTGCCGCGGACCCTGGAGGCGAAGTGCCGGACCCGGAAGCTGGCGTCGGAGTGGTTCTTGTCGACGGTGTAGGTGTCGGCCGCATAGAGCGGCGCCGCGGCGGCGAGGAGCAGGGCGAGAAGCGAGGCGAGAGAACGGAGAGAGCGGGTCATCGGTGGTACTCCTTTCGAGAGTTGGAAGACGAGGCCCGGTCGGCCTGGTCTCCGGGAGGGTCGTCGGCCGAGAGGCCGGCGCGGATCCGGTCCAGAATGCGGGTGAGCGTCGCGAGCTCCGTGGGGGCGAGCATCGCCAGCGAGTCGTCGGCGCGTCGGATGGGCGCGTCCATGCGCGAAAGAAGCTGCTTTCCGGCAGGGGCGAGCGTGCAGAGCACCCGGCGCCGGTCCGTTCGGCATCGCTGGCGGACGACGAGCTTCTTGGCCTCCAGCCGGTCGAGGAGGCGGGTGATCCCCGGGGCGTGCTCGATCATGCGGTCGGCGATGTCGAGGGTCGGAAGGCCCTCCGGGCCCGCGCCGCGCAGGATGCGGAGAACGTTGTACTGCTGGTCCGTGACTCCCCAGGGATCGAGGACCCGCGCCAGTCGCGCCCGAAGCAGGTCGACGGTCTTGAGCAGTCCGAGCGCGGCCTCCTGGCGGGCCGAGTGGAACGGCTTGCTCTGCCGGATCTCCCGGGCGAGGGCGCTCGAACGTTTCCGCACCCAGATACATTACTGGTCAATAGTTAACTAGTCAAGTATTTGGACCGATGGCCCGAAGGTCAGCCCCGGCCGCGGCCCCTACTGGACGCAGCCGCGCGCCGCGACCGTGATCTGCCCCTCGACGCGCCCGCCGCGCACGGCGACGAGGCGGTCGTGCAGGTTCGAGACGATGCAGGCATGGTTGGGCAGGATCCGCACGCGCTCGCCGACGGCGAAAGCCTCGCCCGGCTCGACGGCGATCACGCCGTGCTCCTCGGAAAGACGCGCGAGCCGGCTGCGGCGGCCGAGGATCGCGCCGTGGCCCGGGCCTTCGGGACGCAGCGGATCGTTCGAGATGGTCTTCGAGCCGGCGTCGACGACGGCTCGGTCGGGCGCCGGAGAGCTGACCACGGTCGCGACGACCGTCATCGCACAGTCCTCGAGCCGGCAGCTCCCGAGCTGCACCTGCGAGAAGTCGTTGTAGACGTACGTCCCCGGCCGCGTCTCGGTCACCCCGCGCTCCGACATCCCCGCGCGCGCGGTCGGCGTCGAGCCCAGGGACACTTCGCCGACCGGGAGCCCGGCGGACCGGATCGCCTCGGCGGCCGCGGCGACGACGCGACCCTCGAGGTGGCCCGCTTCGGCGACCTCTTCCGGAGTGCGACCGGCGTAGCCCTGCCCGCCGTGCGTGAAGACGCCGGCGAACTCGATTCCGGGCAGCGCGGCGATCCGTTGCGCCAGGTCGACGGCCTCCTCGGGCGCGACGCCGACGCGGTGGTATCCGCAGTCGATCTTGAGCCGCACCGGGAGCCGCCGGCCGGCGGCGTGGAAAACGGTGCCGAGGCTCTTCGCCCCCGCTTCGCTGTCGACCCCGACGGCGAGGCGGATGCGGTCCGAAAGGGCCAGGAGCCGGCGGGCCTTGTCCGCGCCGTAGATGGGATAGCCGAGGAAGATGTCTTCGAACCCGAGCGCGGCGAAGACCTCCGCCTCGGACGTCTTGGCGAGCGTGAGGCCGGAGGCCCCCGACGCGATCTGCAGCCGCCCGACTTCGGGCGACTTGTGCGTCTTGGCGTGGGGCCGCAGTTTCAGTCCCGCCTGCCGGGCGCGCGCCTGCATGCCGCGGACGTTCGACTCGAGGACGTCGAGGTCGACGAGGACCGCGGGGGTCGGGAGATCTTCGATCGACTGCATGGGGTCGGAGCCTATCGTGCTGCGGCCGCCGGGCGGTCGCTGCGGGTGGCGGTGGGGTAGAGTCCGCGCGAACGGGAGGGTCCCATGACGCTGAAACGATCGGCCGCGCTTTTTGCCGCGCTCGGGCTCGCCGGGGCGCTTTCCGCGCAGACGGAGAAGCCGACGGCCGACGAGCTCGTCGCCCGGAGCATCAAGGCGCGCGGCGGCCTCGAGAAGATCAAGTCGGTCCAGTCGATGCGGATGACCGGCAAGATGAAGCTCGCCGACGAGACCCTGCCGACGGTGCTCGAGATCAAGCGCCCCGCGATGACGCGCTGGGAATTCACGTTCGACGGCCAGACGGCCGTTCAGGCGTACGACGGAAAGACCGCCTGGATGCTGATGCCGTTCGCCGGCGTCACCGAGCCCCAGAAGATGTCGCCGTCGGAGACGGCGGACATCGAGCTGCAGGCCGACATCGACGGGCCGCTCGTCGACGCCGCGGCCAAGGGGAACACGATCGAGGTCATCGGCCGCGAGAAGATCGAAGGAGACGTCGACGCCTGGCGCCTGAGGGTCACGCGCAAGACCGGCGACACGCGCGACGTGTATCTCGACGCGAAGACCTATTTTCAGGTCCTCGCCGTGACGAAGCGGTCGGTCGACGGCCGCGACGTCGAGATCCGGAGCCGGATCGGCGACTACCGCGACGTGTCCGGCTTGATGCTGCCGCACTCCTTCGAGGCGTCGGCGTCCGGGGTCGACCAGACCCAGTCGCTGAAATTCGACAAGATCGAGTTGAACGTGCCGATCGACGACTCGCGTTTCGCGATGCCCGCGAAGCCCGAGGCGCCGGGCGTCGGCGGCGGAGGCGGCCGATGAAGAGCGGCCGGGCGGCCACGGTCCTCGTCGTTGCCCTCGCCGCGGCCCTTCCCGCGGCCGCGCAGACGAAGCTGAAGGTCTACATCTCGGCCGACATGGAAGGCGTGGCGGGAGTCGTGACCGGCGACCAGCTCGGCCCCCAGGGCTTCGAGTACGAACGGTTCCGCGGCTTCATGACCGACGAGGTCCTGGCGGCGATCGACGGGGCGCGGGCGGCAGGCGCGACCGAGATCCTCGTCTCCGACTCGCACGGCAACGGCGAGAATCTCCTCATCGAGCGTTTCCCGAAGGACGTTCAGATCGTCCGCTCCTGGCCGCGACCGCTCGCGATGATGGAAGGGATCGACGCGAGCTTCGACGCGGTCCTCTTCGTCGGCTACCACGCCTCGACGACGAACCCGCAGGGAGTGCGCGCGCACACGATGTCCTCGGCGACCCTCGCGGACGTCCGCTTGAACGGCGTCTCCATGCTGGAGGCGGGGCTGAACGCCGCGGTCGCCGGGCATTTCCACGTTCCGGTGGCGATGATCTCGGGCGACGACGCGGCCGTGAAGGAAGCCCAGGCGCTCCTCGGGCCGATCGAAGGCGCGGTCGTCAAGTGGAACACCGGTTTCCACTCCGCCCGGACGCTGACGCCCGCGGCGAGCTGCGACCGGATCCGCGCAGCCGCGAAGACGGCGCTGGGGCGTCTGGCGTCGATGAAGGTCTACGAGGTGAAGGCGCCGGTGACCCTCGACCTGCGCTTCAAGAACTACCGTCCGTCGGAGGTCCTGTCGTATCTGCCGATCGTCGAGCGCACCGACGCCCACGCGATCCGGTTCCGGGGCAAGGACATGCTCGAGACGATTCGCTTTCTCGAGTTCGTCGAGAACTACGAGCCGGGACTCTCGCCGTAGGAGTGCTCCCAGCGTAGGGGCGGGGCTTGCCCCCGCCCTCTCACGGAGGGCGGCCAGAAGGGCTGCCCCTGCGACCGGGGACGACCGCTATTTCTTCTCGAACAGCACCTTGTACTGCCCGTAGCCGGCTTTCTCGAGGTCCTCGACGGGGATGAACCTCATCGCCGCCGAGTTCATGCAGTAGCGGAGCCCCGTCGGCTTCGGCCCGTCGTGAAAGACGTGTCCGAGGTGGGAGTCGGCGTTCGACGAACGGACCTCCGCGTACGGCATGATGAAGGCGATCTCCGTGCCCGTCTTGACGTTCGCCGCCTCCAGGGGCTCCCAGAAACTCGGCCAGCCGGTCCCCGAGTCGTACTTTTCGAGCGAGGAGAACAGGGGCTCGCCCGAAACGATGTCGACGTAGATGCCCGCCCGTTTGTTGTCCCAGTACTCGTTGGCAAACGCGCGCTCCGTGCCCTCCTGCTGGGTGACGGCGTACTGGAGAGGCGTGAGCATCCGGCGGAGCTCCTCGCTGGACGGTTTCCGAAACTGACCGGACCCGGTCCAGCGCGGCGTCGAGACGGCGACGGCCGCCGGAGTCGGCGATGGGGGAACGGGCGCGAGCGTCGCGGCGAGCGTCGCGCCGAGTACGAGAACGCCGGCGGATGCGGCGAGCATGGCGCGCGTCACGGGTGACCCCCCGCCTCGTCGCCCCAGACCGCCTTGAGGCGGGCGGCGCGGCCGCAACCCGCGGCGTACATCTTGTAGCGGAGCGGATTGACCTTGCAGTAGTTCTGATGATGCTCCTCGGCGGGATAGAACTTCGAGGCGGGGACGATCTGGGTGGCGATCTTTCCGCGGAACCTCGGGTCCTGCTCGAGCTTCGCTTTCGAGGCCTCGGCCGCCTGCTTCTGCGCGTCGTTCAGGTAGAAGATCGCGGAGCGGTACTGCGAGCCGTGGTCGCAGAACTGACCGTCGGCCTGCGTCGGGTCGATGTTGTGCCAGAAGACCTGGAGGAGCTGCTCGTAGGAGATCTTCGCGGGGTCGAACGTGATCTCGGCCGACTCGGCGTGGCCGGTCATGCCCGTCGAGACCTGCTCGTAGGTCGGGTCGGCGGTCCGGCCGCCGGTGTATCCGGAGACGGCCGAGACGACGCCGGGCAGGTCCTCGAACGCGCTCTCCTCGCACCAGAAGCAGCCTCCGGCGAAGATGGCCTTCTCCTCGGGCGCGGCGAGCGCCGGCAGGGCCAGGACTGCGAGAGCGAAACCGAGACTCAAGCGGGGGAGCCACCGGGTTTTCAAGGGTATGAAGCCTCCTCCGGCGAGAACCCTGCCGGAAAGCCTTTGATTCCGGAGGGACCCGCGGGTTTCAGGAGAAGTACGCTCCGGCCCGCACCCGTGGATTCCGTGGCGTACAAGCATCTCCCCGTGAGAGAGTTGCGCGCGAACCGGGGGGCATCATGAAGTTCGAAACGCTCGCCGTGCACGCCGGGGGAGCCCGCGACCGGACGACCTTCGACGTCGCGCCGCCGATTCACCTCTCGACGACGTTCGAGCACGGCCCCGCGGCCGAGCGCCCGGGCGGGCACATCTACATCCGGCAGTCCAACCCCACGCAGAACCAGCTTGCCGAGGCCCTCGCGGCGATCGAGGGCGGCGAAGGCGCGCTCGTGTTCGCGTCGGGCCTCGCGGCCGGAGCGGCGTACCTCCAGGCGATGCCGCCCGGGTCGCACGTGCTGTTTCCGGACGACGTCTACTACGGGTTCCGGCACATCGCCGACGCGTACCTTCCGCGCTGGGGGATGACGGCCTCCGCCGTCGACATGACGGACCTCGCGCGGGTCGCGGCGGCCATGACGTCCGCGACGCGCCTGATCTGGGCGGAGACCCCATCCAATCCGCTGATGAAAATCACGGATCTCGCCGGGCTCGCGGAGGTCGCGCGGCGGTCGGGCGCGAAGCTCGTCGTCGACGGCACGTTCGCGACGCCGGCCCTCCAGCGGCCGCTCGACCTCGGCGCCGACGCAGTCCTGCACTCGACGACGAAGTACCTCGGCGGACACAGCGACGTGCAGGGAGGGGCCCTCGTGTTCCGGCGGCGGGACGAGACCTTCGCGAAGGCCGAGGAGGTCCGGTACATCCTCGGCGCGGTGGCGGCGCCCTTCAACTCGTGGCTCGTGCTCCGCGGTCTGCGCACACTCGCGTGCAGGATGGAGCGCCATTCCGAAAACGCCCTCGCCCTCGCCCGGGCGCTCGAGGCCCATCCGGCCGTCGAGGTGGTGCACTACCCGGGGCTGGAGTCGCACCCGG
The DNA here is from genome assembly GCA_963805495.1 of uncultured Acidobacteriota bacterium. Lineage (GTDB taxonomy): Bacteria > Acidobacteriota > Thermoanaerobaculia > UBA5066 > Gp7-AA6 > DAHUXD01. The sequence continues at coordinate 291,373 of CAWDUQ010000001.1, read as the reverse complement.
GCCACGCGATCGCCCGAAGGCAGATGAGCGCCTTCGGCGGGATGCTGTCGGTGCGCGTCCGGGGCGGCCGCGACGGGGCGATCCGCGGGGCCTCGCGGATGAAGCTCTTCGTCAACGCGACGAGTCTCGGCGGGACCGAGAGCCTGCTCGAGCACCGTGCCTCGAGCGAGGGCCCGGGGTCGCCGACGCCGCCGAACCTGCTGCGGGTCTCCGTCGGCCTCGAGCACGCCGACGACCTCATCGAGGACTTCCGCCAGGCGCTCGGTTGACGGTCAGTCGGTCTCGCGGTAGAGCCAGGCGCCGGCGAGTGTCGCCGCGACGCACTCGACGAGCGTCCACGCGAGCGCGAGCGCCGAGATCCCGAAGAGCCCCATAGCCCGCATGGCGATGATCGCCAGCAGCGACGTGAAGAACCACACCGCGACGCCGGCGCGCACGGCGGTCCCGGCGCCGGCGCCGTAGCGCGGTCGGACGGCGGCGTAGAGCCAGACCGCCGCGATCCCGAGCGCGAACCCCCACAGCGTCCAGACCGCGGTCACCGCGCCGCCCTGCGGCAGCCCCTTTCCGAGCGCCCGCATGCCGGACTCGTACTCCCCCCGCATGACGACGTCGTAGCGCAGGTACTCGGAAATGTTGATGAGGATGCCGGCCAGGATGCCGCCGAGAACGACGCGGGTGAAGTTGATCCGGCCCATCGTGTCTCCTTGCGCCGATCGAAGCCGCCCTCCGAACATCGGGTCGGCCCTCGCGGCCGCCCCTCGGAGAGCCCGCTATTTCGGCCTGTACTGGTCCGGGATCGGGTTGCCGGGGCGCTCCGTGTCCCAGACGACGGAGGCGACCCACCAGCGCTCGCCGTCGTTGATGATCTGGATGCTGTTGATGCCGCTGACGAAGGGCTTTTCGTCCGACGGCGCGCGCCGCGCTTCGTACGTCGAAAAGGCCTGGCAGACGTTGCCGAAGCAGTCGAGCCGGCGCGCGACCTCCTTCTCGTAGAAGGCGGTCGAGTCGCCCCTTTCCTTTGCCGCGGCCGCGCCCTTGCGCACCCGGTCGCGGAAGCCGTCCACGTCGAGCACGGTGAACATGTCCTCCTTCGGGCGCTTGGGCGGGATGAACATTCCGACGGAAAGCATGACGGCGCGCATCCGCGCCCAGTCGGGCTCGGCGCCGTCGGGGTGGCTGACCGATGCGTAGAGCGCGGCGATGATCGAGTCGACCGAGGCGCCGTCGTTGGCCCGGCCCGCCGCGGAGCCGCGATCGGCGGGGCCGAGCGGCATCGGCGTGCGGCGGGCGAGCGGCTCGCCGGGGGGCGGCATCGTCGTGGGCGGCTCGATCAGGGCCTTCGGATCGCGGCCGACGACGACCGGAGCGGGCGGCGGCTGATGGGTGGCCTGGGCCGCCGCGATCGACGAGAGAAGGAGGACGACGGGGGCGAAAGCCGATTTCTTCACAGGAACTCCTTTCATGCGCGGGCCCGCCGCGCGAGCAGCGCGTCGAGCGAAAAGCGGTCCGCGTCGCGGGGAAGCATCAGGACGAAGAGAAGCAGCGCGAGGCGCGGGATGACGTGCGAGTGAAACTCGTAGAGCGGCTCCTTGAGGAGATGGCCGAACGTGACGACGAGAAGCACCCCGCCGAGCGCGATCGAGGCGTCGCGCACGCGCCAGCCGACGAGCATCAGCGCCCCGCCGAAGAGCTCGACGAACGGGATCGTTACGCCGGCGACCCAGAGCGCCCACGCCGGAAGGAACGTGTCGGCGTAAGGTTCGACGAACCAGCGGTGCGCGTGGCCGGCCGGCGTCAGCGTGAAGACCTTCCAGAAACCGGCCATGAAGAAGATCAGGCCCAGCACGCCGCGGGAGAAGAGGAGCGCCCACCCCCGGCCCGCCGCATCGCTCGCGCTGACGCTCACGCTCCAGCCCTCCTTCGTCCGCCCCGACTCCGGTAAGATCCGCGGAGTTTTTGCGGCGGGCACGCCCGGACACGATAGCCCAACCGCCGCCGGAGGGCCGATGGACGCGTCCGAGACGAAGTCCCTGCCGGAAAACGCCTACCGTCCGCTCGCGACCGGCGAGGTCTACCAGCCCGTCGTACCGGCCTCGGCGAACCTCCCCGAAGCCACCTGGCGTTCGGTCCTCTGGGGGCTCTTCCTCTGCGCGATCTTTACCGCGGCCTCGGCGTATTCCGGGCTCAAGGTCGGGCAGGTCATGGAGGCCGCCATCCCGATCTCCATCCTCGCGATCGGCCTCGCCCGCGTCTACCGCCGGCGCTCGAGCCTGCTCGAAAACGTGATCATCACCGGCATCGGCGGCGTCTCGGGCTCGGTCGTCGCGGGCGCCATCTTCACGCTGCCGGCCCTCTACATCCTGAAGCTCGACCCGCATCCCTGGCAGACGATCTTCATCTGCCTCGCCGGGGGCTGCCTCGGCGTGCTCTTCCTGATTCCGCTGCGCCGATACTTCGTGCGGGAAACGCACGGCGAGTTTCCCTACCCCGAAGCGACCGCGATCACCGAGGTCCTGGTCACGGGCGAGAAGGGCGGCTCGCAGGCGAAGCTCCTGCTGCAGGCGACCGGCATCTCCGCCGTCTACGACTTCTTCGTGACGACCTTCCAGGTCTGGAAGGAGATGCTCGACTTCCAGTTCGTCCCCACGATCCACGCCATCGGCCAGAAGGCGCGCATGGTGCTGAGGTTCGACGCCATCGCCTTCATCCTCGGTCTCGGGTACGTCATGGGCCTGCGCGCCTCGACGCTTCTGTGCGCCGGCGGCGTGCTGGCGAACCTCGTCCTCGTGCCCCTGATCTGGTTCGTCGGGCAGCACTTCCCGGACACGGCGATCTACCCCGCCACGGTGCCGATCGCGCAGATGACGGCGGCCGACATCTTCCGCAACTACGTCCGGTTCATGGGCGTCGGAGCGATCGCCACGGCGGGGATCTTCGGGATCATCAAGTCGCTGAAGATCGTGGCCGGCTCCTTCTCCATCGCCGCGAAGGCGTTCCGGCACGGAGAGCACGCGGGCGCCGAACGGACGGACCGCGACGTCGCGATCATGAAGATCCTCGTCGGCGTCATCGTCTCGGCAGTCGCCGTGGCGATCTTTCTCGGCAACCTCGGTCCGACGTCCGTCGTGGTCCTCGTGGGCCTGGCGCTGACGCTCCTCTTTTCCTTTTTCTTCACGTCGGTCGCCGCCAATGCCATCGCGACGACGGCCCGCAATCCGGTTTCCGGCATGACGATGCTGACGATCATCATCTCGTCGGTGATTCTGCTGGAGTTCGGGATCTCGGGGCGAACGGGAATGTTCTTCGTCATGGCCATCGCCGGCATGGTCTGCACGGCGCTCTCGGTCTCGGGTCAGACGATCACGGACCTGAAGACCGGCTACTGGCTCGGCTCGACGCCCGCGGCGCAGGAGAGGGTCAAATTCTACGGCGTCGTGTGTGCCTCGGTCGTCGTCGGGCTCGTGATCGTCGCGCTGGCGAAGACGTTCCAGTTCGGGGAATCGGAGCCCGGCGACCCGCGTCTCGTCCTCGCCTCGCCCCAGGCCTCCATCATGAAGGCACTCGTCGAAGGCTTCATGAGCCGGCAGCCGGTGGCCTACATCCTGTTCGCCGCGGGAGCCTTCATTGCGGTGGCCATGGAGATGCTTCAGGTGGCTCCCCTGATCGTCGCGCTCGGAATGTACCTGCCGCTCGAGCTGAACACGCCGGCCCTGGTCGGCGGCGTGATCGCGCACTTCGTCCAGAAGCGTTCGGAAAGGGCCGGCGGCGAGGCCGGCCGCACCATGCGCGAGCGCGCCGTCATCATCGCCTCGGGCCTGATGGCGGGCGGCGCGCTGGGAGGCGTCTTCGGCGCGGGCCTGAGGCTCTTCGGCTGGTACCGGGAGGACCTCGTGAAGCTCCCGATCTACGACAACGACCCCGTGTCGCAGATGGTGAGCTCGATCGGCTTCCTGCTGCTGTGCTTCTATCTGTGGTTCGGAGCCATGAAGAAGGAGAAGCTCGCCTGACCGATCCGCTCGACGCACCGGTCGCGACGGCGCTGCTCGGCATCGACGCCCTCTGGGGCGGCGACGTGATGAGCGCTTCGGGCACGGCGCGTGCCGTCGTCGACTCCTGGTTCTCGGACGCGCCGATGCCGGAGGCCTACACGCATCCGGCGGCGGCGACACTGCGTACGTCGGGCGGCGTGACCGCGAAGGAGCCGGACCGCGCGGCGATCGACGCGTACCTCGCAGCCATCGACGTGAAGGGCGCAATCGACACGGTGTGGGGCGACGGGCACAAGCTTCCGGGCCTGCGCGGGAAGTTCTTCGACGGCCTCGGCCTCTGCCTGTCGACGATGTGGGACCTCTCGATGGAGATCCTCGGCCGGGGGCCGACGGTTCCGTACGAGCGGTGCGTGGTCGCCGCGACGGGCCGGGAGCCCGAGCCGTCGCATCCGGAAGAGAAGCGGCGGAGGCTGCGGGAGCTGCTCGCGAAAGCCGGCCATCCGTCGAAAACGGACGCGGAGCTTCTGGCGGCCGTGGACGCCTGGCGCCGCGAGCGGCTGGTGCCGCCGAAAACCATCCCGACCCTCGCCAACGCGTTCATCGCGCGCTTCGACGCCGGCACCACGAAGCACCTGGCGCCGCATTTGCCGGCCGATCTGCGAGCCATCCCGCGCGCGAACATGACGTTCGTGCCCGTGAAGGACGCGTTCTTTTCGGGATTCATGAACTACATCGGCCGCGCCCGAAACGCCGACGGCTCGCCTCAGTACGAGGCGACCTACGAGATCAACGCGTCGCTCCAGATCAGCGTGCCCGAGTTCGAGCAGCTCGTCGGCCACGAGGTCGTGCCGGGCCACGTCACGACGGGGGCTCTGATGCAGGGCCTCTATGTCCGCGGCCGGGTGGGCTTCGAGGCCACGATTCTGGCGATGAACACGCGCTGGGGAACGCTTGCCGAAGGCATCGGCAACAACGCCGTCCTCATGGCGATGGGCCTGACCGAGGTCGAGCAGGTCCCGGACGAGGACCTGCAGATCGGCCTCTGGCTCGCGCACCTCCAGGACGACGCCAAGAACCAGGCCTCGTACCGGACCTGGGGCGAAGGCGCGCCGGCCGAGGAGATCGCGGCCTCCCTCCGCCGCGACTGCCTCGTCTCCGAGGAGCGGGCGGGCAAGTTCGCGGGAGCCTGGGGCAAACACCCGCTCTTCGGCCGGATGAACCTGCCCGCCTACCGTGCCGGCACGGAAGTCGTGGCGGACCTGCGCCGGCGCCATCCCCCGGAGAAGGTCCTGCCGGCGCTCTACGGCTGCGCGGGCCTGGTCGACGTCGTGACGCTGGCCCTCGCGGTCGAGGGCCCCGGGTCGGCTCGGGCCTAGATGTGAATTCTCAAGACGTTGTTCACGACGCCGGCTCTGCCTTCCTGAAACGGCCGCGCCCCGGCACGTAGGGACGCCCCTTGCGGGCGCCCTCGCCTGTGCCCACCGGGCGGCGGCGCGCGAATCTTCAGCGCGTCGGCGGGCGGCCACGAGGGCCGCCCCTACAGCCAGGGTCCCACTTCGCCACGTTGATTGAACAACCCGTTGAGAAGCGACCCCTAGAACCCGAACGTCTTTGCGAGGAAGACCGCCATCTGGCCCCGCGTCACGGGGTTGTCGGGGCAGTATGTGTTGGCGCCGCAGCCTCCCGTGATGCCTTCGGCCGCGAGTTCTTCGATCCAGGGCGCGAAGGTGTCGGCCGCCGGCACGTCCGTGAAAACGCCGGTGGCGGGGGGCGGGACGAACAGGGCGCCGTGCTTCGACTTGAGGAGAAAGACCGCCATCTGACGGCGCGTCACCGCGTTCGACGGGCAGTAGTTGCCGCTCCCGCAGCCGCCCGTCACGCCCTCTTTGGCGATCTGCTCGATGAAGTCGGCGGCGAAGGATCCGGGCGGTACGTCGGCGAAGAGCGTTCCCGAGGCCGGCGCCGGGACGAGGGAGAGGCGGTATTTCGCCTTCGTCATGAACACGGCCATTTGCGCCCGCGTCACGGCGTTGTCCACGCAATAGTTGCCGCCGCTGCAGCCGGCCGTGACGCCGCTGCGGACGATCTTCTCGACGAAGTCATGGAAGGGGTGCGCCTGGTCGACGTCGAGAAAGTCGGCGAACCAGAGCTTCGACCGCGTGTCGGTGCACGCGGAAGCGCTCGCCGCCGCGACGTCGTAGAGCGCCCCGGGAGCGAGCGCCGGGAAGACGGCGTCGAGCGAAGTCGGATCGTTCACCACGACGGATCCCGCGGCCTCGCCGCCGACGAGAATCGACACGCCGGCCGCAAACCCGGAGCCCGCGACAGTCACGTCCTGCCCCGTGGCCGGCCCCGAATCCGGCTCGAGGGCGTCGACGAGGGGCGTCGTTTCGGAGACCGTCGTCGAAGCGTCCGCGCCGCCGGGAGCCTCGACGTTGCCGGCGGCGTCGCGGGCGACGCTCGCAAAGCCGTAGCTCTTGCCGACGTCGCCGAAGAAGACGGCCGACGTCGCGGTCGTCGCGGTCAGCCAGGGCGCGAACGGTCCTCCATTCTCGGAAACGAGGATGTCGTAGCTCGCGACACCCGAGTGAGCATCGGCGCCGGACCATGAGACCCCGAACTCCGAGCACGCGGTGGCGATGGGCGCGACCTGGCTCGCCGGCGCCGTGACGTCGATCGTGTTGAACCAGTCGGCTGTGACGATCGCGGGGTTGGCGTCGAAGACGATCGAGGCCTGGTTGTGAATCTCGGTGCCGGAGGCGAGGCCGGTCCTGGCCTGGACGATGAATGAAATGTGCCCCTCGCCCCCGGGCGATCCGACGTTGGGCGGGAGGAACCCGAGGGCCGGATCCCCCGTCTGCAGGCCCGTGGCCGGGTCGAGCGAGAAGAAGTGCCAGGTCGCGAGACCCGTCGAAGCGTTGAAGTCCGCGCTCACCCGGGCGATCAGGTCGATTCCGGGCCGCAGGTCCACATCGCCGGTGAACGAGGTCAGGCCCGGCGGCACGGGAACGACCCGCGTTCCGAACGTGATCGGCCCGAGCTCGAAGGTCGAGAGATCCAGCTTCGTCCCGTCGAGCTGGTCGGTGACCACGACCTCCTGCGCCGCCGCGGTGGCGGTCTCCAGGTTCTCGAAGGTGATCGTGTAGGGGAGGGGCGACTCGCCCTTGATCCAGCGTTGTGCCTTGGGTCCGCTCGGGCCGGCTTTCTCGTTGGGGTCGATTGCGAGATAGACCGTCAGGATGTCGTTTGCCACTCCGTGGTCCGCGCCGTCGCCGTCCCACAGGTCGAGCACCTTATCCACGATTTCCTTCTGGCTTCGAGGCTTCCGCACGTCGTACCCGGGGACATCGCCGCCGAAGAGCTTCAGGTTCCATCCGGGGGCGTCGCTCAGGTAGTCGTCGTAAAGCTTCTTCTGAACGTCGCCGTTGACGCGCTTTCGCATCTCGATGAACCGGATGCCGAAGATGTCGTCTCCCGTCGGTCCGGCGACGAGCCCCGGCGGCAGGACACCCACCAGCGCTGCGGCGACGGCGTCGAGCGCCGTGGCAAAGGCGTTGAGATCGTTGAGTCCGGTCGCGCGAGCGGCGTCGAGGAGGCTTTCGTTCTGGAGGAGCGCAATCTCTTCCGCTTCCTGTGTCTCCTTGCGGCGGGCCTGGAGGACGGAGGCGCCGTCGCGGGCGAGAGCGAAGGCGGTCTCGGGCCCTTCGAGGAGGACCTCGTAGAGGACCGGAGATTCGTCGGGAGCGGCCGCGAAAGCGATCGTGTAGCGGTGCTCGACCTGGCCGCCGACCGCGAGCACCCGGTGAACTCCGTCCGACTCGTAGGGGACCTCGGTCATCGTCATGTCGAAATGGAGGTCCGCGGATCCCGGGTCGCCGGACAGGTGGATCGTGGCTTCGAAGTGCGCGGGCAGGTTGACGAGAACGTCGGCCGTTTCGCCGACGGTCGGATCGGACGGGATGTCGAAGAGAGACTGAAGCTGCGCCGCGCTCGTCCACTCCACGCTCATTTCGACGGCCTGGCCAAATTCGCCGGGCAACGCGGCGATCGTGATCACGCGAAAGGCCACGGGCGTCGTGGACTCGGCCGGCACCGACGGCGCGAAGATCCAGATCGTCGAGCGCCCCGAGCCGCCGGTCGTCACCGGGGAGTCGATCGACACGACGCGGGCTGAACCGCCGGCCGGCTCGACGGCGGTGACCCGCAGCTGCCAGGGGATCGAAACCTTGAGGAGGGCCGGCGGGGAATCGACGTTGCCGCGATTGCCGAAGACGACGAAGAACGATTGCTCGCGCCCGCCGCGGACGACGAGCGTTCCTCGACCCAGGATGTCCGCCCACATCTCGGGGGCCGTGCCCGCCTCGACGGTGAAGGCCTCCGGAAGGGTGGCCGTGTGACCCGGAATGGCGACCGTCACGTCCCACGGTCCCTCGGCGGCGCCGGTGAGGTCGAACGTCGCGGTCAGCGTGGAGCCGTCGGCGGAAACCGAAACCTCCGTCGCCACCCGGTCCGGCGACCCGGTGCGTTCGAGCCGTGCAGTCCCGCCACCCACGATTCCCTGGCCGGAGATCTGGATCGTCACCGGCCCGGTGTTTCCGCCGTGGGGCGGCGCGACCGCGAAGAGCTCGAGCGCCACGTCCTCGGGCGGCGGTCCGCCCTGGACCTGGCGGCAGAACGAAAACTCGGACGTGTCGTCGGCCGGGCCCGAGGCGACGGCGTAGGCCGTGACGTATCGGCCGCCCGGGATCGCGGGCGTGATCGTCGTCGAGAAAGCGCCGTGGCCGCCGGCATCGGTCGTGACCGGGATCGTCTTGTGGTACTCGCGGCCTTCGCCGTGCCCCGACGGGTCGCACGAAAGCGAGGAGAAGACGTGGACGTCGAAGGTCGTCGCGGCTTTGGCGTCGAGGTCGCCCGCGACGCTCGTGCCGCCACCGATGTCCGACGCCAGGGTGACGACCGGGAAATTGTTGGTGGCGCCGGGCCGGTTGGCCGTCACGCCGTCGTCGAAGAGATCGAGGCCGAGGCCGCCGTTGGAGTGGAAGACGTTGGGCGCGACGTGCAGCGCGCGCCCCGCGGAGGAAGCGACTCCCGCCCCCGAGTTGAACGCGATCGTATTGGCCTGGCCCGCCCCTGTTCCGCCGATCAGGGCCCCGTGCGTGTTCAACGGTATGTGAATGCCGGCGAGGCCGTTTCCGACGGGGCCGTTTCCAAAGGCGTTCGCCCCGATCCGGTTGCCGTAGATCAGGTTTTTCATGGCGTTGGCGGTCAGGGCGAGGTCGATGCCGTGGAGGAAGTTGCCGGAGATGACGTTGCCTTCGCCGGGGCCCGTTCCGCCGATCTGCGTGGCCTCGGCGTACTCGAGCGCGATGCCGCTCTTCAGGTTCGGCACGGCCCTGGTGCCGGTCGCGTCGGTGCCGATGTAGTTGCCCTGGATGACGTTGCCCGTGGCCGCCACGGTGATGAATTTGGTGATGAAGATCCCGTCGAGGAGGTTGCCCGAGATGACGTTGCGAGCGGTCTCGCTCGTGCCGCCGATCTGTGCCTCCGACGCTCCGACGATGTGCAGACCGTACCCCTCGTTCGGGATCGCGAACGCGCCGGCGGCGTCGGTCCCGATGCGGTTTCCCTGGATCGCCATCTCGGCCGGCAGGTTCTGGGTCAGGCGAATGCCATCGCCGGCGTTGCCGGACACGAGGTTGCCGGCGCCGGGCGACGCACCGCCGATCGTCACGTCCTCGTTGAAGTTGCAGTCGACACCTATGGTGTTGGAGATCGCGGCGAGCCCGGCGGCATCGGTGCCGATGCGATTGCCCTGCACGACGCTGCCTGGCGTGTCGAGCCGGACGCCCGCCTGGCCGAATCCCGAGACGACGTTTCCGGCGCCGGGGGCGGTCCCGCCCACCGCCGCCGAGCCGCCCAGGACGCGCACGCCGGCGGCCGTCCCGGCGATGCCGACCGTGCCCGTGACGTCGACGCCGATGAGGTTGCCCTCGATCGCGTGGCCGGATCCCGCGTCGACCCGGATGGCGCCCGACGGACCCGTCACGACGTTGCGGGCGAGGGGCGCGGTGCCGCCGATCCGGTCGTCGTTGCCGCTCTGGATCTGGATGGCCAGGACCGCCAGGCCGCCCTGCGGAGCGGTGCCGTCGTCGGTCGTCCCGAAGAAGCTGCCCTCGATCACGTTGCCGTCGGACTGCAGGCGCAGGCCGACGTTTGCGGTGCCATTGAAGACCATGCCGCGCACGACGCAGTCGTTGGCCGCGATCGTCAGCAAGAAGCCGTTCGAGGTCCCGGTCACGGCGACGCGGCCGGCGGCCTGGGTGGTGCCGTCGATCGTCACCGTGTCCGTCACGGTCGGCAGGCTCCCGACAGCGATCGAGGGAACGCCCGGGCCCGGGATCGCAAACGTGATCGTGTCGGCTCCGGGCAACGCGTTGGACTCCTCGATCGCGGCGCGGAGCGAGCAATCGCCGTTGGCGGCGGCACAGATTCCGTCGCCGGGCGAAGCGTCGGGGAGGCTGGTCGTCACGCCGACGACGAACGTCGCCGCGACCGCCGGCGCCGCGAGGCCGAGCGTTCCGTCCCGGCGCAGCACCACGCGTTCGCGCGCGCGGCTGTCGACCCGGACCGCGAGCGATGCCGCGACGTCGGCCTCCGGAGCCGGCGCGGCCTTTTGGGCCGCTTCGTCCTCGCGCCGAACGCTCCAGGCGCGAGCGGCGCGCTCGAGCCGGTCGACGCGTCCGGAGTCGGACACGAAGCGGATCGCGTTCCCGCGCTCGCCGGCGACGATCTCGATCGCCTCGGCGCGCTCTTCGAGGGCGACCGTGAGGCCAGTAGCTCGGAGGGCGCCCTCGGAGGCCTGAAACAGGATCGCGCGCATTCCAGCCGCCGTCTCGATCGCGCCCACGAGGTCCGGCAGCCCGTCGCGGCGCCCGACGTCGCCGGCGACGAGGGCCGTGAGCCGACCGGGCAGAGCGAGCCGCCGGGCCTCGCCGAAGCCGCCCGCGCCGTCGCCGGGATGGATGTCGACGAAGGACTCTCCGCGGCTGGCCGCCGCGAGGTCGGGCCGCCCATCGCCGTCGAAGTCGCCCGCGAGGAGGAAATCCGGAGGCGCGGCGAGCGTCCGCACCCGATCCGTCGACAGGAACGGCGAGGCGACGAACCTTCCTTCGATCCGGCGCTGCCGCGCTTCCGGGCTGTTCGGATACAGGGCGTCGACGTTGCCCCGAAAGAGGATCGCCACGCCGGTCTCGCCCGACGCGAATCCGGCCGCGAGGTCCGCGATGCCGTCGCCGTCGAAGTCGGCAGAGGCCAGGGAAAGCGGGCGAAGTGACTGCCCCTCAAGAGTTTCGGGAAAGAGCGAGCCGGCGACCACGGCCGGCGCGGGCGGGTCCGATCCCGCTGGCGCGCCGGGCAGTGAACCGGCCAGGCTCGAGGCGAGCGCGAGAGACAGGGCGATCTTGGGGTTCATGGGCCGTTCCTCCAGAACCGTCTTTCTCAGGAGAGCGGAAAGGCCGGCCCCGGGGGACCAGGCGGCGCGGGTAGGATTTCGACACCATGGCGGACCCCCGGGCAGATCTGGATTCCCTGATCCCGGAGATCTACCAGGAGCTGCGGAGGCTGGCCGGCCGGGTGATGAGCAGCGAGCGCTCGAACCACACGCTGCAGACCACCGCGCTCGTCCACGAGGCTTACCTGGAGCTCGCCGGCATTCACGGGCTGACGGTCGAGCGGCGTCCGCAGTTTCTCGCCCTCGCCGCGCAAGTGATGCGGCGGATCCTCGTCGACCACGCGCGAGCCCGGGGCGCCGCCAAGCGCGGCGGCGGCGCCGTGCGGGTCACGCTCTCCGACGCGCTCGCCGGACCGGCCGAGACGCCTTTCGACCTGCTCGCGCTCGACGAGGCGCTGGCGCGTCTTTCGACGGTCGACGAACAGCTCGTGCGCGTGGTCGAGATGCGCTTTCTCGCGGGCATGAGCGTCGAGGAGACCGGCGAGGCGCTGTCCGTCTCGCCGACGACCGTCAAGCGCGATTCCGCGATGGCGCGGGCGTGGCTGCTGCGGGAGCTGGCCGGTGGCGCTCGAGCCGACTGAGCGCTGGCGGAGGCTGAAGGACGCCTTCGCCGCGGCCGCCGAGGCACCCGCGGAAGAACGGGAGGCCGTTCTCGCCCGGGCGTGCGCCGGCGACGGCGCCCTGGCGGCCGAGGTTCGGCAGCTGCTCGCCGCGCACGACGGCGGCGGCGCCGCAATCGAAAGGGTGGTGGCGGGGGAAGCCCGCGCGCTCGTCACCGACCGCGGCACGGCGGCGTTCGCGGGGCGGCGCATCGGCGCGTACGAGATCGTCCGCGAGATCGGCTCGGGCGGCATGGGCACGGTCTTCCTCGCCCGCCGCGCGGACGCGGTGTACGAGGCCGAGGTGGCCCTCAAGATCGTCCGTCCCGGTCTCTTCTCGGGAGACGCGCTTCGGCGATTCCGCGCCGAGCGGCAGGCCCTCGCGAGCCTGGCGCATCCGGGCATCGCACGGCTGCTCGACGGCGGGACGACCGACGAGGGCCTGCCGTACTTCGTGATGGAGCGGGTCGAGGGCGCGCCGATCGACGCGTACGCCGGCCGGGCGGGGCTCTCGGCCGCCGACCGCATCCGCCTCTTCCGCGGCGTCTGCGCGGCCGTGCAGTACGCCCACGCGAACCTGATCGTTCACCGCGACCTGAAGCCGGCGAACATCCTCGTGACCCCGTCGGGCGATCCGAAGCTGCTCGACTTCGGCATCGCGAAGTTCCTCGGCGAGGAAGACGCGGGCGCCACGCGGGGTGGGGATCGTGCGCTCACGCCCGACTACGCGAGCCCGGAGCAGATCCGCGGCGAGCCCGTGACGACGGCGACCGACGTGTACTCGCTCGGCGTCGTGCTCTATCGCCTGCTGACCGGCCGCGCGCCCTACGCGTTTCCGAGCGGCCGGGCATCCGACATCGAACGCGTCGTCGCCGAACAGGCGCCCGAGCCGTCGCGCCTTTCCTCGGACCTCGACACGATCCTCGGCAAGGCGCTCGCGAAGGAGCCCGAGCGTCGGTACGCCTCGGTGTCCGAGCTCTCCGAGGACCTGCGGCGCTTCCTCGACGACCAGCCGGTCGCCGCGCGGCCGGACACGTTCTCGTATCGGGCGTCGAAGTTCCTGCGCCGGCACCGCGTCGGCGCGGCGGCGACGGCGGCCGTCATCCTCGCGCTCTCGGCGGGTCTCGCCGTCGCCCTTGCGTCGGCGGCCGCGGCGCGGCGAGAGGCACGGAAGGCCGAGCAGATCAATGCGTTCGTGCAGGAGGTCCTCGGCGCCGCAAACCCGTGGAAGGACGGCAGCCAGATCACGGTCGCCGAAGTCCTCGACCGGGCCGCCGGACGGATCGCCGCGGACCTTGCCGGCCAGCCCGCGGTCGAGGCGGGTGTGCGACGGACCGTCGGCGAGACGTACGCCGGCCTCGGAATGTACGACGCGGCGCAGATCCAGCTGTCACGCGCCCTCGCGCTGCTGAGGAAGTCGGGCTCCGATGCCGACGTCGCCGGCGCCCTGCTGGCCCTGTCGGGCGTGCTCGTCTCCCGCGGCGAGCCCGACCGGGCAGAGCCGTTCGCACGCGAGGCACTCGCGCTGCGCGAACGCCGCCGCGGCCCGAAGGATGCATCCGTCGGTGAAGCGCTGACCGCCCTCGGCGGCGTGCTGCAGGCCAAAGGGGATCTCGACGGCGCGGAGTCCGCGGAGAGACGCGCCGTGACGATCCTGCGGGAGGCCGGCGCGGACGCGAGTCTGGCCGAGGCGCTCAACAACCTGGCGGTCACGGTCGGAACCCGGGGTGATCTTCGGGCGGCCGAGCCGCTCCAGCGGGAGGCGCTCGCCGTGATCCGCCGCGTCCACCCCGGAGCGCATCCCGACGTCGCGTCGGCGATGAGCGCACTCGCCTCCGTCGTCTGGGACGGCAAGCACGACGCCGTCGAGGCCGAGTCGCTGTACCGCGAGACTCTCGCCATGCGGCGGAAGCTGCTCGGCGCCGAACACCCCGACGTGTCCTGGACGCTCTACAACTACGCCTTCATGCTGATGGAGCGAGGCGAGCTGCCGCGCGCCGAGGCGCTCGCACACGAGGCCCTCGCCCCTCGCGGCCGGACGCTGCCCGACGAGCATCCGATGGTCGCGGCGACGCTGCAGCTGCTGGGTCGCTGCCGGCTCGGGCAGAGCGATCCCGCCGGCGCCGAGCCCTATCTGCGCGAAAGCCTGGCGCTGCGCCGCCGGGCTCTGCCGCCGGGTCACTGGCTGGTCGCGTCGAGCGAGAGCCTGCTGGGTGAAGCGATCGCGCGCCAGGGCCGCAGGAGCGAGGCGCGGGGCCTCCTCGAATCCGGCTACGCGGGCCTCGCCGCGGAGTTCGGCGAAGGAAGTCCTCGCGCCCGTGAGGCGAAGGACCGGCTGCAGCTCGCCGGCGGTGGCTAGGTGTGAATTCTCAAGACGTTGTTCACTGTGCCGGCGCCCGCTTCGTGAAGCGACCCCTGAAACTGCCGCGCCCCGGCACGTAGGGGCGCCCCTTGCGGGCGCCCCCTCCTGGGGGCCCATCGAGGGGCGGCACGCGAATCGTCAGCGTGTCAGCGGGCGGCCACAAGGGCCGCCCCTACGGCCCGGGTCTCACCTCGCCGAATTGCGTGAACAACCTGTTGAGAAACGACAGCTAGGCGGGTCACTGCCGGTCGAGCCCCCGGTCGTCCCAGGACACAGGGTCCTCGCGCGGCTCGAGGTGCGTGATGGCGTGGGCGCCGGGGAGGGCTTCGCGCACCGCGGCCTCGATCGCTTCGCAGAGGTCGTGGCCCTTCTGCACGGTCCAGGTCCCGGGAACGAGCACGTGCATGGTCACGAAGCGGCGGCGCCCGGCCACGCGGGACAGGATCGCGTGGAACAGGATGCCCTGCTCCTGGAACGGCGCGAGCGCCTCGGTGACCGTCTTGCGCTCCTCTTCCGGAAGCGAGGAGTCCATGAGGCCGATGCCCGTTTCGCGCACCAGCTTCCAGCCGGTCCAGACGATGTTCACGGCGACGGCCGCGGCGATGAGCGGATCGAGGCGCACCCATCCCGTCAGGGCCACGAGCGCGATTCCCACGATGACGCCGGCCGAGGTCCAGACGTCGGTCAGCAGGTGGTGCGCGTCCGCGGTCAGCGTGATCGAGCGCAGCCGCCGGCCCGCGGCGAGGAGCATCACGGCGGCCCACCCGTTGATCGCCGAGGCGACGACGGACACTCCGATGCCGAGCCACGCGTCGGTCAGGGGTTGCGGGTTCTGCCAGCGCTCCCACGCGGCGGCGACGATTCCGGCGGCCGCGGCGATGATGAGAAAGCCCTCGACGCCGCTCGAGAAGTACTCGGCCTTGGTGTACCCGAAGGCGTGCTTCTGGTCGGGCGGCTTCGCCGCGACGGTCAACGCCCACAGCGCGATCAGCGCGGCGACGAGGTTGACGACGGACTCGGCGGCATCCGAAAGTAGACCCACCGAGCCGGTCAGCTCCCAGGCCGCGAGCTTCAGCGCGATCGTCAGGACCGCTGCGCCGATCGACACGAGGGCGTAGAACCGCGGCGAGCGGCCGGGGGCCGGCGCGGTTTCGGTCGTCACGCCGAAATCATAGTGCCCGCGGACAAAGCGGCCCTCGCGTAAACTCCGCCGGGTGAAACGCGACCGGCGCAGCGGGCTCGATCGGCGCAAGACGCGCAACGGGCGGCACGACCGCGCAGACCTGAAGGCGATCGCCCGGAAGGCCATGGTCGATCGCGGTCTCGCTCCCGACTTCTCCCGCGACGTGCTCGCGGAGCTGTCCGCGATCCGCGGCCCCGCGCCGGCCTCGGGCGCTGGCATCCGGGACCTGCGCGACCGGCTCTGGGTCTCGATCGACAACGACGACTCGCGCGACCTCGACCAGCTGACGGTGGCGGAGGACCTCCCGGGCGGGAGGACGAGGATCTTCGTGGCGATCGCCGACGTCGACACGCTCGTTCCGAAGGGCTCGTCGATCGACGAGCATGCGCGCACGAACACGACCTCGATCTACACGGCGGCCGAGATCTTCCCGATGCTCCCGGAGAAGCTGTCGACCGACCTGACGTCGCTCGGCGAAGCCGAGGATCGGCTCGCGGTCGTGGCCGAGATGGACTTCGAGAGGGACGGGACGCTCCTGCGGTCCGACCTCTACCGCGCCGCCGTCCGCAACCGCGCCAAACTCGCCTACGACAGCGTGTCGGTCGGGCTCGAGGGCGGGCGGATGCCGGAAAAAGCGGACGGGACGGCCGGCGTCGCGGAGCAGCTTCGCGTCCAGGACGCGGTGGCGCAGGCGCTGCGGACACGGAGGCACGAGGAAGGGGCCCTCGACCTCGAGACCATCGAGCCCCGCGCCGTTTTCGACGGCGACGCCGTGACGGATCTCGCGATCCAGCCCAAGAACCGGGCCCGCGAGTTGATCGAGGACTTCATGATCGCGGCCAACGGCGTGACCGCCCGGTTCCTGGCGTCGCGCGCAATCCCGTCGCTCCGGCGGGTGGTGCGCTCGCCCGAGCGGTGGTCGAAGATCGTCGACGTCGCGGCGCAGGCGGGGGAGCGACTTCCCGCCGAGCCCGACGCGCGGGCCCTGGAATCCTTCCTCGTGAAGAGGCGCCGGGCCGACCCCCTCCGGTTCCCGGACCTTTCCCTCGTGATCATCAAGCTGATGGGCGCGGGCGAGTACGTCGTCGAGCGCCCCGGCGAGGCGCCGATCGGCCACTTTGGCCTGGCGGTCCGCGACTACACGCACTCGACGGCGCCCAACCGCCGCTACCCGGACCTCGTCACGCAGCGCCTCGTCAAGGCTGCGCTGGCGGGGGAGCCGCCGGCCTACGACGTCGCCGAGCTCGGCTTCCTCGCCGCCCACTGCACCGAGCAGGAGGACGACGCCGACAAGGTCGAGCGGCAGGTCCGGAAATCCGCGGCCGCGCTTCTTCTCGAGCAGCGCATCGGGCAGGCCTTCGATGCCGTCGTCACCGGCGCGTCGGAGAAGGGGACCTGGGTCCGCATCTTCGAGCCGCCCGCCGAGGGCAAGCTCGTCCACGGGTGGGAGGGCCTCGAGGTCGGCGACCGCCTGCGCGTCAAGCTCATCTCGACCGACGTCGAGCGGGGCTTCATCGACTTCGTGCGGATCGGGTAGGGGAAAGCGCGGCGGCTCCGCTCAGGGGTTGTCGTTGTCGCTGCCGCCGCCGAGCTCGAACGGCCAGCTCAGTCCGAAGGAGACGGCCCAGCCCTTGTGCGTGTTGGACCCGTCCACGAAGCCGAGGTAGGTGGCGTAGAGGTCGACGTCCGCGAGCGAATAGGACACGCCGGCTCCCGCGTGGAAGTAGTTGTTGCGCAGCAGGCGATCGTGCTCGAAGACGTTGTCCTCGTTGATGTCGTCGGGAATGCGGAGGCCGCCGTGCGTCCACTGCCAGTTGGCGAGACCGCGGAGGACGAGACGGCGCGTCAAAAGGTAGTCGATCTCGACAAAGAGGTTGCTGCGGTTGGTCGAGATGTCGAGGACCTTCTCGACGAACGCATAGGCGTACCGTCCCTCCACAGAAAGCCGCGGGGAGATCGCATCGAGGCGCTGCCCGGCGTCGAGGGCCAGAGCCACCTCGGTCAGGTTGCGCCCGACGACCGCCTCGCCCATGTACGCGTAGTCGTTGCTGGGCGTGCCGACCGCCACCGAGGGCGTCAGGGCGAATGCGCTCCCGATCTCGCCGATCACGTTGTAGCGCGCGATGAAGCCGAAATCCTGGAAGCCGCCGTGCCAGCAGTAGCAGCTGTCGACCGGGTTGAACGGCGGCGGCGTTTCGCCGGGCCCCTGGAACTTCGAGAAGACGTAGGGGAGCCCGATCTCCAACGACAGCCGATCCGTAAAGGCGTATTCGAGGGAAAGGTAGATCGACGCGTTGAGGCTGGCTCCGGGGAATCGGGTGTCCGAGCTGCCGTCGCTCAGGAGGTGGCCGGTGTTGTCGATCCACTGGAACCCGAGAGTCACGGCGCCGACATGGGCGGGCGGCACCCAGGCCTGGGGCCGGGAGATGGCTGGGATCGCGAGGAGAACGGCGAAACCGACGAGCCTGCGCACAGAGACGGCGTCCGCGAAACGGCGAACGCGATTCACGATGCGATTTGCTCGTTCAGCCCGTCGTCTTGGCGGCCGCCTCGGCCGGTGGGCTCGGCTGGAGCGCGAGCGCTTCGTCGATGGTCTCGAGGAAGGCCTGGCTCTTCGTCGGTGATTCGAGAATCAGCGGGTACTGCTTCTTCGCCGCCTTCAGCTCGGCGTGCGTGGCCTTGTAGAAGACCGGCAGGACGAACGGCGCCGGATCGCCCTGGAGCCGGGCGCGGAGGTTCTGGCCGTCGGCTTCATCGACGAGAACGAGATCCCATGCCTTCTCCTGGAGCGCCTTGTCGAGCTCGTCCGCGCTCGCGACGGACGTCGGCTGATAGCCCGCCTTGCGCAGCGTGGCGTCGACCGGGACGTTGGCGAGGGCGCGGGGCAGGTTGGACGCCGGGTCCGCGAAGATGAGGATCACGGCTGGCCGGCGCGGCACGCTGGCATGCTTGAACCGCGTTGCACGGCCGACGACCAGGAACTTGTCGCCGCAGGCGAAGAGGTCGCCGCGGGTTGCGATGCAGGTGATCACCAGGAGCGCTGAAGCCGCGAGTCTGTTTCGCATGGAGTCGCCTCCGTGGGCTCTGTGAAAAAAATGCTACCACGGTTGTCGGAGCTCATGACGGCCGCGGAAGCCCCACGCGGCGAACGAAGGCGGGGAATCGTGGATCGTCGCGGATGGCGTCCCAGGCCCGGTCGACGTTGAGAAAGGTCATCCCCGGGGACCGATCGGCGAACGCCGATTCGAGCATGGCGAAGGCGCGCTCGCGCTCGCCGAGCTGAGCATAGGTGCGGGCGAAATCGAGCGGCGAAACGTATGCGCCGTCCGCGGATCGCTGCTCGAGCGCCTCGAGCTGCAGCCGGGCGGCGAGGGTTTCGATTTCCCGGTAGCCGGCCGCCCCGTGCCCTGTCGCGTAGGCCCGGCGCAGCCCGGCGTCCTCGGGCGATTCGTCCCCGCGGCGCCGGGCATCGATCGCCTCGTCGAAACGTCCCTGCGCGCGGCGGACCTCGGCGAGTCCGAGCCAGGCGTTCGGGACGACCTGGGCCTGGCCCTCGCCGGATGCGTCCTGCGGCATACGCGTAGCGCTCTCGTAGAGCTTCGCCGCTTCATCGAGCTGCCCGGCGTGGAACAGATAGTCCGCCTCGCTGACCATGAGCCGGAGGCTCAGCGGATCCAGGGCCCGGGCCCGGCGCGCGAGCTCCAGCGCCTTTCCGGGCCGGCCGAGCGCCCACTCCTGCAGCGCGTATGCCATCAGCAGGTTGGGGAGGATCCCGCCTCCCCGCGACTGAAGGGCGAGGCTCCACTCCCGTTCCGATTCGGTCCAGTCCCATTGGAGGTAGAAGAGCGCGACGGCGGCCTCGGAGTGCGCGTCGGGGAGGTCCGGGTCACAGTCGAGGGCGCGTCGGACGTTTCGGCTGACCTCGGGCAGGGCCTCGGCCGGCCTCTCGTAGCCTTCGATCGCCATGATCGAGTACGTCGTGGCGAGGGCGACGTACGCGAGCGCGAAGTTCGGGTCCCGGGCGAGCGCCCGGCGGAGAAGGCCCCTCGCGGCCAGAAAGTCCTCCTCGGTCTCCCGCTCGATGGATCGGATCGCCCGTAGGTAGAGATCGTAGGCCTCGGGATCGTCGGTGGGTTTTCGCAGGAGCACGCGGCGGTCGTCGGCGGAAAGGGGCAGGCGGATCCCGTCGTTGACGACGGCGCGGGCGATTTCCTCCTGGATGGACAGAACGTCCTTCTCTTCGCCGTCGTAGGCCTGGCTCCACAGGCGGTCGCCGGTCGCCACCTCGACGAGCTCCGCGGTCACGTGAATGCGTCCGGACCGCTCGGCGACGGCGCCCGTAACGACCGCGTCGGCCGAGAGTCGACGCCCCGCGTCCCGGGGATCGACGCCCTTGCCCTGGAAGTGGAGCACGGCGCTGTGCGATTTGACCTCGAGCGGCGAGAGGCGCGAGATTCCCCGAATCAGGCCCTTCGTCATTCCGTCGGAGATGTATCCGGCGGCGGCCTTCCCCGTGTCGTTGACGAACGGAAGCACGGCGATCGACCGGAGCCCCGTGTCTCCCGACCGTGCCTTCCAGACCGCCACGCCAGCGCCGACGGCCGCGGCGGCGACCAGGGCTGCGCCGAGCCAGATCGCACGCCGGCGGGTCGGCCGCGCGGCGGATTCGCGCTCGTCCCGGATCCGACGCAGCTCGACCGCGAGATCGGGAGTCCTCGGGTAGCGGTCGGCAGGGCGTTTGGCCAGGCAACGCGCGAGGAGTCTGTGCAGGGGAGCCTTCACGGCCGGGTCGAGAGTTTCGATCGGATCGGGATCGCCCTGCAGGACCGCATCGAGCGTGCCGGCGCGGGTGCTGCGCTGGAAGGCCCGCCGGCCGGCGAGCATCTCGTAGAGGATGGCGCCGAAAGCGAACTGGTCCGACGCCGGCTCGACCGGCCGTCCCGCCGCCTGCTCGGGAGACATGTATCCCACGGTTCCGAGGATCGTTCCGTCTTCGGTGTGCGAGTCGCCCGCCGGCAGGTCCCCGGCCGTCGTTGCGCCGGGGTCCGGGGAGTCCCCGCGCTTGGCGATCCCGAAGTCGAGCACCTTCAGAAGACCTTCCTGCGTGACCATCAGGTTCTCGGGCTTCAGGTCCCGGTGAACGATCCCGCCGGCATGCGCGGCCGACAGCGCGTCGGCGAGCTGGACTGCGAGGTCGAGCGCCTCCGGCACGGGGAGGGCTCCGCCCGCCAGCATCTGCCGCAGCGTGCGTCCCCGCACGAGCTCCATCGCGATGTAGGCCAGGTCGGCGGTCGCTCCGACCCGGTAGATCGTGACGATGTTCGGGTGGTTGAGGCCGGACGCGAGACGGGCTTCGGCTTCGAACCGTCTCAGGTCGCCGGGCCGGCCGGCGGCCGCCCGCGCGAGGACCTTGATCGCGACCTCGCGCCCGAGCGCCAGTTCGCGGGCGCGATAGACCTCGCCCATGCCGCCCACGCCCTCGAGCGAGAGGATCTGGTATCCGTCGATGTCGTTCTCCCCGAGGAGCTGCGGCTCGGCGGAAAGCCCCCTCGCTTCGTCCTCGAGGGCCGATCGCCCGAGGAAGGCTCCTGCCCGTCCGTCGAAGTCGAGCAGCGTCCGGACCTCGCGGGCGAGGGCCTCGTCTTCGCCGCAGGCCGCCGCGAGGAAGGCCACGCGATCCGTTTCCGGTCGTTCGAGAGCGGCGTGATAGATCTCCTCGACCCGGAGCCATCGATCCGAGGACATCTCAGGCGCCGCCGGCGAGCTCCCGGAGGAGCCAGGCCTTCGCCAGTCTCCAGTCGCGCAGGACCGTATCGGGCGAGACGCCGAGGGCGTGGGCCGTCTCTTCGACGCTCAGTCCCCCGAAGTAGCGCAGCTCCACGACCTGGCCCTTGCGCGCGTCGACGGCCGCCAGCGCCTGCAGGGCATCGTCGAGCGCCACCAGGTCGGCTCCCCGTTCCGGCGCGACGATCAGTGCGTCGTCCAGGGTCGCGGGGCGCGCTCCGCCGCCCCGCTTGCGCGCCCCGCGCGAGCGCGCGTGGTCGACCAGGACACGCCGCATGAGGCGGGCCGACATGGCGAAGAAGTGGGCCCGATCCTGCCACTGCACCTGGCTGACGTCGATGAGCCGGAGGTAGGCCTCGTTGACCAGGGCCGTGGTCTGGAGGGTGTGGCCCGCGCGCTCGCGTCCCATCTCGCGGTGGGCGAGACGGCGCAGCTCGCCGTCGACGAGCGGCAGGAGCTTCTCGAAGGCCGACTCGTCCCCCCGGCCCCAGGCGATGAGCAGCCCGGTAACCTCTGCCGGCGGGGCCGACGGTTGGGGTGTATTGCAGCTGCTCACGCTGCGGAGAATACTGCCCATCCTCCGAGCGGGCCCAGATCGCTTTGCAGCTTTTGCTCCTCCTTTCTCGCCTTCGCCTGTAGGGACAGGAAAACGACCGCGAAGGAGGCCCGGATGAAGGCGAGAGGGCGAGCCGGGCCGATACGGCTTCGAGGAGGGGGGACCGCCTATTCGCCGATACAGGACACCGCGGCCTTCCCCTGCCCCTGAGATCGGGCGCGGGCCGGCCCGGCCGGTCTGTTGTAAATTCCCTCCCTTGCGACGGGGCGCGTTTTTACCGGGAGGGTCCGATGACGAGACGGCGATCCGGCCTCGCGGCCGGGATTCTCATGGTTGCGGGGCTGGGCGTGTCGGCTGAGCTGGCGGCCCGGGGGGCGGGGGCGGCTCCGCCAACAGCCGACGAAGCGAAGCAGTTCGTCGACGCGGCCGAACGGGATCTCCTGAAGCTCTGGATCGACGCGAGCCGCGCCGACTGGGTCAAGTCGACGTACATCACCGACGACACCGAGATCCTGGCGGCGCAGGCCAACGAGAAGTCGATCTCCGCCGGAGTCCGGTACGCCAAGCAGGCGACCCGCTTCGACGGCGTCGCGGTCGACGCCGAGACCGCGCGCAAGCTCAAGCTCCTGAAGCTCGCATTGACGGTCGCCGCTCCCGCCGACCCCGCCGAGGCGGCCGAGCTGACGCGACTCGGGGCGGCGATGGAGGGCATGTACGGCAAGGGCAGGTACTGCCCGCCCGAGGGGAAGTGCCTCGACCTCGAGGACATCACGAGGATCATGGCGACATCCCGGGACGCCCGGCAGCTCCTCGACGTCTGGGCCGGCTGGCACGCGATCGCGCCCGCCATCAAGCCCAACTACGTGCGGTACGTCGAGCTCGCCAACAAGGGCGCGCGGGAGCTCGGTTACAAGGACGCGGGCGCGATGTGGCGCTCGAAATACGACATGACGCCGGAGGCCTTCGCGGCCGAGCTCGATCGACTCTGGGAGCAGGTCCGCCCGCTCTACGTCTCGCTCCACGCCTACGTGCGGTGGAAGCTGCGCGAGAAGTACGGCGACGCCGTTCCGGCGTCGGGGCCGATCCCGGCGCACCTGCTCGGCAACATGTGGGCGCAGACCTGGGACAACGTCTATCCGCTGGTGGCGCCGAAGGGCGCCGATCCCGGCTACGACCTGACGGACATCCTGAAGTCCCGGAAGACCGACGCGCGCCAGATGGTCCGTTACGGCGAGGGCTTCTTCAGCTCTCTCGGTTTCGACCCGCTCCCGAAGACCTTCTGGCAGCGCTCGATGTTCACGAAGCCCGCGGACCGGGAGGTCGTCTGCCATGCGAGCGCCTGGGACATCGACTACGTCGACGACCTGCGCATCAAGATGTGCATCGACACGACCGCCGAGGACTTCGTCACCGTCCACCACGAGCTCGGCCACAACTACTATCAACGTGCCTACGACCGGCAGCCGGTGCTCTTCCGCGACAGCGCCAACGACGGCTTCCACGAGGCGATCGGCGACACGGTCGCTCTGTCGGTCACGCCCGGGTACCTCGTGAAGATCGGCCTCCTGTCCGCGACCCCGGACGCGTCGAAGGACATCGGCCTCCTTCTGCAGAAGGCGCTCGAGAAGGTGGCCTTCCTGCCGTTCGGCCTCCTGATCGACCAGTGGCGCTGGAAGGTTTTCTCCGGGGAGATCTCGCCGGCCGACTACAACGAGGCCTGGTGGCAGCTGCGCCTGAAGTACCAGGGCGTGGCGCCGGCGTCCGCCCGTCCGGACGACGCGTTCGACCCGGGCGCCAAGTACCACGTGCCGGCCGGCGTCCCGTACACGCGCTACTTCCTCGCCGACATCCTTCAGTTCCAGTTCCACCGCGCGCTGGCGAAGACTGCCGGGTGCACGGCGCCGTTGAACCGCTGCTCGATCTACGGAAACGAGGCGGCGGGCCGACGCCTTCGCGACACGCTGGCGATGGGGCAGTCCCGTCCCTGGCCCGACGCCCTCGAGGCGCTGACGGGCCAGCGGCAGATGGACGCGACCGCGATCCGCGACTACTTCGCCCCGCTGCAGAAATGGCTCGACGAGCAGAACAGGGGCAAGCCGATCGGCTGGTAGCACACCCCGGGGGATTCGAGCCGGAGAACGCTCCCACGACGTCATGAATCTCGGGCGCGCGCGCCGCGCCGTCCCGATTCGCACGGTTACCTCTGGTTCGGAACCTCCGACGGAATCGCGCGGCTGCTCCGCGACTCTCCCGCTTTACTGTCCTTCGGCCAACAGCCCCGGAGCCAGATGGCGGCCTTCATCGTCAGGACCTTTTCGCTTCGGTAGGAGAGCTAGTAGCGCAGCCGGACGAGCGTAGCTTTTCCGGCCTCCTTCGGCACGACGACGAAAAGGTTGTCGTACTCGTCGTCGGCGATCGTGACCGCTTCCGGGCAGCCGAACGCCGCGAGAAGCGACGGGACCGTGTTGCTGTGGCCGACCACCAGCACCGTGCCGCGCGGCGCTTCGCGGCGCAGCCGCTCGACGAGGGCCGCGGAATCCACGCGGCCGCTCATGGCCTTCGCTTCGTATGTGGCGATCTTGATGCCGAGCGCGTCGGCGAGCGGCCGGGCGGTGCCGAGCGTGCGATCCGTGTCGGTCGAGTAGATCGCGGTGATCCCGGAACGCCGGAGCATCTCGGAGAGGCGAGCGGCCCGGGCGCGCCCCGCTTCGGCAAGGCGTTCGTCCTCGTCCGAAATCTTCTCCGCATGCCGGACCACGAAAACGACCTGCTGAGCCGCCATCTGGGCGGCGCCCAGGATCGCGACGACGCCGACGAGGAGAGCGACCCGGCGCATGCCCCCTTATAACGGGAGTCCGGTCCCGATTTCGCGGTTTTCGCACAGGCCCGGTCCCCCGGTCTGAACCCGAAGTTTCGAGACCTCACTGCACAAACGAAACGGGGTCCCCCGACGTCTAAGGAGCCGGGAATGGTTCCTTCGACCGGACCGGAGGCAGGTGTATCGTTCGCATCGCACAGACGGCAAAGGAGTTCGTCCTGTCAGGCAGCGAAATCCGGCCCGGCGAAGGGGAGCTTCTCGAGGGTCTCCAGGCGGGCCGCCTGCCGGCCTTCGAGCGCCTCTTCACGGAGCACGGAGACAGGATGAAATCGATCGCGGCCAATCTTCTGGGCAACGTTGCGGACGCCGAGGACGCCGTCCAGGAGGCGATGCTCAAGGCCTACCGGGCCGCTCCGCGCTTCCGAGGCGGGGCGAGCCTCTCGACCTGGCTCTACCGGATTCTCGTCAACACCTGCTACGACTTGATGCGCAAGAACCGACGCCGTGCGGAGGGACCGCTGCCGCCGGCGATCGCCCTCGAGCCGGGCCGCGACACCGATCCGGCGCTCCGGCTTGCGATCGCGGCGGCGCTCGCGCGCCTCGACGCGCGGGAACGCGCGGCCTTTCTCCTCTGCGAAGTCGAGGGGCTCTCGCACCGCGAAGCCGGCGAAATTCTGGAGGTGCCCGAGGCGGCCTCGCGGGGCCTGCTTTTCCGGGCGAAGCGGCGGCTGCAGAAGACGCTGTCGGCCGCGGGGTCGTTTCTTCCGGCGGAGGCTCCGTGAAGGCTTCCTGCCGCGATCTCGAACGGGCCCTCGAGGGAGCGGACCCGAAGCTCCTCGAGGCCGTCGAAGTGCACGCCCGGGAATGCGCCGCCTGCGCCGGCGAGCTCGCGCAATGGCGCCGGCTCTCCGCGGCCGCGCCCTCGCTCCGGGTCAAGTGGTCCTCCCCGGAGCTCTGGCCCTCGATCCGGCAGCGCCTGGCCGAAGAGTCGGGCAAGATGGCCGCCGAGGCGCCGGCCCCGTCGTCCTCGACGTCCTGGCTCCGGTTCCTTCCGGCCGGCGCGCTCATCGCGCTCTTCGCGATCGCGACCGCCGGACTCTGGGCCTTCCGCAACAGCGGCGGACGGGATCCCCTGGCGAGCCGGTGGGAGACGACCCGCGATCCGATTCTCGCCGACGCGGCCGCCGACGAGGTCGAAGCGGCCGAGAAGGGCTACGTCGAGTCGATCGAGAAGCTGTCGCGCCTGGCTGCGCCGAAGCTCCAGGCCGCCAGCTCCCCGCTCACCCTGAACTACCGGGAGAAGCTCGCGGTCCTCGACTCCGCGATCGCGGACCTGAAATCGTCGATCGAACAGAACCGCTACAACACCCACCTGCGCCGGGAGCTGCTCGCCGCCTACCGCGAGAAGCAGCGGACCCTGCAGGACCTGATGAAAGAGGTCAAGTCATGAACCCTCGCTCCGCCCGATGGGCCGCAATCGCATTTCTGGCCCTGGCCGCGGCCGCCCCCGCGCTCCACGCCTCGGGCCGCGAGGCCCGCGACGACTACGAGCGCGACTTCTCCCGGACGCTCCCCGTCAAGCCGGGCCAGCGTTTCGAGATCGACCACAGCCAGGGGGCCGTGCGGATCACGACGCACGCCCTGCCCGAGGTGCGGATCCGGGCGCACGTCGCGGTCTCGACGTCGGCGAGCGGCGAGGCGAAGACTTTCGGTGACGCGATCGCGATCTCCGTCGACGACACCTCGGCGGCGATCGTCGTCCGGACGCGCTATCCCGAAAAGAAGTGGAAGTTCCTGGGCTCCGGGTTCGTGTCCTACTCCGTCGACTTCGACATCGTCCTGCCGGAGACGATGCCGCTCGCGGCGCGGAACAAGTTCGGCGACGTCTCGGTCGAGGGGCTCAAGGCCTCGGGCTCGATCGCCAACGCCAACGGCAAGGTCGTCTTCCGCAACGGGCGCGGCGACCAGAAAATCGAGAATGCCTTCGGGGCGATCGACCTGGCCTCCAACGCCGGCAACGTCGAGGTCAGCGGCTCCAACGGCCGTGTGACGGTCAACGACGTGGCTGGCACCGCCCAGATCCGCAACCGCTTCGGTCCGATCTCAGCCGCACGGATCCATGGCAAGCTGACGATCTCCGGCTCCAATGGAGCCGTCGGCGTCAACGACGCGAAGGGCCCGGTGTCGGTCACCAACTCGTTCGGAAGCGTCGAGGCCCGCAACCTTTCGGCCACGCTCGAGGTCGAAAACTCCAACGGCGCCGTCAGCGCGGACACGATCCAGGGCGCGACCACGGTCCGCTCCTCCTTCGGAAGCGTCGTGGTGTCGGCGGTCGGCGGCGACCTGTCCGTGACGTGCTCGAACGGGGCCATCTCGGTCAACGACGTGGCCGGGGCGGCCGAGCTGCGGGGCTCCTTCGCGAAGATCGAGGCCTCGAAGGTGAAGAAGGGTCTCCGCATCGTGGCCGAGAACGCACCCGTGTCGGCGACGGACGTCCTCGGCGGCGCCTACCTGAAGACGAGCTTCGGCCTGGCGGAAGCCACCCGCGTCGCCGGAGACCTGACCGTCGAGAACTCCAACGGCGCCGTCAAGGCCCAGGCAATCCGGGGCGCGGCCCGGGTCCGGACCTCGTTCGGCTCGGTCTGGCTGCAGGACGTCTCCGGCAAGATCGACGTCGACAACTCCAACGGCGGCATCGACGTGCGCGCGGTCGCGAGCAAGGGCGGCGACTGCCAGCCCCTCACCCTGCAAACGTCGTTTGGTCCGATCACGGTCCGCCTGCCGGAGGGCGTGGGCTACATGGTCGAGGCGAAGACGTCGTTCGGCAAAATCAAGACCGAGCTGCCGCTGTCCGTCGCGGGTTCGCTCTCGAGCGAGAAGCTCAGCGGGCGCATCGGGGACGGCAAGTGCCCCCTGACGCTGACCGACTCGAACGGGTCGATCGACATCCTGAAGGGGAACTAGCGTTCCGTAACGGAAGTCGCTATGCGGCAGACGGTCGTAGGGGCGGGGCTTGTCCCCGCCCGCGGGCGGCCGCAAGGGCCGCCCCTACCCGGGATGGCACTATCAAGACTTCGGTGACGGGATACGAGCGCGTCCGAACCGCACCCTGCGCTGTCCCTTCGGGGACAGAGGAATCCGGCTAGTACTGGCCCGAGGCGCCGCCGCCGCCGAATTCTCCGCCTCCCGTCGAAAGGCCGCCGTCCGGCGTGTCGGGTGCGGCCGGCGTCGCGAGGTGAGCGCCGAGCGCGCCGAGCGGCGAGACGCCCGGTTCGGCGTCCGAATACAGGGGCGCCGCCGTGAGGCCGCGCCACTCTCCGTCCGCCGCGTCGCGCAGGCGCCGGTGGACCCAGAGCGCCACCCCGACGAGAAAGACGCCGCAGGCCGTGAGAAACGCCCAGCGCGGCCCGATCGGAGCGTAATGCCGGAGTGTTGCGACCGAGAGCGCGGCCGCGACGATCCCGATGCCGAGGAGCAGGCTGCGGCGGGCCCGGATTCCCCACGCGAGAAACACGACCGGAAAAGCCGCCGTCGCGAGGATCGCCACCAGGCGGACGGGCGAGGCGCCGGCGGTGGACAGTCGGGCTCCTCCGGAAAGCGAGAGCCGGATGCGTTCCACGACGAGCATGTCGAAGGAGTAGACGTTCGTCGCCGCGTACAGCGCGGCCGCGGACACCGCGAACACGGCGGCGAGTCCGGACCGCTGTGCCGGCGCGATCGCGGCGCGGTCGAGACGGCGGTAGGTCGCGGCCATCGCGACGAGCGAAAGCGCGATCCACGCAGTCCGGGCGAAGGGCTGCCGCGCGACGGCGAGGAAGAAAGCCGCGGTTCCCGAGGCCGCGAAGAACCAGAATCCCCAGCGCCCGGCGGCGAGTGCGCCGAGCAGGGCCGCGGCCGCCAGCAGCAGGGTGACGGCGCTCTCGTTTCCCACGTGGAGGTGGTCCGTCAGGAAGGTGCCGGCCGCCCCGAGCAGGAACCCGGTCGCCCAGAACGCGGTCGCGGCGTCGGCCCCGGTCCCCGAAAGTCGGGAGCCGCGAAGCATCTCGGTCGCCACGGCGAGCGCCGCACCGAAGACGAGGCACGGCGCGAAGAGGTCTCCGCCGCCGTGGAACACGCCGACGAAGACCGCGCCGATCGCGATCGAGACGAGGACGAAGACGAGCACCCGCCATGCCCGGTGGAGCGCGAGCCGCAGGTCGGGATATTCCGCCTGGATCGCCGCCAGTTCCGAGGCGTCGATCGCCCCGGCCCCCTTCCAGCCCCGCGCGGCGACCCGGACCGCTTCCGTCCGCGAGGTCGCGGCCCAGGCGTTCCTCACTCCGTCCTCCGCAGCCGCCGGGTCGCGGCGATGAGGACGACGAGCGCCGCAATGCTCCAGGCCGCGACGATCAACATGTCGCCGGGGCCCGAAAGGAGGCCCTCGAGCGCACGCAGACCCCCGAGATAGACCGCGGCGAGCGCGATGGCGAAGTCGAGCGGCCGGCGAAGGCGGTAGGCGATCGCCATGACGAGCGCGGCGAGGATGAAGAGCGCCGTCTCCCAGAGTCGCCAGGGCTGGGCACCGCGCCCCCACGCTCCCGAAAGGAGGGCGCCGAAGACGAGCACCAGCCCGGCCGTCACCCAGACCGGCTCGAAGTGGGGCTTGCGCCTCCGGCGGACGGACACGATCCCGGCCGCGACGTAGAGAAGACCGCACACGATCGCGTTGGCCCGGATGGCGCCGGGCGAGCCGGTCGCCGCCGTGTTTCCGAAGGGCAAGCCGACCGACACACCGCGCCACGCCGCGAACGATGTCAGGGCGAGGGTGAGAACCGCGCGGGAGTCGAAGCGGTATGCCGCCGCGAAACCCGCGACCGCCACGACGAAGAGGTGCCAGGGCCAGTTCGGGCCGAGGAGCCGGAACTGAGTCTCGACGTAGGCGAGGTCGGCGGCAAAGACCAGCATGGCGAGAAGGAGCAGGTAGTCGACCGCGACGTGCGGCGAGGTGACGGCGCCCCAGGAAAAGGCCGGCGCGCGCCGAACGACGAAGGCGAAGCAGCCGATGGCGGCCGCGCCGGCGAGCGCGGCGACGACGGCGGGTCCGAGGCGCTCGTGGTTCTCCTTGAGGAAAAACCCGATTCCTCCGGCCAGAAGCAGCACGCCGCCGTAGAGGAGCAGCCGCAGCTCGCCCCGCACGGACAGGCGTTCCCCCCGGGCGACCGGGGCGAAAGCCGCCGCCTGCGCGTCCGACAGGACGCGTTTCGCGCGGAGATTCTCGATCGCGGCGACGACTTCGGGGTTCGTGCCGCCGATCTTACCCGCAGGCGGGCCGGAGGGCTCAGGGGTCCCGGTAGTGGGTGTAACGCGGATCGGCCGGGAGGGGATGGCTCTCGAAGTACTCCCAGATCTCGGGATTGATCTCTTCCGAGACCTCGCGGTAGCTGTGCCGGTGGTCCGGGATCTCCTTGTAGACCAGCGGGAAGTTGCGGGCCTTCAGGGCCTCGATCGTGGCGCGCACGACGTCGAGCGGAAAGAACTGGTCGCGCGTCCCGATGTAGATCGCGAGCGGGATCTTGCGGGTGGCGGCGTCGAAGATCTTGAAGTAGTCGGAGCTGATGGCGCCGGCGTGGATGGCGGCGGCGGCGAAGTACTCCGATTCGAGGACCGCCATCTGGAGAGCGAAGACGGCGCCGGCGGACTGGCCGAACAGGTACATGCGGCGGCCGTCGATCGCGTGTGTCGCGGAAACGTCGTCGACGACGTCCTTGAGAAACAGCGGCCCGTCCTGCGGCGACGCCCAGCGCGAGCGATCGGTTGCGTCGGGGCCGGCGACGATGAACCCCTTCTTCGCCGCCATGTCCTTCCAGATCTCGATGAGCGGGCGTCCGTCGGCGGTCGAGCCGTGCACCGTCACCAGGAGCGGCACCTTCTTGTCGGGCGTCAGGCCGTCGGGGACGAAGAGGTAGTAGACGCGCTTCTTGTCGCGCGAGACGACGGTGCGCTTCTCGATCTGCGCTCCCGCGAGCGCGGCCGCGGGGAGCGCCAGCAGAAGAAGCGCCGCGAGGCGCTTCCGCAGGATCACCACCGGTGGTATGCGGGGTGGCCCGGAGGGACGGCCACGAAGGTTCCGCGGCAGGTCGCGGTGACCTTGCCGCCGGCTTCGATGGTCGCCTCGACGACGGCGCGGTTCTCCTTGGAGTCGACGACGCGCGCGGTTAGCTTCAGGGGGCCGTCCATCGGCGTGGGCCGCTTCAGCGTCACGTGGAAGTCGGCGGTCACCGTTGAGGGCGGCGTGTCGCTGCCCGACTGCTTCATGAGATGGTGCGTCGCCGCCCAGTTGCTGTGGCAGTCGAGGAGCGCCCCGCAGATGCCGCCGTTCAGGACGCCATCGAAGGCGAGGTGATGAGGCTGCGGCCGCCACTCGGCCACGATCGCGTCGCCCTCGACGAAGCTCTTGATCCGAAGTCCCTTGTCGTTGGCGGGCCCGCAACCGAAGCAGCGGTTCTGCGGCGCGTAGGTGTCCTGGAGGCTCGCGGCCGGTGTCGTCACGGCCGCTATCCTCTCGCGCCTTTGCCCTTCCCGCAATCCTTTCGATCGAATGCCGGGGCGAGGGTGAACATCTTGGAGAAGTATTCCTCCCTCCAGCACGGTCGCTCGCGGTCGAGGAGGAGGGCCTCGCCGGCGCCGAACGGGTACACGACGATGCGCCGCGCCTCGGGCAGCGTGAGTCCGGAGAGCTCGTTCGAGATCGCGGCGGCCAGCGACCGGGCGAGGGCCCCGTACGTCACGAATCCCGGCAGGGCCGCGAAGTCGGGGAGGGGTTGGTAACCAGCCGCCGCGAAGCGCGCCACGCGGATCTGCGTGTACCGCGCCACGCCCTCCTTCCAGAGCTGGAAGTCGAGATACCGCAGGTCGTCCGGCGACAGCGTCGCCCGCAGCTTCGCCCGCGCGGCGAGGAAGGCGGCCGGGGACCCGCCGGCGACCGCCTCCCGCAGCGCCGAGGCGGCCGCGCGGTAGGAGCCGCCGACCGGCTTCGAATCGTAGGGGAAAGGGAAGTTGAGCATCCACATCCCCGTCGCGTCGCCCCGGGCGAGGCCGAGCGCGGCGACCTTTCCGGCGAAGTCGGGCTGCGCCTCCTGGAGCTGGTGGAAGTGCTCGTGGAGAAGCGTCACGACCCAGTCGGTCGGCGAGCTCGTCGCGGTGTTGGAAGCCTGGCCGACGACGACGGTCGAGATCCCCTCGACCGGGAAAGTCGCGAGCAGGTTCGTCGGGAAGCTCCGCGGCCGGGCGTAGATCTCGGAGCCGAGCAGGGAATCCGTTCCAATCGACCGGGCGTCCGCCGGGGGCCGCTCGTGGCGGACGAAATACTCGGTGTCGCCCGTGACGAGGACCACGGCGAACGGGACGCGGCTCCAGCCGGGCCAGATCCGGTCGCCGACGCGGTCGGCCAGGCGAAAGGCCTCGGCGAGGCGGATCCGGTCGTCCGCGTGCATTCCCGGTGGGTCCGGGGCAACGCCCGGGGCCGCCGCCGCGGCGGCCAGCAGGGCCACCGCGGCCCATCGCGAGGTGATTCGGCGCATGGCTGCCTCCGGCCGGGAGACGCCCCGTTCCGGGGGAGGTTCCGCTCGAACTTGATGCAAATGCATCGCCCCGGCCTCCTCGTCCTGGGGTATTTCATTCTCATGGACGTTCTGACTTCGCGCCCGGGGGCGGTCGCCGCCCTCGGAGCGGGACGCTGGCCCTGGTGGGATTGGTGGATCGACCGGAAGACCCGTTGGGTCCGGGACGAGCAGCGGCAGCTTTCCGAGGGTGTTTTCCGCGCTCTCGCGGCCGGCACGGGCCTGCCCCCCATTCACCAGCGGTCCAACTTCGCCTTTCGCAGCGTCCGGGACGGCGCCGACCGTTTCCTCGGGCTGACCCAGGGGGGAGAGCGGCCGTACGCCCGGATCTACACGCGACTCGGCAATCCGACGACCGAGTACCTCGAGCGCGTCCTCTTCCAGCTCGAGGCCCACCACGTCGTCGAGAAGGCGCTGGCCGAAGACGAGCTCGAGCCGACGATCGGCACCCTCATCTTCTCCTCCGGCATGGGCGCCGTCTCGGCTCTCTTCGCTTCCGTCCTCGCCGCCGGTGACACGGTGCTCGCGGGCAACGTCTACGGCTGTACGGACAGCCTGCTGCGCGGAATGGCCAAGTTCGGCGTGGGGTCCGTCTTCTGCGACATGGGGGACCTCGCCGCCGTCGAGGCCGCTCTCGACGAGCATCCGAACATCGCGCTCGTTTTCCTCGAGACCCCGGAGAACCCGACCCTGCGGCTGGCCGACATCGAGCGCATCTCGCGAATGACCGAGGAGCGCGGAATCCTGCTCGCCGTCGACAACACGTTCTGCTCGCCGTACCTCCAGCAGCCGTTCCGCCTCGGGGCGGACTTCGTCCTCCATTCGCTGACGAAGTACGTCAACGGCCACTCGACGTCGGTCGGCGGCGCGGTGCTCGGCCCGTTCCGGTTCATGAAGGAAGGCCTCTTTCCCTGGTACAAGGACCTCGGAGCCACGCCGTCGCCCTTCGACTCGTGGCTGAACTCCATGACCGTGCAGAGCCTGGCGGTGCGCCAGAAGGAGCAGTGCCGGAGTGCGGCCCTGATCGCCGGGTTCCTGCGCGACCACCCGGAAGTCGCCCACGTTCACTATCCCGGATTTCCCGATTTCCCGCAGGCCGAGCTCGCCCGCCGGCAAATGCGCCGCGGCGGGGGGATCATCAGCTTCGACCTCGCCGGGGGGGCCCCGGCCGGCGAGAGGCTGATGAACTACTTCGCCCGCCGGGACACACCGATGGAGCTCGCCGTGAGCCTGGGCTCCGCGATCTCCTACATTCAGCACCCGGCGTCGATGACCCATTCCGCCGTGCCGGAGGCCGACCGCCTCGCCCGCGGGATCACGCCGGGGCTGATCCGGCTTTCCGTGGGGCTCGAGGGCCCCGACATCCTGATCGAGCACCTCGATCGCGGCCTCTGTCAGACATAGGCGCGCCATCGCAGACTTTCGTTAGAGAATAACGTTCGGAGGTTCTCATGGCCATCGTGGAAACGGCGAAGGAAGAGACGGCGTCGGCGGCGCAGGTCCGCAAGGACGCGCTGACGATCAAGGACGAGCGCACCGGGCGCGTCTACGAGGTCCCGATCAAGAACGGCACGATCAAAGCGATGGACCTGCGGCAGATCAAGACCGGGGCCGAGGACTTCGGCCTGATGGCCTACGACCCCGCGTTCCTGAACACGGCCTCGTGCACGAGCCGCATCACCTTCATCGACGGCGACAAAGGGATCCTGCAGTACCGGGGCTACCCGATCGAGGTGCTGGCTGAGAAGTGCACGTATCTCGAGGTCGCGTACCTGCTTCTCTACGGCGAGCTGCCGAACCGCAAGCAGTACGACGAGTGGGTGCACGCGATCACGTACCACACCATGATCCACGAGAGCCTGAAGAAGGTCATGGACGCCTTCAACTACGACGCGCACCCGATGGGGATGCTGATCGCGACGGTCGCCGCGATGTCGACCTTCTACCCCGAAGGCCGCGACGTCCACGACCCGGCCGTGCGGACCAAGCAGGTTCACCGCCTGATCGCCAAGATGCCCACGATCGCGGCGTTCGCCTACAAGCATTCGATGGGAATGCCCTACGTCTATCCCTCGAACGACCTGGATTACACCTCGAACTTCCTGACGATGCTCTTCAAGACGCCCGCCGAAAACTACAAGCCGAACCCGACACTGGTGCGTGCGCTCGACGTCCTCTTCATCCTCCACGCGGACCATGAGCAGAACTGCGGCACGAACGCCATGCGGGGCATCGGCTCGGCGCACACGGATCCCTACTCGGCGCTCGCGGGCGCGGCGGCGGCGCTCTACGGACCGCTCCACGGCGGGGCCAACGAGGAAGTCCTGAAGATGCTGGCCGAGATCGGTTCGACCGCGCGCGTGCCGGGGTTCATCAAGGAAGTCAAGGAAGGCAAGGGCGAGAAGCGGCTCATGGGCTTCGGCCACCGCGTCTACAAGAACTTCGACCCGCGCGCCAAGATCATCAAGCGGATGGCCGAGGAAGTCTTCGAGGTCACGGGCCGCAACCCGCTGCTCGACATCGCACTCGAGCTCGAGCGCATCGCCCTCCAGGACGACTACTTCGTCAAGCGCAAGCTCTATCCCAACGTCGACTTCTACTCCGGCCTGATCTATCAGGCGATCGGCCTGCCGACGGCGGCGTTCACGGTCCTCTTCGCGATCCCGCGCACCTCCGGCTGGCTCGCGCAGTGGGGGGAGCTCCTCGAGGACCCGGAGGAGAAGATCGCCCGGCCCCGGCAGGTGTACCTCGGCCCGGGCGAGCGGCCGTTCAAGCCGATGGAGAAGCGGTAGAGGCCCCTCGGCGATCTTTTTCTTTGCGCTCGCGGCAGCGCTTTTCGCATCTCCCGCGGATGCCCGAATCGAAGTTCCCGGCGGGACGATCGGGGTCTCCTTCGCGGGCTCGGGCGACACTCCGTCGCACGCGGACCTCGTCGCGTGGGTCGAGAACGCCGCGCGCGCCGTCGCGGCATACTACGGCGGGCTTCCGGTCGAGCCCGTCGACCTGACGATCCGGACCGGTCGAGCCGGGGGGATCGCCGGCGGCCGGACCTTCGGCGATCGTGGAGGGGCGGCGATCGTCATCTCGGCCGGTACGGACACGACGGCCGACGACCTCGCCTCCAGCTGGGTGCTTGTCCACGAGATGGTGCACCTCGCCTTTCCCTCGATGACCGGCCACGAGTGGATCGAGGAGGGGCTCGCGACCTACGTCGAGCCTCTCGCGCGCGCCCGTGCGGGCCTCATAGCGCCGGACGAGATCTGGCGCTGGCTCCTGTGGGGCCTGCCCAGGGGGATCGAGGGGATGGGAGGCCGCGGGCTCGACGAGGCGCGGAGCTGGGGAGCGACCTATTGGGGTGGCGCCGTTTTCTGCCTTCTCGCCGACGTCGAGATCCGGGAGCGGACCGGCAACCGCAAGTCGCTCGACGACGCGCTCCGGGGAATCGTGAAGGCGGGGGGCAACGTCACCGTGTCCTGGCCGATCGAGCGGGCGCTCGCGGCGGGGGATCGCGCGACGGGGGTGCCGGTGCTGACGGAGCTCTACGCGAAGATGGGGAAGGCGGCGATGAAGGTCGACCTGGCGGCGATGTGGAAGAGGCTCGGTGTTTCGGCCGACGGGCGCCGGATCGTGTACGACGACGCGGCCCCGCTCGCGGCGATGCGCAAGAGCATCACGACAGGTAAGTGAGGGCGGCCGCAAGGGCCGCCCTACGACGAGGGGCCTTGATGTCGCAGCTTGGCTCCGGTCGTAGGGGCGGGGCTTGCCCCCGCCCTCCATGCTTGCGCCGCGAGGTGGGTCAGGAGAGTGGCAGGAGATCGTCGCTGTCGGCGCTCGGCCGAGTCGGCTCTGCGGCGAGCCCGTGCACCGAGACGCCCAGAAGGCGGACGGGGCGGCGGCCGGCTTCGGTCTTGCCGAGCAGCGCGGCGGCGCGCGCGGCGATCGTGTCGGCGTCCCGGGAGGCCGGGTCCCGCGTGCCGCTGCGCGTGATCGTCGTGAAATCGGCGTACCGCAGCTTCAACACAACGGTTCGGGCGTAGAGATCCTTGCGCTCGAGGACGCCGGCGGTGCGGCGGGCGAGCCGTTCGACCTCGGCCGCGATCGCCGCGAGGTCCTCGATGTCCTTCGCGTAGGTCTCCTCGCAGCCGATCGACTTGCGCTCGCGGTTGGGCTCGACCCTCCGGTCGTCTTCGCCGAGGGAAAGGCGCCGGAGCGATTCCGCCCAGCTTCCGACGGCCCGCTGGAGCACGTCGGGGGAGGCGGTGCGGACGTCGACGAGACGGTGGATCCCGGCCGAGCGCAGCCGGCCGGCCGTCACCGGGCCCACGCCCCACAGGGCGTCGACCGGAAGCTCCTGGAGGAATCGCTCGACGCGCTCCGGGGCGATCACGGTCAGGCCGTCCGGCTTCTTCCAGCCGGAGGCGATCTTGGCGAGGAACTTGTTCGGCGCGACCCCGGCCGAGGCCGTCAATCGGGTCTCCTCGCGGATTTGGTGTTTCAGGTGCCTCGCAACCTCGACTCCGAGCGGGAGGCCCAGGGTGTTCTCGGTGACGTCGAGGTAGGCCTCGTCGAGGGAGAGGGGCTCGACGAGGGGCGTGACGGCCCGGAAGATGTTCATGACCTGCTTCGAGACGGCGGCATAGCGGGCGAAGTCGGGCGGCACGATCTTCAGCTCCGGGCAGAGCCGCACCGCCCGCGCCATCGGGATTGCGGAACGCACGCCGAACTTTCGCGCCTCGTAGCTCGCCGCCGCCACGACCCCGCGGCTCTCGGGCGGCCCGCCCACGGCGACCGGCTTTCCCCGGAGCGACGGATCGTCGCGCTGTTCGACGGACGCGTAGAAGGCGTCCATGTCGACGTGAAGGATGCGGCGGAGGGTCACGCAGCGGGAGAGTTTGTGCCCGAGAGCGGGCGGCCGCAAGCCGGCCACCGGAGGCAGGCCCCCGACCGCAGGCGACGCCGGCCCCGGGCCGGCGGAAACCCAGGGCCGCCCCTGCGACCAGAGAGCATGCCGACCATCGATGGTGGCCGAACGCCTTCGGGTGTAGGGGCGGGGCTCGTCCCCGCCCTGGTGTTCAGGGGCCGGCCTCGGCCCCCTCGTAGTAATCCAGTCCCGAGTGGTCGATGACTTCTTCGCCGACCAGGATCCGCAGCGTGTTCGCGAGCTTCATGTGTTGCACGAAGAGGTCGTGCTCGGGCCTCAGGTCCGGCCGCGCCATCGGCGACTTGAAGTAGAAGGACAACCATTCCTGAATGCCCGCGAGGCCGGAGCGCCCCGCGAGGTCAAGAAAGAGGAGCAGGTCCAGGACGACCGGCGCCGCGAGGATCGAGTCGCGGCACAGGAAGTCGATCTTGATCTGCATCGGCTGGCCGAGCCAGCCGACGATGTCGATGTTGTCCCAGCCTTCCTTGGCGTCACCGCGCGGCGGGTAGTACTCGATCCGGACCTTGTGAAAGTAGTCGCCGTACAGCTCGGGGTAGAGCTCGGGCTGCAGGATCGCGTCGAGCACCGAGGCCTTCGAAACCTCCTTCGAACGGAAGGAGCCGGGATCGTCGAGGACCTCGCCGTCGCGGTTGCCGAGGATGTTGGTCGAGAACCAGCCCTGGAGGCCGAGCATGCGGGCCTTCAGTCCCGGCGCGATGATCGTCTTCATCAGCGTCTGACCGGTCTTGAAGTCCTTTCCGGCGACCGGAACGCCGCGCGCCTTCGCCATCTCCCAGAGGGCCGGGACGTCGACCGAGAGGTTCGGCGCGCCGTTGGCGTACGGGGTGCCGCTCGCGATCGCGGCGTAGGCGTAGATCATCGAGGGCGGAATGTCGGGCGAGTTCTCCTTGAGGCCGTTTTCGAACGCGGCGAGCGTTTCATGGACCGGCTTCTTCTGCGCGTAGACCTCGGTCGAGCCGCACCAGACCATGACGGCGCGCGCGGCCCCCGAGGACTTGCGAAAGCCCTCGATGTCCCGGACGAGCGCTTCCGCGAGGTCCATCTTCGTCGCGCCCTTCTTGACGTTGGGGCCGTCGAGGTTCTTGACCCAGGAGCGCTCGAAGACCGCGGACATGGGGCGGACGGCCTCGAGCTCCGGCCGGACGGCCGACAGCATGTCCGCCGACAGGACGCCCGCCTTCGTGGCCGCCTCGAATGCGTTGTCGGTGAAGATGTCCCAGCCGCCGAAGACGAGGTCGGAGAGGTCGGTGAGGGGAACGAGCTCCTTGATCGGGACGAAGCGCGGTTTGGACCGCTTTCCGAGACGCAGCTTCTGCATCTGGGTCACGGAGCCGAAGGGCCGGGCGAGTCCTTTGCGGATCAGGTGCACGCCGGCGATGAGCGTCGTGGAAACCGCGCCGAGCCCGGGCAGCAGGACGGCGAGCTTTCCCTGCGCGGGGGCGATCGTCTTCGCGAGCTCGGGATAGTGGGAAGTCCGGTCCGTCATCAGGCACTCCTTGGGCGGCGCCTTTCGGCCAGCGCGATCGCCGTCAGCACGAGAAAGTAAACCGGCGCTCCGACAGCCGTGAGAACCAGAAACCAGGCGGCCTTACCGAAGGCGGACAGTATCAGAACGAGATAGATGAAGTCCCGGCGGGACAGGGCGTCGGCGGCCCGCGAGAGGCGGGTCTCGGCGGCCGTCGCAACCGAGGTGTACAGCGGTCCTTCCCGGGGCGCCGCCATGGTGCGGGAGTAGACGAGGAGAGCGGACGCCAGCGCGCCCCCGACCGCGAGTGCCCCGAGCCCGAGCGGCCAGGCGGCGCGGACGGAGCGACTCCAGCCGGCCGCCATCGCGGCGAAGACGGCGACGTGGACGACGTTGTCGCCCCAGAAGTCGAGCAGTCCACCCCGGCGAGACTCCTGGAACTTCAGCCGCGCGAGCTCGCCGTCGCAGCCGTCGAGGATCGAGTGGAGCAGGAAGAGCAGGGCGCCTGCCGTCTGGCTCGCCGGCGTGCTCTCGAGAAAAAAAGTCGCGCCGAAGAGGCCGATCGATATCGAGACGAGCGTCATGGCGTTGGGCGTGATCGTCGTCGCGGCGAGGCGCCGGCTGACCGCGAGCGAGACCTTGCGCTCGACGTGGCGCGACATGAATCCCTCGGTGTCCTTCACCAGGCTCGCGAGCAGGTGGTCCTCGGCGCGCCGGAAATCGGCGGGGGAGTCGACCGCGACGCCGACCGAGGCGGGCGCCGCGCCCTCGCGGATCTCCTCGAGGTCCCGGACGGTGACGACGCGGTTCCAGCCGACCCGCACGGCGTCCGGGGGCGCCTCGGCAAGCGCCTCGACGCTGGTGCCGACGAGCGCGGCACGGACGTCGAGCGGCGGGTCGATCACCCCGATCTCCTCGAACCCGGCGCGGCGGGCGGCGAGCGCCGTCCGCCGGACGATCGGGAGGCCGAGGAGGACCGATTCGGGCGCGACCCCGGGGCGCCCCTCGGGGGGCCCGAGGACGAGGACGCGGCTCACCGGCGCGCACCCGCCATGCGCTCGACCGGCAGCGGCACGCCGCCCTGCCGGCTCGATTCGCGTGCGAGGGCGAGCACGTTGGCGCAGAGCGTCGCCTCGGCGAGGTTGCGTCCGCGGCACTTCGCATCCGCGATCTCGGCGAAGAAACTCTCGATGACGCCGGAGAACCAGTCGGGGTGATGGGACCCCTCGGAGAGCGAAGGCAGCGTCCACTCGTCCTTGCGGCGCGTCCCGTCGGCTTCGAAGAGCGTGAGCCGGCCGCCGTCGAGCTGCAGGACGCCCCGGGTCCCGGTGATCTCGGCGCGGTTCGACCGCTCCGGGTCCGCCCAGGTCAGCAGGATCTCGGCGGAGGCCGTGGGGTAGACGAGGAAGAGGTCGGCCGTGTCTTCGATCGGCCACTCGTGGAACTTGCGCGTCTCGAGCATGGCCGCGACGGTGCGGGGCGCGGCGCCCATCCAGCCCGACACCACGTAGAGGGCGTGCCAGCCGTGGTCGACGAGGATGCCGCCGCCGGACTGCGACGGGTCGACGCGCCAGTTGTCGGTATCGCCCACGCTCGCGGCGGGCTTGTTGCGGAGCGTCTGCCAGCGCACGCGCCGGATTTCGCCGATCGCCCCGCCGGCCAGCAGCTCGGTGATCCGGGCGACGGCCGGAGCGAAGCGCCAGTTGTGCACCGTAACGATCGCGCGCTCCTTCTCGGCCGACAGCGCGGGCAGGCCCCGCAGCTCGACCGGGGACACGACGAGCGGCTTCTCGCAGAGCACGTGAAGCGAACGGGCGAGCGCCTGCCGCACGAGCATGCCGTGGGAGCCGGGTGGCGTGCAGATGTCGACGAAGTCGAGTTCCTCCTTCGCGAGGAGGTCCTCGGCCGTCGTGTACCACCGCCCGTGGGGGAAGGTTTCGAAGAAGACGGTGCTCCGCCCGGGCCGCGCGTCGGCGGCGGCGACGATCTCGACGTCCTTCCGGGCGAGCCAGCCCGGGAGGTGGCCTTCCGCGGCGACATTCCCGAAGCCGAGGAGCGCGCCCCTCAGCATGCGCTACTGACCAGGCCAGCCGGAGTCGGGGTGGAACTCGGGGCCGCCGGAGGGCGGGGACAAGCCCCGCCCCTACTCTGCATCGGGGCGAAGAAGCGGCTCGGCGAGACGCTCATGCCAGTTTCCATTGGCGCGCCGTGGCGCCGATCGCCTCGTCGAGGATCTCGAGCCCCTCGAGCGCGGTCGCCTCGTCGATCGAGAGCGGCGGGTTGATGCGGATGACGGGCGCGTAGGACATCGCCAGGAGCCCGCGCCGCAGGCACTCCTGGAAGAGCGCCCTCGCGAAGTCCTTCGGCACCAGCTCCTTCGTCGTCCGGTCCTTCACGAGCTCGACGCCGAGGAGAAGGCCCTTCCCGCGGACGTCGCCGACGACACGGTGCTTCTCCTGCATCGCCTGGAGCCGGGCGAGCATCGCGGCCCCCACGCGGCGCGCGTTCTCGACGAGGTTCTCGCGCGTGATGATCTCGAGCGCCGCCAGGCCCGCGGCCGAGGCGAGCGGGTTGCCGCCGTAGGAGGAGGAGCTTCCCGAGGGATTCGACCAGGGTTTCGCGGCCGTCAGCGCCTCGGTCGAGACGACGGCCGCGAGCGGAAAACCGCCGCCGATGCCCTTGCCGCACGTCATCACGTCGGGAACGACGCCGTCGTGCTCGACTCCCCAGAACGTGCCGGTGCGTCCGAATCCCGTGATCATCTCGTCGGCGATGAAGAGGGCCCCGGACTCCTTCGCGATCGCCTGGACGGCGGGCAGGAACCCCGGAGGGGGAATCACGTTGCCCGCGGTGCCCTGCATCGGCTCGACGATGATCGCCGCCACCTGCCGGCCGGTCTGGTTTCTGATCACATCGCGAGTCTTCTCCGCGCACGCAATTCCGCAGTCGGGGTACGTCAGGTTCAGCGGGCAGCGGTAGCAGTAGGCGTAAGGCGCCGAGTAGGTGCCGGGGACGAAGGGACCGAGCCCCTCTTTGAAGTCGCCCCAGAGGAGCGGCAGCACGCCACCGGTCTTGCCGTGGAAGGCGCCCGAGTAGCCGACGAACTCGAACTTCTTCGTCACCGCTTTGGCGAGCCGGAAGGCCGCCTCGACCGCCTCCGCGCCCCCCGAAAAGAGCTGGATGCGCGTGAGACCGGGGGGCGTCACGCTTCCCAGAAGATTGAGGAACTTCGCGCGGACCTCGGTCGTAAAGCTGCCGAAGGTCAGCTTCGCGGCCTGCTCCTGCAGCGTCTTGACGTAGTGCGGGTGGCAATGGCCGACGGAGCCCACGGCGATCCCGGCGATGAAGTCGACGTAGCCGTTGCCGTCCTCGTCGAAGATCCGGCTCCCCTGGCCGCGCGCCATGGCGAGGCCCGAGTACAAGGCGAACGACTGCAGGCCCGGTGCCATGTGCCGCTGTTCGAGCTCGACGATCGCCTTCGAGCGCGGACCGACTTCGATGCGGTTGCGGACCTCGGTCATCGGGAGACCTCGAGCGGGGCGCCCGCGCGGGAGAAGCGCGCGGCGAGCAGAGCGGCGATGGAGGCCGCGGCGACGGGGCGAAAGAGCGCAAAGCTCGGCCAGGCATTCAGGTCGATGATGTGGATACGGCCGTCCGCGGAGACGATCGCGTCGCCGCCGTAAACCTCCAGCGAAAGGGCCGCGGCGGCGCGGGCCGTGGCTGTCGCCAGCGCGTCGGCGTCGAACGGATGGTTCGCGAGGGTCTGGTCGCGGTGGTAGAACCACTGGAACCAGGACGGCCGGCCGGGCGGGTCGTCGAG
Source organism: uncultured Acidobacteriota bacterium (assembly GCA_963805495.1). Lineage (GTDB taxonomy): Bacteria > Acidobacteriota > Thermoanaerobaculia > UBA5066 > Gp7-AA6 > DAHUXD01. Next base: position 248,747 of record CAWDUQ010000001.1, on the reverse strand, counting down.
CCCGGCGACGCCGTAGAACTTGATGAGGTCGCCCTCGACGTGGTCCTGGACCACGGCGCGGAGAATGCCGCGGGCGGCGAGGCGCTCGAGGTGCGCGGCGAATCCGCCGGGGTCGCCGGCGAAGGAGACGTCGCCCGACTCGGTGGCGTGAACGTCGCCCCGCTTGATCCAGCACTTGCCGGGAAACAGGTCATCGCCCTTCCCGGTCTCGACGAGCACGCTCCGGGGATGGGGAACGCCGTGCCGGGCGAAGAGCGCGATCGTCTTCTCGCGGTCGGTGTTGCGGATGCCGGCCGGACGGTTGACGATGCGGGCGCCGCGCCGCTCCCAGGCGGCGAGCTTCTCGACGACGGGGACCCGTTCACACATGACGAAGAGAAACGGCGGCACCGACGCGAACTCCCCGGCCTCGGGCAGATCTTCGGCCGTCTTCAGGATCACGTCGAATCCGCGGGCCGCGAGCTGCTCGCCCGTCGCGCCCAGGATCTCGGCGTCGTCGGTCTCCCGGCCGGGCGAGTGCGCGAGCTCCCGGTAGACGCCCCAGCAGCGCGGCGCGCGGCCCGTCATCGCGCGGCCGCCAGCTCTTCGGCCACCGCCAGGTCCTCGGCCCGGTCGACGTCGACGACCTTTTCGATCTCGAGGGCCTCGATCGGCTCGCCGGACTTCGCGAGCCAGGCGAGAAAGTCGCGCAGGCGCCCGAGCTCGTGGGGGACGCCCATCTGCCGCACCTTTTCCGGGAAGACGTAGATCCCGGCGGTCACGGCGTCGCCGGTCGATCCGCCGACGGCCGAAACGCGGCCGTGTCCAGCGAGGTTGACCCAGAGCGGCTTCTCGTCGTCGACGAAACGGGTCACGGCGAGAACCGTGGAATGGGAAGGCAGCTGGCCGGCGCGCTCGACGAACCGGACGAAGTCCTTCCGGGGGCAGAACGCGTCGACGGTCGAGACGAGCAGACGCCCCTTCGGAGCGACCTCGAGGACGGCGCGGAAGCTCTCGAGCGAAGAGCGTGTCGTCTTCACGAGCACCGTCTTGACGAGTCGGCCGAAGCGCTCGCGGACGAAGGCCTCGCAGTCCCGCTCGGACTCGTTGAAGATGACGGCGGCCGACCCGATCCCGGCTTCCTCGAAGTTCGAGAGGACGTGCTCGATCAGCGGCACGCCCGCAACCTCGAGGAGGGGCTTGGGCACGCCGAACTGCTTCAGCCGCGAGCCCTCTCCGGCCGCGATGACCGCCCCCGAAACGATCGCGCTCACGGGACGATCCCCGGCGCGGCCTCTTCGGCGCGAGCCCTCACGCGGCGTGCGTTCCGGACGTCGGCGCACACGGCGGGAAGGTTACCGTAGATGCCCGTCACGGCCGCGCCTCCCGCCCGGAGGGCTCGAGGCGTTCGAGCCGCAAGTGCGCCACGTCGATCAAATGGTGCTTCAGGAGCACGACGGCCCCGGGCACGAGCCACAGAAGCTCGCGGGCCCGGCGCACGAGGGCGTAAGCCGCGCCCTGCGCGGGCGTCAGGCCCACGAGCGCCGCGACCCCCAGGCGGATCGCCTCGGCGCTCCCGACCCGGGCAGGGATGAAGAGCAGGATGCCGTTCAGGATCATCGCCAGCGACTCGACCGCGTAGGCCGACGCGAACGTGTGGGACGGGGAAAGCAGCGTCAGGACGATCCACGTCTCGACGAGACCGCCGCACCACCCGAGGAAGCCCCAGCCGACCGCGATCGCGAATCGCCCGCCGTGCTCCTCGCGTCGGTAGTAGACCCGGATCCTGGAGTCGATCTCTTCGGCGCGGGCCTCGAGTCCCGAGAGACGGCTCTCGAGCCATGGGACCCTCTTTAGAAGCCTCAGGATCGGTCCGAAGAACCCGCGCCGCTGCATTCCGGTAAAGCCGAGTGCGAGCGCGCCGAGCAACGTCAACCCGGCGATCACCAGGAAGCGCGGGAGCGGGGGCAGCGAATACCGGGTCAACGCGACGGCCGCGCCGGCCACGAGGAAGAGCCACTGCGCGAGCACGTCGGCGTTGCGGTTGACCCAGATGGTGGCAAAGGCGGGCCCGAATCCGAGCTTCCCCTGCAGCAGGTGCGCCTTGACCGGTTCGCCCCCGACGCTGGTGAAGTAGTTGATCGAATCGCCCGCGAGGTACGCGGCGAAGAGATCGCGGAACGACGCGGGGCCGCGCCGTCCGGCGATGACCCACCATCCGAGTGTGAACGCGATTTGCGCCACCGCATAGAGGCCGACGAGGAGGACGAAGTTCGGGCCGATGCGGGCGAGGTTCTCGGCGATCGGCTTCCAGCCGACGAGCCCGAGCCCCGCGCCGAGGACGGCGAGGCCCGCGGCGAAGAGGGCGAGCCTCCATCCCCGCGAGCGCGCCCCGGACGGCTGTCGTCCGCCGTCCGAAGCCTCCGAAACGCCGCGGGGGGCCGCGACGGGCGCGGTGGGGAGAGTCATGCGGGATGTCGACGCGTCAGACTCTGACGGGCAGAAGGGCTTTCAACTCCTGGGGCAGCGGGAAGTGGACGTCTTCCTTGACCGTCTCGAACTCTTCGACGACCGTCACGTGGAGCTTCTCGCGCGCGAACGTCACGACTTCCTGGACCAGGATTTCGGGAGCGGACGCCGAGGCGGTCAGCCCCAGAACCCGCACGCCCTGCAGCCATTCCGGCCGGATGTCCCGGGCGCGTTCGATCAGGTGCGACGCGACCCCGTTGGCGCGCGCGACCTCGCACATCCGGAGCGAGTTGGAGGAGTTGGGCGCCCCGAGCACGAGCAGCATGTCGACGTGCGGCGCCATCGCCTTGACGGCGTCCTGCCGGTTCTGCGTGGCATAGCAGATGTCCTGCTTCGAGGGGGCCTTCAGGTTCGGGAACCGACGCTTCAGGACGGCCAGGATGTCGCGCGTGTCGTCGATCGAGAGCGTCGTCTGCGTCAGGTACGCGATGCGGTCCGGGTCCGGCACGGTGACTTTCTCGGCGTCCTCGCGGGTCTCGACGAGGCGGATCGCGTCCGGTGCCTCGCCGAGCGTACCCACGGTCTCGTCGTGGTCGTGGTGGCCGACGAGGATGATCGTGTAGCCCTGCTTGGCGTAGTGGATGGCCTCGAGATGGACCTTGGTGACGAGGGGACAGGTCGCGTCGATCGTCTGGAGCCGCTTCTGCTGCGCGAGCTCGCGGACCTGGGGCGCTATGCCGTGCGCCGAGAAGATCAGGGAGGCGTTGTCCGGGACCTCGTCGACCTCTTCGACGAAGCGGGCGCCCTTGTCGCGCAGCTCGTCGACGACGTAGCGGTTGTGGATGATCTCCTTGCGGACGTAGACGGGCCCGTCGATCGCCTCGAGAGCCTTCTCGACGACGTCGATCGCCCGGACGACGCCGGCGCAGAAGCCGCGCAGGCCCGCGATCAGAAGCTTCTCGACGCGAATCCCGGAAAAGTCGCCCGGCACCGTCACCAGTTCACCGTCTCGGCGAATTTTTCCTTCTTGCTCCGAGGGTCGGCGGCGCCCGCGGCGCCTGCGGCCGAGCGCGCGAGGTCCGGGAAGAGCTCGAAGGCCTTCTCGACGACGCCTTCGACGTCGAGCTTGAGGATGTGGCGCTGCTGGAGCTGCGGGCTGTGGTCGATGAACTGGTCCGGGATCGCGTGGACCTTGAGGCCCGCCGTCGGCAGATTCGACGCGTGGAACGCCTCGAGCACGCCGGCGCCGAAGCCGCCGGCCGCCAGGTGCTCCTCGAGCGTCATCAGGCGCGGGCAGGAGGCGGCGACCTTCGCGAGCAGGTCCATGTCGAGAGGCTTGGCGAAGCGGGCATTGACGACGCCGACCGAGAGCCCGCGGCCCTCGAGCTCGGCGGCCGCGGCGCTCGCGACCGAGACCATCGAGCCGTACGCGATGAACATGAGGTCGCGTCCCTCCCGCAGGATCTCGCCCTTCCCGATCGGCATGGTCTTCAGCTCGGCGTCGAGCTCGACCCCGAGCGCCAGGCCGCGGGGGTAACGCACGACGAACGGCTTCCCCGAATTGATCGCGGTCGAGAGCACGTGCTGCAGCTCGTTCTCGTCCTTGGGCGCGGCGATCGTCATGTTCGGGATCATCCGCGTGTAGGAGATGTCGAAGACGCCCTGGTGCGTCTTGCCGTCGTCGCCGACGAGGCCGGCCCGGTCGACGCAGATCGTGACCGGGAGGTTCTGGAGCGCCACGTCGTGGATCAGCTGGTCGAAGGAGCGCTGGAGGAAGGTCGAGTAGATCGAGACGACCGGCTTCCAGCCTTCCTTGGCCATGCCGCCGGCGCAGATCACGGCGTGCTCCTCGGCGATGCCGACGTCGAAGACGCGGCCCGGGAACTTCTTCTGGACTTCGATCAGCCCCGTCCCCTCCAGCATCGCGGCCGAGAAGGCCACGATCTTGGGGTCCTTCTCCATCATGGAGATGAGCGTCTTCGCGAAGACCTGGGAGTAGGTGTAGCGGGTGCCCGCGCCGCCCGGGCCCGTCGGAGTGCCGGGCTGGTGGAATTTCGACGGGTTCTGCTCGGCCTGCTGGAACCCCCGGCCCTTGTGGGTCAGCGCGTGGATGACGACGGGCGTGCCGTCGGCGGAGACGTCCCTGGCGCGCGCCAGCGCCTCCTCGAGCTCCTTGAAGTCGTGGCCGTTGACGGGACCGACGTAGTGGAACCCGAGCTCGTCCCAGATGAGGTTGGGGAAGAAGAGGCCCTCGACCGAGCTCTTCAGCTTGCGCGCGAGCTCCCACGCCTTGTCGCCCTTGGGCAGGCGCTTGAAGAAGCTGTGACCCGCGTCGACGAACTTCTGGTACGTCGGGTGGAGCTCGAAGCGGTTGCGCCAGTGGGCGAGCCAGCCCACGTTCTCGGAGATCGACCAGCCGTTGTCGTTCAGGATGACGATCAGGCGCTTTGGCTTGACGTGGACGATGTTGTTCATCGCCTCGTACGAGGGGCCGGAGGTCAGCGCGCCGTCGCCGACGATGACCACGACGTACGGGTCCCTGGGCGCGGACTGGAGCGCCATCGAGACGCCGAGACCGTAGGAAAGACCGGTGCCGGCGTGGCCCGCGGCGAGGGTGTCGTGGTCGCTCTCGGAGGGCTCGGCGAAGCCCGAGAGCCCCCCGGGCGTACGGATCGACGCGAACTGGTCCCGCCGCCCCGTGACGAGTTTGTGCGTGTAGCACTGGTTGGAGGTGTCCCACACCAGGCGGTCTTTCGGGCTGTCGAAAGCGCGGTGAAGGGCGATGGTCAGCTCGACGACCCCCAGGTTGGAGGCGAGGTGGCCTCCGGTTTTCGTGATCGTCTGGACGATCACCTCCCGGCAGTCCTGCGAAAGCTCGGCTAACTCTCCGTAGGAGAGTGTCTTGAGGTCTTTCGGACCCTCGATCCGGCTCAGAATGGACATACGATTCCTACCCCCCACCGACGAGAAAACGCGGATGATACTCTACAACTTCGTATGGCAAATGCGCTCAAGATCGGCAGTCCGGAGCACAAAGAGCTGCTCTGTCGGATGTTCATCGACACCCACGACCCCTTCAAACCGGCCGAAATCCGGTGGCCGGACATGGACGATGAGACCCTGTCCCGGTTGAAGGCCATGCCCATCTGGAACGAGGCCACCCGGACGGAGGCGGCCACGGCCGTCAAGGTGCAGTCTCTGGGTGACACCGAGAAGGACCCCCTGCTGGCCGAGGCGATCAGCCTCCAGGGCTACGAGGAGGGCCGGCACGCCGAGGTCCTGCAATTGCTGACAAAGCACTACGGGATCGAGGTCAGGCCGTTCCCACCGCCCGAGGTCCCCAAGGACCCGACCCTGGCCTTCCTGCGGACCGGCTACGGGGAGTGCCTGGACTCCTTTTTCGCCTTCGGCCTCTTCCGGCTCGGGGCGGACGCGGAGGTCTTCCCCAAGCCTTTTATCGCGATCTTCGAGACGATCATGCAGGAAGAGGCGCGGCACATCCTCTTCATCGTCAACTGGGCGGCGTACCTGCGGGCCCAGCGTCCGGTCCTCCTGCGTCCCGGCTTCGACGCCTGGCGCGGCTGGAACATCGTTGCGCAGGCATTCGATCGGCTGCGGGGCGCGCTCCAGATGGCCGGCGGGGACGGAAAGAAGAAGGAACCGAGGCCGGACCCCGTCACCGGCCGCGATACGACCCAGGCCGGCTTCACCCTGAAAGCCCACTCCGTCTTCGGCGACTTTTCGCTGCGGTCGTTTCTCGAGACCTGTCTCGAGGAGAACGACAGGCGCCTGGCGCCGTACGATCCGCGCCTCCTGCGGCCGAACCTCGTGCCGTCGGTCATCCGGCAGGTCGTCAAGGTGCTGCCGCGCCGCGCCTCGACGCGGCCTCCGAGCCCCGAGGAGAAAGCGGCCTAGGTTGCGGCCCGGCCCGGTCGCCATTCGCGCGGCCGCCCTCGCATCTTCACTCGCCCTGTTCGCGTCCGGCTGTGGCCGCGAGGCGGGTTCGACCGCCGTCGGCCGGCGCGACGCGGCGCTGGGCGAGCGGATCTTCCTGCGCACGCAGACGCTCGCACCCGCACTGGGATCGAACGCCCTCGCGTGCACGAACTGCCATCTCGACGGCGGGCGAATGGCCGGCGCCCTGGCGCTGACAGGTGCGTCGGCGGCCTATCCGCGCAAGGACGCCTCGGGCCGGGAGGTCACCCTCGAGGACCGCGTCGTTCGGTGTTTCGAGCACAGCCTCGCCGGGCGGGCGCCGGAGAAGACGAGCGAGATCGTCACGGCGCTCGCGGCCTACGTGGCGTCGATCGGGAAGCCCGGGGATTCCGTTGCGCCCGACGCGAGCGTCATCGCCGCCGCGAGACTCCTGCCGATTTCCGAATTGAACGCCGAGCGCGGCCGCGCGCGTTACGGCGACCTGTGCTCCGGGTGCCATGGCCTCGACGGCCAGGGCTACCGCGAGCGCCGAAAACCCCTGCCCTACGACTACGTCCCGCCGCTCTGGGGGCCGAGGTCGTACGACGATGCCACGGGCCTCGCGCGCGTCGACACGCTCGCGGGGTTTCTGCGCCACGCCATGCCGCGCGACGACCCCGGCACGATCGACGACCGGGACGCGCAGGAGATCGCAGCCTTCGTCGACGGCCAGCCGCGGCCATCGGCTCCCGACAAGATGGCCTGGGACGGAACCTCCCCGGTGGACGCGGTCTACGACACCGCCCGGTACCCGGCCAATCCCTTCCGCGTGCCGCTCGCGATCGGCCCCTAGGTGTGAATTCTCAAGACGTTGTTCACTGTGCCGGCGTCCGCTTCGTGAAGCGACCCCTGAAACTGCCGCGCCCCGGCACGTAGGGGCGCCCCTTGCGGGCGCCCCCTCCTGGGCCCATCGAGGGGCGGCACGCGAATCGTCAGCGTGTCGGCGGGCGGCCACAAGGGCCGCCCCTACGGCCCGGGTCTCACCTCGCCGAATTGCGTGAACAACCTGTTGAGAAACGACCCCTAGGCCGCGGCGGGAGGCCCGGAGAGGGTGTTTCCTGCTGGTATTCTTCGCGTATTCAATGCCCCCCAAATCAGGGCGCGGGTTCGGCGCCAGACATGCTCGAGCCATCCTCCTTCTCCTCGGCATCGGCATCGCTTTCGCCCTCGTCTGGCGGACGGGCTGGCCGGCGGTCGAGGCGAACCTCGCCCTGATCGGCTGGAGGTTTTTCGGGCTGGTGGCCCTGTATCTTCTGGCCGAGATCGCGTTCGTGCTGGGCTGGCGGGGTGTGATGGAGCCGCGGCCCCCGCTTTCGAGCGTGCCGGATCTCTTGCGCATCTATCTGGCGGGCAACACTTTGAATTACCTCGCGCCGGGCAGCGTCGCGGGGGAGCCCGTCCGGGCGACCATGCTGCGCGACCGGATGAAGACGTCCAGCGCGATCGCCTCGGTGACGATCTTCAAGCACGCCCACGTGCTCTCGCAGTCGTTCTTCGTCGCCGTCGGCCTCGGCGTCGCCGTCGTGTATTTCGATCTTCCGGCTGCCGTCCAGTGGACGGCGCTCGCGAGCCTCGTGGTGCTCGCGATGCTGCTCGCCCTCATGACATGGGCGCTGCAGAAAGGGACCTTCGAGCCCCTCCTCGTCGGGGCGTCCCGGTTCAAGCCGCTGGCGCGCCGGTTCGCCCGGCACAGGGAGGGCGCGAGAGCCCTCGACGATCTGATCCGTAAGTTCTACGCCGACCGTCCCCATCACTTTTTCTCGGCTTCGGGATGGTGCCTGCTCGGATGGTGCGGCGGGTTGCTCGAGACCTATATCGTTCTGCGTCTGATGGCTCCGGGCCGGGGATGGGCGACGGCGTTCGCGGTCGAGTCCCTCGCGATGCTCTTGAACAACATGTTCCTCTTCATTCCCGGCCGCGCCGGGACGGCGGAGGGCGTCCGAACGGCCGTGTTCGTTTTGCTGGGGCTTCCGGCATCGACGGGCGTGGCTTACGGTCTCGTCCGACGCGCGCGCGAACTCCTCTGGGTCGCGCCGGGAATGGTGTTTCTCGCCCACCGTTCGGCGGCGACGGCGGCGGAGCCGGCGCCGGTCGTCCCCGACTCGAAGCTCGCCGGGTCGGGCCAGGCGCGATGACGGCGCCCTCCGGGCCCCGGCCCGCGGCCCGTGCCCTGCTCTTCGACTTCGGCGGCACGCTCGATGCGGAGGGCGTGCCGTGGAAGGACCGCTTCTTCGAGGCGGCACGCCGGGAAGGGCTCGAGATCTCCCAGTCCGAGTTCGATCCCGCGTTTTACGGGGCGACGGACGCGCTCGAGGGCCGGATTCCCGCGAGCGCAGGCTTTCGCGAAACCGTCGAGCGGGTCGCCGCCGGACTGGCCACCCGGCTCGGCCGTGAGAGTGATCTGCTGCAGCGGGTCGGCGACCGGTTTACGCGCGACTCGCTCTCGCAGCTCGCCGAAAGCGCGTCGATCCTGTCGCGCCTCGCCGCCGATTACCGGATCGGGATCGTGTCCAATTTCTACGGGAACCTCCAGGCGGTCCTCGACGAGGCGGGCCTGTCTCCCTCGATCTCGGTGGCGGTCGATTCGACGCTCGCGGGTTGCAAGAAGCCGGACCCCCGCATCTTCCGGGCGGCGCTCGACGCCCTGCGGGCGGAACCGGCGGAGGCGGTCTTCGTCGGGGACTCCCTGCGGCGCGACATGGCGGGAGCGCGCGGGATGGGAATGCGTCACGTGTGGCTGCGTCCCGAGAGCTCGGCGTTCAACGGCGGGCCGTGCTGCCCGGAAGACGTCGTGATCGCGCGCCTGGCCGAGATCCTGAAGCTCGAGTTATGACCGGCCGCACGGGGCAGACCGCCGCCTGCCTGGGCGTTTACCGCGAGCTCGAGCACTCGCCGGGCCGCGAGGCCGACGACGCCGGAATCCTCGAGGCCACGGGTCGCCGGCTCGGCGAGGGGGGTGCGGGGTTCGCCGTCGAATACCGCGTGCCGCAGGCGCTCACCGGCCACGACGAGGCCTTGCCCTCTCTCGTTTTTTCGATGTGCGAGGGCCGTGCGGCGCTCGAGCGCGTGAGCCAGTGGGAAAGCCGCGGGGTCTGGGTCGTCAACAGCTCGCGCTCGGTCGCCAACACGCACCGGGAACGGATGATCCGGCTCCTCGATCAGCGGCGCGTCCCGACGCCCGAAAGCCGGCTGCTCGACTGCGAGGGCCCGCTGCCGGGGGAGGCGACCGAGGACGGCCTCTACTCGGCGTGCTGGGTCAAGCAGGCGACCGAGCACAAGACACGCGAAGGCGACGTGGTCTTCGCCACCGATCCGTCCGCCGTCCGGGACGCCCTCGATCGCCTCCGGAGCCTCGGGCTTCCACGTGCCGTGGTGCAGCGGCACGTGGAAGGCGATCTCGTGAAGTTCTACGGCGTCGGCGTCGGGGAGGAGACCGCCGGCGGCGGGACCGCCGGGGCGTCCTGGTTCCGCTGGTTCTACCCGAAGGAGAAACCGGTGTCGGGGCATGCCTTCGACGAGGGGGTGCTCGGCGAAATCGCGTGCCGCGCGGCGGACGCCCTGGGCCTCGAGGTCTGGGGCGGAGACGCCATCGTCACGCCCTCGGGCGGGATTCTCGTGATCGACGTCAACGCCTGGCCGAGCTTCGCGCTCTTCCGGGACGAAGCGGCCGACCACATCGCCGCGCACCTCGCGGGCCGCCTCCGGATGCGCGTCGCCGTATGACCGCCGCGACCCTCCTGCTCGCCCCTTCGAGTGCGGGCGCGCCGGGCTCTCCGTCGACGCAGACGCCGCTGCTGGGAGTGCCGCTGCTGCGCCGTACGGCGCTCGCGGCCCGTCGCGCGGGGTTCGAGCGTGTGTACGTGCTCGGCGCGGGGGCGGCGAGCACGGTCCTCGACGGGACGGGCGCGCTGGCCTTCCCGCGCGACGCGGCCGAATCAGCCCTTCCCGCGGGCCGGATCGTCCTGCTTCCGGATCGGATCGTCGCCAGCACGCCATGGCTTCGCCGCCTGCGCGAGATGGCCGTCGAGCCCGGCCGCCTCCGACGCTTCGGCAGCGGCGCCGTCGTCGAGGCTTCCGAGACCGCGCCGCTCGCACGCGCGGCGGCGGGCGACATGCTCCTGCCAGAGATCGTGGCGGCGTGGGCCGCGGTCCTGCCGGCGTCGGACGCCGCCGGCGTGGCTTCGGACCTCGCCCCGCCTCTCGAGGTCTCGACGGCCTCGGACCTCGCCGCCGCGGAGGACCGGCTCCTCTCGGCTCTCGTGAAGAAGGAAGACGGCATCCTCACCCGTCTGATCAGCCGGAAGATCTCGCTCGCCGTGACGCGGCGCCTCGCCTCGACGTCCGTGACTCCCAACGCGATGACTTTCGTGAGCGTCGCCCTGGGCCTGGCGGGCGCGTGGTGCTTTCTTTCTCCGGCTCTTTCCCGCCAGGCCGTCGGCGGCCTGCTCTTTCTCCTCCACTCGATCCTGGACGGCTGCGACGGCGAGCTGGCGCGGTTGAAGTTCCAGGAGTCGCGTCTGGGCGGCGTCCTCGATTTCTGGGGCGACAACCTCGTTCACGTCGCCGTCTTTTCGGCGTTCGCCGTGGCCTGGAGCTCGGCGTCCGGGGAGTCGTGGCCGCTCTACCTCGGCGCCCTCGCCGTCTCCGGAACGATCCTGTGCGCCGGGTTCATCTACACGTACGCGATGCGTCCACGGCCGGGCGGCGGACCGCTCCTGACGACGGTCTCACCTTCGCGCCGGTCGCGGCTGACGCAGATCCTGGACGCGCTCGCGCGCCGCGACTTCATCTACTTCGTGGCGATCCTCGGGCTCTTCGGAAAAGCCTACTGGTTCCTGGCGCCCGTTTCGGTGGGCACGCCCGGCTTCTTCCTGGCTCTCGTCGTCATGGCGCTCGGCGGCCGCCGGCTGGAGGGCGCGCCGGGCCCGGGCCAGTCGAGTCCCCAGTCCGCCCGCTGAGACTCCGCTCGGCCCACGCCGCGGGTGGCCCGGCTCAGTAGTAGTGGTAGGGAGCGCCGGGGCCGTACCACTTGTGATCGAAAAGGTTGTAGTAGACCCCGACCTGCGTGAAGGGGAAGCGGAAGAACTGGAAGATCGCCTGCAGTCCCGTACCCCACCACGTTCTTTCGTCGACGCCCACGGCCCGCAGGATCTCCGGGAAGTTCAGTCCGATCTCGAAGCCGACCTCCTGATAGCGCGTGGGGAGCGGCGGATCGTAGCCGAAGCCGCGGGTGTAGAAGACGAACGAGGTCAGGAAAAAACGCTCGAAACCGGCCTTTCCGCCGAGGCGGCGCACGATGCCGGCGGGCTTGAGATCGGCGGCGTAGATCTCGTCGGAGTAGCTCCGGCCGAGCGTCGCCACGCTGTCCCCCACCGCCGCGGGAGGGATCTGGGTGTTGGCGAGGCCCAGGCGCAGCCCGAGCATGTCCTCGAGGTGATTGCGCTGGATCAACACGCCGGCGGCCGAGCCGAGAGCGTCCACCGTGAGGTCCTGGAACGAGAAGCCGTATACGGACACGCCGTCCATGATCTCCACGAACGCGCCGGCCATGAAAGCCGTCCCCAGCGCGAGCGCGAAGGACTGATCCTCCGTGTGCCCCTGGGCGACGTAGGCCTCGTAGATCGCCCGCGAGACGCCGCTCGAGATGGTGAAGTGCGAGACCTTGTCGGCTCCGCCGACGTACGTGTCGCGGCCGAACCAGCCTTCGTTGGTCGTATGGAAGCTCTTCCAGCCGTACTGCAGCGGCGCCCCGAGCCCCTGGAGGAACCCCCCGACGAGCGTGCCGGCCGTCACGATCGTCGTCGAGGTCGTGAAGAGTTTGGGCGCAGGGGTCTTCAGCGACGGCGGGGGAGGCTCCTGCGGGTCGCCCGCCGTGGGCGGGGCGTGCCGGAAGTCGAAGGGTTCCGCCAGCGCCGCGAGCTCCGTCCCGGGATCCGGGCGGGAGGCGTTCCACGGGTACGCGTTCTCGACGTCGACGATGTGGAGCTCCGGCTCGACGCCCCGGGAGACGTCCATCGCGTCGCGGGTCGGGGTGGCCGAGTCCCGGAAGAGCCGGAACTCTTCCGCTTTCGCGCCGATGGCGGCGGCGAAGAGCGCCGCGCCGAGCAGCGTCGCCTGCCGCAGGCGCACCTCCAACGTGGTCGGGGTTCTGATTCGAATCATGCGTCGGTTTCGAGGGGCGGCGGCATTATCTCCGAAAAGCGGACCGCCGCAAGGATCCCGCCGAGTCTCAGCGGGCGACGGCCGGCTCCCCCCGATCGAGCGCCCGCTTGAGGCGCTGCGTGATCAGGAAGACCTCCGGCCGCGAGACCTTGGAGCCCGGGCCGCGCTTCTCGACTTGCTCGAGGGCCGCCCAGGCGAGCTGAACCGGCAGCGCCGTAAACTCGACGAGCCCGCGCGGCGCATCGGCCCCCTGGAGCGCGCGGATGTACTCGCCGGCGACACCGAGGTCTCGGCGCGCGAGCGCGAAGACTTCGGAGATCGGCACGTCCGCCGGCAGGTAACGGCGGCCTTCCTCGGCGTCGGCCGCCGAGTCCTTGAGGATGTTGACGAGCTGGAGGGCCTCGCCGAACGTGGCCGCGCGCTCGCGAAGGTACGCCGCGATGCCGGACAGGACCGGCCGGTCGAGGAGAAAGAGCTCCGTGAGCATTTCCCCGACGATGCCGGCCACGATGTAACAGTACTCCTGGAGCTCGCGGACCGAATGGAGCGTGAGTTGTCCGCCCCGGGTGCGCGCGACGATCGAGGCCATGCCCTCGGCGGAACGCACGACGTGTTCGCGGATCGGCGGGATCGCGCCGGGCGAAAGCGCGAAGAAGGCGTCGAGGACGAAAGGCGTCTCGGTCATCAGTTCCCGGTAGCCCGCGTGGTGGGCGACCTCCCGGGCGACCCAGTCCGTCGCGAGGCGCTCGGCCCGGGGGCGGTCGCAGGCGCAAAGCAGCACGTTGAAGTCGGCGATCGCTCCGATCCGCGCGTCCGGCGGCCAGTGCGACGCGTCCTCGAACGTGTCGGCGATACGGAAGAGCAGGTAGGCGACCATCACCTCGCGCCGCGTCGGCTCCGGCAGAACCGGGATCGACAGCGCGAAGGTGCGGCTGGTCTTCTCGAGGAGGTGCTCGAGGGAGGTCATGGTTGCTGCGGGGTCCCGACGACCGCGGCGAGGGCGTCGCCGAGCCTCTGCGCGCATGCGGCCACGCGGCGGCGCATGCGCAGCAGGTCCGGAATGGTCGCCGGATGAAGGACGGCCTGGAGCGCCACGGCGGCGCGGCTGATTCCTCCCCCGGCGTTCATGCAACGCGCAAGATATCGCGGCAGGTCCTCGTCGGCCGTGTCGCTGACGGCGCGAAGAACGACGTACGGGACCCCCGCGGCGGCCGCGGCGCGGGCCCACGCGGCCGACTCCATGTCGCACACGGCGGGGGCGCCGGTCGAGGCGGCGAGCCGGGTCTTCTCCGCGGCGGAGACGGCCGGCCGGTCGAGGGTCAGGAGCGTGCCGGCGCGGGCGCCCGTCGCTGCGAGGACGGCTTCGAGAAGCTTGCGCGAGGGAGGCGGCGCCTCGCCCTGTCCGTCGAGGAGGCGAGCCGAAGCGACGATGGCTCCCACCGCGAGGCCGGGTGTCAGGGCACCGCCGACGCCGGCGCCGTAAATCGTTTTCGGCCGGTGGCGCTCGATCGCCTCGGCTGCGCCGCGGGCGGCCCGGCGCGGGCCGTCGCCCGTCGCGACGACGACGGCGCGGCCGCCGGAGAGGCGCTCGGCGATCGCGGAACGCTCCTCGGGGATCGCGGTGAGAACGAGCGTCGGTGCGTTCTCAGGCGCGGACATAACCGTTCGACCGGAACCATTCGACCGCGCGCGCGAGCGCCTCTTCGACCGGCGTCTGCGGCAGGCCGAGCTCGCGCACCGCCTTCGAGGCGTCGAAAAACATCCGGTGCGTCGACATCCGCACGCTCTCGAGCGAGATGCCGGGCGGACGGCCCGTGACGCGCGCGACACCCGTCGAAACCGCGCCGGCGGCGAGCGGAATCCAGTGCGGCAGGCGCACCGTCGGGGCGGGCAGTCCGGTGAGCGAGGCGAGCGTGTCGAGGATCTGCTTCAGCGTCATGTCGCGGTGGCCGAGGATGTAACGCTCGCCGGGCTTTCCCCTCGCGGCCGCGGCGAGGTGGCCGGCCGCGACGTCGCGCACGTCGATGAGGTTCAGGCCCGTGTCCACGTAGGCGGGCATTTTGCGGTTCAGAAAATCGACGATCAGCCGGCCGGTCGGCGTCGGTTTGATGTCGCGCTCGCCGATCGGCGTCGAAGGGTTGACGATGACGACCGGCAGCCCCTTCTTCGCCCATCCGAGGGCGACGCGCTCGGCGTCGAACTTCGATTTCTTGTAGTGGCCGATGATCTTTTCTCGCTCAACCGGTGTCTCCTCCGATCCCGGCGAGCCGTCGGCGGTCAGTCCCAGGGCGGCCACCGAGCTCGTGTAGACGACCCGCGACACGCTCGCCTCGGCGGCCGCGCGGAGAATGCTTTCGGTCCCGCCGGCGTTGGCGCGATACAGCTCCTGCGGGTCCTTTGCCCACAGGCGGTAGTCCGCGGCGACGTGATACAGGGTCGAGACGCCCCGCATGGCGCGGGAAAGCGAGGCGGGATCGGTCAGGTCTCCCGGAACGATTTCGACGTCGAGCCCCTCGAGGTTCTCGCGGCGGCTCGCGGGCCGCGCCAGGCACCGCACGGGGCTCCCGCGCGAGAGAAGGGCGCGGACGACGTGCGTGCCGACGAACCCCGTTCCGCCGGTCACCAGGTCCATGATCTAAGCCGTCATCCCGGGCGGGCCTTCCACCGATGGCAGGCCCGCGGCGGCCGGCGGCGCCGACGGCGGGTCGGCGGTCACCGAGAGATCCCGGAACGTCCGAGCCGCTTCGTCGAGTCCGGGGCCCCTCGTCGCTGCGCTCCTCGGGAAGATGTCGCTAGGCCGCGAGGTTCCAGGCGATCATCCGGACCATGTCGCCCGGGTGCTTCGGGAGCTCCATCACCACCGAGGCTTCGAAGCCCGAGTGCATCAGGCAGTTCTGGCACATCGGGTCCTTGCGGGACTCCCAGTAGGCCCAGTCGGTCCCGTTCCAGAACTCCTCGAAGGTCGGCGACCACGTCTTGCCGATCAGGTAGCAGGGCCCCTTCCAGCCGTTGGGCGTGAAGGTCACGGTCGACCAGGGGGAGCACTTGTACTCGCGCAGGCCCGCGGCGAACTCGAGGAACATCGGCGTCGAGGTCAGCTTGTACTTCTTGGAGATGTCGAGCACGCGCTGGAACTTCTTGTGGATCTCGGACTTCGTCAGGAAGATGTCGGCGCCGACCGAGTCGTAGTGGTAACCGGGGGAGACGAGCATGCCCTCGACGCCCATGTTGGTCAGCAGCTCGCAGAGCTCTTCGACCTCGTCCACGTTGGTTTCCTTGAAGACCGTCGTGTTGGCCATCATGTGGTGGCCGAGCGAGACGCCCTTCTCGATCATCGCGATCGCCCTGTCGAAGACGCCCTTGCGCGCGCAGACGTAGTCGTGCGTCTCGCGCATGCCGTCGAGGTGCACGTTGATCATGAGCCGCTTGTGGGGCTTGATCGTGTCGTAGACGTTTTCGTCGAGCAGGAGGCCGTTGGTGCAGAGGTAGATGTGGCGCTTGCGCTTGATGATCTCCTCGACGAGCTCCGGCAGCTCGGGGTAGATCGTCGGCTCGCCGCCGCAGATCGACACGACGGGGGCCGCGGAGCGCTCGACGGCCTCGATGCACTGGTCGAGCGTCAGGCGGTCCTTGAGCTTGCCCGTGTGGCGCTCGACCGCGCACCCGAGGCAGGCGAGGTTGCACGTGTAGAGAGGCTCGAGCATCAGGACGAACGGGTAACGCTTGTTGCCGCGAATCGCGTTCTTGACCGAGTTCTGGATCGTGTCGGTCATGATGTGGGTAGGGAAACGCATCAGTTCACTCCGTGATCGGCTCGCCGGGAGGCGTGCACGTTCTCGCCGTACTCGGCTCTGCGGGAAACTCCGGTCGTTCCCTCGCGCGCGTAGAGCGCGAGCGCCCGGAGGGGGAAGTAGGTCGCATAAAGGTGGTAGCGCAGGTAGAAGACCTTGGGGAACCCGGTCGCCGTCCAGTGGTCGTCCTTCCAGGAGCCGTCGTAGAGCTGGCGCGACAGCAGGTACTCGACCCCGCGGCGCACGGACTCGGAGTCGCGGTCCCCGGTCGAGAAAAGCGCCACCAGCGCCCAGGCCGTCTGCGAGGGCGTCGAGGGGCCCTGGCCCTTGGTCGACGGATCGTCGTAGGAGTGCGGAAGCTCGCCCCAGCCGCCGTCGGCGTTCTGGCAGGACCGGATCCAGTCGGCGGTCTTCTGGAAGCGAGGCTCGCGCAGGTCCGCCCCGGCGTGGAGGAGGCCCCGCAACGCGAGGAAGGACCCGTAGATGTAGTTGCAGCCCCAGCGTCCGTACCAGGTGCCGTCGGGGTACTGCTTGCTCTCGACGAAGGCCGCGGCGCGGCGGACCGACGGGTGGTCGGCCGGAACGCCGATCGCGTGGAAGGCCTCGAGCGCGCGCCCGGTGATGTCCTCGCAGCTCGGGTCGATCATGGCGTTGTGGTCGGCGAAGGGGATGTAGGTCAGGACCTCGTTGTCGCAGTCCTTGTCGAAGGCTCCCCAGCCGCCGTCCCGGTTCTGCATCGCGAGCAGCCACGCCTGGCCGCGCGCGATTGAACCCTGGCGGGCGAGATCGTCGGCCTCGCCCGGGAACTTCGCCCGCGACAGGGCCGTCAGTACCTCGGCCGTGTCGTCGGTGTCGGGGTACCACTCGTTGGCGTACTCGAAGTACCAGCCGCCGGGCTCGGCTTCGGGGCAGGCTTTCTTGCAGTCGCCGATTTTCTTCACTTCCTTGTCGAGCAGCCAGCGCGCGGCCTTCAGCATCGCCGGATCGTCGGCCGGCGTCCCGCCGTCGGACAGGGCCTCCATCACGAGCGCCGTGTCCCAGATGGGAGAGAAGCAGGGCTGGACACGCAGCGTTTCGTCGTCTTCGAGCTCGAGCCGTTCGAGCTCCCTGATCTGCTGCTGGACCCGCGGGTCGTCCAGGGGGTAGCCGAGGCACCGGAAAGCGATGATCGTGTTGATGATGGGCGGAAAGATGGCGCCGAGGCCGTCGGACTGGACCAGGCGCTCGTGGATCCACTGCTCGCAGAACGCGAGGGCCTTTTTGCGGAGGGGAGTGAGCCCGGCCGCTTCCAGACGCTTGAAGGCATGGTCGATCTTGACGAAGAAGGCCCGCCAGTAGCGCTCCTTCCGGGAACGCGGAACGTGCGGGGCCCTGGGATGGCGGATGTGCAGCTCCGGGATCGCCGCGAAGTCCGGCACCGGGCACGAGGGCTTCGACGCCCAGATGATCGAGAGCGGGACGACGATGCCCCGCGACCAGGCGGACATCTTGTAGATGTTGAAGACGAACGTGTCCGGCAGCAGCACGATCTCGGGCGGCACGGCGGGGCAGTCGTCCCACGAGCACTGGCCGAAGATCGCAAGATAAATCCGCGTGAAGGAGTTGCAGGCTTCGATGCCGCCGAGCGCCAGGATCGTCTCGCGCGCGCGGACCATGTGCGGCGCGTTGGGGTCGTCGCGCATCAGCTTCAAAACGAAGTAAGCCTTGACTGAAGAGGAGACCTCCGCCGGTCCGCCCTCGTAGATGGCCCACCCGCCGCCCGGAAGCTGTTTGCGGCGGAGGTATTCGGCGGCCTTGCGGCATCGATCTTCCCCGAGGCGTCCGAGAAAATGCATCGTCAGCAGGTACTCGGACTCGAGGATGGTGTCGCCCTCGAGCTCGCCGCACCAGTGGCCGTCCTCGGCTTGAATCGAAAGGAGATACCGCTGCGCGGCTTCCACGGCATTTCGGACGGAGGCGCGCTGCGCCTGGCTTGGGACGCTATCGGGCCCCAAGCCCGAATCATTTCGGACGGACATTATTCGTCGATCCTCGATGTCTTACAGTTTCGTGAGCTGGGCGGGATCCCCACCACCCGTGCCGGAACCGGCCTAGTTTCGCCCAGACTTTGAAGTCTATACCATAGCCGTCCTGACCCAAAGAACAGGGGGGCGCGGTCCATGTATCGCCTGCTGAGCTGCTTTCTGGCCGGGGCACTGGCGGCCTCCGCCTCCCCCGCGGCCTCGTCCAGTTACTACGCCCTGGGCCTGAAGGGGGGTTCGGAGGTTTTTTCCACAGATGTACCCCTGAGGAAGGGGCGGGTGCTGGTTTTCCACAGGTACCCGGACGGCACCTACATGAGCCTGGCGGCCTCGGAGGTCGAGAAGATCGAGGCCCGGGAGGGGGAGCCCCCGAAGGCGGGAAAGCTCGCCCCCGGCGAGACGCTCTACGTTGGCAATGCGGTCGAGGGCCCGGGTTACGTCATGCCGGAAGCCCCGCCGCCGGCGCCGGCCTACGGGGAGTATTACGACCAGGGGTATGGATACACCGGGTACTCCTGGGGAGGTGGCGGCGGCTTTTACCCGCCACCGCGGCCGCCCGGTCCGCCGCCGCCATCCCGCATCGGGCCGAACGGATTTCCGATTCTTGCGCCCCCCGGAACGGCCGGGTCGGTCCCGCCGCCGATCGGCTCCAACGGATATCCCATCCTCGCACCGCCGGTCGTGGCCTCGCCCCGTCCGCACTAGTCCGTGCCGCACCTCACGGGCGTGCTCGAGGCCGCGGCGGTCGTCGTCAGCGCCGTCTCGGGAATGATCACGGCCGCGCGCAAGCGCATGGACATCGTCGGAACCTACTGCCTGGCCGTTGCCACCGCGCTCGGCGGCGGAACACTGCGCGATCTGCTGATCGATCGCCGGCCTTTTTTCTGGGTCAGCCACGAGGAGTACCTGCTCGTGATCGTCGTCCTCTGCGTGGGCTTCGTCTACAACCGGTCGGTCCACGAGCGGGTCAGCCGCTGGCACGGGCAGGCGGTCTTCGTCGACGCGATGGGCCTGGCGCTCTTCACGCTGACCGGGACCGGCTTCGCTCTGCACCAGGGGATGCCGCCCTTCGTGGCCTCGCTGATCGGAGTGATCACCGGGACCTTCGGCGGCGTTCTCCGCGACGTCGTGTCGGCCGAGATTCCCGTGGTCTTTCGCCCGGGAGAGCTCTACGCGGTGTCGTCGTTCGCCGGGGCGTGGGCCTACATCGGCTCGGCCTGGCTCGGCGTGCCGCCGATCGTCGGGGCCGGCCTGGCGTTCGCAACGATCGTGGGCCTGCGGATGGTTTCGGTGCGCTACGGGGTCAAGGTTCCCGACCCGTTGTGGATCGAGGAGCCGCCCCCCGGGACGTAGGGGCGGCCCCGGGTTGCCGCCATCCTGCGGATGGCGTCTCCTACTGCCGGGGGTCGTCCTCTGGTGGACGGACCGTGGCCGCCCTCTCTGGACGCGACCGGGCGGGGGGAGTGCTGTCCGCCAGGGCGGGGGCAAGCCCCGCCCCTACGACCGGGGCCGGATCAGCGCCTTCACGACGGAGAGCTTCTCCATGTCGGCCAGTGCTTCGCCCGCCTTGTCGAGCGGGTACTCCCGGGTGACGAGCTCGCGCCAGCGAAACCTCGCGCCGTGCCGCGCCATCATCGCGAGCGAGCGGTGGAGATGGGAGAACTCGTAGCCCCAGCAGCCGAGGACCGTCGCGTGCTTGCGGTTGATCTGGCGGTGGGGGTTGATCGCGGCGTCCCCCGAATCGGTGTACTGGCCGACGACGACGTAGCGGCCGCCGTCGCGGAGCATCTCCAGGCCCTCGGGCACCGCCTTCGGGTTTCCCGAGGCTTCGATCACGACGTCGGCCCCGCGCCCGCGCGTGCGGTCGCGCACCCAGGCGACGCGGTCGGCGAGCGCCGGGACCGCCATGATGTCGAGCGTGTCGGCCGCGCCGAGCCTCCGCGCCGCCGCGAGCCGGGCCTCCGGCGCGCCGACGACGTACACCGCGAGAGCGCCCGAGAGCTGCGCAAAGATCGCGGCGTTCAAGCCCACGGGTCCCGAGCCCTGCACGACGACGGTGTCGCCCATCGCGATGCCCGCCCGCTCGACGGCGTGGAAGCCCGTCGGCAGTCCGCAGCCGCCGCCGAGGAAATCTTCGACGCCGATTCCCTCGGGCAGCGGCACCACCCGGACGCCCGGAAGGATCTCGATCCGCTCCGACCATCCGCCGAGCAGGCCGTCCGCCGCCGGGGCCGTGATTCCGTAGACCTTTCGATGCGGGCAGCGGGTCGCGGCGCGGGCGACGAGGCAGTTCCAGCAGGCGCCGCAGGTTCCGTAGACGTCGTAGAAGGTGACGAGCGTCCCCGGCGCGATCGCGCGCCCCTCGACGTCCGAGAGCGGCCCGTTCGTCTCGAGAACGCGGCCGACGCTGACGTGGCCGGGGATGATCGGGTAGGGAACGCCCGAGAGCTTGCCGTGGTGGAGATGCACGTCGGTCCCGCAGACCTCGCTCGCGACGGTCTCGAGGACGGCCCCGCCTTCGCGCGGCCGGGGCGCCGGCACGCGGCGCAGCTCGAGGGCAAGGCCGGGCCCCGTCATGAAGACGGCTTCGACGGTGTTCGACGGCTTCGCCACGCCCGGGGATCATAGATCCACTACCGGATGCGATTGTCCGGTGTCAGAATCCGCGCATGCGTCCCGGTGCGTTCGTCCTGGGACTCCTCGTGGCTTCGGCAGGTCTGTACGCTCAAGCGCCGCCGACCGCTCCGGCGCCATATGCGCCGAACGCCTCGGCGTCCCCCGCCGTCGCCCCGGCCCCGTATGTCGCGAACGCCTCGGCGTCCCCCGCCCCGAACACCGCGGAGGTTCTGGATCGCCTCGCCAGGCTGGTGAAGGACGGGCGCCTGAAGGTCGAGACCGATCTCATTGAGGGAAGCGTGCCGGCGATTCCGAAGTACGCGCTGGAGGTCCGGGGCGCGCCGAAGACGACGGTCGAGATCGACGCCGTGGACGGACGCGTCACGCACATGCTCTTCTCGGTCGGCGATGGCGGCAAGCTCGTCGTGCGGGGAAGCGGCCTGAGGCCCAGGGTCTCGATCGAGAAGCTCGAGTTCCAGGAACCCGAGGGCTTCACGGAGATGAAGCTTCACGGACTGGGAATCTGGAAGCCGATCGTCGCCATCTTCGGTGGCATCGCGCGCTCCGCCGTCAGAAAGTTGGAGCTGCACACCGACATCCCCTCGGTCATGAGGGGCGAGATCCTCGGTGGAAAGAAGGCGACGCCGCCTCCGACTCCCACTCCTCCGCCGGGCGGGGTCCCGCCGCCTTCCTTCCTGGACCTCGTTCGCGAAGTCCGGATCGACGAGATGGTCGTGACGGCCTACTCCGGCAGGCGGATGTTCCTGCGTCCGTTCGTCGCCTTCGACACCGCCTCCGACCCCGCGTCCGGCGAAGCCATGAAAGTCTCGCTCGAAAAGGGGGTCTTCCGCCCCGGCCGCGACGGAGCGCCCAACTTCGTCGAATTCTCCGGCCACCTCGACGGCGAGATCGAAAACGGCGAGATGGAGTTCCAGAACAACCGGTGCGAGATCGCGCGCGGAAACATCCGGGGAGCGGCATTCGAGGCGAAGACCCGCGAGGACGGAAAGCTCGCGACGGCCCTGTCGGCCGACAACCTCTTCTTCGAGCTCTCCTCGGGAAACTTCGTCGTACCGGGCGGGATGGCCGTGGCGCTCGACCAGGGATCCACCTTCGACGTCTCGGCGGTCAAGGTGACCTCCGACGGCCACTTCTCGGGCGTCGCGAAGCTCGATCTCGCAGGCCAGACGGGCGAGCTCTCGCGCAAGGGTGCGACGATCTCGGCCGCCGGGATCAAGCTCACGACGGCGGGGCTCACGATCGTCGACGGGCACGCGACCGGGCCTCTCGACATCTCCTTCGACTACAGGCTCGAATACCCGTTCGTCGTGAATTATCCGATCGAGGAGGTCCCGGAGAAGACCGTCCTTCTCGACTTCCACGGACCGTTCGCGGCCTCGCTGGCGCTCAAGGACGCCGGGGGCGAAGACGGCGAGGTGACCGGCACCTACGTTTTCAAGTCGCCCTGGGACCCGATCGAGCAGGCCGCGCTCGTGGCGCTCGCCGCGAAATGGCGGCAGGACCTCGCCGTCAAGAACATCGATTTCACGATCACTCCCAAAACGTTCCGGCCCTGCGGCGAAACCTGCTTCACGCTCGCGATCGAGATCACGGCGGAGAAGCGGTCACAGAACAGGCTCAAGCGCCTGTTCTCGCAGTACTGCGCCCCGGTCGCCTCGGCGAGTCTCGTCATCGACAAGCCGCTGCGCGCGTTTCTGCTGCGGGACATCAAGGTCCAAACGCACTGCAAGGGCGCCGTCGGCTGGGTCATCAACTTCATCGCGCCGCTCCTGACGAAGACCTATACCGACCTGAAGCTCTTCCAGATGCCCGAGGACATGCCGCTCACGATCGACTCCGTGCGCGGCGGCGCGAAGGTCGTCGAGATCGGCGGCACGGTGGACTGGCAGGCAGGCCAGGCGAAGCCGGCGGTCCCGCCGGAGCCGCAGCCGGTGGTGGTCGAGCCGTCGCGGTAGCTATCTCGAGGTCTGCGCCTTCGGCGCACCGGCTCGCGGCTCGCCTGTGGGCTCGACCGCGAGCCTGACCTCTCGCCACGCTGCCGCTCCCGCGGCGCGAGCCTCCTCCCTCCCTCCGGTCGGGAGACTACTCGCGCCGCGAACGGATGTTCGAGCGGGGCGCTTCTATTTCTCCGCCGGCGGATACACACGCGGGTACTTCTCCAGCATCCCCTCCTCCTTCATCGCCTTCTCGATCGCGTCGATGTCCCAGGGGGCATCCGTCGAGACGACCTCGGCGCCGTTCGCGTGGATGAAGATCATGTCTTCGAGCCGCACGTAGATTTTCTCGTCGGGGACCGTCAGCGCCGGCTCGATGGTGAAGACCATGCCCGGCTCGAGCGGTCCGGTGTGCGGGCCGACGTCGTGGGTCGCCATCCCGACCCAGTGGCCGATGTACGGGTATTCGCTCTCGCCGCTCTTCTTGTAGCTCGCGACGAAGTCCTCGGCGGCCTTGCGGTGCGAGGGCTTCGAGAACTTCGCGGCCGCGAGGATCGGGTCCATCGCGGCGCCGGCTTCGCGGATGACCTCGGCCCCCGTCTTGCCGGGAGCAATCGCCTTCAGGATTGCGCGATAGCAGGCGAGGTAGAAACCGTACAGCTCGCGCTGCCACGTCGAGAACTTTCCGTTGACGGGGTACATCCGCGTGACGTCGGCCTCGTAGTAGCCGTAGTCCGGCGCGTAGTCGAACAGGAGGAAGTCGCCGTCCTGCATCTTTCGCTTGCCGGCGTTGTAGTGAGGCCAGTACGCGTTGGGCCCGCTGCCGATGAGCGAGAAGTAGGCGTCGCCCTGCGCGCCGTTGCGGTAGAAGACGAACTTGGCGACGGCGTCGAGCTCGTGCTCGTACTGGCCGGGGCGGGTCGAGCGCATGCCCTCGAGGATCGCGAGGCCGGCAAGCTTCGTGGCCTTGCGGATCATGGCCATCTCGCGCTCGCTCTTGATCAGGCGCAGCGCGTCGAGCGTCGGGGAGAGGTCCTTGACCTCGAGATACGGGAACCGCTCGTGCAGCAGCGTCGTGAAGTGGCCCTCGCGGGACGGCCGCCCGTCGAAGGGATCGGAGGCCGCGTCGGCGACGAAGCGAAGCGCCAGGTCGCGACTCATCGAGCCGCCCTCGGCCGGCGCGAGGGGCGTGTAGAGGATGCGTTTGCCGGCCCGGGCGTACCGGTTCTGGATCTGCTCGGCGAGAACGTCCGTCGAGGCCACGGCGTCGACGCCCGTGAGCTTCTTGACCTCCTCGGCGTCCTCGGCCGAGAGGACCTTGCCCTCGCCTTTCTCGCGGCCCTCGTTGCGGTTGGGCAGATACAGGGTCGCCTTCTTCGTCGCACCGTCCATCAACAGGTACGCGTGGGGCACCTCGACTCCACAGACGTAGTAGAGCTCGTTGGACTGGCGAAACCGCGTGTAGCTCGGCGGAGAGGGCGCGCCCTGGATGACGGCGAAGGCGTCGGTGCCGATCGCCTCGTAGACCTTCGCGCGCCGCGCCGCGAACTCCTCGGGCGGAAAGTCGGTCGTGAAGAGCGGGAAGCCCTCCTGTGCGAGAAGCGGGAGCGCGACGGTCAGGATCCACGCGGCACCGATCAATCGACGGCGAAACGCCATGAGACTCCCTCCTAATCTTCCAGGCGCGCTCCCGAAAACGCCGGACGGCCGGCGAGCGCGATGCGGAAACCATATATCGCGATCGCGGCGAGTACGAGCAGGACAAAGAGCGAGAGGCCGCGAGCCACTCCTTCCGGAGAACCCGCTTCCGGCAGCCCGGCCGGGCACGAGGAGCAGCGCATGCGTGAGCCTGGAACTCCGAGCGGACGCGACGTCAGGGGCTCACCACGCGAGGAGGAACTGGGCCTGGACGACGACGTAGGGACCGGGCTCGGAGTTGAACACCGGGTTCCAGACGAGCTGAAGGTCGGGTTCGAACCGGGACATCGGCGAGAGCTGGAGCGTGTAGAAGGCCTCGGCGACATACTCGTCGTGGTGGTACACGGTCTGCGTCGCGGCCGCGGGCTGGCTCCAGACGAAGCCGATGCCGACGACGTCGTTCGTCAGATCCTTCAGGACGTCGAAGCCCTGGAAGGGCCCTTTCATGACGACGCCGGTCCCGACCTGGGTCGAGGCCGCGGCGGACACCTGCGAGCCGCCGGCGCCGAAGCGGCCGAACACCGCGAATGGCGACTCGCGGCCGAGCTGCTGCTGGAAGTTGAAGCCCACCCCGCCCTGGGTCGGTCCGCCGGCCTGCGCCAGAAACGGCTGGATCCGGTAGACGCCTTCGCCGAGGCCCAGAAAGTCCGCGGGTGCAAAGCCGAGCTCCGAGACGACGGACCAATCATCCCAGCTGAAATTGGTCCAGGGCGTCTGCCCGGCGGTGGCGTTGCCGGCCGAGGCGCCGAGGATGGCGTACCACTCCTCGGCGAGCTGCCATTGCAGGTTCACGCCGAAGTTGAAATGGGGCAGGGGCAGCACCATGCTGTTGATGAGGGCGGAGTTCAGGAACTGCCCCCGGCCGGTGTTCGCGTAGGTGTTGGTGTCGACGTAGTTGCCCTGGTCGACGACGCCGGCGACGGCGACGAATCGTCCCTTCGCCAGAGACTGTTGCCACGCGAGCTCGGGCACGCGGATGCCGTTCTTGACCGAGAAGATTCCGGTCGGGTGGGTGAGGCTTCCGATGTTCGAAGCGGCGCTCTGGTTTTCGCCGGCGCCTCCGAGCCCTTCCTTCGCACTCACTTCGGCGCTCAACCAGCCCGCTGTTCCTGCGGCGGGCGACTCGTAGACGGCCCACTTGGCGTAGAGCTTGAGGGAGTAGTACCCCATGCTCGACGAGCCCGACGGCGTGTCGGGAACGCCGGTGTAGGTCAGGGCGTGCGACATGCTGTAGCGCAGACCGCGCGACCCGAGCCAGTACTTCACGCCCTGGACCAGGGGCTCCAGCGGGGCGACGTCGACCGCCGCGCCGGGCTGAATCGCGGTGTTGCCGAGCTCGTCGAGTCCGGCGAGGTACGGCGCGAGCGTCGGAGGCACGGCGGGAAAGAGCGTGAAGCCGGCCTTGCGGCCGGAGTCCATGCGCCGGAGAAGCTCGGGCGAAAGCTTCGAGCCCGCCGGAGCGTCCGGCACCTGCTGTTCGATCGGGAGATCGGGCGGCGGCCGGAGTTTCGGGTGCACCTTCGCCGCCGGCACGACGACGGCGTGCCCGAAGCTGTCGATCAGGATCAGGTCGCCGGGCGGGGAGGCAACGGAGGGCTCCTCGGCCGCGGCGAGGCGCGCCGCAAGAGAGAGCAGGAGGGCGGCCCGGAGGAGGCTACCGATCGCCGCTCACTCCCGCGGCCTCAGGCCGCGGCGGCGGGCCGAGGAATGCGGTACCGGCCGAGGACGACGGTGATGTTGTCTTTGCCGCCCGCCTCGAGCGCGAGGTCGACGAGACGCCGGCAGACGCCGGCGGCCGGCCCCGTGACCGCGAGCTCGCGGGAGATCAGCTCGTCCGTCACCATCTCGGTCAGGCCGTCGGAGCAGAGCAGGACCTGGTCGCCGTCGGCGAGGTGCGAGCGCTTCAACTCCACCTGCACGAAGGCGCCGCGGGTCGCGATCGCGCTCGTCAACACGTGCCGCGAGGGGTGCGTGCCGACTTCCGCCTGCGTAATCGCTCCCGCGTCGGCGAGCGACTGGGCGAGCGTCTGGTCGCGCGTCAGGCGCTCGAGACGGCCGCTCTTGCGGAAGACATACGCGCGCGAGTCGCCGACGTGCGCCGTCAGGAGCTCCGGGCCGAGGCTGCACGCGACCGTCATGGTCGTTCCCATTCCGCGCAGCGTCGGATCGGCCGCGGCGTGCTCGACGAGCGTCTCGCGGACCTGCTGGAAGCGGCGCTCCATGCGCCGCAGGACCTCACGGGAACGCTCTTCGTCCAGCCGCATGATCCAGTCGGGAGTCTCGATCGCGAGATCGACGAGGGCGTGCACCGCCGTCCGGCTGGCGATCTCGCCCGCCGCGGCGCCGCCGACGCCGTCGGCAACGAGCATCCCGTAGGCGGTCTCGGCGTACGCCCGCGGGATCTCACCCTCGGGAAGGTTCGTCTGAAGGGTCCGCATCGAGCGATCGAACCGAGCGGCGAAGAAGGTGTCCTCGTTGTTTTTCCGGACGCGGCCCGGATCGGAGAGCGCGGCGAAATCGAGCGCGACGAGCGAGGACGCCCCGGCGGGCTGCCGCGAATCCTCGGGCCGCCAGGCCGGCAGCTCGGCCGTATCGTCCGGATCTTCGGTCATTCGGCTGCGGTTCCTCCCTGGAACCGCGATGCTACCGCAGGGGGGGAAGGGTGCAGCAGTCCGTGGGCTCGACGAGCATCCCGTCGCCGAGGACGGTCGTCGTCTCGGCGTGGAGACAGCGGGGCCCGCACAGCCCGTGTTCCTGCAGAATGCCGTTGCGCCCGCAGCAGGGGCATTTGACGATCGTGCCCTCGTCGGGAACGGTCCGCCCCTCGGGGAGCGCCGTGAAGACCTCGATCGTCATCATTGTTCTCTCCCCGCCGTCGCCTCGTCCTCGGGACGCCAGCTCTGCAACACCCGCATGTACTGGACCCGCTCGAGGGCGGCCGGGCTCGCGCCGCGGCCGGAGCTCATGCTTCCCTGCATCTGGCGGAGCGACTCGTAGCCGTGCTCTTCGAGCCAACGGGAAAGCTCCGCCAGAATGCGGGAAAGCGCCTCGGGCCCCCGGCGCAGCAGGACCGAGACCAGCTGGACGGCGTGGGCGCCGGCCATGACCGCCTTGATGGCATCGACGGCGGTGTGGACGCCGCCGGTGACGGCGAGCGAGAGGTCGACCTGGCCCGAGAGGATCGCGAGCCACCGCAGGCGCAGGAGGAGCTCCGTCGGGCTCGAGAGCCGCGCCTTCGGCACGACCTCGAGGTTTTCGACGTCGAAGTCCGGCTGGTAGAAGCGGTTGAAAATCACCAGACCGTCGGCCTTCGCGAGCTCGAGCCGCCGCGCAAGGCTTGCGAGGGACGTGTAGAAGGGCGAGAGCTTCACCGCGAGCGGCAGGCTGACCGCCTCGCGCAGCGTCGTGACCACGTCGAGGACGCGGCGCTCCACGTCCTCGCTCGACTCCCGCGGATCGGTCGGCAGGTCGTAGATGTTGAGCTCGAGTGCGTCGGCCCCGCCC
Source organism: uncultured Acidobacteriota bacterium (assembly GCA_963805495.1). Lineage (GTDB taxonomy): Bacteria > Acidobacteriota > Thermoanaerobaculia > UBA5066 > Gp7-AA6 > DAHUXD01. Next base: position 220,577 of record CAWDUQ010000001.1, on the reverse strand, counting down.
TGGGCGATCAGGCGCGCGTACTCGATCCAGTTGTCGGGAGTCGTCCCGTTCAACGACGCGATCACCGGGATCGCGACGGCCGACTTGATGCGCTGGAGCTGCTCGAGGTACTCGTGGGTTCCGAGCGCGAAGATCGACGGCTCCGGAAGATAGGACAGCGCTTCGGCGTAGGACTCGCTGGGTGCCTCGTGCGCGTGGTAGGTCGCCATCTCGTCGCCGACGATCTGCTCCTCGAAGAGCGAGCGCATGACGATCGCGGCGGCGCCCGCGTCCTCGAGGCGCCGGACCATGTCGAGGTCGTCGGCGAGCGGGGAGGACCCCGGCATGAGCGGGTGCGGCAGGTGGAGACCGAGGTAGGTCGTCGAGAGGTCCATGGTCACTTCACCTCCGGCGCCGCCGCCGGCGCTGCAGTGCGCTCCGGGGTCCCCGCGGGCTTCCACTCCGACAGGTGTTTGTAGAAGCCGAAGCGGCGGACCGCGTCCGAGTCCGCCTCGGCCGCCAGCAGCTTCCAGCGCGCGGGGTCCGCGGCCTCGACCATCCGGAAGCGGCTCTCGTTCAGCATGAACCGCTCCGGCGGCACCTTCGCCGCCCCCGAATCGAGCTGGAGCGGAGAAAGGCCTTGCGCGAGGCGCCTGGGGTCGAAGCGGTAGAGCGGCCACAGGCCCGAGTCGACCAGAAGCTTCTGCTGTTCGCAGCCCCGGGCCATGTCGTAGCCGTGAGCGATGCAATGACTGTAGGCGATGACGAGCGACGGACCCGGGTGCGCCTCGGCTTCCTGGATCGCCTTCAGGGTCTGGGAGTCCTTCGCGCCCATCGCGACCCGCGCGACATAGACGTGCCCGTAGGTCATCGCCATGAGGCCGAGGTCCTTCTTGGCGGTCGACTTGCCGCTGACGGCGAACTTCGCGGCCGCGCCGAGCGGGGTGGCCTTGGACTGCTGGCCGCCGGTGTTGGAGTAGACCTCCGTGTCGAGGACGAGAACGTTGACGTCGTACGGCAGCGACAGGACGTGGTCGAGGCCGCCGAAACCGATGTCATAGGCCCAGCCATCGCCGCCGACGATCCAGACGCTCTTCTTGACGAGGTCGTCGGCCGCGTCGGCGAGGACCCGGGCCTCCGGCGCGCGCGAGCTGTCGAGGCGCGTCTTGAGGGTCGCGACGCGGGCGCGCTGCTCGCGGATGCCGGCGTCGCTGTTCTGCTCGGCTTCGAGGATTTCCCGGGCGAGATCGCGGCCCGCGAGCGCGGCCCCGGCCTCGAGCAGGTGCCGCGCCCGCGCCTGCCGCCCGTCGATCGCCACGCGCATGCCGAGGCCGAACTCGGCGTTGTCCTCGAAGAGCGAGTTCGACCAGGCGGGTCCCCGGCCGTCTCGATCCACGGCCCACGGCGTCGTCGGCAGGTTGCCGCCGTAGATCGAGGTGCAGCCGGTGGCGTTGGCGACGAGCGCGCGGTCACCGAAGAGCTGCGAGACGAGCTTGATGTAGGGCGTTTCGCCGCAGCCGGAACACGCGCCCGAGTACTCGAAGAGCGGGCGGGCGAACTGCGAGCCCTTGACGTCCATCTGCCGCAGCCGCGAGAGGTCGGGGTCCGGCAGGTCGAGGAAGAACGCGTAGTTGTCGCGCTCGGCGTCCCGCAGCGGTTCCTGCGGCGCCATGCCGATCGCCTTCCGGCTGGGATTGGCCTTGTCCTTGGCGGGACAGAACGCGACGCAGAGCGAGCATCCCGTGCAGTCCTCGGGAGCGACCTGGATCGTGTAGCGGAACCCTTCGTAGTCCGCGGCGCGGAAGGCGTCGGACTTGAACGTCGCCGGGGCGTTTTCGCCGAGGGCCGGCTCGAAGACCTTGGCGCGGATCGCGGCGTGCGGGCAGATCAGGACGCACTTGTTGCACTGGATGCAGAGCGACGACTCCCAGACGGGGATCTCGGTCGCGATGTTGCGCTTCTCCCACTGCGCCGTCGCGGTCGGCCACGTGCCGTCGACGGGGAAGGCGGAGACCGGGAGCCGGTCGCCGTGACCGGCGATGATCGTCGCCGTCACGCGCTGGACGAAATCGGGCGCCGCCGCGGAGACGACGGGCGGGCGCGCGTGGGCGGAGGTCGCCGTTGCGGGCACCCGGACCTCGAAGAGGCCTTCGAGGGCGCGGTCGACGGCCGCGAAGTTGCGTTTCAGGACCTCGGGGCCCTTCTTCGCGTACGTGTCCTGGATCGTCTTCTTGATCTTCGCGATCGCGGCCTCGCGCGGCAGCGTGCCGGAGAGCGCGAAGTAGCAGGTCTGCATGATGGTGTTGATGCGGCCTTTCAACCCCGCCTCACGCGCGACCTTGTAGGCGTCGACCGCGTAGAGCTTCACCTTGCGCGCGATCGCTTCCTCCTGGACCTCGCGCGGGAGACTGTCCCACACCTCGTCGGGGCCGTACGGCGCGTTCAAGAGGAGGATCGCGCCGTCCGCAGCGAGCCCGACGACGTCCTGGCGGTTGAGCAGCTCGAACTGGTGGCACGCCACGAAGCCCGCGCGGCGCACGAGGTACGCGGAGCGGATCGGCCGGGGCGAGACGCGGAGGTGCGAGACGGTGACCGCACCCGACTTCTTGGAGTCGTAGACGAAGTAAGCCTGGACGAAGGAGTCCGTCTCCTCTCCCAGGATCTTCACGGAGTTGCGGTTGGCGCCGACCGTGCCGTCCGAGCCGAGGCCGAAGAAGACGGCGCGGGAAACCTCGTCCGGCTCGATGTCGAGGTCGGCGTCCCAGGGGAGCGACGTGTGCGTGACGTCGTCGACGATCCCCACGGTGAAGTGGTTGCGCGGCGACGGCTTCGCGAGCTCGTCGAAGACGCCGGCGACCATGGCGGGCGTGAACTCCTTCGAGGAGAGGCCGTAGCGGCCGCCGACGACGCGCGCGGGAAGCGTCCCGCCGCCCGCCTCCGAAAGGGCCGTGACGACGTCCTGGTAGAGCGGCTCTCCGACCGCGCCCGGCTCCTTGGTGCGGTCGAGCACGGCGATCGCGCGCACGGTCTTCGGCAGCGCGGCCGAAAAGCGCGCGACGTCGAAGGGTCGGAAGAGGCGGACCTTGAGGACGCCGACCTTCTCGCCGCGCGCCACGAGCCAGTCGACCGTCTCGTGCGCCGTCTCGGCGCCCGAGCCCATCAGGACGACGACGCGCTCGGCCTCCGGGTGCCCGGCGTAGTCGAAGAGGGAGTAAGACCGGCCGGTGAGCGCCGCGAACCGGCGCATCGTGTCTTCGACGATGTCCGGGCAGGCGAGATAGAAGCGGTTGCCCGCCTCGCGCGCCTGGAAAAACGTGTCGGGGTTCTGGGCGGTGCCGCGCAGGACCGGCCGGTCGGGGGTGAGCCCCCGGTCGCGGTGGGCCGCGAGGCCGTCGGCGTCGAAGAGAGCGAGCAGGTCGGCGTCCGACAGGCCGTCGATCTTGGCGATCTCGTGAGAGGTGCGGAAGCCGTCGAAGAAGTGCAGGAACGGGATGCGCGAGGCGATCGTCGCGGCGTGGGCGATGGCTGCGAAGTCCTGGGACTCCTGGACCGAGCCCGCCGCGAGCAGGGCGAATCCCGTCTGCCGGCAGGCCATGACGTCGGAGTGGTCGCCGAAGATCGAGAGCGCATGGGTCGCGACCGTCCGGGCGGCGACGTGCATGGTGAACGCCGTCAGCTCGCCGGCGATCTTGTACATGTTGGGGATCATCAGCAGAAGGCCCTGCGAGGCGGTGAAGGTCGTCGCCAGCGCACCGGCCTGGAGCGCCCCGTGGACGGCACCGGCGGCGCCGGCCTCCGACTGCATCTCGACGACCTGCGGCACCTGGCCCCAGAGGTTTTGTCGCCCCTTCGCCGACCAGGCGTCCGCGAGCTCACCCATCCCGGAGGAGGGCGTGATCGGGTAGATCGCGATGACCTCGCTCGCCCGGTGGGCGACGGAGGCGACCGCTTCGTTGGCGTCGAGGACGAGTCGGGACGCGGGACTCGGCGCGCGACGCGCCCGGATCGCCCCGGCAGCGGCCGAGGCGGCGGCTTCGTTGGATTCGAGGATGGCACGGGAAAGGGGGCTCGGCATGCCACGACCGTAGCCGTCGAGCCCGTCGGGCGGGATGATGCTTTTGCATCATTTCCCGTGCAGGCGCGCCACCGGCGCCGCCCGGAGCGAGGCGCCGTGCTTCCTTACTACTGGAGGCGGGCGAGGGCCTTCGTCGTTTCGTTCAGCAGGGCCCCCGCGCCGACGGGCGCGCCGGTTGCCTCCGTCATCCAGATGTCCGGCGCGATGTTGCCGGCCTTCGACATCCTCTCGAACTCCGAGCCGAGGTTTCCGGCCTTGCGGATCTGCTGCTCGATCTGGAACGCGATCAGGTGCCCGATCGGATAGTCGGGCAGGTACAGGAACGAGTGGATCATGTGCGAGTAGATCCCGAGGGTGTACACGACGTCCTTCTTCTTGAAGGCCGGCGCGTAGTACTGGTTCCAGAGGTCCTTGCAGATCTGGATCGTCGCCGCTTTCAGCTCCGCGGGCGTCGCGTTCGGGTGCTCGTACATCCAGTGCCAGACCGCCATGTCGACGAGCGCGACGCCGGCGATCTCGTAGGTCGCCCAGAAGTCGTTCAGCGTGTTCAGCGCTTCGCTCTTCGGGTCGGGTTTGGCGAGGCCGAGCAGCTCCAGGTCGTGCGCCTGGAAGACGAACGCCAGGGCCTCGGTGAACGCGGTGTTCGGTACTCCCGCCAGCAGCGTCGAGTCGATGTCGTTCAACGAGAAGGTCTGCTCGACGTTGTGTCCGAGCTCGTGGACGGCGATGTTGAACCCCTTGTAGTTCATGCCCTCCTTCTCGACGCGCGTGCGCAGGTGCGACTTGTCGGCGCGCCGGGCGGCGCCGAGGGCATGGCCCGAGCCGCGCGCGGGGTCGACGACGATGTGCGCGGCGACGTAGTTCGCGCGGTCGGGCGTGAAGCCGAGCTTGACGAGGATGTTCGGGATGTCCTCCTGAAAGGCCTCCGCCGTCGGGTACTTCTTGCGGACGATCGCGTCGAGCTCTTCCTCGGTGTACTTGCCGCGCGGCCGGAAGCCGTTGTACCAGACGTCGAACGGCTCGAGCGGCCGGCCGAGACGCCCCTCGATGATCGCGGCGACCTTCGGGACGAGCGGCGAGGTCAGGACTTCGACGAGCATGGCGCGGACGCGCTCCTCCGGGATCTGCCGGTTCTCGTCGAAGCGGCGGGCGATCAGCGTCGGCGCCGTCGGCGAGTACGGATCGGCCAGCCGGGCCGCCTGGAAAGTCTTCAGCAGGACGGCATAGCGGGTGTCGGGCTCCGGCGCGTTCGTGATCTTCAGGCCCGGCGGCGCGGCCTGGTCGGAGTCGCGCTCGAGCGAGGCCTTGACGGCGTTCGAGAAGGGGTCCCAGTCGACGTACGGATCGTCGACCACGACCTCCGGGATCGTCTGGGTGACGATGCGGTCCATGACCTCCGCCAGGATCCGCTGCCTGGCGAGACCGTTCTTTCCGTCCGAGTAGTCGGCCTTGATCTGGTCGCGCAGGTTCCAGTGCGAGAGCAGCCGCTGCTTCGCCGGAAAGAGCCGGACCCCCTTGACGTCGACGAGATGGTGCGTCCAGATGTTGTACCGGGCGATGTAGCGGTCGGCCTCGGCATTCGCCTCGGTGATCGCGAGGTTGACGCTCGCCGGAATGCGCTTGGAGAAGCGCTCGGCCAGGCGCGACTCGGCCCACTGGCGGCGGGTCCACGACGGGCCCTGTTCGAGCCGCTCCTTGAGCGTCGTGACCGGGAAGTTCAGGAGGACGGCGAAGGCGAGGCGGTTGCGGAACGAGTCGTCGACGAAGTGCGCCGAGGGGTCGTACCCGGCGAGGACCTCGTCGAACGGGTAGATCTCGCCGAGGTCGAGGTCCGACTGCCACCGGAAGTCGCGGGCGATCTCGTTCATGTGGCCGTCGAGCGATTCGAGCGAGCGCTCCATCCGGGAAAAGAGAGCGTTGCGGACGACCGAGTCCGAAGCAATGTAGGTCGTGACGACCGCGGCGAAGGCTTTCTCGTCGCCGTCCTCCGGCCTCCAGAAGCTCGCGGCCTGCTCGATTCCCATCCGGATGCGGGGTCGCTCCGACTGACCGTACCTGGACACGAGCTCGTTCTCGAGGCGCGCCATCGTCTGCTTCATGGCTTCGGTCTGACCTCCCTGCGTGACGACCACCCCGGCGAGCGTGCCCGCGAGGATGGCGGCGGCGAAAAACGGCATGCGACCCCTCCGGCCGGGGAGTCTACCGGGGTCAGGTCTCGATTTTTCGGATTTCAGGTCCGGCGGCGCGCAAGCCGCTCCGGGTCAGAAATCCGAAAAATCGAGACCTGACCCCCAAACCTTCCCAGAAACCTTTGGCCTCCGAATACGGATAAATCGGGGTCGAAGTCCGTCCAAAGGAGCACCCAGATGCCGGAGCGTCGCGTTTCGCGTCGGTATGGCCTCGTCGCCGTCCTCCTCCTCGCCGCCGGTCCGGTGCTCGGGGGCGGCCCGGATCCCGAGCCTCCGAAGCTGAGGCTGCCCGCGACGGCGGCGCCGACCGGCTACAGGGTGGCGCTGACGGTCGACCCGAACGAGACCACGTTTCGCGGGATCGCCGACGTCGGCGTGCGCCTCTCCGTCCCGACCGGGCTTCTCTGGTTGAACGCCACGGAGCTGAAGGTCGAGAAGGCGACGGCGTCCGCCGGCGGGGCCGCGGTGGCGGTCCGCGTCGTCCCGGGGGGCGACGACTTCCTGGGCTTCGCCTTCGAGAAGCCCGTGGCCGCGGGCGAGCTCTCGCTCCACGTCGAGTACACGGGCTCGATCGCCGGGACTTCGACGCAGGGCGTGTTCCGACAGAAGGACGGCGACGCCTGGTACGTCTACACGCAATTCGAGACGACCGACGGCCGGCGCGCGTTCCCGTGCTTCGACGAGCCCTCGTACAAGGCGCCGTGGGAGCTGACGCTGACGATCCCCGCGGGCTCGAGCGCCGTGTCGAACACGCCGATCGCTTCCGAATCACCCGCTCCGGGCGGCGGCCGCGCCGTGCGGTTCGGGAAGACCGAGCCGCTGCCGGCGTACCTGATCGCCTTCGGCGTCGGTCCTTTCGACTACGTCGACGCCGGCCGCGCCGGGATGAAGAAGACACCGATCCGCATCGTCGTCCCCAGGGGGAAGGCCTCGCGCGCCCGCTACGCGGCCGAGACGACGGGGCCGCTGCTCGAGCGGCTCGAGGCCTACTTCGGCATGCCGTTTCCGTTCGCCAAGCTCGACCAGCTCGTCGTCCCCCAGGCCGTGACCTTCAGCGCCATGGAGAACGCGGGCCTCATCACGTGGGCCGAGTCGGCGCTGCTCGCCCCGCCGCAGGAGGAGACGATCAAGTTCAAGCGGGTCCAGGCCTCGATCAACGCCCACGAGATGGCGCACCAGTGGTTCGGCGACTACGTGACGCTGGCGTGGTGGGACGACGTCTGGTTGAACGAGTCCTTCGCCACGTGGATGGCCGACCGCACGATCGAGGCGTGGCAGCCGACGTGGGGAGTGGCGATCGACCGGGTCGTCGACCGCTCCAACGTCATGGCGGAAGACACGCTCGTCTCGGCCCGCAAGATCCGCCAGGAGATCGTGACGTCGGACGACATCTACAACGCCTTCGACGGCATCTCGTACCAGAAGGGCGGCGCGGTCATCTCGATGTTCGAGTCGTGGATCGGATCGGACGCGTTTCGCGCGGGTGTGCGCCGGTACATGAAAGAGCATCCGTACGGCACGGCGACCTCGAGGGACTTTCTCCAGGCGGTCGAGGCCGAGAGCCGCCCCGGCGTCGCGGCCGCCTTCTCGAGCTTTCTCGACCAGGCGGGCGTGCCGCTCGTCGACGTGTCGCTCGACTGCGGCGGCGGCGGCGCGACACTGTCGCTCTCGCAGAAGCGGTTTCTCCCGGTCGGATCCGCCGGCGCGGCGGGGCAGACGTGGCAGGTCCCCGTCTGCGTGCGGGGCGGGGACGGCGCGAAGGCGTGCACGCTTCTGAAGGACGCCTCCGGGACGATGTCCGCGCCGTCGGCCGGAGGCGGCTGTCCGGCCTGGGTGCTCGGCAACGACGGCGAGATCGGCTACTACCGGACGGCCTACCGCGGCGACCTGCTCGAGAAGTTGATGTCGGTGGCCGACGCGAAGCTCACGGTCCCCGAACGGGTCGGTCTGCTGCGCGACATCGACGCCCTCGCCATGGGCGGGGCGTTCCCGCTCGGCCGCGCGATGGCGCTCGCGCCGCGCTTCGCGGGCGACCCCGAGCGGCAGATCGTCCAGGCCGCCCTGCGGATCTCTTCCGACGCCGGCGACAATGTGCTGCCCGAGGACCTGCGGCCCGCCTACGCGCGCTACGTCTCGAAGACCTACGGCGCAAGGGCGCGGGCGCTCGGCTTCCGGAGCCAGCCCGGCGACAGCGAGGAGACGCACCTTCTGCGCACCTCGCTCGTGCCGTTCGTCGCGATGGAAGGCGACGAGCCCGCGCTCCAGGCCGAAGCGCGCCGGCTCGCCCTCGCCTGGTTGAAAGACCGGTCGGCCGTCGAGGCCGAAATGGTCTCGGGCGTGCTCGAGAGCGCGGCCCGTCACGGCGACCGCGCCCTGTTCGATGCCTATCGAGCCGGCGTGAAGTCCGCGAAGGAACGCCGCGACCGCGTGCGGCTCTTCCGCGGCCTCGGAGCCTTCGGGGACCCGGTGCTCGCGAAGGACGCGATGGCGTTCGCCCTGTCGGGCGAGTTCGACTCGCGCGAGGCCGACTCGATCTTTTACTCGGCGCTGGGGTTCCCGGCCGGGCGCGAGGCCTCCTGGCAGTTCATGAAGTCGAACTACGACGCGATCGTCGCGCGGATGCCGCGCGAGGCGACGGGATTCATGCCGTATCTCGCGGCGGGTTTCTGCGACGCTCCGCGCCGCGAGGCGGTCGCCGAGTTCTTCGCCGGCCGGGCCGAGAAGCTGCCCGGCGGATCGCGCAACCTCGCCCAGGTGCTCGAGGGGATGGAGCTCTGCATCGCCCTGCGCGGCGCGCAGGAGGGAAGCCTCCGCGAGGAGCTGGCGCGGTACTAGGTCCGGACGTCGGGCCGGTTGATCCCCGCCCTCTCCGTATCGAGGAGCATTCCGGCTCCGGGGTGTAGGGGCGGGGTTCATCCCCGCCCTCTTCGAAACGGGCGGCCGCAAGGGCCGCCCCTACACCCGAGGGCCCGTGCCGAGAAGCAATCCGGCGCCCGGGTGCAGGCGCTCATACCGAGGAGCATTCCGGCTCCGGGGTGTAGGGGCGGGGTTCATCCCCGCCCTCTTTGAAACGGGCGGCCGCAAGGGCCGCCCCTACACCCGAGGGCCCGTGCCGAGAAGCAATCCGGCGCCCGGGTGCAGGCGCTCATACCGAGGAGCATTCCGGCTCCGGGGTGTAGGGGCGGGGTTCATCCCCGCCCTCTTTGAAACGGGCGGCCGCAAGGGCCGCCCCTACACCCGAGGGCCCGTGCCGAGAAGCAATCCGGCGCCCGGGTGCAGGCGCTCATACCGAGGAGCATTCCGGCTCCGGGGTGTAGGGGCGGGGTTCATCCCCGCCCTCTTTGAAACGGGCGGCCGCAAGGGCCGCCCCTACACCCGAGGGCCCGTGCCGAGAAGCAATCCGGCGCCCGGGTGCAGGCGCTCATACCGAGGAGCATTCCGGCTCCGGGGTGTAGGGGCGGGGTTTATCCCCGCCCTCTTCGGAACGGAACTATGCCTTCGCGGCCTTCGTGATCGACTTCAGGAGGGCGTCGAAGTCCTTCTCCGCCTTCGCGATCGTCGCGGAGGGGCCTGTGCACTTGAAGAAGACCATTCCCTCGGGCGCTTCGACGATCGCGCCGAGGAGCCGCCAGCCGGCTTTCTTTCCCTGCGACTGCATCATCGGCCCGCCCGGAGCGAGGTAGGTCCCGGAGACGTCGATCGTGTGGACCTTGAGACCGTTGACGGTGCGCTCGCCCTTCTTCGGCGTCGACGGAGACTCGAACTGGCCCACCCAGCGCGAGAGGTTCTCATCGACGGAGCCTCCCTGGCCCTGTCCGAAGAAGAAGACGCCGCACTCGCCCGCCTCCTGGGAGGCCGCCGCAGGGATCGCATAGGTCGCCACCCGCATCGGCCTCTCCTTGGTGGCGGACCAGGATGCCGGGACGGTCCAGCGGAGGCCTCCGGCGGTTCCGTCGGCGGCAAGCAGCATGGCGGCGGCGAGCAGGGGGGCGGCGGCGGCGATGAGCCGTGTCGTGAGCTTGTTCATTTCCACAGGATATCCAAAGAAACCGGCTCCGGCGTTGAATAGAATCTCAAGGGGGCCCGGTAACGATCTTTTCGGTCCTCACACAACCTTCGAAAGGGAGAAGTCATGAAGAGGTCTTCGATCGGAGTCCTGGGCGCGGCGGTGATCGTTTCGGCCGGAATCGCCCTGGCCGAACAGCACATGGAGGCCCCCAAACCGGGGCCGGAAACGAAGAAGCTCGACGTTTTCAAGGGCAAGTGGAAGGGCGAGGCGGAGATGAAGCCCGGTCCCTGGGGGCCCGGCGGCAAGATGATGAACGAGCAGGACTGCACCTGGTTCGACGGCGGCTACCAGCTCGTCTGCCGCGAGAACGCCTCGGGCGCGATGGGCAAGATGAAGAGCGAAGCGATTCTCGGATGGAGCCCCGAGGAGAAGGTCTACAAGTACATGGGCTTCGACAGCATGGGCATGATGGGCTCGGCCACGGGCACCAACGCCGGAAACACGTGGAACTGGACCGGCGAAGACAAGATGGGCGGCAAGATGATCAAGTCGAAGTACACGGTCGTCGTGACTTCGCCGACCACGCAGACCTTCAAGTGGGAGACCTCCGAGGACGGGACGACCTGGACGACCGCGGCGGAAGGGAAGTCGAAGAAGCAGTGAGCCGTCGCGAGCGCTTGGCGCGGGGCCTGCACCCACCGTCGCGAGCGCTTCGCGCGGGGCCTGCGCCCGGTGGGCGCACCGGCTCGCGGCTCGCCTGTTGGCTCGACCGCGAGCCTGGCCCCGCGCTGCGCGCTCGCTCCCGCGGCGCGAGCCTCCTCCCTCCCTTCGGTCGGGAGACTTCTCGCGCCGCGAGCGGATGTTGCCGTGTGGCGCGGAACGGGGCGCCCCGGTTCGTAGGGGCGGGGCTTGTCCCCGCTCTTCTCGTTCGGCACAACAAGGGGCGCGCGAGACACCTTAGAATTCCCACACCTTGATCCTCTGCCCGAAGTGCTCCGCGGAGGTCCCGGCCTCGGCGCGATTCTGTCCGGAGTGCGGGGAGTCGGTCTCCTCGGTCTCGCGGATGCCGACCAATCTCGCGACACCGTCGGTCGCGGCCGCGGCGCGGCGTCCCGTCTCCTCGTCGAAGGTCGGCCGCCTCGCGGCGACCGAGACGATCGACTCGGGCGGCTTCACGCCGGGCGCGATCCTCGCCGAGCGCTACCGGATCATCGGCCTGCTCGGCCGCGGCGGCATGGGCGAGGTCTACCGCGCCGACGACCTGAAGCTCGGCCAGGCGGTCGCGCTCAAGTTCCTTCCGCGCCACCTCGCCTCGGACCCGGAGCGTCTCGAGCGGTTCTATGCCGAGGTCCGCATCGCGCGCCAGGTGTCGCACCCCAACGTGTGCCGCGTCTACGACGTCGGCGAGATCGAGGGGCAGCAGTACCTCTCGATGGAGTACGTCGACGGCGAGGACCTCGCGTCTCTCCTGAAGCGCATCGGGCGCCTTCCCGCGGACAAGGCGCTCGACATCGCGCGGGAGCTCTGCGCGGGGCTCGCGGCGGCGCACGACAAGGGCGTGCTCCACCGGGACCTCAAGCCCGCCAACGTGATGGTCGACGGGCGCGGCCGCGCGCGGATCACCGACTTCGGCCTCGCGGTCGCCGCGGGCGAGGTCGCCGACGGCGAGATCTCGGGAACGCCCGCGTACATGGCGCCCGAGCAGCTCGCGGGCAAGGGCGCCTCGGTCCGAAGCGACGTCTATTCGCTCGGCCTGGTCCTGTACGAGCTGTACACGGGGCGAAAGGCGTTCGAGGGCGCGACCTTCAAGGAGCTCAAGCGCAAGCACGCCGAGGACTCTCCGGCCTCCCCCTCGACGATCACGCCGGGGTTCGACCCGGTCGTCGAGCGGGTCATCCTGCGCTGCCTCGAGAAGGACCCGGCCTCGCGCCCTTCCTCGGCCGCGCAGATCGCCGCGGCGCTGCCGGGCGGCGATCCGCTGGCCGCCGCGATCGCCGCGGGCGAGACGCCGTCGCCGGAGATGGTGGCCGCCGCGGGGGAGCAGGGCGCGCTCGCGCCGGCGAGGGCCTGGACGCTGCTCGGCGCGACGATCGCGGCGATCGCCGCCCTCGTCGTCCTGTCGCGCTTTTCGATGGACCAGGGCGTGGCCCCCTTCCCGAAGAGCCCCGACGCGCTCGAGGATCGCGCGCGGGAGCTCGTCGCCGCGCTCGGCTACCCGGACCCTCCCGCGGACAGCGCGACCTGGTGGGTGCGGCAGTACGAGTACCTGACGTATCGCGCGGCGAGCATGCCGTCGACCCGCAACTTCCGCGAGCTCGCGACGGCGCAGCCCCATCCCTGGTGGTTCTACTATCGCCAGAGCCCGCGCGATCTCGTCTCGACCGGCGGCAGCGAGGTCCGGGAGAGCGATCCGCCGTTTTCCGTATCGGGAATGGTTCTGGTCGCGCTCGACGCGCGAGGAAACCTGGTGCGTTTTCGCGCGGCCCCGCCCCAGGTCGAGACCGCGCCGCACGAGGTGCCGGCCCCCGACTGGAAGACGCTTTTCGCCGCCGCCGGGCTCGACCCCGCGCGGTTCACGCCCTCGGTTCCACGCTGGCTGCCGGGCGAGCCCTTCGACGCGCACGGGGACTGGGACGGCACGTACGCCGCGAGCCCGGAGGTTCCGATCCACGTGAGCGCCGCGGCCTGGCGCGGCCGCCCGGTCTGGTTCGAGGTCATCGGTCCCTGGAGCCGGCCCGGGCGCGTGCAGGCGACGCCGCGCTCCGCCGGCTACCGGGTGCGCCAGGGGGCGTTCCTGTTCATGTTCTTGTCCATGCTGGTGGCGGGCGGCCTGGTGGCCCGGCGCAATCTGCGGATGGGCCGGGGAGATCGCCGCGGGGCGTTCCGGGTGTCCGGTTTCGTCGTCACCGCCTTCCTTCTCGCCTGGCTCCTCTCGGGTCACCACGTCGCCGGGCTGCAGGGGGAGGCCGACATCTTCGTCGCCGCGCTGGCCTTCGGACTGTTCGACGCGGCCCTGATGTGGGTCGTCTACGTCGCGATCGAGCCCATCGTGCGGCGCCGCTGGCCGGACCTCCTCTTTTCCTGGAGCCGTGTGCTCGCCGGCCGGTTCCGCGACCCTCTCGTCGGGCGCGACGCGCTCGTGGGGTTACTCGCCGGCGTCACCCTGGCGCTGGCGTTCTCGGTTGCAAACGCGCTGCCGTGCTGGATCAATCTGGCCGGGATGACGCCGGCGCCGCCGGCCACGGCGTTCCTGCGAGGCCTGCCGGCGACCGCGGGCCACCTCGTCGAACTCTTCGCCCTTGGCACCGAACGCGGACTGGCGATCGTCACGGTTCTGGTCCTCGCCCAGGTCCTGCTGCGTCGGAGGTGGCTCGCCGTGGCGTTCGTGGGCCTGCTGCTCGTCGCGCTCGCGCTTTCCGGCGAGAACTACGCCGTCGAGCTTCCGCTCGGCATCGTCATCGCGGCCCTGACGATCTTCGTCGCGGCGCGCTACGGGATCCTCGCGATGTGCTTCTCCTATTTCGCCAGCCTGCTTCTGACCGTGGCGCCGATGTCGCCCGACTTCTCGCGGTGGTACGCCGGACGGGGCCTCTTTCTGGCCGGCGTCGTCGCCGCCTTCGCGATCTACGCCTTCCGCGTGTCGCTCGGCGGGAAGCCGGCGTTCGGCGGCGCGGCGCTCGACGAGTCGTAGGGCGAGCTCGATTCGGAAAGGGCGCCCGCAAGGGGCGCCCCTACGACCGGGGTCGGGTTTCGATCATCCCCGCCGTCCGCGGCGGGTTCACGGGGCCCGATGACCGGATCCGGTTTCGATCGTCTCCGCCGTCCGCGGCGTGTTCACGGGGTCCGATGACCGGATCCGGTTTCGATCGTCCCCGCCGTCCGCGGCGGGTTCACGGGGCCCGATGACCCGGCCCGGTTTCGATCGTGTTCTCGTCGTAGGGGCGGGGCTCGTCCCCCCTCTCCGACGGACCTACCTCATCGCCTCCATGGGCGAGAGGCGCGAGGCGCGGACGGCGGGGTAGAGGCCGAAGGTGACGGCGAGGACGAGCGCCGTGACCCAGGCGACGAGCAGTCCCATCGGGTTGACGACGAGCCCGTAGGGGAAATTCGACGACAGGGCCTTGCAGACGACCGTGCCGAGGAACGTTCCGAAGGTGGCGCCGACGGCGGCGAGCACGCAGGCCTCGAGCAGGAACTGCACCAGGATTTCGCCGTCGGAGGCGCCCATCGCCTTGCGGAGGCCGATCTCGTAGCGTCGGTCGGAGAACGAGATCAGCATCACCGAGAGCACGCCGACGCCGCCGACGAGCAGGACCGTCGCCGCGAGGCTCATCAGGACGACCCTCCAGCCGAAGATCTGGTCGAGGAAGTTGCCCCAGGCGCGCGCCGACTCGGCTTCCAGGTCCGTGATCTCGATGTCCTCGATGCCGTGGTGGGCCTGCTTGGCTCGGCCGACCATCATCGCCGAGACCTCGGCCATGTCGCGGGTGTGCGCGAGCTTGACGCCGATGTTGGCGAGCTTGTGGTCGGGATCGATGCGGTCCATGTAGGTCTGCAGCGGGATCGTGATCCCGTTGGAGTCGTACCAGAGCTCCTCGGTGAAGATCTGGCTGGGCGCCTGGACGCCCACGATCCGGAACCGAACGCCCTCGACCGTGATGTCGCGGCCGACGGGATCGGCGCCCCCGAAGAGCTTCGAGCCGAGCGTGCCTCCGACGACGGCGACGGTCGAGCGCCTCCGCTCGTCGTTGTCGGTCAGCCCGCGGCCGAGCGCGATGTTGCGATTCATCCAGCGGCCGTAGTCGGGCCATACGCCGTTGATCCAGCATCGCTCGGTGCCGCCGGCGACCTTGACCGCGGACTCCCTGGACGCCCGCGGCAGGTAGGCGAGGACCTTCTCGTCGGGCGCGGTCAGGCGCGGCAGGTCGTCGGAGCGCAGTCCGGGGCTCATCGCGAAGCGCTTCTGCTCCTCGGTCGTCTCGGGCGCCTTCGGCGCGAGCATGATCGTTCCGTCCCAGCTCATCCCCGAGAACCCCGTCGCGATCTTGTCCATGACCCCGTCCATGACGGACGTCATGACGACGAGCGCGAAGACGCCGAGCATCAGGAGCGTCAGCGTCAGGACCGACCGCAGCTTGTGCGCCCAGAGCTCGATGAGGCCGCCCTTGACGATCTCCCAGCCGAGCCCGAGCTTGGCGGGCAGCGAGAGTTGCCGGACCCGCGGCGCGGCGCCGGGCGCGGAGGCGGCGGCCGCCGGCAGCGCGCGGCTACTCATAGCGCAGAGCTTCCATCGGCGAGAGGCGCGAAGCTTTCCAGGCCGGGTAGAGGGCGAAGAGGAAGCCGAAGACGCCGGCGAGCACGTACGCCAGGACGAACGACTTCGGGTCGATGTGGAGCGGGACGCCGATCGAGGCCGTGATGATCTTCGAGAAGCCGACGCCGATGACGAGGCCCGCGAGCGAGCCCGCGGCGGTCAGGAGCAGCGCCTCCGTCATGAACTCCTTGAAGATCTCGCGTCCCGGCGCGCCGATCGCCATCTTGACGCCGACCTCGCGGATCCGCTCCTTGAGCGTCGCCATCTGGATGTTGACGTTGACGATGCCGCCGCCGATGAGCGAGAGGAACCCCGACAGCAGGAAGATGATGTCGTAGACGTCGCCCTGCGACTGCCGCTTGCGCACCCGGGCGCCGACGTCGTCGAGGCGGAAGTCCTCCTGCTGGCGGTGGTTGGCCCTGAGGAGTCCCGAGAGGTTTTTCGAAAACGTCGCCATCGCGTCGAGGTTCGGGATCCGGAAGGTGACCCGGTCGACGCGCTGATACCGGTCGCCTTCGAAGCGGCGCGCCACGAGCGTCGAGGGGAGCGCGACGATGCGGTTGCGCCAGCGGAACATGTTGTGGTTCGACTTGCGGTAGCGGAAGACCCGTTCCTTCAGGACGGCGATGACGGTGACGGGCGTGTCCCCCACGCGGAGCGTCTTCCCCAGGGCGTCGCCGTTGGGGAAGAAGACGGAAACCGCCTCGGTGCCGAGGATCGCCACCGGGGCGGCCGTGTCGATGTCATGCCTGGCGAAGTTGCGGCCCTGTTCGATCTCGTAGCCCTCGAGGGCCAGGAAGTCGCCGCCGATCCCGTAGATGCGCCTCTCCTGGTCGGCGTAGGGCGAGCGGACGCGGGCCCGCGCGTCCTTGCGGAGCGAGATGCCGTGGACGGCGGAGGTGTTCAGGTCCTCGCCGTCGGCGGCGTCCATGGCGCGCAGGCCGAGGTTGGCCATCTGGAGGGCCGTCGGCGCTCCCTCCTTCACGACGGCCGACTGGCGGACATTGAGCTTGTCGAGGCCGCCCATCTTCACGTAGAGCTCCATCGAGCGGCGCCGCATGCTGTCGGAGATCGAGAAGCCGCCGAGAACCGCGGCCACGCCGAGGATCACGCCGAGCGACTGAAGAACCGAGCGGGTGAGGTTCTCCCGCATCTCGACCCACGAGTTGCGCAGCCGTTCGCGGAAGGCGCCGGAGAATTTCACGGGTTTCGACGCTCCGGCGTAGCGGCGGCCCTCGCGGCCGCCCGTTCGGGGAGGGCGGGGGCAAGCCCCGCCCCTGCGACCGATGGCCGGACGGTCCGGCAGCGCAGCATTCTCACGCGGCCTCGGCGACTTTGATCAGCCCGTCGTGGATCTCGACCTGGCGGCTGGCCATCGCGGCGATCTGGAGATCGTGCGTCACGATGATGATGGTGTTGCCCTGGCGGTGCAGGTCGACGAAGAGCTCGAGGACCTCGTGACCGGTCTTCGAGTCGAGCGCGCCGGTGGGCTCGTCGGCGAGCAGGAGCGCCGGGCGGTTGGCGAGGGCGCGGGCGACGGCGACGCGCTGGCGCTGGCCGCCGGAAAGCGCCGCCGGAAGGACCTTCGCCTTGTCGGGGATGCCGACCTTCTCGAGCAGCTCCAGGGCGCGGGCGCGGCGCTCGCGGCGCGGCACGCCGGCATAGAGCATCGGGAGCTCGACGTTGCGGACGACGGAGGCCTTCGGCAGCAGGTTGTACTGCTGGAAGACGAAGCCGATCTTGTCGTTGCGGATCTGGGCCAGCTCGCGGCCCGAGAGGCCTTCGACCTGGGAGCCGTCGAGCGCGTAGGTGCCGCCGGTCGGGCGGTCGAGGCAGCCGAGGATCGCCATGAGCGTCGACTTGCCGGAGCCCGACGGGCCGATCAGCGCCACGAACTCGCCGCGCTCGACGGACATGTCGACGCCCCGCAGGGCATGGACCGCGGCTCCGTTGGAGCCGAAGACCTTCGTCAGGCCGTGGGTCTTGATGATTGCCGACATGAACTCAGACCTCGAGCGGTCCGCTTCGCGGACCGTGGAAATGGGGAGGGAAAGTCGCGAGTGGATCCTCTCCCGGTATTCAACCCTCGGCCTCCAACGATCGGGTCGGACGGGCGGGGGGACGAGCCCCGCCCCTACTCGACCGTGTTAGTTGTCCTCTTCGTCCTTCTGGACGCGCTTCTTGGTCGGGTCCTCGAGGGACACTTCCTGGCCGGACTTCAGGCCCGCGATGATCTCGACGCGCTCGAGGGTGGCGATGCCGGCCTGGACCGGCACGACGTCGAAGTATTCCTTCCAGTGGTCCGACAGCCACATGAACTTGTTGCGTCCGGAGAGGCCGTCCCTGGCGTCCTTCAGCATCTTCGGGTCGAGGTTCGCCTTGAGTCGGTAGGCGACCGTCTTGCCGTCGCGCTTCTGCAGCGCCTCGAGCGGGATCGACGTCGCCTTGTCACGCTTCTCGCCGAGGATCTCGACGTTCGCGCTCATGCCGGTGCGGAACGCCTCGCCGAGCTCGTCGAGCGAGACCTCGACCTTGAACACCTTGATCTTCTCCACGAGCTCGGCCGACGGCGCGACGAAGCTGACCTTGCCCGTGAAGACCTTCTGCGGGTATGCATCGAGCGTGATGCGCACGGGCTGGCCGACGTGAACCTTCGCGATGTCGACCTCGTTGAGATTGACGCGGATGATGAGCGACTTCAGGTCGGCGACGGTGAAGAGCACCGTGCCGGCATTGAAGGACGAGACGCCGGAGGTCACCGTCTCGCCGAGCTCGACGCCCTTCTTGATGATGACGCCGGACATGGGCGCGGTGACGCGCGCGTTCTGCGACGAAGCGTTGCCCGAGATCGGGATGCCGTGGTCCTCGACGATCTGGTAGCGCATCTTCGCCGCGCGCAGGTTGTCGAGCGCCTGGTCGCGCTTGATCTCGGCCGCGCGGTACGGGTCGCGGCCGACGAGGCCCTGATCGAAGAGCGCCTTCTGCATCGTGAACTCGCGCTCGGCGTCCTGGAGCTTCAGGTCGAACTCCCGAACGCTCGCCTGCACGTCGGAGAGCGACTGCGCCTGGTTGACGTCCGGCTCGATCGTCGCCAGCACGTCGCCCTGCCGGACCACGGCGCCCTCGCGGACCGTCAGCGAGAGGACGCGGCCCGAGACGACCGACTTGACGTCCACCTTGGTCACCGGGTCGACGACGCCGACCTCGCGGACGGAAACCTGCAGGTCTTCGGCCTGGACCTTGCCGAGCCGGAAGGGCGAGTTGTCGGCCTTCGGGTCCTTGTCCTTGCCCTTGGCAGCCACGATCGCCACCACGCCGACCACGATGGCGACCGTCACAATGGCGATCCACTTCTTCTTTTTCACGAGAAACCCCCCTAAACCGGCGAAAACTCGAGCCACGCCCTCTTAATACGCAGCGGGCCTGAAGAATGTTCGATTGGGGCAGGACTGGAGAGGGCGGCCGCAAGGGCCGCCCCTACGACCCGGGGCCCTGATTCGACGCTGTGTTTGCGCGTTCCGGTCTTCGGGCCGCCCGTCGCCGCCCATCCGACCCGGGGCCCCTATTCGACGCCGTGTTTGCGCGTTCCGGTCTTTGTGCCGCGGATCGCCGCCGGTACGACCCGGCGCCCTCCATGCGCCGCGACCCTCGTTACGCGTTCCGGTCTTTGGGCCACCCGCGCCGCCCGTGCGACCCGGGGTCCTGATTCACGCTCTGAAACGGGCGGCCGCACCCGACCACCAGCGGCAAGCCCCCGGCAGTAGGGAACGCCGTGCGTAGCACGGCGGTAACGCCGCCCCTACACCCGAGGGCGCGTATCGAGGAGCGTTCCCGGCTCCCGGGTGTAGGGGCGGGGTTTATCCCCGCCCTCTTCTGAAACGGGCGACCACAAGGGCTGCCCCTACACCCGAGGGCCCGTATCGAGGAGCGTTCCCGGCTCCCGGGTGTAGGGGCGGGGTTTATCCCCGCCCTCTTCTGAAACGGGCGGCCACAAGGGCCGCCCCTACACCCGAGGGCCCGTATCGAGGAGCGTTCCCGGCTCCCGGGTGTAGGGGCGGGGTTTATCCCCGCCCTCTTCTGAAACGGGCGGCCACAAGGGCCGCCCCTACACCCGAGGGCCCTCAACGAACTTACGGCCCGACCTACCCCGCCAGGTCCCCGGGCAGGGCGACGCCTTCGCGCTCGTTGTCCCAGAGCGTCGACATGATCCACCAGCGCTCGCCGTCGTGCATGAGCTGGATGCTGTTGACGCCCTTGCGCAGGACCTTTCCCGCGGGCGCCGGAGCCGTGCGCGCCTCGTACGAGGAGAGGACGTGCGCGATCGCGCCGAAGCGGAACTCGCGCCGCCCGATCTCGACCTCGTAGAAGTCGTTCGCGTCGAGGAACGGCCCGCGCGAGGCGACGAACCCGTCCATGTCGAAGACGCCCGCCCCCGGTCCGCCCGAGGCCTGCCGCGCGGGTATGAGCAGGGCCTTCGGGTGATGGAGCGCCCGGTCCCGCTCCCACTGCCGCGGCTGCCCGGCCTTGCCGGAGATCGATTCGTACATGGCCCGGATGATCGTGTCGATCGACGTCGCGTCGGGGTTCGTCATGAGCGGCTCACCTCGCGACCGGCATTATTGCTGATAAGATTCCGGGGCGATCTCGACGATGCAAGCCGCTCGCTTTTCCGGCGTTCGGTACCTGATCCCGGCGCTGTCGTTTCTTTTGACAGCGGCCGGCGCGGCCGAGCCTCCGCCGACCCTGGCGGACGCCGTGATCGTCGACCCCGGACTCGTGCCGTTCGGCGGGTCCGTCTACTTCACCGCCTCGGGGCCGGCGCCGCTGGAGCAGCTCTGGGCGAGCGACGGCACGCCCGGGGGCACCCTGAAGCTGTGGGAGTTCGAGGGCGGCCCGACGCCCTCGATGTTCACGGCCGCCGGTTCGCGTCTGTTCTTCTTCGCCGGCAAGTCGCTCTGGTTCGTCGAGGCGAACGCCGTGACCCACGCCGCGGACCTGCCGCGCGCGCCGTCCGCCGCGGCGGAGCTCGGCGGCGAGGTCGTCTTCATCCTTCCCGGCGGCGGGGCGGATGACGTCGAGGTCTGGGCGAGCGACGGAACTCCCGGAGGCACCCGGCGCATACGCACCCTGGCGCGCGGCCTGGATGCCGAGGCCCCGACGACGCTGACGCGGATGGGCGGGCGCCTGTACTTCTGGTTGACGATCGACCGGTACGCGACTCTCTGGCAAACCGAGGGGACCTTCGGAAGCACGATCCCCAACATCGAGTTCGGGCCGATCTCTTCGTCGAGCGGGCCGACACCGGTGGCGTTCGGCGACCGGCTCGCGTTCATCTCCTCCGGCAACCCCTATGCCGACCTGCCTTACCGCCTGTGGGTCACGGACGGGACCGAGGCGGGCCTCTCGGGCCTGACATCCTTTGCGGGAACCGACGACATCGTCTGCAACACCGGCTGCCCAAAGATCGGTCCGACCGACCTCACCGCCGCCGGCGGCCGGCTGTTCTTCATCGCCGACGGCGAAGGCCAGGGCCGCGAGCTCTGGGCGAGCGACGGCACGCTCTCGGGGACGGTGCTCGTCCGGAACATCATCCCGGGCCCCGCATCCGGGCTCTATCGAGGCCTCATGGCGGTCGGCGACCGCGTGTACTTTTCCGCGACCTCGAACGGCCACGGGACCGAGCTCTGGGTCAGCGAGGGGACGGAGGCCACGACGCGCTCCGTCGTCGACCTCGTTCCCGGGCCGGATTCGAGCGGTGCGCAGCCGGCGTCGCCATTCGGCGACCGGCTTCTTTTCACGACCATCGACGAGGCGGCGGGCACGCTCACGCTCTGGGTCACCAACGGCAGTCTCGCCGGCACCCGAGCCATCCGGGATTTCGCGGTGGGGACCGGATCGTCCGGGTTCGCGCCGATCCCGGGCCACGTCATGTTCTTCGAGAGGCTCGGCGACGGCGGCTCGATCCTCTGGAAGACGGACGGCACGCCCGCGGGCACCGAATCCGTCGCCGCGTTTCCGGCGACCGGCGGCGCGAGGCTGGTCCACCCGATTCCGCGTCCGCCGCCGGACACGCGGACGCTCGAGCCGCGCCCCTAGCCGAGCCGTTCGGAGCCCGCTGTACGATCGCCGCGTGGCGGACTCCGCGCGGTCGCAGGCCCTCGATCACGTCCGGGGCCTTCTCATTTCGGCGGCCGTCGGCGTCGGAATCGTCTACCTGGTCACTGTCGGCGAGGCCGGGGGCTTCCAGGCGGGAATCGCCACCTACGGCGCGCTCATCGGGATCTTCGGGTACGTCTGCTGCGTGGGGCTCGCGCGCCTGCTCCGCGGGTGGCTCGCCTCGACGCGGATCCCGGGCTGGCTCGCCCACGGCGCGGTCTATTTCGTGGGCGGCGTCGTCGGCTGGCTCCTCGCCAACCGCACGGCCGCGGCCCTCGGCCTGGTTCAATTCCGCATGGGCTTTTCGGCCCTGCGGGCGTACTTCCCGGTCGCCGGCACGATCGGTCTTCTCATGGGCCTCATCTTCTACTCGTTCGATCTCCTCAAGACGCGCCTGGCGACGTCCGTCGAGCGCCTCAAGGAAGCCGAGTTCGCCGAGAAGGAAATCGAGCTCGCCCGTTCGATCCAGCAGCGCATCCTCCCGCCGCAGGAGCTCCCGGGCGACGGCTACCGCATTTCGGCGCGCAACCTTCCGGCCCGCTTCGTCGCCGGCGACTTCTACGACGTCTTCATGCTTCCCGACGGCGCGGTCGGCCTCGTCGTCGCCGACGTCGCGGGCAAGGGCATGGGCGCGAGCCTCATCATGGCGACGGTCAAGGCGGTGCTCCCGTTTCTCGCGGCCGACCGCGCGGTCGACGAGGCGCTGCGGGAGGCGAACCGGCGAATAAAGCCGCGCCTCGACCGGCGCGAGTTCGTGGCGCTGACCTACGCGCGGTACGACCCGCGGACCGGCGCCTTCGAGCTCTCGAACGCGGGCCTGCCGGACCCGTACGTGCTCGACGGCAAGGGCGAGCCGCGTGCGATCTCCGCCCCGGGGCCGCGCTTTCCGCTCGGCGTGCGGAGCGAAGTGGCCTACGAGAAGGCGGGCGGAACGCTCGCCCCGGGAGAGCGGCTGATGCTTCTCACCGACGGGCTTCCCGAAGCGCCGACGCCGGACGGAGGGCCGCTCGGCTACGAGCGTTTCGAGCGGCTCCTCGCCGGCGCCCGCACCATCGATACACTGCTCGCCTCGGTGCGGGAGGCCACGGGGCCCTCGCTCGCCGACGACTGGACCGTCCTCGTGCTCGAAAGGACGACATGAACCGCGAAGACCTGCTCTCGGACCTCTCGGACTACGTTCCCGGCGACCCGCGGGAGGCCGCGTCGCTTTCCTGGATCCGCCGTTTCCTCGCCGCGGCGGCCGACCCGTTCGCGCGCGAGAATCCCGAGGGCCACATCACAGCGAGCGCCCTCGTCGCGCGCCCGGACGGCTCGGAGTTTCTTCTCCTGCACCACCGCAAGCTCGGCCGCTGGCTCCAGCCGGGCGGGCACACGGAGCCGGAGGACGCCTCGACTTTCGACGCGGCGCTCCGCGAGGCGCGCGAGGAGACGGGCATCGCCGACCTCGAGGCGCCCTTCGGCCGCGCGATCTTCGACCTCGACGTCCATCCCATCCCGGCGCGCGGGGGCGAGCCGGCGCACCATCACTTCGACGTGCGCTATCTCTTCACGACGGAAGGCGCCATCGATCTCGCGGCGGCCGAAGACCCGGAGCGGCCCATGGAATGGCGGAGCTTCGAGAACGCCCTCGCCTCCGGCGTCGACGCGTCGCTGACGCGCTCGCTCGAGAAGGCGCGGATGGTGCTCGCGCCGAGCCTCGAGGAGGAGCGGACGTGAGGAAGGTCTACGCGTCCGACGGCATCGCGGTCAGCTACGACCCGAGGCGGTGCATCCACGCGGCGCGCTGCGTCGAGGGCGCACCCGAGGTCTTCGACCCGAACGCGAAGCCCTGGATCCGGCCGGGGAACGCCGCGGCCGGAACGATCGCCGGCGTCGTCGCCCGCTGTCCGACCGGGTCGCTCCGGTACGAGCGCCGCGACGGCGGTCCCGCCGAGGCGGTCCCGGCGGAGATCACGATCTCGGTCGAGAAGAATGGCCCCATCTACGTTCGCGGCCCCATGCCTCTCGTCGATCCGGCCGGCGCCTCCTGGTCCGACGCCGGCCACCGCTACGCCCTCTGCCGCTGCGGCGCCTCGGCCAACAAGCCGTATTGCGACCGCGCGCACGAGAGGATCGGGTTCGCCGGGTAGGAGCGACGGGGAGGGCGGGGATGAGCGAAAGCGGGACGGGTCCCGACGGGCCCCGGTATGTAGGGGCGGCGTTACCGCCGTGCTGCGCACGGCGTTCCCTACTGCCGGGGGGCTTGCCACTGGTGGTCGGGTTGTGGCCGCCCGCTTCAAGGAGGGCGGGGATAAACCCCGCCCCTACACACGGGGGGCGGGATGAACGAAAGCGGGACGGGTCCCGACGGGCCCCGGTATGTAGGGGCGGCCCTTGTGGCCGCCCGCTTCAAGGAGGGCGGGGATAAACCCCGCCCCTACACCCGGGGCCGGAGGGCGGGGATAAACCCCGCCCCTACACACGGGGCCGGAGGGCGGGGATGAACCCCGCCCCTACACACGGGGCCGGAAGGGCGGGGATGAACCCCGCCCCTACACACGGGGCCGGAGGGCGGGGATAAACCCCGCCCCTACACACGGGGGCTTGCCGCTGGTGGTCGGGTCGTGGCCGCCCGCAGCCCCTACCAACCGGGGTCGAACGCGAACGAGCCCGACAACGGATACTCCTCGCACCTCCGGACGATGCCCGCCCGCACCGGGTTCTCCAGGATGTACCTCGCCGCGACCCGCACGTCCTCCTCCTTGCGGAGCGCGTGGTCGTAGAAGCTCCGCTGCCACATCGGAACCGCCTTGCCGCTCCGTCGGAGCGCCCGCGTGCAGAGGGACTTCCAGCGTCCAACCTCGGTTGTCAGATCGCGGCCCGCTCCGATGCCGAGCAGCAGATGAACATGGTCCGGCATCAGGCAGTACGCGTAGACGCGGATGCGCCCCGCATCGTGGGCCGCGCGGAGGAGAGCGACGCATTCCCGGCCGAGCGGAATGTCGGCGAAGAGGGGAGCGCGGTCAGGAGTAACGACCGTGACGGAGAAGATCCGACCCGATTCGCGATAGGTCGAGAGCGACATCCGGATGGATTTGCGATTCGGCATCCGATGTGTATTTGTCGCAAGGGGGAGACCGGGGGCCGAAATGGCCCGGGCGGGGACGAGCCCCGCCCCGACACACGGGGACCTTACGACGGGGTTGCGGTGGGGGTGTGGGCGCGGAGGCGCTCGGGGATCGGGATCGTCGGAGCGTGGTTGGCGGAGGTCTTGAGCAGAAGGTAAACGAGGCCGACGGCGATCACGAATACGCCGGTCGCGCGGTTGACGAGCACGAGCCGCTTGAAGTCGAAGTGGCGCCGGAAGGCCCAGGCGCCGGCGGAGAGGATGATCCACCACGCGCCCGACCCGGCGAAGACGCCGCCGACGAGCTCGAGCGTGAGCATCGGCTCCCCACGCACGGCGCCGATTCCCATCGTGGCGAAGATCGCGGCGAACGCCACGAACGTCATGGGGTTGGTCAGCGTCAGCACGAAGGTCGACGCGAAGTCGCCGACGAGGCCGCGGCCGCCGTTTCCGTTCGAGGTCTCCCGCTCGATCGGCCGCATGAGGAGAAGGCGGAGCCCGAGGACGAGCAGGATGACCCCCCCCACCCGCTGGAGCCACGCGTGCTCGCTGATCAGGAACTCCGAGACGATCGTTGCGCCGAAGGCCGCGACCGCGCCGTAGACGGCATCGGCCGCCGCCGCTCCGAGCCCCGAGACGATGCCCGAGATCCAGCGCTTGGCGATCGTGCGCTGCACGCAGATCGCGGCGATCGGCCCGACGGGCGCCGCCAGGCAAAATCCCACGATCATTCCCTTGACGAAGAGATTCATGGATCCAGTTGGCCGAGAGGATACCGGTCAGGAGGGCCGGCCGCGAGTCGGGATGAAGGGTGACCGGTCGAGGCCGAGACGGAGAGCCGGCCGGGTCGAGTCACCTCAGGTCCCGAAAGACTGCGGAAGCGGCTCGCCGTCGGGGATGAAAATCTCCTCGATCAGCGCGTCGAAGAGCTTCGCGATGTCGAAGGCGAGAGGCAGGCCGGGATTCGCGCGTCCTGTCTCGATCGCGTTGACGGCCTGGCGCGAGACCGAGAGCCGCCCCGCGAGGTCCGCCTGAGACCAGTCTTTTTCGGCTCGAAGGACGCGCAGACGGTTCCTCATACCAACGTAATGTAATGCTGACTTTACTTATAGACAAGTTCAGATGACATTTGAATTATCCACTTGAGTTACGCCTTATTTACGCCTATCGTCTCCTCTTCTACGACAGCGGGGAGGCGGACATGGGCGCTGCGGCGATCGAGCGGCTGCTGGAGGAATCGGGAGCCCGGCTTTCACGCGCGTCGGAGCTGCCGTCGCTTTCCGACGCGCGCAACCCGTTCGCGACGAAAGTCCCCGTGCTCGACCGGCTGCTCTCCGGCGGGCTCCCGCGCGGCGCGCTGACGGAGATCTCGGGACGGCGCTCGTGCGGCCGCTTCTCGATCGGCATCGCGTCGCTCGCCGCCATGACCTCCGCCGGCGAAGCCGCGGCGCTCGTCGATCTCGGCGGTCACCTCGATCCGCAGTCGGCCGAGGAAGCCGGCGTCGAGCTCGAGCGTCTCCTCTGGGTGCGGCCGTCGAAGCTGAAGGAAGCCGTCGCGAGCGCGGAGATGCTTCTCGCGGCGGGCTTCCCGCTCGTCGTCGTCGACCTGGGGCTTGCGCCCGTGCGCGGCCGCTTCGTGCCCGACGCCGCGTGGGTGCGACTGACGCGCGCGGCCCGCGACCGGCGAGCGGCGCTCCTCGTGCTCGCGCCCTATCGCGTCAGCGGCGTCGCCGCCGAGTCGGTCGTCTCCGCACAGAACGCGCGCGCGATCTGGCGCGGAGCGGGAAAATCACCGCGGCTGCTCGAAGGCGTGGTCGTGCGGCTGACGCTCGAGAAGGACGGGCGGGCGCGGACGGGGATGGGAGAGTCGTTCGCGCTGTCGGTGGCGGATGAGGGCGGCCACGGTCCGTCCCCCAGCATCCGGCCCCCGGGTGTAGGGGCGGGGTTCATCCCCGCCCGCCCATCGTCGGTGGCGGATGAGGGCGGCCACAAGGGCCGCCCCTACGACGGGGGCCGGACCGGGCGTAACCGGGCCCCGGCGGCGCGTCGCCCCTGCGACGAGAACGCGCTCATCCCCGCTCCGCTGCGCATCCGCCGATGATCGCCTGCCTCTTCGTCCCCCTCTTCCCGCTCGCGGCGCGGCTGCGGAGCGAGCCGGAGCTGAAGGGCGAGGCCGTCGCGATCTTCGAGGGCAACGGCAACGCCGCGCGCGTCGTCGCCGCGACGCGCAAGGCGCGCCGGGCCGGCATCGTCCCCGGCATGACGCTGCCCCAGGCGCGCGCGCGCATGCCCGGCCTCGTCGCGCGCGGACGCGACGCCGAGTGCGAGCGCGCCGCGTCGGAGGCGCTGCTCGAGGTCGCGGAATCCTTCTCGCCGCGCATCGAGGACGCGGGGGAGGGCGTGGCGTACGTGGACCTGGAGGGGCATGCGCGGCTGAGCCCCGCACGTGTCGGCGAGCTGGTCCGGCCCCCGGTTGTAGGGGCGGGGCTTGTCCCCGCCCTCCCATCGTCGGTGGCGGAGGAGGGCGGCCACAAGGGCCGCCCCTACGACGGGAGCGCGAAAATGCAGGGCGGCCACAATGGCCGCCCCTACGACGGGAGCCGAGCCGATGTTCAGGCGGTCGCAGGGGCGGGGTTCGTCGGCGGGAGCGAGGTGCAGGCCCCGGTCGTAGGGGCGGGGCTTGTCCCCGCCCTCCCATCGTCGGTGGCGGAGGAGGGCGGCCACAAGGGCCGCCCCTACGACGGGAGCGCGAAAATGCAGGGCGGCCACAAGGGCCGCCCCTACGACCAGGGCGACGCCGTGAAAGACCTCGCGCGGGACATGATCCGCGCGGCGGAGAAGGCGGGACTGCCGGCGCGGGTGGGAGTCGCGGCTTCGAAGCTCTCCGCCCATGTCGCCGCGGGCCTTCCCGACTCGCCGACCGTCGTCGCCCGAGGCGCCGAGGCGGACTTCCTCGCGCCGCTCCCGCTCGAGAAGCTCGCCCCGCAGCTCGAGATCGCCGCGACCCTCGACCGCTGGGGCCTCTCGACGATCGGCGAGCTCGCGAAGCTGCCCGAGGGCGAAGTCGCGAGCCGTCTCGGCGAGATCGGCCGCGCCCTCCACATGTCCGCGCGCGGTCTCGACCCGCAGCCGCTCGAGCCCTGGGTCCCGCCGCCCTCCTTCACCGAGGGCATGGACCTCGAGTGGCCGCTCGCGACCCTCGAGCCCTTCCTCTTTCTCGCGCACGCCGCGCTCGAGCGCCTGCTCGCGCGGCTCGAGTCCCGCGCCCTCTCCTGCACGCGCCTGGAAGTGACGCTGAAGCTCGACCCCGACGGCCACGACGCGCGCGCGATCGCGCTGCCCGCCCCCACCCGCGACGCCAGGACGCTCCTGACCCTCGTCCGCCTCGAGCTCGAAGCGCGCCCGCCCGGCGCACCCGTTGCCGGCTTCGTCTTCTCCGCGCATCCGGACGCGCCGCGCCGCGCGCAGCTCTCCCTCTTCGGCCCCGCGGCCCTCTCGCCCGACCGCCTCGCGACGACGATCGCTCGCCTCGCGGCTCTTCTCGGCGCCGACCGCGTCGGCTCGCCTCGCCCGGTCGACGGTCACCGCCCCGAGCGCTACGCCTCGACCGGCTACACGCCGCCCCCTCCGCCGAAGCTGCGTTCGCCGTCGAGAAACGGCAGGGGGCTGCTGTCGGTGCGCGTGCTGCGGCCGCCAGTGGCGCTCGAAGTGCTGACCTCGCCTCCGCCCCCGGTCGTAGGGGCGGGGCTGGTCCCCGCCCTTCCATCGTCGGTGGCGGATGAGGGCGGCCATAAAGGCCGCCCCTACGACGGGAGCGCGGAAGATCGACGGCCTGGCAGCGGTCGCCCATACGCCATCAAATCCGCGCCCGACGCGGCGCCGCCCGTCTCCGGATCCGTGCGCGTCGCCTCGGGCCCGTGGTCCCTCGAGGACGGCTGGTGGACCGAGGCCCCCGCCGATCGCGACTACTGGGACGTGGAGCTTTCCGACGGCGGCCTTTACCGCGTCTACCGCGACCGCCGCGACGGCGCCTGGTTTGCCGACGGCGTCTACGACTGAGGCCGCGCGCGCCGTCGTATAGTCGCTCGCAAGCGGCCCATGCTCGAAAAACTCATCCGCGACTTCGTGCTGATCTGGACGACCGTCGATCCGATCGGCACCCTCGCGCTCTTCGCCGGCCTGACCGCCTCGCTCGATCGCGGGCAGCGGCGCCGCGTCGCGCTCCGGGCGACCCTCTACGCGGCGATGATCCTCGTGGGCGCGGTCGTCATCGGCCAGATCGTGCTCGACGCGATGGGCGTCCATCTGCTCTCGCTCAAGCTCGCGGGCGGCATCATCCTCTTCCTCTTCGCTCTTCAGATGCTCTTCGGCTCGGCGGACGCCCCGAGCCCGGCCGGCCAGGAAGACCGCGACATCGCCATCTTTCCGCTCGCGGTGCCCTCGATCGCCGGACCCGGCGCCATCATGGCGGTCATCCTCCTGACCGACAACGACGTCTACACCGTGCCGCAGCAGGCGATGACGGCCGGGGTGCTCGTGGCCGTCCTTCTCCTGAACTGGGGACTCCTCCTCGCGTCGGACGCGATCCTCAAGGTCATCGGCCGCCAGGGCGCCTCCGTCCTCGTTCGCGTCATGGGCCTCATCCTCGCCGCCCTCTCCGTCGAGATCGTGATGAACGCCCTCTCCATCGCCCCCTGGGTCGAGCTTCCTAAGACATAAGACTTTACCGGACAGTTATTTAGATATTTGTTCACGTATTCACGTGCTACACTTATTTACGTGAAGGCCGGCGCTCGCGACAACACCCATAAAGAAGGTAGAGGCGTGGAAAACCAGAACGTCACACTCGTCGTGCCCAAGGCCCTCCTTCGCCGGGTCAAACACCTCGCCGTCGAGAAGGAGACTTCCATTTCCCGGCTCCTCGTCGAAGCGCTCGAGGAGCTCGTGCGCCACAACGACTCCTACGAGCAGGCGTACGAGCGGTGGCGCGAGAGCATGAAGAACCCTCGGGACCTCGGCACCGGCGGCAAGATCCCCTGGACCCGCGATGAGCTCCACGAGCGCCGCTGACCGGACGCCCGAGTTCGTCGATACGAACGTACTCGTCTATTCCTACGATCGGAGCGCCGGCCGCAAACGCGAGCTCGCGCTTCGGCTGCTCGACCGGCTCTGGGCCGGCGGAACCGGCTGCCTGAGTCTCCAGGTCCTCCAGGAGTTCTACGTCACCGCGACCGCGCGGCTGCGACCGGCGCTCACGCCGGAGGAAGCGGCGTCGGAAACCTCCGTGCTCGCCGAGTGGCGCGTCCACGAGCCTGGTCGCGGCGATCTGCTGTCCGCCATCGAACTTCAGCGCCGCCTGCACGTCGCGTTCTGGGACGCCATGATCCTGCAGAGCGCCCTCCGCATGGGATGCCGGACGCTCTGGTCCGAGGAGTTGAGCGACGGCCAGACCTACGAGGGCGTGACCGTCAGGAACCCGTTCGCGTAAGGTCGCCGGCCCCTTCGCGACAATCAGTAGACAGGCGAAAGGCGGCGTAGACTGGATGAGCGCCGGAGGTCACGGGTATGCCTCGGAAACTCGAAGAGATCGAAGCCGAAGCCTTGAAGCTCGGAGCCCGGGCGCGAGCCGCTCTCGCACGGAGGCTCATGGCGAGCCTGCCCCCCGCCGGCGAGACGGCCATCGAACGCCTCTGGTTCGACGAGGCCGAGCGCCGGGAGCGGGAGTTGGACACCGAGCGAGCCGATACGATTCCGGCCCGCGAGGTGCTCGGCCGCTTGAGGTCCGGGACGGTGAGGAAGGCCCGCGGCGGCTAGACCGAATCGTCATCGCTCGACAGGCCGTCGAAGAGATTATCGAGGCCTTCGAGTTCTACGAGGCCCGAAGGACCGATCTCGGTACCCGCTTCGTTCGCGACATCACGGCCGCCCTGGACGACATCCGGACGTACCCGAGATCCGCTCCAATCGTCAGAGCCAGGCTTCGCCGTCGAAGGCTGAGCCAGTTTCCCTACAGCGTTCTCTTCTCCGTCAAGGCCGGAACGATTCGCGTCCTCGCCGTCATGCACGACAGCCGGCGTCCGGGGCGATCCCCCCGGCGCCACTAGACCGTGCCGCCCTCGACCGCGCCACCGCCCCCCGGCCCGCCGCGCCTGCTCGACCGCGTGCGCCAGGCGATCCGCGCCCGCCACTACAGCCTGCGCACCGAGGAGGCCTACGTCGGCTGGATCCGCCGCTACATCCTCTTTCACCAGAAGCGCCACCCCCTCGAGATGGCCGAGCCCGAGATCAACGCCTTCGTGACCCACCTCGCCGTCGAAGGCCCCGTCAGCGCGTCCACCCAGACCCAGGCCCTCTCGGCATTGATGTTTCTCTACCGCCACGTCCTCCAGAAGCCCCTGCCCGACCTCGACACCGTGATCCGAGCCAAGCGCCCCGGCCGCCTGCCGAGTGTCCTGACCCGCTCGGAGGTCCGCCGCATCCTCGGCCGCATGAACGGCACCCCCCGCCTCGTGTCGACCCTTCTCTACGGCACCGGCATGCGTCTCCTCGAGTGCCTGCGCCTGCGCGTCAAGGACCTCGAGTTCGGCAACAACCGCATCGTCGTCCGCGACACCAAGGGCGGCGAGGACCGCGTCGTCCCCTTCCCTCTCGTCGCCCGCGCCGAGATGCCCACCTGGCTCTCCCGCGTCAAGCGCATCCACGAGAAGGACCTCGCCGACGGCTTCGGCAGCGTCTACCTGCCGGACTCGATCGCCAGGAAGTTCCCCGGCGCCGACCGCGAGTGGGGCTGGCAGTACGTCTTTCCCGGCGAGCACCGCAGCCACGACCCCCGCGGCTCCGAGGCCAACCGCCCCCGCCGCCCCGCCTCGGCTTCGCCCCCGCCGCCCCCCACTCCCTCCGGCCAACCCGAGCGCCGCCATCACTTGCACGAGACCGTCATCCAGCGGGCCCTGCGGAAAGCCGTCCTCGACGTCGGCATCTCCCGGCGGATCAGTTGCCACACCTTCCGCCACTCCTTCGCCACCCACCTGCTCGAAGAGGGTTACGATATCCGCACCATCCAGGAGCTTCTCGGCCACCGAGACGTCAAGACGACCATGATCTACACCCACGTACTCAACCGTGGCGGGCGCGGCGTCCGCAGCCCTGCCGACATCCTGTGGGCCGGCACCTCTGGCGGTCCGAACACTAGACAGCTTTCGTCGCAGTCTAGATATCTGACGTCGCCCGCGCCGCCGGAGCGCTTGCTCTTGGCCGGTGAGGAACTTCCTGATGATTCGGACGCCGAGGACGTAGATGAATAGAGAGGCGCGGGGGGTGGGCGATGCAGCGATTGACAGAATCGCTTAGGAAGTCGAAGTTACAGCCTATGCAAGCGTTAGGCCGCTCGAAGTCATGAAGCGCTCGGAGGCCGCACGCGGATGGGTCTTAGTTGTCTTGATGATTGGAAGCTGGGCGCTCGTGTTCGTGGGATTTCAGTTGCATGCGGCCTCATGGAAGGAAAGCCTTGTTGTCTCCGGCATTAACACGCGCGTGGCGTCAGGTCTCTTGCTCTTCTGCCTCCTGACGGGCCTTTTGGTCGTGACGGAGATCTCGGTCCGCCTGTCGCTCTTGGGTTCGGCCCGGATGGGCAGGCAGATTCCATTTAAGCTGCACGCGTTCGCTCTAACAGCCGCCGCAACGCTGATCCTCTGGACCCTCGTCGTTCCATTTGTCGGTTTACCGCTGTCGATGCTCATTCCTGCTCCAGCCGATCGTTACGCGCGCACCGTGCTGTGGATCGGCGGAACTATTGGCATCGCGTGGATCGCGGAACGAATCGGTGTTCGTCTGGGTCTTCCCGTTGGCGGGAAGAGGGGCCGGCGTGAACCAGCGGCCTAACCCGCGGGTGCAGCGGACTCGTTCGGCGCCTTCGGCGCCTCACGAGCCGCTGACCCGCCACCCGTTAGGCGGACGGTGGGGAGCAATGAGGGCCCCGAGTCACGCCCTCCTGCCCAGGGCTTTTTCAGCGTGGCGAAGCGCCGGGGTCGACAACGATAGTTGCGAATGCGGTCGTGTGCGGTGTCTCTTTTCAAGGGGCATTCGTGGCGCCCCGAGAAGTGCGGTCGTGGGCGTAAGGCAGGAGAGGCGGTCGGCTGCAGGTCATCGTGGCGGTGAAGCGCCGCCTAACCCGCGGGTGCAGCGGACTCGTTCATCGCCTTCGGCTCCTCGCGCGCCGCTGACCCGCCACCCGTTAGGCGCTTCTGACGT
Source organism: uncultured Acidobacteriota bacterium (assembly GCA_963805495.1). Lineage (GTDB taxonomy): Bacteria > Acidobacteriota > Thermoanaerobaculia > UBA5066 > Gp7-AA6 > DAHUXD01. Next base: position 187,499 of record CAWDUQ010000001.1, on the reverse strand, counting down.
AAGACGGCGACCGGCGCGCGGGCTGAGTAGTCGCGTCCACGATCGCGAGGCTCGCGATTGTGTCCGGAGGGGAAAGCTCGGCGCAATCGGTACAAGTTCTGCGCGCCGGCCGCCTGCGGGATGCGGGCCGACTATCGCGGCTCCAGAAGCAGGGCGCATCGTGGCTCGGGTATCGGCCTGGGCGACAGACGACGCAATTGTCGGCCCGCCCCCCGTCGTAATCCGCGCCGCTCTGGCGCGCGAGTGGCCAAAGGGAGGACAATCCGTATCGCGCGCCAGCCGGCGCATCCCGTGGTGGAGGCCTGAGGTGAACGAGGTGTCGCGTGGCGTGTAAACCCGAAAGGGAAAGGGCGCCTAACCCGCGCATGAAGCTGACGGTCGCCATGCAGAAGTGGTTGAAGGGACGCCGTAGCGAGGCGAGGGATCTGATGGCGGTCGGGCGCCCGCAGCTTATGCGCCACCCGTTAGGCGGACGTGGGGGAGAGATGAGGGCCCCGAGTCACGCCCTCCTCCCCAAGGCTTTTCCAGCGTGGCGAGGCGCTTGCGTCGACAACGGTAGTTCTGAACGCGGAGCGAGTTGCGGTGTCTCTATGTATGGGGCTGCCGTGGCTCCCGGAGAAGCGCCGTCATGGGCGTAGGTCCCGAAAGGCTTTCGGCTGCAGGTCACCGTGGCGGTGAAGCGCCGCCTAACCCGCGGGTGCAGCGGACTCGCGCCTACGCTTCGCTACGGCGCTCGCCGCTGACCCGCCACCCGTTAGGCGCTTCGCACGTAAGACGGCGGCCGGCGCGCGGGCTGGATAGTCGCGTCGACGGTCACGAGGCAGGCGATTGTGTCCGGAGGGGAGAGGTTGGCGTAATCGGTAGGAGTTCTGCGCGCCGTCCGCCTGCGGGATGCGGGCCGACTAGTTGGGCTCCAGGAGCAGAGCGCAGTCAGGCTCGGGCATGGGCACGGCATCCAGACGGCTTATCTGTCGGCCCGCCCCCCGTCGTAATCCGCGCCGCTCTGGCGCGCGAGTGGCGAGAGGGAGGACAATCCGTAGCGCGCGCCAGCCGGCGCATCCCGTGGTCGGGGTCTGAGGTGAGCGAGGTGTCGCGTGGCGTGTAAACCCGACAGGGATAGGGCGCCTAACCCGCGGGTGCAGCTGACGGTCGCCATGCGGTTTGGCGAGAGGGAAGTTCGTGGCGAGTCAAGGGCCATCGTGGCGGTCGGGCGCCCGCAGCTGACCCGCCACCCGTTAGGCGGCTCAAGAACATGACGCCTTCGCATCAACGTCTCGATCGCTTGAGTTGGGTCGTTGGCGTGCCGGGGGTGGCTTGCCAACTTGTTGGTCTGTGGATGCTTGACGCCGACACCTCGCTGGCGTACGTGCTGATAGGTGCCGGAATACTGCTCGCGGCAACTGGCGTGTCTCTGATCCTTCGTGCTCGAGGACTCAATCCTGCTTGGGCACTCGTCGCGGTCGTCCCTGTCGTCGGTTTCGTCGTGTGGGAGTTGTGGCTTGGTGATCGCCTCGAAGGCCGCCGTGACGAAGCCGCCTAACCCGCGGGTGCAGCGGACTCGTTCGGCGCCTTCGGCGCCTCACGAGCCGCTGACCCGCCACCCGTTAGGCGGGCGTTCCGGAGCAATGAGGGCCCCGAGTCACGCCCTCCTGCCCAGGGCTTTTCCATGGTGGCGAGGCGAGCATGTCGACAACGATAGTTGCGAACGCTGGGCGAGTTGCGGTGTCTCTATCTTTGGGGCTGTCGTGGCTCCCGGGGAAGCACCGTCATGGGCGTAAGTGTCGAAAGGCGGTCGGCAGCAGGTCATGGTGGCGGTGAAGCGCCGCCTAACCCGCGGGTGCAGCGGACGCGTTCATCGCCTTCGGCTCTTCACGCGCCGCTGACCCGCCACCCGTTAGGCGGGCGTTCCGGAGCAATGAGGGCCCCGAGTCACGCCCTCCTGCCCAGGGCTTTTCCATGGTGGCGAGGCGCTCGGGTCGACAACGTTAGTTGCGAACGCTGGACGAGTTGCGGTGTCTCTATCTTTGGGGCTGTCGTGGCTCCCGGGGGACCACCGTCATGGGCGTAAGTGTCGAAAGGCGGTCGGCAGCAGGTCATGGTGGCGGTGAAGCGCCGCCTAACCCGCGGGTGCAGCGGACGCGTTCATCGCCTTCGGCTCTTCACGCGCCGCTGACCCGCCACCCGTTAGGCGCCTCAGACGATGCCGCCGGGGCTGGCGAGTCGGTGCCGCGCCCCCACAATCGCCAAATCATCGGCTCTGTTCGCCAGAACAGGAGGAGATCATGAGCATTGCATTGCGCGCCTGCCTCATCGTGAGTGCATTCAGTCTTGTGCGAACCACGGGCCTGTCGGCGCAGCCCGAGGTGATGCTTCAGTCGCCGCCGGGGCATCCGACACCTCCCGGCAGACGCCCCGAGTTCGGTATCAATGGCCTTACGACCTGGGTAGCCAGTGCAACTGAGTTTCAGACATTCGACCAGGACGACACTTGGTCGCCAGTGCTCGGCACGCCCGACCGATACTTAACGTCAGGATCCTTCGTAGCTCCCATTCACCTTCCACAGGGCGTGTCGATTCGAATGGTCGAAATCGAAGGCTGTGACAACTCGGCAGCTGGACAACTCATAGGCACTTTCGTAAGCGCCGCCTCGCCGGCAGGCATGGGAGGCGCCATTGTTACGATATACACCGGGTCTGAGGAAACTCCTGGTTGCAACGTGTTCCAAGCTCCCATTTCTCCTCCGGTAACGGTGGATAACCAAAACAACGTCTACACCTTCGATCTGCAGAACTTTCCTACTGACGGCAGCACCTACTATGCTGCGGTTCGTGTATACTATGAACTTCAGCTAAGCCCGCCGCCTGCCGTGCCCACTTTCACTGATGTTCCCAGCACTCATCAGTTCTATCGGTTTATCGAGGCGCTCTACAACGCAGGTGTTACTGTTGGTTGCGGCGGCGGCAATTACTGCCCTGATGCGCCGCTTACACGCGCTCAGGCGGCTGCCTTTATCTCGACGGCGCTCGGTTTGTACTGGCCGAACTAGCGTAGTCGGGAGTGAGCAATCGCAGGCGCAGGCAGCCGTGGCGGTGGCGCCTAACACGCGCGTGCAGCGGACTCGCTCATCGCCTTCGGCTCTTCGCGAGCCGCTGACGCGCCACCCGTTAGGCGGCTGTTCAACGTTGATCCCATGACTGAACCGAGGAAACAGTCGGTGGCCTGGCGGCTCGCCTTGTCCGCGGCGTGGCCGCTTCTGCTGCCCGTCCTTTTCTACGGGCGGTTGATCCTTCTCATTCGAGGTTTGACAATCGACTTACCCAGTGAACATCCGGCAGGGGCTAGCGCTTTGGCGTCTCGGTCGATTGAGGTCTTGCTTTGGCATGCCCTTGTCGCCACGGTATCCGTGGCCGCGCTCGCGTCTGTTCTGGTCTGTGTCGCTGTCTTGGTCCATCGGTCCGCGAATCGCCTTCTGCCTCGCGTACTCTTGGATCTGAGTGTCTTGGCTTCGCTGTTTGTAAGTCCGTGGCTCGTGAATGGTCTCCAAGGTGGCGCGCCGGCCTGGCGGGAAATGCTCGACTTTTGGGTACCGGCTGACACCGCCATCCTTCCAGCTATCTGCGCGGCGCTTGCCGGGCTGTCGTTCGCATTTCTAACTCATCAGGCAGCGAAGGCCTCAAATGCAGCCGCCTAACCCGCGGGTGCAGCGGACTCGCTCCTCGGCTTCGCCTCGGAGCTCGCCGCTGACCCGCCACCCGTTAGGCGACGTGAGACGAATGAGGTCCCCGAGTTCCGCCTTCCTGCCCGGGGCTTTTCCAGCGTGGCGATTGGCCTGGCCCGTCAACGATAGCCGCGGGTCGTGGGTTGCAGGGCGTCTGACGTCAGGGCTAGAGGCAGTGGTGGCACCCGGAGAATCAAGTCCGTGGGCGTAGAGCTAAAGCGGGTGACCGCAGCGTGGCGCAGTGGCGAGCAAGCGTCGCCTAACCCGCGGGTGCAGCGGACTCGCGCCTACGCTTCGCTACGGCGCTCGCCGCTGACCCGCCACCCGTTAGGCGGCTTCTACTTCACATTGGCGGTTGGAATAGCGACTGGATCGATCATCTTCGCCACTGGATGCGAGACGATCGACGGCAAGCAATATTGGACCTTTGCGAGGCCGTCAGCGGTCTCGAGTTCGTCATGCCAGGAAGTCGGTGGGGAGGCCGATTGGACCGTCGCTGTGAATGTACGGGACCACAAGGGTTTGGCTCCGCTGCCAGGAGTGACGGTGAGGCTCAGACGCCCGGACGGAGAGATCGTGGCCGAGAAGCTGACGGACCCTCATGGAATCGCGACCCTTCGGATGCCGCCCGGAACGTGGCGAGTTGATGCGAGCTTGTCTGGCTTCGATCCGGTTCTGTACCCTTTTGAGCTCGGGGCAAACCAGAGATGCACGGTGAAGTTGTTTATCCACTTGGACTCGGACCCGGCGCGCACGGTGAGCTGACGTGAATACGCCGCCTAACCCGCGGGTGCAGCGGACTCGCGCCTACGCTTCGCTACGGCGCTCGCCGCTGACCCGCCACCCGTTAGGCCGCGCAACGCACGGAGTGGACGCGGAGGCATAGATGAAATTGAAAGAGGGTGCCTTCTGTAAAGTCATCGCCGGCACGCACAAAGGTAAATCCGGTACCGTACGCGACATCAAAAAGAGTAAGAGCGGTCACGTCACCATCACCGTGGTGCCACAGATCGGGCCTCGGTTCAAGACGCTGGCCAAGAATGTCCAAGTGTAGGGCGCGGCCTAACCCGCGGGTGCAGCGGACTCGCTCCTCGGCTTCGCCTCGGAGCTCGCCGCTGACCCGCCAGCCGTTAGGCGGACGGAGATGAAAAGAAGTGGCTTGGTCTCCCGCGCTGAGTGGGGTCTCACCCGCTTTACGACTCCCGTTTTCGCTCGTTTCGAGCGACTGGCCAACAAGGGGCTGTTGCACTCGAACGACTGGGACCGGTTTTACGAGTTTGTAGTTGCGTGCCATCGTTACCAAATCAAGCGAAGTGATAAGCAGATGCGTCGCACCTTTCAACTTGCAGGGTTTTCCGAGTACTGGGTGGACCGAATGGCTTCAGCGTACGAGCATGGCCGTGGCGTGCTCAAGGTGAAGGGACCGTGCTAGGTCGGGAGTGTCCGAGAACCCCGCCGCCTAACCCGCGGGTGCAGCGGACTCGCTCCTCGGCTTCGCCTCGGAGCTCGCCGCTGACCCGCCACCCGTTAGGCGGCCTGAGGGCCTCAGTCTGCGCCGCTATCGTTCTGGGCATCAGCGGGAATCTCGTCGGTCAAGGGCCTCCGCAACCCGGTTATGCCTTCAAGAACCACAATATTCTTCCGAGTAGTGTCCCTATCTCGCAGGAAGAAGTCCTCAGAATGCTCGTTCCGAATTACGAGCAGAAGCTGAAGAAGTCGGCCGAGATGCTCGCCAACCGCTCAGATGAAATGTCTTGGTGGCATACCTACGAGGCCTCCGTGATGTCATACGAGAGGTCAGACCTTGGAGTCGCTGGAGAGGACTTCCTGATAGTGGCCATAGAGGAGATAGACGAGCCATGTCGGTGGTGCCACTTCGCAATCTTTGGCGCAGTCGATCTGACCCGGATGGCTAGCATGGGCAGCTTTCGCAGCGCCGATGCGGCCAACCTGTTTGAGGACGCCATCTCGTTCGAAAAGACGGCTGAGCCTTGGAAGATCATCTTGAAGTACGCGTTCCCTTCCTCAAACGCGAGTTGCGCTGTTGATTGGCAAAGAGAGGCTCTAGCCGACCACGATCAGTCACGAGGCTGGCGGCTGCTGTTCGGCAAGGTGGCGGAGAGTCACGTTGGCGAGTGTAAGTAGTCACGGGCCGCCTAACCCGCGGGTGCAGCGGACTCGCTCCTCGCCTTCGGCTCGGAGCTCGCCGCTGACCCGCCACCCGTTAGGCCGCGCTATCACTGGGCTCGTCCTGCTCGTCACCTTAGCACTTCGCAGCCCCTTGCAGGCACAGGAGAGCGGGACAGTGATAACCGTGTGGCAGGACCTCAACGGCGACGGCGTGGCCGATCGCCTTTCTATCAATTTGATCCGGGGCCGTGAGTACGTTGACGAGGAGCTGTGGTGCGGCGGCTCCGGTACCACGAAGATTGAGGGGGTGTTCGAGATATGCGTTGAGTTCACAAGCGGCACTCCAGTCTGCACTCCGCTGAACCCACTCCTCATTGACCCAAACGTTTACTGGCAGTACGGCAGACGGCAGCTCGATCAGCCAGACCTGTGGTTTCGTGCTGAGCCCTGGACGTTAGAGCTTGCGGATTACAATCACGACGGCGGACCGGACTTTGCCTTGGGACAGTATTCCGGATGCCGGGGATGGGATTACACCATGCTCACTGTGGAGCCCAACGGTACAATCGCGCGAATTCTCGACGACCACATATTCGTGAAGAGCCAATTCGGCAACTCCATCTGCTTTGACCTCACAGCCCACGGCTTTCGGTACACGGCGTTCGGCGATCCCGATTGGTATGCGTGCCGAGAATATGCTCGCATACCCGGCTCCAATCGCGTGACGCGAGTGAAAGAGACGCCAGCCCCTTGCCCAGAGGTTGACGATTAGCGACGATGGCGGCGCGGCCTAACCCGCGGGTGCAGCGGACTCGCTCCTCGCCTTCGGCTCGGAGCTCGCCGCTGACCCGCCACCCGTTAGGCGGCCCAAGCGCATGAACCTCAAGCGCGTGCTCAGGATATTGATTGTGTGCGAGATCGCGTGTGGTCTCGCGTGGGTGGTTTGGACACTTCTGTTGAAGGACTCGCTTCCTCCAGAGTTACGAAGCTTCGCGGCGCTGCAGTGGAAGCGGCAGGGCGCCATCGCATCCTGGTTGGGAGGCAGCAGTTTCGTTCTTCTTGTCGTGGGTTGGATTGGGCTTTGGCGTCTTTGGTGGCGAGCCCGGACCATTTACACCGTGGGCTGGTTGCTTGGCGTGGTGGGCACTGTCGTCAAAGGCCCACGTGTCTATCCTGGGCCACCGGGGGCAGCAGCGCTGCTCTCCACGGTCGCTGCGGGCCTGATTCTAGGAATCGTTTACTTCTCAGATTTGCGACAGCACTTTGCCAGGCCACTACTGGAGCAACGAAGTGGGGCCGCCTAACCCGCGGGTGCAGCGGACTCGCTCCTCGCCTTCGGCTCGGAGCTCGCCGCTGACCCGCCACCCGTTAGGCGGCCATGCATGAGGACTCGGCTTGTCATCATTGGGGTCGTGGCCGGGGTGATGGCCGTCGTAGGCAGTGCACTAGTCACGGCGCAGCTTGAAATGAAGCCCGGGCCCGGCTGGTGGTATTTCACCTGGCCTGTCTACGCGGTAGTGATGGTCGTATCGGTCGCGTTCTGGGTAGCAATAGGGCGATTTTTCATCCGAAAGGCCAGTGGGGTGCTGGCGGGTATCGTCGCCGGTCTTCTGTCGCCGTTGATCGGTGGCCTCGCGGTCAACCCGATCGTTTTCATCGTCGTTTTGCAGAAGACGGTCTGGCCGTTCGCGTGCGTCGGGCTGGCGACCGGCCTCATAGTGTGGTGGGTTGCCCGGGTGCGGGTGGGGCCAGCTCGATGAGGCCGCCTAACCCGCGGGTGCAGCGGACTCGGCCCTCCGCTTCGCGTCGGGCCTCGCCGCTGACCCGCCACCCGTTAGGCGGCCCTTAGTGTTAGGCGTGGTGGCGCCGCCGCCATGATCCTCGCAGATCGATTGTTGCAGGCTCCACGACGATTTCTAGCGTGGCTAGCTGCGCCGCGTCCCTCTCCGAGTCTGTATGTTCTCAAGATATGGCTGGTGCAGTTCGTTGGGAACGTGCTCTATTTGGCGGTCCTCAACCTGCTACCTCTGCTCTTCGGCCAGGCCCGTCTATTTGAGGGACTTCCCGTCCTGCACCGCTCGGCGTCAGCGATTACGTTCATGCTGATGGTTCTAATCGCCCCTGCCGTCGAAACACTCGTGATGATTCCAGTGTTCTGGCTGCTGCGACGGGTCTCCTCGCGCAAGTCGCTACTAATCGGCGCGTCGGCAGTAATCTGGGGTGGCCTCCATGCCCTCGGGGAGCCACTCCAAGGCATTACCGTGCTGTGGGGATTCGTCCTGCTCTCAGCAGCCTTCGTTGCTTGGTGGGAGAAGTCCCTGCGCCTTGCCTACTGGGTGACCTTTTCATTGCATGCACTGTTCAACTTGTTCGGATTCACGCTTAGGCTTAACAGAGCAGGCGCTCCATCATTGTGGCCCATGGGTTGGCGAATACTATTGACCCTCGTGATCCTCTTTGCTGGCGCCGTTGTCGCAACTTGTGGCCTGAGGCTGCTCGCGCGTTCGCACGGGTCATCTCTCCCTGAGGCGGATCGGTCCGTAGAGTCTGCGGCGCAGGGGGTACCGTCATGAGGCCGCCTAACCCGCGGGTGCAGCGGACTCGCGCCTACGCTTCGCTACGGCGCTCGCCGCTGACCCGCCACCCGTTAGGCGCTTCGGACGTAAGACGGCGGCCGGCGCGCGGGCTGAATAGTCGCGTCGACGATCGCGGGGCTTGCGATTGTGTCCGGAGGGGAGAGTTGGTCGTAATCGGTAGAAGTTCTGCGCGCCGTCCGCCTCCGGGATGCGGGCCGACTACCTCGACTCCAGGAGCAGGACGCAGCGTGGCGATCGGGCTCGGCCTGGCATCAGACGACTCAACAGTCGGCCCGCCCCCCGGCTCAATCCGCGCCGCTCTGGCGCGCGAGTGGCGAGAGGGACGACAATCCGAGGCGCGCGCCAGCCGGCGCATCCCGTGGACGAGGCCTGGTACGAGCGAGGTGTCGCGTGGTGTGTAAACCCGACAGGGAAGGGGCGCCTAACCCGCGGGTGCAGCTGACGGTCGCCCTGGCGTTGCCGCACAAGGGAAGTTGTCGCGAGGTCAGGGGTCTCAACTCTGCAGGGCGCCCGCAGCTGACCCGCCACCCGTTAGGCGGGCGTCCCGGGGAAATGAGGTCTCCGAGCCACGCCTTCCTGCCCAAGGCCTTTCCAGCGTGGCGACGCACTCGGGTCGACAACGATAGTTCTGGACCCGTGGCGAGTTACGGTGTCTCTATGTGTGGGGCGGTCGTGGCTCCCGGAGAACCACCGTCATGGGCGTAGGTCCCGAAAGGCTTTCGGCTGCAGGTCATCGTGGCGGTGAAGCGCCGCCTAACCCGCGGGTGCAGCGGACTCGCGCCTGCGCTTCGCTACGGCGCTCGCCGCTGACCCGCCACCCGTTAGGCGGCGGAAAGCTCATAACGGCGACGGCGCTGGTGTTGGCGTGCTTCGTCAACTGCAGCGCTAGCAAGCAGCAGCCAGAACCGGACGTGGCTGGTTGCCCAGAACCACGTGGCGAGTGGACGAAGTCGCAGGCACGGGAGGTGGCGGAATGTTGGATCTGGCGCGGGCGATTGGTCCACGACGCATGTCTTACTCTGGATCGAGTTGGCACGGAAGCATCGGTGCCTTCATTGATTTATGCGCTCAAGCTGTACCCACCGGCGCCACTCGAGGGTTCGCCGGGCGTCACACTAATGATCGATACGACGGCTCACTGTGCCGAAGCGCTCAAACGCGTGACGGGTCACGATTTCGGAGTAGAGGCTTCACGTTGGGAGGCATGGTGGACTGGCCAGGGGCACGATGCAGTTCCCAACCCGTCCAGTGATGGCCAAGCGAGGCACTGAAGTGCCGCCGCCTAACCCGCGGGTGCAGCAGACTCGCGCCTACGCTTCGCTACGGCGCTCGCCGCTGACCCGCCACCCGTTAGGCAACCGAGGGCGGCGCGGCCTCACAAGTCTCTGTCTCCTGTTGGTGATGACGGCGTGTTCTCAGGCGGCTCCTCCCATGGCGAGGCCTCTCGCCCTTGCGCAAAGCCCAGACGTGCTGTTTCACGTCCGCTTGGCTCGCAGTCAGCCTCCGGTCGACCTGTCAGGGGTTGAAGTCACACTGGTGGCTGCAGACGGCCGATTCGTAGCGGTCGGCAAATCCCTTGACGGATATGTCCGCGTGTCCAAGAACAGAATCCGGGAGCTGAAGGCAACCGCGATTCTCTTTTGCAGCCCGCACACTTTTTGTGGGGCAGTGCTCGTCTCGCAGGGAGGCGTCAGCATTCTTGATTTCGATGAGTACTACCTGGAGTTGGCGCAATTGGTGGTCGTGTGAGCCGGTTGCCTAACCCGCGGGTGCAGCGGACTCGTTCGGCGCCTTCGGCGCCTCACGAGCCGCTGACCCGCCACCCGTTAGGCGGCTGGTGGCGAGTGGGCGCTTTAATGTGCGCCAGTATCTTCCTAGCGGGCTTTGTCGCGAGATCCCCGGTCGCGGCACAGAAAAAGGGCTGGCTGACCTACCGAAACCCTGCGCTAGGTCTGTCGCTTCTCTATCCGTCATCAATGATCCTAGGCACGGCTGATCTGTCGTCCTACGGAGTCTTGGGCTGGCCAAAAGAAGCTGTGACGATCTCCATTCCTGAGTCCGAGCTTGAGGGCTCGACTATCGTTCGAGCATTCGTGGCGATTGGAACCGAGGGTGACGAGTGGTGCCATCCCGGTAGCGCCCTGAGTGAAGTCGGGGCTAGTAGCTTGACCGTGGCCGTTGGGAACAGGCGTTTCTACAGCTTTTACAGCGGCGACGCCTGGACTAGTAATTCGATCGTGGCAGACATACTTACAACGCCACTCACCTCCGGATGCTTCGTGATCATGGCAGTCGTAGAGGAGCATCGCGGGGTGGACCACGACAAAGCCGGTGACGAGCGGGGCAGGCGAGTCAAGCCAAAGCTAATGCAAGTCATCAGATCACTCACCCTGGAGAATCGCAGCGCGGAATCATCGAAATGACGAACCAAGTGAGTGACGCCGAGCCGCCTAACACGCGCGTGCAGCGGACTCGCTCGTCGCCTTCGGCTCCTCGCTCGCCGCTGACGCGCCACCCGTTAGGCGGGCGTCCCGGGGAAATGAGGTCCCCGAGTCACGCCCTCCTGCCCAAGGCCTTTCCATGGTGGCAGGGCACGATGGTCGACAACGAAACTTCCCGGCAGCGACCGGGTTGCGGTGTCCCCAGAAATGGGGCCGTCGTGGTGCCCAACCAATGGAGGCGGTGGGCGTGAGTCAACGTGGTGGGGTGGTGGCAGGGCATCCTGGCGGTGAAGCGCCGCCTAACCCGCGGGTGCAGCGGACTCGTTCCTCGCCTTCGGCTCGTCACTCGCCGCTGACCCGCCGCCCGTTAGGCGGCCGAAAGTCACATGCGTGACGGTCGCGGGCGGTACGGAATAGCTGCCGTGGTCTGCTCGCTCTGGCCCCTTGCTCTCCCGGCTACCTACTTTCGGTCCATTGGTCGCACAATGTCCCGACAGGGGCTCAGGATAGAGGGGCAGACCACAATCCGGCTCGAAGATGTCATCTCGCATGCATTCCGCGCAACGCTAATCACTACTTTTGTCCTCTGCCTACTTGCGTGTGCGATCCTGATCGTGAGACGTGAGGCGACGCGGCCGATGTCAAGAGCATTGCTCGATGGAGCGATCATTCTCATTGTGGTCACCGCTCCTTGGTTCGTGATGATGGCAGTCAGAGGTGACGCGGTAGTATCTCCATGGGACGCTTGGGTCCCTCTTCGGCATCCCGCGCCATTGGCAGCCGTCTGCGTTCTGGCCGCCGGATGCTCGGTCATACTGCTGCTAAGACTCTGGAGGCCTACAAGTGTGGCCGCCTAACCCGCGGGTGCAGCGGACGCGTTCATCGCCTTCGGCTCTTCACGCGCCGCTGACCCGCCACCCGTTAGGCGCAATGGCACTTAAGACGGCGGCCGGCGCTTTGTCGGAAAGCAGCAGGCTTGGGCAGGGTTCGTGGCAGCAGCCGCACGTCGGATGGTGGCGGAAGGTGAATGTTGGCGGATTCGACGTGGTCACCAGCGCGCCGACCGCCTCCGGGATGCGGGCCGACGATCGTGGTGTCAGGAACAGGGCGGATCTGTCATGGGGCGAGGCCGTGGCTTCAGACGGTTCAAGAGTCGGCCCGCCCCCCGTCGTGATCCGCGTCGGCCTGGCGCGCGAGGAGCGAAAGGGAAGGCGAGGCGTGGGCGCGCCAGCCCGCCGCATCCCGCGGTCAGAGCCTGGGGCGAGCGAGGTGTCGCGTGGCGTGTAAATCCGTAAGGGATAGGGCGCCTAACCCGCGGGTGCAGCTGACGGTCGCCATGCGGTTTGGCGAGAGGGAAGATGATGGGCAGTCCAGGAACCTCGTGGCGGTGGGGCGCCCGCACCTGACCCGCCACCCGTTAGGCGCTTCGGACTCAAGACGGCGGCCGGCGCGCGGGCTGAGTAGTCTCGTCGACGATCGACAGGCTTGCGATTGTGTCCGGAGGGGAGAGGCTGGCGTAATCGGTAAAAGTTCTGCGCGCCGTCCGCCTCCGGGATGCGGGCCGACTATCTCGGCTCCAGGAACGAACCGCAGCGTGGCATTTTGTGGGGGCGAGGCATCAGACGACTTATCTGTCGGCCCGCCCCCCGTCGTAATCCGCGCCGCTCTGGCGCGCGAGTGGCGAGAGAGAGGACAATCCGAGGCGCGCGCCAGCCGGCGCATCCTGTGGTCGCGGCCTGAGGTGAGCGAGGTGTCGCGTGGCGTGTAAACCCGAAGGAGGGAGGGCGCCTAACACGCGCATGAAGCTGACGGTCGCCCTGCACTCCGTCGGAAGGGAAGCTCGTGGTGTGTTCAGGGATCTGATGGCGGTCGGGCGCCCGCAGCTTATGCGCCACCCGTTAGGCGTCGGAAGGAGCTAGCGCCCTTGGAGAAGCTGTCGAGCCGACTAACAGCGTGGTGGAAGATCTGGTTTCCGATCTGGTGGATCGGCGGGTTTCTCGCGACCGACATCATGATCTTCACGGGAGCGTTCGACGCGGCGCCACCCTACTTTCGGATCATTTTCCCGGCGGTCACCATAGCCGGCTCAGTCTTCATCTGGTGGGCCTGTCTGCGTCTCAAGGTCGTCTCGAAGGATGATGAGGACCTCGTGATCGGCAACTTCAGGAGGACAGCCCGCGTGCCGCTCAGCGAGGTGTTACGAGTGACACAGGTTCCTTTTCTAAGTCCGGTGACCGTGGTGATCGAGTTCAAGTCTCCGACGACGTTCGGGCGAAGTATTCGGTTCATCCCCCGGTCAGGCTGGGAAGGTCCGGCCGTTGGCGCGATCCGTGAGGCTGCCGGGCAAGAAAGCGCTGAACGGCAACCATGAAGGATTCCGTTACTGCTGGTCAGTTCCCGCCGCCTAACCCGCGGGTGCAGCGGACTCGCCCCCTCGCTTCGCTCGGGGGCTCGCCGCTGACCCGCCACCCGTTAGGCCGCGTGAAGTGACGGTGCTTCTTCTCAACACGTTGGCCGCTGCCGCTTCTCTAGCTGGGTCATTTGAGCTACGGCCGCAGATCGTGCGGGGACACTTCCTTCAGGTTCTGATCGTCGCGACAGGGACGGCGCCGGTACTCGTTACGCCGAAAACCACGCTCGGGTGCTATCTCGAAGTCGAGATTCAGGACGCCAGTGGAGCCGCGATTGGACATCTCGGTCCTCGAGCCGGCTGCCCAAGCCCAACGGGAGCGGACTTCCAGGTAATAGGCGCGCGTCAAGACCCTGGGGCGAGAGTCTTCGGGACGGAGCTCGATCTCTCGGTTGAAAACCGATTTGTACTAACGGTCGACGGGAACGAGCGGTACGGTCTCGAGGCGGGGCGCCGATATCTGCTTGTCGTCACGTATCACAACGACGACAGCCGCAGCCTGGGCGCAAGTGACAGAGCTAGACTCCAGCGCAAGCATCCCGGCCTCGCCATTCCAACGCTAATGCTACGGGCCGAGCCGCTGCCGTATCGGCAATCGCCATGAGGGGAGCCAATTTCCCGCGGCCTAACCCGCGGGTGCAGCGGACTCGTTCGGCGCCTTCGGCGCCTCACGAGCCGCTGACCCGCCACCCGTTAGGCGGGCGTTCCGGAGCAATGAGGGCCCCGAGTCACGCCCTCCTGCCCAGGGCTTTTCCAGAGTGGCGAGGCGCCCGTGTCGACAACGATAGTCGCGAACGCGGGGGAGTTGCGGTGTCTCTATTCGTGAGGCTGTCGTGGCTCCCAAAGAAGGTTGGCCGTGGGCATAGGCGCTGAAAGCCGGTCGGTGGCTCAGCATCGTGGCGGTGAAGCGCCGCCTAACCCGCGGGTGCAGCGGACTCGTTCCTCGCCTTCGGCTCGTCACTCGCCGCTGACCCGCCACCCGTTAGGCGGGCGTGCCGGAGCAATGAGGGCCCCGAGTCACGCCCTCCTGCCCAGGGCTTTTCCATCGTGGCGGGGCGCTAGGGTCGACAACGATAGTTCCGAACGCGGAGCGAGCTGCGGTGTCTCCATGTATGAGGCTGTGGTGGCTCCCGGAGAAGCACCGTCATGGGCGTAGGTCCCGAAAGGCTTTCGGCTGCAGGTCACGGCGGCGGTGAAGCGCCGCCTAACCCGCGGGTGCAGCGGACTCGTTCCTCGCCTTCGGCTCGTCACTCGCCGCTGACCCGCCACCCGTTAGGCGGGCCGAAGTCCTCTCGCGGTGTGAGCTACCATGACTTGGAATTCGCCTCCTTGATGGGGAGACAGATTTGCCCAGGATCGCCAACATCGGCCCATACAGGTTCTTCTTCTTCAGCAACGAAGGGGACGAACCGGCGCATGTACACGTGCAACACGACCGGAAAATGGCCAAGTTTTGGCTGGATCCGGTAGCCTTGGCCTCTTCGGGAAGGTTCTCGGCTCCCGAACTGCGAGCAGTCGAGCGTATCGTAGGGGAGAACCAGGCGCGATTCTTGGAGGCGTGGAATGAGTTCTTCGGTCGTTGAAGCAAATCCCCGTGCGCAGCAGGTCGAGGTCACGGAAAACGAACTGACCGTGGCCCTGGCCGATGGACGCCGGGTGAGTGTCCCCCTTGCGTGGTTTCCGCGGCTACTTCACGCCTCGCCCGCACAACGGAATAAGTGGGAACTGCTGGGCGATGGCGAGGGAATCCACTGGCCCGACGTTGATGAAGACCTCAGCGTTGCTGGAATACTGCGCGGCGTTCCGGCGCCAGGCCGTTAGGCAGCGGCCGCCTAACCCGCGGGTGCAGCGGACTCGCTCCTCGCCTTCGGCTCGGCGCTCGCCGCTGACCCGCCACCCGTTAGGCGGCAGAATCACCGCCGTCGTGGCAGTCGCTTTAGCGCTATCGACAGCGTGCTCAACGCAACCTCGTTCTACGACGCAAGAGGAGCGAACCGTAGTTGAATACTGCGATCTCGTGGCTCAGCCTGCCAAGTACCTCGGTCAAGTCGTGCGAGTCCGTGCGACCTACTACGCCGGTTATGAGACTTCGATATTTGTCGGTGAGCACTGCGAACCGCGAACGTGGGTGGAGTTCGATGATCACTGGCGTGAGAACACATCCTCCGGAGTCATTCGCAAGTACAGCGATCTGCCCTCTCTTCAGTCTGACCTGGGAACAAGAGAGGTCGGCGTGGTAGCGGTCGGCGCCTTAAGTGGCAGTGGAGTTCGAGAGTTCGGGCACCTTGCGTGCTGTGGATTTCAGTTCCGCGTGCTTGCGTTCGACGAGGTGGGCAAGGCTACGCTCCACGAACTCCCATGAGGCTGCCGCCTAACCCGCGGGTGCAGCGGACTCGCCCCTGCGCTTCGCTTCGGGGCTCGCCGCTGACCCGCCACCCGTTAGGCGGACGTGGGGGAGAAATGAGGGCCCCGAGTCACGCCCTCCTGCCCAGGGCTTTTTCAGCGTGGCGAAGCGCCGGGGTCGACAACGATAGTTGCGAATGCGGTCGTGGCGGTGTCTCTTTTCAAGGGGCATTCGTGGCGCCCCGAGAAGTGCGGTCGTGGGCGTAAGGCAGGAGAGGCGGTCGGCTGCAGGTCATCGTGGCGGTGAAGCGCCGCCTAACCCGCGGGTGCAGCGGACGCGTTCATCGCCTTCGGCTCTTCACGCGCCGCTGACCCGCCACCCGTTAGGCGGACGGTGGGGAGCAATGAGGGCCCCGAGTCACGCCCTCCTGCCCAGGGCTTTTTCAGCGTGGCGAAGCGCCGGGGTCGACAACGATAGTTGCGAATGCGGTCGTGGCGGTGTCTCTTTTCAAGGGGCATTCGTGGCGCCCCGAGAAGTGCGGTCGTGGGCGTAAGGCAGGAGAGGCGGTCGGCTGCAGGTCATCGTGGCGGTGAAGCGCCGCCTAACCCGCGGGTGCAGCGGACGCGTTCATCGCCTTCGGCTCTTCACGCGCCGCTGACCCGCCACCCGTTAGGCCACCTGACAGCACGGCGATCGAGACCATGACGAAGCTGCGTTCCGTACTCCTTGTCTTTGGCGCGGTTGCCATCGGTTCCTGGGTAGGGACCGCGGTCTACTTGGCGACTGTCCGTTTACTCCCTCGTACGCTTGACGGCGTGAACGCGAGCAATGCTGAAGCAATGGTGCCAGTACTGCTTAGCCTTCCGCGGGCCGTAGGCGGTTTGGTTGCAGGGCTCCTCCTGGGATGCGCGGCCGCGGGCGGAAAGCGTGTCTCCTGGATTATTGGGCTCGTGGTGGTTTCGCTGTTAGGGCTTTTCGGTCTCGGGCTGCTCACTGGCGGTTCGTCACACGGCCCTGGCGTCACGCAGGTTGTCAGCCTCTGTATTGCATGTGTTGTCGGTTGGTGGCTTGGGGAGCGGCTCAGACCGCGAGTAAGGGTGGCCTAACACGCGCATGCAGCGGACTCGCTCATCGCCTTCGGCTCTTCGCTCGCCGCTGATGCGCTGGCCGTTAGGCGGCCCGAAGTAACCCTGCGGCTCTTGCTTCATGGTAGACTCATTGTAGATACGGAGGTGTCATGAGGACGAAGGTCCAGAAGTGGGGAAACAGTCTCGCGGTGCGAATTCCCAAGCCCTTCGCGGAGGGTGCAGGTTTGAAACTGGCAACGGAGGTCGAGGTGTCTCTGGAGAAGGGGAGTCTGCGATTCTCAGCAGTTCGACCGCGGTGGGAGCTGCGAACGCTCGTTTCCAAGGTGACGATGCGGAACCGGCATGCCGAGGCGGACTCTGGGCAGCCGGTTGGCCGGGAGTCCTGGTAAGCACAGATGCCGTACGTGCCCGAGCGCGGCGACATCGTTTGGATCAGCCTGAATCCTCAAGCTGGCCACGAGCAGGCGGGGCGCAGACCGGCCGTTGTCGTATCGCCCAAGTCGTACAACGGAAAGGTCGGTCTCGGCCTGTTCTGTCCGATCACGAGTCAAGTGAAGGGTTATCCCTTTGAAGTTTCGGTACCGGAGGGTCTTTCGGTTGGTGGGGTCGTTCTTGCTGATCAGGTCAAGAGCTTGGATTGGCGCGCGCGAGAGGCGGAGTTTGCAGGCCGCCTTCCTGCCGACGCGAAGGATGAAGTCCTTGGCAAGCTCGGCGCGCTTCTAGAGCCTTGATGCAAGGGCCGCCTAACCCGCGGGTGCAGCGGACTCGCCCCTGCGCTTCGCTACGGGGCTCGCCGCTGACCCGCCACCCGTTAGGCTGCCCGAAATGAGCGAGCGTCGTGATCGCCAGTCTTTTCTGGCGTGGCGACGGCTGCCTTCTGCGCAGAAGCGCGAGATCATGGATCGCAAGTGGGATCCAGCCAGACCCTGGATTGGCGAACGCACTCGAGCGGCAATCCTTGAAGGATTCGGTGCAGCACATCCGCAACTGTTCGAAAAGGCCGTTGCTGGAACCGCTTTCTTTAGCCGGGCCGGGTGGAGCATCACGGTAGTCGTGACGGACCCATCCGTTCGAGTCCCCAAGTCGTTCGACGTTTTCCCCGTCGTGAAAGGGATAGCCAGGCACCCCCATGATCCATGGAAGGCGGTCGAATGGCTGGCTCGGTAGTCTCGAAGTCCGGGCCGCCTAACCCGCGGGTGCAGCGGACTCGCGCCTACGCTTCGCTACGGCGCTCGCCGCTGACCCGCCACCCGTTAGGCGGACGGTAGGAACTAGCGGTGGAAGAACTGGTGCACCTTCGGAATCCGGCCTTTTGGCTCTGGCTCAACCGAGTAATCTGGTTGGCCGTGTTGCTGGGTTACGCAACCTCAACCGTGCTTCTAGTTCTTAAGAGGGGAGTGTCGTTGCCGACCGGCGCAGGAGTGCCGTGGGGCCTATTGACGGTCACGGCTATCGCTGGAGCGGCCTACCTTGTGAGTGGTCAACGGCGATGGCAGCGCGGCGTCGGTATCGCAGCCAACCTGCTGCTCGGTCTCGTCATGATCAGAGCGTTGGTAGCGGAATGGCCGCGTCATCCAGTCTACGTCGTGTTGTTCGGCGTGCCTGCCCTAACCGTGGTGTGCGTACCCGTCCTGCTTTTGTATCGTGCGCAGCCGGTTATTGAAACGAGGACTCCGTGACCTGTGTCGAGCCGCCGCCTAACCCGCGGGTGCAGCGGACTCGCTCCTCGCCTTCGGCTCGGAGCTCGCCGCTGACCCGCCACCCGTTAGGCGCTTCGCACGTAAGACGGCGGCCGGCGCGCGGGCTGAATAGTCGCGTCGACGATCGCGAGGCATGCGATTGTGTCCGGAGGGGAGAGGTTGGCGTGATCGGTAGGAGTTCTGCGCGCCGTCCGCCTCCGGGATGCGGGCCGACTATCTCGGCTCCAGGAGCAGGGCGCAGCGTGGGTCGAGGATCTCGTTGGGCATCAGACGACTCAACAGTCGGCCCGCCCCCCGTCGTAATCCGCGCCGCTCTGGCGCGCGAGTGGCGAGAGGGAGGCCAATCCGTGGCGCGCGCCAGCCGGCGCATCCCATGGTGTAGGCCTGGTGCGAGCGAGGTGTCGCGTGGCGTGTAAACCCGACAGGGAAGGGGCGCCTAACCCGCGGGTGCAGCTGACGGTCGCCATGCGGTTTGGCGAGAGGGATGGTTGTGGCGAGTCGAGGGGCATCGTGGCGGTCGGGCGCCCGCAGCTGACCCGCCACCCGTTAGGCGCCGATAAGAATTGGAGGGGCTAATGGTGAGGCGACTTGTGTTGTGCGTTGGACTGATTGCACTCGCGAAGGTTGGCCAGGCGGCTCCAGCAACTCATCTCAGTGTCATCTTCCCTTGCTGCCCGGCTGGACCGGGTATGTGTCGAGTCACTGTGACCCAGCCTGGCGAGGTCCGGTGCATCAACTTCGAGCCACACGACGCCAATGAGCAGACCGACCCAACATGGGCGGGGACGGTTGTCTTCACGAGCTCGGATCCGCTGGCGACGCTGCCTGCCCCTTGCACCTTTTCACCGCCTAACCCGACGTGCACCAGCTTTGCAGACAGCGTGTTCCAAACGCCTGGGCCACAGACCATCACGGTATCGGACATGAATGGGATCCTGACGCCGGGCACTGCCCAGATCACGGTCGTGGTCGGTGGGGCTGCGAATCCGGTCCCAACCACAAGCTGGCAAGCAGAGGCGGCGGCCGTGGCGCTCCTCGCCTTGGTTGGGGCGTCCCTGCTGTGGCGGAGCTTCTGATGAGCGTGAGTCTCTCGGCGCCTAACCCGCGGGTGCAGCGGACTCGTTCCTCGCCTTCGGCTCGTCACTCGCCGCTGACCCGCCACCCGTTAGGCGCTTCCGCATGATCGCCGTCGGGTGGTTGTTGCTGACTCTCGCGTTGTCGCCGGGCGCGGCTAAATCGCCGAGCTGCCCTGGTGAACTAGTTCTTCGGTTATCGCTCCGCGCTGCTGGGTCGTTCAAGGTCCGCCTTACACAGATCACGGACGGAACGCTAGAGCTCAGGGGCGAGGACAATGGCTTGATCGGCAACGGATGGCTGGTTGGCGTCTATCGGGCAGAAGATAGGGATTCGAAGGAGAATCTGCTACCCCATGAGCACTTCAGTTATGGACCTGAACGGGGGTACAAGGTCGCAATCGAGGCGGACGACTGGGCGAGAGTCAAGGTGCCTCTCCGCTTCCCAATCGGATCCACGGGCTGGGACTTGAGCGTGTGCCTTGTCGATGCCAAGGAGAAGGGGCGCGGAGCGCAAGCCGGATTTCTCAGTGGCTACATAGACTTCCGCTTTGTGGTCGGCGAGTCCAAGGAGCCTGGTCAATGACCGGCGCGCCTAACACGCGCATGCAGCGGACTCGCTCATCGCCTTCGGCTCTTCGCTCGCCGCTGATGCGCTGCCCGTTAGGCGGGCCGAAGCGGCATGGTCGCTCGATGCAATGAAGCACTCATCCCACGGTGTGTTCCTCGGAATTGTTATTGCAGTTGGTGCAGTCCTGCAAGGATCAGCTCTGCGCGGAGCCAGCAAGCTCGACTTGCTTACAGCCTTCGTATTCCTCTGGGGAATGGTTCCGTACCTTGTCCTACTTGCTGTCCAGCCGATAACTCATGACCCCGCGCAGGTGGTGGCTGCGGCCTTGGCAGTCGTGATTCCTGACTTTGTGGCCAAACTTGGGCCTTCGGACGGCCTCGGCCTGTTGTTTGTCCCGCTCTGGCTGCTGCTCTTCTGTATTCCCGTGGCGACCTATGGCGTTCGATTCGTTCGCTGGCTGAGGAGGCGCTGTCTTGCCTAGGTGTCGGCCGCCTAACCCGCGGGTGCAGCGGACTCGCACCTCGCCTTCGGCTCGGAGCTCGCCGCTGACCCGCCACCCGTTAGGCGGGCTTGTCCTGTTGTTCGTGTGCCTCGCTACCTCCGTTCAGGTCTTGGCCATGGCTGAGCCGTCCTCTCCAACGCCCACTCGGAACGACGCGACGAAGACGCTTCCCGAGCTGATCACAAGAGTGGAGCCCGAGCTGCCGCCTGGTTCTCTTCCCACAACGGCCATCTTGAAGGCTCGGATCACGGCCGAGGGGGATGTTGCCCAGGTCAAAGTGATTCGTTCCGCTGGGGCAGGGCTAGATCCGTGCTACGTGAACGCGCTTCGCAAATGGAAGTACAGGCCGGCGACATTGGACGGCAGGCGAGTGGCGACATGGCTAACGGTTACAGTCTCAATTCGTCCCCAGTGATCGAGAAGCCGCCTAACCCGCGGGTGCAGCGGACTCGCGCCCTCGCTTCGCTCGGTCGCTCGCCGCTGACCCGCCACCCGTTAGGCGGGCGTCCCGGAGCAATGAGGGCCCCGAGTCACGCCCTCCTGCCCAAGGCTTTTCCAACGTGGCGAGGCGGCAGGGTCGACAACGATAGTCGCGAACGCGGGGCGAGTTGCGGTGTCCCCAATGTATGGGGCGGTCGTGGCCCCCGGAGAAGGGCAGTCGTGGGCGTAAGGCTGGAAAGCCGATCGGTTGCTCAGCGTGTTGGCGGTGAAGCGCCGCCTAACCCGCGGGTGCAGCGGACTCGCTCCCTCGCTCCGCTCGGTCGCTCGCCGCTGACCCGCCACCCGTTAGGCGGGCGTCCCGGGGAAATGGGGTCCCCGAGTCACGCCCTCCTGCCCAGGGCTTTTCCAGTGTGGCGGGGCGCTCGGGTCGACAACGATAGTTCTGAACGCGGGGAGAGTTACGGTGTCTCTATATATGGGGCTGTCGTGGCTCCCGGAGAAGCGCCGTCATGGGCGTAGGTCCCGAAAGGCTTTCGGCTGCAGGTCACCGTGGCTGTGAAGCGCCGCCTAACCCGCGGGTGCAGCGGACTCGCGCCTACGCTTCGCTACGGCGCTCGCCGCTGACCCGCCACCCGTTAGGCGGGCCGAAGTTCTGGCTTCCGATTGTGACGGTAATCGCTTGGATCACTTGCTTGGCGATGCCGGCGCCGGTTCTCGGGGAAATAACTGTTGACACCAACGAGCCTAAGAGCTTCAGAGAGCTCTTTCAGCGGTCCGACGCTGTCGCTATCGTCTGGATTACGGCCGGGCTTCCCGAAGGTATCGGTGGGCCCTGGTTTGTTGTTCAAGCGCGCGTCAATTGGTCTTTCAAGGGTGCATTCAACAACGAGCTCATCTATTTTCGGTGCTGGCAGGGGTGCGAGCTGGGGTCCCGATATCTGGTGTTTCTCAAGAAGGCGGGACACACGCTCGGTGAACTCGAGAAGCTCGAGCGCCACGTCCCCCTAGCTCCCTTCCCCGGAGATGCGGAATTCCTGGTACCGACGGCTCGCCGCGGCGTAACGTTCCCCGTGATTTATGAGCCACGACTCGGTCGCAAGGATTCAATCGTAGCTCTTGTGAGAATGAAGGAGGATCTTCCTGCCACGATAGAGCAAGGCCCGCTCGAAACACACGGCCGCCAGAACTGGTGGGCGGACTATGAACAATTGAAGAACTATCTGATCAAGCTCGCGCAAGCCGAAGGCGAGCGGCCCGCCTAACCCGCGGGTGCAGCGGACGCGTTCATCGCCTTCGGCTCTTCACGCGCCGCTGACCCGCCACCCGTTAGGCGACGTGGGAGGAATGAGGTCCCCGAGTTGCGTCTTCCTGCCCGGGGCTTTACCAGCCTGGCGGGGCAGCCGGGTCGACAACGATAGCCGCGGGTCGTGGGTTGCAGGGCGTGTGGCGTCTATTCTGCAGGTAGTCGTGGCACCCGGAAAGTCGAGTCTGTGGGCGTAGATCAAGAACGGGTGACCGTAGCGTGGCGTCGCGGCGAAAACGCGTCGCCTAACCCGCGGGTGCAGCGGACTCGCGCCTACGCTTCGCTACGGCGCTCGCCGCTGACCCGCCACCCGTTAGGCGGCTCGAAATGAAGGTGTGGGCCCTCGGCGCAGGGATTCTTCTGGCCCTCAGCTCGTGCTCATCAACGACGCAGCAGTCGGCGGCGCAGCTTTCCTTGTCCGTCTCGGGCCGACTTCCACCGTTGGTTCAGAACCAGCGGTTTGAACTCGCGTGCCTACTCACAAACTCCGGTGTCCAGCCGGCAGATGTTTGTGTGCGGAAAGGAATTTCGGTCGGTGTCCTCTCCTCGGGCGTCGGCCGTACCTGGCCGGCTTACTCGTCCGGTTGGACGACTGACGGCGGCTGTAGCGATTCCTTTCGGCTGGACGCGGGCGAGTCGCGAACCCTTGTTCGTGATTTCACGGTTCCGGTATTCGTACCCGTGGGCGAGGCAACTCTCGTCGTGGACATGGGCGTTCGAGTCGGCCCAAGCGGTAGCGACTCGACAATCGAGTTGCCGCGAGTATCGGTGATGGTGGTCAGCCAACCATGAGTGAGAGCGCGCCGCCTAACCCGCGGGTGCAGCGGACTCGCGCCTACGCTTCGCTACGGCGCTCGCCGCTGACCCGCCACCCGTTAGGCGTCGGAAATGAACGGTGAGCGATTGACCGAGCGTGAGGCAGTGAAGCCCCAGCTTCGCTACGTGACGATCTGGAATCGGATCGAGCCTGGCGAAGTCCTCAGGCCAGATGAGAGTGAGTTTCCCGATTCGTCGCCGTCTTTCCAATCTGAGACGTGGCCGCTGATCGAAAAGTACAAGGCTTCAATCACCAGCCTAATCTGGTGGGACCGTAGAAAGCAGCGTGGCGCTCAGTCCCTGCTACGTCACCTCGTGAGGGCAGACGGAGGCGCACAAGATTTCTTTCGCCTCGTGAGCCTCTCGGAGATGTCCAGTGGCGATTTAGATCGAGTCTTCACGTGTACGGACAGCGATCTCAGCCTATTTTTCGAAACCGGTGATCAGTGGTTCCTCAGGCATCTGTGCAACCTCTGGCCTAGGCGGGGAGTGCTTCACGTGAATCGCGAGAGATTGACTGAGATGAGCGACCATGACTTCGGTTCGCTCTGCAAAGCGATCGAGGCGGTTCCGCAGGACCGAGTCTGGCTGACGTTTGATGACGAGGGGTGGCTTTTGTATGTGTTCGGCTCTGCTGGCTTACTCGCTTGGTCTCAATCCGGGGGCGGCCGGCGGGAGCCTGACGAGGCCAGAATACGGGCTCTTCTGCCGGAAACGGAAAAGTCATGACCAGCTCGATGTCGCCGCCGCCTAACCCGCGGGTGCAGCGGACTCGCTCCTCGGCTTCGCCTCGGAGCTCGCCGCTGACCCGCCACCCGTTAGGCGTCACGGAGCACCAGTGCGGCTGAAGAAGCGTACGCAAGTGTTTGTCGCAGGTATTCTGATGAGCCTAATGCTCGTCGCGGTGTTCGTGCTTCTCTCCACCTTTGCACTGGGGAAAGCTACGGACGGCCAGATTGGCGCCGCGACGTTTGGAAGGCTCGATGTGGTCGGCAGACTCCTCATCGGTGCCTTTCTGGTGATCAATCCCCTCTTCGCCCTCGTCGGTTGGGCGAGTCTCGCTCTCCCGGCGTCGTTCAGGGAGTCGCAGAGTGGCCAGATCATCATCGGGGTTATCTATCTTTTGGCCTTCTTGGAAGGGTGGTGGCTTGTAGGAACGCTCGTCGGCCGGTTTACCGGCCGTCAGGGCGAAGTTCGGCGTGACGCCTAACCCGCGGGTGCAGCGGACTCGCGCCTACGCTTCGCTACGGCGCTCGCCGCTGACCCGCCACCCGTTAGGCGGCACTTCAACATGGAGGCGCCGGTCAAAGTGAAGGGTCTTGCTGCCGCAGTCGCAGTCCTAGCGTTGTTCGGAGCTCTTTGGTTACGCGGCCCGCGTCAGCCCCTCCCTCTCGCGCTTTTCGTCGTTGGGCTTGGAATGGCAGTAGGTAGCAGGTTTCATGGATCAGTCTTTGGGCTTAAGGGGCAGGCGGCTCAGCAGGTGTACCTTGCCATCGGGGTCGTTCTAATTGGCTTCGCGTTTCTCGGAGCTGTGCTCCCGTGAACCTGGCGCCGCCTAACCCGCGGGTGCAGCGGACTCGCTCCTCGCCTTCGGCTCGGAGCTCGCCGCTGACCCGCCACCCGTTAGGCGCTTCGGACTCGAGACGGCGGCCGTCGCGCGGGCTGAATAGTCGCGTCGACGATCGCGAGGCAGGCGATTGTGTCCGGAGGGGAGAGGCCGGCGTAATCGGTAGAAGTTCTGCGCGCCGGCCGCCTCCGGGATGCGGGCCGACTATCTCGGCTCCAGAAGCGGGGCGCAGCGTGGCTCGAGGATTCGGTTGGGCATCAGACGACTTAACAGTCGGCCCGCCCCCCGGCTTAATCCGCGCCGCTCTGGCGCGCGAGTGGCGAGAGGGAGGACAATTCGTAGCGCGCGCCAGCCGGCGCATCCCGTGGTCGAGGCCTGGTGCGGGCGAGGTGTCTCGTGGCGTGTAAACCCGAATGAGTGAGGGCGCCTAACACGCGCATGAAGCTGACGGTCGCCATGCACTCGGTCGGTAGGGAAGCTCGTGGCGAAACTAGGGATCTGGCCTCTTCCGGGCGCCCGCAGCTTATGCGCCACCCGTTAGGCGGGCGGAGCACGAATCGTGGCTAGTAAACCTGTGAAGATGTGGGCTTGGTTTTCAGTCGCGGCGCTCGCAGGATTCTCATGGATTGGCTTCGCCTTGAGTGACCCGCCCGCCTGGTTCCTGGTTGTCGGCGTCGGCGTTGTCGGCGCCTCCCTTATTCGACTCCATCGGGTTCTGGGGCAGGATGAGCTCCTCTCGGATGCGGTGCGAAACCGGCTCCAGAGCCATGTTCTCTTCTTCGGGCCCGCCGGAGCGCTGGAGGTCCTCTTGGTGTCCTATGGTCGTGGGTAGTCAGCCGCCGCCTAACCCGCGGGTGCAGCGGACTCGGGCCTCGGCTTCGCCTCGGCCCTCGCCGCTGACCCGCCACCCGTTAGGCGTCGGAAAGCTCCGATGAGGCCGCGAGTTGTAGCCATCGCGCTCGTTGGTCTCATTGTCGCTGTCGCATTAGCGGTGGCCACTCACAGGCGCCAGCTCAAGCTTGAAGTCGGAGGTCTTTACTCCGTGCAGGACGAAGAAAACGAGTTCGGTAGCCCGAGGGAGTACCACGTGGCCAAGGTCCTCGCGGTCGACGAAGCGGTTCACGTCCGAATATACAGGGAGTCTTTCCGGAATCGCCCGGTAACACTCGAGGGTGTCAGGCTGACTCTTGGCGGCCCTGCTGATCGCGAGCCGGGAACGGATCACGCGCCGCTCTCCCAGTCGGCGTTTGCGGCCCTGACCCCGGTTCTAATTGCAAGATCGGTAGTAACGCCGGATGAGCTTGAAGGCTACCGGAGGTGGAGCGCGGCTGACCGGGGCGTGTGGAAGTGAGTCAGCCGCCGCCTAACCCGCGGGTGCAGCGGACTCGCGCCTACGCTTCGCTACGGCGCTCGCCGCTGACCCGCCGCCCGTTAGACGGCCCCGAGTTGCCATCCGGCTGCCGCTCCAGAGCGTTAAACTCTTCCGATGCCTCTAGTTCTGCGCGTGAAGGGCTATCGGTTCTTCTTCTTCAGTTCGGAAGCGCAGGAACCGCCGCACATCCATGTCGAGCAGGCCGAGCGATATGCCAAGTTTTGGCTCAGACCCGTGTCCCTGGCCCGCTCTCGTGGATTCCGGACGGGCGAAATCGCCGAGATCCAGCGTATCGTGGAGGAGCACAGGGCGCTTTTCGAGGAGAGATGGCATGAGCACCTTAAACGTTAACGTCGAGCCGCTCGCGGTCGATGTCAGCACCACGGATGAGGCGTTGCGGGTGGTCCTGGCAGACGGGCGCGAGATCCTCGTGCCACTCGCGTGGTTTCCCCGCCTCCAGAAAGCGACTCCCGAACAGCGCAAGCGGTGGCGGTTGATCGGCGGCGGAATCGGCCTCCATTGGGAGGACGTTGATGAAGACATCTCCGTCGAGAGTCTGCTTTCGACCAAGCCACTGCTCGTCGGCGCCGTCTAACCCGCGGGTGCAGCGGACTCGCGCCTACGCTTCGCTGCGGCGCTCGCCGCTGACCCGCCACCCGTTAGGCAGGCCGGAAACACCCTCAACAGCGCGGCTCGTCCGCGCGTAGTCCAGCAGAGTTCTGGAACCGGTGAGAAGATAAGGTGTCTAACTAACAGGCAAGCCGATGAGACATCGTGGCGTTAGCCCCGGTCCCATCAAGATGCTGGCAGGTCGCATCGTGGCGGAAGCTGCGGGTGCGGCGGCTCGGATCGGGCAGCTTCACCGCGGTTTAGTTCCATCGAGCGTGCGGCTGCCTAACACGCGGGTGCAGCGGACTCGTTCGGCGCCTTCGGCGCCTCACGAGCCGCTGACCCGCCACCCGTTAGGCGCTTCGGATGTAAGACGGCGGCCGGCGCGCGGGCTGAATAGTCGCGTCGACGATCGCCAGGCTGGCGATTGTGTCCGGAGGGGAGAGTTGGGCGTCATCGGTAAGAGTTCTGCGCGCCGTCCGCCTGCGGGATGCGGGCCGACTATCTCGGCTCCAGGAGCAGGGCGCAGCGTGGCTCGTGGGTCTGGCTGGGCATCAGACGACTCAAGAGTCGGCCCGCCCCCCGTCGTAATTGGCGCCGCTCTGGCGCGCGAGTGGCGAGAGGGAGGACAATTCGTAGCGCGCGCCAGCCGGCGCATCCCGTGGTAACGGTCTGAGGTGAGCGAGGTGTCGCGTGGCGTGTAAACCCGACAGGGAAGGGGCGCCTAACCCGCGGGTGCAGCTGACGGTCGCCATGCGGTTTGGCGAGAGGGAAGGTTGTGGCGAGTCGAGGGGCATCGTGGCGGTCGGGCGCCCGCAGCTGACCCGCCACCCGTTAGGCGGCGACCGGCGGCTTGAAACAGAAACGTCCGGTTGATCGAGGTAACCGATGAAGCGACTATCTTATCTGGCAGTTGGGATCGGGCTCGGGGCATTGGCCGTGTCCGCCGCGGGCCGTGTGACGACGCAAGATCCGGTGAAGTTGTCTCCTCAGTACTACGCAGTGCGTTTCGAGAATGATCGAGTGCGCGTTCTTGAGTTCCACATGAAACCAGGCGAGAAGGAGGCAATGCATTCGCATCCTCCGGGGGTGGTGTACCTGTTGGCAGATGCCACGATTCGAAATGTGCTGCCCGACGGTACGAGCTCGGCGACATCTCTCAAGGCAGGGGATGTCTTGTGGCGCGAAAACACGACGCACACGGGCGAAAACGTCGGAGCGACGGAGGCGCGAGCCATTGCGATTGAGCTGAAGCCGTGTACCCGGTAGCTGTTGCGGGCGAGTTCCCGCCGCCTAACCCGCGGGTGCAGCGGACTCGTTCCTCGCCTTCGGCTCGTCACTCGCCGCTGACCCGCCACCCGTTAGGCCGCTTCTGATGGCCAGGGTCGGCTTCAAGCGCTGGACTTTCGAGGCTGATCGAGAGGCTACTCGCACGGCCCATGAATCACGCCAGTCCGGCAGTCCCGAGGAGTGCGGCTGCCTGTACTGCCGGAACTTTGCCGCGGCTCGGTCATTGATCTATCCCCCAGATGTATTGGCTCTATTCGATCAACTCGGTATTCGCCCGGATCGTGAGTCGGAGATTTGGGAGGGAGGCTGGGCTGTGGATGGCAAATACTTCTACGCCGGCTGGTTTCACTTTGTTGGTAGCAACCTGATCGGACGCGATTCGACCGTAAAGCTAACCGAAACATCAGGGACGATGGACCTAGAGAACGTCACCCCCGGATTCTGGCTTGGCCTCACGGCAGACCTGGCGCTGGTTCCGTCGTCGATGAAAGACTGTCCGCTCCTGCAATTGGAATTCGAGGCACATGTCCCCTGGGTCCTAGATGAGCCATATCCAAAGTAAGACTTGGCGGCCTAACCCGCGGGTGCAGCGGACTCGCGCCTCCGCTTCGCGGCGGCGCTCGCCGCTGACCCGCCACCCGTTAGGCCGCTCAAAGCCATGACCGATCCGATATCGCCAGCTCCTCATCGCCCCATGTTGCTGACGATCGGCATGGTTCTATCGTTTCTTGCCGGCTCAGTATTCTTGCTGGGTGCCATCCTCGGTGCCGCCGGTTTGGTTGACACCTCGTCCTTCCGGAATCTGCCATCCTGGTCTTTGCCGGTTTGGGGAATGGCGATGCTGGTGTTTGGCAGTCTCCTTTTCATTATCGCCCTAGGCATTCGAAGTCGGGCTCCGTGGGCGCGTCATCTGATGATCGTGTTTTGGTTGCTCCTCGCCGGCTTGAGTGCGTGGAACTTGGCTGCGTCCGGTAAAGCGGACTTCCTTTGGGTGCCCTGCCTTCCGATTGCCATTTGGTACCTGTATTGGAGGAAAGGCGTTGTTAATTACTTCGGGCGTGCGGCCTAACCCGCGGGTGCAGCGGACTCGCTCCTCGCCTTCGGCTCGGAGCTCGCCGCTGACCCGCCACCCGTTAGGCAGGCCGAAGTCGCGCTCGGCGGCGTGGCAAGTCCAGCCTGATTCCATCGGAGTTCCGGAACCGGTGAGATCATCGGGGCTACCTTAGGCACACAGATGATCGAGTTGGGCGGAAGTACCTGTCCCATCAAGGAGCTGAGAAGTCGCCCGGCCTCAGCAGAGGCAGACCGTTGTCTCACGGCTGGTCGCGGGCATCGCGGTTTACGGGCGGCGAAACTGCGGCTGCCTAACACGCGGGTGCAGCGGACTCGTTCGGCGCCTTCGGCGCCTCACGAGCCGCTGACCCGCCACCCGTTAGGCAGGCCGGAAACACCCTCAACAGCGCGGCTCGTCTGCCCGTAGTCCAGCAGAGTTCTGGAACCGGTGAGAAGATAAGGTGTCTAACTAACAGGCAAGCCGATGAGACATCGTGGCGTTAGCCCCGGTCCCATCAAGATGCTGGCAGGTCGCATCGTGGCGGAAGCTGCGGGTGCGGCATCTCGGATCGGGCAGCTTCACCGCGGTCTAGTTCCATCGAGCGTGCGGCTGCCTAACCCGCGGGTGCAGCGGACTCGTTCGGCGCCTTCGGCGCCTCACGAGCCGCTGACCCGCCACCCGTTAGGCGGGCCGAAGACCAGTCATCAGGTCCTCGGCAGGGCGGGCATCGCGGCAACTCGACGGCTCAACGGGCTGGGCCGGCAACAGAGTTCTGGAGTCGGTGAGATCATCTTGGTGTCGCGGAAAGCAACAGACTGATGTCGCAGGTTGGCGGTTGGGCCGGTGCTCTCAAGCCCTTCAAGAGCGGCGCGGCTGTCGGAGCGCGTTGCAGCGCGGCTGGTCGCCCGGGTCTCGGTCTAGAGCCATCGCATCTGCGGCCGCCTAACCCGCGGGTGCAGCTGCAAGCGCGATGACAGCGAGGCGATTGGTCCGCGGCCGCGAGCGCGCAGGCATCTACGGCATGCGCTTGCACCTGACCCGCCACCCGTTAGGCGGGCGTTCCGGGGAAATGGGGTCCCCGAGTCACGCCCTCCTTCCCAGGGCCTTTCCAGAGTGGCAAGGCGCTCGGGTCGGCAACGATAGTTGTGAACGCCGGTCGAGTTGCGGTGTCTCTATGTTTGGGGCTGTCGTGGCTCCCGGAGAAGCGCCGTCATGGGCGTAGGTTTCGGAAGGCTTTCGGCTGCAGGTCATCGTGGCGGTGAAGCGCCGCCTAACCCGCGGGTGCAGCGGACTCGTTCCTCGCCTTCGGCTCGTCACTCGCCGCTGACCCGCCACCCGTTAGGCGCTTCGCACGTAAGACGGCGGCCGGCGCGCGGGCTGAATAGTCGCGTCGACGATCGCGAGGCATGCGATTGTGTCCGGAGGGGAGAGGTTGGCGTGATCGGTAGGAGTTCTGCGCGCCGTCCGCCTCCGGGATGCGGGCCGACTATCTCGGCTCCAGGAGCAGGGCGCAGCGTGGGTCGAGGATCTCGTAGGGCATCAGACGACTCAACAGTCGGCCCGCCCCCCGTCGTAATCCGCGCCGCTCTGGCGCGCGAGTGGCGAGAGGGAGGCCAATCCGTGGCGCGCGCCAGCCGGCGCATCCCATGGTGTAGGCCTGGTGCGAGCGAGGTGTCGCGTGGCGTGTAAACCCGACAGGGAAGGGGCGCCTAACCCGCGGGTGCAGCTGACGGTCGCCATGCGGTTTGGCGAGAGGGATGGTTGTGGCGAGTCGAGGGGCATCGTGGCGGTCGGGCGCCCGCAGCTGACCCGCCACCCGTTAGGCGGCTGAACAACGAATGCGCACGTATTCGGCATCGGAGGTCCTAGCGAAAGTCGCAGAAGGGTTGATGACCGTCGTCTTTTTCAATCGTCAGGGCCAAGTTGTCGAGCTGAAGCGTCTCAAGGAGATTCCGACGCCCGAGCTCGTTCTCGAGCTTGGGAAGCAGCATAGGCCAGGTGCATTTCGGCTAGTACCTAAGGGGGAGTACGACGCCTCAGAGTTTGACATGTGGGTGGCTGACGCTCTTGAGGCCATGGATCTCGCCGAGCAAGGCAAACTGCTGCCTGGTGCAAACACCTTCGGCCCATGAATCTCGATCAACAGCCGCCTAACCCGCGGGTGCAGCGGACTCGCTCCTCGGCTTCGCCTCGGAGCTCGCCGCTGACCCGCCACCCGTTAGGCGGGCGTCCCGGGGAAATGGGGTCCCCGAGTCACGTCCTCCTGCCCAGGGCTTTTCCAGAGTGGCGAGGCGCTCGGGTCGACAACGATAGTTCTGGACCCGGGGCGAGTTGCGGTGTCTCTATGTATGGGGCTGTCGTGGCTCCCGGAGAAGCGCCGTCATGGGCGTAGGTTTCGAAGGGCTTTCGGCTGCAGGTCACCGTGGCTGTGAAGCGCCGCCTAACCCGCGGGTGCAGCGGACTCGCGCCTACGCTTCGCTACGGCGCTCGCCGCTGACCCGCCACCCGTTAGGCGGCTCGAAGTTGCTATCGGTACTCGTCGCGACAGCGACTGTCAGCGTTCTCGCGTCTGGATGTCACAGCGACGAGACACCAGTTCCCCACCTCGTGGCCCCGGCGAAGCCATTCGCCATTCTCCGTCTCGAAGTCGCGGGGAAGCCCACGCGAGTCGCGCCACCCGGCCCGGGCAACGACGTCCTCTGGGCGATTGATAGTTCAACGCCGCAAGACGTCAGCAAGATTGACTACGGGGTTCTGCCACCGGGCTTCCGGCAGCTGTGGCCCGTCGGTCAAACGCCGAGACCGCTTGCCGCGGGTGAGAGCCTCGTCCTCACCATTGCGTATCCTGAGGAAGGCTGGGAGCGGGTAGCGATTCGCAAGATGGATGGCGTGGCTTTCGCGCATGGCCTTGCTGCGTCAGGGCGAGGTTGTAGCACAGCGCGTTGCGATGACGTATTTGCCTTTAAGTTATGGCCCGATGAAGGCGCCAGTGCAAAACAGTAGGCCGCCCAACCCGCGGGTGCAGCGGACTCGCGCCTACGCTTCGCTACGGCGCTCGCCGCTGACCCGCCACCCGTTAGGCGGGCGTGCCGGAGAAATGAGGGCCCCGAGTCTCGTCTTCCTGCCCAGGGCCTTTCCATGGTGGCGAGGCGCAGGGGTCGACAACGATAGTTGCGAACGCGATCCGCGCAGCGTCGCTATTCATGGGGCGATCGTGGCACCCGGAGAATTGCTGTCGTGGGCGTAAGGCTGAGGAAGTCGTTGGCGGCAGGTCATCGTGGCGGTGAAGCGCCGCCTAACCCGCGGGTGCAGCGGACTCGCGCCTACGCTTCGCTACGGCGCTCGCCGCTGACCCGCCACCCGTTAGGCGCTTCGGACTCAAGACGGCGGCCGGCGCGCGGGCTGGATAGTTGCGTCAACGATCGCGAAGCTCGCGATTGTGTCCGGAGGGGAAAGGTTGGCGTAATCGGTACAAGTTCTGCGCGCCGTCCGCCTGCGGGATGCGGGCCGACTATTTCGGCTCCAGGAGCGGGGCGCAGCGTGGCATTTTCTGGAGGCGTGGCAGCAGACGGCTTATCTGTCGGCCCGCCCCCCGTCTTAATCGGCGCCGCTCTGGCGCGCGAGTGGCGAGAGGGAGGACAATCCGTAGCGCGCGCCAGCCGGCACATCCCGTGGTCGAGGCCTGGTGCGAGCGAGGTGTCGCGTGGCGTGTAAACCCGACAGGGAAGGGGCGCCTAACCCGCGGGTGCAGCTGACGGTCGCCCTGGCATTGCCGCGCAAGGGAAGTTGTCGCGAGGCTAGGGGTTTCATCTCTGCGGGGCGCCCGCAGCTGACCCGCCACCCGTTAGGCGGGCGTTCCGGAGAAATGGGGTCCCCGAGTCACGCCCTCCTGCCCAGGGCTTCTCCAAGGTGGCAAGGCGCTCGGGTCGACAACGATAGTTGCGAACGCGGGTCGAGTTGCGGTGTCTCCATGCTTGGGGCTGTCGTGGCTCCCGGGGAAGCACTGTCGTGGGCATAGGTTCCGAAAGGCGTTTGGCGTCCGGCCATCGTGGCTGTGAAGCGCCGCCTAACCCGCGGGTGCAGCGGACTCGCGCCTACGCTTCGCTACGGCGCTCGCCGCTGACCCGCCACCCGTTAGGCGGGCGTTCCGGAGAAATGGGGTCCCCGAGCCACGCCCTCCTTCCCAGGGCTTTTCCAGAGTGGCGAGGCGTTCGGGTCGACAACGATAGTTCTGAACGCGAAGCGAGTTGCGGTGTCTCTATTCATGAGGCTGTCGTGGCTCACAAAGAAGGTTGGCCGTGGGCATAGGCGCTGAAAGCCGGTCGGTGGCTCAGCATCTTGGTGGTGAAGCGCCGCCTAACCCGCGGGTGCAGCGGACTCGCTCCTCGGCTTCGCCTCGGAGCTCGCCGCTGACCCGCCACCCGTTAGGCGCTTCGGACTCAAGACGGCGGCCGGCGCGCGGGCTGAATAGTCGCGTCCACGATCACGAGGCTCGCGATTGTGTCCGGAGGGGAGAGGCTGGCGTAATCGGTAGAAGTTCTGCGCGCCGTCCGCCTCCGGGATGCGGGCCGACTATCTCGGCTCCAGGAGCGGGGCGAAGGGTGGCAAGTTCTGGAGGCGTGGCAGCAGACGACTTATCTGTCGGCCCGCCCCCCGGCTTGATCCGCGCCGCTCTGGCGCGCGAGTGGCGAGAGGGAGGACAATCCGTAGCGCGCGCCAGCCGGCGCATCCCGTGGTCAAGGTCTGGTGTGAGCGAGGTGTCGCTTGGCGTGTAAACCCTCAAGGGAAGGGGCGCCTAACCCGCGCATGAAGCTGACGGTCGCCATGCACTCCGTCGGAAGGGAAGCTCGTGGCGAGGCCAGGGATCTGGTCACTTCCGGGCGCCCGCAGCTTATGCGCCACCCGTTAGGCGGGCGTTCCGGAGAAATGAGGGCCCCGAGTCACGCCCTCCTGCCCAGGGCTTTTCCAGCGTGGCGGGGCGCTCGGGTCGACAACGATAGTTGCGAACGTACGAGTTCCGGTGTCTCTATCTATGGGGCTGTCGTGGCTCCCGGAGAAGCACCGCTATGGGCGTAAGCCTCGAAAGGCTTTCGGCTGCAGGTCACGGTGGCTGTGAAGCGCCGCCTAACCCGCGGGTGCAGCGGACTCGTTCCTCGCCTTCGGCTCGTCACTCGCCGCTGACCCGCCGCCCGTTAGGCGCTTCGGACTCAAGACGGCGGCCGGCGCGCGGGCTGAATAGTCGCGTCGACGATCGCGAGGCTTGCGATTGTGTCCGGAGGGGAGAGTCTGGCGTAATCGGTAAAAGTTCTGCGCGCCGTCCGCCTCCGGGATGCGGGCCGACTACCTCGGCGCCAGGAGCGGGGCGCAGCATGGCATTTTCTGGGAACGTGGCAGCTGACGGCTTATCTGTCGGCCCGCCCCCCGTCCTAATCGGCGCCGCTCTGGCGCGCGAGTGGCGAGAGGGAGGACAATCCGAGGCGCGCGCCAGCCGGCGCATCCCGTGGTCGTGGTCTGAGGTGAGCGAGGTGTCGCGTGGCGTGTAAGCCCTTAAGGGAAGGGGCGCCTAACACGCGCATGAAGCTGACGGTCGCCCTGCACTCCGTCGCAAGGGAAACTCGTGGTGTGTTCAGGGATCTGATGGCGGTCGGGCGCCCGCAGCTTATGCGCCACCCGTTAGGCGACGTGAGACGAATGAGGTCCCCGAGTTCCGCCTTCCTGCCCGGGGCTTTTCCAGCGTGGCGATTGGCCTGGCCCGTCAACGATAGCCGCGGGTCGTGGGTTGCAGGGCGTCTGACGTCAGGGCTAGAGGCAGTGGTGGCACCCGGAGAATCAAGTCCGTGGGCGTAGAGCTAAAGCGGGTGACCGCAGCGTGGCGCAGTGGCGAGCAAGCGTCGCCTAACCCGCGGGTGCAGCGGACTCGCGCCTACGCTTCGCTACGGCGCTCGCCGCTGACCCGCCACCCGTTAGGCGCCCGGAGAACACACACGCGACTTGACGGATGGTGCGGCCGTGGCTGAGCCGATCCGAGTGAGTCGCTGGCTCATCATCGGAGCAGGCATTCTCCTCGTCGCCACGGCCGCCTTCCACGCCGCCGGCTACCCCTCGGTCTCCAGCACCATCCTGGCGAGTGGACTCAATCCTTCCCTGATCGCAGCTGTGAGGGCGCTATGGCTCATGTTTTCGGTGCACCTCGTCATCCTCGCCCTCGTGGTCATCCTGGCCTGCAGGGTGTCGGGAGCCAGGCGGATCGTCCTGGCATGCGCGCTCATCCCCGCAGCTGACACGGCCCTGCTCCTCCGATTCGTCGGCTTGTTTGTGGGCACATTCGGTCTCGCCGCGGCAACAGTTCTTCTGGTTCTAGGTGGCCTGCTCTGGACGAGGCAGGAGAATTCACTTGAAGGCGCCTAACACGCGCGTGCAGCGGACTCGCTCGTCGGCTTCGCCTCCTCACTCGCCGCTGACGCGCTGCCCGTTAGGCGGCCAGATCACCAAGGTGGCTGCTCGGCGCGTCCTTGCAGGTCTGGCTAATGCCAGCCAGCGGCGTGCGGGGCTCGTAGCGCGTCGCCCCACCAGCAGCGGCTGCCGCGAGACATAAAGGAACCGAATGCCGAAGACACCGGTAGTCTTCAAGAGCACGCACAGGATCAAGTTCTCCGAGCTCGATCCTTACAATCATCTCCGTACTGCGGTCTATTCGGGCTACTACGTTGATCATCGGATGAACGGCCTACGTGAGTATTGCGGCTGGGATTTGAAGACCCTTGCGAAGCTGCCGTTCATGGCCTGGGTCCGAAGGATGGAAGTCGACTTTGTACAGCCTGCCGTCGGAGACCAGAAGATTACGATCACGTCGTTCGTGCGCGAGTTCCGTGGACCCGATGCGCACATCGAGTGCACTATGGTCGATGAGGCTGGCAAGAGCGTTTCGCGCTGCCTCATGATCGTGGCATGCGTGGACAAGGGGACGAATCGGGCGATGGACTGGCCGGCCGACACCATTGCGCTTTTCTTCGAAAAATGAACTGCCTGAACGAGATGCGAATCGCTCCCGCTGGTACACGCATTGATAGGCCGCCTAACCCGCGGGTGCAGCGGACTCGCTCCTCGGCTTCGCCTCGGAGCTCGCCGCTGACCCGCCACCCGTTAGGCGGGCCGAAGTAGTCATGGTGACAACGCGACGGTTGGGTGCGGCGCTTCGTATTCGTGAATGCCTGGTCGGGATCATCCTGTTCGAACTGGGCTTCGGGCTTTCGTTGGTGCTCTACCGCCTTTTCGAGGCGCACGCGGGCAAACTGGCGATTGACCTGGATGCCGATCTCTGGGGTTGGTTCTACTTCGGCCTTTGGATCATCGTCGGGGTTTCAGTCATTTCGGCAGGAATCGGTTTCGTGGCCGCTGAGAGCGTGTTGAGGCCAAGAAGCTGGCGGGAGCGTGCATGGGTAGGTACCTTGGCAGGTCTGAGCTACGGGCTGGGTTGGCTAGTTCCCATGGCAATCGGGTCGTTGGTGCCCGAGGTTGATGTCATTGGCGTGCTGCTGTTCTGGTCCTACATGGTCATCGGCCCTATCCTGTGGTTCGTAGTCTTCGCTCGACTTTTCCCGATGATTAGAAGGGGGCAGCGTGCGTCGGCCGCCTAACCCGCGGGTGCAGCGGACTCGCGCCTACGCTTCGCTACGGCGCTCGCCGCTGACCCGCCGCCCGTTAGGCGGCCCCAAGAGCTGATGTCCGCGCGTGCGTTCGCTGCTTCCTCGGGCCTCACCTCCACGCTGAAGGCCCTCCTGGTATCCATCGGGCTATCTTTCGTGTGGCTGGTTGCGCTGGGTGCGACAAGTTGGAGCCAGGAGTCCCTGTTTTACTGGCTGATCATCGGCGCCCATCTCACGTTCGCCTTGTTCCTAGCCTCCTTGGCGTGCCGCCGATTCATCACAGACGCTAGAGGCTGGATGAATGTCCCAGCGGCTTTTCTTTTTTTGGGCTTCTCGATCATAGCGTTCGTCACTCTGGGGACTATCACCCTCGTCGTCGGCGGTGGTCTTCCAGCATCGGCGGTGCTCATGTCGCCGTTCTCAGCGGCGTTCTATGCCTGGTACGTTGCCTTTCGGTTCTACTTCGTTGTCGCGGCGCTCGCGGTGAGTTGGCTAGCGTTCAAGTGGGCGTATGACGTTTTGTGAGGGTCGGCCGCCTAACCCGCGGGTGCAGCGGACTCGCTCCTCGGCTTCGCCTCGGAGCTCGCCGCTGACCCGCCACCCGTTAGGCGGCCCGAAGTAACCCTGCGGCTCTTGCTTCATGGTAGACTCATTGTAGATACGGAGGTGTCATGAGGACGAAGGTCCAGAAGTGGGGAAACAGTCTCGCGGTGCGAATTCCCAAGCCCTT
Organism: uncultured Acidobacteriota bacterium; assembly: GCA_963805495.1. Lineage (GTDB taxonomy): Bacteria > Acidobacteriota > Thermoanaerobaculia > UBA5066 > Gp7-AA6 > DAHUXD01. The sequence continues at coordinate 150,096 of CAWDUQ010000001.1, read as the reverse complement.
CGCGGAGGGTGCAGGTTTGAAACTGGCAACGGAGGTCGAGGTGTCTCTGGAGAAGGGGAGTCTGCGATTCTCAGCAGTTCGACCGCGGTGGGAGCTGCGAACGCTCGTTTCCAAGGTGACGATGCGGAACCGGCATGCCGAGGCGGACTCTGGGCAGCCGGTTGGCCGGGAGTCCTGGTAAGCACAGATGCCGTACGTGCCCGAGCGCGGCGACATCGTTTGGATCAGCCTGAATCCTCAAGCTGGCCACGAGCAGGCGGGGCGCAGACCGGCCGTTGTCGTATCGCCCAAGTCGTACAACGGAAAGGTCGGTCTCGGCCTGTTCTGTCCGATCACGAGTCAAGTGAAGGGTTATCCCTTTGAAGTTTCGGTACCGGAGGGTCTTTCGGTTGGTGGGGTCGTTCTTGCTGATCAGGTCAAGAGCTTGGATTGGCGCGCGCGAGAGGCGGAGTTTGCAGGCCGCCTTCCTGCCGACGCGAAGGATGAAGTCCTTGGCAAGCTCGGCGCGCTTCTAGAGCCTTGATGCAAGGGCCGCCTAACCCGCGGGTGCAGCGGACTCGCGCCTACGCTTCGCTACGGCGCTCGCCGCTGACCCGCCACCCGTTAGGCGGCCAGATCACCAAGGTGGCTGCTCGGCGCGTCCTTGCAGGTCTGGCTAATGCCAGCCAGCGGCGTGCGGGGCTCGTAGCGCGTCGCCCCACCAGCAGCGGCTGCCGCGAGACATAAAGGAACCGAATGCCGAAGACACCAGTAGTCTTCAAGAGCACGCACAGGATCAAGTTCTCCGAGCTCGATCCTTACAATCATCTCCGTACTGCGGTCTATTCGGGCTACTACGTTGATCATCGGATGAACGGCCTACGTGAGTATTGCGGCTGGGATTTGAAGACCCTTGCGAAGCTGCCGTTCATGGCCTGGGTCCGAAGGATGGAAGTCGACTTTGTACAGCCTGCCGTCGGAGACCAGAAGATTACGATCACGTCGTTCGTGCGCGAGTTCCGTGGACCCGATGCGCACATCGAGTGCACTATGGTCGATGAGGCTGGCAAGAGCGTTTCGCGCTGCCTCATGATCGTGGCATGCGTGGACAAGGGGACGAATCGGGCGATGGACTGGCCGGCCGACACCATTGCGCTTTTCTTCGAAAAATGAACTGCCTGAACGAGATGCGAATCGCTCCCTCTGGTACACGCATTGATAGGCCGCCTAACCCGCGGGTGCAGCGGACTCGGCCCTCCGCTTCGCGTCGGGCCTCGCCGCTGACCCGCCACCCGTTAGGCGGCTCTGGGCAGCTTGACGTCTTAACGTCAAAGCGCTAACATGTCGTTCATGAGTAGCGACGCTAAGCGAGCCACCGTGTACTTCGAACCGGAGATCCACCGGGCCCTGCGGCTCAAGGCTGCGACGTCCGACAAGTCGATATCCGACATGGTCAACGACGCCGTGAAACTGTCACTGGCCGAGGATGTCGAGGACCTGGAGGCGTTCGAGAAGCGCAAGCGGGAGCCGAATCTCGATTTTGAGCAGTTCGTGAAGGCTCTCAAGCGGCGTGGCAAGCTATAGCGTCCTGATCAAGCCGTCCGCGGCCAAGGAGATCGAGGCCGTTGACCATAAGAAAGACAGGCAACGCATCGTGGCGAACATTCTCGCGCTGGCTGAAGAGCCGCGGCCGGTCGGGTGCGAGAAGCTGGCGGGGCAGGAAGACCGTTACCGGATCCGAGTCGGCCGATATCGCATCGTGTACTCAATCGCTGATGCCGAACTGCTGGTGCTCGTCGTGCGAGTCGCTGATCGCAAAGACGTGTATCGATAGGCCGCTTTACCCGCGGGTGCAGCGGACTCGTTCGTCGGCTTCGCCTCCTCACTCGCCGCTGACCCGCCACCCGTTAGGCCGCGGAAGCGCTCTGAACCCGTGATGGGCAGGCAGACTTGTTGCTTGGTATCATTTGGACATGAGCAAGGTTGAGACTCTCGAGCGTGAGGTCGAGAAGTTGTCGGCTGAGGAGCTTGCGACGTTTCGCGATTGGTTCGCGAAATACGATGCAGACGCTTGGGATCGGCAGATGGAAGCCGATGCGAAGGCGGGAAAGCTTGATCGTCTTGCGGCGGAGGCTCTGGCCGAACACAGGCGGGGCGACACCAAGGAGATTTGAAGCACCTCGCAACGTCTCGGTTCTGGGCGAGTCTGGAGAGCCTGCCAGCCGACGTCCAGGAGTTGGCACGCAAGAATTACGGCCTGCTCCAGTCAAATCCTTACCATCCCTCTCTTCACTTCAAGCGGCTCGGGCAATTCTGGTCGGTTCGTGTCGGGCGGTCGTATCGAGCTGTGGGAGTCGACGCCGCGGACGCTATCATTTGGTTCTGGATCGGTACCCACGCGGAGTACGAACGCATCATTCGCTGAACGGCGATCGATCGCCGCCGCCTAACCCGCGGGTGCAGCGGACTCGCGCCTACGCTTCGCTACGGCGCTCGCCGCTGACCCGCCACGCGTTAGGCGGCAGAAGGTGATTGATGTGCGGCCGGTCGAGCGAAGAGACGCGGGAGCGTGGCTAAAGCTGCGCCAGGCTCTGTGGCCCGATAGTTCGGAAGGCGAACATGGCGAGGAAATAGAGGAATTCCTCTCCGGCCGCGCGCGAGAGCCGCTGGCTGTCCTCATTGCTGAGGACCAAGCCGGTCGGCAAGTCGGTATCGCTGAGCTTTCGATTCGGCCCTGTGCGGAGGGTTGCCGAACCAACCGAGTGGCGTATCTCGAGGGCTGGTTTGTCATGCCAGAGGCACGAAGGCAAGGCGTGGGAAGGGCCTTGGTCGAGGCCGCAGAGAAATGGGCTCGGGCTAAGGGCTGCAAAGAGTTTGCATCGGACACGCAACCTGGAAACACCTTAGGAATCGCAGCCCACCGGGCAATCGGCTTCACTGATGTCGGGAGGATCCAGTGCTATCGGAAGGAATTGTGACGGCGCTGCCGCCTAACCCGCGGGTGCAGCGGACTCGTTCCTCGCCTTCGGATCGTCGCTCGCCGCTGACCCGCCGCCCGTTAGGCCGCGCTGGATCGAGTTGGCCGCTGAATGATCTTCGCGAGTTCGCGCCTTGTCGCGCCGGTGGCTAGCAATGACCGCAAGAGGAGATCCAAAGTCACCGTTGAATCCGCAGCCTCCATCTTGGCCACGCGGGACTGGCTGGAGCCAATGAGTTTCGCAAGTCGTCCCTGGGTGAGTCGGCGAGCCTCCCGTCGCAGGCGCAGCCCCTGGGCGAGCGCGAGCTTGAGCTCAACGAGTTCTGCCTCCTCCTTTGAGAGTCCCAGCAGTTGGCTTGCGGTACCAACCTTCCAGCCGGCAGCCTCGAGCTTCTTTCTCTTTTCCTTCTTCATCTCGCTACCTCACGTGTTCGTCATAGAGCCTCAATCGCCGTCTGCAGTCGCCGATGACGCCCTTGGGTGTCGCCGGGGTCTTCTTGCCGAAGATCTCCAGGATCAAGATGGCATCCGGGTCGATCCGATAAACGATTCGCCAGGTCTGTTCACGGTCCCTGATCCTCAGCTCGTGGCAACGGGGTCCGACCGTTGGCATGGGCCGGGACTGTGGAAGGCTCAGCCGTTCGCCTTGCTGCAGCCTGCGCAGAAGGAACCCGGCCTCGGTCCGAGCCTCGGAGGAGAATGGGGGAGTCTTGATCTCGCCCTTTAGCCATGCGAGCGGTTTCTCCATTGCCGAGTCGAGAATATGTCAGGTCTGACATATTGTCAATCGGCGTGCAGGCCGCGGCCTAACCCGCGGGTGCAGCGGACTCGCGCCTCGGCTTCGCCTCGGAGCTCGCCGCTGACCCGCCACCCGTTAGGCCGCTGGAAAACGGTCGACAACCTCATTTAGGGAGGAAGATGAGAGCTCCAAGGAGCCGGAACCCACTCTGGACTCTGTTGTTGGCGCCGAGCCTGCTCAACGTTTCGTCTGGATCGGTGAACTCTGAGCCGCTGACACCGCCCACGTTTGACCCTCCCTACGGCAGCAACGAATCCACCGGCCGATTCCAAGAGCTCAACGGGATCAAGCTCTACCTTGAGACCTATGGCAAGGGTCCAGCGATGTTACAGATTCACGGCAACGGACAAAGCATTTCCGCCATGGGCAATCAGATCAAGTTCTTCTCCGAGCAATACCAAGTCGTCGCAGCTGACAGTCGAGGTCATGGAAAGAGCGAAATGGGGGCCGGGCGCTTGACCTACGAGCAGATGGCTGAAGACGCCAACGCCTTGCTGCAAGCACTGGGCTTGAAAGACGTGTACGTGCTGGGGTGGAGTGACGGCGGGATTGTCGGTCTGCTGCTTGCCATCAACCATCCGGACAAGGTGGCGAAATTGGCCATCATGGGTGCCAATCTGAATCCCAGTGGGGCCTATGATTGGGCCCGTGCCTGGGTCGCAAGGCAGGAGAGGCTAGTGGATGCGATGATTAAGAAGGCCGATACGTCCCAGCCGTGGTCGGTCTACAAGCAGCAATTGGATCTGCTGGGGAAGCAACCGAATATTCCGGCCGAGAAACTAAAGAGCGTGTCTGCACCGACGCTGGTAATGGCGGGCGACAAGGATGTGATACGGGATGCTCACACGTTGCAGATATTTCATGATCTCCCAAAGGCACAGCTCCGCATCTTCCCTGCAGCGACCCACATGATTCCTTGGCAGGACCCCGCGTTGTTCAATCTGACCGTTGAAACGTTCTTTCGCAACCCATTCAGTCGTCCCGATACCAAAGAGTTCTTCGAGTCGACGGACGGGCCGTGATGCCACCGTCCGATTGCTCCCGCCGCTTGGGGTTCCGACCGACCGCTGCCAGCTAGGCGGCGGCCTAACATGCGCGTGCAGCGGACTCGCGTCCCTCGCTCTGCTCGGGCTCGCTCGCCGCTGACCAGCCACCCGTTAGGCGCCTCTTTAGGGTCTTGCTTGGCGTATATGTCTGACATATACTTCGACCGTGGCGGCGGATGACCTCCTGGCTGGCTGCACCGGCTTTGATTGGGATGAGGGCAACCTCGAGAAGAACTGGGAACGCCACCGCGTGCCGTTTTGGGAGGCCGAGGAGGTCTTCTTTAACGAGCCGCTGGTTGTCTCACCAGATCGCGAGCACTCAGCTTCTGAATCTCGGCACTTCGCGCTTGGGCAAGCGGACTCTGGGCGCCGGCTCTTCATCAGCTTCACGGTCCGCAAGTCACTCATCCGAGTGATCTCGGCACGCGACATGACGCGAAAGGAACTACAGACCTATGAGCAAAGCAAAGCGTAAGCAGCTTCCGACGTTCGAAACAGAGGAGCAGGAGCGCAGCTTCTGGGCTGAGCACGACTCGGCTGACTTTGTGGACTGGAGCGGTGCTCAGCGTCGGGCCTTCCCGAGTCTAAGACCGACGCTTCGCACAATTTCCCTGAGGCTCCCCGAGTCGATGATTGGTCACCTCAAGGTCCTGGCCAACAAGCGCGACATTCCGTATCAGTCCCTGCTGAAGCAATTTCTAGCCGAGCGGCTGCAGCGTGAGCTATCAAAGGGCGCCTAACCCGCGGGTGCAGCTGACGGTCGCCATGCAGAAATGGCGGAAGGGACGCTGTGGTGAGTCAAGGGACCTGGTGGCGGTTGGGCGCCCGCAGCTGACCCGCCACCCGTTAGGCGGCCCCAGGCCACGGATGTGGGCCTAGAGTCTCAACGTGCACCACAAGCGCGGAAGGGCTAAGAAGCAGCGTGCGGGCGGAGCTCGCCACGGCATGTGCAAGCCTCAGAAGGTCGTTGGGAACTCAACCAGCAAGATGGATGGGCTGGGCGCGCACAAGGCATCAGAGGTTCGGCGGATTCACCGGGCTGCAGGTGACACGGCTGGCAAGGAATGGGGCGCCTGACCACGGATGCTTGGGAGTCGTCGGCTCTCCGCCTATTGGGCGGCCCGGGTGCATCGGGTTACGATTTGCAGGTGCCGGAGATTTGCCGGTTTCTCGGAATCGTGATCACGATGTACCACCGGGAGCACGAGCCCGCCCATTTTCACGCTCGATACTCGGGGCACAAAGTGACCGTGCGAATCGCGGACGGTGCGGTGGAGGGAGACTTCCCGCCGCGTGCGTTGGGTCACGTGATGGAATGGTGGAGTTTGCATCGCCAGGAACTGGCCGAGAACTGGCGTCTGGCGCATGAGGGACGTGAGCTGAAGGCGATACGACCTTTGGAGTAGAGAGATGGTTGACGTCGTGGAAGCTAGGTACATCAGAGACTACACGATCTGGTTGAAGTTCGAGGATGGCGTGAGCGGCGAGGTGGATCTCTCAGCCGACCTCTACGGACCAGTTTTCGAACCGCTTCGGGACCGAGACTACTTTCGTCGCTTTGTGGTTTCGCGCGACCTCGGAACAGTCTCATGGCCCAACGGCGCGGACTTCGCACCGGAGTTCTTGTACGACAAACTTCACGTGGCCGCCTAACCCGCGGGTGCAGCGGACTCGCGCCTGCGCTTCGCTACGGCGCTCGCCGCTGACCCGCCGCCCGTTAGGCGCAGGAAAGCGATGATGAGGCGCAAGCTCCTGTGGTCATTCGGGGTGACTGCGGCGCTGTACTTGATAACAGGCTTGGTAGGAGTTCCTGCGGTAATTCAACAGCTGCCTGCGCTCGAGTCGCGGCAGATGATAGATGCGGCGCGAGCGTCTGGGCATGCCACAGATCGAGATATCGAGCAGCTGGTAGCGGCCCGAGTAGAGGTGAGGGTCCACAGCGCGTTCGCCGTACTCCCCTTTGTGGTACGTGTGACGTACGATTCGGTCGTTGGCAACCAGCGTTCAGCCAGTGCCACCCGTTCAGTGCTCTGGTTCGGTTTCGGAGCCTGTTTCCTTGGTTATGGCGAGTCTGGATCCCGCGCCTAACCCGCGGGTGCAGCGGACTCGCGCCTGCGCTTCGCTACGGCGCTCGCCGCTGCCCCGCCAACCGTTAGACGGAGACCGAAAACAAAGGAGACACACAGATGACCAAAGTGACACCTTTCCTGATGTTCAACGGCCAGCTCGAAGCTGCCATGGCGTTCTACACCACCACGTTCCCGGACTCTGAGATCAAGACCGTCGCTCGCACTGGCAAGGACGGCCCGATCACTTCCGCCGAATTCGTCATCGGTGGTCAGTCCTTCATGGGCTACAACGGCGGCCCGTACTTCAAATTCTCCGAAGGTTTCTCGCTCTTTGTCGACTGCAAAGACCAGGAAGAAGTTGACGAGTACTGGAACAAGCTCATCAGCGCCGGCGCAACCCCATCGCAGTGTGGCTGGATCACGGATCAGTTCGGCATCACCTGGCAGATCGTCCCGAGACGCTTCATGGAGCTCATCGGCGACAAGAACCGGAAGAAAGTGCAGGCTGTGATGGAAGCGATGATGAAGATGGTCAAGCTCGACGTGGCGGCACTGGAAAGAGCGTACGCCGACGCATAGCCGCGGGTTCGGCAGCCTGCGCGCCAGACACTATTTTCCGATCCGTGGGCTGATCACTTTGCCGAGGTCGAGGGCGAGCTGCTTTGCTTGCTCGGGGGTCTTGGCACCGGCGACGCCGACGTTGAGCTGCACGAGCGGCTTGTCGAAGTCGACATAGAGCGCACCCGAGTCCGGGCGGGTGCTGACGAAGATCGCGTCTTTGCCCAGCCCCGGAACGGTGTCGACCTTGGTGCCCGGCTTCATCTTCTTCATTGTCGCTTCCCAGGTCCGCACGGTGCTTTGCGCTTCACGGGGCTCGACGCTCACGCTGACCTGCAGGTTGCCGCCATCTTCTGCGAACGAGACCTGCGTCGGCATCGGCTGCCAGCCATCCTTGAACTTCGCGTGGGCGGCTTTCTCGACGTCCGCCCTGGTGACGAGCTTCGGCAAATCCTGGGCGAGCGCCCTGCCCGTCACGAAGAGAAGACAGGTGGCTAGAGCGAGCCTGCTGCGTCGAGTTTTCATACGGCCAGTCTACCAGCCGTCGCGCCCGCGAATTGACCGAGGCGCGGCGCGAATCTACCGGGCCTGACCCCCGGGTGCAGCGGAGTCGCTGCTCGGCTTCGCCTCGGCCCTTGGCCCGGCTGCGGACCGATGCACGATCTGCTTTCAGGAAGCCCCGGCCAGCATGTGAGCCATGCCGGCCGGGGCGAGCAGCGCGCCGAGGTCAGCCGTGAGGACCGATTGCCCACTCGCAGACGGTGTGCCACGGGGGATCGAGGTCGGGACCAATCAGCGAGGCAGCCGACGACCGCGCGATCGACGAGTTCATGACCGTCCCACGCTCGCGCCGAGGACGACGAGAAGCTCGTCGAGTTGCTCGAACGTCTCGCTCATTGCGTCCGCAGCTCCGGTGCCGGCAGCGTCGAGAGCTTCCTTCGAGGGATAGAGCTCGTGCATGACGAGCAACGTCTTGCCGCCTGTTTCCGCGAAGGTCACCGTCGTGACGGATCCCTCGTCACTTTCCTCATTGGTCCAGACGAGGCGCGAGTGCGGTGTTACTTCCTTGTACGTGCCGAAGAACGCCGCCTGTGAGTCCCCGTGTGCGAACTCCAAACGGTACCTGCCCCCGACACGAACATCCATTTCGCAGGAAAGCAGGGACATTCCCATCGACTTCGGCACCCACCACTGCTTGAACAACTCGGGCTTGGTCCACGCCTCGAACACGATGCGCGCCGGACCGTTGAAAGTTCGCGTGACGACGATTTCACGCTCGGACTTCCGTTCCACAGTCGTGCGGTTCTTCATCGGTGTGGCCTCACTCTCTCTTCTTGCGTCCATCGACCTTCTCCTTTCGTTTCAATTCCTCGACGACCTTGTCCAACTCGTCGAAGCGTGCGTCCCAGAGATGGCGGTACCTCTCGAGCCATGCCGTCTCTTCCTCCAATCGGCGCGGGCCGAGCTTGCAGGTCCGCACGCGCCCGAGCTTCTCCGTGGTGACGAGCCCGGACTGCTCCAGGACGCCGACGTGCTTCTTGATGCCCGTGAGGGTCATGTGGAACTTCTCGGCAAGGTCCGTGATCGAAGCGTCGGAACGTCCCAGCTGCTCCAGAACGCCGCGTCGGGTGGCATCCGAGAGCGCGGCGAACGAGGCATCGAGGTGGGCGCGCGAATACTGAACCATTCGGTTCAGTATGTAGCACACGGACTGGCGGCATGCAAGGGGGAACGCAACCGCGGGCTGCGTTTTCGACGGCGGTCGTCCCCGAGGGCGCGCTTCTCTTCTCGGGGACAGCCGAGGCAGCAGCTCGGCGCACGCAACCCTAGATCCATCAAGAGGATGGGAACCGGTGAGTTGATCGGGGTGTCTTAAACCTGAGCACGCGGATGAGCGAACGCGGCGAAAGCCTCGACCCAGTCAGGATGCTATTCGTCGCATCGTGGCGGAAGCTGCGGGCCTCGCGCGGGAGAGTTCAGCTCGGTCCAGAGTCGCAGAATGTGCGGCCGCCTAACATGCGGTTGCAGCGGACTCGCGGCGCTCCGTCCTTGTCGCCGTAGGTCTGTGGGCGCGAGCCCGGCGTCCGAGGGCGCGGTGGTAGCTCGGCGCACGTCGCGAGGCAGGCACCTCTCCTTGGAAAAGGTCCGTATTGATCGTCGTTGCTTATCTGGTGCTCGCCTTCCCTTGCGGCATGCTCGCGGAGCAACGGATCACGGCATATTCGGGCTTTCCGATTGGCGATTATTCTTTCTACCGAGGAATGCCCCTTCCGGTTGGCCTGGTCGTACCGCCATGGCACCGTACCTGAACCTCGGCACGCCGCCTAACCGCGGGGGTGCAGCGGACTCGCGCCTGCGCCTCGCTACGGCGCTCGCCGCCGACCCGTCGCCCGTTAGACGTTGACTTCAACAAGATCGCCTCACGTTACAATAACGGTAACCAGGAGACTGGAGAGGACAAGACACTTGGCAAACATTCTGATTACGGGCACCAGTAGCGGCATAGGCTTCGCGACGGCGCTGGCATTCGGCCGAGCGGGCCACAAGGTCGCAGCGACGATGCGCGACCCCGCCAGGGCGCCCGCACTTGCGAAGGTTGCTGGCGACGAAAACCTGGCGATTGCCGTCTACATGATGGATGTCGATGACGACCGGTCCGTCAGGGACGCTGTCGGCCGCATCGCGCAGGAGATGGGGCCAATCGACGTGCTCGTCAACAACGCGGGCATCGAGCGGATGGGTTCTGTCGAGGAGCTTCCGCTCGCGGACTTCCGTTCCGTCATGGAGACCAACTATTTCGGGACGCTTCGCTGCATTCAGGCTGTGCTGCCAGCCATGCGACGACGTCGAAGCGGTTGCATCATCAACGTGGCATCCATCGGCGGACGGATCGCCGTGTCACCGCAGGGGGCGTACGCGGCGTCCAAATTCGCCGTGGAGGCGCTCAGCGAATGCCTGGCCCAGGAGGCCAAGCCGTTCAACATCCGTGTTGCGATTGTCGAGCCGGGCATCGTCGACACGCCGATGGCCCGGCGCATCAGCGGCCCGCAAGGCGCCTCCCACTATCCGCAGCAGAATCGCATGGCCGCGTTCTACATCAGCGTGTTGAAGAGCCCAGCGTTGCCGTCTCTGGTGGCGGACAGAGTCCTTGAGATCGCCATCAGCGGCACCTGGCAGCTCCGACATCCAGTGGGACCGGACGCCGTGCCATTTCTCACCTGGCGCAAAGCGATGACCGACGAGGAGTGGGTGGCCTGGGGATCGCTCGACGACGATGCCTGGTACGCCCGAGTCAAAGCAGAGTTCGGGATCGACGCCCGTCCGCAGGCCTGACCATCCCGGCGTTGACGTCTAACCTCCGAATGCAGCCGACGCGCCGCGAGTCGCTTGGCGTCGCGCGGATGATTCGGCATCGTTAGGCGCCGGAGATCAACAATGGACCATTTGAATCAGCGCGCTCGTAGACTCTTCGTCGGTGATGGGCGGGCCCATGCGGGCGCTCATGGTCGAACCGCTCGTGATCCCGCTGCGCGGCCCGCGCCTGAAGCGGAGCGTTAGGGCGCGCGAGGAGGAATCGTGACTACCACAATCGAGCCCTCGAGCAGAACCATCTTCACGCGCATGCGCGTCACCCGGTTCTTTCTGTGGATCCTGGTAATCGCCTGGGGAGTCCTTCTGGGCGCGAAGCTGTTCGATCTGCGCGTCCTCGTGGGCGCCTGGAGTGCCTCTCCGCCGGAGTCATTGAGCTTATTGCCATACGGGCCGCGATACCCTGTAGACACAGGCGAGTTTTTCATTCCAAGCTCTGCCGCGCTGCTGCTGGCTTCTCTAGGAGCGTTGATAAGCGGCTGGGCAACACCGCCGAAGTACCGACTGTTGCTGTTCCTATCGGCGATAATGATTTTTGCGACATTGATATTCACGGTCCTCGCGTTCTGGCCACGCAACGCTGCGCTGTGGGCAGTTGCCAGAGGCGCTCCAGGCGCGACTACTGATACTGCGATGATCCGGGCGATGGTGCGACAGTGGGTTGCGTTTGACTGGTTAAGGATTGCGATGGGGACGGTAGGCTATCTGGCGGCCATACGGGCGATCAGCATTCCCTTCCCGCCACCCGCTGAGGGCATTCGCACGTCGCTGGGGATCAAGTTGCTTTACGGCGCCTGTCTGGGCGCAGTTCTCCTGTTTGTCATCTATTTCTTATTGCAGATGTAGGCAGGGGAGTGATGTCGATGCCCTGCTGCGGCCTAACAAGAGCGTGCAGCGGACAGCCCTTGGCGCAGCGGCTGATGCCGGGCGTCAGGCGACATTAGATGTCACACGGCATTTGTCCCACAACGGCCGGTATCGCCGATAGCCTGGCACTGGGGAGTGCGAGTGTCGTTGCTCCATGCCGGCACTTGTGTCGCCAAGTGTGGGGGCGTCTCAGTTTCACAATAACGCGCTGAACGTTGAGGAACAGTCTGATGCTTAACGGTTGGAGCGACTTCTTCACCACGACCGGGGCGGCTGGCTCGGTATTTGTGGTATTGCTGTTTGTTGTCGTCACGCTTGGCACCGGCTTGTCGACCTCCCGGAAGTTGGACATCGCACCATGCATCGCTGACGCCTGCGATGTACAGCTTCACCGAGGTCCTCCTCCAGAGCATGGCGGTGTTGGTGCCGTAGCGGTCCAGTTGGCCAAGAGGAGTTATTTTCGGTGCGATGGGGATTGGGGACTCAATCTATCGAATTAATATAGTCCGCGTGCAGAGCGGTCTCCATCTCAGGGCCATTAGGACGAAGATGGACAGGATCGTCCACAACGGCGTTCCGATCGTTGCCAGCGTCGTCCTGATCTGCAGCGGCGCGGGATTGATCGCCGGAGAGGCTTTTGCCCCTTTCGCCGTAGCGGGCTCAACATCGCTCTTCCTGGTTTCTGGAATCTACCGAACCTGGGGGGAAACCCTGGCTTTAATTGAGCTTTCCGACAACTCTTAGCAAAGGGCACACCGGCGGCGTTGTGCGTCCGACCGGGCGTCGCCGCGCCCCGGAAACAAGACAGGTAGCGGCCGACTACCATGGGTCGATGTGGGTCCAAAACGACGACAGTCAGACGCGGTCTCAGCGAAATGCCGCATAACCTCCGCATGCAGCTGACCGGCTACAGCGGGCTTCGCTCGCTTCCGCCGGCAGGTGATGCGGGGCGCCGGGCAGCGCGAGACGCGGATTGGCGGAGGGATAGATGAAGTTGAAAGAGGGTGCCTTTTGTAACGTGGTCGCCGGCGCGCACAAAGGCAAGTCCGGCACCGTACGCGACATCAACAAGAGCAAGAGCCGTCACGTCACCATCACCGTGGTTCCGCCCAACGGACCTCGCTTCAAGACGCTCGCAAAGAATGTCCAGGTGCAGGACGTGACCCGCGCGTGAAGGGGAGTCGCTCCTCGGCTTCGGCTGGGAGCTCACCGCTGACCCGCCGGCCGTCAGGCGACAGTCGGAAGGCCAGTCAGGCGTCATCTCGGGAGTCGGACAGCAATGCCCTCCGGCTGAAACAGGCGGCCCTGGAAGTATCAACCGGTTCAGCGAGTCCCATCCAGCCATGGGCCGAACGAAGCGGAAGGCCGGCGACGACGTCCGGCGTTCCGATCGCCGGATCGTCGCATTTGATCGACGAGTTGCACGCCACGGCAACTTACGGGCAGAGAGTACGTACTTGTCTCAGCGGGCGTTCGCGTCCGAACCCTGAGGTGACGCCAACTGCAGCCTGGACGGAGTGAGACCATGCCGATCAGCCGCCGATCCTTTCTCAAAACTGCAGCAGCAATGGGTGCTTCGCTCGCATGGGCCGGACCGGCTCGCGGATCGCGTGTCCCCTGGCATGAGCGGCGCGATCTCTATCCCCAGGGGGTCGCCTCGGGCGATCCCGATCCGCACAGCGTCATCCTGTGGACGAGGCGTCCGTTTACGCAGGGCACGCGCCAGCTCCTGACCGTCGAGGTCGCCGAGGATGGGGCATTCCGCCGTGTCGTCGCGCACGCGCAGGCACCGGTCTCAAGCGCCGCGGACTGGACCGCGCGCGTTCTGATTGGCGGACTCAAGCCGGCGCGCACTTACTGGTATCGGTTCACCGACACCGGCGGGAACGGCAGCCGGGTCGGCCGCACGATGACGGCGCCGTTGCCCAACGATCCGCGCACGGTGAACTTCGCATTCGTGAGCTGTCAGGACGTCAACGAGGGCAAGCTCAACGCCTACCGCCGGATGATCTACGAAGATGAGCGCGCTCCCGCCGCCCGACGGCTCGACTTCGTTCTGCACCTGGGGGACTTCATCTACGAGGTGGTCGAGTATCCCGACGAGGTGAAGACACGCTACGACCGGACGATCTACGAGGTGGCGCGGTACCCGGACGGCCCGAAGGCCGGCAACTTCCACATACCGTTGACCGTCGACGGCTACCGGGCCGTCTACAAAGGCTATCTCGCCGATCCCGACCTCCAGGATGCCCGCGCGCGCTGGCCGTTCGTCGCCATCTGGGACAACCACGAGTTCTCGTGGCAGGGCTGGCAGAGCATCGTCAAGGCGGGGCCGATCGAGCAACCGGGCCAGAGCGTCAAGATCGCGGCGAACCAGGCCTGGTTCGAGTACCTCCCCGCCCGTGTCGCCGCGCCGAGCGGTTCGCTCGAGCGTTTCGATCCGCCAGCCGTCAAGGACGTCCCCATCACGGAGTTCGACAGCGACGGGCTGGGGATGGAGCCGAACAACCTGACGGCGATCAACAGCCTCAAGGGCTACCGGGCGCTGCGGTACGGTCACAACCTGGACGTGATCATCACCGACCAGCACAGCTATCGGAGCGCGGACCCCTTCAGCGACTCGTCTCTCGAGAAGCTCGGCGGCAACGAGTTCATCGGAATGGCTCCCGAGCCTCTCATGCAGGTCCTCGACGGCGGCCGCGCGTTCCATGGCGGCGCTCCCCCTTCCGAGGTCCGTTTCAACGATGCGCACGTTGCCAATCCACAACGGAGCGCGCCGCCACAGACGATTCTCGGCGCGGAGCAGAAGGCCTGGTTCAAGGACAAGCTCAGGAGCTCAACCGCGGTTTGGAAAATCTGGGCGAACTCGATGGGCGCTCTGGATTCGCGAGCCGATCCGCAGAACCTGCCGGCGGGTCTCACCAAAGAGTCGTGGCCGAAAGACACGTACGCATCGATGGGCGGGGGTGACTACGGCACGGCGTACGTCGAGCGCGCCGAGATCTACGATGTCGTTCGCGACGCGAAGATCACGGGCTTCGCCATCGTCTCGGGCGACCGCCACAGCTTCTGGGCCGGATATGCGACTGCCGAACTCCCGCCCGGCAAGTTCGCGCCCGTCGGCTTGAGTTTCGTCGGCGCGTCACTCGTCAGTCCCGGCCCCATGGAGGCCTACGAGCACAAGCTTCCGAAGGACGCTCCGCTGCGGCCGCTGTTTCTGGCCGACAGGGATGGGGGGGCGAAGCCGGAGTGGACCCTCAACATGTTGCTGAGGCACGGCGTCCGCGCGTGTCTGGAATATGCGAAGAGCTTCGACCTCGAGCGCGCGCGGTCGCTGTCCAATCCGGATCTCGCTCCGCACCTCGAGTTCGTGGATCTGGGAGGACACGGTTATGCGAAGGTCCGGGTGTCGAACGATGAAATGCGCACCGAGTTCGTCTGCATCCCACGTCCCATTGCGCGCAGCGAACGGCCCGACGGGGGGCCCCTCCGGTATCGGGTGGTACTCACCGCTGCGCTGTGGAAGAGCGGAGACCGCCCGCAGCTGAAGACATCGGTGCTCGAAGGCGACGTTGGACTGGCGATTTGACGGACTCACGGCGCGCGTTTCCATAGCGGCCGGAAAGGCCGGGGATCCGGTGGTCCCTGCGGGTCATCGGGGGAAGAACATCGACGACGTCGGAATACCACCCACCGCTTCACCAATGTCGATGTCGACGAAAAGGACCGCGGCCAGGATGCCCGTGATTGGGTGTGCGACGCCCGCGGATCGGGCCAGGCTGGAGAGCGTGAACGGCCTCAAGGTCGCATGGCTGGCGTAGGATCGCCGCCTAACCCGCGGGTGCAGCGGACTCGTTCGGCGCTTTCGGCTCGTCACTCGCCGCAGACCCGCCACCCGTTAGGCGCCACCAGGGACCGCAATGACTTGACAGGTCGGGCCCTGATCGTTACCGGCACCTGCGGAAGTGGGAAGACCACGGTGGCCGAACTCCTGGCGTTGCGGGCTGGCTGGGTACGGGTTTCGGAGGACGACATCTGGCACGAGAGATTCGGCAGGAATCGGGGCGTCTTTGGCTCGTCGGCGCACCGTCGAAAGCGCCGCCGAGTCCACGATGCCGTGTTCGCCTTGGTACGCGAGGCAGTCGCGCTCGGGAGACCTGTCGTGATTGATGCAACTGTTCATGAGAGCCCACCGGAGTCCTTCCTTGAGTACAGCGAATTCTTCAAGCGAAACCACATCGCATGGCGCATCTGTGTTCTGCACCCGAGGCTGGAGGTTGCCATTGCTCGCGATTCGGCGCGCAGCAGCTGGAACCTCGGGCCCGAGCGCGTCGCATCGCTGCACGCCAAATTCACGGGCGCCATATTTCCGCGAAACGCATTCTTAGATACCTCCCTTGATACCCCCGAAGAGACTATGAGAAGGGTCATCGCAAGTGGCGCCTAACACGTGCAGGCAGCGGACTCGCTCATCGCCTTCGGCTCTTCGCTCGCCGCTGACGCGCTACCGATTACGCAGCGTACGGGCCACGGATGGCAGGTTTTCTCGGCAGGTCCAATCGAGTCATGGAACGGTGCGATGATTTGAGGCGTCCGAGGAGAGAACACTCATGGGCAACGAGGTTCCGATCATTTGCCGGGGGTAGAACCATGAAGAACGTAGCAAACGCCCGGTTCGCCATCAAGAGCTGGGAAGAGAAGCCATATAGCGAGGGCCAGGACCTGCCAAAGTTGACTCGGGCCGCGGTCACAAAGACGTTCACCGGCGATATCGCGGGCGAGGGACATGTCGAATATTTGATGATGTACCGCAGCGATGCTTCGGCCGCATTCGTCGGGCTCGAGCGCTTCATCGGGCGCGTTGCCGGGAAAGCGGGCACCTTCGTGCTCCAACGCGTTGGAACCTTCGAGAACGGCGTGGCGAAGGAGTCCTACTCCGTAGTCCCTGGCTCCGGCACGGGAGAGCTTGTGGGCCTGCGCGGCGAGGGCACCTCGGCCCTTGGGCACGGGACCGAGCATCCACTGACACTGAACTATGAGTTGGGCTAGCCTGACGCCAGTCGGACCCTTCGCGGTGGGAGGCGGTCGCACCATCCCCTGGCGCCAATCAACAACGCTGCCTGACACGCGCGTGCAGCGGACTCGCTCGTCGCCTTCGGCTCCTCGCCCGCTGCTAACCCGCCACCCGTCAGGTGACACAAAGCTTCCTTGTTGATGCCAGAATCACTGCGGATCGAGCCACTGCCGGGCTACACGCCGGTAATTGGGAGACTCGTCGGCATTCTCACATATGCCCGTTCCACCACAGTTGCCGCTGTCAAGGGGATGACCATTCCTGAACTGGATCATCTGCACGATGATCGGAGTAACTCGATTGGTGCGCTCCTGGCCCATGTGGTCACGGTAGAACGCGCCTACCAAGTCCTCACCTTCGAAGACCGCGATTTGTCGCCTCAGGAGGACTCGACGTGGGCGGCCGCCTTGACGCTGGGGCCCGAGGGGCAGCGCACACTGCGCGGCGAGCCCCTGGAGTACTATCTGGAGCAGTTGGCGACCGTACGCCAGAAGACCCTGGAAGCTCTCGCCTCGCGCGACGACGCCTGGTTGGACCGAACCGTCAGCGCCGATCCGAGGATGAACGTGCATTGGGCCTGGTTTCACGTCGCCGAAGATGAGATCAATCATCGTGGGCAGATGCGCTGGTTGCGCGCACGATTGCCGCACCGATTCGGCGCGCGTGTCACCTGACGAACGCTGCACCTGACGGGCGAGCTGAGGGGTAGAGGTGAGGGTCCACAGCGCGTTCGCCGTACTCCCCTTCGTGGTACGCGTGACCTACGATTCAGTCGTTGGCAACCGGCGTTTGGCCAGTGCCACCCGTCCAGTGCTCTGGTTCGGGTTCGGAGCCTTTTTCTCGGACATGGCGGGCCTGGGTCCCGCGCCTGACATGCGCGTACGGCGGACTCGCCGCCCGTCAGGGGTCGAGACATCCGGATCAAGCCGTCCGCGGCCAGGGAGATCGAGGCCGTTGACCAGAAGAAAGACGGGCAGCGCATCGTGGCGAGCAGTCTTGCTCTTGCCGAGGAGCCGCGGCCGGTCGGGTGCGAGAAGCTCGCAGGCCAGGACGATCGGTACCGGATCCGCGTACGCCGATTTCGCATCGTTTACTCAATCGCTGATGCCGAATTGGTGGTGCTCGTCGTGCGAGTCGCTGATCGCAAAGACGCGTATCGATAAGCCGCCCGACCGCCGCCCATCAGGCGGCCCGAGACGAGGGATTCGAAAGACGAAGGAGAGATCATGACGAGGGTTCTTTTGCTCGGCTACGATCCGGCCACCGTGGATTTTTCCGACCCCGCACTGCCGCCAGGCATGACCATCCAGAAGGTTCAGGCCGGTATCGAGCTTGCGATGAAGCAGTTTGCCTCGCGCGGATGGGAAGCGGACGTCGGCTTCATCAGGCCCGATGAGACCGCCGGGCCGGCGGTCGAGCGGCAGCTCGCCTCGGCAAGCTATGACTGCGTCGTGATCGGCGCTGGTGTCCGGCTGCCGCCTCGGCTCCTGCCAATTTTCGAGGTCGTCATCAACGCGGTTCGCAAGGCAGCCCCGCGCGCGGCGATTGCCTTCAACACGCGGCCCGACGACAGCGCCGATGCGGCCGCACGGTGGTTGCCGGCGGGCGCGGCCGCCTAGCCACGCGCGTGCAGCGGACTCGTTCGTCGGCTTCGCGTCCTCTCTCGCCGCTGGCGCGCAGCGCGTTAGGCCTCGGAAAGAGATCGCATGCCACCTGAGGGCCTCGCCCATACGCTGCCGGCCCGGGTCGTCGTCGGCCTGTTTGCTGGCGGGGCTATCGCTGCCGTGGACAACGTCACTTTTGGGGGCGAGGTCAGTCCGATCGTAATCGTTGCCATGTTGCTCGCGGCAACCGGCATCGCGGGTGCATTCTGGGGCTGGCGCGCGTGGGTCGCGACTCTCACGACCGGCGCGTGTGTGCCGTTCGCCCATCTGGTCAAGCATCTCCTCAGCCTGCCCGACACGCTTCACCCAGACACCTATGCGTCAATCCTCAAGCTGGCGGCGTTCTCGCTCGCCGTTGCAACCGTCGGCACGGCGTGCGGAATTCTTGTTCGCGGCCTCACGGCTACATCGGACAATAGTGGCCTCAGAAGAATTTAGGGTGCTCTTTCGGTGAGAGCGAAGTGTCGTTTTCGCGGCGAGTGCCGAGACCTAACCCGCGGGTGCATTGGGGTCGCTCGTCGCCTTCGGCTCGGAGTCCGCCGCTGATGCGCTGTCCGTTGAGCCACACAAATCTCGGAATGACACCTTGAGCGAGATGGATCCCCCCAGCGTATTGAGACGCCCGAGCGCGCTTCTTCCACTTGCCATGTCGCCAGGAGCGCTCGTGGTCGTACGGGTCTACCTCGCCTCCCACGGTTCGGCGCCCCGGCCGGATGAGGGGGCTGCGGCGCACATTTGGCAGATTCTCATGGCGGGCCAGATTCCCATCGTCTTGCTGTTTGCGGTCAAGTGGGTTGCCCGAACACCCCGGCGGGTAATTCCAGTCCTGATCCTGCAAGTTGTCGCCGCTCTGGCAGCAACGACACCTGTGTTCTTGCTCCATTGGTAGGGGAGGCGTCGCTGGCTGAAAACATTGACGTGCAGCCTGACGAGCGCGTGCAGCGGGCCCGGGTGACCAGGGGAGCTCCGCCAGCCGGGTTCGCGCGGCCGTCCGGCGGCCCGGTTCGCTACTCGGACCGCAGCGCGATCATCGGATCGACCCTCGTGGCCCGGCGCGCCGGAACGTAGCAGGCCATCAGCGCCGCGCCGACGAGGAGAAGCGTCACGGCGACGAAGGTCAGGGGATCGGTGGACTTTACGCCGAAGAGCAGGGACTCCATGGTGCGTGTCAGAGCCAGCGACGCGCCAACTCCGATCGCGACCCCGGCAAGTGTCGTGCGCAGCCCCTGGCCGAGGATCATCCTCAGGACGTCGCGGGAGGCGGCCCCGAGGGCGACGCGGACGCCGATCTCGCGCGTGCGGCGGCTGACCGAATAGGCCATCACGCCGAAGACGCCGGCCGTGGCGAGGAGCAGGGCGGCGATCCCGAAGAACCCGATGAGGATGACGTGGAATCTCCGCGAGCCGAGCGACGCGGAATAGATCTGGGAAAAGGTCCGGAACCTCGCCGGGATCTCCGGGTCGAGGTCCTGCAGAGTCGATCGCGCCGCCGATACCACGGAGCGCGTGTCGGCATCGCTCAGCATCGTCAGGGTGACGTCCGAACGGGGCCGCTGAAGCAGGTTCACGTAGACGGTTGGACGCGGGGGCGTGTCGAGGCCGTACTCGTGCGTGTCGCCCACGACCCCGACGATCGTCAGCAGCCGCAGGTCGCCGTCCATGTTTCCGAACTGGATCGTGCGGCCGATCGGGTCCTGGTCGGGCCACCGCGCGCGCGCCAGCGATTCGGTGATCACGGCCACGTGCGGCGAATCCGCTCCGTCGCGTCCGTCGAAGATGCGGCCGCGAACGAGCGGAATGCCGAGGGTCCGGAAGTAGCCGTCGGTGGCGGCGCAGAAGTCCGCGGTGCCGAGCCGCTCCTTCTGCCGGAACAGCGCCTCGAGGCCGTCCGGGCTCGCGGGAACCTCGTTCGGCGTCATCAGGAGAAAGAGCCCGTCGGGATGCCCGCCGTCCATCGGCAGGCCGCTCGTCGCGCCGACCTTGCGCACGCCCGGGATCCGTTGGAGCCGGTCGATCAGGTTCGCGTAGAAAACCGCCTGACCCGACCGGGCACGGGGGTCGGCGACCCAGGGAAGGGAGACGTCCATCGTGACGATCCTGTCGACGCGGAACCCGGGGTTGACCTCGAGCACCTTCATCAGGCTGCGCCCGAGCAGTCCGGCGCCGACCACGAGAACGAGCGTGATCGCGATCTGCGCCGCCACGAGGGCCCGGCCGACGCGCTGGCTGCCCCGCGAGCCCGCCTGGCCGCGGCCGCCTTCGCCGAGGCCCCGGCGCAGGTCCCCGGAGGTCGCGCGGACCGCGGTGAAGACTCCGAGGGCGGCGGCGACCGCGGTCGAAAGCAGGAACGCGAACGCGAGCACCGGAACGCTGATCGCGATGCCGTCCAGCCGCGGCAGATTGGCCGGCGCCAGCGCGAGAAGGCCCGCGACGCCGGCGCGGGCCACCAGGACACCGAGGCCGCCGCCGATGAGCGAGAGCAGCAGGGCCTCGGCGAGGAACTGGCGGACGAGGCGTCCGCGGACCGCGCCGAGCGCGCTCCGGATGGCGAGGTCGCGCTGCCGCGCCGAGGCCTGGGCCAGCATCAAATTGGCGACGTTCGCGCATGCGACGAGCAGCAGGAACCCGACTGCGCCGAGCAGGATGGTGAGTGGCGAGCGGGCCGCGCCCGTGATCGAGTCCTGGAGGGGGACCACCATCCCGTCGGCGAGGAGATAGTCGCCCTTCTCGCTCGACGTGTCGTGAATGCGGCGGGCGATCGCGCTGATGTCGCGGTTGGCCTGCTCGACCGTCACGCCGTCGCCCAGGCGGCCGACCGCGGAGAAGTTGTGCGACGTCCGGCTCGGGTTCTCGCCGTCGAGATCGGCCGGCAGCCACAGGTCCGCCTTCGCCGGAAAATCGAATCCGGCCGGGAGAACGCCGATGACGGAATAGACCGAGCCGTCGATTTTCAGGTGCGACTGCGACAGGTCCCGGGGCGAACCGAGGTGCTCCTTCCAGTATCCGTAGCTCACGAGAGCGGTCGGGCCGGCCCCTTTCCTGGCGTCGTCGGCGGTGAAGTCCCGCCCGAGGATCGGCTGGACCCGGAAAACCTCGAGAAAGCGGGGCGAGACGTCGGCGACCGTCGCGCGCGTCGGCTGCAGGGCTCCCGAGACGGATGCCACCCGGTCGTGGACCTTCGCGATCGCCTGGAAGCTGCGGTTCTGATCGCGAAAGTCGGCGAAGTTCGGGTCCGCGACCCGCCCCGGCCGGCCCTTCGAGGTCACCTCGAAGACGGCCATGATCCGGTTCGCGTCGGAGTACGGCAGCGGACGCAGCAGCACGCCGTAGACGACGCTGAAGATCGCGGTGGCCGCGCCGATGCCCAGCGCGAGCGTGAAGATCATGATCGCGGGAACGCCGGGGTTCTTGACGAGCCGCCGCGCGGCGTGTCGGAAGTCCTG
Organism: uncultured Acidobacteriota bacterium; assembly: GCA_963805495.1. GTDB lineage: Bacteria > Acidobacteriota > Thermoanaerobaculia > UBA5066 > Gp7-AA6 > DAHUXD01. The sequence goes on along the minus strand of CAWDUQ010000001.1, from coordinate 128,251 downwards.
CCAGAAGCCGCTCATGGGTCACCTCGCTTCGGGCTGTCTCGCGATCCCGGTTCACACCCTCGGGCCCGACGAGGCGGGATCTTACGCCCGGTCGAATCAGTAGACGCTTTCGGACGGATAGAGTTCCGGTGTCTGCCTCCTTCGCGCCGGCGACTCGCGGCTCTGGACGCGGTTCGCGTATTCGCCTTGGTGCGCGGGGCCGTCGCGCCTGGGAAGGCGGTCGTGATCGATGCCACTGTTCATGAGAGCCCGCCGGAGTCCTTCCGGGAGTACCGCGCATTCTTCGGGCGCAACCACATTGCATGGCGTATTTGTGTGCTACACCCGAAAGTGGAGGTTGCTATCGCCCGCGATTCGGCGCGAGTGAGCTGGAAAGTCGGGCCCGAGCGCGTCGCGTCGCTGCACGCAAAATTCACGGGTACGATATTTCCGCGAGTGAGCTTCCTGGATACCTCTCTTGATACGCCGGAAGACACGATGAGAAGGGTCTTCTCGGGTGCCCAGCTCGCGCGTGCAGCGGACTCGCACCTCCGCTTCGTCTCGGAGCTCGCCGCCGACGCGCCACCCGTTCGCAGTCTGAGTACCGCACCGCAAAGCAACATCGAGGTCTAACCGAGAGAAGGACTTGCGTGACCGAACAGCAACCCTCATTCGACGCAACGAAGTACAAGAACGCGCAGCGAGAGCAATGGAACAAGGACGGCGCCGCATGGCGACGATGGAATCCGACCCTGGATCGTTGGTATGGCGAAGTTACCCGCCAGATGCTCGACCTGGCCCGGATTCAGCCAGGCCAGCGCATCCTCGACATCGCCGCCGGCGCAGGCGAACCGGCTGTCAGCGCCGCCGAACGCGTTGGCCCTCGCGGTTACGTGCTGGCGACCGATATCGCGGAGGGGATCGTTGAGCTTGCGCTCCAGGTCGCCCGTGAACGTGGGCTCACACAGGTCGAGACCCGGGCCATGGACGGCGAGAAATTGGATCTCCCGGACGCTTCCTTTGATGCAGTGCTGTGTCGGCTTGGTCTGATGTACATGCCGCACCCCGTGACAGCACTACGCGAGTGGCGGCGTGCTCTGAGAGCGGGCGGTCGGGTCGCCGTCGTTGTCTTTTCCACGCCCGATCGCAACAGTTGGGGTGCTATGCCAGTTTCCGTCATCCGCCGGCGCGCGCAACTTTCGCCTCCCGTTCCGGGGCAACCCGGACCGTTTAGCCTTGGCGGTCCCGGGGTGCTCGAAGGCGTCTTCCGTCAAGCCGGATTTGCCAACCCCGAGGTTCGCGCTGTGCCGGTGCCCCTGAGAATGGCCAGTGCCGCCGAGTTCGTGCGGCTCGCCCGGGAAGCCTTCGGTGCATTCAATGCCATGATGGCTCACCTGTCCCCTCAAGAACGCGAGTTGGCGTGGAACGAAGTCGAAGGCTCAATGCGCATTTTCGAATCGTCTCGTGGGTTCGAGGTGCCGGGTGAGTGCCTTGTCGGTGTGGCCGCGAAGTGATCGTGCGCAGACTGCTGATCCGGGGTTGGAGGGGACGCAGTCAAGCGGCGTTGCGGCTCGCCTGCGCCCCTGAACCCCAGCGTTGGGCCGCGGAGTAAACATTTCCCTAACAAGCGTTTATCGGAGGTCGCATGAAACGGGTCACTGGCATCGGCGGCATCTTCTTCAAGGCGAAAGACGCGCCGGCACTGCAGGCCTGGTACAAGCGGCACCTGGGAGTCGACGTCCAGGCGTGGGGCGGAGCGGCCTTCAACTGGACCGATGCCGAGGGCAAGCCCGTTGCAGGCACAACTGCCTGGCTGATCGATCCGCAGGAGAGCGATCACTTTGCCCCGAGCTCTGCCCCCTTCATGGTCAACTACCGGGTGGCGGACCTCCACGCCCTGGTCAGGGCCTTGAAGGAAGAAGGCTGCAACGTGCTCGAGAAGATCGACGAATCCGAGTATGGGAAGTTTGCCTGGGTGATTGACCCGGAGGGCCACAAGGTCGAGCTATGGGAGCCGCCGCAGGGCCAATGAGCACGCTCGTTACTCACGGCCCCGAACAGCGGCCTGACGCTTCGGTCTACCGCCGGTTAGCGCGAACATTGGCCCGCTCGAGTCGTGGGTAGCCGTAACGGGCCGTACAACCCCGACTTTCCGCGCATCGCTTCGGGCTCGAGGTGTGAGGAGTTCATGGCAAGCTGGAAACTCGCGACCGTGAAGGGCGTTGGGTACTACCATGGGCCCGATGACGAGCTCCATTCGCCTGATCAGGTGCCGGTTAAACGGCATGAGGCGCACGTCATCTTCAGGGGAAAGACATTCGAGTCATGAATCGGTGGCGGCATCTTTTCATTGACGGGGAGTTCATGTCCCGGGCTCGCCTGCTCTCGGGTCTGACGGTCGAGCAGGTGAGCGTGCGGCCACCCGCGCTCCAGCATACGATCTACGAGGAGCTCTGGCACACAACCAGGTGGCAGACGATCGTCGTTCAATGCAATGAAGCAGCCGAGGCTGCATGGATCGCCGGGGGACAGGACTTTCCGTCAGAGGCTCCTCGCAACGAGCGCATGTGGGAGGATCTCGTCAGTGAGTTTCTCGCCGGGTCGGAGAGGGCAGTGGAGTTGGGGCGCTCGCCTGAGGCGAAGATGGGAGAAGTGGGCACGGGCGCCACGCTTGCGGAGAGGCTCGAGAGCCTGGCCGTTCATAATGCTTACCACCTCGGGAAGATCGTTGCCCTGCGCCAGGTCATCGATGCGTGGCCTCCGCCGGGGTAGGTTCATCGATTCATCAATGGCGCCTATCGGCATCTGCAAGGAGGACCCGTGAGCAACCTCACCGACACGGAACGAGATCAACTTCGTGACCCATCCCGCGATCCCGTTATCACCGACGGTGACAAGTACAAGGTGATCCTCGAAAACGATCGCGTCAGGGTTCTGGAATATCGGGACTCGCCCGGCCAGCGGACATCGCCTCATCATCACCCTGATTACGTGCTGTGTGCGCTCGGCACGTTCAAGCGCAAGTTTGTTCTCGCGGACGGCCGGGAAGCTGTTCGCGAGGTCCGTACCGGGGATGTTGTCTGGGGCAAGGCTGACTCGCACGTCGGCGAGAACGTCGGTTCAACGGATACGTACGTTGTGATCGTCGAGCTCAGGTGATCTCGAGTTCCCCGTTGCCATCCGGGTGTGCCCAATGATCGGGTTGCGGTCCGGCTGCGCCGTCATGGTTGGCGCTCCGCCTGACCCGCGGGTGCGGCGGATTCGGCCCTCGGCTTCTCCTCAGGCCTCGCCGCTGACTCGTCCCCCGTCAGGCGGCAGAGAATGACTGCGGGAGGTTGGTTCGAGGTTGGGATCGGGTTCGTGCTTCCGACCGCAGCACTCGTCTGGATACTCTGGAAACTCTGGCGCTGGTACAGCCCGGTCGGGATCAGGCGACCTGAGCGATTTCTTGCGGGCATCGCAGAATTCCTGCTGGTTTGCGTCTTCGTGATCCTCATCATCCTCGCCTGGGAGCTGTTCAGGACATGGAGAAAGCCACAGCATTCGGCGGAATCACGCGTGCCCGCAACCGACTTGCTGCAAATGGGGCATGAACGTCACGGTCCCGCCGCGTGACACGCGCGCGCGGCGGACTCGCTCATCGCCTTCGCCCTTTCGCTCGCTGCTGATGCGCTGACCGTCGAGGCGGCCCGAAGGGAGTCTGATTGGCTGGAGTCGCTGAATGGAATTCGATCGCGGGTGCCGCGGATCCCGACGAGCTGCGTGAGCGGATTCTCACGGGGTACAAGAACGGAAAGCCCTTCACCCCGTACGTGCCCACGATTGCGCTACCGTCCCCGTTGGGGTGGGTCCTTGATTTCGGCTGCGGTGTCGGCAGGAGCTTCCCCTACCTGAAGTCCATTGCGCACAGCGTCGCAGGCTTTGACCTCGAGGCGATGATCGGTCGCTGTCGCACGTTGGCTACCGAGCGCGTCGACCTGCTCACGAGCGAGTGGGGCGACATCTCCAAGCGCCGCTTCGACCTGATCTTCGCCGACCTGGTTCTCCAGCATGTCGAAACGGATGCCTGCCGGACCTTCCTTGCTGACTTCGCGAAGATGTCACCCGTTACCTACGTGCTGACCAGGCTTCAGAGCGACTTTTGCGTGAACGTCCTCAGCCTCGTGGCCGACGGCGACCTGTTCGAAATCGAATCCTGCACGGAGGTTGAGCATGATCCGGAGCGTCATCAGCTCCGACAGGTGGCTGACCGATCGTTCCGGGACGTATCACGTTCCTCCGACAACCGACACTATGAAGTCCTGCTCAGGTCGCGCGTCCGTGCCGCCTGACCCGCGGGTGCAGCGGACCCGCTCCTCGGCTTCGCGTCGGGGCTCACCGTCGACCCGCCACCCGTCAGGCCCGCGCGACGACGGGAGGCCCGACTGACCGATACGAAGGCTCAGGTGTCGGCGCGGCTTTCCATACTGTTCGTCTGCTCCGGGAACACGTGCCGAAGCGTAATGGCGCAGGCCATGGCTCGCCGGCGTTTCGGTGACACCGTGCGAATCGAGTCGGCAGGCCTTCGGCCCGGCGCGGCTGCCGACGCCAGGGCGGCCATCGACACCTTGCGAGTTCTGTATGGGATCGAGGCCTCCGGTCACGTTCCCCGGTCGGTCGCGACCGTGGCTGTCCCCGAGTTCAGCCACGTTGTCGCGATGGACCCGAATGTCGCAAAGGCGCTACCCCCGTTGGCAAACGGCGAGTTGGTGGTGTGGAATATCGAAGATCCCTGGGACGACCCGACCCGGTACCAGGCGTGTGCGCGGGCAATCGACCAATCCGTGGCCACACTTCATGAACTCGTTGGCCAGTCCGCATGACCGTAGTCCGCGGGGGGGTGCCTGATACGCGTGTGGCGCGGCTTCGCACCCTCGCTTCGCCCGCAGTCACCTTGGAGAGAGACTTATGAGAGTTCGTGTCACCATGCTCACCTGCACGACACTCCTGCTTGGGGCCGAGTTATCGGCCCGAGTTCCGACGGAGGCACCGAAGCCCGCGCCGGAGCTCAAGAAGCTCGACTACTTCGTCGGCACATGGACCACGGAAGGCGAGATCAAACCGGGGCCCATGGGCGCGGGCGGCAAGTTCACAGGCACAAACCACGTCCAGTGGATGGACGGCGCATTTTTCCTGGTGACTCACTCCGAGTTCAATGGCGCCATGGGAAAGGGTGCGGAAACTTCCTACATGAGCTACGACAGCAACGACAACATGTACATCTACGACTCCTTCAACACCCTGGGCGAAGCCGACCACGCGAGTGGCAATCTGGACGGCGACACCTGGACCTGGCAGAGCGAGACAAGGATGAGCGCACAGACCATGAAAGGACGCCTCACCATGAAGGTCCTTTCGGCCAGGGCTTACAACTTCAAATTTGAGACGTCGCCCGACGGTGTGACCTGGACCACCGTATTGGAAGGCAGGACCAGGAAGAAATAGATGGCCGGTTCACCTGGTCGGCGCTCGAGCCTGAAGGCTCGAGGCAACAAAGTGGCGGGCTCGCCCGACACCCGCATGCAGAAAGTGGTGAAAAGACATGGAACGACCTGACACGCGCGTGCCTCGGACCCGCCCGTCGCCTTCGGCTCCTCGTTCGCGGCTGACGCGCCGCCCGCCAGGCGGCGGAACGTCGCGGAGGTGGCCGGGGCTCGGGCTCGTGCTTTGCGCAGCCGCAGCTGTGGGATGTTCCTCCGCGACCCCGGCGGTGGCGCCGCCGGCGCCGACCTTCGGCCAGAGCTTGAGCCTCGCCGTGTCACTGGAAAGCGCCTTGAAGGCGGGCGACACGTCGGTGACCGCTGCGTTCGCTCTCACGAACAACGGATCGACGGTGTTCGACGGGTGCTTTGGGCCGTCATGGGGCGTCAGCGTGATCGTGGAGGGCCAGCACGATGCGGGCTACTTCGTTCGCGTTGACCATCCGAGTTGCGATGAACGGTTTGCACTCCTGCCAGGCCAGAAGATCGTGTGGTCAAAGAAGGTTCCGCTCAGCAATCTGCGCTCCGGCATGGCGAAAGTCACCGGGTGGGTGAAGGTGGTCAATCCGGCGGCGTGCGATCAGCGACACGGTTGCCACGAGACATCCATTGCGTCCCGGCTGATGACGATCGCGATCGGAGAAAGGTCGATGGCGCCCGCGCCGTCCACCCGCGGAAGGAATAGTGGGACGACCAGGTGAGTTCGAGCCCGTAGAGAAGACGATGCGACCCGATCTGAATGAGATTGAGTGCAGCACTCGGTCCCGTCCCCCGATGCTCGCCTCCCGGCCGCGCGCCCACCGCCACCCGGGATTGGCGGCCGCCCGTGTCGTGGCGCTCGCGTTGATGCTGGCAGGGTGCGGCGGAAACGCAGGGGCTGTCACCTGCGGTCCGGGCACCACACCGGACGGGTCGCACTGTCGAGTCTTCGCGACGCGGAGCGTGGAGCGCATACCGACTCCGTGGGTCGAGGAGGGGCGCCCGGTGACGCTCGTGATGGTCGTCTACAAGCCGTTGTCCCCGGGCCCGTATCCGACGCTCATCTTTCACCATGGGTCGACCGGCAACGGCGACAATCCCGTGCTCTTCGGCCAGGTCTATTCCAGCGAGACAGTTGCGCAAACCTTCGCGGACATGGGGTGGATGGTGCTGTTCCCGCAGCGTCGCGGTCGTGGAGGGTCGGATGGCCTCTACGACGAGGGTTTCGAGCCGGACCGATCGCGCTATTCCTGTCGGCAGGAGCTCGCGTTGCCCGGCCTGGCACATGCGCTCGAGGATGCGGAGGTCATCTATCAGCACGTGCGTGCACGCGCCGACGTCGACGACTCACTTCTGCTGGTCGGCGGCGTCTCGCGTGGTGGAATTCTCGCCATGGCGCATGCCGCGCAGCAACCCGAAGCCTACCGGGGCGTCGTGAACTTCGTCGGCGGCTGGCTCGGCGAAGGATGCGTCGATGCCGTGGCGGTGAATCGGACGACCTTCGCTGCGGCGGCCGCCGGAGGTCGTCCCTCACTCTGGCTGTACGGCGAGAACGATCCCTTCTACAGCGCGGCGCACAGCCGCGCCAATTTCGACGCCTTCGTCGCAGCCGGGGGAACGGGGCTGTTCAACCTATACCGCCGCCGCGACCCCGCATCGAGCGGCCACCTGATCATCAACGAGCCTGACCTCTGGCAGGCGGACGTGATTGCCTTCGTGGCCCCGGCGGCATCGGGCTGCTCCCTGGTGGGGCGCTCATGGCCGGCATGCTCGCGTGCGCGCGTCGTGGCACCCCTTCGTCGGCTGGAGTTGCCCCGCTCCCCTCGATAACCGGGCCAACAGGCGACCGCGGCGGCCGGTGCGTTCGACGACCGGCTCCGTCACGCGCGTGCGGAGGACTCGCTCTCGGCCTCGCCTCGGAGCTCACCGCTGATCCACCAGCCGTCATGGCCGTCGCCGGAGGCGATTCGGGATACGCTGGCGGTCGAGGGTCGATGCGAAAACGTTCACCCGATCACGACGCAGGGGCTGCGGGTCATGAACCGCTGACGAGCAGGCGGCCATGTTCGTCGACCGCGTCTCCTCGCTGGCGGTCCGCTGGTGAGATGACTCGAGGCGTCTGCCTGGCGGCGATTCTGGTTTCCCTGTCGGCGTGCGCTGCCTCCGCTCCGCCCGCCCCGGTCGTCTCCGCGGGGGATCGGTCGGACGAAGAGAAGGGCGTGCTCGCGGCCATGGACCGCTACATGACCGCGATCTCCGACGACGATCTCCAGGCGATGGCGGCATTGCAGACGCCGGACGGCATGACCTACCGGGCGCGCGCCACGGAGGGCGGCGCCATGGAGATCGTCGCGCAGCCGAATTCCTATTGGATCGATCCGTCCCAGAACGACGGGCACACTCATCGCGAGCGCTACTGGTCGCCCACCGTGTTGATTCGCGGCGACATTGCAGTGGTGTGGGCGCCGTACGAATTCTGGGTCGACGGCAAGACGAGCCATTGCGGCATCGACGTCTTCGACTTCGTCAAGCTCCGCGGAGCCTGGATCGTGTCCAACTCGATGTGGACGGTCGAGCCCAACGCCTGTGCCGAGTTGCGGCCCGCGGAAGCCTCACAGATCCGGCCCAGGAATTGACCGTCGAACCGGCGGATGTTCTGCCTCATCGGCGCGAGACGGGCCCGCGGCCCGCGCGGGCGCGCGTGAGACCGGGATCCCATGATGACCTGCCGGGTGCGGGCGTCTCGCGGAGCTCGCCGCCGACCTGTCGCCGGCCGGACGGCGATCGCACATGAGCGCTGTCCGGAAGTGGACTCTGTTCCTTCGCGCCGTCTTCGTCGCAATCGGGATCCTGGCTCTGGGCGTCGGCGCATTCCGTGCCGGAGTCATCGAGAACGAACGCGTGGCTCTCTGGCCGACTTTCGAGCTCCTTCACCTCGAGACGCTGGAGAGCCACCCCCCTCCTTTGAGCCTGGCTCTCATTGCGGCCGTTCAGATTACGACCTGGACGATCCTTGTGTACTTCGTGTTCGTCGGCCTTGATTCCATTCGTCACAGCGGGTCGCGCCGGTCATGAAGGGGCTTCGCGGTGTCCGCGGCTCGCTGTGTGACAATGCCCGAACCGTGTTCTGGAGGTCGGCGAATGAACCTCTCCAGGCCTCAATGCTGTGGAACGTGGTGATGACGCCTGGTCCGCGAGCGGCACGCCCTGGTCCCGGGGAGTCCGAGGCGGAAGGCCGCGGGCGGGGATAGGACGCATGGCCGAAGTTCCAGGCGAGCCCTCCGGCCGGCGGGCCGCAACGCCACGCCCCCTGGGTCCGGATCTCTCATTGGGTCGCCACCGTGAGCCTTTTGACGCTCGCGTTCACCGGGATCGAGATCCTGATGGTTCATCCCCGGCTCTACTGGGGTCAGGCGGGAAACGACCTCACGCCAGCGCTCTTCGAGTTGCCAATCAGTCGAAACTACAAGCACGGCGGATGGGACCGGCCCACGCCTTTCTTCCAGAAAGCCGGGGGTCCGATCAGCGCCAGCCGGACCTACGACATCTTCAATCAGAACGGCTGGGGGCGGAGCCTGCACTTCCTGGCCGCGTGGTTCCTCGTGCTGCCGGGCGCCCTGTACGTCCTCGCCGGGACCTTCGGCGGTCACTTCCGCTCGCACGTATTACCGAAGGCCGGAGAACTCGGGCCCCGCCACGTCTGGCGCGAGGTCCTCGACCACCTTCGCCTCCGGATTCCGGCTGCCCGCGGCGGTCCGCAGTACGGCCTGCTGCAAAAATGCGCGTACTCGCTGGTGGTGTTCGTGGCGGCGCCGCTGATCGTCGTCACGGGCCTGACGATGTCGCCGGCGGTGACTGCCGCATTCCCGATCCTGTTGCGCCTGTTTGGCGGCTACCAGTCCGCCCGCACGATCCACTTCTTCACTTTCGTCGCGCTGGTGCTGTTCGTGATCGTGCATGTCGTGATGGTCGTCAAGTCCGGATTCCGGCGTCAGATCCGGGCCATGACCGTGGGGGAATGACGTGAAGACCACCGGGCTCATCACTCGCCGTGGCGCGATCATCGCGGGGGTAGCTTCCGTCGGCGGACTCGTGCTGGCGCGCTTCCCGAAAATTCTGCCGCCGACCTGGGGCAATCTCCTGCGGGCGGGCGACGCATTCACCTACGGCGCGCATCGCGCGCTGTTGCCGGGGCAGTCGCTCGCCAGGGAATACGGCCCGCAGGACATCACGTCGTTTCCCGCAACGGGCACCACCAATCCCGGCGTCACCGAGAAGTCGGCGCTGGGCGACGCCTACCGTCGTTTGCAGGGCGGGGAGTTCGCCGACTGGCGGCTTTCGGTCGAGGGGAGCGTGGCCACGCCGCGCACGTTCTCACTCGCCGAGCTGAGGCAGCTCCCGGCGCGAACCCAGGTCACCCGGCATACGTGCGAGGAGGGCTGGACCGCCATCGGCCAGTGGACGGGCGTGCCGCTCAGTGCGGTGCTCGATGCGGTGGACATCCTGCCGGCCGCCAGGTTCGTGATGTTCTACTCGTACGACGACTGGGCAGACAGCATCGACCTGCTCGATGCTCTGCACCCGCAGACGATTCTGGCCTACGGCATGAACGGGCGTGATCTTCCGATCGCGCACGGAGCGCCGTTGCGGCTGCGGGTGGAAAGGCAGCTCGGCTACAAGAGCATGAAGTACCTTCAGCGCATCGTCGTCAAGACCGAGTTCGACGACGGCGGCCAGAAGGGAAACATTCAGAACGGGTGGGCCTGGTACACGGGGATCTGACCGACCCGGTCCGCGCGGTCCGCATGCGCTCCCTGGTTTCGTCCCGGGGTCTGGCCGCTGACCTGCGACCTCAGGCGCGAGCGAGTCGCGCTTCGTACGGTATGCTGGGAGCAACGATGCGTCTTCGCCCTGCGGCGACTCTTGCCATCCTTTTGTCGTCCAGCCTCGTCGCGCAAGCCGCTCCGCTGCGCAAGGTCGCCGGCGGCACGTTGACCTCGACGGCCGACCCCGCCGCGACGTTCGTGTTCGACGCGAAGTTTCACTACGCCGGCGGGCAGTCCATCGACATCCTGAAGGTCGCCGGAGCGGAGCAGCACTTCTTCATCGACGCCGCCGCCGATCATTCGATCCGCCGCTTCTACTGGATCCAGTTCGAGCACTACTATCCGACCAATACGCATACCTACGACTATTCGGGAATCCCGCAGAAGCCGGTGCGACTCGGGCGCCTCGAATTCATGGGTGACGTCCGGGTGAGCCCGAACTACTTCACGATGGACGATCGTCCCGGCTCCGATTCCAAGGCCGCCGCGGACTTTCTCCGCGCGAAGGGCTTCAAGCTCGACGGCGCTTTCGTCAGGCTTCGTCTCTTCCATCTTCCGGATGCCAACCGGCGCCGGGAGCTCATGATCATTTACGGGGAGATCCTCCCGGGCGGCGCATCCGAAGACCGGGTCAGGTCCGGGATCACGGCACACGCACAGGCAGACCTCACGGTTCGGTGAATGGGCCGGGACCTGCTCCTCGGCCGGGCCCGGGTCTCAGCGCGGACTCGCCGCCGTCCGGCGGCCCGATCCAAAATCGTGGCGGGGCCAATGGCTGAGGCCCGTCCGGGCGGCGTGACGGCGCTGAGCGTCTTCGTGGTGGCCGCGTGCGGCCTGGCTGCGGCGGGACTGTGGCGAGGAGGGCGCTGGGGGAGCGCCCGTCAGGCCCCGACCATCAACCCGTGACGCTTTCCACTGTTCTGTCGCTCGCCATCTTCCTCTTTCCGGTCTCGGAGGTTGCGCTGGCGTTTTTCCGACGTGCCTCCAGGACCGAATCCGCTTCGCGGGACCGCGGCTCGATGTGGACCCTGTGGGCGGTCATCACCCTGAGCGTCGCCGGCTCGATCGCTGCCCGGCGTACGGGCATCGGCCGGATGTCGCTACCCGCGTCCGTCCTCGATCCTCTGGCGCTTTCGTTGCTCCTGTGCGGCCTGGCCATCCGCTGGGCGGCCATCCTGACGCTCGGCAGGTACTTCACCGTCAACGTCGCCATCGCGCGGGATCACCGCATCGTCCAGGCCGGTCTCTACCGCTTCGTGCGTCACCCTTCCTACTCGGGCCTGCTTCTGGCCTTCGTCGGGATGGGGCTGTCGTTCCACAGCTGGCTGAGCCTCGGCATCCTCGTCTTACCGATCGCGGCGGCTCTGGCCCGGCGCATCGGGGTCGAGGAGCAGGCGCTGCGCGCGGCATTCGGCGGCGAGTACGAGGCCTACGCGGCGCGCACATGGAGGCTCATTCCGTGGATCCATTAGTGAGCTCGTGGAGGTCCGGACCCGGACGGTTTTCGGCAGCGGAGGACGATGTGGTCGGATGCGAGTAAGAAACGAAGTCGATAGTGATGCGGCGGCCGTGCACGGCGTCAATTTCTCCGCGTTCGATTCGCCAGCGGAGGCCAATCTCGTCGACGCTCTGCGCGTGCAAGCCAGCGCGGTCGTGTCGCTCGTTGCGGAAGTCGACAGCACAGTTGTGGGCCACATCATGTTTTCGCCGGTGTCGCTGTCCGGTCATCCCGGCCTGAAGATCATGGGTCTCGCTCCGATGTCCGTTGCACCGGCGCATCAGAACAGAGGCATCGGCTCCGCACTCGTGCGTGCGGGTCTCGAGGGGTGCAAAGACCTGGGGTTCGGCGCCGTCGTCGTCCTGGGGCACCCTGGCTATTACCCGCGATTCGGGTTTTCGCCCTCGGCGCGCTTCGGCATAGGCTGCGAATACGACGCGCCGGATGGAGCCTTCATGGTCGTCGAGTTGCAACCCGGATATCTTCGAGGTCGGTCGGGCACCATCAAATATCATGCTGCGTTCGGAAATCTGTGACCGGTCCTGCAACCAGACTCGGTACCTGGAGCAATCACCGCTCACGGCGGCGCGCCAGGAGTGACAGCGGTCGTCGGTCTCGCCTCGACCCAGCCGAAGCCCCGCCGCCCGCAATCGGGCCGGAAACAATGGGGCGGGCCAGCCCGGGGCGACGACGAATCCGCCGTAGGATCCCGACATGAACCGACCAAGCCCTTTGCTCGTCATCAGCGCCGTCATCTACTCCGCCGTGGCCCTGCTTCTGCTCTTCGGACCGGAGGAGGTCCTCGCCTTCGCCGGCGCTCCGACGTCGATGCTGGACAGGACGCTTCTTCAGGTCGTCGGCAGCGCCATTTTCGGCTTTGCGATGCTCAACTGGCTGAATCGCCACGCCCGTGTCGGAGGCATCTTCGGGCGCCCCGTCGTGGCGAGCAACCTGGCGCATGCCGGCATCGCCGCGCTTGTGTTGGGAAAGGTCGCCCTCCGGACATCCTTCTCGACTCCGCTCCTCGTCGCCCTGGTCCTGTACGGATCTCTCGCGCTTGCCTTCGGGTTCCGGTTCTTCGTGCAGCCAACCGACGTGCCCGGTCGGGAATAGCGGGCCGCGATGCCGGGATCTCCGCGGCCTGTGGATGTCCGGGTGTCCAATTGCTAGGATTCGGGTCACTCCGTGTCCGGCTGCGCACATCGAGGGAGGTCGTCGAGTGAAACTTCGAGCGATTGCCGCGGGCGTCGCGGGCGGCGGATTGACGGCCCTGCTCGCCTGGTCGTCGCTCATTCCCGATCCGCTGGCGTTTCACACGGTCGCGCTCTCGATCATCGGCGCGATCTACGTGGGCTACGCCTTTTCGGACGGAAGACTGCCCATCATGATCCTCGAGCTTTCGGTCGGCACCGGCTTCGTGGTCCTGGCGCTCCTCGGCCTCTGGCAGGCTCCGGTGTTCATCGCCATCGGCCTGATTCTTCACGGCGCGTGGGATCTCGCGCATCGACCGCGCGGAATCACGACGAAGCTTCCCGCCTGGTACCCGCCCTTCTGCGCGGCGTACGATTTCGTCTTTGCGGGGGTTTTTCTCGTGCTGGCCCGTCAGGTCGCCGTCGGCGCGGGATAGGACGATCGTGCGGACCGGCTCGTCGCCTTCGGTACTTCGGCGGCCGTACCTGCGCCCGCGTTCGTTCGCCGGCCCCCGGCGTGTCTGGTGGCTCGCCGGTCTCGCGCTGATCCTCGGCGGGTGCGCATCCACGGAAGCCCCGCCCACTCACTTCGGGCCATGGGGAACCATCTCTCCGGTTCAGGAGCCGGACCGTTCGGTGCTGGTGGCCGCCATCGCGTCCCTGGCCGCGGCCGACGCCGACTCCGTCGTCCTCGCCAGGTATGCGGGCGACCGCTACAGGCGGCTCGATCTGGCTTCGCTGAACAGGCAGGTCCCGGTCAAGGTCGACGTCGACGACCGGCTCGGGCCGATCGACACGGGGCCGCCGAAGTATCGCGTCCGGGTCTTCGAGTACGACTTCCCGGGAAAGTCGACGATCCTCGAAATGTCCGCTCCGAAGCTGCGAGGCGGCTCGGCGACCGTGACGGCATGGCGCTGGGATGCGCTCGCCTGGAACTGCGAGCTGCGGGGAAAGGCCGAGCACCTCACCCTCAGGCTCGAGGACAATCAGTGGAGGGTCACGGTCACGTCGGCCGACCCGGACGTTCTGCTGCTGAAAGCGGGTTGCCCGTGAGGGCCTTCCTGATTCCGGGTCCCATGGGACGAACGATCGACGCATCACCGTCTGACCGATTGCGACTCCGGAGCTCGCCGGTGCACCGAAAGAGATCGGGCCGGCCGGGAGGCCTGGCGGCTCTCCTCGCAGTGCTGCTTCTTCCCTGCGCATGCCGGCCGGACGCGAAGGCGGCTCCGGTCGTCGTGCGCAACCCGGATTACCTCGTGGTGCGGTCCATCCGGAGGGAAGCCGACGCCGAGCACACGGAACGTGTCGAGCTTCCATTTTCCGGGGCGGGATACGGTTACGCATCGTCCTCGACGCTCCTCGACCTGAACTCGTTCGACCTCGGGGCCGTCAATTTCGCCGGCGGAAGGACGAGTATTGCCGGCGAGGCGACCATCTGGCTGCCGCTGACGCCGGACGGCAGTCGTCGGTTGGAGCCCTGGTCGCAGCGGCACGCGGGGGACTACCTGGGCATTTTCGTCGAGGGACGGCTGGTCGCGGCGCCCCGGATCGAGACCCGGGTCGGAGGCGGGATACCGCTCCGGGTGGCGAGCAAGAGCGAGGGAGACCGGGTGCTCGAGCAGTTGCGCAATGGCGGAGGCGCGCGATCGACGACGCCCGGCGGTCCGTTTGCGCGGCAATAGAATGGGCCGCGCGATGTCGGTCCATCGCAGAGGAGGTCGCACGTGACTTCAAGATTTTTCATCGAGGTTCCGCACGATGACGCCACGGTGGCCTGTGCCCGGGCCGTCGAAGTGTTTCTCACGACCGGCTCTCATTTCCTGAGCCACGCGGACTGGGGATGCAAAGACGGGGACCACAAGGCGAGGATGGTGGTGGAAGTCGACAGCAAGGATGAGGCCCGGAACATCGTCCCGCCGGCCTTCCGGGCGCAGGCGAAAGTCGTGAAGCTCAACTCGTTCACGATGGAAGAGATCGATCAGATACTTCGCGATCACCGCCACTAGCGTCCTGTCACCGAAGTTTTGATCGCGCAACCGGCCGGTGACCGAAAGCATGGAGGATCGGACCCCCGGCGAGTCGGCGGTCAATCGCGGCTACCTCGCCTACCACGCACCGCGATTTCGCTTTCTCGTCGAGCTGTGCCGGAGGATGCTCCCGGCCGGCGCCGAGCGGGCCCTGGACATCGGTCCCTCGCCGTTCTCGAAACTCCTTCGCGAGGCGCTGCCGTGCCCCGTCGATACGCTCGGGCTCGAGTCTCCCGGCGACCTGGTTGCCGGCGCGCATCATCACCAGGCGAACCTGAACCGCCCGGAATCGCTGCCCTCCGGACTGCCGACATACGATCTGATCGTGTTCGCGGAAGTCGTCGAGCACCTGCACGCGTCGCCGACACGCGTCCTCTCGTCCCTCGGGGAGCATCTGAGACGCCCGGGTGTGCTGGTTCTCCAGACGCCGAACGCGGCGGCCCTCCCGAAACGGTTGAAGCTGCTGGCCGGCCGGAATCCATACGAGCTGATCCGCGAAGATCCTTCGAACCCGGGCCACTTCCGGGAGTACACGCTGGACGAGCTCCGCACGATCGCGGCCGGGGCGGGATTCGAGGTGACCGCCGAGTTCCGGCGCTTCTATTTCGACGCCCGGTATGCCCATCATGAGGACGGGGCCGCGCGGCCCCGCCGGGTCCTCGGGAGCGTCAAGAACCTCCTGTACCGGGCTCTGCCGCCGTTCCTGCGGGAGGGCATCACCATCGTTCTGCGGGCGCCCCGGAACACGAACAGAAATGGACGGTCGCAATGAAAGCATCCGTGTTCGTCGGAACGAGTGTCGACGGATTCATCGCGCGGGCCGACGGGAGGTACGACTTCCTTCCGGAGGGGGGAGGCGAGCCCCATGGCTACGACGAGTTCATGGAAACCGTCGATGCGCTCGTCATCGGGCGCCACACGTTCGAAGTCGTCCTCGGGCTGCCGACCTGGCCCTACGGATCGAAGCCCGTCTTCGTGCTCAGCACGCGCGTGCTTCCGCCTTCGCCGCCCGGGGCGGTCGTGGAGCGCTTGTCGGGAGCGCCCGCGGAGATCGCGGCGCGGCTCGACGCGCGCGGGATTCGCCACGCCTACGTCGATGGCGGGATCACCGTGCAGCGGTTTCTGCGCGCCGGGCTCATCCAGCGACTCATCGTCACGCGCGTTCCGGTGCTGATCGGCGAAGGCATCCCGCTCTTCGGCGTCACGGAACGCGACATCCGGTTGAAACACGTCGCGACCCGGCAGTACGCGAGCGGGCTCGTCCAGAGCGAGTACGAGGTCGTGGCTCGATGACGTGAAGCGCGGACGGCGCCGGCGTCCGCGGCCATTCCGGGGCGCAAGCGAATGCCGGGGTGAACGAACGGTGTGACGCCGCCCGATGAGACCATATGATGCGGGCTCGCCGGGCGGCACCGCGCGGCGGACCGGGGGGACCCAGGCTCATGATGTCGGCACGGGAAGCGCTGGACCGCATACGAACCGGGAACCGACGCTTCGCGGCGGGCTCCGCCGGGGGCGCGGGCGCGAGCCTGGGGCGTCGCACCGAGCTGGCCGAGGGCCAGGAGCCCTTCGCCGTGATCCTCGGCTGCTCCGATTCGCGCGTGCCGGCGGAAATCGTCTTCGACCAGGGCCTCGGGGACCTCTTCGTCATCCGCGTCGCCGGAAACGTCGTGGCCCCCTCGCAGATCGGCAGCGTCGAATTTGCGGTCGAGCGATTCGGGACGCCGCTCGTCGTCCTCCTCGGCCATTCCCGGTGCGGGGCGGTGCTCGCCACCCTCGACGAGCTGACCCGGCCCACGGAACGCCAGTCCCGCAACCTGAGATCGATCGTCGATCGCGTGCGGCCCTCCGTCGAGGCCCTGCTCGCGACCGAGCTCCGCCACGACCCGGCGGCGCTGGTGGCGCAGGCGGTGCGGGCCAACGTGCGGGCCTCCGTCAGCCACCTTCGCCACGGGTCCCAGATCCTGGAGCAGTGCATCCAGGACGGGCGCCTCGCCGTGGTGGGCGCCGAATACTCCCTGGAGTCGGGGATCGTCGAGTTCTTCGACGACCCGACCGTTGCCGGCTGAAAGTGGCGACGACCGTCCACGGTTCGCGCGGATCGTCGATCGGCCTCGCCCTCCGGAGCATTCTCTGGACCATCCTCCTTCCGGGCGTCGTCGCCGGGTATGTCCCGTGGCGCTTTTTCGGCCTCTCCGGCGTGCGGCTCGACCTCCGGAGCCCCGCTCACGTGTTCGGCTTGTCGTGCGCCGGGATTGGCGCAATCATCCTCGCGACGTGCATCCGGGAGTTTGCTCGAATGGGTCGCGGGACGCTGTCGCCGGCCGACCCGCCCCGGGAGCTCGTGGTCCGCGGGCTCTACCGTTACGTGCGCAATCCGATGTACCTGGCAGTCAGCCTGATCGTACTGGGCGAAGCGCTTCTGACGGCGTCCCGGGGGCTGCTGTATTACTGGGCGTTCTTCTTCGCCATCGTGAACGTATTCATCATCGGATACGAGGAGCCCACCCTGCGTCGGCGCTTCGGCGAATCGTACGAGCGGTACACGCAGCGCGTGCCGAGATGGGTGCCGCGCCTGCGTCCGGGGGCGCCGTGAGGCGGAGCTCGAGGAAAGGCCCGCGCGCATGAAGGCGGCCTTCCGGTCCGTCACGCCCCTGATCCCGACCGGGGGAAGCCTCGCCGACGCGCTCGCCTTCTACACGCTTCAGATGGGCTTTTCGGTCGTCTGGCAGAGCGAGACGATGGCGGGGATCCGGCGGGATCAAATCGCCTTCCACCTCGTCGCCAACGACGACCGGGCCTGGGCCGAGAACGCGAGCTTCAGCGTCGGCGTCGTCGGGCTGGATGCCCTGTACGAGGAGTACCGGGGAATCCCCGCCAGAGTCGGCGCCCTCGAGACGAAGCCGTGGGGCCGACGCGAGTTTCACATGATCGTCCCCTCGGGAGTCTGCCTGCAGTTTTTCGAGCAGGGACCCGCGTGAAGGGGAGACGGCGAGCGACGCAACCCGGCCGCGCGCGCGCGTGTTGAACGGAGAACCGATGGAATTTCGATTTGACGAAGCCCTTCCGGTCCTGCGGCGGACGCCGGCCTCACTGCGCTCGCTGCTCGAGGACCTTCCCGCCGGATGGATCGAGGCCACCGAGGGCCCCGGGACCTGGAGCCCTTTCGACGTCGTCGGGCACCTGATTCACGCCGAGCGGACCGACTGGATGCCGCGTGTCGAGCACATCATTCGCCACGGCGGCGCTGTTGCCTTTCCGACTTTCGACCGCGAGGCGATGTTCGCCGCCTTCCGGGGCCGCCCGCTCGGCGAGATCCTCGACGCCTTCGCCCGATTGCGGGCCGAGAGCCTCGATCGCCTCGCCGCTCTCCACCTGACGGAAGGCGACCTGTCGCGTCGGGGCCTCCACCCGGAGCTCGGGGCCGTGACGCTCGGCCAGCACCTCTCGACGTGGGTGGCCCACGACCTGAGTCACCTCGGCCAGGTCGTTCGCGTGATGGCGCGGCAGTACACGGCGGCGGTCGGGCCCTGGAAGGCCTACCTCTCGGTCCTTCGGACGGCCCCGGAACAGCGCCGGGCGCCCGAAGGCGGATAACGGCCGATATCCCCGGCCATCACGAAGGAGCGACACGTGCTTCGCAAGCTTTTGATTCGATCGCCGTCCGTCCCGGGGTGAAGCCGTGAGCCCCATGCTCTCTTCGAAGGGCGGGTCCTCGAACGTCCTCGACGCCATCGGAAACACCTCGATGGTGCGGCTCGGCAAGCTCGTCCCGCCCGGCTCCGCGGACATCTTCGTGAAGCTCGAGTGGGAGAACCCCACGGGCAGCATGAAGGACCGGATGGCACTCGCCGTGATCACGCGGGCCGAGGCGGACGGCCGGCTGAAGCCGGGCGACACCGTCGTCGAGTACACCGGCGGAAGCACCGGTGCGTCGCTCGCCCTGGTCTGCGCCGCCCGGGGCTACCGTCTGAAGATCGTCACATCCGACGCCTTCAGCCAGGAGAAGCGGGACCACATGGCGTCACTCGGCGCGGAGTTGACGCTGGTCCCGAGCGAGGGCGGGCTCACGACCCGGAAGCTGATCCAGGACATGATCGAGGCCGCCCGCAAGATCAGCCGCGAGCCTCACACGTATTGGATCGACCAGCTCAACAACCGGGACAGCATCGCGGGCTACCACCCGCTTGGAGAGGAGATCTGGAGCCAGACGAACGGCGAGATCGACGCTTTCGTTCAGTCCGCGGGCGCGGCCGCGTCCTCGCGGGGTGTGGCGACCGTGCTGAAGCGTCACAAGCCGGGAGTCCGAAACGTCGTCGTCGAGCCCGCGGAATCCGCGGTCCTGCTCGGGGGGCCGCCGGGGGCGCACCGCATCGAGGGAATCGGGATCGGCCGCACGCCTCCCCTCTGGGAGCCGGCGCTCGTGGACGAGGTCCTGGCGGTCGGCACGGACGACGCGGAGGAGATGGCGAGGCGGCTCGCGCGGGAGGAGGCTCTCTTCGCCGGGACGTCGTCCGGGGCCAACGTCGTCGCCGCCCTCGAAGTGGCGGGGCGGCTCGGGCCGGGGGGCAAGGTGGTCACGCTGATGATCGACTCGGGACTGAAGTACCTGAGCACCGATGTCTATCGGAGCCGGTGACCGGGCCGCCGCGTACGTCATCATGGAGTCGACGAAGGGAGATCGACCGTGGCAAGACCCGCACGAACGTTTGGCTGGCTGAGCGCGCTCGTCGTCCTTCCGGTGGGAGTGTGGTTCGAGGCCTCGCGGGCTCGAGGGTTCGCCGGCAAGGGCCTGTCGAACCTGAGCCTCGAGCCGCTGGCGATCGCGCTGCTGGGCGGCCTGGTGTTCGCGGGCTGGTATTTCTCGGCGCGGGCGGAGCTTTCGCCGCTCATCGGTCTCGTCCTCCTCGTCATTCTCGCGGCCGCCGCCTTTGCCATCCAGCGGTTCGTTCCGGGCCTTCATGAGTGAGGCGGCGAGAATCGGTCGCGCCCGGCGGGCGAGGGCGGGTGAGATGATCCCGGCATGACGCGCTCCGGAAAGACCGTGCTCGGTGTCGCCACCGTCGTCCAGCTCGTTGCGAGCGTGGCGCTGTTCTACGCCGATCTCAATCTGACCTTGATCGTCGGGGTCCTCGTGCTGCAGGCGGTTCTCCTGCTGGTCTATCTCTGGGACGTCGGAAAGAACGACCTCGTGCCCGAGGGAACCGAGCGCGCATGGCGGCTCGCCATCCTTCTCGCGGGCCCGCTGGTGGAGCCGGTGTATTTCTGGTTTTTCATCCTGCGAGGGGACGCGTGACCGCGGTCGAAGCGGAGCTTCGCGAGACGGTCGCGGCCGCGACGCCGCGACTCCTCGCCCTTTCGGAGGCGAAGGCGTCGAAGCCGCCGGCCCCCGGGAAGTGGTCTCCGAAGCAGGTCATCGGCCACCTGATCGACTCCGCTTCGAACAACCATCAGCGCTTCGTGCGGGCCCGGTTCACGGACCACCTCGTCTTTGCCGGATATGAGCAGGACGCGTGGGTCGCGGCGCAGGGCTACCAGGGCGCGCCGTGGGCGGACCTGATCGGGCTGTGGCGCCTGTTCAACCTGCACCTGGCGCGCGTGATCGAGACCCTTCCGCCGTCGGTCCGGGAGGAGCCGCGGGCGCGGCACAACCTGCACGAGCTCGCGTGGCGGCCGGTTCCGCCGGACCGGCCCGCCACGCTCGAGTACTTCATGCGCGATTACGTCGGCCACCTGAAGCACCACCTCGCGCAGATCCCGGGGGGCAGCCCGACGCTCGGTTCCCCGTGATCGTCGCACTGGCGTCGCCGCGCATCGCCTCGAGCGTCGACGAAGGCCTGGAGAAGGTCGGCCACCTGATGGCCGAGGCGTCGGCGCAGGGGGCGGAGATCGTGTGCTTCCCGGAAGCCTATCTCCCGGGACTGCGCGGCCAGGATTTCGAGGTCCCGCCCTTCGGCGCGGCCGATCGCGAACGGGCGCTCCGGACCGTCGCGCAGCGGGCGCGGGACCTCCGGCTCGCGACGATCCTCGGTATCGAGACGCCGACGGACTTGGGCCGCCAGATCGCCGCGTGCGTGATCGACGCGCGGGGCGAAATCCAGGGCTATCAGACGAAGAATCAGATCGATCCGACCGAGGAGCCGTTCTACGTTCCCGGCAGCGGCCGGCGCGTGTTCGAGATCAACGGGGTCCGGTTCGGGATTGCCATCTGCCACGAGGGCTGGCGCTATCCCGAGACGGTGCGCTTCGCCGCGACGCGGGGCGCGAAGATCGTCTTCCATCCGCAGCTCACGGGAAGCGACCGCGCCGGCGTGAGGCTGACGTCGTGGGGCGCGGCCGGCGGCCCCTACTACGAGAAGGCCATGACGATGCGGAGCATCGAGAACACCATCTACTTCGCGAGCGTCAACTACGCGATGCGCTTCCAGGAGTCGGCGACGAGCCTCATCGACCCGTCCGGCGAGTGCCAGGCCCGCCTGCCCTACGGCGAGGAGGGCCTGCTGGTGCAGTCGATCGACGCCGCTCGAGCCACCGGCCGGCTGGCCGGCCGGTATGCGCCCGAGCGCCACCGGGATTGCGAGCCGGCGTAAGGGTCCGGCGCCCGGGCGAAGGTAGGATTCCCCGCAACTGCCGGGGCGGGTCCGGCGACCCGGGCCTCTCATGCGCGAAAGGAGACGCGTGGAAAAAACGAAGCCGTCGACATCCGAGGCACCGCCGGCGCACATCCAGCTCATCCAGATGGGGCTCGGCTACTGGGTGTCGCGGGTCGTTTACGCCGCGGCGAAGCTGGGGCTCGCCGATCGGCTGGCGGAGGGGCCGAAGAGCGCGGCGGAACTGGCCGACGCCACGGGCGCGGACGCGCCTTCGCTGCACCGGCTGATGCGCGCCCTCGCCGGCCTCGGCATTCTCGCCGGACGCGACGCGCAGCGTTTCGCGTTGACGCCGCTTGGCGAGGCGCTCCGTTCGGACGCCCCCGGCGCGGCGCGCTCGAGCTTGATGGCCCTGGCCGGCGAGATGGCCTGGCGCGGCTGGGGTGAAATCCTGCATTCGCTCGAAACCGGAAGGACCGGATTCGAGAAGGCTTTCGGCGTTCCCGTCTTCGACTACCTTGCCCGCCATCCGGAAGACGCTGCTCACTTCAGCCAGGCCATGGTGGGGTTCCATGGCGGTGAGCCGCCGACCGTCGCCGCCGCGTACGACTTCTCGCGCTTCGGGACGGTCGTCGACGTGGGGGGATCCTCGGGCAACATGCTCGTCGCGATCCTGGAACGTTACGCGGGGCCCCGCGGCGTGCTCTTCGATCTTCCCCACGTCGTGCGCGACGCGCCGGCGTTCTTCGAGGCGCGAGGCCTCGGCGGGCGGGTGTCGATCGAGTCCGGAAGCTTCTTCGAGCGGATGCCCGCGGGCGGCGACGCTTACGTCCTCTCGCACATCATCCACGACTGGAGCGAGGAGCAGTGCCTGACCATCCTGCGACATTGCCGGCAGGCCATGGCGGCCGGAGGGCGCCTGCTCATCGTCGAGACGGTGCTGCCCGAGGGCGACGAGCCGCACCCCGGGAGGATGCTCGACATGATCATGTTCGTGTTGCCGGGAGGCCAGGAACGCACCGAGGCCGAGTATGCGGAGCTTCTCCGCAAGGCCGGCCTCCGCCTCGAACGAGTCGTTCCGACGGAATCGGACGTCAGCGTGGTCGAGGCCGTTCCGGCATAGGAACGCTGGCGCCGGAAGGAGCGCGGGATGAGCAAAGTCGTCGTCTTCACGAACCTGACGCTCGACGGGGTCATGCAGGCGCCGGCCCGTGCGGACGAGGACCGGCGCGACGGATTCGCGCACGGCGGCTGGGCGGCGCCCTTCGCCGCGATGCAGGAGGCCGGAGGCGTGATGGGCGGGGCCGGCGCCCTGCTTTTCGGCCGACGGACCTACGAGGACTTTTTCAAGGTCTGGCCCGGACGCAGGGACAACCCCTTCACCGAGGTGCTCAACAACATGCCGAAGTTCGTGGCGTCCCGGACGCTGAAGGAGCCGCTGCCCTGGATGAACTCGACGCTTCTTCCGGGCGACGCCGAGGGCGCCGTGGCGAAGCTCCGGGCGGGATCGGGGCCGGACCTCCTGATTTTCGGCAGCGGGGAGCTCGTCCGGTCGCTCATGCGGCGCGACCTCGTCGACGAGTACGTGCTTCTGATCCACCCGCTCGTCCTGGGCTCGGGGCGTCGTCTTTTCGGCGAAGGCGGGCCTTCGGCGGCGCTGCGCCTCGTCGAGAGCAAGACGACGCCCCGGGGCGTCGTCATCGCGAGCTACGCTCCGGCCGAAGCCCGCCGGGTTCAGGAATGAACGCCGGCCGGCACGGTTAGGATTAGAGGAACCGGTCGAGGAAGCCCCATGATCCGAAAGCTCAAGTCCGGGCAGTACCGCTTGTACTCACGCAAGAAAAACCCGAAAACCGGCAAACGCCGGAACCTCGGGACGTTCGAGAGCCGGGCGGCGGCGGAGCGCCACGAGCGCGCCGTGCAGTACTTCAAGCGGCGCTAGGTCCGACCGTTGCAGATCGCGGCCCGCGTCCGGAACGATGGAGCGACCCACGAGGCGTGGGTCGGCACGGGCGGTGTCGCGCGAGCCGTAGCCGTCCCGGCCCGGAGCGAGGGCCGGGGCTCGGCCGTCAGCGGCGGCGAGCTCCTGATGCTCGCGCTGGCGACGTGCTACTGCAACGACCTCTACCGCGAAGCGGGCCGCCTGAAGGTCCCGCTCGACGCCGTGGAAGTCGAGGCCCGTGCGGACTTCGCCGGGGAGGGAATCGCCGCTTCCAACGTCACGTACCGCGCGCGGGTGTCCTCGCCGGCGTCGGAGGCCGAAGTCGCCGCTCTCCTGCGTCAGACCGACGCCGTCGCGGAGGTGCAGAGCACGGTCCGAACGGGAACGACCGTATCGCGGGTGCCATGGGATTGAGACCCCGGCCTCCTTCGCGGCGTGGCGCGCCCGCGCGCGTGGCCTCGGCGATCGAACCGATTCTCGCGGCGTGGGACACGAACGCCCGGGTGACGAGCTTCCTCTTCGAGGAGCTGCCGGACGATCTCTGGGAGGCCCCGGTGCCCGGAGTGCCGCGCAAGTCGGTTCGTTCGATCGCCGCGCATCTCCACAACAGTCGGTGCACCTGGACCCGGACCCTCGGCCGGGAAAACGGGATCGCCTTGCCGGCGAGCGTCGACAAGGGGCGCGTCCGCCGGAAGGACCTGGTGGCCGCGCTTGCCCGGAGCGGCGCCGGCATTCGGGCTCTCCTCGCGCTCGGCCTCGCGCACGGCGGAAGCATTCCGGCCACGCGGGCCTACGTCTGGCGCAACCTGCCTCTCGACGTCGCGCACGTGCTCGCCTACTTCGCGGCGCACGAGGCCCATCACCGCGGTCAGATCCTCCTTATCGCCCGCCAGCTCGGCCGGCGCCTTCCTCCGGCGATCGCGGGTGGCCTCTGGCAGTGGACGACGCTCGCCCGGGAGTCTGCCGCCACGGCGACCGCCCGGAAGCGCCGAAAGTAGTCGATGGCCGACTCGATCCGCGCCCGCATGCCGATGGCCTGCGACCCCTCCGAGATTCCGCCATCGGCGCCGAGGATGGTCGTCGTCGCGCGGCGCCGTTGTCCGATCCTGAGGAGCGGCGTGTGATCCGGCGGGCGGCCGCGGCGGCTCTCGCGATCGGTCTCGCCGCGGGAGGTTGCGCGTCGTCCTCGCGCGGCCTGACCGGCAGCGCCCGCAACGCGGCGCTGCTGTGCCGCGGGCACGTCGCGGTGCGCCTGCCCGGGACGGTCGTGAGGATCGTGGCCGGGCGAGCCGTCGACCCGTCCGGGCGGCCGCTCCCGGGCGTGGCGGTCGTCCTGATCGGGCAGGACGCCGCCACCTCGGTTTATCGGGCAACGAGCGATGCGACCGGACGCTTCGTCGTCGGCGGCGTGCCCGACGGGCGCTATCTCTTGAAGACCTGCCGCGACGGATTCGACACGGTCGAGATGGACATCGAGGTCTCGGGACAGGGCCAGGACGCGCCGCTCGTCCTGGCGATGGCGCCTGGAGCGTGAGGGGCGCGTGACACGGCCCGCCCGACCGG
Organism: uncultured Acidobacteriota bacterium; assembly: GCA_963805495.1. GTDB lineage: Bacteria > Acidobacteriota > Thermoanaerobaculia > UBA5066 > Gp7-AA6 > DAHUXD01. The sequence goes on along the minus strand of CAWDUQ010000001.1, from coordinate 103,135 downwards.
TTCGGCCACGTCGTCATTCCCGCGCCTGACCTCGAGATTGCCGACGGTCTTCCGACGGCTCCTTTCAGTCCTTCGCTTTCCGGGGCCGCCGCCGGGCCGCGAGTCGCCGCATCACGGAGGGCCCGGTGAGCTCCCGCAATGCGTCCCTGCCGACCCGGCGCGCGGAGGCATTCGGCGAGTCCGCGAGGCGTCGGGCCGACGCGACGGCGGCGGCGTGGAGGGCGTAAACTCCGGCGCCGGCGCTCGCTGGACGGCACCGCCGCGCGGGCTCTGCCTGGAAACGAACGAACGCGGGGGTGGCTCGTGAAAGGAATCTTTCGGAAGGACGTCATCCGGCGCGGGCTGCTCGGGCTCGCCGTGGCGCTCGTCGCCATCCAGCTCGTTCCCGTCGATCGGACGAGCCCGCCGGTCGCGGCCGACGTCGCGGCGCCGGCCGACGTGCATGCCGTTCTCAAGCGGGCCTGCTACGACTGCCACTCCAACGAAACGACCTGGCCCTGGTACAGCCGGGTGGCGCCTGTCTCCTGGCTCGTCGCGCGGGACGTGCGCGAGGGCCGGAAGGAGCTCAACTTCTCGGACTGGGGCGGGTATGCCGCGAAACGCAAGGCCCGCAAGCTCAAGGAGGTCCGCGAGCAGATCGCCGACGGAGAGATGCCTCCGTGGTTCTACGTCGCCGTGCACCGCGAAGCCGGATTGTCGGCGGAGGACGTGGCGTTGCTCAGGGCGTGGACCCTCGCCGGGGGCGGGGGGCAGTGAAGCGCGTGCGACTTCCCGGCGCGGGGACGTCGTAGACGGGAACCGGACGCCGGCGCTCCACGCGCGGTTCATGATCGCAACGGGGCTCGTCCTGATCGACCCGGTCGTCGGCCGGCTGATCTTCTATTACGGTCCGCCGCTGCCGAATCCGCTCGTCGCCCAGGCGATCACCTACGGATCGACGGACTTGATCCTCTTCGCGCTCCTCTGGCGCCCGCGCATGACGGCCCGCCAGCGCCTGCTCTTTGCCGCCGGCGCCGCGGTTTTCCCGGTGGCCCACCTGGCCTGGTTCACGGTGGCCCAGGGCCGCCTCTGGACGCCGGTGGCGAGCTGGTTTCGTGCACTGCCGCTGACCTGAACCGGGCGGTATCGCGCTATCGTTCTTCCGCCGGAGGAAAGTCGAAAGGGAGTGAGCGACGATGAATCCTCTTCAGAAGGTGATCGACTTCATCGAAAGGCTCCGGGCCGCCAATCTGGCGTTCCGGCTCGACAGCGTCCGTGAGGCCGTGATGGTCGAGGTGATGATCCCGGGCGAACACTGGGAGGTCGAGTTCTTTCCCGACGGGCACGTCGAGGTCGAGGTCTACACCAGTGCCGGAGCGGAGGCGGGGCTCGAAGACGAGTCGTCGCTCGAGCGCCTGTTCGCGGAGAGCGTCGAGGAATAGGAACGTGCGCCGCCGGATGGTCGCGGCCGCGGCGATTTTCGCCGGGGCGCTGTCCGCGCCGCTCGGCGCCCGGGAGAAAGTCTCGTTCCAGTCGCAGGACGGCGGGCGCGTTTTCGCCGACGTGTCCGGCTCGGGAGTCGACGCGGTCGTTCTCGCCCACGGCGGGCGCTTCGACAAGGAAAGCTGGGCCGGGGAGGCGCGCGCTCTCGCAAAAGCCGGATACCGGGTGCTCGCGCTCGATTTCCGGGGCTACGGAGAGTCGCGCGGGCCGGGCCAGGCCGACCCGATGAGCGCGCCGCTGCAGTACGACGTGCTCGCGGCCGTGCGCTATCTGCGGCGTCTGGGCGCGGCGAAGGTCTCGATCGTCGGGGCGAGCATGGGCGGGTTCGCCTCGGCCAACGCCGCCGCCGTGGCCAGGCCCGGCGAGATCGACGCGCTCGTACTGCTCGGGGCGCGGGCCGGCCGCGATCCCGGAAAGATCGCCTGCCGCAAGCTCTTCATCGTCGCCCGCGGCGACGCCGACGGAAGCGGCGAGAAGCGGTTGCCGGGGATCCGGGCTTCCTACGACGCGTCGCCCGAGCCGAAGGAGCTCCTCGTCCTGGAGGGCTCCGCGCACGCCCAGTTTCTTTTCGCCACCGCCGACGGCCCGAAGGTGATGGAGGCGATCCTGCGATTCCTGCCGAAGCCGGAGCGCCGGCCGCGATGACGGCGACGCCGACACGCTTCGAGTGCATCGATCCGATCCTCCGGGTCGAGGACATGGCCCGAAGCGTCGCCTACTACGTCGACGTGCTCGGATTCGAAAAGGCTCCGTGGGGAAACGACGACTTCGCGTACGTGGGCCGGGACGGCCGCGGCATCTATCTCTGCCGGGGCGGCCAGGGGCGCGGCGGCGCCTGGGTATGGGTCGGGGTCGGCGACGCGCGCGCCCTCCATCGGGAATACCTGGCGCGGGGGGCAATCGTGCGGCTCGAGCCGACGCGCTTCCCCTGGGCGCTCGAGATGCAGGTCGAGGACCCCGACGGCAATGTGTTGAGGTTCGGGTCGGACCCTGAGGAGGGCACATGAGAATTTTCACCCGGGTGATCCTGGTCGCGTGGCTCGTTCCCGGCGTCCTCGCGGCCCAGGGCAAGCCGCGCGGAAGAGAGCTCGGGATTCCGTTTCCGGGCAGGACCGGCCCGGAGAACGCGATCACGGACGTGGCGGGGGTCGCCGTCGCGCACGTGACCCTGATCTCGGGCGAGGGACGCGTGGTGCCCGGGAAGGGCCCGGTCCGCACCGGAGTCACGGCGATCCTGACGCGGCCCCGGGGCGACTGGGACTTCGTGATGGCGGCGACGTTCAACCAGAACGGCAACGGCGACATGACGGGCGTCAACTGGATCAAGGAATCGGGCTTTCTCGAGGGGCCGATCCTTCTGACGGGAACGCACAGCGTCGGCACGGTGCGCGACGCCGCGATCCAGTGGGAGATCGCGCGCGGACGGCAATTCGAGTTCACCTATCCGATCGTCTCGGAGACGTTCGACTCGCTGTCCGATGCCAACGGGCAGTACGTCAAGCCCGAGCACGTCTGGACGGCGCTCGACGCCGCGAGGGGCGGGCGGGTGACCGAGGGAGCGGTCGGCGGCGGTACCGGGATGATCTGCAACGGGTTCAAGGGCGGCATCGGCACCTCGTCACGGGTCGTCGCCGAGAAGGGGGCCGCGTCCTACACCGTCGGGGTCCTGGTGCAGTGCAACTACGGCGGCGATCTCCAGATCCTCGGCGTGCCGGTCCGCCGGGAGATCGCGGGCCTCAAGCCCTGCCTCGCCCTCGACGGAGAGCCCGCGCGGGCCTGGTTGAAGGACACGCCCCGCTGCGACGCCCCGGGCAAGGGCGCGTCCCGCGAGGACGCCTCGCCGGAGGAGTTCGGGCGCGGCTCGATCGTCGTGATCGTGGCGACCGACGCGCCGCTCCTGCCGACGCAGCTCGAAAGGCTCGCCAAACGTGTCGGCATGGGCCTCGGCCGGCTGGGGAGCTGGGCGGGGAACCAGTCGGGAGACCTCTTCCTCGCCTTTTCGACGGCCAACCGCTCGAACGAGAAGGCGAAGGGCGAAGCGGCGGTCCGGATGCTCGCCAACAACGATCTCAATCCGTTCTTCCGGGCGACCATCGAGGCGACGGAAGAGGCGGTGGTCAACGCCATGCTGGCCGCCGACACGATGACCGGCGCCGACGGGCTGCGGGTCTTCGCCCTTCCCGGCGATCAAGTGATGGAAGCGCTTCGCAAGTACGGCCGCGTGAACTAGGCTCGCGCGCAGCCAACCATGACGACACGGCGGGGCCTCGCGGCCGGAATCCTGGCGTGCCTTCTCGCGGGAGTGGAGGCAACGGCCGGCGCGGGCGGAAAGGAGAGCGCGGTGATGCAGCACGCCACGGGCGCATTTGACGTAAAGATGACGCCTCAGCCTCCGGACGAGAAGGTCGGCGATCCCAAGATCGGGCGCATGGCGCTCGACAAGCACTACCACGGGGATCTCGAAGCCTCGGGCCGCGGGCAGATGCTCGCGGTGATGGACCAGGCGAAGGGATCCGGCGGCTACGTCGCGCTCGAGATCGTCGGCGGATCGCTCGCGGGGAAAAAGGGCACCTTCGCGCTGCAGCACGACGGCCTGATGGATGAAGGCAAGCCGTCGCTGACGATCGCCGTCGTGCCGGGATCCGGGACGGGGGAGCTCGAGGGCATCGCCGGGAAGCTCGCGATCCGGATCGAGGCCGGCGGCAAGCACTTCTACGACTTCGACTACTCGCTGCCGGCGGCGCCGTGAAGAAGATCGAGCGCTTGTCGGCGTGGTCCTCGAGGGGCACAAGGGCCGCGCGTTCGAGGTGCCCTTCGATCCCGGGAAGCGCTGGGGACTGTCGGCGCAGTCGCTGCGGCCCGGGCGTCGCGGCTTCCGCGTTCGCGCGCGCGTGAAGGCGAAGGCATTCGAGACCGCGGCCGTTGCGCGGTCGCGTCGGTTCTGGGCCCTCGTCACCGACGAGATGGAAGCCGACCTGGATCTCGAGACGGGCGCGACGATCCGGGTCGCGCTCGAACCGCTGATACCATGATTGCGATGCGAATTCGCGGTTTGGCGAAGACTCGTCCGGCATGGCTCGCGGCCTGCGTTGCCGTCCTGGCCGCGTGCTCCAGCGCGCCCCCGGCGCAGGTCGGCGTGGTGCGCGGGATCGCGGTCGACACGAACGGCAACGTCCTGCCGGGGATCACGGTGTCTCTTCAGTCGCCCGACGGCAAGCTCGTCCAGACGGTGACGACGGGCGGGGACGGCGGCTATGACTTCCCGGCGGTTCCGGTGGGCCAGTACCAGGTCCTGAGCACGTTCGCCGGATACACGACTCCGACGCCGCTCGAGGCGAAGGTCACGCCGTCGGGGCTGGCATACCTGCCGAAGCTCGTGCTCTCGCCGCCGCAGTAGGAGCCGACGCGATGGCCTATGACGAGGCTCTGGCGGAACGGGTCCGCGCGGCCCTCTCGAGCCGCGACGGAATCGTCGAGAAGAAGATGTTCGGCGGCGTGGCGTTCATGATCCGCGGCCACATGAGCTGCGGCGTCGTCGGCGAGACGCTCATGGTCCGCGTCGACCCCGAGCGCGAGGGGGCGCTCCTCGAGGAACCGGGGGCGCGCCCGATGGACTTCACCGGGAGGCCGATGCGGGGGTTCCTCTTCGTCGACGGAATCGGGCTGGCGGGAGCGGCGCTGCGCCGCTGGGTCAAGCGCGCCGCGGACTTCGCGGAAACGCGTCCACCGAAGGCGCGCACGACCCGACGCACGAAGCCGCGGAGCACGAGGAGCCGGCCCACGCGCTGACCCGCGGCGCCCGGACGGGTCCCGGTCGCAGGGGCGGCCCTTGCGGCCGCCCGTTTCGATTTCCCGTGGCTGATGAGGGCGGGGACGAGCCCCGCCCCTGCGACGGAGGCGGGTCCCGGGACCTACTGGATCTCGAGCTGGTCCTTGGAGGGCAGCTTCGGGAACGGAGCGTGCGGCTCGCGCTGGTACCAGTAGACGACCGAGGCGATGTCGTCCTGGAGCGGCAGGTACCGGTCGCCCGAGCGCCAGCCGAGGGCCTGGATCGTCACTTTCAGGTCCTTCTCGAAGCGGATCGGGTCGGTGATGTGCCAGCGATAGAGGCTGAAGCGTTGCTGCGACTGGTAGAGGCCGTCGGGCCGCACGACGAGGGGCATGCCGGAATAGGGAGTGGAGAACTCCTGGTACTGCTTCGTCGCCCGGTTCTCGAAGTTGTAGGACCCGCAGAAGTAGTCCTCGGTGCCGGTGCCGACGATCGTGGCGAAGTCCGTGTCGCCGTCCATGTAGAACTTGATCTCGCCCTCGCCCCACCAGCCGTTGTTGTGAACGCCGTAGGCCATGTAGGTTCCGACGTAGTGGCCCTGGCCCTTGATGCCGTCGACGAGCGTATGGACGTCCTTGTAGGGCAGCGGATTGACGCGGCGGAACTGGGCGTGGAAGTAGGCCTCGTCCGCGCCGATGTCGGTCAGCGCGTAGGTGACCTGGTAGTAGAGCGTCATCTCCTTCTCGCCGATGTTCTCCATCGTGATGCGCGCGCCCTTGCGGAACGGCATGACCCAGTAGCTGTTGAAGGCGCTGCCGGGATTGACCGCCACGGCGAGAGAGGAAATCTGGGCGTAACGCTGCCAGGCCGAGGCGAAGAAGTCGCCGACGGGGACCTCGACGGAGGGTGTCGTCTCGCCGTCCCAGTACATGCGGAGGATGGAATACCGCCAGGTTCCCGTCGGCGTCATCCAGATGTGCTGGATCGCGCCGGAGCCCGAAATGTCGGCGAGCGTGAAGACCTGGCCGGGCTTGATGACGACCGAGGGCGAGATCTTCCAGCCGACGCCGAGGTCCTTGGCGTCGGTCTTGCCGGTGCCTTCGGTGGCCATCCCGCCTTTGCCTTTCTCACCGGTGAAGTTCTCCGGCGAGATGGAGCGCGTCTTCGCCTTCGAGAGGCGCGGCAGATCGCCGACTCCCGTCGTGATGCCGTTGAAAGGCGAGGGCTGCTGCGCCACGAGCGGGACGGCGGCGGCGAGGGCGGCGAGGACGGCGAAGCGAGCGGCGCGGGGGAGCTTCGGCATGTCTCCTCCTTCTCGGATTGTCTGGCGCGGGAGTGTAGCGCCAAACTCCCCGGGCGCCTCCGGTGATACGTTGCGCGAGGTGAAGGTCGTCCTCTTCGGGGCGAGCGGCATGGTGGGCGGGGGCGTGCTCCTCGAGTGCCTCGACGATCCGCGGGTCGATTCGGTCCTCGTCGTCGGCCGCCGGACCTGCGGGGTCTCGCACCCGAAGCTGACCGAGGTCCTCCACGCGGACTTCCTCGACTACACGGCTCTTGCGCCTCGCTTCCGGGGCGTCGACGGCTGCTTCTTCTGCCTCGGTGTCTCCGCGGCGGGGCTCTCGGAAGCCGAGTACACGCGGCGCACCTACGACCTGACGCTCGCGGCCGCGCGGGCACTCGCGGCGGAGAGCCCCCACCTGGTCTTCGTCTACGTCTCCGGCGCGGGAACCGACTCGACCGAGCACGGGCGCGCGATGTGGGCGCGCGTCAAGGGGAGAACCGAAAACGCGCTGCTCGCGCTGCCGATCGGCGGGGCCTACATGCTTCGCCCGGGGTTGATCGAGCCGATGCGGGGCGTCCGGTCGGGCACCCGTCTCTACCGGACGTTCTACGTCCTGTTCCGCCCCTTCTTCCCCCTGTTGCGGCGGCTCTTCCCGCGGCAGATCACGACGACCGTCGCCGTCGGCCGCGCGATGATCGCGCTCGCCGGGCGCGGCGACGCCAGGAAAATTCTCGGCCCGGCCGACATCAACCGGCTGGCCGCCGCAGGAGGGCAATCATGAACGGGACCATCGCCGCCGCGATGTGGGGCGGGCTCGCGGCGGGCTCGTTGCTCCTGGGTGCGGCGCTCGCCCTGCGCTGGACCCTCTCGGAGCGGTTGACCGGGGCGATCATGGGGTTCGGGTCGGGCGCGCTCGTCTCGAGCATCGGGTACGAGCTCGTGCCGGCGTCGCTCGTCCGCGGCGCCGGGCGCGGGATGGTCTTCGCGTTCGCCGCGGGGGCTCTCGTCTTTTTCGGCGGCGACTGGCTGATCGACCGGAGCGGCGGCGCACATCGCAAGAGCCTCGCTCCCGCAGAGAACGCGGGGTCGGGCACCGCGATCTTCCTCGGCACGCTCCTCGACGGGGTCCCCGAGTCGCTGATCCTGGGCATGGGCCTCGCGACGGGGGGCGCGATCAGCATCGCGTTCCTGACGGCGGTCTTCGTGTCGAACGTGCCGGAGGGTGTCGCGGGGACGCGGGCGCTCGTGGCCTCGGGCCGCTCGCCAAAGCGCGTCGCCGGGATGTGGATGACGCTCGTGATCGCGTCGGCCGTCGCGTCGGCCGCCGGGTACGCCATCGTCCGGTCGATACCGTCGGCCGACGGCCGGTACGCCAAGGCGTTCGCCGCGGGGGCGGTGCTGACGATGCTGTCCGACGTGATGATGCCGGAGGCCTTCGAGCACGGCGGGAAAGTCGTCGGCCTGCTGGCGACGCTCGGCTTCCTGACGGCGGCGATTCTCTCGGTGATGGAGTGAGGACATGACAGAAAAGGCCCGGTCTCCATCCGCGGCTTGCGGCGGGCGCCGCGGTGCTTGCCGCCGGGTGCGCGCTTCCGGCTCTCTTCGGCGCCGCTGTCCCGGCCGCGTCGAAGACGGCTCTTTCCGAGCTCCGCTTCGAGGTCGCGCTCGAGGAGGTCCGGATCCCGATGCCGGATGGCGTCTTCCTCGCGGCCGACATCTGGCGGCCGAAGGGCGCGGGCCCGAAGGAGCGCTTCCCGGTCCTCCTCGAGTACCTGCCGTACCGCAAGACCGAGGGGCGCGCCGATCGGTACGCCTTCTACTCCTACTTCGTTCGGCGCGGCTACGTCGTCGCGCGGGTCGACATCCGGGGGACCGGCAACAGCGAAGGCACGCTCATCCCGTACGAATACAGCGAGATCGAGCAGAAGGATGGCGACGAAGTCATCGCGTGGCTCGCGCGCCAGCCGTTTTCGACCGGCAAGGTCGGCATGTTCGGGATCTCCTGGGGCGGGTTCAACTCGATTCACATGGCGATGCGCCGGCCGCCGGCCCTGAAGGCGATCATCGCGGTCGACGCGACCGACGATCTCTACCAGGACGACGTCCACTTCATGGATGGAATGCTCCACGTCGACTCCTGGGAGATGGGCATGGACGTCGCCAACTCCATGCCCGGGGCGCCCGGCTACGTGATCGACGACGCCTACTTCCGGGACCGCTTCGACCAGCCGCCCTGGATGCTGACCTACAAGCGCCAGCAGCGCGACGGGCCGTTCTGGGACCGCACGGCACTGAAGACCCGGTACGACGCGATCCAGGTCCCGACCTTCGTCATCGGGGGCTGGTACGACGGCTACCGCGACAGCGTGCCGCGCATGCTCGAGCACATGAAGGCGCCGGTGAAGGCGATCGTCGGCGCGTGGAACCACACCTACCCCGACGAGCCCTACCCGCGCCCGGGGTTCGACTGGCGGCGGGAGGCGCTGCGGTGGTTCGACCAGTGGCTGAAGGGCCGCGACACCGGAATCATGGACGAGCCGCGACTCGCGATCTACGTGCGGCAGTGGCACCCGCCGGGCCCCTACCTCGACTTTGCGCCGGGGAAGTGGCGCTACGAGGAGGGCTGGCCGATCGCGCGGATCGAGGACCGCGTGCTCTATCCGCGGCCGGACGGCTCGCTGGCCCCCGGGGCGCCGGCGGCCGCCGAGGTCGAGCTGCGCTACGTCCCCACGACCGGCGTCGAGGCCGGCGGGCCGGTGATGTGGTTCGGAGACGTCGCGCCCGACCAGCGGCCGACCGACGCGTTCAGCCTGGTCTACGAAACTCCTCCGCTCGAGAAGGAGGTCGAAATCCTGGGCCTGCCGAAGGCCCTCCTCCAGGTCTCGGCCGACGCGCCCCGCGCCGACTGGTTCGCGCGGCTGAACGACGTCGCGCCGGACGGCACCGTCACGCTCGTGACCGGCGCGGGGCAGAACGGGGCGCACCGCGAGTCGGCGCGCGAGCCGAAGGCGATCGAGCCGGGCGAGCCCTTCCCGCTCGAGATCGAGCTCCACTTCACGTCCTGGGTGTTCCCGAGGGGCCACCGGATCCGCTTCGCGGTCTCGAACGCGCAGTGGCCGATGATCTGGCCGACACCCTACCCGATGACGACGAAGCTCTTCATGGGGGCTTCGGCGACGCGTCTCGTCCTTCCGGTGGCTCCGCCGGCTGAGCGGCCGAGCCCGGAGTACCTGCCGATCCCGCCGCCGGAGGCGCCGTTTCCGGGCTACGAGACGCTCGACACCGGCACGCCCTCCGGGTACGGCGAGATCTCGTCGATCGACCGCAACCCGCGCACGGGGCGCGCGAAGGTCGTCGCGACGTCGACCTCCGCCACCCGCTTTCCGTGGGGCGAGGAGCACAACGACGAGTCGATCACGCACGAGGCCGAGGACGGACACCCGGAGAAAACGTCCGTCCGTGGCGAGTACTGGACCGAGGTCAAGCTCCCGGACCGCACGCTGCGCTGGGAGTCGGTCGTGACTTTCCGCAGTGACCTCGAAAACTTCTACTATTCGGGCGTGCGCAAGCTCAAGAGGGACGGAGTCCTCGTGCGCGAAAAGAGCTGGGTGCAGACGATTCCGCGGGACTTTCAGTAAGCCGTGAGCCGCCGGTCATGAGGGGCGCGTGCGCCGGCAGGGTGTTGCTGAGCGCGGTCGTGTTCGCGGCATTTCTCGGCTCGGGCGCGGCGGCGTCCGACCTGCCGCCGAGCGAGAGCGCGGCGGGCCGCGTCCTCTTCGAGGACGACTTCGAGAGCGGCCTCGGCCGGTGGCAGATCTACGGACGCGGCGCGGCGCAGGTTCGCGACTCCGGCGATCCGAAGCACTCGCGTGTGCTCGCCCTCGTCCCGCAGGGCGACGCGTACGCCCTGATCGGAGGCTCGGAAAAGTGGGGCGGCGTCCGTCTGGAGGGCGAGGTCCTCTTCCCGTCGGAGGACGACAGCTACCTGGGCGTCGTCTACAACTTCCGAAAGCGCGGGGAGCGGATGGATTTCGGCGTCGTCTACATCAAGGGAAACGGAAGCTACCTGCAGGCCAACCCGCACCGGGACTTCAACGTGGGCCGCACGCTGTACGGCGAGTATCGCGTGCCGTTGACGGGGGAGGCCGCCATCCGCGTGGGGCAATGGCAGAGATTCGCGGTCGAGGTCGTCGGGCGGGTATGCCACTTCTACGTCGGAGACTCGCCGATCCCGCAGATGACCTTTCCCGAGTTCGAGCTCGACTCCGGCGCCGTGGGCCTGCAGCCGCGTTCGGTCGGCGGGGACGTCTGGATCGACAACGTGAAGGTGACCTCGATCGAGCGTTTCTCGTATCAGGGCCCCCCGCAGCCGGAGGTCCGACACGATCCGAGCGCCCTCGCCACGGGATGGGAGGTCCTCGGGCCGCTGGCGCGGACGGACGACGAGATCGCGAGGTCGTCGGCCTCGCCCGGGCTGCGATGGCGGCCCTTCGCGACCGACGCGCGGGGTGCCGTCGTGACGGGCACGGTCGTCGACTTCCACGGTCCGAGAACCGTGGCCTACTTCCGGATGCGCGTTCGCCGCTCAGCCGCGGGCCCGGCGCAGCTCCAGCTCTCGACCGTGGACGACCTCGCCCTCTGGGTCAACGGCCGGTTCGGCTGGTTCATTGCGCGCGGCAACGCGGCCTGGTTCGATTTCTTTCGAACGCCGGAGCACGCCGGGCAGTCGATTCCCCTCGACCTCCAGGCCGGCGACAACGAGCTCGTTTTCCGGGTGCGGGGCGGCGTCTACGCGTCGGGCGGATTCTTCGCGGGCGTGGCGGATGCGAAGCCGTGAGCGGTCCGCGCGCGCTCGGACCGGCCGCGTTTCCCGATCCCCGCTGGGCGCGGTGGTCCGGTGGCGCGGGCCTCGCAGCGCTCCTGAGCTACGTCGCGCTCATGGCGCTGCCGGCGCCGCCGCCGGTGCAGGTCCTTCTCGTCTTCGGATTCGCCTTCGGCCTGACGGTCGCGAGCCTCGGCCTCCACCTCGGCGTCACCCGCGGTGTCGCGCCGCGTCTGGGGCTCGTCGCTGCAGTCGCGAACACGGTCGCGGCGGGGGAGCTCGCCGCGATGCTGCTCGTGCAGATGGCGGTCAAGGCGGCGGTACCGAAGCCGGACGCGGCCTTCACGGCGATCTGGCTCGGGATCGACGTGGCCTGGGACCTCTTCGTCGGCGCCGGCACCGCGCTCTTCGGCTTCGCGCTCTGGCGCCACCCGCGCTTCCGCCCGTTCACGGCGGGGGGCGGCATCGTCGCGGGCCTCCTGCTCCTCGCCCTGAACATCGCGACCTTTCCGACCCCGCCGGCCGAGGCGGGCCTCTTCGACGCCGGGCCGCTCGTCGGCCTCTGGTATGTCGTCCTGTCGGTGCGCGTGCTGATCGTCGCGATGCACGAGCGCCGCTCCGGAGGCGACGCTACCGCCTGACGTCGGCCGCCGCTCGCGGCACTCGGGAACTGTGACAGACTCGGCGCACTTCGGTGTCTCTCCGACGCCGCTCTCGTTCGTGCGTCCGCCCGCGGCCGCAGGAGGTGTCCCATGTCCACCCGGCGTATCTTGACGGGTCTTCTCGTTCTTTCCCTCGTCGCCATCGCGGGCGTCGCCTCGGCCCAGACCTGGACCCCGGACCAGCAGGAGATCTGGCGCGTCGAGGACCTGCAGTGGAAGATGAGCATGGACAAGGACGCGACCTGGATCGAAAAGCTGGTCCACCCGAACATCAGCTCGTGGGAAGTCGGCCGCCCGGCGCCCCAGAACCGGGCCAGCCTGACGCGTTGGACCCGCTTCAACGACGCCAGCTCGACGATCCTCGAACAGGAGATCTTTCCGATCTCCGTAACGATCACCGGCAACGTCGCCGTCGCGCAGTACACGTACATGATCGTGCGCGAGAACTACAAGAAGGAACGGGAGGCCTCGACGGGCCGCTGGACGGACATCCTGATCAAGGACGGCGGCCGCTGGCAGTTCATCGCCTGGGCCGGCGGGGACGACCCGAAGAAGTAGCGCGTCGGCTTCGCCCGCCGGGGAGCCTCGATCGTCGGAGGAGGAGGAGAGCGCATGAAGGGCAGGTTCATCCTCGGATGGGTCGCCGTGCTCGTCGTGTGGATGGCGGGGAGCTTCGTCGTGCACGGCATGCTGCTGCACGACGACTACGGGAGGCTGCCGAACCTCTTCCGAACGGAAGCTGATTCGCAGCCGTATTTCCCGCTGATGATCCTGGCGCACGTCGTCATGGCGGGCGCGTTCGTCTGGATCTACGCCCGCGGGATCGAGCCGAAGCCGTGGCTCGCCCAGGGAATCCGCTACGGCGTCGCGATCGCCTTGCTCACGGTCGTTCCGACGTACACGATTTACTTCGTGGTTCAGCCGATGCCCGGCATGCTCGCCGTCCGGCAGATGATCTTCGACGGCATCCTGATCGTGATTCTCGGCGCGGTCGCGGCGTTCGTCTACCGGTCGGCGCCCGCGAGGGCGTAGACACCGCCCTCGGGTCCGACCGGCGGTAGTGTCAGAACGTCCCGGTGTGCCGGAGAGGCGCGCTCCGCCGAGGGCGCGCCTCGCGCGGCGTTAGGATCGCGGACCGTGAAACCTTCAGGAAGGGACGCCATGACCGACCTCGGTGCGAATCTTTCCGTCCTGCTCGTCCGCGAGCTCGCGGGCTTCGAGCGCGAGCTCGGCCTCTTCGCGGACGACGAGAGCGCGTGGAGGGCGGCGCCGGGCCTTCCGAACTCGGCGGCCAACCTCGCGCTCCACGTCGCCGGGAACCTCCAGCATTACGTGGGCGCGGTGCTCGGGGGCACGGGCTTCGTTCGCGATCGCGAGCTCGAGTTCGGCCGGCGCTCGGGACCCCGCGGCGACGTCCTCGCCGAGCTTCGCGTGGCGTCGCGGGTCGTCGACTCGGTCCTGCGCGGGCTGCCACCGGAGCGCTTCGGGGCCGAGTACCCCGAACGTCTCAATGACCTCCGGCTCCGGACGGACCTCTTCCTGACGCACCTGGCCGCGCACGCCGCATTTCACCTCGGACAGGCGGGATACGCGCGGCGGGCCTTGACGGGGGGCGGCCGGTCGAGCGGCCCGATCCCCCTCCAGGCGTTGGCGCTCGACTCGAGCTCTTCGAAATAATCCGGGCCGTCCCGACCCGGGGAAGACGCGGAGGCGACGCATGGCCCGTTATCGAAAAGCCCTGCCGCAGCTCGACGGCGGCCTGTTCCTGACCGACGGCGGCATCGAAACCACGCTCATCTTCCACGAGGGCCTCGACCTTCCGTCGTTCGCGGCGTTCGACCTCTTCAAGAGCGCCGACGGCGAGGAGGCGCTGCGAAAGTATTTCCGGACGTACGCCGCGCTCGCGCGCCGCATCGGTGCAGGGATCGTTCTCGAGAGCGCGACCTGGCGCTCGAGCCCGGACTGGGGAGAGCGCCTCGGCTATTCGCGCGAGGCGCTGGCAGGGGCCAACCGGAGGGCGATCGGCCTCCTCGAGGAGATCCGGAACGAGGTCGAGGACGGTCGGACGCGCGCCGTGATCAGCGGATGCGTGGGGCCCCGCGGCGACGGATACGCGCCCGGGAACACGATGTCCGAAACGACGGCCGAGAGCTACCACGCCGAGCAGATCGGGACCTTCGCGGAAACGGCGGCGGACATGGTTACCGCGATCACCATGAACTACGCCGAGGAGGCGATCGGCGTGGCCAGGGCGGCGCGGCGGTTGGAAATGCCGGCGGTGATCTCGTTTACGGTCGAAACCGACGGACGCCTGCCCACGGGCCAGACGCTTCGGGCCGCGATCGAGACCGTGGACGCGGCGACCGGCGCTTCCCCGGCCTACTACATGATCACCTGCGCGCACCCCGCGCACTTCGAGAGCGCTCTCGCGCCGGGGGAGCCGTGGGTCGACCGGATCCGGGGCCTGCGCGCCAACGCCTCGGTCAAGAGCCACGCCGAGCTGAACGAGTCTGCCGAGCTCGACGTCGGCGACCCGGTCGGCCTCGGCGCCGACCACGCCCGGCTCAAGCAGAGGCTCCCGCGGATCAACGTCCTCGGCGGCTGCTGCGGAACCGACGAGCGGCACGTCGAGCAGATCGCCCGGGCATGCGCGCCGTTTTTCGGGTGACTCCGGGGCGCGTGGCCGCGGCCCTGATGGCGAAGGCCTCGGACCTGCTGTCGAAGCCGCCGTCGATCGACAAGATCGACGTGCTCGCCGCGAAGCTTCCGGGGTAGGGGCGCCTCAACGATGAGCGCGCCGGCGGGCCCCGCCGCGGCGGCCGACGAGAATCTCGCGGCGCACTTCACGTGGGTGCAGTCGCGCACCCTCGGGATGCGCGCGCTCGTCCGCGAGGACCTGGTCCTGACCGACTGCGGCATGCCGTGCGACACGTTCAACGCCGTGTGCCGCGCCCGCCTCGGCGCGGCGACGGCTTCGGGGCGGATCCGCGAGGCAATCGGCTGGTTCGCGGGAGTCCCGTTCTCATGGTGGGTCGGGCCGGCCGACGAGCCCCGGGACCTCGGGGCGCGGCTCGCGGCCGAGGGCCTCTCGCCGGCGGAGTCCGAGGTCGCGATGGTGGCGGACCTGTCGCGGCTGTGCGCGGTCGACACCGCGCCGCGCGGCCTCGAGATCCGCCGGGCGAGCACCCCGGAAGAGCTCGCGGACTTCGCGCGCATCAACGCGGCCAACTGGAATCCCCCCGATCGGCTGCTCATCCGTTTTTACGAGCTCGCCGCGCCGGTGCTCCTCGCGCGGGGCTCAGCGCTGCGCATGTACGTCGGCTATGCCGGCGGGGAGGCCGTCGCGGCGTCCGAGCTGACGGTCGGCGGCGGCGTCGCCGGACTCTATGGAATCTCGACGCTTGGCGCCTTTCGCCACCGCGGCTACGGATCGGCCATGACGGCGTGGCCCCTGCTCGAGGCGCGGAGGGACGGAATCGCGACGGCGGTGCTCCAGGCCTCCGCCGCGGGACTCCGCGTTTACGAGAGAATCGGGTTTGAGAAGTTCGGACAGATCACGGAATACAAGCCGGAGGCGTTGCATGAAGCTTCGTAGAATTGAGGCGGCGGCCGCGGTGGCGTTCCTGCTGGCGCAGGGCTCGCCGGCCGCGCCCTCGCGCCGGGACGAGATCCTCGGCACCTGGAAGGGCACCTCGACGTGCGTCGACCGGGTGCGGTATCCGGCTTGCAAGGACGAGGTCGTGGTCTACGAGTTCCGTGAAAAGGCCGGCGCCCCCCAGACCGTCCTGCTGCAGGGGGACAAGATCGTCGACGGCCAACGGGTCAACATGGGCGAGCTCGAGTTCGTCTGGGATGCGGGAGAAGGCGCCTGGCTCTCGGAGTTTCGCATTCGGAACAACCACGGACTCTGGAGGTTCGTCGTGCACGGGACGTCCCTGGAAGGAACGCTCGTCGATCTGCCGGAGAAGAACCTCGCGCGGAAGGTCGCGGTGAAGAGGCCGTGAGGCCGGGAGAACTCGGATGGCGGAGCTGAAGACGAAGAAGACGGAAGCGAGCGTGCCGGCCTTTCTCGCCGGTCTCGACCCCGAGCTGCGCAGGGACTGCAAGGCCCTCGTCGGCCTGATGGAGGGGGCGACCGGGGCGAAGGCAAAGATGTGGGGCCCCGCGATCGTCGGGTTCGGCGATTACCACTACCGGTACGAAAGCGGCCGCGAGGCCGACTGGTTCGTCATGGGCTTCTCGCCGCGCAAAGCGGCCCTCACCCTCTACCTCATGTGCGGGCTGGGCCGGCTCGCCGGAGACCTCGCGGTCCTCGGGAAGCACAAAACGGGCAAAGGTTGTCTTTACGTCAAGCGGCTCGACGACGTGGACGCGGGCGTGCTGCGGAGGATCGTGAAGACGGCCGCGGCGTGGTGCCGGGAAAAGTAGCGATGGGACGCGTCGGCGAGCGTCTCCGCGAGCTCTCGATCGAGCTGCCCCAGCCGAGCAGGCCCGGAGCGAACTACGTGCCGTGGGTCCGGACCGGAGCGCTCGTATATCTGACGGGCCAGCTCTCGCAGTGGAACGGAGAGCGGCGTTTCATCGGCAAGCTCGGCCGGGAGTTCTCGGTCGACGAGGGCCGCCAGGCCGCCCGCCTTTGCGCCCTGAACCTCATCGCACACGCGAAGGACGCGTGCGGGGGCGACCTCGACCGCGTGGCGCGCTGGGTGAGGGTGGCCGGGTTCGTCAACTCGGCGCCGGACTTCACGGCGCATTCGCAGGTCGTCAACGGCGCGTCGGACGTATTCGTCGACGTTTTCGGGGACGCCGGTCGCCACACGCGGATGGCAGTGGGGGTCGCCGCTCTTCCCTACGACGTCGCCGTCGAGGTCGAGGCGGTCTTCGAGGTGGGGGCTTGATACTCGCCGCCGTGGGCGCGCTTCTGCTCGCGACCCGGGCCCAGGCGCCGGCGCCGACGCCGAGCGTCACGCTGCCGCCGGAGCTCGCGCGCGTCCTGACGGACTACGAGACGGCGTGGCGCGCGAAGGACGCCGCCGCCCTCGCGCGGCTCTTCGCCGAGGACGGCTTCGTGCTGGCGAGCGGCGCGCCGCCCGTGCGCGGCCGGGCCGCGATCGAGAAGGCCTACGCGGGCGCGGGCGGGCCGCTCGTCCTGCGGGCGCTGGCCTTCGCGACGCAGGGCCCGGTCGGATACATCATCGGTGCCTTTGCACGGAAGCCGGGCGAGCCGGACGTCGGCAAGTTCACGCTGACGCTCAAGAAGGAGGCCGCCGGGACCTGGCTCATCATGTCCGACATGGACAACGGCAACCGGCCCCCGGTGAGGGACGTCCTTTCGGAGCGCGGCGCCCGGCCGGAGGACCGCCGGTCGCCCATCGTTTCGCCCGTCGGCTCCGCCGGGCGGATCCGGCTGGCGGGTGCGATGGACCTGGACCGGGTGCGCGAAGAAGGCCCGAAGTGAAAAAGAAGGGCCTGCTCATCGCGGCGCTCGTCGTCGCTGCGTCGCCGCTGCTGTTTCTCGGGGCCTACCGGATCGCGGCGAAGAGGCTTCTCTCCGGGCCGCTGCTGCGGGCCGAGATCAACAAGAAGCCCGAGGATCTCCTGATCGACTGGGATGAGGCCGTGTCGACCTGGCCGGGCTCCGTCTGGCTGAAAAACCTCCGGATCCGGGGCAGCGATCCCAACGTGCAGTGGATCGTGACGATTCCGGAGGCGACGCTCTCGTACGACGTTCTGGCACTCGCCCGGCGAACCTTTCGCGTGACGCGGCTGCGGCCCGCGTCGATTCAGTTCCGCCTGCGGCAGAAGATCCCGGCCGCCGAAGCGACGCCCGCGAGGCTCGAGAACCTGCCGGAGATCCCGGGCTTTCCGGACCCGCCGCTGCGCGACCCGGACGCGAAGCTTCCGCCGCCCGACCCGAATCCCTGGACGGTCGAAGTCCTCGACGTCGCGACCGACGCGTTCGACGACATCTGGGTGGACGCCGTGCGCCACCGCGGCGGCGCGGCGCTTCGGGGACGATTCCGCCTGAAGCCGGGCCACCGGGCGCAGATCGGGCCCGCGTCGGTCGTGTTCTCGGGCGGCCCGCTCGCGGTGGGTCCGACGCCCTTTCTGACGGAGACGCGCGGGAAGATCCAGGCGACCTTCGCCGACTGGGACGTGCAGGAGCTCAAGGAGGACAAGGTCTGGAGGGTCGTCACGGCGAAGGCCGAACTGTCGGGGCCGACGGAGGGCGTGGAGTTTCTCGAGGGCGCGCTCAAGCTCGGCCGGGGCGTTCACATCTCGGGGGGCCCGGGCCGGTTCGCGCTCGACGCATCGATCCATGAAGGCGTGGCTTCCGGCTCGGTCGAGGTGGCGGCAAAGAAGGGCCGGTACGCGCGGCCGGGCCTCGCTCTCGTCGGCACCGCCGACGCGAAGGTGAAGTTCTCGGACTGGCAGCTCGACGGCGGTTCACCGCAGATCGGCGGCACGACGGTCCGGTTCGCGGACGTGTTCGTCGCCGGTGCCCCGCCGGGCACGCGCGGCTGGTGGGGCGCATTCGACCTCCCGAGCGGCCGGCTGAAGAAAGGCCTGAAGGGCCGGGTCGCGCTCGAGTGCAAGGACGGGCGACCCCTCCTCGCCTTGCTCGGCCAATCGCTGCCGAAGTGGACCCGGGGACTCATCGATCTCGAAGGGCTCAAGGCGACCGCCGAGGTCGTCTTCTCGGAACCGCGCACCACCGTGCGCAACCTCCACGCCGAAGGCGGCAACTTCCAGATCGAAGGGGAGTACGACCGTCGGGGCGAGCATTCGAAGGGCGCCTTCCTGATCGAGAGCGGCATCCTGATCGTCGGCGTGGAGCTCGACGACGGGACGGCCGTCGTCCGGCCGTTTCTCGCCAGGCAGTGGTTCGCGAAGGCCCGCGGCACGGTGGCGGCCGAGGCGAAGGCGGACGGGCAGGGCGCAACGACGTCCGAGAAATGAGAGCCGGGCCGCCGCGCTAGAATCCCTCCGCTTCGATGATTTCGTCGGGTGGGTGAGAGGGGGATTCGATGAGGACCGTTCTCCGTACGTCCGTTCTCAGCCTCGCCGCGGCACTCGTTCTCGCTCCCGCCACGGCGCTCGCGCAGTCGGCTCCGCTGCCGCCTCTCGACGCGCTCCGCTTCGCGCAGATGAAGGACGCGAAGGCCGAGCGCGTCTCCTCGTCGAGCCCGGACCCCGCCTCCAACAACGACAGCAAGCATCCGATCCCGGGCGAGACGCTGACGCTCGCGGACCTGGAGGGACCGGGGGTCGTGACGCACATCTGGCTGACCATCGCGGCCAACGAATACGCCTGGCCGCGCCTGATGCGTCTCCGGGTCTACTACGACGGCAGCGCGGAACCCTCGGTCGATGCGCCGGTCGGCGATTTTTTTGCCGTCGGCCACGGCTTCGAGCGCTGGGTGAAGTCGGAAATGATCCGCGCCAGCTCCGACGGCCGGGCCCGCAACAGCTACTGGCCGATGCCCTTCGCGAAGTCCTGCCGAATCACGCTGACGAACGAAGGCCGGCGCCCGGTCGATCACGTCTACTACCACGTCGACTGGTCGAAGGTCCCCGGGCTTCCGCCCGACACGCTCTACTTCCACGCCCGGTACAAACAGGAGCTGCCGGCGCCCGCGGAGAAGAAGGTCTACACGTTCCTCGACGTGAAGGGCCGCGGCTTCTACGCCGGCACGGTGCTCTCGGTCATCCAGCCCGAGGCGGGCTGGTTCGGCGAGGGCGACGAACGCATTTACGTCGACGGCGAGAAGGAACCCTCGATCGTCGGGACGGGCTCGGAGGACTACTTCAACGACGCCTGGGGCCTCCACGTGGTCGACGGGCCCTACACCGGTGTTACGGTCGCCGACGGGACGGGCCTCGGCTCGCGCATGACCGGCTACCGGTGGCACATCAAGGACCCGATTCCGTTCAAGACGTCGTTCCGGTTCGACATCGAGCACCTGGGCTGGACCTTCAACAACGACGGCTCGCTCAAGTCGCCCTACGGCACGCGCGACGACCTGATGTCCTCGGTCGCCTACTGGTACCAGGACGGTGTCGCGACCGGGCTCTGGCCGGTGCCCTACGGGTCGGCGAGGCTGCCGCAGGGCAACGCCATCCAGTTCGAGGTCGAGACGGCCATCGGGCAGGTCAGGACGGAGAAGGGCACGGCCGAGGTCTTCCCGGACCTCTTCTGGTCCAAGGACGTCCTCGTCTTCAAGGGCGAGGGCCCGGGCTCGAAGCTCGAGGTCCCGTTCGAGGTCCCGGAGGCGGGTGACTACGAGCTCTACACGCAGGTTGCGCAGGGCTCGGATTACGGAATCTACAGCGTGCTCCTCGACGGCAGGCCGCCGGTCGCGCCGGTCCTCGAGCACGAGCCGGGTGCCGACGTCCGGCCGCAACTCTCGTTCGACGGCTATGCCTACGAGATCTACGTCGGCATGGATTACCAGGTGGGCTGGCCGCGGCTGACGAAGGGACGGCACACGCTGACGTACGTCTGCATCGGCAAGAACGCGGCCTCGACAGGATACGTGCTCGGCGTCGACAACATCGTGCTGGCGCAGGTCGGCGCGGCGGGGTGGGCCAAGGCGGCGGCGGTGAAGCCGCCGGAGGTCCCGACGGACCTCGCCGGCGCGACGCGGGCCCTGGCCGACCCCGACCCCGTCGTGCGGGGGCTCGCCGCCCGCGAGCTCGGGACGATGGGCGCCGCCGCCGCTCCAGCGGTCGACGCCCTCGCCGCGCGGCTGAAGGACCCCGACCGGGTCGTCCGCATGGCGGCGGCCGAGGCGCTGGCGTCGATCGGGCCGAAGGCGGCCCGGGCGGTGCCCGCGCTCGTTGCGGCCGCGGGCGTCGCGGACGAGAACGTGAACGTCGTCCGGGCGTGCGCCGAGGCGCTCGGGGCGATCGGGGCGGCCGCGAAACCGGCGCTCCCGGTGCTCCGGCAGATCGCGGCCCGGAAGATCTCGAACGTGGGAGGCGTGATCGACCGGTCGCCGTCGTACGCGGCCGAGATCGCGATCCGGCAGATCGAAGGGAAATGACCCCGGCCGGCGGCGAGCGGCTGGCACGCGTGTTCTACGGATTCTGCGTGGCGGCCGGGGCGGGCGTGCTCGCCGCGACGCTCCTGTCGATGGCCGGGCTCGTCCCGATTCGGGGCGCGTACGCCGGCCTCTTCCGCGCGCTGATCTTCCGGTTCGGGCTCGTCCTCGCGGCCGCGCTCGGAGCGTCCGTGGTGTTGTGGCAGGCGCTGGTCCGGCCGAGGGACCACGCGGCAGAACGCGGCGCGGGCCTCGCGTTCGCGGCGTCCCCGTTTTTCATCCGCGGGCTCTGCGTCTCGGTGTCGCTGGCCTTTCTCGCCACGGAGCTCGGGAAGCTCGCCCACGATTCAGAGATGCGGGCCTTCTTCACGGCGTCGGGCTATTCGGTCTGGTTCCTGTATGCCGTCATCGCCGCCGAGACGATCGGCGCGGTGGGCCTTCTCCTGCCGGGCGTGCGGCTGGTGGCGGCCTGGGGCCTCGCGCTCGTGATGGCGGGCGCGATCGCGACCCATGTCCGCAACGGCGACCCGGCCACGGATTCGCTCGAGGCGGCGCACCTGCTCGCCACTCTGCTCTGCATCCTCTGGATCGGCGTCGTGCGCGGCCGGCCCGAGATCGGCGGAGCGAACGACGTAGAATTCCGGCACACGACGCGGGAGGCACGATGAGCAACGCAACGAGCCGGCGGGAGTTCGTGACCAAGGCGGTCCTGGGCGCGGCGGCCGCGCCGCTCGCGTCGAGGCTCTCGGCCCTCGGCCTCGCGCCGCCCGGAACGCCTCCCGCGGCGGCCGGGCCGAAGACCTTCCTCGAGGCCTTCGACTACGAGGGAGTCTCGCTTCTGCCCGGCCCGATGAAGGCGCAGTACGACACGATGCGCGCTTATTACTACGCGATCCCGGACGACGACATCCTCAAGGGCTTCCGCATGCGCGCCGGCCAGCGGGCCCGGGGCAACGACCTGGGCGGCTGGTACAGCGGCGAGCCCAACCGCCGGTTCTGGTGGTCGAACGGGGACACCTTCAACACGTTCGGGCAGTGGCTCTCGGGTATGGCCCGGATGGCGAAGGCGACGGGCGACGCCGAGATGCGCTCCAAGGCGATCTTCCTGATGGGGGAGTGGGCCTCGACGATCGAGCCGGACGGCTGGTTCTTCTACTCGCGTCGGCCGTGGCAGCCGCACTACATCTACGACAAGCAGGTCGGCGGCCTCGTCGACATGGCGGTGTACGGCGGGCGCAAGGACGCGCTGACGCACCTCTCGAAGATCACCGACTGGGCGATCGAAAACCTCGACCGCAGCCGGAAGGTCGACTCCGATACCGAGTGGTACACGCTCTCGGAAAACCTCTACCGCGCGTACCAGGTCACGGGCGACGAGAAGTACCGTCGTTTCGGCGAGCTCTGGCAGTTCGACGACTACTGGAACGCGTTCTCGGGCGCGGCGCCGACGGAGGTCAAGCGCTGGGGCCACCACGCGTACAGCCACGTCAACACGATGTCGTCGTGCGCGATGACCTACGCGGTGACCGGCCGGAGGCCCTACCTCGACGCGATCGTGAACGAATACGACTGGCTTCAGAAGACGCAGTGCTACGCGAGCGGGGGTTACGGGCCCGAGGAGGATCTCGTCCCGGAGGACGGCGAGCTCGGCCGCCGTCTCGAGACGACCTCCTATTCCTTCGAGACGACCTGCGGAACGTGGGGCGGCTTCAAGCTCGCGCGCTACCTCTTGGCGTACACGGGGCAGGCGCGCTACGGCGACTGGATCGAAAAGCTCCTCTACAACGGGATCCTCGGCGCCCTGCCGATGGGTCCGAAGGGCGCGACGTTCTACTACTCCGACTACCGGATGGGAGGAGGGCGCAAGTTCTACCATCCCGACGGCAACTGGCCGTGCTGCTCGGGCACGTACCCGCAGGTCCTCGCCGACTACCACAACGTCGTCTACTTCCGGGACGCGGGCGGGCTCTACGTCAACCTGTTCGTTCCCTCCCGCGCGGCCTGGAACCAGGGCGGCACGCTGGTCTCGGTCGAGCAGGAGACGGCGTTCCCCGACTCCGAGACGACGACGCTGACGGTGCGGCCCGGCCGGAGCGCGGCCTTCGACGTCAAGTTCCGCGTGCCGGCGTGGACGCAGGGCGTCGAGGTCGCGATCAACGGGAAGGCGTTCCCGGTCGTGGCGGAGCCGGGAAGCTGGGCGGTCCTGCGCCGGACCTGGAGCGCGGGCGACCGCGTCACGATCCGCCTGCCGATGCGCCTCGGCCTTTCGGCGATCGACGCCCAGCACCCCAGGCGCGCCGCGGTGACGTTCGGTCCGGTCGTCCTCGTGCGGGACGAGACGCCGCGCCTGAAGCTCCGGGGCGGACCGACCGACTGGATGGTGGGCCGCCCGGGCCTCGAGTTCGCGGCGCCCGGACAGCCCGAGGGAGCCTTCATGCCGTTCTACAAGGTCGGACCCGACATGCCCTACAACATGTACTTCGACCTCCAAACCTGAAGGAGTGCGGACGCCCATGAGCACAGCCACCGTCAAGCCCGGAGCGAAGGAAGTCGTCCTCGTCGCCAGCGGCGACTCGCGGATTGCGGCCAACCAGAGGTGCTGGCCCGCGCAGCAGACGCTCGAGAAGGCCGTGGACAAGGCCTTCGGCGAGCTCGGCGCGCGGATCACGCGCGGCCACGCCTACGATCCCGAGAAGAAACACGGCTTCATCGACGGGCAGGCGAGGGGCATCCAGATCTTCCGCAAGATCGACCCCGAGGCGCCGCTCGTCGTCGCCGAGGCGGTGTGGGAGTACTCGAGCCACGTCCTCGCGGGCCTCACCCGGCACCGCGGCCCGATCCTGACGCTCGCCAACTGGAGCGGCGAGTGGCCGGGGCTCGTCGGCATGCTGAACGTCAACGCGTCGCTGACGAAGGCCGGGATCCCGTACAGCTCGATCTGGAGCGAAGACTTCGAGGACGGATTCGCGCGCGGGGCCCTGCGGCAATGGCTGTCGGAAGGGTCCATCGCCCACGACACGAGCCACGCGCAGGCGATCGAGGACCGGACGTTCAACGGCAATTACGCCGAGGACCGGGCGCGCGGCGCGGCACTCGGCGAGGCGTTGAAGCGCGACCAGGCCATCATGGGCGTCTTCGACGAGGGCTGCATGGGGATGTACAACGCGATCATCCCCGACGAGCTGATGCACTCCATGGGGCTCTTCAAGGAGCGCCTTTCGCAGTCGATGCTGTACGCAGCGATGCGCGAAGTTCCCGATGACACGGCGCGGCGCCACTACGAGTGGCTCAAGGCGCGCGGCATGAAGTTCGCGCTCGGCCGGGACGAGTCGACCGAGCTGACCGAATGGCAGGTCCTCGAAGGCCTCAAGATGTACGATGCGGCTGTCCGGATGGCGCACGACTTCGGCTGCGCCGCGATCGGCATCCAGTACCAGCAGGGCCTGAAGGACACATGCGTCGCTTCCGACCTCGCGGAAGGCCTCCTGAACAACCCGGACCGGCCGCCGGTCACGGGGCCCGCCGGAGCGCTATTCGACGGCCTCGCCGTGCCGCACTTCAACGAGGTCGACGAGTGCGCCGGGGTGGACGCTCTTCTCACCAACCGCGTCTGGACGGACCTCGGCATCGACCCCTCGACGACCCTTCACGACGTCCGCTGGGGCGCGGCGGTCCAGGAGAGCGGCGTCGACGGGTTCGTCTGGGTCTTCGAGATCTCGGGCGCGGCTCCGGCCTCGCACTTCATCGGGGGATACGCCGGGGCGAAGGGCGAGCGGCAGCCGCCGATGTACTTCCCCAAGGGTGGCTCTACCCTCAAGGGGATCTCGAAGCCGGGCGAGATCGTCTTCTCGCGCGTCTACGTCAAGAACCACGGCCTCCACATGGACATCGGCCGGGGCGGCGTCGTGAAGCTCTCCGACGCCGAGACCGAGCGCCGCTGGCAGGCGACGACGCCCCAGTGGCCGATCATGCACGCGGTGCTCTACGGGATCACGCGCGACCAGATGATGGCCAAGCACATGGCCAACCACATCCAGGTGGCCTACGCGCCGGACGCGTCGACGGCCAATCGCGCGCTGGTGCGCAAGGCCTCGATGGCGCGCGCGCTCGGCATGCAGGTCAACCTGTGCGGCGACCCCGAGCAGTCGCTCGACCAGCACCAGGCGGCGAAGTACCGGGCGTGACGGCACCGCAGGCGCCCTGCGCGCTGGGCCTCGACTTCGGAACGGCGTCCGTTCGGGCGCTCGTCGTCGAGACCCGCACCGGGAAGGAGCTGGGCTCGGCCGTCGTGGAGTATCCGCACGGCGTGATCGACGCGGCTCTGCCGGAATCGGGCGTCCGGCTGCCGGCCGACTGGGCGCTGCAGCACCCGGGCGACTGGATCGCCTCGATCGAGAAGGCCGTGCCGGAGGCGCTCGCGGCGGCGGGCGTGCCGAAGGAGGCGATCGTCGGGATCGGCGTCGACTTCACGTCCTGCACGGTGCTGCCGGTCGACGCGTCGGGCCGGCCGCTGTGCCTGCTCCCGAAGTGGGCGTCCCGGCCGCACGCCTGGGTCAAGCTCTGGAAGCACCACGCCGCGCAGCCTCAGGCCGACCGGATCAACGCGCTGGCGGAGAAAAGGGGCGAGGCGTTCCTCGCCGACTACGGCGGCAAGAGCTCCTCGGAATGGCTGGCGGCGAAGGCGCTCCAGGTTCTGGAAGAGGACCCCGAGGTCTACGCCGCCGCCGCGGCGATCGTCGAGGGCGGCGACTGGATCGTGGGCGAGCTCTCCGGCGCGCGGGTGCGCAACTCCTGCGGTGCCGGCTACAAGGGCTTCTGGAGCCGCGAGCGCGGATTTCCGTCGAAGGAGTTCTTCGCGGCCCTCGACGCGCGATTTGCCGACCTCCCCTCGAAGCTCTCGGGCGAGATCGTGCCTCCCGGGCGGCGCGTCGGCGGCCTGACGGAGGCGATGGCCGCGCGTCTGGGGCTTCTTCCCGGCACCGCGGTCGCCGCGGCGATCATCGACGCGCACAGTGCCGTGCCCGCGGCGACGGTCGTCGAGGCCGGCCGCATGGTCATGGTCATGGGCACCTCGACCTGCCACATGCTGCTCTCGGACCGGCACGCGCTCGTCGAGGGTGTCGGCGGCGTCGTGCGCGACGGCATCGTGGAAGGCCTCTCGGGTTACGAGGCGGGGCAGCCGGCCGTCGGCGACATCTTCGGCTGGTTCGCGAGGCTCGTCTCCGGCACCGGGGCGGGGTTCGCCGCGCTCGAGCGGGAAGCCGGGCAGGCGCCTCCCGGCGGCCACGGCCTCCTCGCCCTCGACTGGTGGAACGGCAACCGGTCGGTCCTCGTCGACGCCAATCTGACGGGCCTTCTGGTCGGCATGACGCTCGCGACGGCGGCCGGCGACATCTACCGCGCGCTCATCGAGGCGACCGCCTTCTCGACGCGGCGCATCCTGGACGCCTTCGAGAAGAAGCGCATCCCCGTCACGGAGCTGATCGCGGTCGGCGGCCTCGCCGAGCGCAGCCCCCTTCTCGTGCAGATCTACGCCGACGTGACGCGGCGGCCGATCGGCCTCGCGGCGGCGGCCAACGCGTCGGCCCTCGGCGCGGCGATGCTCGGCGCGGTCGCGGCCGGCCCGGAGCGGGGCGGCCACGCGGGGTTCGCCGACGCCGCGCGCGCGATGGCGCGCCTGAAGCCCGAGCGCGTGACGCCGCGCCCCGATGCGGCCGATGCGTACGACGCGCTGTACCGGGACTGGCTGGAGCTGCACGACCACTTCGGAAGAGGCACGGATCTCATGAAGCGGCTGAAGGGGCGCGGGTGAAGATCCCCTCGTGCCCTCCGGTCGTGGGGGCGGCCCTCGTGGCCGCCCTCACGGCTCATCAGGGCGGGGGCAAGCCCCGCCCCTACGACGGAAGCCCTCAGGAACCCGTTCGCCCGTGACCGCCCTGGTCGAGGCGCGCGGGGTGTCGATGGAGTTTCCGGGCGTCCGCGCGCTCGACGCGGTCGACTTCGACGTGGAGCCCGGCGAAGTGCACGCGCTGATCGGCGAGAACGGCGCGGGCAAGTCGACGCTCATCCGGATTCTCTCGGGCGAAATCTCCGGCTACGCGGGCGAGGTTCGGATCGACGGCGCGGCGCGGCGGATGGAAAGCCCCCGCGAGGCGATCGAGGCCGGAATCGCGGTGATCCCGCAGGAGCTGCAGCTCGTCTCGTCCCTCTCGGTCGCCGAGAACATCTTTCTCGGCCGGCCGCGGTCGCTCCTGCCGGGGGCCGCGAAAGCGCTCGAGACGCTGGGCGAAACGCACGTTGCGCCGGGCGAGACGGTGGGGCGGCTCGAGGCCGGCCAGCGGCAGCTCGTCGCGATCGCGCGGGCGCTGTCGCTCGACGCGCGCCTCATCATCATGGACGAGCCGACGACCTCCCTCTCGTCCTCGGAGGCGGCGCGGCTCGAGCGCCTCATCGAGCGGCTGACGGCGCGCGGCGTCGCGATCGTCTACATCTCCCACAACCTCGAGGAGGTGCGGCGGCTCGCCGACCGGATCACGGTGCTGCGCGACGGCAAGCGCATCGTCACGCGCGAGGCCGAAGGCGTCGACGAGGCCGAGATGGTGCGGTTGATGGTGGGACGGACAATCGAGCGCGTGGAGCTGCCGCCCGTCGCCGCCGGAGCGCCGGAGGTGCTGCGCGTCGAGGGCCTCACCGTCGAGGATCCCGACCGTCCGGGCGGGCGTCGGCTCTCGGACATCACGCTGACGCTGCGGCGCGGAGAGATCCTCGGCCTCGCCGGCCTGATCGGCGCCGGCCGCACGGACCTCCTGCTCGCGCTGACCGGCGCGCTCGAGCGGCCGGTGGAAGGGCGGGTCCGCGTCGCGGGGGCGGAGTACCGGCCGACGGACCCCGCCGCCGCGAAAGACGCCGGCCTCGTCCTGCTTCCCGAGGAGCGCAAGTCGCAGGCGATCTTCCCGGACCTGTCCGTGTCGGAGAACGTGACGGTCGCGTCGCTGCCGAAGGTGTCCCGCGCGGGCTGGATCGACGCCGCACGGGCGCGTGCGGGCGGCGAGGCCCTCATGCGCGACACGGGCGTGCGGGCCGCGTCCCCCTCGGTCCCGATCGCGACGCTTTCGGGCGGCAATCAGCAGAAGGCCATCCTCGGCCGATGCCTCTTTGCGGCGCCCTCGGTGCTGCTCCTCGACGAGCCCACGCGGGGGATCGACCTGGCGGCGAAGGCCGACGTGTACGCCCTGCTCCACCGGCTCGCGTCCGAGGGGTTCGGCATCGTCCTCTGCTCGTCGGAGATGTCGGAAATCCTGACGCAGTGTCACCGCATCCTGGTGTTCCGGGAGGGCCGCGTGACGGCCGAGCTCGCGCATGCCGAGGCGACCGAGGAGAAGGTGCTCGCCGCCGCGGCCGGGACCGGCCCGACCGCGGACGTCGCGCGGCCCAAGTCCGGCGGACCGCCGCCGCCTCCCCGGCCGCCCGCGCACAGCCGCCTCGCCCGCTACACGGGCCTCTTCGGACTCGCGGCGGTGCTGCTGCTTTCGGTCGTCTTCTCTCCGGTGCGCGGCGGGCGGCCGGTCTTCATCGACATCGGGAACCTGACCGACATCCTTCGCCAGGTCGCGGAGAAAGGCATTCTCGCCGTCGGCATGACGGCCGTCGTGATCTCGGGCGGCATCGACCTCTCGGTCGGTTCGGTGCTCGCGCTCGCCGCGACGCTGACGGCCTGGTGCTTCATGAAGGCGGGAATGGGCCTCGCCGCGACGATCCTGACCGTCCTCGCGGCGGGCGCCCTCTGCGGGGCGATCAACGGCTTCGTCGTCGCGCGCTGGAAGTTGCAGCCCTTCATCGCGACGCTCGCGACGATGAGCGCCGCCCGCGGCGTCGCGCGCTACGTCAGCGGGGGGATGGCGATCCCGCTCGGCTTCGGGCAGGGCGCGGCTCCCGAGTCCGTGCATCGCCTCGCCGGGACGCTCCTTCCGTACGTGCCGGCGCCGGCGGTGCTCTTCCTGTTGACGGTCGCCGGCATGCACGTGTTTCTGTCGCGGACGAGCGCGGGGCGCTACCTCTACGCGATCGGCGACAACGAGACGGCGGCGCGCCTGTCGGGCATCCGGGTCGCGTGGCACAAGGCCGGCGTCTACGTGATCGCCGCGACACTCGCGGCGCTCGCGGGCATCGTCCACTGCGCGCAGCTCGAGCAGGGCAATCCCAACGACGGGGTCGCGTACGAGCTCGACGCGATCGCGGCGGTCGTCATCGGCGGAACGAGTCTCTCGGGCGGAACCGGATCGGTCGGAGGTACGCTCGTCGGCGTGCTGATCATCGGAGTCATCAACAACATCATGGGGTTGAACAATGTCGATGCGAACCTGCAGCTCATCCTCAAGGGCGTCATCATCCTCGGAGCGGTCTGGCTCCAGCGCAGGAAGCGCTAGGGGTCAGGTCTCGCTTTTTTCGAAGGTCCCGACGAGCTCCAGCTCTCGCCAAAGCGAGACCTGGGACCCGAAAAAACGAGACCTGACCCCCTCTCTTTTTCGGATCGCTGTGGTGGTTGTCTTCGCCGCCGGGCTCCTCGCCGCTCCCGGCTGCGGAAAGGCCAAGTCCGGCAAGCACCTGATCGGCTTCTCCCAGTGCAACCTCGGGGAGCCCTGGCGCGTGTCCATGAACGCCGACGTGGCCACCGCCGCGAAGGCCTTTCCGGACGTCGAGGTCGTCTACGCCGACGCGCAGCAGGACAACGCCAAGCAGGTCGCCGACGTCGAGAACTTCCTGCGCCAGAAGATCGACCTGCTGATCATTTCTCCGAACGAGGCCAGGCCGCTGACGCCGATCGTGCGGCGGGTGTACGAGCAGGGCATCCCGGTGATCGTGCTCGACCGCGCGATCGAGGGCGACACGTACACGACCTTCATCGGCGCGGACAACAGGGAAATCGGAAAGGCCGCCGGCGAATTCATCGCCAGGGTCCTCAAGGGCAAGGGCGACATCGTCGAGATCAAGGGGTTGCCGGGCTCGCCCCCCGCCCGGGACCGGAGCGAGGGCTTCCGCGAGGCGATCGCCGCGTTCCCCGACATCCACATCGTCCACGACCCCGTCGCCAACTGGCTGCGCGAGGAGGCGATGGCGCAGATGGAGTCGGCGCTCTCGGCGCACGAAAAGATCGACCTCGTCTACGCGCACAACGACCCGATGGCGATGGGCGCGTTCCTCGCCGCCAAGGCCAAGGGTCGCGACGGCCAGATGCTTTTCGTCGGCATCGACGCGCTGCCGGGCCTCGACGGCGGACGCCAGGCGGTCGCCGACGGCAAGCTTTCGGCGACGTTCATTTACCCGACGGGCGGAAAAGAAGCGATCGACGTCGCCGAGAAGATCTTCAAGGGCGAAACGGTGCCGAAGAAAATCGTGCTGCCGACGGTGATGATCACGAAGGAGAACGTGCAGGAGTACCTGGCGAAGTAGGATGCGCGTCAAGCTCGGGGAGAGGGAGGGGATCGTCCTCCTCGTTGCGGCACTCTTCTTGTGCGGGGCCTCGCCCGCGGCCGCCCCGCTGTCCCGCAAGGCGATCCGCGCGAAAGCGATGATCGACGTCGTCGCCGGGCGCGTCGTCGAGAACCCGGTCGTCCTGATCGAAGGGGAGAGGATCACGGCCGTCGGCCCCGGGCTCACGATCCCTCCGGGCTCCGAGATCTTCGACCTCGGCGACGCGACGATCCTGCCGGGACTGATCGATTGCCACACGCACCTGACGACGACCTACCGGTTCCTGCTCGAGGGCGGCCCGATGCAGGACGCGGTCACCTCGTACGCCCGGGCAAAGGTCACTCTGGAGGCCGGGTTCACCACGGTTCGGGACCTCTGGGCGAAGGACTTTACCGACGTGGCCCTGCGCGACGCGATCGACCGCGGCGAGGTGGCCGGCCCGCGGATGCTCGTCGCGACCCTCGCCATCGGCTCGACCGGCGGGCACAACGAGGACGTCGAGGGACTCTCGCCGACGATCACGGTCGGAGGCGAGTCGGGGATCGCCGACGGTGTCGACGGCGTCCGCAAGCTGACCCGGTACGAGATCAAGTACGGCGCCGACGTCATCAAGATCATGGCGACGGAGGGCGGGAGCGAGGGAAAGAACGTCGCCAGCGAGACGCAGTTCACCCTCGAGGAAATGAAGGCGATCGTCGACGAGGCGCACCGCTACGGCAGGAAGGTGGCGGCCCACGCCCACGGCACGGACGGAATCAAGACGGCGATCCGGGCCGGCGTCGACTCCGTCGAGCACGGCACGCTCCTCGACGACGAGGGCGTGCGGATGCTCAAGGAGAAAGGCGTCTTTCTCGTCCCGACGGGCGCGATCTGGGAGATGGACGAGGAGGCGCCGGCGCCCGACGCGCCGGCCTGGCGGCGGGAGCGCGAGGAGGGGTTCCGGCGGGGAAGCCAGGAAGGCTTCCGCAAGGCCGTCGCGGCAGGGGTGAAGATCGCGATGGGATCCGACGCCTCGGTGCTGCCGCAGGGAGAGAACGCGAAGGAGATCGTCTGGATGGCGTCGCACGGGATGACGCCGCTCCAGGCGATCCGCGCGGCGACGGTCGACGGCGCGGAGCTCCTTGGCTGGTCGGACCGCGTGGGCTCGATCGCGCCGGGCCGGTACGCCGACATCGTCGCGGTGCGGGGCAATCCGCTCGAGGACGTTGCGACGCTGGAGCGCGTCGCCTGGGTCATGAAGGGCGGCGTCGTGTTCAAGGACGCGCTCGGAATCGCGAAGGTGCAGGAGTTCCTGGCGGCGCGAAAGCGGGGCGACGGGGCGGCGGCGCGCGCCCTGATGGCGCCGGACGCGCGGATCTGGTGGGAGGCGAAGACCGGGCCCGGCGAGGCGTGGACGCTCGACGGGAGGTGGAGCGGCTGGGATGCGTACTTTCACTCTCGAAACGAGTATTCGGACTGGCGGGAGGGCCGCGACTCGGTGACGGCCGCGGGCGTCGAGATGAACGACTTCTACCGTTTGATCGACCGGTCGCCCCAGAAGTTCCGGGCGACCTGGTGGCTCGACTCAAAGGGAAAGATCGCCGGCTTCCTCTTCGAGCCGCGCGGGGCGGTCCTCCCGGGTGATCGCTTCGAGGACTTCAAGGCCTGGGCGCGGCGCGAAAAGCCGGCCGAGCTCGAGTACCTGATGCCCGGCGGCCGGATCGATCCGACGGGAGACCGCCCGCAGCGCTTCCACGCGCTCCTCGTCGAATGGCGCAGGGCGGCGGGGCTGGGGGTCAGCCCTGTTGGGGCCTGACCTGAAAGTCTGAAAGTCCGGCTGGTCGGGCCGGTCGACGGTCCCGGGCTGACCGGGCCTCCGCCGCCTCGATAGACTCCCGCGCGGGGGGATGCCGATGATCCAGGGACTCCGCACCGTGATCTACCAGGTCCCGGACCTCGAAGGTGCGACTGCGTGGTACGCGCGGGCGCTCGGGATCGAGCCCTACTTCGTCCAGCCGTTCTACGTCGGATTCGAGGTCGGCGGCTTCGAGCTCGGCCTCGACCCCGACATGAGCGGGGCGGGCCCGGCCGGGGGAGTCGTGGCGTACTGGGCCGTCGACGACGCCGCGGCCGAGCTCGCGCGGCTCCTCGCCCTCGGCGCGAAGCCGTTCAAGGATCTGGCCGACGTCGGCGAGGGGATCCGCGTGGCGGTCGTGAAGGACCCCTTCGGCAACCCCTTCGGGGTCATCCAGAACCCGCACTTCGCACGCGAGAAAGTGCGCTAGCCGCGCCCCTACCGTGCTCGTCATCTCGACCGATCACCTCGACCTCGTGGCGGCGACGCTCGCCCACGTCGAGGCCGAGCTCGCCGCCCCCGAGCGCCTCGCCGACCTTCTTTCGGCGCAGGTGCCGCCGAGCTGGCCGCCCGGCGAATACGACCGGCCGGCAATGGAGTTCTTCCGCGGCCGGTTGCGCGAGAGCGGACCCGGCGTCGAGGGCTGGTACGGCTGGTACGCCGTGCGCCGCGCGGCGCCGGGATCGCCCGCCGCTCTCGTGGGCGCGGGAGGCTTCCTCGGCCCGCCCTCGGAGGAAGGCGTCGCCGAGCTCGGTTACTCGGTCGCGCCCGAGCATCGCGGCCACGGCTACGCGACCGAGATGGCGCGCGCCCTGGTGCGCCGCGCACTCGGCACTCTCGGAGTCCGGAGAGTCATTGCGCACACGAGCCGGTCCAACGCCGCGTCGATCGTCGTGCTGGAGCGCTGCGGCTTCCGGGCGGCCGCGGAGGACGCCGCGACCGGGCGGGTCCGGTTCGAGACTCCGGAGGCGACGCTGGAGCTTCGGCGCGCGACGATGGGCGATCTGCCGGCGCTCGTCGAGCTGATTCCCCGCTCCGCGCGCGAACTCTCGCGCGGCTACTACACGGAGGAGCAGACGGAGGCCGCGATCGTCCACGTCTTCGGCCCCGACACGCGGCTCATCTCCGATGGCACCTACTTCGTGGCCGAGGAGGCCGGGCTCCTCGCCGGCTGCGGGGGCTGGAGCCGCCGGCGCACGCTCTACGGCGGCGACCAGATGAAGGGGGTCGAGGACCCGTTCCTGGATCCTCGGACCGACGCGGCCCGGATCCGCGCCTTCTTCGTCCACCCCGGCTTCGCCCGGCGAGGCGTCGGTCGCGCGATTCTCGAGGCCTGCCTCGACGCGGCGCGAGCCGCGGGATTCCGGCGTGTCGAGCTGGCGTCGACGCTGCCGGGCGTGCCCTTCTACCTCGCTTTCGGCTTCGCGGCACGGGAAGCGATGGAGGTGCCGCTGCCGGGCGGCGCGGTGCTGCCGGTCGTCCGCATGGAGCGCGACCTGCCGGCCGGGGACTCATGATCCAGATTGCGACGGGAGGTGTCTCGATGAGCCTCGGTTCCGCGGTCGGGGCGCCGTGACGCGCCTCGCCCTCGTCGGCTTTCGCAGCGACGCGAACTCGTCGTACCTCCGGGGAGCGGCGGAGGCTCCGCCCCTGATCCGCGAGGCGATGTTCTGCGAGTCCTCGAACACGTGGACCGAGGGCGGGTTCGACCTCCCGCGCACCGCGTTCTACGACGCCGGCGACCTCGGCGAGGAGCCCGGCGTCGACACGTTCGCGCGCATCGAAGCGGCCGTGACGCATTTGCTGGAGGGAGATCACGCACCCGTCGCGCTCGGGGGCGACCACGCGATCACGTACCCGATCCTGCGCGCCTTCGCGAAGCGGCACCCGCGGCTTTCGGTGCTGCACTTCGACGCCCATCCCGACCTCTACGACGAGTTCGGCGGCAACCGCCTCTCGCACGCCTGCCCGTTTGCGCGCATCATGGAGGAGGGGCTCGCGCAGCGCCTCGTGCAGGTCGGCATCCGGACGGCCAATCCGCCGCAGCGCGCCCAGGCCGAGCGGTTCGGCGTCGAGATGATCGAAATGAAGGACTTCCGCGACGACGTCGTCCTCGACTTCGAGACGCCGGTCTACGTGACGTTCGACCTGGACGGTCTGGACCCCTCGTGCGCGCCGGGAGTCTCGCACCGCGAACCCGGCGGCTTGACGACGCGCCAGGCGGTCGACGTGATCCGCCGCCTGCGCGGCCGGGTCGTGGGCGCCGACGTCGTGGAGTTCAATCCCCGGATGGATTCGTCGGGAATGACGGCGATGGTCGCGGCCAAGCTGGCGCGGGAGATCGCCGCGAGGATCATCGAGACCGGAGGCCAGACGTGAAGGAGACGAACAAGGACATCATCCGGCGGTTGTTCGACGACGTGCTCAACGGCGGACGCCTCGCTCTCCTCGACACGATCGTCGGTGCGGCGTTCGTCGATCACAGCCCGGCCTCCGGGCAGGCGTCCGGCGCGGCCGGCGTCAAGGCGAAGGTCTCGGCCCTGCGCGAGGGATTTCCGGACCTGCGTTTCACCCTCGAGGAGCTCGTCGGCGAGGACGAGATCGTGGCGGCGCGCTACCACTGGCGCGGCACGCACCGCGGCGCGTTCCTCGGCATACCGGCGACCGGCAAGACGATTCTCGTCCGCGGCATGGACTTCTACCGGCTGCGCGACGCCCGGATCGTGGAGCACTGGGACAATGTCGACGACCTGGGGATGCTGACGCAGCTCGGAGACCTCGAGGGCGGATGAGAACCCCCGGGACGAAAGGGAGGGACTGACCCGATGTGGCTGAGACACGCGGTGGCGACGGTGGCGTACCGTGGCGGCAAGGCGCTGCGAGGAGCGCCGGAGACGTTCGCCGGGTTCCGGGCGGCGCCGGGGACTCGGACGCCGGCGCAGATTCTCGCCCACGTCAACGATCTCTTCGACTGGGCGCTCCATCTCGCGGACGGCCGGCACGTCTGGCACGATTCGGAGCCGCTGCCGTGGGGCGCCGAGGTGGAACGTTTCCACGCGGGCCTCGCGCGGTTCGACGCACGCCTCGCCTCCGGCCGGCCGCTCGAGCGCACGGAGGAGAAGCTCTTCCAGGGGCCGGTCGCCGACGCGCTGACGCACATCGGCCAGCTCGCGATGTTGCGCCGCATGGCGGGCGCGCCGATGAAGGGCGAGAATTACTACAAGGCGGACATCGAGGCCGGCCGGGTGGGTCCGGAGCAGGTCCCGCCGCGCCTGGAGTTCGAGTGAGCCTCCCGGCGCGGGATCGCACCGGCGACCGAGTGGATGGTCTTCGCGAAGGGTGGCGGGCTCGCGAGGACGGTGGAGGGGCCTGCGCCGGGATCGCTCTCGCCGGGCAGAAGCGATGACCTGCTGGAACTGCCGGGCCGAAAACAATCTCGACGAGCGCCAGACCTGCGTCCGTTGCGGGGCGCCGCTCGAGAAGGCGTTCTCGCTGTTCCAGCGGCCGATCGTTCTCGGGGCGGCGGGCCTGCTGGCGTTCGGGTGGCTCGCCGTGATGGTCTGGGCGCTCTTCCTTCACGGTTGCCGGTGAAGACAGACGTGCCGGCGACCGCGGCGGTGCGGGTGCTCCGCGCGGCCGACGTGGCTTTTTCGCCTCGTGTCTACGCTTACGTCGAGCGGGGAGGAACGAAGCACTCGGCCGAGGCCCTCGGTGTCGACGAGCACGCGGTCGTCAAGACCCTCGTGATGGAAGCGCGCGGTCGCGAGGGCCGGCCGCAGCCGCTCATCGTGTTGATGCACGGCGACCGCGAGGTGTCGACGAAAGAGCTCGCGCGCCAGATCGGCGCCCGGGAAGTCGCGCCGGCGAGCCCCGCGTCGGTCGAAAAGCACACCGGCTACGTCCCGGGCGGCGTGAGCCCCTTCGGCACGCGGGTGCGGTTGCCGGTCTACGTCGAGGAGACGATACTCGCGCTCGAGCGTTTCCTCATCAACGGCGGCCGGCGCGGGTTCCTCGTCGAGATCGTTCCGGCCGACCTCGAACGGGTGCTCGCGCCGGTCCCGGTCCGGGTCGCGATCGAGAGCCGTCGTGGTTGAGATCGTGGCGGCCGGAACGACGGATCGCCCCGCGGTGGTCCGCCTGGTCGGGCGGCTGCTCGCCGAGCTCGAGGATTCGCCCGTCGAGTTCGCCGGGCTGGACGAGGTCGCCGCACTGCGCTCGTTCGAGGCCGACGGGGGCGCGTGCCGTGCGTTTCTCGCGCGCGAGGGCCGCGACGAGCCGGTGGGAGTCCTGACGCTGACCGAGACCTTCGCGATCTACGCGGGCGGGCGTTTCGGCGTCATCGACGAGCTCTACGTCGTGCCCGAGCACCGGTGGCGCGGCATCGGCCGCCGGCTGCTCGACGCCGCGGTGGTCTTCGGCCGCGAGCGGGGATGGAGGCGGATCGACGTGACCGCGCCGCCCGGACCGAAGTGGGAGCGGACGGTGCGGTTCTACGAGTCGCAGGGCTTCCTCTTCACCGGGCCGAAGCTCCGCCGGCCGATCTCCTGATCCGACCCCCGAAACGTCGAAAAGTCGGGTCAGGCCCCAAAAGAAACGAAGTGTCAGACATTCAGGGCTGACCCCGAACAACGACCGGCTATGATCCGGCGCAACTTGACGAGGAGGAAGGCGATGCGGACGAGGTTTGCGGCGGCGGCTCTGGCTTGCGGGACCCTGCTTTCGGCGGCGGCGCTGACGGCCGAGGAGGGCGCGAAATCGGTCGACGCCGCCTGGTTGAAGGCGATCAAGGCGAACGAGGTCGAGGCGCTCGTGGCCTGCTACGCGCCGGATGCGGTGATGTGGCTGCCCGAGGCTCCGGAAGCCCGAGGATCGAAGGCGATTCGCGACGCGTACGCCGGCCTGCTCGCCGCCAATACCGTCGTCGACGCGACGATCGCGAACGCGGTCTACCAGACTTCGGGCGACCTCTCGACGGCGTGGGGCAACTTCACGCTGACCCTCAAGCCGAAGAAGGGCGGAGACCCCGTGACCATGAAGGGGCGCTTCACTTCGGTCTCGAAGAAGACGGGCGGGAAGTGGGCCTACGTCGCCGATCTGGCGTCCGCGGATCCGGCTCCGGCCCCGGCCGCCAGGCCGTAGCGTCCGGCCGTGGCTTCACCGGCCGAAGAGAAGGACACGGGCCGCATCGAGGCCTTCAGCGACGGCGTGTTCGCGATTGCCATCACGCTGCTGATCCTGGAGATCCGTGTCCCCCACCTTCCGGCGGAAAGCGGCGCCTCCGCGCTGTGCGCGGCCCTCGCCAGGCTGTGGCCCTCGTACGTGGCCTTCCTGACGAGCTTTGCGACGATCTTCATCATGTGGGCGAATCATCACGCGATCTTTCGCCTCGTGCGGACGGCGGACGCCCGATTTCTCTACGCGAACGGGTTCCTCCTGCTGCTCGTGACGTTCGTCCCGTTCCCGACGGCCCTCCTGGCCGAATACCTCGAGCGCCCGGCGGCGCCGGCGGCGGCGGCGTTTTACGCCGGCACCTTCGTCGCGATCGGTGTGGCTTTCTGGCTCCTCTGGCAGGCCGCGATCCGCGGGCGACGGCTCCTGCTCCCCCACGTCACGGAGGAGACGATCGCGGCCTTCACGAGGAGCTACCGGCTCGGCGTTCCGGGATATCTCGTCGCGGTGGCCGCCGCCTTCGTCAACGTCTTCGTCAGCATCGGCATCTGCGCGGCCCTCGCCGGGCTCTGGATCGCCGTGAGCCGCCACGGATAGAGCCCGTGGCGAGGGATGACGGCCGCTTCGCGCAACTCGCCGAGCATTCCTCGTTGTTCGGGCTCGCGATCGTCGTCGGCCTCGTCGCCGGAGCGATCGCCGTCGCCTTTCAGAAGTCCCTGGCGTCGATGGCGGCGCTGCGCGAGGGGGCGGTCGCGAGCGCGGGCCCGGGCTTGCCGGGAGTCGCGGTCGCGGTGATCGTCTCGGCTGTCGCCGTCGCCGCCGGGGCCGAGGTCGTCCGTCGGTTCGCACCGAGCGCCGCGGGCAGCGGAATCCCCCAGGTCGAAGTCCTGCTCCACCGCGGCGGCGACATGTCGTGGACGCGCGTGCTCTGGGTGAAGTTCGTCGGCGGACTCCTCGCGATCGGCGGCGGCCTGACGCTCGGCCGCGAGGGACCGACCGTGCAGATGGGCGCGGCCGCCGGACGGGCCTTCGGCGGGCCGCCCGGCCAGCCCGGCGCGCGGGGCCACACGCTCATCGCGGCCGGCGCGGGCGCGGGGCTGGCGGCGGCATTCAACGCGCCCCTGGCCGGGACGGTTTTCGTCCTCGAGGAGATGCGCGTTCTGCGCACGCCCAGGCACGCGCTCGCGGCGCTTCTGGCCGCGGTCACCGCGGACCAGGTCTGCCGCGCCCTCGTCGGGAGCGCGCGGGAGCTTGCCTTCGCCGGGATCGAGCGGCCGCCGATGTCGACGGTCCCGCTCTTTCTCGCGCTCGGCGCCGCCGCCGGATTGGTCGGCGCGCTGTTCAACCGGTGGCTCCTCGGGTGCCTCGCGCTCTTCGACCGGCTCCGGCGGGCGGGCGGGCGAAACGCGGTCGCGGTGGCCGTCGCGGCCGGCGCCGCCGTGGGTCTGACCGGCTTTTTCGCGCCCGAGCTGCTCGGCCCGGGCGACGGCCTGGTCGAACGCGCCCTCCACGACCCGCCGGCGGCGGCCGGCGCGGCGGCGACCTTCGTCTCCCGTTTCGCGCTGACCCTCGTCAGCTACGCGACGGGCGTCGCGGGAGGTCTCTTCGCGCCCCTGCTCGTCCTCGGTTCGGAGCTGGGCGTGCTGGCGGGCCGGGCCGGAGAGCTTCTCCTGGCGCGGCCGGTCTCCGATCTGCCTTCGTTCGCGGTCGTCGGCATGGGAGCCCTGTTCGCGGCGTCCGTGCGGGCGCCGGCGACCGGCGTCCTCATCATCGTGGAGATGACGGGCGCCCTGCCGCTGACCCTACCCCTCGTGTACGCCGTGGTCATCGCGGACCTGACGGCCCGCGCGCTCGGGGCGCGGCCGATCTACGAAGCCCTTCTCGACCGCACGATCGCGGTCGAGGGACGCACACCCTGAACAGGAGGACTGCATGCCGGGTTCCTGCCACATCCTGCCGATCGTCGTCGCCGCCGTAGCGGCCTTCGTCCTCGGCGCCCTCTGGTACTCGCCGGTGCTCTTCGGGAAAGCCTGGGTCGCGGCGAACGGCTTGACGATGGAAAAGATCGAATCGATGCGGGCCGCGGCCCCGCGCGCATACACGGTCTCCTTCCTGTGCAACGTCGTGATGGCGGCGGCCCTCTGCGTCCTGCTCGGGCGGATCGGGATCGTGTCGTGGCTGACGGGCGCGAAGCTTGGCGGCCTCGTCGGCGTGGGTTTCGCGGCGACGGTCGGCCTGACCGCCAACATGTACTCCGACCGGAAGCTTTCGGCCTGGGCGATCGACGCGGCCTACCAGGTCGCCTACCTCGTCCTCATGGGCTCGATCCTGGCGGCGTGGCGCTGAGGCGCGCGGGCCTCGCGGCCCTCCTTGCGCTCGAAGCGGCCGGGCTTCTCGCCCAGGCGGCGCGGTCCGCGCCTCCGGTCCCGGCGCCGCACGGAGGCGCGATCCAGCTTTCGCGCGCCATCGTCGAGCTCGGCATGTTCCGCACGCTCGCCCCGGGCGCCCAGATCGCGGTGTCGCGGGCCGGACGCACGGTCTGGAGCGAGAGCTTCGGCTGCGCCGACGTCGAGCTCGACGTCGGCGTCGCGAGCGACTCGCGCCTGCGCATCGGCAGCGTCTCGAAACCGCTGACGGCGGCGGCGCTCGGCCTCCTCGTCGAGGAGGGCCGGGTCGACCTCGATCTGCCCGTGCAGACCTACGTTCCCGACTTTCCGAGGAAAGCCTGGCCCATCACGACGCGGCAGCTCGCCGGACACCTCGCCGGGATCCGGCACTATGAAGCGGGCGAGTTCGAAATCCGCGACCACTACGACTCGGTGCACGCGGGCCTGGCGATCTTCCAGAAGGACGCCCTCCTCTTCGAGCCCGGCACGGAGTTCTCCTACTCGTCCTACGGCTGGAACCTGATCGCGGCGGTGATCGAGGGTGCGAGCGGAGAGCCGTTTCTCGCGTTCATGCAGAGGCGCGTCTTCGCGCCGGCCGGCATGACGCACACCGCGGCGGACGATCCGACGCCGATCCTCCCCGGCCGCGCCCGCTTCTATACCCGCGACGAGACGACCGGCGCCGTCGTCAACGCGGCTTACGTCGACAACAGCTACAAGTGGGCCGGGGGCGGC
The DNA here is from genome assembly GCA_963805495.1 of uncultured Acidobacteriota bacterium. Classification (GTDB taxonomy): domain Bacteria; phylum Acidobacteriota; class Thermoanaerobaculia; order UBA5066; family Gp7-AA6; genus DAHUXD01. Next base: position 62,478 of record CAWDUQ010000001.1, on the reverse strand, counting down.
TTCCTTTCGACGGCGGAAGATCTCGTCGCCTTCGGGAACGCGCTTCTCGAGGGCCGGCTGGTGAAGCCCGAGACCCTGGCGCTCCTGTGGACGTCGCAGAAGACGAAGGACGGAAAGGACACCGACTACGGGATCGGCTGGACGGTCGATCGCGATTCGAAGGGCCGACGGCGGGTGCGGCATTCCGGCGGTGCCATGGGGGGGACCGCCAACCTCGTGATCTATCCGGAGGAGCGTCTCGTGGTCGCCCTTCTCGTCAACAGCGACGAGTCGTTCACGGGCCGGGCGCCTTCGATCGCGGAGGTCTTTCTCGATGAGCCGTAGGGCCTCCCCGGCGCCCGTCGGCTACGTCGCGTTCATCTCGGCGATCGCGGCCCTGGGGGGATTCCTCTTCGGCTACGACACGGCCGTGGTCAACGGGACGGTCGGGGCGCTCGAGCGGCACTTCGGGGCCGACCCGGGCCGGCTCGGCTTCGCAATCGCGTCGGCGCTGCTCGGATCGGCCGTCGGCGCCCTCATCGGGGGGAGGGTCGCGGACCGGGCGGGCCGAGTGCAGGCCATGCGCCTGACGGCGCTTCTCTTCGCGGTCAGCTCTCTCGGCTCGGGCCTCGCCCAGAGCCTGCTGGCCTTTTCCGTCTGGCGCTTTCTCGGCGGCATCGCGGTCGGCGCCGCGAGCGTCATCGCTCCCGCTTACATCGCGGAGGTCGCGCCGGCGCGCATCCGGGGGCGCCTGGGGTCGCTGCAGCAGCTGGCGATCGTCGTCGGCATCTTCCTGGCCCTTGCCGTCAACGACCTCATCGCCCACACGGCGGGATCGCCGGACGCGCCCTTCTGGTTCGGCGTGCCGGCCTGGCGCTGGATGTTCTGGGTCGAGGTGGCTCCGGCCCTGATCTACGGCCTCGGGGCGTTTTTCATTCCGGAGTCCCCGCGCTACCTCGTCGCGTCGGGGCGTCCCGCCGACGCGGCCGCCGTCCTGGCGCGGATCGGCGAGCCCGGCGTCGAGGAACGCGTCGCCGACATCCGGAAGACGGTGGTCGAGGACCGCCCCTCGCGGCTGGCGGACCTGCGCCGGGCCGGGGGCGGCCTGCTGCCGATCGTGTGGGTGGGGATCGGGCTCTCGGTCTTCCAGCAGCTCGTCGGGATCAACGTCATCTTCTACTACAGCACCGCGCTCTGGCACTCGGTCGGCTACACCGAGGCGGACTCGATGCGGATCAGCACGATCACGGGCGTGATCAACATCGTCACGACCCTCATCGCGATCGCTTTCGTCGACCGCTTCGGCCGGAGGCCGCTGCTGCTGGCGGGCTCGGTCGGCATGGCGCTGACGCTCTGCACGATGGCCGTTCTCTTCGCGAGCGCGCCCCTCGACCCGGGCGGCTCGCCGGTGCTCGCGGGCGCGCGCGGAACCGCGGCGCTCGTCGCGGCCAACCTCTACGTCTTCGCCTTCGGCTTCTCCTGGGGGCCGATCGTGTGGGTCCTGCTCGGTGAGATGTTCAACAATCGGATCCGCGGAGCGGCGCTCGCCCTGGCGGCGGCCGCGCAGTGGATCGCGAACTGGCTGGTGACCCTGACGTTCCCCGGGCTGTCGCGGATGGGGCTCGGCGTGGCCTACGGGCTCTACACGGCCGCGGCGGCGCTGTCGTTCGTCCTCGTCCTCAAGTTCGTGAAGGAGACCAAGGGCCGGACGCTCGAAGAGATGTAAGAATCGGGGGGCGGCGGGTGCGCCGAGAGAAGGAGGCCGCGATGTACCGCGACAAGTGGCGAGTCCGTCTCGCCGATGCGTTGAATCAGCTTCCGGGCCCCGACGGCGACCGCTTTGTCAAGGTCCTCGAGCACGGGAGCCTGGAGGTCGAGATCTATGCCCCTCGCGGCACGGATCCCCAGAAGCCCCACACGCGCGACGAGCTCTACGTGGTGATGACCGGGACCGGCGAGTTCCGCAACGGCTCGACCCTCGACCGGTTCGGGCCGGGAGACGTCCTGTTCGTTCCGGCGTTCTCCGAGCATCGGTTCGAGAACTTCACGGACGATCTCGTCGTGTGGGTGATGTTCTATGGACCGCACGGTGGAGAAGCGGGGATGGCCGGCGCGCCGTGAGGCGTCTGCCGGCCTATCTCTGGGCCGGGCCGGTTTCGCTGGCCGGTCTGCCGCTCGTCGCGGCGGCGGCCCTGACCGGGGGGCGGGTGCGCATCGAAAACGGGGTGCTCGAGGCGGGCGGCGGCGTCCTGCGCCCGTGGCTCACCCGCGGGCTGCCCTGGATGTCGATCCGCGCGATCACGCTCGGCCACGTCGTGCTCGGCGCCAGCGCGCGCGATCTGGTCGAATGCCGCGCGCACGAGCGGGTCCACGTCGCGCAGTACGAGCGCTGGGGCGTTCTCTTCCCGATCGCCTACGCCGCGTCGAGCCTCGCGGCGCTCGCCCGCGGACGGCGTTTCTACGAGGACAACGCGTTCGAGCGCCAGGCGGCGCGGCGGGCGGAGGAAGCGGCGTCCGCATGAGCCGGGCCGAGGCCCTCGCCCCGGCGGTTGCGGAGCACCGGAGGGCCGTCGCCGATTGCGTGGCGGCGATCCGCGAGGTCGCTCCGGACGACTGGAGAGAGCCCGCGCGTCCCGGCGGCTGGACGCGGGCCGAGATCGCCGAGCACCTCGCGATGTCCTACGCGCCGCCGCTTTCGGAGCTCGCGGGCGGGCCGGGATTCGCGGTGCGGCTGCCGGGGTGGAAGCGGCAGCTGTTGCGCTGGGTGGTCCTGCCGAAGATCCGGCGGGGGGGCTTCCCGAAGGGCGCGCCGGCTCCGCGGGAGGTTCGTCCCGCCTCGGCGTCACCGGATCCCGAGCGCGCGGCGCTCCGCCTCTCCGAGCAGGCGCAGTCCTTCCTCGAGCGCCTCGACACCGCCTGCCGGGAACGGGCCGTGCGGTTGACGCACGCCTACTTCGGGAAGCTGTCGGCGGTCGATGCGGTGCGGCTGCTGACTTCGCACGCGAACCACCATCGCCGACAACTGTCCTCGAAGCCTGGCCGAGGGGTCTGAGGTATGTTGCGGCCGACATCGAAAGGGGACTGCAGCGCATGATCGAAAGACTGAAGGAGAGCGAGGGACGGGCCTTCGGGTTCCGGGCCAAGGGAAACGTGACGGCGGAGGAAGTCGAAGCCTTTCTGCCGCAGCTCGAGTTCGCGATCAAGGAGCGCGGCAAGCGCACGATCGGGATCCTCGCGGACCTCTCCGAGATGGACCGGACCGAGTGGAACGCGCGCTGGGAGGAGATCAAGTTCCTCTCGAAGTATTCCGAGCACATCGAGCGCGTGGCGGTCGTCGGCGCCCACAAGTGGGAAGAGCTGAAGGCGGAGATCCTCGGCGGCACGGTGCTCATCCAGGCCGAGACGCGCTACTACCATGCCCCCGCGATCCTGCACGCGTGGCACTGGGTCAAGACCGGCGAGGATCAGGCCGGCGCCTCGGGCCGCACGATCCTGCCGAAGGGCAGCCTCATGTCCGGTTACGTTCCGGAGTACATGGACGTCTGACCCTTCGGGGGGTCAGGTCTTGCTCCCGGAGGTTCTCGCGATGACCGGTTCGAACGCAACACCTGATCCCACCTTTCGCGTCGAGCCGATGACGCCCGGCGACCGGGACGACGTGCGCCGCATCTACGCCGAGGGGATCGCGACCGGCAACGCGACGATGGAGACGGCACCGCCCCCATGGGAGTCGTGGGACTCCACGCACCGCCCGGACTGCCGGCTCGTCGCGCGCGGCGCCGAGGGAACGCTCGGCTGGGCGGCGCTCTCGCCGGTCTCGGACCGGTGCGCGTACGGAGGCGTGGCGGAGATCAGCGTCTACGTCGCGGCGGCCGCGCGGGGCCGCGGCGTCGGGCGCGCCCTTCTCGCCGCGCTGGTCGAGGCGTCGGAGGAGGCCGGGATCTGGACCCTTCAGGCGGGCATCTTCCCGGAGAACGCGGCTTCGCTCTCGATCCACCAGGCCTGCGGGTTCCGGGTGGTCGGTGTGCGCGAAAAGCTCGGCCGGCTCGCCGGCGTCTGGCGTGATGTCGCGCTGCTCGAGCGGCGCAGCGGGCGGGTCGGCGTCGAGGACTGAGCCGCAACACCGTCGCGTCGGACGCCGCGGCCTTGGCCGTGGGGTGCTGCCGGACCGGTTGACTTACGCCTTTTTACCGCCTATCGTTTCGAGGTGGTCGACAAGCGCTCGCGCCCCTCGGGAAGCCCGCCGGAAATGCCGCCGTCGCGCAACCTGGGGGTGGGCAATGCGAGCTGCGGCGGGCGCCACGGCGACGCCGATCCCGTTGCCGCGCTGATCGTCGCGCCGGGCGCGCGCAAAGAGAAGCTTCGGCAGCGCGACTTTCCCCGCGCGCTGAAGCTCGCGCCGCCGGCGCCGCGGCCTTACGTCGAGATGCGCGCCGCCTCCGCGTTCTCGTTCCTCGACGGCGCGTCGCTGCCGGAAGACCTCGTCGAAGAGGCCGCGCGCCTGGAAATTCCGGCCGTCGCGCTCGTCGACCGCAACGGCGTCTACGGCGCGCCGCGTTTCTGGAAGGCGGCGAAGGCCGCGGGGGTGAGGGCGCTCGTGGGCGCGGAGGTGACGCTGGAGGGCGGGGGCGCGCCCCGCCCCGTGGCCGCCCTTCCGCGGCTGACGCTCTACGTCGAGAACCGGGCGGGCTACCGGAACCTCTGCCGCTTGATCACCGCCGGCGCGCTCGGGAGACCGAAGGGCGAGACCGCGGTCACGCTCGAGCAGGTCTCGGCGCACGCGGAGGGCCTGCACGTCGCGACGGGCGGCGACGAGTCGCCGGTCGCACGCTCGCTCGCGGAGGGCGGGCCCGACGCGGCGCGGGCGCTTCTCGAAAGGCTCGGCGCGATCTTCCCGGGGCGGCTCCACGTCGAGCTCCAGCGGCATCGTCTCCGGGAGGAGGAGCGGCGCAACCAGGCGCTCGTGGACCTCGCGCGGAGGCTCCGCCTCCCGCTCTTCGCTTCCAACGGCGTCCGCTACGCGCGCAGGAAGGACAGGGAGCTCCACGACGTCTTCACGTGCATCCGCCACCACACGACGCTCGATGGCGCGGGCCGTCTCCTCGCCGGAGAGCGCGAGCGCCACTTCCGAGGCTCAGCCGAGATGGCCGGACTGTTTTCCGACCTGCCCGAAACACTCGACGCGGCCGTCGATCTCTCGCGCCGGCTCGACTTCACTCTCGCGGACCTCGGCTACAAATTCCCGGACTACCCGCTGCCGCCCGGCGAGACGCCGTCCTCGTATCTCCGGCAGGTCGCCTGGAACGGAGCCCGCGCGCGCTTCCGACCGCTGACGGCGAAGGCCCAGGCGCAGATCGAGAAGGAGCTCGCAATGATCGAGAAGCTCGATCTCGCCGGCTACTTCCTGATCGTCTGGGACATCGTGCGCTTCTGCATGGAGAACCGCATCCTCGCGCAGGGCCGGGGGTCCGCCGCCAACAGCGCCGTCTGCTACGCGCTCTCGATCACGGCCGTCGACCCGGTGAAGATGGAGCTCCTCTTCGAGAGGTTCCTCTCGGAGGAGCGCGGAGAGTGGCCCGACATCGACCTGGATCTTCCGTCCGGGGACCAGCGGGAAAAGGTCATCCAGCACGTCTACGAGAAGTACGGCCCTCACGGCGCCGGCATGACGGCCAACGTCATCACCTACCGCGACCGTTCCTCGGCGCGCGAGGTCGGCAAGGCCCTCGGGTATTCGCCGGAACAGGTGGACGCCCTCTCCAGGCAGCTCGGCGGCTGGAACTTCGGCGAGATCCGCGACCCGCCGGAGGAGCTCGCGGGAGAGATCCGCGCGGCCGGGCTCGATCCGGAGGAGCGGCGCGCACGGCACTTCCTGCGCCTCTTTCTCCAGATCCAGAACCTTCCGCGCCACCTCGGGCAGCACTCGGGGGGGATCGTCGTCGCGGCCGGGCGCCTGGACGAGGTCGTGCCGCTCGAGCCCGCATCGATGCCGGGGCGCGTCGTCGTGCAGTGGGACAAGGACGACTGCGCCGACCTGGGGATCGTGAAGGTCGATCTCCTCGGCCTCGGGATGCTCGCCGCGATCGAGGAGGCGATCCCGATGATCTCGACGCACGAGAAAGTCGAGGTGGACCTGGCGCACCTGCCGCCGGACGACCCCGCGGTCTACCGGATGCTGAACGCGGCCGACACGGTCGGCCTCTTCCAGGTCGAGAGCCGCGCGCAGATGGCCTCTCTCCCGCGAAACGCTCCGAAGTGCTTCTACGACATCGTCGTCCAGGTCGCGATCATCCGGCCCGGGCCGATCGTCGGCGGCATGGTGCGGCCCTTCTTCGAGCGACGGCAGGGGAGAGCGCCGGTCGAGTACCCGGACCCCTGCCTCGAGCCGATCCTGAAACGCACGCTCGGCGTTCCGCTCTTCCAGGAGCAGATCCTGAAGATGGCGATGGTCGCGGCGGGCTTCACCGGAGGCGAGGCGGAGGAGCTGCGGCGCGCCATGGGCTTCAAGCGCTCGGTCGAGCGGATGGACTCGATCGAGGCGCGGCTGCGCAAGGGGATGGCCGAGCGCGGCATCGGACCCGGGGCGCAGGAGCAGATCGTCAAGTCGATCACGTCCTTCGCGCTCTACGGGTTTCCCGAGTCGCACGCGGCGAGCTTCGCGCTGATCGCGTACGCGAGCGCCTACCTGAAGGCACACCATCCTGCGGCGTTCCTGGCGGCATTGTTGAACGCGTGGCCGATGGGCTTCTACCACCCGGCGACGCTCGTCAAGGACGCGCAGCTCCACGGCACGCCGGCCTGGCCGGTCGACGTGGCCTCTTCCGGCTGGATGTGCCGGTGGGAGCGGGGCGGGGTCCGGCTGGGAATGCGCTTCGTCAAGGGCCTGAAGCAGGAGACGGGCCTGGGCATCGAGCGGGCGCAGGCGGTGGCGCCCTTCGTGTCGGTCGACGACCTCGCCCGGCGCTGCCGCCTGCGCGACGGGGAGCTCGAGCTTCTCGCGCATGCCGGGGCGCTCGCGGCCTTCGGAAGGACGCGGCGGGCGGCGCTCTGGCAGGTGGCGAAAGTCGCGCGCGAGGCCGGTCCGCTCTTCGCGGAGATTCCGACGGACGACCCGTCGCCGCTGCCCGAGATGTCGCCGATCGAGGAGACCCGCGCCGACTACGCGACGACGGAGATCACGACGGGGCCGCACATGCTGTCGCACCTGCGCAAGTCCCTCGCGCGCCGCGGCGTGCTGTCGGCGTCGGAGCTGACGCGGCAGCGGGACGGGGACCGTGTCACGGCGGCCGGCGCCGTCATCGTGCGCCAGCGGCCGGGGACGGCGAAGGGGTTCGTCTTCCTGACGCTCGAGGACGAAACCGGGATGCTGCAGGCGATCGTCCGGCCGGACCTCTTCCGTGAGCAGCGCGCCGTGGTGGTCGGGTCGGGGGCCCTCGTCGTGAAGGGCAGGCTCCAGCGGCAGGACGGCTCGTTGTCGGTCCGGGCCGAACGGTTCTGGACGATCCCCGAATTCGCGCGGCTTCCGAGCCACGACTTTCGCTAGAAGTCGGGAACACCGCCGGCGGACGGCGACGCTCGGGTTGCCGTGCGATCCGCCGTCCCCCGGCTGACTCCCGGTCAATCGCAACCTTCCCTTCCCGGACCCGTAGGATGGAGGCAATGAGGCTCCGAGCGCTTGCCGCCATGGCCGTGGTGTGCGCGCCGTCCCTTTTCCTCCTCGCCGAGGAGCCCGAGAAGGCGAAGCTCAGGCTCGGACGGATTACCACCCCGATCGAGGTCGACGGCGACCTCTCCGACCCTGGCTGGGCGGAGGCGACCGTGGTCCCGCTGGCCTACGAGATCAATCCCGGCGACAACACCACGCCGGCGGTCAAGACGGTCGCCCGAATCGGCTACGACGACAAGTTCTTCTACGTCTCGTTCTGGTGCGAGGACCCGGACATCGCGAAGCTGCGGGCCCCGTTCGTCGACCGCGACGGCATCAACGACGACCAGGACTACGTTGGAATCCTCCTCGACGTCGAGAACCAGAATCATTCGGCGATCGACTTCTGGATCGGCCCTCGCGGCATCCAGGCGGACTCGGTCTTCAACGAGGGAACCTTCAACGAAGATTTCGGCCCGGACTACTTCTGGCAATCGGCCGGCCGGATCGGCACCGACTCCTGGGTCGCGGAGGTCGCGATCCCGCTGTCTTCGCTTCGATACCCGGAAAAAGACCCGCAGGACTGGGCCCTCGCGCTGTACCGGACCTTCCCGCGCGATCGCAACTATCAGTTCTACAGCGTGCGCGTGCCTCGCGGCTCGAGCTGCTTCCTGTGCCAGTCGGCGACCGTCGAGGGGATCACCGGTCTGCCCCAGGGCTCCCACTGGGTCCTCGCGCCCTACGGCGCGGTGACGAGCACGAAGACGTATGCCGGATCGAATGGCATGCCCGACGACGACACGACGACGAAGGGCAAGGTCGGCCTGGACGCGAAGTGGCTGCCGGACGCCAACACGATCGTCGACGCGACCATCAACCCCGACTTTTCCCAGATCGAGTCCGACACGGCCCAGATCTCGGTCAACGAGCGGTTCGCGCTCTTTTACCCGGAGAAGCGACCATTCTTCCTGGAACACGTCGACCTCCTCCAGACGCCGATCCAGGCGGTCTACACGCGCACGATCACCCAGCCGCTCTGGGGAGCGCGCGTCACCGGCAAGACCGGCGGGACGAATTACATCGCCCTCGTCGGCAACGACCGCGGGGGAGGGACGGTCATCATCCCCGGACCCGTGTTCTCGGAGGCGGCGCCCCAGGACTACGAGTCGACCGTCGCGATCCTGCGCGTCCGTCAGGACCTCGGCGATTCCTTCGCAGGATTTCTCGGGACCGCGCGCTCGATCGCCGCAGCCGACGGCGGCGGCTACAACTACGTCGTCGGCGGCGACGTTCACTGGCAGGCGGGCGCGAACGACGTCGTCAACGCGCAGTACCTCTACAGCTTCTCGGAGAACCCCGACCGCCCGGACCTGTTTCCCGGCTGGACCGGGCAGAAGCAGTCGGGCTTCGGCTGGACGACCGCGTGGACTCACTCGACCCGACACTGGGACTGGAACCTGAGCTACGACGATTTCGCGCCCGGCTTCGTCGCCGACGACGGGTTCGTTCCCCAGGTCGGGTACCGCGAGGGGCAGGCGGGACTCGGGTATCGGTTCTTCCCCACGGGCTTTTTCTCCCGGCTGCATCCGCTCGTGGGCGGCAACTACGCGACCGATCGCGAGGGAGACCTGATCTCGCGACGGTACTTCCCCGGCATTTCCTTCCAGGGGCAGTGGAGCCTGCGCGGCGAGATCGACTACAACTTCGAGGCCGTCCGGATCGACGGGCAGACGCTCGAGTTCGATCAGATCGCCTGGAATCTCCAGGCGTCGCCGTCGCGCCTCGTTCCGCGCCTGACCTTCGCCGGCAACTACGGCGAGCAACCGGACGTCTCCAACGTCCGCGTGGGCAGCGGCGGCAGTCTCACGCTGACGGCGACGATCCGCCCGACGGACCATCTGGGCCTCGACCTCGTCGCCGAGCGGCAGTGGATCGACGAGACGCTCGAAGGCCGATCGGGGCGCCTCTTCACGGCGACCGTGGCGCGCGCCAAGGCGATTTACGTCTTCAACTCCCGGATGCTCTTCCGGGTCATCGGCCAGTACATCGAGACGACCCGTGATCCGTCGTTTTGGACCTCCCCGGTGCTGGAGAAGGAATCCGAGTTCTCCGGGTCGGCCCTCTTCTCCTACAAGCTCAACTGGCAGACGGTGCTCTACGTCGGCTACGGCGACAACCGGGCCCTCTTCGAGACCAATGACGTCGATCTCCGGCCCCAGAACCGGCAGTTCCTCGTCAAGCTCTCCTACGCCTTCCAGAAGTAGGGTCAGCCCTGAAAGAATGACACTTCGGCCGAAAGTCAATCTTTCAGACTTTCAGGTCAGGAACCACCTGGAACTTTTTGGGGCGGGCGGGTTCCTGAGTTGGCAGAATGAAGGGCATGCGCACGTGCGGACGGTGGGTCGGTCTGGCGGTCGCGTCGGCGCTGGCGGCGCTCTCGGGAGCGGCGACCGCGCCTGTGCAGAAGAAGGCCGCGGTGGCGGTCACCGCGACCCGCACGCCGACCCCGGCACCGACGACGACGGCCTCCTGGAAGGAGGTCGACCGGCTCGTCTCGGAACAGAAGTTCGAGGAGGCCTCGCGGCAGGTCGACGCGCTTCTCCAGTCGGCGAAGACGCGCCGCGATTCCGCCGACTGGACGAAGTCCCTCATCCGCTCGGTCCAGCTCCGTACGGGGCTCCACGGGTACGAGACCGCGGTCCGATTTCTCAAGGACGAGCCCTGGCCCCGGGACCTTCTCTCGCGCACCGCGCTCGAGCTCTTCTATGCGCAGTCGCTCGTGAACTACGCGCAAATGTACTCGTGGGAGATCTCACGGCGCGAGCGGGTCGAGTCGACGGGGACGGTCGACCTGAAGGCCTGGACCCGCGAGCAGATCTACGACGAGGCTGCCCGTGCGTACGTCGCGCTCTGGAAGGAGCGGGAAGCTCTGGGCGGAGAGAAAGTCGCGGCCCTCTCGGAGTTCGTCCAACCCAACGACTACCCTCCCGGAATTCGCGACACGCTGCGCGACGCGGTCAGCTACCTCTTCGTCGCCCTGCTCGCGGATTCCTCGGGCTGGAGCCCGGCGCAGTCGAACGCCGTCTTCACCCTCGACCTCCCCGGCCTCCTTCGGGCCGACCGGGAATCGACGGGCCGGGTGATCGACGACGACGCCAACCATCCGGTGACGCGTCTCGTCGCCGTTCTGGCCGACCTCGGGGGCTGGCATGCGGGCCGCGGCGAGCGTGAGGCGGCGCTCGAAGCGCGCCTCGAGCGCGACCGCCGGCTGAGCGGTGCTTTCACGGAGCAGCGTGACCGCGAGACGATCGCGCACGACCTCGAGCAGCGCCTTCCGGCGATGGCCGCGCTGCCCTGGTTCGCCATGGGGCAGGCGCAACTGGCGGAGCTGCTCGAGCAGGGAAATCGGCCCGAGAGATTGATCCGGGCCCGCGAAGCCGCGCGGAAAGGACGGCAGGCCTACCCGGAGTCGGTGGGAGGCAGGCGCTGCTTTTCGATCGTCCAGAGGATCGAGGCGCCCGGCTACCAGCTGACGGCGATGAAGAGCGATGGCCCCGACCGGCGGTCGATTCTCGTCCGCCACAGGAACGTCGCGAAGCTGACGTTCCGCGCGTACGCCGTCGACCTGCCGTCGCGGGTCGCGTCGGAGAAGGACCTTCGCAGCATCCTCCCGCAGGGCCCGGAGCTCGAGCGCGTGCTGGCCGGCCGTCCGGCGGCCGAGTGGTCGGCCGTCCTGCCGGCGACACCGGACTACCTCGAGCACCGGACGTTCGTCGTGCCGCCGATGCGGACCAAGGGCTATTACGTCGTCGCCGCTTCGGGCGATCCGGCCTTCTCGGCGGGCCGCGGCTTTCCGGTCGTCGCGGCCGGATTCCTTCTCTCGGACCTCGTCCTGGTCGAGACGGCGGGCGCGCCCGGCGCGGACCGGCGCCAGAAGATCGAGATCCTCGCGCTGTCGGGGGAAACGGGCCGGCCGCTCGACGGCGTCGCGGTCACCGTCCTGAAGGGCCGCTGGAACCCCACCTCGACCGAGCGGATCGGCGAGGCCGTGACCGACCGCGAGGGCCGGGCCGTTCTCGTATTTCCGGCCGAGCTGGGACGGGCGGAGCCCTTCGTCTTCGCTCGCCGCGGCGCCGATCTCGCCGTCGGAAGCGCAACGCCGTACGGCTGGCGCTCCGGCCCCGCCGAGGGTCCGGTGACGGCCTCTCTCGTCTTCACCGACCGGAGCATCTATCGGCCCCTCCAGAAGATCCTCTGGAAGGTGCTCGCCTACCAGGGCGATCCCGGCGCGGGGCGCTTGCGCGCCTTTCCGCGGTCGGCCGTCGCGGTGACGCTCTACGACCGGAACGGTCAGTCGGTCGAGACCCGTTCGGTGACGACGAACGATTTCGGGACGGCGGCGGGCGAGTTCACGATTCCCGCGGGGCGGGCTCTCGGCGCGTGGCGCGTGGCGACGTCGCTCCAGGGCGGCGGCGCGTCGGTCCGGGTCGAGGAATACAAGCGGCCGACCTTCGAAGTTTCTCTGAAGGACTCGACCGAGGCCCTCCGCCTCAATCGCCCGGCGCGCCTGACCGGAGAGGCTCGCTACTACTTCGGCCTTCCGGTCGCCACCGGCAACGTGCGGTGGAACGTGACACGCACGCCGAGCTTCCCGTGGTGGTTCTGGTGGCGCGGCTTCCGCCCGGAGGTCCGAACCGAGACGATCGCGGCGGGCAGCTCCGCCCTCCAGGCCGACGGCTCGTTCACGATCGCGTTCACGCCGAAGGCCGACGAGCGCCTCGCGGGTCAGGGGAGCGCAACGACGTACGTCTACACGGTCTCCGCCGACGCCTCGGACGAGGGCGGCGAAACGCGCTCGGCGACGCGGACCTTCCGCCTGGGGTTCGTCGCGGTCGAGGCGCGCATCGAACTGCACGGCGGGTTTCTGCGCGCGGGCGCGAGGCCCGACGTCACCGTCGTCCGGACGAACCTCGACGGTGCCCCGCGCGCGGGGAAAGGCGCGTGGCGCCTCTACCGCCTCGAGCAACCGGCCGAGGCGCCGCTGCCGGCGGACCTTCCGCCGGATCCTTCCGAAGGCGCCGAGGGCGGCGTGCGGACGCCGGGCGACGCCCTGCGCCCCCGCTGGCAGACCGGGTACGCGGCGGAGCAGGTCATGGCGCGATGGAAGAACGGCGCCGAGGTGGCGCAGGGGGAGCTCACGCACGACGAGAAGGGCGTGGCGCGGGTCCCGGTTCCGAGCCTTCCCGCGGGGGCCTACCGCCTGGCCTACCGAACCCGAGACGAGTTCGGCGCCGAGTTCGAGGCGCCGCGGGAGCTCATCGTCGCTGCCGAGCGCACCCCGCTCGCGCTCCCGGCCGTGCTCCTCGCCGAGGCGCCGTCGGTCCCCGTCGGCGGGACGGCGCGGCTGCTCGCGGCCTCGGGGCTCGCCGGCCAGAACCTCTACTTCGAGATCGACCGGGACGGAGCGGCGGTCGAGCGCCGCACGCTCGTCGCGGGGAAGTCGCCGGCGGTCATCGAGATTCCGGTCGAGGAGAGGCATCGCGGCGGCTTCTCCGTCAAGCTGACGATGGTCAGGGACCACCAGCTCGTCACACAGACCCAGACCGTCTTCGTGCCATGGGACGACAAGGAGCTCAAGGTCAGCTTCGCGACCTTCCGCGACAAGCTCCGGCCGGGACAGGCGGAGACCTGGACCGTCAAGGTCGAGGCCCCGGGCGGTGCGCCGGTCGAGACGGCGGCGGCGGAGCTCCTCGCCAGCATGTACGACCGGAGCCTCGACGCCTTCGCCGCGTACCATCCGCCGAGCCCGCTGTCCCTCTATCCGTCGCACACCGACGTCTGGCCGAGCAGCTCGAGCCTCGGTGAGGCGTATTTCGCGCACGTGCGAGGAGAGTTTCCGGTGCTTCCGGGCTACCCGCCGCTTCGCCCCGACACGTTGAAGTTTCCGGGAGGCTACGCCTTCGGCGGCCCCGGCCGGCGGGGCATGTACGCCATGGCGAAATCTTCCGCCCAGTCGATGGACGCCGTCGCTCCGGCGTCCGCGCCGGCCGCCGAGGGCGACCTCGCGGCGACGAACAGCGCCGCCGGGCGGGCCAACGCCGGCATCCGCCTCGAGGAGAAGACCCGTGCGGACGCTGCCGCCCCCGTCGCGATCCGCGCCAACTTCTCCGAGACCGCGTTCTGGAAGCCGCAGCTGCTGACCGGTCCCGACGGCTCGGCCTCGATCGAGTTCACGGTCCCCGACTCGGTGACATCCTGGAGCGTCTGGGTTCACGCCGTCACGAAGGACCTGAAAGCCGGCTCCGTCCAGAAGGAGACGCGAAGCGTCAAGGACCTCATGGTCCGGCCGTACGTTCCGCGGTTCCTGCGGGAGGGCGACGCGGCGGATCTCAAGGTCGTCGTCAACAACGCGTCGGACCACGGGCTCTCCGGCCGCGTGCGGCTCGAGATTCTCGACACCGCGACCAACGCGAGCGCGCTGTCGGAGTTCGGGTTGTCGCCGGAGCGCGCGACCCTTCCCTACTCCGCGGCCGCGGGCGCCGGAGCGGACGTGACGTTCCGTCTGTCGACGCCGCGGCGCGTCGGGTCTTATGCCATTCAGGCGACGGCTGTCGCCGGCGATCTGTCGGACGGCGAGCGGCGTCCGGTGCCGGTGCTTCCGGGCCGCATGCAGCTTGCGCAGTCGAGGTTCGCCGCGCTCCGCGGCGGCGAGCGCCGCATGCTGACCTTCGCCGACATGGCGAAGTCGGACGATCCGACGCGCGTCGACGAGCAGCTCGTCGTGACCGTCGACGGGCAGCTCTTCGATTCGGTTCTGTCGGCGCTGCCCTACCTCGTGAACTACCCGTACGAGTGCACGGAGCAGACGCTGAATCGCTTCCTCTCGACCGGGATCGTCTCGTCGGTCTTCCGCGACTACCCGGCTGTCGCGGCGATGGCGCAGGAGCTCTCGAAGCGGGACACCCGGCTCGAGCCGTGGAACGCGGACGATCCCAACCGGAAGATGCAGCTCGAGGAGACGCCGTGGCTCGAGGAGGCCCGGGGCGGCAAGCCCGGCGCGGACCTGACACGCGTCCTCGATCCGCGCATCGCGAAGGCCGACCGGGACGCGGCGCTCGCCAAGCTCCGCCAGGCGCAGACGGACTCGGGAGGATTCCCGTGGTGGCCGGGCGGGCCGCCCTCGCCGTACATGACGCTCTACATCCTCAACGGATTCGCGCACGCTCTCGAGTTCGGCGTCGACGTGCCGAAGGACATGGTTCTCGCCGCGTGGAAGTACGCCGGGGCGGATATCCGCCGCGACATCGACCGCTGCATGGCCGACAAGGGCACCTGCGAGTACGCGACCTTCGTCAACTACGTGCTCTCCTCCTACCCGGACGCGGGCTGGTACGGGCCCGCCTTCGACGAGGCCTACCGAAAGACGCTCCTCGACTACTCCTTCGCCCGCTGGAAATCGCACTCGCCGCTCCTGAAGGGCCAGCTCGCGCTGACGCTCCAGCGCATGCGGCGGCCGAAGGACGCGAAGCTCGTGTGGGACTCGGTGATGGACGCGGCGAAGACCGACCCGGATCTCGGGACGGCGTTCACCCCCGAGGACCGCTCCTGGCTCTGGTACAACGACACGGTCGAGACGCAGGCCTTCGCCCTGCGCGTGCTCGCGGAGCTCGACCCGGCCGACCCGCGGCGCCACGGCCTCGTCCAGTGGCTCTTCCTCAACAAGAAGATGAACCAGTGGAAGTCGACCCGGGCGACGGCGGAGGCGATCTACGCGCTGGTGTGGTACCTGAAGAAGGAGGGCGCCCTGGCGGTCCGGGAGGACGTCACGGTCGACGTCGCGAGCCAGAGGACGACGTTCGTCTTCGAGCCGGATCGCTACACGGGTCGGCGCAACCAGGTCGTGGTGCCGGGGGAGAAGATCGACCCGCGCCGCGACGCCTCGATCGGCGTCGAGAAGACCGGGAAGGGCCTCGCCTTCGCCTCGGCCACCTGGCATTTCTCGACGGAGAAGCTGCCGGAGGAGGACCGGGGAGACTTCTTCTCGGTATCGCGCAAGTACTTCCTGCGCGAGTCGACGCCTTCCGGTTTCGTGCTGAGGCCGCTGTCCGAGGGAGCAGTCGTGCGCCCCGGGGACGAGATCGAAGTCCAGATCTCGCTTCGCTCGAAACACGCGGCGGAGTACGTCCACCTGCGCGATCCCCGGCCCGCCGGGGCCGAACCGGAGAACGTGCTTTCCCGCTACAAGTGGGACCTCGGGATCTCCTGGTACGAGGAGACCCGCGATTCAGGCGCGAACTTCTTCTTCGAACGGCTGCCGGTCGGCGAGTACACCTTCAAGCACCGCATCCGCGCGAACATGGCGGGCACCTTCAAGGTGTCGCCGGCGACGGTCCAGTCGATGTACGCGCCCGAGTTCAATGCCTATTCGGCGGGGGCGACGCTGACGGTGCGGTAGAGGAAGCCTCGGGAGTAGGGGCGGGGCTCGTCCCCGCCCGCGGGCAGCCGCGAGGGCCGCCCCTAACTGTTGCGGCCGGAGGGACCTTCGTCGCGAGCAGGGTGATCTCGACCGGGACTCGTTGCCGACAGCCTTCGTTTCGGTGTTGCCGGCCCAGGCCGTCCCGTACTCGCGGCGGTCGAAGCTGAACTTCGCGTGGATCCCGAGGTGCTTGCCGGCGTTGGGGCCGTCGAAGCGGCCCTGGATCGCGAAGGGGAGCGTGATCTCCTTCCGCACGCCTTGGAGCGAGAGCGTGCCGTCGACCGCCCAGACGTCGCCGCTCTTCCGGACACGCCAACCTGTGAACCGCATCTCGGGGCACTTCGCCGCGTCGAAGAAGGCCGGGGTCTACGGGATTTCGCCCCGGCGATAGAATCCCCGCGCCGATCAGGAGAAAAAAATGAAACGTGCCCTCGCCGTCCTGGCGCTCGTCTCGTGGCCGATCGCCTCGGCCGCCCAGGTTGTTCCCGGGCACCGCCTGCCCGAGGGGCCGGAGCGTCCGGTCCGCGAACGGACCTTCCACATTCAGAGCTACAAGGCCGAGCTCGCCTTCGACATGGCCGCCGCGTCGATCGCCGGTACGGCGACCGTGACATTCCAGGCCCTGCGTGCGCCCCTCGCGACCCTGTCGCTCGACGCCGCGGACCTCGCCGTCGCGAAGGTCGAGCGCGGCGGAAAGCCGCAGAAGTTCACGACGGACGGCGAGAACTTCAAGCTCGACATCGCCCTCGACCCGCCCGTCGGGATCGGCGAGTCGGCGACGGTCGCGATCACTTACTCGTGCAAGCCGCGCGGCGGCATGTACTTCTACCCGGCGGAAGGCCGGCGGACCGCGGAGGCCTGGAACTACGGCGAGGGCGGGCTCCACCGCGCCTGGCTGCCGATCTACGACGACACCAACGACCGCTTCTCCGTGGAGTGGATCGTGACCGCGCCCAGGCCTCTTTCGGTCGTCGCCAATGGCCGGCTCGACGGCTTGCGCGAGAACCCGGACGGCACGCGCACCTTCCACTGGATCCAGGAAGGACCCATCCCGAACTATCTCGTCACGGTCGACGTGGCGGAGCTGACGAAGGTGCCGCTGCGCGACGCGAAGGTCCCGCTCCGCGGCGCGGAACGAGAAGTCAAGGCCGTGCCGCTCGCGGCGTGGACGCCTCCGGGCACCGAGGAGAAGGCGAAGTTCGTCTTCGGCAGGACGCCCGAGATGGTCGAGTTCTTCTCGCAGAAGATGGGTTACCCGTATCCGTGGGTCAAGTACGACCAGGTCGTGCTCCGCGAGTTCTCGGGAGCAATGGAAACGACGAGCGCGACGGGCTTCACGGAGTCGGAGCTCCGGCTCGCCGGGGACCCGCCGGAGATGTCGCCGACCCTGGAGGCGGCGTGGCCGATCTTCACGTACGAGGACGTCGTCGCGCACGAGCTCGCGCACCACTGGTTCGGCGACATGGTGACCTGCCGGTCGCTCGGCTCGATCTGGTTGAACGAGTCTTTCGCCACGTTCTGGCACACGATGTGGAACGCGAAGGCCCACGGCGAGGACGACCTGACGTACCAGCGCTGGACCTACCTGAACGACTACGTCGACTACGTCCGCTCGACGGGGAGCGTCCGGCCGATGGAATACCTTCGCTACAAGGACCCGGGCGCGATGTACCAGCAGAACACGACCTACGTGAAGGGCGCGCTCGTGCTGCACATGATCCGGCACTTCCTGGGCGAGGCCGACTTCGATCGCATGATCGCGGCGTACCTGAAGCAGCACGAGTTCTCCAACGTCGACTCCGCGGACCTCAAGGAGGCGATCGAGCGCGCGGCCGGGCGGAACCTGTCGTGGTTCTTCGAGGACTGGGTCGTCGGCGGCGGCGGGCATCCGCGCTTCGAGGTCTCGTACCGGTGGGCGCCGGAGCGAAAGCAGGTCGACCTGACGGTCAAGCAGATTCAGGCCGATCTCCCCTTCGAGAACGAGTTCCGGCTGCCCGTCGAGATCGAGGTCGCCGACGCCGGTGGGGCAAGGATGCACACGGTGGAACTCTCCGGCTGGGAGACGAAGGTTTCCCTGCCCTCGGAAACTCGTCCGACGCGCGTCACGTTCGACAAGGGCGGCTGGCTCGTCTGCGAGGTGGCCTACGCGCGGCCGATCACCGAGGTGCTCGCCGAGCTCTCGGGCGGGGACCTGGCCGCGAAGCTTCGAGCGGCGCGGCAGCTCGCGAACGACTTCGATACGGACCCGCGGACGGTCGACGCGCTGACGAAGATCCTCACCGACCCGTCGGCGCACTGGGGCCTGAAGCAGGAAGCGGCGCTCGACCTCGGGAGGATCGGCGGGTCGGCGGGGACCGCGCCGCTGACCCGGGCGCTCGGACACCCGGACCCGCGCGTGCGCCGCGCCGTGGCGCTCGCCCTGGGCGAGGCTGGAGAGGTCTCCGCGGCCGAAGCGCTCCGCCATGCGATCGAGACCGACCGGGCCGAGGACGTCGTCGCCGCCGCCGAGATCTCGCTCGGGCGGCTGCGCGCGCCCGGCGCGAAGGAGTATTTGACGAAGCAGCTCTCGCGCGACTCGCGCTGGTGGGACTCGGTGCGGATCGGGGCGCTCATCGGCCTCGCGAAGCTCGGCGATCCCACGCTCGCCGCCACTTTCGAAAAGTACACCGGTCCGAAGCAGGTGTCCGAGGTGCGGCTGGAGGCGCTGAATGGATGGGAGGCGTCGGCGCCTGGAGATCCGAAGCTCGCGGCGAGTCTCCGGACCCTGACCTCCGACCTCAACCGGAGCGTCCGCATCGCGGCGATCCAGAAGCTCGGCAAGCTCCACCGGGCCGAGGACCTGGTCCTCCTCGAGGCGCTCACGAAGGACCCCGATCCCAACGTCGTGGTGTTCGCGCAGGACGGCATCGACGAGACGAAGGCCTTCACCGCGCCCGCCTCCCGATGAGTTTCCAAGAACATTCGCCGGGACCCGGGTGCTAGTGTGACCGCGTGAGCCCGAGAACGCGAGGATCGGCCGTCTCTCTCCTCGCCGTTCTGATCGCGGGCACGCCTCTGGCGGCGCAATCCTCGCGGATCACGGTCCCGGCGGTCGCGTCGATCGTGGGCGCGTCGCCGTTTTATTCGGACGTGCGGGTCTTCAACACCTCGTACGCCTCGTCCGCGAACGTCACGGCGACGTACCGGTGCTTCCTCGGAGCCTGCCCGGCGGCGGGGACGCGGGAGACTTTCACGCTCTCGCCGAGGGAATCACGGGCTTTCGACGACATGGTGGTCTCGGCGTTCGCGGCGCCGAACTCCGCGGGGGGCGTCGAGTTCGACGTCGCCTCGCCCGCGACGGCATCGGACGTCGTCGTGACGAGTCGCCTCTATTCGACCGATCCGACACCGACCGTCGGCATGTTCATCCCGGGCGTCGCGGCGTCCGCCGCGCATCGGTACTCGGTGCTCACGCAGATCGCCAACGGGGGTTCCGGCGCCGGCTTCCGGACAAACGTCGGCGCCTTCAACGGACAGGATGCCGCCGCGACCGTCGTCTTCGCCGTGTACTGGGAGGGCCACTGGGTGGGCCAGGTCCAGCGGACGATCCCGGCGCACTCGGGAGTCCAGGTCAACAACATCTTCGGCTCGGGGGGGATCAACCACCCGCTGCTCGAGACCACCGATTCGGTCATCACGGTGCAGACGAACGGCCCCGCCGTTTTCGCCTATGCCGCCGTGATCGACAGCGCCACGACGGACCCGATCTTCGTGGCCGGGGCCGCCGACGTTGCTCCGGTGCTCTCGGTGGGAGGGGCGTACTCGACGCAGGTCTCGCTCGTTCCCGGGCAGAACACCTGCGGCAACGTCACCGTGCAGGACAATCCCACGACGGTCGTCCAGACGCCGGGGTCGCACGCACTGACCCTGACCCACGCGGGGATCACCTACGAGGGCTCCGTCCAGGACGACGGGTCGTTCGCGATGCAGCCCGAAGCCGTGGGCGGGCAGTTCACGATCACGATCCAGGGACAGTTCACGCCCCAGGGATTTGCGGCCACCGTGCGCGTCGATCAGGCCGCGCCGTCGTGCTTCTACCTGGTGGACTGGGCCGGACTCAAGGACGTCGGCGCGAACTTCTTCCCGCGGACCGACTAGGACACGGGGTCAACGCTGAATTCCTGAATCGGCGCCGAGACCTTCTCCGTGTTCGCAGGCGGCCCCCGCGCCGGACGATCCGACGGATCGCAGTCGCCAGCAACAACCCCACGTCTCGTGACAATGAGTAGTCAGGGGGTACCGTGTCTCGACCGCCGCGGCTCGAATACGAGGGCGCCGTCTACCACGTCATTGGTCGGGGCAACGAACGTCGGGCGATATTCCGCGACGACGCCGACCGGCGGAAGTATCTCGGCCGGCTGGGAGCCTACGCAGACCGATTCGGCTTCGCCGTCTACGCATACTGCCTGATGACCAACCACGTCCACCTGGCGATCCAGCGCGGATCGACACCGCTGTCACGAATCATGCTAGCCCTCCATGGCTCCTACTCGCAGGCGTTCAATCGTCGCCACCGGCGCGTCGGCCACGTCTTCCAGGGCCGCTACAAGGCGTTCCTGGTTCAGGCCGAGGAGCATCTCGTCCAACTGGTGCGATACATCCACATGAACCCGGTCAAGGCGCGGATCGCCGCCCGGCCCCAGGACTTCAAGTGGTCGAGCGATTGGGCGTATCGACGAGGCGGGGAACCGGCTTGGCTCAAGATCTCCGTCGCGCTGGCGCACTTTGGGCTGACCCGGCGCGCGGCGGTCCGGGCGTACGAGACGTTCATGGGCGACGGATCGGGTCCGACATATGAGGCCCTCGAGACACACGCGCAGTTGATCAAGGGGGACGAGGAATTTGCGGCGCGGATGGTCCGAGCATCGGATCCCGACCTGGCACGTCGCTTGTTGACGGTCGAACGACTCGGCCGACTGGCGGCGGAGGAGTTCGGGTTGAACGCCGCGGCCTTTCGAACGGCGTCGAGTCGCGTGCGCGGCCTGACGGCGTACGTCGGCCGAGAAGGCGGCCGAATCCCCTTGTGTCGGACGGCGACTCTGTTCGCGAAGCACGAGACGACGATCGTGAAGGACGTTCGGCGCATCGAGTCGGCGCTCGAGTCCGAGGCCGAGCTGAAAAGCCGGGCGGCCGGATTGCTCAGGAGGGTGGCGGCTTCAGGAAATCAGCGTTGACCCCTAGGCTGCAGCCTCGCCGTCGCGCACGATCTTCCCGTCGTGGATCTCGACGACGCGGCTGGCCCGCCGGGCGAGCGTCATGTCGTGCGTGATGACGACGAGCGTCGAGCCCTGCTTCCAGAGCTCGGTGAAGAGGCCCATGATGTCGCCGCCGGCGGAGGAGTCGAGGTTCCCGGTCGGCTCGTCGGCGAGGACGACGTCCGGCTTCATGGCGAGGGCACGCGCGATCGCGACGCGCTGCATCTGGCCGCCGGAGAGCTCGGTCGGCCGGTGGTCCATCCGCTCGCCGAGGCCGACGCGGGTCAGGAGCTCCGTGACGCGCTCGCGGCGCTTCTTCGGGGGGACGCCGCCGAAGAGGAGAGGCATCTCGACGTTTTCGAAAGCGGTGATCTGGGGCAGCAGGTTGAACCCCTGGAAGACGAAGCCGACGCGGCGGTTGCGGACATCGGCGAGCTCGTCGCGGGTGAACTTCGAGACGTCCTCGCCGCCCAGGCGATAGGTGCCCTGGGAGGGCGTGTCGAGGCAGCCGATCAGGTTCATCAGCGTCGACTTGCCGGAGCCCGACGGTCCGACGATCGCCACGAATTCGCCCGGCTCGACGACGAGGTCGATGCCCTTCAGGGCCTCGACCTTGACCTTGCCGGTGTCGTAGATCTTCCTGATGGACTGCATGTCGATGATCGAGGTCATGGTCTCTCCATCTTTCCGTTCACTCGTAACGCAGGGTCGACGCCGGGTCGATCGACGCGGCGCGGCGGGCGGGGAAGTATCCGGCGAGCAGTCCGCAGGTACCGAGGATGGCGATCGTGGCGAGGCCGATGGGCCAGGAGAGCGTGGGCCGACCCATGAATTCCAGGACGTCGTTGCCCTCGATCGGCAGGAACGAAAGGCCCGTCACGAGAAGGATCGCGATCAGGGCGCCGAAGAGGCCGCCGACGAGCGTGTAGACGAGGCCCTCCAGGATGAAGGGCCCCGTGATCCACCCGCGGCGGGCGCCGAGCGCCATCTTGACTCCGATCTCCTTGGTCCGCTCCTTGACGACGGCGTACATGATGTTGGCGACACCGACGCCCCCGATGATCAGGGTCAGCGCGCCGATCACTCCGAAGAAGATCTCGAGGCCGACGAGGATCTTCTCCTGCATCTTCTGGCCCTTGACGGTGTCCCAGAGCCCCCAGACGCGCGGGTCCTCGGGGTCGAACCCGAGCCGCGGCCCGAGGACCTCGTTGAAGTGCTTCAGGGCGGCCGCCATGTCGTCGGCTTTCTTGACGCGGAAGACGACGACGTTGACGCGGTCGCTGCCGAGCACCGCCTTGAACGTCGACTGCGGGATGACGGCATGGGTCGCGTCGGGCCCGCCGTAGGTCGACGACTGGCGCTTCCTCTGCATGACGCCGATGACGGTGAAGGGCGAGTTGTTGATCAGCAGCTGCTTGCCGAGCGGATCCTCCGGCCCGAAGATGTCCTTGGCCATCTCGTTGCCGAGGAACACGACGCGGCGTTTCTCTTCCTCGTCGCGGGGATTGATGAAGCGTCCCCGCCGGACCGGGAAATGCTTGCGGGCGTCGCCGTAGTCGAACCGCGTCCCGATGACGCGGCCGTTGACGGTCTTTCGCCCGTAGGACAGCGCCGTCCGCCACGAGGTCAGCTCGCCCCAGATCGCGTCGAGCTCGGGCAGGCGCTCGCGCGCGTAGTCGATGTCCTCGAGCTTGGGACGAATCGGCCGCCCCTCGGGCAGGCCCTTGTAGGGCTTGGAGGTTTCGCCGGGCCACATGATGGCGAGGTTGTTCCCCATGGCCTGGTCGTTCGACATCATCTGGCGCTTGAGTCCCTCGCCGAAAGCCAGCAGAAGCAGGATCGTGACCGTGCCCCAGGCGAGCGAGGCGATCGTCAGCGTCGCGCGCTTCTTCTGCAGCCGCGCCGACGCGAGGAAAAGGTGGAGGACGACGGACAGGTCGCGCTTCATGGGCTAGTCGCTTGCGCCGGGTGATTTCGGTCGTAGGGGCGGCCCTTGCGGCCGCCCTAGGGCGGGGACAAGCCCCGCCCCTACGAATTTGGGTAAGGCCGTGAGTATCGTCACAACTTCATCGCCACGACGGGATCCAGCCGCGATGCGTCCCGGGCCGGGAAGTAGCCCGCGAGCAGGCCCGTCACGCCGAGGATCGCCGCGGTCAGGGCGGCCACCGAGAGCGAGAGGTCGGGGTCGCCGACGAACTCGGTCACGCCGAACTTCGGGAAGACGGCGCACACCGTGAACGAGATCGCGAACCCGAGGGCGCCCCCCATGGCGGTGATGAGGAGGGTCTCGAGGAGGAGCTGCCGCATCAACCAGCGGTCGCGGGCGCCGAGCGCCATCTTGATGCCGATCTCCTTGGTGCGCTCCTCGACGACGACGTTCATGATGTTCGAGACCCCGATGCCCCCGACGATGAGCGTGAAGGAGCCGATGATCCCGAGAAACAGGCGGAAGGACAGGAAGAACGTCGCGAAAAACTTGAGGTTCTCCGTCGTGTCCCAGACCGAGAAGGCCTCTTTGTCGTCGGGATCGAAGCGCTGGCGTCCGGCGATGACACGGCGAACGTCGTCGGTGACCTGCTCGGCCTCGGCGGCGACCTTCGGCTGATAGATCAGGTTGTCGACCCACTTCTCGCCCGTGATCGCGCGGTAGGTCGTGCCGGGGATGAACCCCTTCTGGTTGTCGCGTCCGCTGTAGCTCGAGTTCTGGACCTTGCTCTGAAGGACGCCGACGACGAGGAAGGGCGAGCCGCCCAGCATCACGGTCTTGCCGACCGCGTCGACGCCCTGGCCGAAAACGTCGTCGGCCATCTTGTTTCCGATGAAGAGGACCCGCCGCTGTTCGGCCATGTCGGTCGGGTTGACGAAACGGCCGCCTTCGTGGGGGATGAGGTTGCGCATTCCGCCGAACTCGGGCGAGACGCCGGAAACGTCCATCGCGATGGTCTTTGCGCCGTAATTCAGCTTGAGCGTCTTGGAGTACTCGCTCGAGATGGCGTTGACGCCTCGCGCCTCGCGCCGGATCGCCTCGACGTCGTCCTCGCTCAGGCGGATCTTGCGGCCCTTGCCGAGGCCCTCGAAGGGGACGGACGTCAGTCCCGGCCAGGCGATGCAGATCGCGTCGCCGAGGCCCGAGCTGTTCAGGATCATCTGGCGCTGGAGGCCTTTGCCGAAGGCGAGGAGGAGGCTGACGGACACGGTGCCCCACACGATCCCGAAGACCGTCAGGAAGGTGCGGAGCTTCTGGCTCCGGATGTCCCGCCACATCTGGCGGAGCGCGTCGCGGATGGAAAGCACGG
The DNA here is from genome assembly GCA_963805495.1 of uncultured Acidobacteriota bacterium. Taxonomy (GTDB): domain Bacteria; phylum Acidobacteriota; class Thermoanaerobaculia; order UBA5066; family Gp7-AA6; genus DAHUXD01. The sequence continues at coordinate 37,848 of CAWDUQ010000001.1, read as the reverse complement.
GTCAGGCCCCCGTCGTAGGGGCGGGGCTCGTCCCCGCCCTCGTGTGGCGATCCGGGCGGCCACAAGGGCCGCCCCTACGTCCCTGTGGCGCGGTCGACTGCACGGCGCAGACCCTCCTCAGTCGACCGCCGACGTCAGCTTCTTGGGCGGCCGCTCGAGGACCTTCGCGCCGATCGGGAGCCCCTCGGCGACCTCGACGTTCAATCCGTCGGAAACGCCCAGCTTGACGGCCATCTTGACCGGCGGCGCCTTCTCGGTGGCGCCGGGGACCTCGACGAATGTCTTCTTGCCGCCGTCCTCGAAGATGACGACGCGCTCCGGGATCGTCAAGACGTCGTTGCGCTCGCGGATGATGAGGTCCGCGTTGGCCGAGTACCCCGCGCGCAGCATCACGTTCGCGGTCGAGTCGAGCTCGATCTCGATGTCGAAGAGCGTCGCTCCGTCCTTCTGCTGCGCCTGGGGGGCGATCCGCGCGACCTTTCCCGTGACGACGTCGGTGGGAAGCGCCCCGACCTTGATCCGCGCCGGGAGCGCCATCTTGAGCTTGCCCACGTCGATCTCGTCGACCGTGCCCTTGAAGATGAGGTCGCTCATGTCGGCGATCGCCGCGAGCTCCGTGCCCGGCTGGTAGGAGGTCAGCGGCACGACGGGGTCTCCGGGATTGACGGCGCGGGTCAGGACGGTGCCGGCCGCCGGCGCGCGGATGATCGACTCCATCGAGACCGTGGCGGTCTCGATGCGGCCCTTGCGGGTGAGGTCGCGGCCCTGCTCGGCCCGTGCGACCGCGACCTTGGCGAGCTCGAAGGCCTCGCGCTTGACGTCGAGCTCGGACTTCGGAACGACGCCCTGCTTCGTGAGCTCCTGGGTCCGCTCGAAGTCGGCTTTCGCGCGGTCGAACGAGGCCTTTGCGGAGTCGAGCTGCCGGTCGACGTCGGTCAGCTCCTGCGGCGTGGGGTCGGGCGCGATCTCGAAGAGCGGATCGCCGGCTTTGACCTTGTCGCCGACGTTGACCATGCATTGCTTGACGATCCCCGAGATCTTCGACTTGATCGAGAACTTCTGGCGGGGCTGGATCTGGCCGACGGCCAGGGCCTTCTCGGTGATCGAGCCCTTTTCGACCGTGACGAGCTTCCTCTCGCCGTCGTTGCCCTTGCCGTTGCGCGCCAGGGCGTAGAGTCCGGCGGCGACCGCGACGAGAACGGCCAGGAGCAGCAGCGTCTTGAAAAGCTTCGACATACCGTCCTCCCTGAATCCGAAGAGCGCCGCAACCGGGCCGACGCTGGAAAATCGGGCCTCGATAGGGAGTTACGCAGGGACCGTCTGCAGGTTCCGCAGGCTCCGGACCGCTTTCGCCAGGTTTCCCGGCTCCGCGGCAGGGCGCGGATCGGATATCTTTGCGGATCAAGGGGTTGCGTGTGATCCGAGGCGAAAGGCTGTATCTCCGGTCGATCGAGCGCGACGATCTCGAGCGCTGTCATGACTGGATCAACGACGAGGACCTGCGTTCGACGCTCGCGCAGCGATACCCGATGTCGCTCGCGCAGGAAGCCGACTGGATCGAGCGGACGACCCGCGGGCAGGACCCCTCCCGTCTGATCTTCGCCATCTGCCTCTTCGAGGGCGACCGCCACATCGGCAACTGCGGGCTCGAGGGCGTCGACCGGGACAACGCCGTCGCGACCTTCGGGATCCTGATCGGCGAGGCGGACTGCCGCGGCCAGGGGCTCGGCGAGGAAGCCACGCGCGTCCTCTGCCGCTTCGGCTTCGACGAGATGAACCTGCACAAGATCCGCCTCGACGTCCACGCCGGCAACGCGGGCGCGATCCGCACATACGAGCGCGTCGGATTCCGGAAGGAAGGCGTTCTGCGCGAGGAGGCGTTCCGGCGCGGCGGGTACATCGACGTCATCCGGATGGGTCTCCTGCGCGGAGAGCTGAAGGTGTCGACGAGACGCAAGGCGCGCCGAGGCTGAGAGGCATGGGCGCTCCCGAGTATCGGTTCGTCACCCACTGGAGAGTGCTCGGCACCGTCGAGGAGGTTGCCGACGTGCTGACGGACGTCCGCGAGCTCGCGCGCTGGTGGCCGGCGGTCTACCTCGACGTCGAAGAGTTCGAGCCGGGCGGCGAAGACGGCGTCGGCCGACGCGCCCGGCTCCACACGAAGGGCTGGCTGCCGTACACGCTCGACTGGGAGCTCCGCGTCGTCGAATCGAGGCATCCGCACGGCTTCTCGATCGAGGCGACCGGGGACCTCGCCGGGCGCGGCGACTGGACGTTCGCGGAAGCCGGGGCCTGGACGCTCGTCACCTACCAATGGAACGTGCGCGCCGAGAAGCCGCTGCTGCGACTGCTCTCGCCGTTGCTCCGGCCGCTGCTCGCGGCCAATCACCGATGGGCGATGGCAAGGGGCGAGGAGAGCCTCGCGCTGGAGCTCGCGCGGCGCCGCGTGACGACGGCCGTCGAGCGCGCGAAGGTCCCGCCCCCGCCGGGACCGGTTCCGGCGGGCCCCGTGCTCCTGGCGGGCGCCGCGGTGGCCGCGACGGCCTTCCTGATTGCCCGCGGCATGGCCCGGCGCCGGCGCCGCCGCCGGTCGCCGTGGTGGTGAACGGCGCGTTCTCCGGCTGGCGTTGACCGGGACGGAGCTTCGGCGGGGGATCGGCCGCCTCGACGCGACGGCGCTCGTCGTCGGATCGATGATCGGCTCCGGCATCTTCATCGTGTCGGCCGAGAGCGCCCGGCTCGTCGGCTCACCGGTCGGGCTTCTCGCCGTCTGGGGCCTTGCCGGCCTGCTGACGATGTCGGCCGCGCTTTCGTGCGCGGAGCTCGCCGCGATGCTGCCCCGCGCCGGCGGCCAGTACGCGTTCTTCCGTGAAGCGTACGGGCCCCTCGCCGGGTTTCTCTTCGGCTGGGCCATGTTCCTCGTCATCCAGACGGGAACGATCGCCGCGGTCGCCGTCGCCTTCGCGAAATTTCTGGGTGTTCTCGTGCCCGGCGTCTCCGACGCGCCGTGGCTGGCGGCGGGGCCCCTCTCCCTTTCTCCTCAGAGGCTCTGCGCGATCGCGGTGATCGGCCTGCTGACGGCGTCGAACGCCACGGGCCTGCGGGCCGGCACGGCGACCCAGAACGTCTTCACCGCCGCCAAGCTGGCCGCCCTCGGCGCCCTGGCGATCGGGGGACTCGTCCTGGGCCGCGCCTCGGGCGCGCCCGCCCCGGCCGCGGCTGTCTCGCTTCCTGCAGGCATGGCCATGGCCATGGCGGCGGCGATGGTCGGGCCCCTCTTTTCCCAGTCTGCGTGGAACAACGTGACCTTCGCCGGCGAGGAAGTCCGGGACCCCGGGCGGACCCTGCCGTTCGCGCTCCTCGTCGGCTGTCTCGTCGTGACCCTCCTCTACGTGCTGACGAACGCGGCCTATCTCCGGACGCTCGGACTCGCCGGGATCGCGCAGGCCCCGTCCGATCGGGTCGGGAGCGCGGCCGCCGAGCGGCTCTTCGGATCGGTCGGCGGCCGGGCGATGGCCGCGGCGATTCTCGTCTCGACGTTCGGCTGCGTGAACGGGCTCATCCTGTCCGGCGCCCGGGTTTCCTTCGCGATGGCGCGCGACGGACTCTTCTTTCGCGGGCTGGCGCGGGTGAATGCCGGGAGCGTGCCGGGCAACGCGCTGCGGCTCCAGGGGCTCTGGGCGAGCCTGCTGGTTTTGACGGGCACCTACAGCCAGCTCCTGAAGTACGTCATCTCGGCCGATCTGCTGCTCTACGTTCTTCTCGTCGTCGCGGTCGTCGTGCTCCGGCGGCGGCGGCCCGAGTGGCCGCGCCCGTTCCGCGCGCCCGCATATCCGTGGCTGCAGCTCGGCTACGCGGCCGCGGGGATCGTGCTGATCGCGCTGCTGCTCGCCGGCCAGCCGGCCACGACATGGCCGGGGTACCTGCTGCTCGGCTCGGGGGTTCCGGTGTACCGGGTGTGGAAGGGGCGGAGGCAGAAAGCGGCAAGCGGAAAGCCGTAAGGGGAGGCGGGAAGAACTTGCGGGCACAGATTCGTGACGTGAGGGACGGCGTGATCCTCGTCGAGTATCCCGGCCGCTCCGGCGACGAGGCGAACCTGGCGGCGGTGTCGCTGGCGAGAGAGCTCCGCGAAGCCCGCGAGGTCGGCTTCCTCGACGCGGTCGCGGGGGCGCGGACGCTGCTCGTCGTGTTCGATCCCGATCGGCTGACTCTCGGGCGGTTGGTCCCGCTCGTCGAGCGGCTGACCGGCGATGGGCCGAAGGTCGAGGAATCGTCGCGGGTGCTGCGCATTCCCGTCGTGTACGACGGTGAGGATCTCGCCGAGCTCGCGGCGGCCCGCGGGATGACCGAAACGGAGCTCGCGCGGCGGCACGCCGCCGGACGCTACCGCGTCGCCTTCGTGGGTTTCGCGCCGGGGTTCGCGTACCTTTCGGGGCTTCCATCGGAGCTCGCGGCGGCCCGGTTGTCGACCCCCCGGCCGCGGGTACCGGCCGGAAGCGTCGCGATCGGGGGACCCTGGACCGGCATCTATCCGGCCGCTTCGCCGGGGGGCTGGCGGTTGATCGGCCGGTCTTCCGTCCGTCTTTTCGACGCGCTCGCGGACCCGCCCGCGCTCCTCGCGCCCGGGGACCGCGTGGAGTTCGAAAGCGTCGGCGCCGGACGATTGCCAGCCCCGGAGCCTTCGCAGCGCCCGCCGGAGCCCGAGGGGACGGTCTTCGCGCGCGTTCTGACGCCGGGGCTCTCCACAACGGTTCAGGGTGCGCCGCGCTACGGCCTCGGGTCCTCCGGCGTCCCTCCGGGGGGAGCGATGGACTCGAGGGCGCTCGCCCGGGCCAACGCGCTCGTCGGAAATCCTCCGGGCGCCCCCGCGCTCGAGGCCACGCTCGCCGGGCCGGACCTCGAGATCCTCCGTGCGACGCTCTTTGCGGTGGCCGGAGGCGAGGCGGCGGTCGAGTGCCGGGGGGAAGGCGTAGAGCGGCACGAGGCCTTTCGGGCGTCGGCCGGCGACCGGGTTCGCATCGGCCGCGTCACGCGCGGGGCCCGCGTCTATCTCGCCGTACCCGGAGGCGTGGCCGGCGACTCCGGGCGGAAGCTGTCCGGCGGAGACCTTCTGACGACCCGAACGGGCCCCGACCCATCGCCCGGACCGACCCCGGGGCGACCCGAGCCCGACGCGGGAGGGGACACGGTTCTGCTTCGCGTCCTGCCGGGGCCCGAGGCTGCGGACTTCGCTCCCGCGGAGTTCGAGCGGTTTCTCGCCTCGCCCTGGCGAGTGACGCCGGAAAGCGACCGGCGGGGGCTGCGCCTGTCGGGCGCTCCGCTGGTCCACGCCGCGGCGCCCGAGATCGAGCCTTCGGGAACCGTTCCGGGATCGATCCAGGTGCCCGGCAGTGGCCTCCCCATCGTTCTCGGCCCGGATGGGCCGGTGACCGGGGGATACCCGAGGATCGCGACGGTCGTCTCCGCGGACCTGAGGCGGCTCGGCCAGGTCCGGCCGGGGGCCGTCCTGCGCTTCCAGCGGATTTCCCTCGCGCAAGCGCACGCCGCGCGGGCCCGCGCGGGAGTACCATGAGCCTCCCGTGAGCATCGACCTGAACGCCGACGTGGGCGAGGGAATGGACGATGCGGCCCTGCTGCCCTTCGTCACCTCCGCCAACGTGGCCTGCGGAGTCCACGCGGGCGATCCGCTCGCCATGGACTCGACCGTCACCCTCGCGCTCTCGAGGGGCGTGCGGGTCGGAGCGCATCCGGGCTACGCCGACCGGGAGCATTTCGGACGCCTGGCGGTCGAGATGCCGGCCGAGGCCGTCGAAGCGCTCGTGCTCTACCAGGTCGCGGCGCTCGACGGGTTCGTGCGCTCGCGCGGGGGCACGCTGACGCACGTCAAGCCCCACGGCGCGCTCTACCACGCGGGAGGAGAATTTCCGGACGTCGCGCGCGCGATCGCCGAGGGCGTGCGGCGGTTTCGTACGTCCCTGGTTCTCGTGGGCGCGGCCGGCTCCATGCTGATCGAGGCCGGGCGCGAGGCGGAACTGGCGGTGGCCGCCGAAGCGTTCGTCGACCGCCGCTACCTTCCGGACGGATCGATCATGCCGCGCACCGAGCCCCGGGCCCTGATCACCGACCCCGACGAGGCGGCGGACCAGGCCCTGCGGCTCGCGCGAGACCATTCCGTCGTTGCGGCCGACGGATCGCGGGTCGAGGTGCGCGCCGACACCATCTGCATCCACGGCGACACTCCCGGGGCCGTCTCGATCGCGGGCCGGATCCACGAGCGGTTCCGCTCCGAAGGCATCCGGATTGCACCGCTCGCGACGGGAAACGTCCCCCGGCACGACGGTTTCGTCATTCCGCCGGGCTGAAGCTAAACTGGTATATCCATGAGCACGGAGCGGGAGGAACTTCCCGAGGAGGAAGAAGCGCGGTCGTGGACCGAGCGGGCGGCTGCGCTCGCGGCCTCGGCGCGCGTGCTTCTCGAAACGCGGCTCGCGATCTTCGAGGAGGAGTTTTCGGGCAAGGCCTCGCTGCTCGGGAAAGGCCTCGGGGCGATCGCGGTCGCGGCCGCCCTGGGCGTGGGAGCGTTGATGCTCCTCGCGGCGCTCCTCGCCGCGATCCTGGCGCGGCTCTTCGGGAGCGCGCCGCTCGGGATCCTCGGGGCGATGCTGATCTACGCGGCAGGCGCGGCGCTGGTCGGGCGCGCCGGCTGGAAGGCAATCTCGGGCGTGAAGCCGAAGGATTTTCCGGCAACCACGAGTGAGCTCGCGCGCGACTGGGACGCGATCCGGGAGTCGTTCACGGTCCGAGCCCGGTCCCGAGGACGAACCGGTGGAGGCCGGCTTCGAGCCCGACGAAGGGGAAGTCGAGGCCCTCGAGGCGCGCCTGCGAGGGGAGCCGCAATGACCGGCCGGGACGAGCGGCTCGCCGAGCTTTCGCGCCGCGCGGCGTCGGAGCGCGAGGACCTCGCCGGTGCGCTCTCCGAGGCGCGGGCGGACATCTCGGCGTTTCGCCAGCGCTGGCGCTTCGCGGGCCTCGCCGCCTCGGGTCTTGCCGCCGCGGCCACGGCGGCGTGGAAGCTCTTCGGCCGCAACTCGCTCGCGGCGAAAGCCGGGCGCATCGCCTCGGCGGCCTCGCTCCTGATCGGCCTCGGCCGCGGCGTCCGCGCCGGCCGCCGGTTCTGGTAGGCGGCATTCGACGGAGTCCGATCCCGAAACCCCGGCTTTCGACCGGTCCGAGAATTTCGGACCCCAGCCCGCGAAGCACTCCGTCGCAGAAGTCTCGTCATGTTCCGTGAACGTAGGGGCGGGGCTTGCCCCCGCCCGAGGGCGGCCGCAAGGGCCGCCCCGACACCGGGTGAAGGCACGCTAGTCCACCGACTGCAGCACTCTTTCCGCGATCATCCGGTAGCCCGTTCGGTTCGGGTGGTACCGGTCCGCGCTCAAGCGGTCCGGACGGGCCTGGAAAATGTCGAATGTCGGAACGACCGTGACGCCGGGGAATGCCAGCGCGGTTTCGGCGGCGAGGTTGTTCCACTGCAGGATGACCGAGGAGCCGAGCCGGCCCGGCCCCGACTCGCCGGAAAACGGGTCGTAGAGGCCGATGACGACGATCGGAGCCGTCGGGTTCGCCTCGCGAAGCGCGCGCAGGATCCCGCGGAGGTTTTCGACGTATGTCGAGCGCGCGGCCGCCACGGCATCGGCGAGGTCGGAGGGGGAGCCGGTCGAGCGGCCGGCGGCGTGGGACAGGTCGTTTCCTCCCGCCGAGACGAGGATCAGGCCGGCCTGCGCGGCCAGCGTCCGGACGTTGGCCGACTCGACGAGCGCTCGCACCTCGGTCGATTCCATTCCGTTGACGCCGAGGTTCGTCAACTCGGCCGGGCCCCGCTTCTTGAGCGCGTCGAGCACGTCGAGGGCGAAGCCGCGGGCCGCCTCGTCCCCGGTGCCGCGGGCGAGCGAGTCCCCGACCACGAGGATCCGGCGCGTGCCGTCGGTTGCGGGACGGGCCGCCGGCTGCGACGGCGGGGGAGGCGGCTCGCCGATGGGATCGCCGATCGCGCCCCGCAGCGCCAGCACGAAGCCGGCCGCCAACGCGACGGCCGCGACGGTGCCGATACCGACGGGGGCCGTCCAGAGCCAGAAGCGCGACGGAACGCGTGTCATGCGAAGGCCGATGATACGTTCAAGGCGATGCCCGGACCGCGTTCGGTCGAGGATGGCCGTGGCTGAGGCCGAAGTCGTCCTCGCCGCCGAGCACCTGACCAAGCGCTTCGGCCGGCGCGAGGCCGTCTCGGACGTGTCCTTCGAGGTCCGCGCCGGCGAGGTCTTCGGGTTCCTGGGCCCCAACGGGGCCGGCAAGACGACGACGATCCGGATGCTCGTGGGCCTCGCGCGCCCGGACCGCGGGCACGTCCGGATCCGCGGCTTCGACGTGGCCCGGGACTTCACGCGCGCGATGGCGCACGTCGGCGCGATCGTCGAGGCGCCGGATCTCTATCGCTACCTGACGGGGCGCGAGAACCTCCTGCACTTCTGCCGGATGCTCCCCCGGGGCGCCGCCGATCGGATCGAGGAGCTCGCGGGCATGGTCGTCCTCTCGGAGCGGCTCGACGACAAGGTGTCGACGTACTCGCTCGGAATGCGCCAGCGCCTCGGCATCGCGCAGGCGCTGCTCGGCAACCCCGACGTTCTGATCCTCGACGAGCCGGCCAACGGGCTCGACCCCGCCGGCATCCGCGAGATCCGCCGGCTCGTCCGCCGCCTGGCCTCCGAGCGCGGGATCGCCGTCTTCGTCTCGAGCCACCTCCTCTCGGAGATCGAGCAGACCTGCGACCGCGTCGCCATCATCCACCGGGGCCGAACGCTCGCCGCGGGCTCGGTCCGCGAGCTTTCGGCGCGTGCGGCCTCGGATCGGGTCCGGGTGCGGGCGAGGCCCGCAGCCGCGGCGGCGGAGAGGCTCGCGGCGTTCGGCGCCGTGGAGTCCGAGGCGCCCGCGGACGCCGGCGGCGAGGGGACCGTGTCGGTGCGTCTGCCCCCGGAGAAAGTTCCCGAGGCGCTGCGGGCGCTGATTGCGGCCGGCGTCGACGTCTTCACCGTGGAGCGGCCGGCGTCGACCCTCGAAGAAGTGTTTCTCGAGATCACCGGAGGCGAAACGGTATGAGGTTCCCGGGACTCGTCGAGAACGAGCTGCTCAAGATCGCCCGGCAGCGGCGCTTCCGGGTCGTCGTCCTGATCCTCGTGGCGCTCATCGGCCTGATCGTCTTCGCGCAGTCGCGCGCGCGCCAGCGCTTTCACGAGAAGGACTGGAGGGTCGAGGCGCAGGAGCGCATGTCCTGGCTGCAGGGAAGGCTGCGTGACGCGCGCACGCCGCCGACCTGGCAACGCTGGGCGCGATTCGAGCTCGGCCGGCTGCAGTACCACGTCGACCGCAACGTCGACCCCGACGCGATCTCGGGCCCCCTCTTTGCGCGCGCCTTCGCGAACGCCTCGAGCTATCTGCTGCTGCCGCTGCTCGCGATCGTGTTCGCGTCGGACATCGTGTCGGCGGAGTTCCAGCAGGGCACGATCAAGCTTCTTCTGACGCGGCCGGTCGGGAGATCGCGGGTCCTCGCGTCGAAGCTCGCCGCGCTCTTTTTGGCGATCACGCTGACGGTCCTCTTCGGCGGGATCGTGGCCTACGTCTTCGGCGGTTTCGCCTACGGCTACTCCGGCTGGGGGGCCCCCGTGCTGACGGGCTTCCGGGTTGGCGGCGACACCTTCGACGCCTCGACGGTCCGATCGGTCGCCCTCTGGAAAGAGACGGTCCTCGTCTACGGCCTGGCCTGGTTCGCGATGCTCTGCGTCGGTGCGATCGCGTTGCTCACCTCGGTGCTGCTGCGCTCGACGGCCGCGTCGATGGGAACGATGCTGGCGGCTCTGATCGCCGGCACGATCCTGCCGCGGCTGGCGCCCTCCTGGGAGACGCAGAAATTTCTCTTCGTGACCAACCTGCCGCTTCCCGACTACTACTCCGGGTCCCCGCCGCCGATTCCCGGCCTGAGCGTCGCCTTCGCGGCGACCGTACTCGGCGCCTGGGCGGTCGGAGCCGTGGCGGCCGCTTTTCTCGTCTTCGTCCGGAGGGACGTCCTGGCCTGATCCGGCGCCCGGGCTGGTATAGACTGCCCGGCCCCCGGAAGGGGCCGCGAGCCGCGGCCCGGCCGGAATGCGCCTTTTGAAGCGTCGGGAAAACGGGAGTAGGCTAGCTTCCCCGGAGAACAATGGCAGAGAGGAAGACCGATCCGCCGGTCAGGGGTCCGATCGAGGACTCCCGGGCCGGAAGAAGACTCAAGCCGGAGCAGTACGAGCTGAAAATCCGGTGGGAGAAGGCGCGCCAGGTGCTCGACGTGTCACCGACCGGGGTCCGCTTCGATTTCGACGCGCCACTGAAGGTCGGTACGAAGTACCCCGTCAGCCTCACGGCCCCGGGCGTCTCGTTCTCGACGACGCTCGAGGTTTCGCGCTGCCAGTTGACCGTCGAGCCCCCGAGCGGCCGGTTCTTCCGCGTTACCGGCCGGTTTTTCCCGTACGTCGAGTAGGGGCCGCGTCGTCGCCGCGCGTGAAGCGGTAGGCCACGTGCCAGGCCGAGAGCCGGGCCTCGCGGTCGCAACTCAGTCCCTCCTTCCCGAACGCTTTCCGCAGGTCGTCGGCCTCGAGGCGTTCCCCGGCCGGAGTCCTGGGTCCCTGCACTTTCTTCATCGCGGTCACGACCCAGAGCCGGCCCTTCGGGTCGAGCCGCTTGACCGCATGCTCGAAGAGCGCGCGGGAGCCGACCCGGCTCTCCTGCCAGAGCAGGATCCAGTCGAATGAGTCCTTGACGGACCGGATGGCCCGCGCCTCCGCCGTCCGCAGGGAACGGTCCGGGGACGCGGCGGCGGCCTCGAGCAGGCGTTCGAACTCGGGCGGGGCGTCGACGAGGAGGAGGCGCTCGGCCGCGGCCACCTCCAGCTTCGAAGCGATCTCGGCCGGGCCGCGCAGTGGAATCACGGCCCGATTCTACGTGGGAGATACTGCCTGCCGTGGCGGAGATCCTCTTCGGCACGGCGAGCTTCGCCTACGAAGGCTGGAAGGGCATCGTCTACCACGACCGGTACCGGCAGGCGACGTTCAAGGTCGACTGCCTGCGCGAGTACGCGCGCTACGAGCCGTTCCGGACGGTCGAGTTCGACTTCACCTTCTACCGGCCGCCAACCGAGCGCCAGCTCGCCCGCTACGCGGCGGCGCTGCCGCCCGGGTTCCCCGTCCTCTCGAAGGTCTGGGAGGAGCTGACGATGCCGCGCTTCCCGGATCTTCCACGCCATGCGGGCCGCGGCGGACAGGACAATCCGCGCTGGCTCGATCCTCGGGTTTTTCGTGACGAGGTGCTGCCGCCGTACCGCGCGGCATTCGGCGGCCACGCCGGCCCGTTCATCCTGGAATTCCCGACGGACTGGCAACCCTCGCCGGCGCGCCGGAGCGCTTTCCTGGAAAAGCTCGACCGCTTTCTGCAGGAGTCGTCCCCGGGCCTGCGCTGGGCCGTCGAGATCCGAACGCCGGAGTACTTTCAGGCCGACTACTTCGACGTCCTCCGGCGCCGCGGCGCCGCGCACGTCTTCAACTGGTGGACGCGCACGCCGCCGCTGCTCGAGCAATGGGAATCGGCGCGGCCCCTGCCGGCCGATTTCGCCGTGGCCCGGATCCTCGTTCCGCCGGGCGTGCCGTACGAGCAGGCCGTCCAGCGTTTCCGACCGTACGACCGGATCCTCGCGCCGCGCGAGGACATGCGGCGGGACCTGGTGCGCCTCGTCCGGCACATCACCGAGGCCGGGTCGGACGCCTTCGTCCTGGTCAACAACCGCGCCGAGGGCTGCGCTCCGCTCACGATCCGCGCGCTCGCCCGGGAGCTCGGCATCCCGATCCGGGATCCCGGCCCGCCGCGCGGCCTCTTCGATTGACCGGCGTTCGGCTACGGCCGGGTCTTGTTGAAAATCCAGCCGAGGTACGCAATGACGCCGCCGCCCGCCAGCATGACGGCGAGGCCGGCGACGGGGGAGAAGCGCTGGACCATGCGGTACGTCATGAAGAAGATCACCCCGAAAATGGGGATCGAAACGAGCGCGGCGACCGCGACGAAGCGGTTTCCCCTGCGCCCGCCTTCGGCCGGGACGTACTTCATCAGCTCGAGCTTCTTCGAGATGTCGGCCGGCAGGCCCGGCCGCTCGACCCACTTGAGCGCCTCGGGCTCCGCGTGGCCGTCCTTGAAGTCGGCCGGGAAAGCCTCGCCGCAGTACACGCAGTGATTCAGCCGCCATGCGGCCAGGGGCCGGTGGCAGCGCGGACAGCGGGGGCCGGCGGCGGTGCTCATGGTCTTTTTTCTCGATCCCGGATGCGAAACGATTATACGGTTGGCTCCCCCGAATCCGCCGCAATGAAGGAGGCTCCGTGAAGACGAGCGGTAAGCGCGTGGACTGGAGAGGCTGTGGCACGGCCCTCGTGACCCCGTTCGACGACAAGGGCCGCATCGCCTTCGGTCCGCTGGAACAGCTGGTCGACTGGCAGATCGGACAGGGCATCGACTTTCTCGTGCCGTGCGGAACGACCGGCGAATCGCCGACACTTTCGCGCGACGAGCGCAAGGCCGTCACGGCCGCGGTCGTGCGCGCGGCCAACGGCCGCGTCCCGGTGCTCGCGGGGGCCGGCGGAAACCACACGGCCCGCGCGGTCTTCTGGGCGCGGGACGCCGCGGCCGCCAAGGCGGACGGCATCGTCTCCGTGACGCCGATGTACAACCAGCCCAGCGCCGACGGGCTGCTCCGGCACTTTTCGGCCATCGCCGACGCCACCGATCTTCCGATGATCGTCTACAACACACCGGCCCGCTCGGGCCTCGACCTCGACGTCGAGACGATCCTGCGCCTGTCCGAGATCCCCAACGTCGCCGGACTGCAGGAGTCTTCCTCGGACTTCGGCAAGCTCGCCAAGCTCATGGCGACGCTGCCGCCCGACTTCGCGGTCTACTCCGGCACCGACGCGACGGCGCTCGCCCTGATCGCCCTCGGCGCGCGCGGCCTGGTGTCGGTCGTCGCCAACGAAATCCCGAAGGAGATGGGCGAGCTCGTCCGCGCCGCCCTCGACAACAACCGCGAGCGGGCGCTCGAGCTCCAGCGCAAGTACGAGCCGCTCATGGAAATGAACTTCTGGGAGTCCAACCCCGGCCCCGTCAAGTGCGCTCTCTCCCTCATGAAGAAGTGCGGCGAGACCCTCCGCCTCCCCCTCGTTCCGGTTCGGGACGACTCGCGCCGGAAAATCGAGCGCATGCTCGGCAGCTACCGGCTCCTGACCAAGAGGGCGGCCGGAAGCCGTTGAGCGACGAGCTGGCGCGGCGGATCGACGGCCTTTCCGGCGATCCCGAGGCGCCCCTCGACGAGATGCGCCGGGCGGTCGCGGACCTGCTGGCGGAGCTCGACTCGGGCCGCGTGCGGGCGGCGGAGAAGGAGGGCGGCCGCTGGGTGGTCCGCTCGTGGGTCAAGCGGGGGATCCTGCTCGGCTTCCGCGCGGGCAAGATCGTCGAGTATCCGCTCGCCGGGCCGTTGCGGTTTCTGGACAAGGACACCTTCCCGCTGAAGTCCGTGACCGTCTCGAGCGGCGTGCGGGTGGTGCCCGGCGGCACCTCCGTGCGGCGCGGCGTGTATCTCGGCCCGGGCGTCACGATCATGCCCCCCGCCTACGTGAACGTGGGCGCGTACGTCGACTCCGGGACCATGGTCGATTCGCACGCCCTCGTCGGCTCCTGCGCGCAGGTCGGCAAGCGCGTCCACGTCTCCGCCGGCGCCCAGATCGGCGGTGTCCTCGAGCCGATCGGCGAGCTGCCCGTGGTGCTCGAGGACGACGTCCTCCTCGGCGGCAACAGCGGCGTCTACGAGGGCGCGGTCGTGCGCGAGGGAGCGGTCATTGGCGCCGGCGTGATCCTGACGGCCGCGACGCCGGTCTACGACGTCGTGCGCGGGCAGATCTACCGCCGGAGCGAGGACGCGCCGCTCGAGATCCCGGCCGGCGCGGTCGTGGTGCCCGGCGCGCGGGCGCTCCGCGAGGGCCGCGGGGCGGAGTGGGGCCTGTCTCTCCAGACGCCCGTCATCGTGAAGTACCGCGACGCTCGCACCGACGCGTCGGCGGCTCTCGAATCCACGCTGCGCTGAGCCGTTCCGGGCTGGTGGGCGGGGTCGTGGCTGCGTCCTTTTTCGTTCGTAGGGGCGGCCCTTGTGGCCGCCCTTTCCCGCAAGTCATGAACGCGGTCTGCTGATGCGAAGGGGAGGGCGGGGACAAGCCCCGCCCCTACGAACCGGAGCGCCCCTACTTCGGTCCCGCCGGCAGGTTCTCCCGGAGGTGGCGCGCGAGACGCGAGTGCAGGTGGTACGAGGTGCCCTCGCCCTCGTTGATCGAATGCGTGCGGTTCGGGTAGACCATGAAATCGAACGGCTTGCCGAGGACGATGAGGCGATTGATGAGCCGTTCCGAGCCCTGGTAGTGGACGTTGTCGTCGCCGGAGCCGTGGACGAGGAGGAGCTTGCCCTTCAACCCCTCGGCGAAGTTGATGGGTGACCCCTTCCGGTACCCCTCCGCGTTGTCCTTCGGCAGGCCCATGTAACGCTCCTGGTAGATGGTGTCGTAGAGCGTCTGGTCCGGGACCGGGGCGACGGACATGCCGACCTTGTAGACGTCGGGCGAGCGGAAAAGGAGGTTCAGCGTCATCGAGCCGCCGCCGCTCCAGCCCCACGAGGCGACGCGCTCGGGGTCGAGGTAGGGGCGCGACGCCAGCATCGCCTTGACCGCCGCGGTCTGGTCCTGCGTCGCGAGAACGCCGATCTCACCGTAGATCATCTTGCGCCACTCGCGTCCCTTGAGCGACGGCGTTCCGCGGTTGTCGACGCAGGCGACGACGTAGCCGGCGTCGGCCAGGGCGCGGTGGAAGAGCATCCGATAGCTCGGGCCGCCGATCCACTTGTCGACGACCTCGACCCCGGCCGGCTCGCCGTAGACGTACATGAGGAGCGGGTACTTCCGGTTCGGGTCGAAGGTCTTCGGCTTGATCATCCAGCCGTCGAGCGTCACGCCGCCGCCGATCTCCACCTGGAAGAACTCGGTCGCGGGCGTCAGGACCGGCGCGACCGCCGCGGCGAGCGCCTTGTTGTCCTCGAGCACGCGGACGGTCCGGTGGGACGGGAGCTGGACGAGGTCGGTCGCGGTGGGCCGGTCGATCGTCGAGAACGTGTGGACGGCGTACTTGCCGTCCGGCGAGATCTTGTAGTCGTGGGTGCCCGCCTGGCCGGCGGGGGTCACGCGCTCCGGCGTTCCGCGGCCGTCGAGGCGCGCCCGGTAGAGGTACCGGCGCGTCGCGTCGGTGGGCGAGGCGATGAAGTAGAGGAACTCGTTCCGGTCGTCCACACCCTCGACCGAGACGATGTCGAAGTTGCCGGGAGTCACCAGGCGCCAGTCCGTCCCGTCGCGGGGCGCGGCGTAGGCGTGGCGCCAGCCGTGCTTTTCGCTGATCCAGAGAAGCTCCTTGGCCGGGAGCCACTGCCAGGACTCCACGACGTCGAGCCACGCGCGGTCCTCGTCGTGGAGCATCTTGCGGGGCTGGCCGGTCGCGGGGTTCACGAGCCACACGTCGTTGGCGTTCTGGAGGCGGTTCAGCTGCTGGATGACGACCTCGCCCGAGAAGTCGACGTATTCCATGCGCGCGACGTAGGTGTTGCGGGGATCGCCGGGAAGCTCGACCCAGCGCGGAGCGCCGCCCGCGGCGGAGACGATTCCGACCTTCACCGCCGAGTTCGTGGTGCCGACCTTGGGATACGGGATGTGCGTGACGACCGGGTAGAGCGTGTCGGTGTCGTTGATGAGCTGGAAGTCTCCGATGCCGCTCGCGTCGAAGTGCCAGAACGCGATGTCGCGGCCGTCGGGGCTCCAGCGGAAGCCGTCGCGGATGCCGAACTCCTCCTCGTAGACCCAGTCGGCGGTTCCGTTGATCATCGTCGGCCCGCCGTCCGAGGTCAGGCGAGTGACTTTCCCCGAGGCGAGGTCCTCGACCCAGAGGTCGTTGCCCTGCACGTACGCGACCCGGCTGCCGTCCGGCGAGAATTTCGCGAACATGAGGCTCGACGCCGGCTTGTCGGCGCCGACCTGGCGCAGCCGCCCTGCCGCGACGTCCAGGACCCAGTAGTCTCCGCGCGTCTTCTGCCGCCAGACCTTCTTCGTGTTGGTGAAGACGAGAAGCTTCTTCCCGTCCTTCGACCAGTCGTACCCGTCGATCGCGAGGGGCTTGTCGCCGGCGGCCGGAACGAGGATCGAAGCCGGGACGAGAACGCGGCGCGCGCCGGTCGCGGCGTCGTAGCGGACGATGTCCTTTCCGTCGGCCGGCGGGGCGGAAGGCTCGACCGTCGTGTAGGCCTTGCCGCCGTCGAGCCACTGGAAGGGGCCGAACGTCTTCTGCTCGTAGGCCTTCTGGTTGAAGATCCGGTCGAGCTCGCCGGAGAGGGGGTCGGCGGCGGGCTTCGCGGCCGGCGGCTCACCGGGAAGCGGAAGCGCCGTGAGCAGGAGAAGGCCGACGACGAGGCGAAGACGTTGCATCAGTCCCCCCGGGCGTAGGGGCGGGGCTTGTCCCCGCCCGGCTGTGGAGGGCGGCCGCGAGGGCCGCCCCTACATTTCGGCGAGCCTCCGGAAGTAGTCCGCGAACGCCGCGATGCCGCCCTCGGCCTGCGGCCAGTCGTAGTTCTCGTTGGGCGCGTGGTAGCCGTGCTCGGGCAGCGACAGCCCGAGGAAGAACACGGGCGCCTTGAGGACCTTCTCCATCGACAGCACGGCACCGATCGAACCGCCCTCGCGCACGAAAACCGGCTCCCTGCCGAACGCGAACTTCATGGCGCCGCGGATCGCGTCGGCGTACGGCCCCGTGGTCTTGCCCTGGTAGGGCGGCAGCTCGTGCTCGGCCGAGACCTTCACGTCCGGGTTCCTGTCCTTCACGAATGCCTTGACGAGCTTGACGACCTTCGCCGCGCTCATCTTCGGCACGAGACGGCAGGAGACGATCGCCGTCGCCTTGGGCGGGATGATCGTCTTGACGCCCGGTCCCTGGTAGCCGCCGGCGATGCCGTGGACCTCGAAAGTCGGCATCATCCAGATCCGCTTCATGACCTCCATCGCGTCGTCGACGCGGAGCGAGCGGAACAGGTGGTCCTTCTTGAAGTCCTTGACGGTGAAGCCGCACTTCTTCAGGTCCTCGAGCTCCTTCTTCGTCGGAGGAGCCACGTCCTTGTAGAAGCCGGGGATCTTGACCTTTCCGGTCTTGCCGTCGACGCAGTCGGCGACCAGCTGACAGAGCTCGGTCACCGGGTTGCGCGCCGCGCCGCCGGCCGTGCCCGAGTGCTGGTCGGTCTCGCCGGTCTGGAGCTCGAAGCGGAAGCCCTGGAGGCCGCGCAGGCCCGCCGGACAGGCGGGGCGCGCGCGAGAGACCCAGACGGTGTCGGAGACGACGATCGAGTCCGTCGCGAACTCTTTCGCGTTGGCGCGGATCGCAGTCTCGAAGCTGGGGCTGCCGATCTCTTCCTCGAGCTCCCAGAGAAAGTGAATGTTGAGCGGGATTTTCTGCTCGAAGGCGTAGCGCGCACCGAAGAGCGCGGTCATCGCCGGGCCCTTGTCGTCCGTCGTGCCGCGGCCGCGGTAGACGTCGCCCTCGCGGATGAACGCGAACGGCTCCGTGTTCCAGTCGGGGCCCTCCGCAGGCTGGACGTCGAGGTGGTTGTAGACGGTGACCGTCGGATGGTTCGGGCCGCGGTCGAAGCGGCCGTAGACGATCGGGTGCCCCTTCGTCTCGTACAGGGTGGCCTTCGCTCCGAAGGACTGCAGCAGCGAGACCGCGTACTCGGCGGCGCGGTGGACATCGCCCTTGCGCTCCGGCTCGACCGAGATCGAGGGGATTTCGACGATCTTCTTGAGAACGCCTTCGAACTCGGTACGCCGGCCGCGAGCATGGGACAGAAGTTCCTGTCGGTTGAATCCGGGCATCCTCGACTCCTCGTTACTTCTTCTTCTTGGGCTGAGGTTTCTTCGCGGCGGGTTTCTTCGCCGCCTTCCTGGGCGCGGCCTTGTGCTTCGGCGCCGGCTTCGCCCTGGCAGGCAGCTTGGCGGGCTTCAGGGGCTTGCCGGCCGCCGCGGCCTTGGCGGCCGCCCCGGCAGCGCGGGCGGCCTTCTTGGCTGCGGCTGCGGCCTCTTTCTTCTGGCGAGCTCGCTCGGCGGCTTCCTTTTCCATCTGGGCGAGCTTTCCGGAGAGCTCGTTTTCCGTCACGAGCTGGGCCTTCGGGAGGCGTTTCAGCACGGCCTCCTTCCGATCGTTCGGCACGCGAAGCAGAAAGAGGGTCGCGTCCTTGGTCTCCCGGGACTTGGACAAGTAGTCGGCGGTCTCGAGCGAATGGGACGGCGCCTGGGAGAAGTCGATCGCGATCGCGTAGGGCTTTTCGCGCTTGGCGAGCTCGAAGAAGCCCGGCCAGCGGGGCGCGGCGACGACCACGTGGGCTCCGCTCTTCTGGAGCTTCGCGAGCCGCCTGGCGCGCTCGGCGGTCTCGAAATGCAGGTAAAGAACGCTCATGGCGGGGGAAACTATATACCGTCGCTTCGCGCGCGCCGGGTGTCTGCGACCTGCGGGCGCACCGGCCCGCGGCTCGCCCGGATGCGGGCTCGACCGCGGGCCTGACACTCACCGCTCGCTTCTCATCGCGCCGCGAACCGATGAAGCCGATGGGCGGGAAATGCTCGACTCGGGCAGACCGCTCCTACCGGGGCCCCGGAATCGAGACCCTTTGCCCTACCCGTCGGTCCGGTAGTGGCAGCCGCGAGAGACGTGGTCGTCCGACGCGGCCCGGTGAATGGCCAGAGCGGTCTGGACGCCGTTGCGCAGGCCCAGGAGCGCGTCGGACATCGTGCCGCGCCGGTAGAAATTCTCGATCTCCTCGCGGAGCTCTCCGAGGATCCGTCGAGCGCGATCGAGACGGCGCTCGGAACGCAGGAGACCCACGTAGTTCCACATCGTGTGGCGGATGACCATCCAGTCCTGCGCGATCAGGGCCGGGTCGACGGGCTCGTTCTCCGGCTGCCACGGCCGCACCTCGGGGTAGGGGCGCGGCCGCAGCCGCTCGGCCTGCCGGGCGGCGGCCCGTCCCGCCCGCCACCCCCAGAGGAGTCCCTCGAGGAGCGAGGTGGAGGCGAGGC
The DNA here is from genome assembly GCA_963805495.1 of uncultured Acidobacteriota bacterium. Taxonomy (GTDB): domain Bacteria; phylum Acidobacteriota; class Thermoanaerobaculia; order UBA5066; family Gp7-AA6; genus DAHUXD01. Next base: position 18,583 of record CAWDUQ010000001.1, on the reverse strand, counting down.
GGTTGGCGCCGTGGACGCCCGTGCAGGAGACCTCGCCGACCGCGCGCAAATGTCCGAGCGTCGTGCGGCCGTTGCCGTCGGCGGCGACGCCGCCGCAGGCGTAGTGCGCTGCCGGAACGACCGGGACCGGACCCGTCGTCAGATCGAAGCCGAGCTCGCGGCAGCGCGCGACGAGGGTCGGGAAGCGCTGCTCAATCCATGAGGCGCTCTTGTGGGAGATGTCGAGCAGGGCGTACGGCTCGTCCCGTTCCAGCATCCGCTGGTGGATCGCTCGGGCGACGACGTCGCGCGGCGCGAGCTCGCCGGCGGGGTGCACGTCCCGCAGGAACTCCTTCCCGTTCGCGTCGGTGATGCGGGCGCCCTCGCCGCGGAGCGCCTCGGTCAGCAGGAGCCGACCCTTGGAATGGAGGAGCGCGGTCGGGTGAAACTGGATGTACTCCATGTTCAGGAGACGGGCTCCCGCGCGCCGCGCCATCGCGAACCCGTCGCCCCGGGCGCCGGCGGGGTTGGTCGTGTGCAGGTAGACCTGCCCGAGACCGCCCGTCGCGAGGATCGTCTCGCGGGCCAGCTGCGGCGTGACCGCCCCGGTCCGGCGCTCGAGCAGGTACGCGCCGATGACGACCGGCGGGTGATACCGGTCGGCGGGATCGACCGAGTCGTGCGAGAGCGTCAGCAGATCGACGGCCGTCGTCTCGAGGCGCCACTTGATGTTCGTCTCGCGGCGGCAGGCCTCGACGAGCGCCCGTTCGATCGGGGCGCCCGTCTCGTCCTTGACGTGGAGGACGCGGGGGAGCCCGTGCGCCCCCTCGAGCGTCCAGTGGAAGTCGGAGCCTTCGCGATCGAAGGGCACCCGGAGCTCCTCGACCAGGAGCTTCTGGACGAGATCCGGGCCCTCCCGCGCGATCAGCGCGACGGCCTCGGGCGAGCAGATGCCGTCGCCCGCGCGCTCGATGTCGGCGGCGAGCTTTTCGGGCGAATCGCCCGCGGGCCGCGCGACGATGCCGCCCTGGGCGTACAGGGTGTTCGACTCCCGGGCCTCGTCCGCGCGCGTGACGAGGGTGACCGAGGCGCCGTCGCGCGCCGCGGCGAGCGCGGCGGTGCAACCCCCCACACCCGTGCCGAGGACGAGGACGTCGGTCGTCTCGGCGCTCATGCGAGATCGAGCTCGAGCGAGACGTCGGCCGCGGCGACCGAGTGCGTGAGCGCGCCGATCGACACCGCGTCGACGCCCGCGAGGGCATATTCGCGCACGGTCGAAAGGCGCATGTTGCCCGAGGCCTCCACGAAAACCGGGCGGCCCGCCCCGCGCGCCGTGGCGCACCACCGCGCGACGGTCTCGGGACTCTGGTTGTCGATCAGGATCCGGTCCGCGCCCGCGGAAAGGGCCTGGGCGAGGTCCGCTTCCGACTCGACCTCGACCTCGAGGGGAGTTCCGGCCGGTGCCAGCGCCTTTGCGGCGGCGACGGCGCGCTCGACACCTCCCGCCAGCCGCCGGTGGTTGTCTTTGATGAGGACCATCTCCGCGAGATCGTACCGGTGATTCCGGCCGCCCCCGTCCCTGACCGCCTGTCGGTCGAAGGGGCGAAGGCCCGGAACGGTCTTCCGCGTGTCGAGGATCTGGCAGGGCGTTCCCGCGACGGCCTCGACGAAGCGGCGGGTCGCCGTCGCGATGCCGCACATCCGCTGGAGAAGGTTCAGGGCGACCCGCTCGGCCGTCAGGATCGCCCGGGCGCGCCCCGAGAGCCGCGCGAGGGTCGAGGCTGCCGAAACCGCGGACCCCGAGGCCGCCTCATCGGTCCAGGCGATCTGCTGGTCCAGGAGCTCGAAGACCCGCCGCGCGACCGGGAGCCCCGAGACGACGCATGCGGACCTGGCCACGAGCTCCCCCCGCGCGCGCGTGCCGGCGGGGACCGTCGCCTCGGTCGTGACGTCCTGGCGGCCGACGTCCTCGGAAAGAAACCGCCGCAGACAGTCGTCGAGCGCCTCGGCGGACAGAGGCTCCATGGCCGCGGAGGATATCGGAGTTGGGGACGAGCCCTTCCCCGGGTCGTAGGGGCGGGGCTCGTCCCCGCCCGCGGATGCGCGTCGAGCTGCGTGCCGCGTCTCGATTCGCTTCGGAGAGGGCGCCCGCAAGGGGCGCCCCTACACACCAGGGCCCCCGCAGTCTCTCCTCGCCCCGATCTTTGCGGCGCCGCGGTGCTCTACGACAGCTCGAGCATTCGCAGGAGAGGCTTTTCCGCGGCCTTCCGCAGCTCTTCGGGCAGGACGATCTCTGGCCGCTCGTCCCGCAGGCAAAGGTAGAGCTTCTCGAGCGTATTGAGCTTCATGAACGGGCACTCGTTGCAGCGGCAGCCGTTGTCGGGCGGCACCGGGATGTACTCGCGCTCGGGCGCGAGCTTTTTCATCTGGTGGATGATCCCTTCCTCGGTCGCGATCAGGAACGTCCGGAAGGGCGCCGTCGTCACGTAATTGAGGATCGAGCGTGTCGAGCCGACGTGGTCGGCGTACTTGAGAATCGCCTCCGGGCATTCGGGATGCGCGGCGAGCTTCGCGTCGGGAATCTTCGCCTTGAGCTTCAGGATCTCGCGCTCCGAGAACTGCTCGTGCACGATGCAGGTGCCCGGCCAGAGGGTCATCGGCCGGTCGAGCGTCCTGGCGAGGAACGCCCCGAGGTGCCGGTCCGGCGCAAACAGGATCTCCTGGTCCGCCGGTATCGACCGGACGATTTTCTCGGCGTTCGAGGACGTCACGATGATGTCCGACAGCGCCTTCACGGCCGCCGAGCAGTTGATGTACGTCAGCGAGACGGCGCCCGGGTGGTCCGCGCGCCATTTCCGAAAGGCCTCCGGCGGGCAGGAGTCCTCGAGGGAGCAGCCGGCCTCGTAGTCCGGAAGGACGACCTTGCGGGTGGGATTCAGGATCTTGGCCGTCTCCGCCATGAAGCGCACGCCGGCGAAGGCGATGATCTTCGCCTCGGTCTGCTGGGCGCGGCGGGAGAGGTCGAGCGAGTCGCCGACGAAGTCGGCCAGGTCCTGGATGGCCTCTTCCTGGTAGTAATGGGCCAGCAGCACTGCGTTTTTTTGTCGCTTGAGGTTCCGGATCTCGGCCTCGAGGTCGAGGTGCGGATCGATCGTCGAGAGGTCCGGCGCCGCAGGCCGCGGCGGAAACCCCGGATAGGAGGGCACTCCAGGCACCGAGCTCATGGGAGGCGGAGCATAACAAGGGCTCGGGGTAAACGTTTTGACCCGTCCACTCGTAACTCTCTTCGGTGGCACAAGTTCTGCAACCCGGAACCCCGTGAGCTCCGAGAGACTGCAGTCGGACCCGAGACTGGACGTCAAAGCCGTCCTCTTCCTGGTCGTGACGCTGGGCCTGGCGGCCCTCGAGCTCTGGGGCTTCGTCAAGCTGTTCTAGCTCCCGGCCGCGTGCCTTCCGCCACGCGGCGCGCCGCAACCCCTTTGGTATATTCGCCGCCGGAGGCGAAATGGCGACCGAGGTCCGAACCGAGAGATACCGCGGCCTCGACCCGCAGGCGCTGATCGCCGCCTACCGCAACATCTATCTTTCCCGCCGTTTCGACGACAAAGAGATCCAGCTCAAGCGCCAGAACAAGATTTACTTCCAGATCAACAGCGCCGGCCACGAGGCGATCGGCACCGCGGCCGGGATGGTCCTGAAGCCCGGGTACGACTGGTTCGACTGCTACTACCGGGATCGGGCGCTCATCCTCCAGCTCGGCGTCACCCCCTACGAGATGTTCCTCCAATCCGTCGGCGCGAAGGACGATCCGGCCTCCGCCGGACGCCAGATGCCGGCCCACTGGGGATCCAAGCGACTGAACATCATCTCCAAGTCGTCGTGCACGGGGACGCAGTTCCTGCACGCCGTCGGCGCGGCCGAGGCCGGCTGGCGCATGAGCCGGATTCCAGCGCTCGCAGGGGAGGGGGCCTCCTCTTTTCAGAGGGATGAGGTCGTTTACGTCTCGGGGGGTGAAGGGCAGACTTCCGAAGGGGAGTTCTGGGAGGCCCTCTCCTCGGCGAGCAATCTGAAGCTGCCGGTGGTGTTCGTCATCGAGGACAACGGGTACGCCATCTCGGTGCCGGTCGAGGTCAACACGCCCGGCGGGTCGATCTCGCGGCTCGTCCGGAGCTTCCCCAACCTCTTCGTGACGGAGATCGACGGCACCGACTTCCTCGAGTCCTACGACGCGATGCGCCACGCGGCGGAGTACTGCCGCAAGCGCATGGGCCCGGCCTTCGTGCACGCCCACGTGATCCGGCCCTACAGCCATTCGCTCTCGGACGACGAAGCCAACTACCGGCCGAAGGCCGAGCGCGAACAGGAAGTCGGGCGCGATCCGGTCTCCCGCCTCTCGAAGTTCCTCCTCGCGGAAAGCCTGCTCGACCAGGCCGAGCTCGAGCGGCTCCACGCCGAGGTCGACGCCGAGCTCAACGAAGCCGCCGACCGCGCCGTCGCGGCCCCGATCCCGGAGCCCGAGTCCGCCTACGAGTTCGTTTACTCGCCGGACGTGGACCCGACGGGCCCGGCGTTCTCGTCGCCGCCGGTCCATGGCGAGGGCGCGCAGCCGACGACGATGGTCGACCTCATCAACGCGTGTCTCAAGGACGAGATGAAGGCGAACCCGCGCATGGTCGTCTTCGGCGAGGACGTCGCCGACGCGTCGCGCGACGCCGTTCTCGATGAGTGCAAGGGCAAGGGCGGCGTCTTCAAGGTGACCGCCGGCCTCCAGCGGCTCTACGGTTCGGATCGCGTCTTCAACTCCCCGCTCGCCGAGGCCAACATCGTTGGCCGCGCGATCGGAATGGCCGTGCGCGGGTTGAAGCCCGTCGTCGAGGTCCAGTTCTTCGACTACATCTGGCCGGCCTACATGCAGATCCGCAACGAGCTCTCGAACATGCGGTGGCGCTCGGGCAACGCTTTCTCGTGCCCGGTCGTCGTGCGCGTGGCCGCGGGCGGATACATCGGCGGCGGCGCCGTCTACCACTCGCAGTCGGGAGCGGTGCTCGTGACGCACAACCCGGGCCTGCGGGTCGTCATGCCGTCCAACGCGCTCGACGCCAACGGGCTGCTGCGCACGGCCATTCGCTGCGACGACCCCGTCATCTTCATGGAGCACAAGCACCTTTACCGGCAGACGCACAACAAGGGCGTGTACCCCGGCCCGGACTTCATGATCCCGTTCGGCAAGGCGTCGGTCGTCCAGGAGGGCGCCGACGTCACGATCGTGACCTACGGCGCGACGGTTTATCGCTCCTGGCAGGCGGCCAGGGCGTTCGCGGAGGAGACGGGCAAGTCCGTCGAGATCCTCGACCTGCGGACCCTTTCGCCTTATGATTGGGAGTCGATCGTCACATCGGTGAAGAAGACGTCCCGCGCGATCGTGGTCTACGAGGACCCGATCTCCTGGGGCTACGGCGCCGAGATCGCCGCCAGAATCTCTTCCGAGCTTTTTTCGTATCTCGATGCGCCGGTCGAGCGGGTGGCTTCGATCGACACGTTCGTTGCCTACCAGCCCCGGGTCGAGGACTTCATCCTTCCGCAGGCGTCGAACGTGCGGAAGGCCCTCGACAAGGTCGCGACGTACTAGACATCTGACCTCGGTGGAGGACTCGGTCGCCTGAGAAGGCGACACTTTCCGGGCGGCGCGTGCCGCTAAGTCGCTTGTGGTGAGTGTTTGCGGATCGGGTACGGGTCGTGCTCTATCGATTGGTGTATCGAAGTCGAAAGGACGGAAATGATCAGACGCCAGGAAGCGGTGCTCGATTTGAACGCCCACCACCGGGCGCTTCGCCGGTGCCACGGCTGCGGAAGCTACGCGCGGCCGGGCGGCGAGGTGCAGGGCCGGCTTCTGTGCGAGAAGTGCCACGAGAAGGCCCTGCGCGAGCCGACGGAGACCGAATTGAGAGGCGATATCGAGGTCTGATCCTCCACTACGGATAGAATCGCGCCTCGGTGAAAGTTGACCACCGAGCGACGCTCCTCCGGCGCCACGTTTTCTCGCCCGGCCTCTTTTCCGTGACCTTCCGCTGCCCCCCGCTCGCCGGCGCCATCTCTCCCGGACAATTCGTCATGCTCGAGGTCCCCGACCGGCTGCGGCCCTACCTGCGCCGGGCGTATTCGGTCGCCGACGCGGAGGCGCTGCCAGGAACGGTGGAGCTCCTGATCAAGACGATCGGCGCGGGCACGGCGGCTCTCGAGGAGCTGGTCGAAGGCTCGCCCGTGCGCCTCCTCGGCCCGCTCGGCAACGCCTTCGGCCTGTCGGACCTTCCGCGCGGCTCCCGGGTCGCCATCGTCGCCGGCGGCATCGGCGCGGCGCCTTTTCCGCTGCTCCTGAAGGTCCTGCGGACGGCGGGGGTCCCGGCCGATCTCTACCTCGGGGGCCGGAACGAGCGGGAGCTGTCGATCCGCTCGCGGTTCGAAGGGCTGGTGCGCGGCCAGACGGTGCTCGCGTCCGACGACGGCTCGCTCGGCGAGAAGGGCTTCGTCACCGAGGCGCTCGCGCGGAGGCTCGACGCCGGGGCGACCTACGCGCGGGTGTATGCGTGCGGTCCCATGGCGATGTTCGCTGCCCTCGCGAAGGTCGTCGCGAAGGCCGGACTTCCCGCGGAGTTCTCGACCGAGGCCGAGATGGGCTGCGGCTTCGGCGCCTGCCTGGGGTGCGTGATTCCCGGGACCGAAAAGCCGTTCATCGTTTCGTGCAGCGAGGGGCCGATCCTGTCGCCGGAGAAGATCAAGTGGAATTGACCCCGGACCCAGGCGTCCGTTGCGGGGCTTCATGACCTCGCCCCTCGCCGTCCGGCTCGGCCCGCTGACGCTCGCGAACCCGATCACGACCGCGTCGGGCACCTTCGGCTACGGACTCGACTTCGCCGACTTCGTGGACCTCGCGAAGATCGGAGGTCTCTGCACCAAGGGGCTGTCCCTGAAACCGCACGCCGGCAACGCCCCGCCCAGGATCTGCGAGACGCCGGGGGGGATGTTGAACGCGATCGGCCTCCAGAACGTGGGCGTCGAGGCGTTTCTCGGCGAGAAGCTGCCGAGGCTGCGGGAGCTCGGCGCGACCGTGATCGCGAACGTCTGGGGCGACCTCGAAGAGGACTACGTCACCGTCGTGCGCGCCCTCGAGGGCGCCGAGGGGATCGCGGCCGTGGAGCTCAACATCTCGTGCCCCAACGTGCAGAAGGGCGGGATGCTCTTCGGCAACTCGCCGGAGCTGACCCGCTCGCTCGTGGCGAAGGTCCGCGCCTCGACGAAACGCCCGCTCGTCGTGAAGCTCTCGCCGAACGCTCCCGATCTCGTCGAGTCCGCGCGGGCGGCGCACGAGGGAGGCGCCGACATCCTGTCGCTCGTGAACACCTTCGTCGGCATGGTCATCGACCCCGAGACGGCGAAACCGCGGACGTCGTTCGGGACCGGCGGCCTCTCCGGCCCCGCAATCCGGCCGCTCGCGGTCCGCATGGTCTACCAGGTGCACAAGGCCCTGCCCGACGTGCCGATCATGGGAATCGGCGGGATCGCGGACCTGTCGGACGTTCTCGAGTTCCTGGCCGCCGGCGCGACGGCCGTTCAGGTCGGCACCGCCAACTTCAAGGACCCCGGCGTCTCGGGGCGCCTGGTCGACGAGCTCGCCGCGTATTGCGAACGCAGGAAGACGACCGTGTCGCAGCTCGTCGGCCGCGCTCACCGGGTGGCCGCGAAAGTCGGGGGAGAGGCGGGGGCCGAGGGATGACGGCCTCCGGGCGCGTCTGCATCGCGCTCGACTTCCCGACGCGCGCCGAGGTGCTCGCCGCGGCGAAGCGCTTCGGCGGACGGGCCGGGTGGCTGAAGGTGGGCCTGGAGGCCTTCGTGGCGGAGGGCCCGTCGCTCGTCGAAGAGGCGGCGGCCGTGTCGGGCGCGAAGGTTTTCCTCGACCTCAAGTTCCACGACATTCCCGCGACGGTCGCCGGCGCCGTGACGTCGGCCGGCCGGTCGCGCGCCGCAATGGTCAACGTTCACTGCTCGGGCGGGCGGGCGATGCTCGAGGCGGCGCGCGAGGCCGCCCGGCGGGCCGGCATCGAGAAGCTCATCGGCGTCACGCTCCTCACGTCGATCGACGTCCGGGCACTCGCCGACCTTCCCATGGCGGGGCACCCCGAAGGCATCGCGCGGCGGCTTGCGATCCTGGCGAAGGACTGCGGCCTCGACGGCGTCGTCTGCTCGGCGAACGATGTCGCGGGCATCCGCGCGGCATGCGGCCCGGGCTTTTTAACCGTGGTTCCCGGGATCCGCCCCGCCGGGGCGGACGCCGGAGACCAGAAGCGCGTCGCGACGCCGGCCTCGGCGATCGCGGCCGGGGCGGATCTCCTCGTGATCGGCCGGCCGGTGACCGCCGCTCCTGACCCCGATGCCGCTCTCGACGCCATCCTCGTCGAGATCGCGGCCGCCGGGGCCTGATGCGGGCGTGTCGACGTTGCCTCACCGGTTCGCGCATAATGCCGGCGCGATGAGCGACTGGAAGAGCCCCCACCCGACCTGGATCGTCGGTCACCGCGGCGCGCCGCGGCGGGCCCGCGAGAACACGATCGCGAGCTTCGACTTCGCGGAGAGCCTGGGCGCCGACGCGATCGAGCTCGACGTGCGGCTGACGCGCGACGGCGAGGCCGTCGTGTTCCACGACGAGGACGTCGTCCTCGGGACCCAGCGGCTGCCGGTCCGGACGTTCACCGCCCGGGAGCTCGAAAAGCTCGTCATCCCGTCCGAGCTCGGCGAGTACCGCATTCCCCGGCTCGAGCAGGTCTTTCACCGCTACGGAACGGCCCTTCGCTACATCGTCGAGGTCAAGAGCTCGCTCGGGATGCCGGCGGGAGCCATGGGCACGATGGCCCGCCGCGTGGCGAAGCTCGCATCGGTCTTCGGCCTCACCTCGCGCTGCCTCGTGGGCTCCTTCGACGCGGAATTCGTCAAGCGCATGCACGAAGCCTTCCCCGAGATCGCCACGAGCTACATCTTCGACCACGCCGTCGCGCTTCCCGCGGCGGGGCAGCCCGCGCCGCTCTTTCCCCCGGTCGACGCGATCGCCCCGCGCAAGGACCTCGTGACCCCGGCGCTCCTCGCCGCGGCCGCGGCGGCGTATCTCTCGGTGCATCCCTGGACCGTCGACGAACCCGACGAGATCCGGCAAATGCTCGCAGCGGGCGTGGCCTCGATCACGACGAACGCCCCCGACTTCGCGCTCGAGATCCGCGACGGCACCGAGGCGCACGAGACCGGGCTCGCCTATCCCGCGCAGACCTCGTAGGAGGCGCCCGTGCAGACTTTCGGGATCGTCCTGATCGGCCTCCTCGCGGGCGTTTTCGCCGGCATGTTCGGCATCGGCGGCGGGCTCATCATCGTGCCGGCGCTCGCCGTGATCTACGGGATGAAGCAGCACGATGCGGTCGGCACCTCGCTCGGCGCGCTGCTGCTTCCCGTGGGCGCGCTGTCGGCCTGGGTGTACTGGAAGAACGGGCAGCTCAACCTGAAGTACTCGGCGCTGATCGCGGCGGGCCTGGTCATCGGCGCCTTCGTGGGAGCCAAGCTCGTCGAGCCCGTGTCCGACCTGGTCCTGCGGCGCATGTTCGGCGCGTTTCTGCTGGTCGTGTCCCTCAAGATGCTTTGGGGGAAGTGACGAAGGGGGCGATGCTCGGCGGGGCGCTCCTCGCGGGTGCCGTCGCCGTCTGGACTCCTCAGACGAGTGGATCGGACGCGGAGCTCCGGGGCCTCGCGGTTCGCGACTCGAAACACGCGTGGGCGGGCGGCGCGGGCGGCACCGTGCTTCGGACGACGGACGGCAAGCGGTGGGGAAAGATCGCCATCCGGGGCGCCGAGACCCTCGACTTTCGCGACCTCGAAGCGCTCTCGGACGACGTCCTCGTCCTCATGGCCGCGGGCCCGGGCCCGGCGTCCCGCATCTACCGCTCGACCGACGGCGGAGCGACGTGGGGGCTCTTCCACACGAATCCGGAGAAGGAAGGGTTCTACGACGCCATCGCCTTCTGGGACGCGAAGAACGGGCTCGTCGTGGGAGATCCCGTCGGCGGAAAGTTCCGTGTCCGCTCGACGAGCGACGGCGGCCTCACCTGGTACGAGGTGAAGAACGAGGTCATGCCGCCGGCCCTCGAGGGCGAAGGCGCCTTCGCCGCCAGCGGCACCTGCCTCTTCGCGTTGAAGGGCGGACGCGACGCCTGGTTCGTGACCGGCGGCGCGAAGGTCTCGCGGGTGTTTCACACGGCCGACCGCGGCCGGACCTGGACCGTCGCGGAATCGCCCGTTTCCGCCACCAACGCGTCGTCCGGGCTCTTCTCGGTGGCGTTTGTCGACGGGAAGCGCGGTGTGGTGACCGGCGGCGACTACAAGCAGCCGGCGTTCGAGGGCTTGAACGGCGCGCGCACCGAGGACGGCGGCGCGACCTGGACGCCCGCGCCGCTCTCGAAGACCGGCTTCTTCTCCGCGGTCGCGGTCCTTCCGGGCCCGGGCGAACGCCTCGTGGCCGTCGGTCTCGCCGGTACGGCCGAGAGCCGCGACGCGGGCAAGACGTGGAACGTGCTCGACAAGCAGCCCTTCAACGCGGTGGCGTTCGGTGCCGGCGGAGCGGGTTGGGCGGTCGGACCGCGGGGAACGATCGTGCGCTGGGCAGGGGCTCCGTAGGGAACGGTCGTCCTAACTCTCGAGAGCGGCGTGAGAACCCGGTCGGGACGCTAGAACCGGCGGGCGAAGCTCGCGAGGAGCAGGTAGGACGCGAACGACCCGCCGATGTGCCTGTCCAGGGATTGATCGAGCAGGCTGTCCTGCTTGTTCGCGTAAGCCCTGACCGGAACGCTCAGGGAGGCCGTGTTCCGCCCGAGGGTCCAGGTCAGACCCGGCTCCACGTAGATCACGTAGCCGGGGCGGCGCCAGTAGAGGTCGCCCCCGCCGACGAGGTCCGTGACGGTCACTCCGTTGATGCGGCCGCCCAGGCTGACGACCACACCCTCGAGAGCCCGAAGGAGGTAGGCGCCGCCGAGGCGCCCCGAATAGGTGTCGGGGACCCCACGGAGGGCTCCGAAATTCAGAACGTCGGTGTGCTCGTTGAGGCTCATTCCGTAGTAGCCGGACGCATAGGCGAAGAACGGGCCGTCGATATGCGCCGTGCCCTGGGCGCGCAGAAGGATGTCCCAGCCCCCGGTGCCCAGTTGGGCGGACTCATCGATCGGCCCTACGATGTCGCCGTCCTCCGTGCTCAACGTCCGTTGCACGTCGTCGGCCCCGGTCGGCGCCTTGACTCCCAGGCCTACGGATCCCGTGACACGGGATGGTATGGCGGGATTCGACAGCCAGTACTCGGCCTGAAGCGACACGTCTCCGAGGCCGGAGGCCGCGAAATGGCCGAGCCTCGGCCCGTTCGGACTCTCCATCATGACGACGGCCGAGCCCACGGAAAACGGCACCGTCAAGTCGACGCTCAACCGGTTGCTCAACCCGTAGAGGACGTCGAGGTTGATGAGGTTCACGGTGCGGTGCGGCGGAACACCGAGGAAGGCGGCCGAATCGTCGCGCTGATCTCCCACGTAGAAATCGTTTGCGTCGGCGTATTGATACGAAACCTGGGCCTGCCATTGATTGGCGGGGAGAAAGGGTTCGTTCTGCACACCCAGACTGGGCGCCGTGAATCGGATCGGCTGTCAGCCCTGGCCGGAGGCGGGCCTCGCGGCGACGAAGAGTGCCGCGAGGCTCAGGAACCCAACGAGCCCTCGCGGGACACCGCCACGGCGACGCGCCCTCACGTTCTGCCTGCTCGGCATAGACAGCGACGCTTCCGCGCCGCCCGCAGAACGCTCGACAGGCTCCGACCCGTGCAATGCATTTTCACAAATCATCCGGCCAGCCGGGGAGGGCTGTCAAGCTCGGAACAGGCCGTTGCGACCGCATCCTCCGCGCGTCGAAGCCAGGATCCTCGCTCCCCGAACGGGCGTGACCGCACCCGTTTTCCTGCGCAAATGCCCGGGTCTAGCTGTCGTTTCTCAACAGGTTGTTCGCGCAATTCGGCGACGTCAGCCCGGGCCGTAGGGGCGGCCCTTGTGGCCGCCCGCTGACACGCTGACGATTCGCGTGCCGCCTCTCAATGGGCACAGGAGGGGGCGCCCGCAAGGGGCGCCCCTACGTGCCGGGGCGCGGCGGTTTACAGGGTCGCTTCACGAAGCAAGCGCCGGCAAAGTGAACAACGTCTTGAGAATTCACATCTAGCGCGCCTTACGGATCAACGGCCGTCTGGGTCGAGTAGGGCAGCGCGAACATGCGGAACGTCAGCGCGACGGTGCCGACGCGGAGCCGGGCGCCGTCGTCCAATGGCACGGGCGCCTCGACTTTCCGGTCCCCGAGCCGTGTGCCGTTCTTGCTGCCGAGGTCCTCGAGCGTGGCGCCCTCCTCCGTCACGACGATCCGCGCGTGGCGGCGGGAGACGCTCGCGTCGTCGATGAAGAGGCCCGCGCCCGGGTCCCTTCCGATGACGGTTTCGCCCGGCTCCAGGGCCGTGCGCTTGCCGTCGCGCAGGATCCAGCAGGACGTCCTTCGGGCCGCGCCCGAAGCAGCCGCCTCGCGCACTTCCTCGGCGTTCCCGCAGAACGCATAGCCGAATCGGTGGACCGTTCGCACGTAGAGGGGGCGGCGCGCGTCGTCGCCGATCACGTCGCGCACCTCGACGAGGAGGCTCGTCAGCGTGCCGTCCGAAACGAAGACCCCGGGCCAGAGCCTCTCGTGGATCTGCATCTTCGATACGGCCCTCGGGCGGTTCTCGAGGAGGAGCTCGAGGAACTGGAACGCCTTGGGCTGCACGTGCACCGTCTCGCCGCGGACGCTCAACTGCCGCGTCTCCGAGTCGAGCACGCACTCACCGAAACGGATCCGCACCGGCACCCCCAGGAAACGAGAGCTGGATTATCGCGCAACCAGCGCAAAGCCAGCTTTTTTCAAGGGTTCTCCCAACGACTCGGCCCGCGGCGAAGCCGTAGGTTCGCTTCGGAGGGAAATCCCATGACCACCACGACGAACCGGAGACTCCTGAACGCGCTGCTCGCGCTGACGATAGTGGTTGCGGCGGCGGCCCCCCTGTGGGCTCAGCCGATCGTCGTCACGACGACGGCGGAGCTGGAGGCGGCGCTCACGCCCGCCAACGCCGGGGCCCGGATTCTCGTTCGCGCCGGAGAGTACGACCTCGGCCAGGCGCTCACCCTTCCGGATGGAGCCACCCTCGTCGGCGAGGGTGAAATGGGCTTCGACGGTTCGGGGCTGCCCATGGGCTTCGCGGCAGCCGGTCGAACGGTCCTTCGGAGCACGCTGGCGCTCGCCGGCGACATCCTGACGCTCGGGGACGGGGCCACTCTGAAAGACCTCGTGATCGAAGACGTCGCGGGCCGGGCCACGGGGAACCCGGTCGTCGTGTCGTCGAGAGCCCCCGGCGACTTCGTCTCCGCGGAGGTCGTCGAGTGCGAAATCATCAACCCGAATCCGTCGGGCATCCTGCCGCAGGGGCCCACCGGCCGGGCGCTGGTAGCCATCACCCGCAACCCGAACCTGGCCGCCGATCCGCCGCCCCATGACGGCGCGGTCGTGTGGGTGCGGATGGCGCGCTCGATCATCCGCTCGCCGGGCGCCGGGTACGGCATCTTCGCGATCAACTTCGCCTCCCACGCCGAGATCCGGCTCGTCCTCCAGCGCAGCGTCATCGGCGGCGGCCTGAATGCGAGCGGCGGCGTCAGCCGGCCGGATGCCGTGACGGGTTCCAGCGTGGACATCCAGTCTGGCCGGAACCTCTATCGATCCGACAGCGTCGTTCCGACGCTGAACGGTTGGAGCCTGATCGGCGGGTCGACGGCGCCGATCCCCGGTCTGGCGTCGGCGGCATCGACCTTCAACTCCCTTCAGATTCACTCCAACGACGATGACATCGTCGGATTTACCCACGGCATCTTCGCGGTCGGGGGACTGCGGTCGGTCGGGGCGGCCGGGCCGAGCTCCTCGAACGGCGTCGACATGAATCTCCATGGCACCCGCATGCAGACCGCGGCGGGGCCTCTCGCGGCGGACCTGCTGCTGATGGGCGCCCAGTCGACGGTCGCCGGCGTTTCGCCCGGAGACGACAACGCTCTGCGGGTGCTCCTGAGGCAGGGCAGCGGCAGCGGGCCCACGGCCAACCAGTACGCCGACAGCATGACTCCGACGGCGGCCGATCTCGGCGCCGGAAACACGCTCGAGATCGTCGGAAATGAGAAGGCCTTCGTCCGGACCAACGACGGCTTCGACCCGATCCCGCCGGCTGAGTTCTTCACGGGGCAGCGATGAGCTTGCCGCATTCCGCCATTGGCAATCGGCCAGCTGGAGGCAACATGGCTCGAACGACTCTTCGTCACTTCGCGATGCTCGGTGTCCTGTTGGCGGCCCCCGCGGTTCTGGGAGCCGGCGCGAACAGCTGGACCGGCGGCCACCCGAGCGGCGCAGCGGAGGGCGCCCCCGCGCTCGTGGCCGCGGATCCCGGAAACCCTTACGTCGTGTACGGGGCATTCGGACCCGTGCTCGAGCGCAGCACCGACGGCGGCCGCACCTGGAACCGCATTCGGTCGCTCGATCTGTCCGAAACAATCCAGGCCGTGCTCCTCCACCCGGCGTCGCCAGCGACGATCTACGTGGCCGCCGGCTACAGCATCTTCAAGAGCACCGATACCGGAGAGACGTGGTCCGCGCGGTATTTGGGGCGTTCCGTCAACTCCCTCGCTGGCAGCCCGAGCGATGCGTCCGTTCTATTTGCCGGCGGGTTGAACGCGATCTTCAAGAGCACGGACGGCGGCGCCACCTGGTCTTTCGGCGAGTACTCGGGCGTGATCGCCAGCCTCGTGATCGATCCGCGCCAGCCGACGGTCGCCTTTGCCGCCGGGGCGGAGGGCTTCGACTACGGCGGATTCACGCCGGGCTCTCTGGTCAAGACGACCGATGGCGGCGTCCACTGGCGCGACACGGCCCCGAAACCACTCGAAAGCGCGACGGCGGTTGCCCTCGACTCGGTCGCGGACTCGACGGTCTACGTTGGCGTCGGACCCTACACGTACAGCGCCTCCACGACGCCCACGAACGTTCTGCGCTCGGAGGACGGCGGGGAGACCTGGACGTCGGCCGGGGAGGGGCTGCCGGGCGACGCCACCATTCGCGGGCTCGCCGTCGATCCGCGCGTCTCGGGAACTCTCTACGCGGGGACGGACGCCGGCGTCTACCGGAGCCGCGACGGCGGCCGGAGCTGGACTGCGTTCAGTCAGCAGCTGGCCGGCATGCCGATCATGTCTCTGGCGGTTGCCGACGACGGTCGGCGTCTCCACGCGGGGACCGAGAACGGCGTCTACGACCTGGAGATCGCGCGCGGACCTCTGGACGTGGCCGCGGGTACTTCGGGCGAAAGCCGCGTCCTCGTCTGGGACGGCGGCCGGCTCGCGGTCGGCACGCTGGACGCATCGGGCCAATGGACGAGCACGGCGCCCGGGGACGCCTCGGCGACCTGGACGGCGGTCGCGATTGCGGAGGGCGCGGGCGATGGCGCGCACGTGCTCTGGCAGAGCGGCGACGGCCGCGCCGCGCTCGAGATCGTCGGGCCCTCGGCAGGCGTCGGCGACCGTGTTCGCAAAGCGCCCCGGCTGGATCACGAGCGATGTCTCGGTGCGAGCGGACGGGCAGACGAACGTTCTCTGGACGGGCACCGGCGGGCGCATGTCCATCGAGAGAGTGGACTCTTCAGGGGCCTCGACTGCGGGCCGCGAGTACGGGCCCTCGCCGGGCTGGTCGGCCGTTGCGATCGCCGACGGCCCCGGCGGCGACACGTGGGCGCTCTGGCGCTCGTCCGACGGCCGAGCGGCTCTCTCGGTCCACCGCGACGGCGTGATGGTGTCGTCGTACAAGTACGGCGCCTACCTGGATTGGTCCGCCCAGGACGTGGCCGTAGGGGCGGACGGCCATCCGCGGATGCTCCGGACGAGCCCCGACGGCCTCGCGTCCGTGTCGACGATCGACGAGGCGGGGCGTCTGACGGCAGGGCAGCGTTACGACCTGCCGGGATTCACACCGCGGCGGATCGCCGCCGGCGCGGACGGCAGTACCCGATTGCTCTTCAGCAGCGACGACGGCCAGGGCGAGATCCTGCTGCTCGGCACAGACAACAGGCTGAGCGCCGAGCATGCCCTCCACCCGCTGACGAGCATCGTCGTCACGACGACGTCTGAACTGGAAGCCGCCGCGAACGGAGTGCCAGGGGCGAAGGCACGGACTCTACCGAGCGCAAAGGAAGGCAGGAGCGACAGATGAAGAACGTGCCCGGAGCAGGCGCGCTGGTTCTCGCATCGCTCGCGCTCGCCGCTCTCGCATCACCCGGCCTCGGTCAGGTCCCCGTCATGCAGCCCAGCTTCCCGATCGGCGAATCTTCGGAGGTCTCCGCCCACGCGGAGGGCGTGGCGATGAGCCCGGACGCGACCTTCGTCGTGACCTGGCTGAGAGAAGGGGACCTCTTCGGCCAGCTCAGCCGCTGGCCGGGCAGTCAGTTTCCGCTGGGGCCGACCTCCGAGTCGTCCGTCGCGCGGGATGCGTCGGGACGCAGCGTCGTCGTCTGGCGGGATGGCGAGCACATCATCCGGGGCCGCCGCTTCGACGCGAGCTGGACTCCGCTGGGAGAGAGCTTCATCGTGACGGCTTCGGCGCTGGTCCAGGTCAGCTCCCCGCACGTCGCCTCGGACCCGAGCGGAAATTTCGTTGCCGCCTGGACTTCGAGCCCCGGCGCCGACGTGGTCGCCCGCGCGTTCGACAGTCACGGCGATCCGCTCGGGTACGAGTTTCCGGTGAACCTGTTCACGTCGGGCACCCAGTCCGCATCCGGCGTCGCCATGTCGCCGGTGGGTTTTGTGGTGACCTGGAGCGGCAATGGGTCCTCGGGAACGGGCGTCTTCGCCCGGCGATTCGGTCCTTCGGGGGCTCCGGTGACCGGCGACATTCAGCTCGACACCGCCACGCCGGCCTATCCCGGCCCCGGCGCCCCCGGCGTCGCCATGAACGCCGCCGGTGACTTCGTCGCCGTGTGGAAGGACGGCGCCGCTTCGCTCGGCCGGCGCTTCGACGCGGCGGGAGCGCCGCTCGGAGCCGCCTTCCCCATCGGCACCTCGGCGACCACCTCGGAGAACCCGGAGGTCGCGTCGGACTCGGCCGGCAACTTTCTGGTCGTCTGGAACGGCACCGATGTGGCCGCCGGCTACGACGTCCTCGGCCGCTACTTCGACGCGACCGGCGCGGCGCTGGGCGCGGAATTCGAGGTTGCCGACTATCCGCCCGACGAGGCGGATTTCTTCTCCGTGGGTTTCAATCCTCACCCCGCGCTGGCGGACAATGGCTCCTTCGTCGTCGCATGGACCGACGCCGGCGGATACCGGTACTCCAAGTGCTGCATCTACCACACCGCCCTGGGCCGCCGGAGCGGCGTCCGAGCCCTGGGCGCGTGGATTCCCACGGGCAACGGCGTGCTCGAGCCGGGCGAGAGCGTGGTCGTCGGCACGGCCTGGAACAACGACTCTTCGGACGGCGTCCCGCTGGCCGGCACGGCGTCGTCGTTTTCGGGTCCGCCGGGCGCGACGTACACGCTCAACGACGCAACGGCCGACTACGGCACGATCCCGGTCGGCGAGGGCAGGAACTGCAGCTCCTCCGGCAACTGCTACGCCGTCAGTGTGTCCAGGCCGGCCGCCCGTCCAGCCAAGCACTGGGATACGCGGCTGCAGGAAGCACTCAGCATCGGCGTTCCCAAGACGTGGAATCTTCACGTCGGCGAGAGCTTTTCCGATGCGCCGGCGAGCCACCCGTTCTACACATTCATCGAAACAGTTCTCCACAACGGCGTCACGGCCGGCTGCTTCGGCGGCGGCTATTGCCCCGGTGACCCGGTCAGCCGCGCCCAGATGGCCGTTTTTCTTCTCAAGTCGAGATTCGGCGCCGCGCACGTCCCGCCGACCTGCACCGGCACCGTCTTCACGGACGTTCCCTGCACGGGCTCACCTTTCGATCCGTGGATCGAGGAGCTCGCGGCGCTCGGGATTACGGCTGGCTGCAGCGACAGCCTCTTCTGCCCGGGCGACACCGTCACGCGTGAACAGATGGCCGTGTTCCTTCTCAAGACGCTCAACGGCGCCGCGTACACGCCGCCCGCGTGCAGCCAGCAGTTCGAGGACGTGCCCTGCCCCGGCCAGTTCGCCGACTGGGTCGGCGACCTCGCCGGGCGCGGCGTCACCGGCGGCTGCTCCGTGTCGCCCGCGCTCTACTGCCCGACCGGAACCGTCAACCGCGGCCAGATGGCCGCGTTTTTGACCCGGACCTTCGGGCTCGTGCTGTACGGAGGCTGACGTGGAGACCGCGCCGGCGATTCGCCATAGAGCGCCTGCACAGAATCGCGGAGGACAGGATGGGTCCCAAGGGTTTTCGTCATTTCGCGATTCGACCGGAGGAAAAGTTCCTGCGGGTGGGTTACCCGGCGTTCGGGGTTTCGAGTACACTT